>CAVWBC010000006.1:0-69091 GCA_963753095.1 uncultured Actinomycetota bacterium
GCGCAAGGTCTGGCAGCTCCTCACCGAGCAACTCCAGGACGACGACCTCGTCATCGCCGGACAGCGCGTCACCGACCACCTCAAGGACCACGAGATCGACTTCGTCGTCGCCATCGAGGGCGCCGGCATCGTCTGCGTCGAGGTCAAGGGCGGCGAGGTCTGGCACGACGGCGACAAGTGGTGGCAGCAGAGCCGCGGCGGTCACGTCAAGACCATCGAGCCGGTCCGCCAGGCCCGCGAAGCTTGCTACGCGCTGCGCGACTTCATCGAATCCGACCCCCGCTGGACCCAGGGCCGGCTGCGGTGGGACCACGTCGTCGTCCTGCCCGATAGCCAACTGCCGCAACACTTCGCGCTGCCCGAATGCCCGCGCTGGAAAGTCGTCGACCGCGACGACCTCCCCACCCTTCGGCCCGGCTCAGAGACGTCCTCCTCAAACACGAGATCGACCGGCCCCTACTGACGAGCCAAGGCATCGACCAACTCCAGACCGCCCTCAACGGCCGCGGCCTGCCGCAGCGCGACGTCGTCGCCCGAGCCCTGGAGAACGAGGCCGCCGCCGACATCCTCACCGAACACCAGGCCGTCATCCTCGACGCCACCAAACTCCTCAACCGCGTCGAGGTCCGCGGGGGAGCGGGCAGCGGCAAGACCTTCATGGCCACCGAACAGGCGCGCCGCCTCGCCAAGGACGGTCAGCGCGTCGCGCTCCTCTGCTACTCCCACGGCCTGGCCTCCTACCTCAAACGCATCACCATGAACTGGCCGCGCCGACAGCAGCCCGGCTACGTCGGCGAGTTCCACACCCTCGGAATCCAATGGGGCGCAGCGCAAGGCCCCGCCGAATCCGAGCGCACCGAAGCGACCGCACAATTCTTCGAACACGACCTGCCCGCGCAGATGCTCGAACTCGCGCACAACCTCCCATCGGGCCACCGGTTCGACTCCATCGTCATCGACGAAGCCCAGGACTTCGCCGACAGCTGGTGGGAACCCCTTCTCGCCGCACTGACCGACCCCGACACCGGCGGCATCTACGTCTTCAGCGACGAAGGCCAACGCGTCTTCGACCGCCAGGGCACCCCGCCGGTGCCACTCGTGCCGCTGATCCTCGACCACAACATCCGCAACACCCGCCAGATCGCCACCGCGTTCCAGCCGCTCGTCGACCACCCGATGCGCTACCTCGGCGGCGACGGGCCCGACGTCCGCTTCGTGCCGTGCGCGCGCGAAGACGCGATGGACGCCGGCGACGACCAGATCGACGCCCTCCTCGAGCGAAGGCTGGCGACCCGAAGACGTCGCGCTGCTCACCACCGGCAGCCGTCACCCCGAACAGATCGCCCGCCAGGACGAAGGCACCGACAAATACTGGGACAGCTTCTGGGACGCCGATCAGGTCTTCTACGGCCACGTCCTGGGCTTCAAAGGGCTGGAGCGGCGCGCCGTCGTGCTGGTCGTCAACGACAAGGGCGCCTTCGAACGCTCACGCGAGCGCCTGTACGTCGGATTGTCCAGGGCGCGAGACCAACTCGTCGTCTGCGGCGACCCGGAGTTCATCGCGAAGGTCGGTGGGCCCGACCTGGCCCACCGGCTCGGTATCGAACGCTAGACGTCTGATCGTCTTGTCGGTGCCGGCTACTAACGTCGCCGCCATGAACGAGGGACGCAAGCGGCGCCAGGCGAAACAGGCGCGCCGGGACACTCGGCGCCGGGCAACGAACCACCGGCAGACGCCCGAACGATCAGCGTTGATGCGTGATGTGCGTGCGGCGCTCGACGCCGGGCATCCCCTGGATCTGCTGGTTCTGGTCAGCACGCTCATCGAGGCGGTGACACCCGACCGGCTGGCCTTCCGGAAACCGGCCAGAGCCAGCAGGTGTGTCTCAAAGACCTCATCGCCGGCTTCGTGGGCACGCAGATTCGAGAGACCACCGCGCTGTTGGCGGTGCTGTCCGAGTTCCTGGTCGACGACGAGGAACTGCAGCGGATATGCGCGCAGGAGGTGGCAAATCGGCCCCATCGGCTGCCGAGATGGATTGCGGGACTGCCAGGTATTCAGGTTCGTCGGGTCGCGCGGATGGCGCATCTGCTGGGCGACAGTGACGAGTTGTTGATCGGCGCGCGATTGATCGGCGGGCAGGAACTGACGTGTGTTGTTCGCCTCGACCACAACGTCATCTCAGGCCTGGACGATGCCTTCGTCGTCGCGGATTCCATCGACAAGGTGCGGGACGCCGCCGTTGAAACCAACACCGATCCCGACGTCAGCTTCGTCGAGATGACCCTGGCCGACACTCGGGCGTGGATCCAGCATGGTCTTGTGCGAACAGCTTTCCCGAGACTTTCCGAATCATGGGCTAACTGTCGACCTCTGGTGCGGTGGCTGATCGGGCATATGCCTGAAGGCGGGCATCCCTACGAGCGCCCTTGTGATGACTGGCCGGCCACCTCACGGTTGCTCAAGACGTTCTTCACCTCCCCGCAGGGTCGACCGTTCAACCGTTTCGACCACGAGGAGCTCTTGGCCGAACTGTTGGATACCGGATGCGGAGATCCGTTGCGGTGGAGTGTCGGTCGGGTCCAGCAGGCGCTGGGCGGCTTGTACTACCTCGACGACCACATGCCGGTGGAGTGCGTGCTGGACGCTCCCGATCTTCTGCGGGCGTTCATACCGGTCGCCCACGCGCTCAGTGGGATTCGGGAGCAGCTGACTGCGCGTGCGTTGGACATGATCGGCGAGATGGAGCCGGCATTCCAGCGGCGGATCGTCGCTGAGGCGAAACGCTGGGATGACGAGCTGTGGGCCGGGTAGGCAGACGGTGCTACACATCGTAGCACAAGCGTGCTACGGTCGGAGGAATGGAGACCACGATCAGCCAGCGGGAACTTCGAAACGACAGTGGGGCGATCATGCGCCGAGTCGAGGAGGGCGAGCGTTTTACGGTCACCAGGAACGGGGTCCCGGTGGCAGACCTCGTGCCTCATGACCGAGCCGAGGCAAATCGACGTCGACGATTCGTACCGGTGGGAGAGCTCACCGCCGGCCTCGGGCGGCTTCCGAACTGGGACGTGGAACGCTTCGGCGCCGAACTACGTCAGCTCGACGCCGCGGTCGACGATGGCGAGGCGGAACGGTGGGGCACCATCCGGTGATCACCGTTCATGAACGCGTGCTGCTCGACACGTCCGTGGTGATCGACTATCCGGCCGACGCGGTCGCCGCTCACGCCGCTGCGGCCGCCGTCAGCACGATCACCCTTGCCGAACTGTCATCCGGCCTGCACACCGAGGATCCGCTCCTCAACGCCGTGCGCCAGCAGCGATACCACTGGATTGCCGACACTTTCGACCCGGTACCGTTCGATGCGGGTGCCGCCCGCATCTACGGGGCCTTATGCGCGAATGTGCGGGCTATCGGCCGAGACCCGAAGCCGCGCCGATTCGACATTCTGATCGCCGCGGTAGCCGTCGCTCTCGGGATTCCGCTGATCACGCGCAACGAGAACGACTTTCGGGGCATTCACAGCGCCCTGGCCATCATCGCCGTCTGAGAGCACGGCTGAACGCCACCGTCGGACCCCACCATGACACACTCAACAAATGGCAGCGGTGCCTGAAACGAGCTACGCGCGCGACGGTGACAACCACCTCGCCTACCAGGTTGTCAGCGACGGCGGCGCCGACCTGCTCTTCGTTCCCACGGCCACCTTCCCGATCGACCTGATGTGGGAGGAGCCCACCGTCGCCGGGCACCTGCGCCGGCTGGCCTCGTTCGGCCGCCTGATCACCTCCGACCTTCTCGGGGTCGGCAGCTCCGACGCGGTACCGATCAGCAGCCTTGCCGCGATCCAATCCTGGACCGACGGGCTCGTCGCCGTCCTCGACGCGGTCGGCAGTGAGTGCGTGTCCGTCTTCGCCATGGCAGAGGCCACGCTGCCTGCCATGCTGCTGAGCGCCAGCCACCCCGAGCGCGTGCGCTCACTGGTCCTGTGGGCGCCGTTCGGCCGCTACGTGCGAGGCCCCGATCACGCCTTCGGCATGCCCGACTCGACCCTCGCAAACTATCTCGACGTCTTCCGGGACACCGTCGGTACCGGTCAAGTGGTCGACATCCTGGCGCCCAGCTGGTCCGACGACGCCGCCAAGAAGCGGTGGTGGGCCCGCAGTGAGCGCCTCTCCGGCGGTCCCGGCTACTTCAAGGCGATTCTGGACCTCCTGCTACACACCGACATTCGGCCCGTCCTGGCCAGCATCCAGGCCCCGACGCTGATCCTGCACCGCCGCGGCGATCGGCACATCATCACCGAACACGCGAAGGATGTCGCCGAGCGGATCCCGCACTCCCGACTGGTCGAACTCGACGGCGACGACAACGTGTGGTTCGCCGGCGACGCCGATCGCGTGCTCGACGAGATCGAATCGTTTGTCACCGGCAGCCGCCGCGCCGCGCCCACCAATCGGGTGCTGTCCACGGTGTTGTTCACCGATATCGTCGAATCCACCGAGCGGGCAACGAGTTTGGGCGACCAGGCGTGGTCGTCAGTGCTCGCTGCCCACGACCGCCTCGTCGAGCGTCACGTTCTCAGCGCCCGCGGCACGGTCGTGAAGTTCACCGGTGACGGCGCGCTGGCGACGTTCGACGGCCCGGCCCGGGCCATTGACTGCGCCTGTGCGATCCGCGACGCGGTGGAAGACCTCGGTCTGACCGTGCGGGCCGGCCTGCACACCGGTGAGGTGGAGATGGCCGACGGCGACGTGCACGGCATCGCCGTGCACGTCGCCGCGCGGATCATGGCGCTCGCCGCGCCCGGCGAGGTACTCGTCTCGGGTGCCATCCCAGCGCTGGTGCTGGGATCTCGGATCACCTTCGACGACCGGGGCAGCCACCAACTCAAGGGCGTGCCGCACTCGTGGCCCATCTACGCGGTGCGCGACAACCCTGCCTGAGCAAGCCGGCATAGTCGGAAGGCGTGCCTGTGGGTGTCGAGGAGTCTGGACGCCCATCATGATGATCCGGATTCGCCTAGGTCCTGACGCTCGCCGCCGACGATGCTCCGATGCATCAACATTGTCAGATCAGGCCGGTACGGTTGCGGCAGTTAGGGTTCGTTGATCGGGGGACTGAGTCATGGACATCGTCTACCGCGTTGGTGGCGACGGCTACCAGTGCGCGCTGTTCGCAGAGCGCGCGAGCGCCGAGCGGGTGGCGCAGGCTCTCAGCGCACTGCGCGAGTCGAAGACGTGGGGGGAGTTCCGCGACCGGCTGCCCTTTGGCGAGTGGGAACGCGAACTGGAGTATCGCTTCGAGGAGGTCCCGGGCGACGACGCACCGTTTCACCGCGACATGGTGCCGGGATATGCCGATGGCGACTACCCCGAGTGGCTCAGGAGATCTGCCCTGGAGTGGTTTCCGCCTGATCTGATCGAGAAGTACGCGGTGCCGATAGAGTTCAGCGTCTTCAACGGCGAAGCTTTGGAAATCCCGGCCAACAAAGCCGACAAGATCGCAGCGGAGCTGCGAGCGATGGGTCATCGAGTCGAGCGAACCGATCTCGACATCAGCTAGCGATGCGGCCGTGAAGGTGTGTCCTCGTCCATTGCTGGCGCAACCCCGACTACAGGAGGAAACCCATGCGACTGCTCATCACCGGAGTCGACGCCACCGGAAAGTCTTGCGTGGTAAGCGGAGAGGAAGTCGCTGTCAATCCGATCGGCCCCGGTTTCGCCATGGGTATTCCCTACGCAACCACGTCGAGTCCACCACCGGCCCGACCCGCCGGCAACGCTGAGCTCATCGACCAGGTCCTACCCCCAGGCCACGTCCGGTGGATCGTCGTCGACTACGGCCCGCAGTCCGAAACGCCCGTGCACCACACCGACACCCTCGACCTCGAGACAGTCCTAAGCGGCAGCGTCGACCTCATCCTCGACGACGGCGTTCACCATCTGGACGAGGGTGACATGGTGGTGATGACCGGCGTCGACCACGCCTGGAAGGCCGGCCCTGACGGATGTCGCATCAACGCCGTCCTGATCGGCACACCGCCTCCAGAATGAACTACGCGGGCGTGAACCGGATTGCCACCAGCTTGTTTTCGACAACCCCGTCGCGGAACTCCGCCAGCGTCGGCACGCGGGACCGCGGAACTTCAGCCCCATGTTCCGCTGCGCCTTGCTCGCCCCGTAACCCGTCGCTGCGCGGTGGAACAGATCAGCGATCGCGTCTGGGTCTTCGATCAGCTCGCCACGCATGGCGGTCGTCTTGCCGCCATGGACGACATGGGCGGGTGTACCGCCACGGAAGTTCACCTTCCACCCCGCGTTCGCAAGCGCGTAGAGCTGCCCGTCGATGACATGCGCGCTCACCGGGATCGAGAACTGACGCCCCGATTTGCGCCCGGCGAAGTTCAGCACCATGAAGTCCTTCAGCGGCTTACCCAGCGGGGTGCCCAACAGCCGCCGCAACAACGAATTCATCGCCCGCATGATCGGCTCGGGCGGATGCGCCGGGATGACCGCCGCGCTCTGTTCTGCCATGGGTTCCACCGTAGGCCCAGCTCTGCTGGGCGGCTACCTAATGACTGCGGGAGAGCGCCTTGATGTCGGTCGCGCCGGTATACTCCCCTCAGGCCAAGAGATTCGCTCATACGCCTCCGAACGCGAGCGAACGGCAACCGCGCTACCCGGCACGGTGCTTTTCGGAGAAGGCCCGGGCCAGTGGCTGACCGCCACTGTTCAATGACGGGAGTAATTCGATGTTGCGTAGTTGGTCTGTTGCTGAGCGCGACCGGTCCCGGGGAACGCCATGAGCGCCCACCAAGGATGGATCTGTGATGATCCGCCGCCTGCGGGGAACTGGCCCGAGCCCCAACCCTGGTGGGGAGTCAGCGCCAGCGGCGCTACCCATCCGCACTTCCACCACCCCTGCCCGGTTTGTGGATTCGCCACCCGCTTCAAGCAGTTCGGGCCGATGCGCTGCGCCTGCCCGCCTGATGCGGTGGCCGCCCGGAGGGCTCCGGACGTCCGCTCGACCGATTCCGAGCCGCCACCCGCCGGCGTTCAACCGAAGCGGACCGCCGCTGCGGATCGCTGATCGATACGCGGCCGGGCGTCCGCGTCGATCGCCCGGGAAGGGTCGTCCGCGATGAACAAGTGCTGGCCAGGCAGTTACCACTACGACCCTTGTGACCGCTGTGGCTATGCCACCCGCTACAAACAGTTCCCGTTGGTCTGTGCCTGCACGACACCAGACCGCTGCCCCCACCCACCGGTCGATGTCCGCGGCAGACGTCTGCCGACGCTGCGGCGGCGATTCACGGGTGCCCAGGACGAGCATGTCCCGCCTGCAGGAACACATTGAGGAGATTCAGGCAGAGCAGGAGCAGAAGAACGCCGCGCTGCCGATCCCCAGCGGACCGCCTCTGCGGATCGCTGATCGATACGCGGAAGGGAGGCGTCGATGAACCGCGACGAGTTGTCTGCGATGAGCGACGACGAGATCCTTGCTTACCAACGGGCCAAGCACGGCAACCCCTATATGCCGCTCAGCATGGCCAAGGACGATGCAGCGCTGCGGAGTACAAGTGGACGCACCTGCAGAATGCGGCGAGGCGGAACGCACTCCGAGCCGTGCCGCTACCGCGACGGGACCTGTCTGACTCACCCCGCTGCGCAGACACGAGCTGACGACCCGACTTAGAGACCCGCCTGCGCCGCGACCAGCTCCATCGCGGTGCCAACGACTGCATCGCCTTGTCGCGGTCATCGCCCATCCCCACCAGCGTGTCGAGGGCCAGTGGCCCCAGGATCTCGGTGAGCCCGTGCCCGTCGTGCCCGAAGTAGCCGGCCATCTCGAGGGTGACCGCCCCGTGGGTCAGCGTCCACAGCCGGGCGGCCATGATCAGGCTGCCGTCGTCGCGGATGCGGCCCGCCGCGATCATCTCTCGCACGACGGTGTGCAGAGCCTCGAACGTCACCGCCCACTCGGGCCGGGTGGTGGTGCTGCCCGTCACCGTCACATCGGCGCGGACCTCGAGCAGCGACTGTGGCGACGCGGTGCCGAAGATCAGTTGGTAGCGTTGCGGATTCGTCATCGCGAACCGGTGGTAGGCCAGGCCCATGCACGAAGAAGCGAGTCACCGGGTCGTCGGCCGGCGGAACCTGCGCCAAGCTGTCGGCGAATCGTGCGAGCGCCTCGCCGCCCACCGCGTCCAGGAGCCCGGCCATGCTGCCGAAGTGGGTGTAGACCGCCATCGTCGAGGTGCCGAGCTTCGCGGCGAGGTTGCGCGCGCTCAGCGATTGCACGCCGTCGCGCTCGAGGAGTTCGACCGCCGCCTCGATCAACTTCTCCCGTTGCGTGCTCACCCTTGCCATCCTGCCATAACGGTGTTATACAGATCACATATAACACCGTTATCGAGAGGATCGGTCTGATGGCCAACCGCTACCTCGAGGGCGCCTACGCGCCGCTGCAGGAGGAGTTCACCCTCGCCGACCTCGACGTCGTCGGTCAGATCCCGGACTACCTCGACGGGCGCTACCTGCGCAACGGGCCCAACCCGATCGGCAAGGTCGACCCCGAGCGCTACCACTGGTTCGTCGGCGACGGCATGGTGCACGGGCTGCGCCTGCGCGACGGCACGGCCCAGTGGTACCGCAACCGCTTCGTCCGCGGTCCGCAGGCCTGCCTGGCATTGGGGGAGCCCGTGCCCGAGGGTCAGGTGAAGGTTTCCGGGCTCGGCGCCAATACCAACGTGATCGGTCATGCCGGCAAGACGCTGGCCCTGGTCGAATCCGGTCTCGCCCAATACGAGCTCACCGACGAGCTGGACACCGTCGGAGTGTGCGACTTCGAGGGGACGCTGCCCGGCGGCTACAGCGCCCACCCGAAGCGGGATCCGAAAACCGGTGAGCTGCATGCCGTTACCTACGGGATGGAGCGCGGCAACACCGTGCAGTACTCAGTGATCGGGGTCGACGGCCGCGCCCGCCGGACCGTCGACATCACCGTGCACGGCAGCCCGATGATGCACGACTTCTCGCTGACCGAGAACCACGTCGTGTTCTACGACCTGCCGGTCACCTTCGACGCCGCACTGGCCGCCGAGATGACGGCGCCCCGACCGCTGCGGCTGCCGGTCCGGCTGATGCTGTCGGCGCTGATCGGGCGCGTCCGCATCCCCGACCCGCTCATGGCCCGCGAGCCCCGACCCGGAGGTGCCGACCGCAGGTTCCCGTACAAGTGGGACCCGCGCTACCCGGCCCGCGTCGGCGTCATGCCCCGCGACGGCGGCGACGCCGACGTCCGCTGGTTCGACGTCGAACCCTGCTACGTCTTCCACCCGATGAACGCCTACGACGACGGCGACACCATCGTCCTGGACCTCGTGCGGCACCCGAAGATGTTCGACAGCCAGCGCCTCGGCCCCGACGAGGGCACGCCCACGCTGGACCGCTGGATCGTCGACCTCGCCGACGGCAAGGTGCGCGAGTCCCGCATCGATGACCGCGGCCAGGAGTTCCCCCGCGTCGACGAGCGACTTGGTCGGCAGCCGGCACCGCTACGGCTACGCCCCCGCCGTCGGCGACGACTTCAGCGGCAGCCAAACGTTGCTCAAGCACGACTTCGTCGGTACAGGAACCACCAGCCGTTCATTCGGTGATGGAAAGATGCTGGGCGAGTTCGTCTTCCAGCCGCGCAGCGCCGACGCCGCCGAAGACGACGGTGTCCTGATGGGCTACATCTACGACGCGGCGACCGACCGCAGCGAGCTGGCCATCCTCGACGCGCAGACGCTGCAGGACGTCGCCACCGTCAAACTCCCGCACCGCGTGCCAGCCGGGTTCCACGGCAACTGGGTGCCGAGCGTCTAGTCCTCGTCGTCGATGACGTGCATGGCGGCCTCCTCGGCCGATGCCGCGCCCCCGTCGATGCCGACGTCACTGGCGAACAGCTCCGAGTCGTCGTCCGGACCGAAGCCGGCATCCGGTGCCACCAACCGGCCGGACCGCCCGCGCCCGACCTCGTCCCGGTCGGGAAACTCGGTTTCGTGCTCGGCGTCGTCGGAGCGCTCCTGCTCCGCCTCGTCGAGCACGTTGTTCAGCCGCGACACCGGGTCGGGCTCTTCCTCGGCCAGCAGCTCGTCGAGGGTCTCCGGGCCGGGATGGTCCAGGACGGTGCGGGCATAGGGCCGCTCCGGCGGGGAGAACCCCTCGTCGAGGACGTCGTCGACGCCGCGATCGATCAGGGTGTCCTCCGGCTGGAGTTGGTCGTCGTCCTCGACGCTGTACTCGCCGGAATCCGAGGTGTCGTCCCAGGTGCTCACGCCGTCCATGATTCCACGCGAGAGAGGCGGCCCACCGAGTTGCCGTAGCCAATCCTTAGCTGTGAATGGTCCGCGGCGGATACCGGCTCGGCCACAAAACGGATGCATGCGGGGCTTTGATCAGCCCCGGTGTAGTCTGAGGGTAGGTCTGTTTCGTGTTAGCGGTGCTTCCTCAGTCGTGACACTCCGCGAAAATGATCAGCCACCGATTCGATCGGCGCTCGTCGCAACGACAGCGCTTCCGGTCGACCCCATCTAGATCGTTAGGAATTCCGAATGGAACACTCCGAACTGTTTTCCCAGCCTGCCGACGTCATCGAGTACAACTCGAGTGACGCGTCCCAGAAGCCGGTGGAAAACCCGGTGTTCTCCGACCTGCCCGAAAGCCACTCGCCTGGCTCCCATCCGGCCTCGTCGTGAACGGCCTGCGCGGCGGGCGGCGCACTGCCAGCCCGGTACGGATCACCCTGGCCAGCGCCCTGGGCTCCGACATCGACGGGGCCTGGTGGCCGCACACCGGATCGATCGCCCGGGAGTTGCCCGAGCTGATCGAGTCCCTGCATCCGGCACTCGGTGAAGTCATCGACATCAACATCAACTGGTCCGCCACCGCGGGGGCGCCGGTGCTGAACACCATGTCCTCGGGCGCGATGTCGAAGATGGGCTGGAACGACCGCCGGCAGCGCCTCATGGTCGTCGTCGGCAAGACCGCCTGCGCCAAACTGCTCGTCATCCCGCACATGACCACACCGACGCTGGGCCGGATGGTGCTGCGCCGAGCCGCAACGATGCCGATTTCCATTGCGGAGCAAGACAGTTCGGAGTTTCAGACCGCCGACCGCGTGGTGCGTGCCGCCCAGATCGAAAGCGCGGCGTGGGCCGCACGCGGGCTCGACGCCCCGGCGACTCCTGCGACCTGAGAACTACGTCCCGAAATCACAAGGGCTGGTACGGCATAGCCGCACCAGCCCTTGCTTAAGATTGGGGTCGATTAGACCGCGGTGACTCGCATCGCCTGGGGTCCCTTAGCACCCTGGCCGATCTCGAACTCGACACGCTGGTTTTCCTCGAGCGAGCGGAAGCCGCTCCCTTGAATCTCGGAGTAGTGGACGAAGACATCCTCCGCGCCACCGTCAGGGGCGATGAAGCCGAAGCCCTTTTCGCCGTTGAACCATTTCACAGTTCCCTGTGCCATTTACTTTTTCTTCTTTCATTTTCTGAATGGATGCAACTAAAGCATCCTGCGCATACGGTAGCACGCGCATTGTCTGGGCGATACCCGCCGATTTTCGTTAGCGGGCGCTCCGCTGCGGGCGGGTTGACCTGCGACGACCCTCGGCGCGGGGTGCGCCGGCGTGGTCGCCGCGGGACTGGCCGGAACTGATGCGCACGGCCCCGCCGTTCGACGACGAGGAGCCGCCGGTGCGACGGCGCCGCTGCCCACCATTACCCGACCGGCGCGGCTCCGAGGAGCGCACCTGCACCGGCTGCGCCACCGGCGCCTGATAGGCGGCGATCTCGCCGACGAGTGCCTGCACGGAGTCCGAATCGGCGCCGACCTGCTGGGCGGTCACGTGGATACCGGCCTTGCGCAGCAACGCCTGGGTGTCCCGGCGCTGCTCGGGCAGCACCACGGTGACGACGTCACCGGTGTTGCCGGCCCGGGCGGTACGCCCGGAGCGGTGCAGGTACGCCTTGTGCTCGGCGGGCGGATCGATGTGCACGACCAGCTCCACGTCGTCGACGTGGACACCGCGCGCGGCGATGTCGGTGGCGACCAGCACGCGTGCCTTGCCCTCGGTGAACGCGGCCAGGTTGCGGTCGCGCGCCGGCTGAGAAAGGTTGCCGTGCAAGTCAACTGACGGGATGCCCGCCTCGGTGAGCTGCTTGGCGAGCTTGCGGGCCTGATGCTTGGTGCGCATGAACAGGATCCGGCGCCCGGTGCCCGAGGCGAGACGGTGCACCAGCTCCTTCTTGGCTTCGACGCCGGACACGTGGAACACGTGGTGGGTCATCGCCGCGACGGGGGAGTTCTCGTTGTCGACGGAGTGTGACACCTGGTTGCGCAGGAAGCGGGTGACGAGCTTGTCGACGCCGTTGTCCAGCGTCGCGGAGAACAGCATCCGCTGTCCGCCGGCCGGGGTGGCCGCAAGAATGCGGGTGACGCCGGGCAGGAACCCGAGGTCGGCCATGTGGTCGGCCTCGTCGATCACGGTGATCTCGACGGCGTCGAGGCTGATCAGACGCTGACGCATGAGGTCCTCGAGGCGGCCCGGGCAGGCGACGACGATGTCGACGCCGGCCTTCAGCGCGCTGACCTGCCGGCCCTGTGGGACGCCGCCGAAGATGGTGGTGACCTTCAGGCCGTAGGCGGCGGCCAGCGGCTCGATCGCGGCGGTGATCTGGGTGGCCAGCTCACGGGTCGGTGCGAGCACCAGACCGGAGGGCCGCGAGGCCTGCCGCCGGTTCTCGGTCAGCCTGCTGACCAGTGGAATCGCGAAGGCCAGCGTCTTGCCGCTGCCGGTCTTGCCCCGGCCCAGGACGTCGCGCCCGGCCAGGGTGTCCGGCAGGGTCTCGACCTGGATCGGGAACGGATGGGTGAGGCCGGCCGCGGTCAGTGAACGCACCAGGGGTGCGGGCACGCCGAGCTCGGCGAAAGTTCTATCGGTGGTCATGGGGTGTCGGTGCCTTTCCGGCATCGGGTGTGCCGGTTCTCGCGACGGGATCGTCGGCGCAGATCAGCACAAGTGGGCGAGATTGCCGGTGGGCAATATCGATCGCCGCGAGACGTGTTGTGCTGGGATGCACGGATCATCTGAACTCGGCGTTGCGGCGTCGAAATTCGGGCCGGTGCCGGTGAAATGATGTCGTTCCACGACGTGTCGGCTGCACTTTCGTGTAGCCAACGTTGTGATCAGCATAGCAGGGCGGCACGAAATTCCCTGCGGCGGCGAGAGTTCGCCACGTCACACCCCGGGACCGCCGTTGGAAAACGTTGGATCTCAGCTATTTTCATGCCCGGTGCGTACTCTCGAGTGATCGGGACCACTCAGGCCCCCAATGATCGGGGCAGCAATGGCCGACAAGTCTCCTCGCCAGGCGATGGGTAAGAAGTCCGGTAAGAGCCTCAAAGAGAAACGCGCCGACAAGCGCGCCAAGTCAGATGCATCATCGGCAACCGAGAACGCCCTGCACTTCAAGAAGCACTAGCCCTTGACGAGGGTGAACTGACCCACCTCGGAGATGCCGCGCTGGAAGAAGTCCGAGCAGCCGACCAGGTACCGCATGTAGCGGTGGTAGACCTCTTCCGAGGTCGCCTCGATCGCCTCGTCACGGCCGGCCTCCAACTTTTCCGTCCACATATCCAGCGTGCGGACGTAGTGCGGGGTCAGGTACTGAACCTCGGCAGTGGCGAACCCGGCCCTGCCGGAGTATTCGGCAACGTCCTCGTCGCACGGCACCGCGCCGCCGGGGAAGATCTCCTTGGCGATGAACCGCATGAACTTCAGATCGCTCATCGTGATGGGGATGCCCATCTCCGGCCAGCGCTTCAGCGGGTGGCCCATGATCGTCTGCAGCACCATCCGGCCGTCGGCGGGCATGATCCGGTGGCACATCCGGAAGAACGCCGCGTAGCGCTCCTTCGGGAAGGCCTCGAACGCCTCGATCGACAGGATCCGGTCGACGGGTTCGTCGAACTCCTCCCAGCCGCGCAGCAGAATCTGCCGGGACCGGTTGGTGTCGACGTCGTCGAGCAGCTGCTGACCCAGGGCGCACTGGTTGCGGCTCAACGTCAGCCCGATGACGTTGACGTCGTACTTGTCGATCGCCCGCCGCATCGCCGAACCCCAGCCGCAGCCGATGTCGAGCAGCGTCATCCCGGGGTGCAGGTCCAGCTTGCCCAGCGCGAGGTCGAGCTTGGCGAGCTGCGCCTCTTCGAGCGTCATGTCGTCGCGTTCGAAGAACGCGCAGCTGTAGGTCCGGGTCGGATCCTGGAACAGCCCGAAGAAGTCGTTGGATGTGTCGTAGTGAGCTTGGACGTCCTCGAACGCCGGCCGCATCGTTGCCCCCATTTGTTGTCCTGACCTCGCTTCGCTAGGCGGCGGCCTTCTCGCAGGTGAACTGGCAGACGTCGGTGTAGCCGCCGCGGAACAGGTCCGCGCAGCCCGACAGGTAGCGGTGGAACCGCTCGTAGATCTCCTCGGAAGTGACGGCGATGGCCTCGTCCTTGTTGGCCTCGAGGTTGGCCGTCCAGGTGTCGAGCGTGCGCGTGTAGTGCGGCTGCAGGTGCTGCTCGCGGGTGATCGTGAAGCCGGCCTTGCCGGCGTGCTCGGTGACCTGCGCGGCCAGCGGCAGCCGGCCACCGGGATAGATCTCGTCCATGATGAATTTGATGAACCGGATCGTGGACATCTTCAGCGGCAGCTGCTTCGCCTTCACTTCCTCGTCGCTGGGAATGATGATGGTGTGTAACAACATCACCCCGTCGTCGGGCAGCCAGTTGAAGGTCTTCTTGAAGTAGTCGTCGTACTTATTGAAGCCGAAGTGCTCGAAGGCGCCGATCGACACGATCCGGTCGACCTGCCCGTCGAACTCCTCCCACGGCTGCAGCCGAACTTCCATGTGGCGTTTGCTCTGCGAGCTGGCGAACCGGGTGTCCTCGATGTGCTGCTTCTGGTTCTCCGACAGCGTCAGGCCGATCACATTGACGTCGTACTTGTCCACCGCCCGCATGATCGTGGAGCCCCACCCGCAGCCGATGTCGAGCAGCGTCATGCCGGGCTGCAGTCCGAGCTTGCCCAGGGCCAGGTCGACCTTGGCCAGCTGTGCTTCCTCGAGCGTCATGTCGTCGCGCTCGAAGTAGGCACAGCTGTAGGTCTGGGTCGGGTCCTGCCACAACTTGAAGAAGTCGTTGGAGATGTCGTAGTGGAACTGCACTTCCCCGGCATCGGAGCCGCGGGTCTGCGATGCGGACTTCGACAGCCACTGGGACTGTGCCTGAGGGATCGAGCTGTGGGGTGCATGGGGTGTATTCGACACGGACCGTCCTGTGTGCATGAGAATTCAATCGAGGGACCACGGGCGGATACCCACTCCGTCCGCTCGCTATACGGGCCCGGTGCGCCGACCGCAATTGTTGCGGCAGCGTCAATGTGAGCGCGGCGACTACCATTAGTCCCTACCGTGGCCGACCGATCGTTGCACCGTCATGTCCCGGACGCCGGGGCATGACTGTTGCGCGCCCGGCGGGTCAGCTCGGGCTCAGCGAGCTGGTCTCGATCGGCGTCGGCGGCATGGTCGGCGGCGGCATCTTCTCGGTGCTGGGTCTCACGGTGCAGATCGCCGGCGCGGGTGCCTACCTGTCGTTCGTCGTCGGCGGGGTGATCGCCGCGCTGACCGGACGCTCCTATGCGCTGCTGTCGGTGCGGATCCGCAGCCAGGGGGGCACCGCGGTCTTCCTCGACAAGTGTTTCGGCACCACCATCGCCGGGCCGCTCAACCTGCTGCTGTGGCTGAGCTATTTCGTGATGCTCGGCCTGTACGCGGTCGCCTTCGGCAGCTACGGCGCCGCCCTGTTCGGCGCCGACCCGAACGGCCCGTGGCGTCGCATCCTGGCCAGCGCGGTGGTGCTGGCGTTCGCCGCGCTCAACCTGGCCGGTGCACGGATCGTCGGACGCGCCGAGGCGGTGCTTGTCTACGGCAAGCTCGCCATCCTCGGCCTCTTCTGCGCTGCGGGGCTATTCTTCGTCAACGGCGACCGGGTCTCGCCCGCGCACTACCCCTCGCCCGGGGTCATCGTCTTCGCCGGCGCGCTAATCTTCCTCGGCTACGAGGGCTTCGAGCTGATCGCCAATGCCGCCGAGGACGCCCGCGATCCGCGGCGCACGCTGCCTCGTGCCTTCGCCGTCTCGATCGCAGTGGTCATCGTCCTTTACGTCCTGGTGGCGTTCGTCGCGGTCGGGAACCTCGACGTCGCCCAGATCGACCAGGATCGCGACTATGCGCTGGCCGCCGCCGCCCGGCCGTTCCTGGGCTCGACCGGGTTCGTCCTGATCGGCATCGCCGCGGTGGTCTCCACCGCCAGCGCGATCAACGCGACCCTTTACGGCACAGCGAAATTCACCTTCCTGATGGCCCGCGACGGCGAACTGCCACCGGCCTTGGCCCGGCCGGTGTGGGACCGCCCGATCGGCGGCCTGATCGCCACCACTATCGGAACGCTGGTGGTGGTCAACGCCGTCGACATCGAGGGCATCAGCCTGATGGGCTCGTCGGGATTCCTGATCATCTTCGCCGCGGTCAACCTCGCCGTCCTGCGGCTGCGCAGCCACCGGATCACCAAGGTGCTCGCCGTCGCCGGGGTGGTGGCCTGCCTGGGCTCCTTCGCTGCGCTGACCACCTACACCGCCACCACGATGCCCAACCGCCTGTGGGTACTAGGCGGCTTCCTGCTGGGGGCATTGGTCGTCGAAGTCCTGTTCCAGTTGCGCGGCCGCAGAGCGCACCACCCGCCGCTGCCGATCCCCGAGAACTGAGCCGAAACGGTTCTGTCATCGGCGCCGTGCCGGGGGTCACCTGCGGCCGGCACGATTGACGACGATGCTCTGGTGAGCGAGTCGGCGAATCGCGGCGGGCACTGGCTCGTAGAGCACCGTCCCCAGGACGGAGTACTCCACGGCCTTCGCCGGGTCCGCCGAGTACCACGCGCACCGGCATGTTGTTGCCGCGGCTGCTTCCGGTGCGCCCTTCTGCCTCGGCGGGCCGTAGCTGACCGGCGACCCGCCCGGCGAGCGCTACGGTGGTGGTCATGCGCTGGCGCGGGGTGCACCACGTCGAGGTCAACGTCCTGGACTATGAGCAGTCGATTGCCTTCTACGACGCCATGTTCGGCTGGCTCGGCTACATGAGCTTCTGGACGCTGGACATCGAGTACCGCTCGACCTATTACATGGCGCGATTTCCGTTCCCGCACAGCTACATCGGCATCCAGCCGGCCGCAACCGGGCACAAGCTGCGCCACGCCGACCAGGCGGTCGGCCTCAACCACATCGCCTTGTGGGCCAGGAGCCGCGCGGAGGTCGACCGATTCCACGCCGAGTTCCTGGTCCCGCGCGCGGTTCCGGTGGTCTATCCGCCCAAGGAGTACCCCGAGTACACCCCGGGCTACTACGCGGTGTTCTTCGACGACCCCATTAACGGAATCCAATGGGAGCTGGCGCGGTTGCCGAGTATTCCGTCGCCGGCGGCCGCGTGGCGATCCTGGCGCGCGCTGCGCGGATACCAGAGAGCCCATCCGGAGTGGGAACGGTCGGTGGCCCGGCAAGCCATGCGAACCTTGCCCGGCCGCAACCCGCCTGGGTGACGCCGCCGCTACTGCGCGCGTTCGCGCACCACGCGGGCGATGTCGACGTCAGCCACCATCCGCATCGCGGGCAGCTGCGAGAGTGCTGCTGCGGCAAGCATGGCGAGCGCCGCGAGCGCCAGCGTCGAGGAGCCCAGCGACAGATGCATCGTGAACAGGTCGCTGTTGAACGACTCCAGGAACCACCATGCCGCGACCGCGCCGGCGGCCAGCCCGAACGGAATGGCCAGCGCGGTCGCGGCCAGATTTTCCAGCGCCAGGGTTGCGGTGAGGCGAGGCGTGGACACCCCGGCCGCCCGCAGGGTGGCCAGTTCGGTGCTGCGCTCGGTCAGGTTCACCGTCATGGTCACGTAGATCACCACAAAGGCCAATGCGGCGCCCAGCGCCAACATCACGCCCACGAGCCCAGAACAATATCCGGATCCGGAGCGGTTCGATCCGGACCGGATGGTGCGCGCGACGCTGAGTCCGGCCACCTGGTTTCCGTTCGGCGGCGGTGCTGCGGGAGATCCTGCGCCGGGTCGAGTTGAGCACCACCAGCGCCGCCGACGAACACCAGCGGCTCAAGCACGTCACACTGGTGCCGCAGCGCGGCGCGCGCATCCGGGTCCGGGCGATTAGCGACGTTCCGGCGATCTCGCAGCCGGCGGCGGTGCAGGAGCGTGAATGCCCCGCCGCCCGCCGCAGTTAGGAACCGGTTGCGGGTGCTGCGGTCGTGGATCGCTCCGGCTCGGTGATTTCGTAGAGCCGGAATCGCTCGTCGCCGCCTCCGCCGCCGACGGAGTAGACCAGCCGGGCTATCCCCGCGCCGTCATCCCACATCGAGGGGTACCGGATGTTGACGGCGTCGGCGTTGGTGAGGGCCGGATTGCTGACCAGGAAGTATTTGACGTGGTGCAGCCAGGGCTTGTTGAGCGCGGGCTTGAAGTCGTAGTCACTGCTCACGACGAACTGCCGGGGGTCGTTCGAGTTCAGCCAGACCACACCGGTATAGGCCGTGTCCATCAGGACGGCGCCGTCGGGAAGTCGCTGCCGGTCGAGGTATTCAGCCAGCAGTCGGTCGTTGACCGCCATCTGCCGATACCACTGCTCCTGGGCCGGGAAGCGCTGCGGATGCAACAGCGAGTTGAGGCCGGACTCGAAAGGCGGGTTGTTGATTCGGTCGTTGAGCATGGCGCGCACGGTGACCGGAAAACCGACCAGGATCGACAGGCACAGCAGCACCGCGGCGAGCCGGCTGACCGGCGTCTCGGCTCCCCACACCGGACGGGGACAGCCGGTGGGGGCCCAGCAGGCGAGCGCGATGCAGACCACCATGGGGATGGCCAGCAGGAAGTAGCGGAACAGGCCGAAGGTCGTGACCGTGTACTGGCCCCACGCCGCAAAGGCCAGCACCGGGCCGAAGACGACGACCGAAGTCAGCGCGGCGGGTTTGCGTGCCAGGGCGGCGTAGGCCACGGCGCCGGCGGCGGCGATGCTGACGAACGGTTGCATGCCGAACAGTCGCGCGGCGATCACCGCCCACATCGATGCCGAATCGCGCGTCATGAAGCCGCGTTGGATTGCGCCGGCGATCTGATTCTCGTTGCCGTACCGCGACGTCAGGGTGGCGAACAGTTCGTTGTTGATGACCCACCCAGCCAGCGCCCACAGCCCGGCGGCCACCGTGGCGGGGAACAGAATGACGGCCCCGTGGCCCAGCGCGGTGGCGACGCGACCCCCGGCACCGGCGCGGGTGGCAGCCAGCACCGAGGCGAACACGGCAGCGCCCAGCGCTGCCGGAACCACCTCGTAACGGCCCAGATAGCCAACGGCCAGAGCGATTGCCGCCCAGGCCACATCTGGAGTGCGCCCCTGATCGCTCCACCGCATCAGGTGCCGTACGCACCACAGCAGGCAGAAGGCCTCCGCGGCCTCGCTCATACCGGAGGCGCCGTAGAGCACGATCATCGGCTGCAGGGCGAAGCACGCCACCGCAACACGGCGCCATCCCGCTCCGACGCCGCGGTCCAGGGCGATACGACGCACCATCAGCGCCGACCCGGACATGAAGACGGCACTTTGCACCACACCGGCCAGGCCGTGCGTGCGCAACTCGGGCCACCACCGGGCGAAGGGCAGCACGGGCACTTCGACCAGGCTGGGCAACGGGTTCCACACGAACCCGATCGCCGCCAGATGCGGGTCGCGACTCATCAGGACATAGCCAGCATTGGCGACGCGACTGGTGGAGTCCGGGTCGAAGAGGTTGTAGCGCACCGCCAGTAGGTAGCCGACAGCGAAATACAAGACCGCCAACGCGAAGAACAACGCCACACCGCGGTCGCGCGGGGGTGCCGCCGCGCGGGCGGAGTGGGTGCCGATATCCCTGGCGGGCAGTCAATCAGCGCTATCAACGCGAGGTCCCAGTCGCGATCGGTGCCGGCGCTGCGACACCAGCACGTATCCCGTGCTGGCCAGCCCTAGCAGCGCCGCGGCCCCGGTCAACCATGCCCACCACTTCCAGCCTTCGCCGGGATTGTCGTTGGCCAGCGCGCCGCCCTCGCGCAAGCGTCAGGTTGACGGATTCGCCGGCGGGACCGGTGGCCACCACGTCGCCGGGCAACGATCCCCAGCGCGTCGGCAGCGCCCGGATGTAGTCGAAGCTTCGTTCGACGAGCGACCAGTCGTCGGTTCCGTTGACCGCCAACACCATTCGCCCCTGCTGGGAGAACGCCTCAACCACACCGATCGGGCCGTTGAGGTCGACGTCGGTGTCCGGGTTGCCGCCGATGACGGTCGCCGCGCCCTTTCCGGGCAGGACCGGGGGAGTGAGCCCGGCGCGCGCGAGGTCCTCGCCGCGGGCCACCACCAGCAGTCCGCGACGCGACGCCGCCCCCGCCGACATGGTGGTGACCCGCGGGTGCAGGGTCGCTGCGGTCTGCTGAGCCATCAGGTTGACCGCCTCGGCGGCGAAGCGCAGGTGATCCGGCTGATCGACCGCGACGTCGAAATCGGGGGTGAACGCCATCGGCAACGCCGGGAAGCCGCCCCGGTTGTGGCTGCCGGCGGTGACAGCGATCGTGGAGTCGGGATCGAGGCTGAACTGCATCCTGTTGTTCAACGGTGCGCACTGCTGGTTGGGCAGATACCGCAACTCCACAGCGACGCCGACGGTGGACTCGATGGACTCGGCCGGGATGGTGCCGGTGATGTCCAGCAGGCCCGACTCGTCGAGGCGCCGAGCCGCGAGCACCGTCGTGCCGGAACGGATCACGACCGACGCCTCGCCGCCGATCACCGGGGAGTAGTGGGCGATGAGGTGCACCTTGGCCTCCTGCACCGAACCGGCGGCGAACCGGCTGATGTCGACGCCGACATACAGCGTCGCGGCGCCCAGCACCGATATCTGCGCCGTCATGCCGAGCTGCCCGAACGTCTTGATGGTCGTCGCCTCCGGGGCGTCGGCCGTCGCCGTTCGCACCGTCGCCGAGGGTGTCTGGGCCAGCTTGATGCGCCGGTCGGCGAACAGCTCGACCTGTTGGCGGAGTTGGTCACCGTGGCCGGAGATCACCAGCCGGGCATCCGGGGAGTTAGGGTTCTCCACGGTGAGTCCAGCAGGGCCGGAGTCGCGCACCTCGATGACCCGTTGCGTCGGCGGCCCGCGGTGCTGCCGGGTCCGGTGAGGTGTCGATGTCGACACCCACCGGCATCGGCCGGTAGAGCTGGGTCAGTCTGGCGACCAGATCGAGCGCCGCCTGCTGCTGCGCCACCGACGGCGTGGGGCCGGTCCGGATGACGAACCGATCGACGTACCCGGGCTGGAAGTCGGCGACGTTGACCGGGTAGGGGGTCTGACCGAGATACGTCGACGCCAGCTGGGTCAGCGTCAGCGACGGCGGCGGGGTACAGGTGTCCTGCTGCGGAGTATGTTCGCGCAGAACGAAACTCAGCCTGGCGACGCCGGCGATGACCTGGGCCGCGGAGATGTCGACCGTGAACGGGACCGTGCTCTGGTCGGCAGGGACGGGAATGCTACCGAGAACGAATCCGCGCCCGTCGAGCACGTCCACCCGACCGCCGGCACGTTGACCACCGATCCGATGATGCCCTGCAAGCAGCCGGGCGTAACACCCTGCGGGACAAGGATATCGGTGTCGGCTGACCTGGTCGGAACCCACGATCTCGAGGCGATCCGACTTGCCGAGCTGCGTCCAGGGGATCGGTCGGGGTGGCGCCGGGGTCGGCGAGGGTCGGCTCGGGATCAGCCGGTCGGCGAAGGTGGGCGGGCCCCTGCGGAGATGGCCGTCCACATGACGCAGAGCAACATCACCATCACCGCACGAGACCACGAGTGCTCATGAGGTGTCCGCATCCGGAGCCGAGGATGCCGCGGGCGCCGTCAACCCGTGGACGGTGAGCTCCCAGTAGGATGGCCGAAAGATCAACTGGTACAGAGCTTTCAACGCGGCCATGGACTGCAGAAGCCAGTAGCCGGGCACCAGCAGTGCTGCCCACCACAGGTGTCGGCTTGCCCAACGCGATAACGGCTGACCAGGCCGGCGAAGATCGCCAACGGTGCGGTCAACAGCAACAGCGATCAGGCACAGGTAGTAGGTGATCGGTGGGAACATCACGGCGATCGCCTCGGGTCGCGCGACCACCCACACCGCATCGTCGACCACAGGAAGAAGTTGATGGCGTTGAGCACCGGTACGGCGCCGGTCAGGTTGATCAGCCGCAGCGTGGCCTTCAGACCGATCTCCCTGCGCAGCCGCTCGGGCCGGCGCAGATGCACGATCAGGGTCTGCATGTAGCCCTTGTACCAACGAGACCGCTGCCGAATCCAGTTGATCACATCGGAATTGGCCTCCTCCAACGTGATCGAGTCGAGGATCAGGGTTCGGTAGCCGTGCCGGGCGAGACGGACACCGAGGTCGGCGTCCTCGGTGACGTTGTATTCGTCCCAGCCGCCGATGTCCCGCCAGACCTGGGCTCGGAGATGGCTGGACGTGCCGCCGAGTGGCACCACGCAGTTGGCCTGCTGCGACAGCGGGCAGGATAGCGCCGAACCACTGGTCGTACTCCATGGCGAACCAGCGGGTGAGCAGGTTCTGTCGTTCATTGAAGTAGTACAAACGCGCTTGCAGGCAGCCGATATCGTTGGGGGAGCGCCGGAAGGCGACGATGGCGCGGCGCAACTGCAGCGGCTCGGGAATGTCTTCCGCGTCGTAGATGGTGAGCATCTCGCCTCTCAGACCGGGCAGCGACATGCCGTAGTTACAGGCCTTCGGCTTGGTCTTGGGCAGACTGTGCGGGACGACAACCACGCGGATGCCGTCGAGGGAGACACCCTGCAGTGCCGCCACGGTCGCGTCGTCATCCTCCTCGACGAGCAGCAGCACTTCGAGCTTGTGGTCGGGGTAGTCGAGATTTCCCACCCCGATCAGCAGGCTCTGCACGATCGCCGGCTCCTGGTATACCGGCAGCAACACGGTGTACACCGGCAGCTCGTGGTCGGGGACCGCTAGCGCGTCGGCGTCGCTGATCGAAACCAGTGCCGCCGAGTCGATGCCCCTGAACATCAGGATGCTTCGATCGATGGCGGACAGTAAGTACAGCGCCGGGAAGACGATGGTGATTGCCGGTAGCAGCTGTGCTGCGAAGGTCATGATGATGACAATGACGACCGCTGTCACCAGCGCCAGCACGACCAGTGTCCGCGGGCCGAGCGCGCCGCGTGCGGAGAAATGCGGCGGTAGCAAGACGGACTGCGTCCGGCCGGTGACGGGATCGATCACGGGGGTGTCGCAGCGGTCACGAGGTCGTGGGCCAGTTGTCGAGCGCGGGTGATGACCACCGGGTCGACCTCCGGAGAGGGGTCGGCCTGTTGGCGCGCCACCCACAGGGCCTGGGCGGCGACCGTCCGGGCGAGGGACGGCGGGGTGGGCTGTGGCGGCGGGTTCGCCTCCGATGCAGCCTGATTGACGATGACGAACACCTGCTGGAATTTCGTGCCGTTGTGCCACAGCCAGGTCAGCGCATACCAATCGCTGACGTCGGGGTCGTCGGCGGCGGCGGAGTCGGTCGCGGCGACCAGCGCGCCCCTGACGGGCGGGTTGCCGAGGTCGACCGGGCGGTAGTTGGGCAGAACCTTTGCGGGGTACCAGATCACGTACCTATAGGTGCGTAGTGCCTCGAGGTTGTCGGCGGTGATGACATCGACTGCGGCGTCCGGGTATCCCGTCCGAGACGGTGCGGGGTATCGGGCGAACGTCGAATCGGGTCCGAGATAGCGGTGGATGAACGCGAACTGCTCCGAGGCAGACAACCCGGCGCGCGCCGTCCAGTTCGCGGCGACGGTCCCAGGGGCCGCCTCCGCGGATGACGACGATGTGTTGAGCACAAGCTGGACGACGGCAACGGCGCCCAGCGCGGCGAACGACAACAGTGACCGGCGCGGCAAGTGCGGCGGATCACGCGACGGCTCTCGATGTTCGGAAGCGGTGAACCGTTGCAGCACTAGGAAGCTCATCAACGGAATCAAGCCGGCGCTGATGGTGACGGAAAGCGACAGCGACGGTGTCGCCAGTCCTGCCGCCGTGCCGACGCCCACCAGAGCTGCTGCCGCCGCCGCGACGACCCGCCAGCGCAGTGGACTGCGTCGGCCGGCGCAGAATACGGCGACGGCACCGATGACCGCGGCAACCGCCGACGATGCCGCGGCGGTGCCGCCGAGCGCGGCAGTCATCAGCACGTAGGGCAACGGGGTGACCGTCGCAATCGCAAACAGCCATAACGGCCACATCTGCGCCACGCGCCGAACGCCGAAGATGATGCTCGCCGCGCACGCCACCCAGATGACCGCGGCGATGAGCCGGATGTGCCACAACCCTGCAAGCGTCGGGAATCGGTTGGCGGTCAGAAAGCATGCGAACAACGCGAGGCCCCCGAGCAAGGCGGACAGGATCCAGTCGGTTTCGTGATCAGCCACACCGCGCGGCGGGTCGGTGCATCCGGAGGCGATCATCACGAGCAGAACAGGTATGACCATGAGATACGCGGTGCGCGAGCCCCCACCGATTGACAACGCAACGTCGTAGATGACGCTGCCGTATGCGATCAGGGTCAATCCCACGAGCCCGGCGACGCGCAGCCCGAAGGCGGCGGTGAATGCCGAATGCCGACGGCGTGGCACGCGGGCATGCTTAGCGGCGATCGATGTCCCCACATTGCCGCTCATCGCCGACTTCCTTCCCCCGGGACGTGCTGCCAGAGCCGATCTACGCCCGTGCGCGGTGCCCTCCCCTTGGGCCCGACCCCCTCGAAAAGGCCGGGAGTCGACTTCGATGCGCACGCACGGAAGCTCATCGACTGAGGCAATTGTTCGTCAGAACGCATTCGGCAAAATTGACGTAATCTGCTCCTCCCCGCAAATATTTATATTGTCACCAACGTGTGGTCACATACCGGGGACTAGGGAAGCGACGTAAACTCCAAACTACTGCAATGGAACGCAGCAAACAAGCGTTTTGTACAAAAGCGATTCGGAGCGGTAGCCATAAATTGCGTGAGAGTTAATAACGAAATTGCGCGAGAGTTAATAAAATCCAAATCGTCGATGACCCTGGATAGATCGACATCACGTGCGACGATGACCTGAGCAACGGCGGTGATGTCGAGCTGTTGGGAGACTGCCATGGATCGCTACGAGCGGTTGGCGAGCGCGTTCGCCGGACTGGCGGACAGCCTTGTCGCCGACTACGACGTTATCGAACTCGCGCAGCAGCTCATCGACAGCTCGATGACGCTGCTTCCTATCGCCGCCGCCGGGCTGGTACTCGGCGACCTGCACGGGGAATTGCGCGTTTTTGCGTCGAGCAGTGAGCACACCCGGCTTCTCGAACTGCTTCAGGTGGAAGCGGATGTCGGCCCCTGCCTGCAGGCCTGCCGGACGGGGAAGCCGGTCCTGGTCGACGACCTCGAGGTGGACCGGCAGCGCTGGCCGGCCTTTGCCCAGCGGGCCGCGGAGTACGGCTACCGATCGGTGTGTGCCCTGCCGATGCGACTGCGCGACGAACGCATCGGCGCCCTCAACCTGTTTCGTGCCGAGGTCGGCGACCCCACGCCGGCCGATGTCGCGATCGGTCAGGCGCTGGCGGACGTCGCGACGATCGGGATACTTCACCACCGAATCGTCGACCGCGCGGAGGTGGTGAACCAGCAGCTGCAGACGGCCCTGAATACGCGGATCGTCATCGAGCAGGCCAAGGGGGTGCTCGCCGAGCGGGGCGCTGTCGATATGGACGAGGCCTTCGCCTTGTTGCGGGCGTATGCCCGAAAGACTCAGCAGCGCCTACCCGACCTGGCCCGTGCGATTGTCCATGGCGCGGACACCACCGCGATCCTCGCCATCGACCCTTCCTAGCCGAGCCGTCTAGCGCAGCTTGACCATCCGCGTCGTCGAGCTCTCGTCGAGCTCCACCAGATCGGCCCGGGAGCGCAGGAAGTCACTGAACGACTTGAACCCCAGCGACTTCTCGGAGAAGGACGGGTCCATCCGCTTCATCTGCGCCTTGACCGCCGAGTTGTGCAGCCAGTCGGCGTCGTCCTTCTCCAGGCCGATCTGCAGCGCCCGCTTCAGCAGCGCGGTGGCGGCGTCCTGGGAGTCCGGTGGCTCGGGCTCCGGGGACTTCGACCGCGTCGCCCGGCGCTTCGGCTGTTCCGGTTCGGAGTCCGACGGCTCGAACACCGGCACCCCGGGCAGCGCGTCGTAGATCACGAAGTCGTCGCACGCCGCCGCCAGCGACTTGCTTGACGATCCGGCCACCCCGATGCCGACGACGTAGCGGCCCAAGCGTTTGCAGCGCTGCGCCAGCGGGATGTAGTCCGAGTCGCCCGCCACGATCACCACGTGGGTCAGGTCGGGCAGCCGGAACATGTCTTCCACCGCGTCGACCGCCAGCCGGATGTCGGCGGCGTTCTTGCCGTAGGCCGCGGCCGGGAAGAGTTGCACCAGATCCACCGCCCGGCCCACGAGCTGTTCGCGGTACTCGGCGTTGACGTCGGCCGACCAGTCGGCGTAGGCGCGGGTCAGCACCACCGTCCCGAACGACGAGGCGAAGTCCAGGATCGCCCCCACATCCACCCGTGCCCGGGCCAGCCGCGCCGCTTCCAGCCCTTTGGCCTTGTCGCGCTGAAAAGAGTTGCGGCCGTTGACCTGGTCGTAGCGCGAGATCACGATGTTGTCGAAATCGAGATACACCGCGACGCGGGTCGCACCAGGTTCAGTCATGTCGCCAAGTCTTGTCCATGTCGTGACGCGGCACGGGTGTTTGCCCGAACGGCGTGGCGCCGGATCGCGTTTATGATTCAGGGGCCCGGTCCGCTCGGATCGGCGTTCCGGCAAGAAGTGGCCGACCAGTGCGGAGTGATGGGTGAGCTTTAGTCGTCGTGCGCGCGGCGCCTGCCTCGGCGTCGTCCTGGCAGTTCTGGCGATCCTTGGTGGGGTCGTCATCTCGACGGCGCCGCGCTGCCCCGAACACTGCCGGACCGAGGCCGCCGGCCGGACTCCGGCACCGGCGCCGTCGCGCGACCCCGCGGTCGTCACCGTCACCCCCAACGATGGCGCCGACGACGTCGACCCGCTCGGCAAGGTCACCGTCGTCGCCGAGACCGGAATGATCGCGGGCGTCAAGCTGGTCAACGACGACGGCAAGTCCATTCCCGGCGTCGTCACCCCCGACTTCAAGACCTGGAAGCCCACCGTGCCGCTCGGTTACGGGCGCACCTACACCTTGACCTCCACCAGCCGCGGCCCCGGCGGCGTCCCGGCCACCGTGACGTCGAGGTTCCAGACCCTGGTCCCGAGTAATCAGACCGAGGTCTCCCTGACCACCACCGGCGGAGCACCGCTGGACGGCGCGAAACTCGGGATCGGCACCGTCGTCGTCGCCCACTTCGACGAGCCGATCGCCGACCGGGCCGTCGCCGAACGTCGCCTCACAGTCGCCACCAACCCGCCGGTGCGCGGTTCCTGGTACTGGTTCGACGACCAGAACGCGCACTGGCGGCCTGAAAAGTATTACGCGCCGGGCACTTCGGTGACGGTCGCTGCGAACGTCTACGGTGTGCCGCTCGGTGACGGCCTCTACGGCGAGGAGGACAGCACCGCGACGTTCACCATCGGCGACGCCCATGTATCCGTCGCCGACGACACCACCAAGCAGGTCAGTGTCTACGAGAACGGCAGGCTGGTCCGCACCATGCCGACCTCGATGGGCATGGGGGGCACCGAGACGGTCAACGGGCGCACCCTGTCGTTCTGGACGCCGCCGGGTGTCTACACCGTGATGGACAAGGCGAACCCAGTGATCATGGATTCGTCGACGTTCGGGCTGCCGATCAACTCGCGGTTGGGCTATCGCGAGACCATTCCGTATGCCACGCGCATCAGCAGCGACGGCATTTACCTGCACCAGCTGAACTCCACGGTGTGGGCGCAGGGCAACACCAACGTCTCGCACGGCTGCCTCAACCTCAGCGGTGAGAACGCCGAGTGGTTCTACGACTTCTCGGCTCCCGGCGACGTCGTCGAGGTCCGCAACACCGGTGGGGCGCCGTTGCAGATCACGCAGAACGGCGACTGGACGATGCCGTGGAGCGATTGGCTGAACGGCAGCGCCCTGCAGTGAGGCACTTTGTTCACCTCGACGTCAATTGAGGTTCGCTAAGTAATGTAAGTTTGCTGCCGGCTGACTGATCCCGGGCGACCGCGGTGTGACAACTGGTCGCCTCCGCCGTCTATGATCTGAGCGTCAATGATGACGCCGGTTCCGCATCGTCGACCCTGCCCTGGAGTGAATTTCGGTGACCCTTTCCCGCCGCGTACGCACCGCAAGCCTGATCTTCGGTGCGATGCTGCTGACCGTGCTGGTCAGCGATGTCGCAGGCCTGCCGGGTTGCCCGAACGGGTGCAAGACCGCCACTGCCAGCGCCGCGGCCCCGGTGCCTCCGCCGCCACCCCAGCCGCCGCTGCTGGGGATCGCCCCGGCGAACGGATCTGACGAGCTCAGCCCGCTGAGCCGGGTCGCGGCCAATGTCATCGACGGCAACCTCACCGACGTCACCCTGGTCGACGACTACGGCAACGCCGTCAACGGCGCCCTGTCGCCCGACCGCACCGCCTGGACGCCCACCCAGCCGCTGCGCTACGGCCGCACCTACACGATGAAGGTCGCCAGCCTCGGCGCCAGCGGCGTCCCCCTGGTCCGCACGACCACCTTCGAAACCGCGTCCCCGAACAACCTCACCCAGGTCTACCTCGAGACCCCGGGCGGTCTGCCGATCCACGAGGACCAGCCGCTACGGCATCGGCACCATCATCGCCGCCCGCTTCGACGAGCCCGTCACCGACAAGGTCAACGCCGAACAGCACCTGAGCGTCACGACCAGCCCGCCCGTCAAGGGGTCGTGGTACTGGGTGGACGACCAGACCGCGCACTGGCGGCCCGCGAAGTACTACGCACCGGGCACCACCGTCAGCGTCGCTGCCAACATCTTCGGCCAGCGACTCGGCGACGGCCTCTACGGCCAGGACAACGCCACGGCTCGCTTCACCATCGGGGCGGCGCACGTCTCGGTCGCCGACGACATCACCAAGACCGTCAGCGTCTTCGACAACGGCAAGCTCGTCCGCGCCATGCCCACCTCGATGGGCAAGGGCGGCTCGCAGACCATCGCCGGCCGGACCTTCTCGTTCTGGACGCCGCCCGGGGTGTACACCGTGATCGACAAGGCCGAAGAGGTGACGATGGACTCCTCGACCTACGGGCTGCCGGTGGCCTCCTCGATGGGCTACAAGTTGAAGATCCCGTACGCGACCCGCATCAGCACCGACGGCATCTATCTGCACCAGCTGAACGCGACGACGTGGGCGCAGGGAAACACGAACACCTCGCACGGCTGCCTGAACCTCAACGGCGAGAACGCATTGTGGTTCTACAACTTCTCCCAGCCCGGCGATGTCGTCGAGGTACGCCACACCGGCGGGCCGGGGGTGGAGATCTGGCAGAACGGCGACTGGACCATCCCGTGGGGCGAGTGGCTCAAGGGCAGCGCGCTGACGCCCAAGCCCTGACGCTGTCCTCGGGGTCGCGCGGCGGCACGTCCTGCGTAGATTGAGCCGGTGAACACGCTGCGCACGCCGGACTCCCGATTCGCCCACCTCGAGGGCTATCCCTTCGAACCGCACTACCTCGACGTGGCCGCCGCGGACATTGAGCCGTTGCGCATGCATTACATCGATGAGGGCCCGAAGGACGGCAAGCCCGTCGTGCTACTGCACGGCGAGCCCACCTGGAGCTATCTCTACCGCACGATGATTCCGCCGCTGGTGGCCGCCGGGCATCGGGTGCTGGCCCCCGACCTCATCGGCTTCGGGCGCTCCGACAAGCCCACCCGGACCGAGGACTACACCTACCTGCGCCACGTGCAGTGGGTGACGTCGTGGCTGACCACCCTCGACCTGCGCGACGTCACCGTCGTCGTGCAGGACTGGGGTTCGTTCATCGGACTGCGTATTGCCGCCGAGCGAAGCGATCGATTTGCAAAGCTGTTCATCGCCAACGGTTTTCTGCCGATCGCGGATCGCCCGACGCCGCCGGCGTTCCGGGTCTGGCGGGCATTCGCCAAGTACTCGCCATGGTTGACCGCCGGGCGGCTGGTCGGGGTCGGCACGGTGCACAAACTGTCCGCGGCGGTCCGCGCCGGCTTTGACGCCCCGTTCCCCGACAAGAGCTATCAGGCCGGGGCCCGGGCGTTTCCGCAACTCGTGCCGACATCGCCCGACGATCCGGCGATCCCGGCCAACCGGGCCGCGTGGGAGGCGCTGGGCCGCTGGGAGAAGCCGACGCTGTGCGTGTTCGGTGCTCGCGACCCGATCCTCGGCAAGGCCGACGCCCCGCTGATCCGTCATATCCCGGGCGCCGCCGGTCAGCCCCACGCCCGGATCAACGCCAGCCACTTCGTTCAGGAGGACGCCGGACCCGAATTGGCCCAACGACTGCTGGACTGGGAAGCAACCCTGTGACCTAGCTCACAATCGGCGTAGCGTAGAAAGCGTCTCTTCCAGGAAGGGAGACGCAATGAAGGGTGCATATCGCGATCCGGTCGATCACGCCCGGACGACCCAACCGCATGCCGGCGAATCGTTCATCGACACGCTGTGGTTGCCGGGGCTGTTTCTGATCGCACTGGGTGTCGTCGGATTGGCCGGGGTCGTCGCGGCCTTGGCCTACAACCATCACGAGTTCCTGCTGATGCTCGGGTCGGGTGCGTCGGGTCTGCTGATCGCCGGCGCGCTGTTGATCATGGCCGAACATCATCGGGTGCAACGCGTGGAACGGCAGTGGCTGGCTGATCATCCAGACCACTGGCAGCGCGATCACCACGCGGTTTAGCTGAGGCGACGTCGCCACCGGGCGCCTGCCATTGGGGCGGCGCCGGGTTTCCGCGCGGGCTTGGTTCGGCTGACGGAAATTGAGTTTTGGATTTGCTGATACTTTCCTGTGCGTCAATTGTTGGGTAACGGTTGCAAATCGATTCATGCCCGTGCATTGCTGCCTTTGATACCTATGAGCAGTATCTATAGCGACCAACCTAGAAATGCCAGCTAACACCACATGGTTCACACAGGCGATCCCCTAATCCCCTAATGGGGATTGCTGGAAAGCCCGGTACGGCCGGCATTCACTAGGGGAGTGCGCCCCATTCCGGGGATTGAACGTCATCCATACCGTGGCTAGCAGTAACCGGACATGGCCGGCGATCAAGCAAGACGAGAGACGAGAGAGGCACTACTGATGAACTCCGTGCTCCAATTCATCCTGGACCTGTTCCGCAACGAGAACGCCGCGCAGGCGTTCGTCGCGGACCCCAACGTTGCGCTGGCCGACGCCGGCCTGAGCGATGTCACGCCCGAGCAGCTGCAGTCGGTCGCCGCCACGGCGATCCCCGGCCTGCAACTCGCGGATGCCAATCCCATCGCCGGTTTGCAGCAGGCGGTTTCCAACCAGTTCGGCTTCGCCCCGGTGGAATCAGCTGGGCTCCTGCCCGAGGTGGGCGCCGGACTCCTCACCAACGAGGCAGCGCAGATCGGTCTCGACGGCGGGTCCGCCATCGCGGCGGGGCTCGGCGAGAGCATCGGCGCCGGCCTTGGTGCCGGTCTTGGTGCCGGTCTTGGTGCTGGCGCTGAGCTCGCTGGTGGTTTCGAGGCTGGACTAGGTGCCGACCTCGGGCTCGGTGCGCAGACGGGTGTCGGCCTGGGAACCGGTCTTGGCGGTGGCTTCGGTGTCGGTGGTGGTGCTGAGCTCGGTGGCGGTTTCGACGTCGGGCTGGGTGGCCAAGCCGGCGCGGGTGCTGGCGTGGGCACGGGTCTTGGCGGTGGCTTCGGCTTGGGCGGCGGCTTCGATGCCGAGCTCGGTGCTGAGCTGGTGGGGCTCGGTGGTCGAGCGCTGAACTTGGCGGTGGCTTCGACGTCGGGCTGCGGTGGCCAGGGTGGTGCGGGTGCTGGGCGCGGGCACGGGTCTGGGTGGTGGTTTTGGTACTGAGTTCGGTGGCGAGTTCGACGGCGGCCTCGGTGGTCAGGCGGGCGCGGGCGCAGGAGCAGGCACCGGATTCGGTGGTGGCTTCGGCGGTGGCGCTGAACTTGGCGGTGGATTCGACGTCGGGCTGGGTGGCCAGGCTGGTGCGGGTGCTGGCGCGGGCACGGGTCTTGGTGGTGGTTTTGGTACTGAGTTCGGTGGCGAGTTCGACGCCGGCCTCGGTGGTCAGGCGGGCGCGGGCGCAGGAGCAGGCACCGGATTCGGTGGTGGCTTCGGCGGTGGCGCTGAACTTGGCGGTGGCTTCGACGTCGGGCTGGGTGGCCAGGCTGGTGCGGGTGCTGGCGCGGGCACGGGTCTTGGTGGCGGTTTTGGTACTGAACTCGGCGGCGGATTCGACGCCGGCCTCGGTGGCCAGGCGGGCGCCGGTGCCGGCGCCGGTACGGGACTCGGAGGTGGGTTCGGTGCCGGTGGTGGTGCTCAGCTCGGCGGCGGCTTCAACGCCGGCCTCGGTGGCCAGGCCGCCGCTGGCGCGGCAGGCGCCGCGCAACTCGGCGGACACGCAGCCACCAACATCGGCGCCCAAGGTGGAGCCGGTGCCGTCGGTGGCGCCAACATGGCCGACCGGGCCCGCATCGCGACCAGCGGCCGAGTCGACGGCAGCATCCAAAGCGGTGCGACCGCGGGCGCCACAAGCACACCCAACTTCTCGAGTGGGCTTGCCGCGCAGGAGAATGCGAGCCTCAGCAGCACGGCCAACGCCGGGCTCAGCAGCCCGCTCGGTGGTGTGAACCTCGGTAGCCAAACCGCGGCCAGCGGCAGCGGAGCGCTCGGTGTCAGCGGCAGCGGCCTCAACGCCGCCGGCAACACCGCGGTGACGAGTGCGACGGCGGCTGGGATCAGCACCCCCCTGGCGAGCACAGCTGCGAGCGTTCAGACCGCGGCGGGTAACACCGCGGCCGTGAGCTTCCTGCACGACGACGGCGCGGCGCTGGGCGCCAACACCAACGCCGGTGCGGCATTCGGTGCTCACACCAACATTCCGACCGTGGCGCCGAGCATCGGCGCACAGACGAATGTCGCTGCGGGCGGCAATGTCTCAGGTGGCGGCAGCGCCGACTTCCTCGGTCACGAGGCCACGACGCTGGGCGCGCACAGCGCCGTCCAGGCCGGTGGCGCCACCAGTGCCGCCGCGTCGACGGGGCACTCAACCGTCAGCGGACACACCGAAGCGCAGAGCGGCTTCGGCAGCCACGTGAACATCCTCGGTCATGACACTGCGGCGCTCGGCGGGCACAGCAACGTCAACGCCAACGCGTCGACCGCCGCGACGGGATCCACCGCCGCGACCGGACAGAGCAGCGTCATCCACACCGGCGGCTCCACGGCGGCGCAGTCCGACGTCGCAGCCGGCTCGCACGGCGGTTCGGTGATCACCGGGTCGCAGGGCAGCGCCAACGCCAGCGGTGCAAATTCCTTTGGCAGCAGCCATGCCTCGACCAATGTCGACCAGCATGCGGCAGTGGACTCGTCGACCCACGCGGTCACCGAGACCCCGGATCACTCCACGTTCGACCCGTCGGCGCCCGTGGCCGCCGATTCGTCGAGCCACACGCTGTTCGACGCCGGCCATGACGCGTCGGCATCGCACAGCCCGCAGGCCAGCGCCGACCTCTCGACCCACAACCAGTTCGACCAGCACCTGGGGTTCTGACCCCAGCCGCTTGAAACCGCATCGGCGGGGACCGCATGGTCCCCGCCGATCTGGTGATTCGGGACCTTCGCCTCTTACCGCCTTGCTCGGGCGGCGCGGATCATGACATCTCGTGATCGAACACGATTTGGACAAAGCCACATCCATCCTGCTGGTACGGCCGCAATCCGCTCTCGACAAGAAAGACTTCGTGGAACTGGCCAAGGCCGTCGACCCCGAGATCGAGGCCCACGGTGATCTGGCCGGCCTCATCATCGATGCGCGGTCCTTCCCCGGCTGGGACAGCTTCGGGGCGATGGTCACCCACTTCCGCTTCGTTCGGGACCATCAGAAACACGTCAAGAAGATCGCGGTCGTCACCGACTCCCACTTCGGCGACGTCGCCGAGCACCTGACCTCGCACTTCGTCTCGGCCCAGATCCGGCACTTTCCCGCCGGCGAGATCGACCAGGCCCGCGCCTGGATCACCGAGAGCTAAGGGCGAGGCCAGGTTTCGGGCAGACCGTGCCCGCCGTCGGCGACCAGTACCGCCCCGGTGACGAACGACGCCGACTCGTGCGCCAAGAACAGAATGCAGGCGGCGATTTCGTCGGGAGTACCGCTGCGCCCGATCGGGCCAGCCGCCGCAGCCGACGCTTCGAACGGCAACTGTGAGCCGGTCGCGACGTAGCCGGGCGCCACGACGTTCACCGTGACACCGTCGCCGACGACCTCCAGCGCCAGTGCGCGACTCAACCCCACCAGCCCGGCCTTGGCGGCCGTGTACGTCGACTGCCCCGGCATCGCGTTGACCGTGCCCGTCGTCGACCCGACCGACACGATCCGTCCGTATCCCGCCGCCGTCATCACCGGAACCGCGGCGCGGCACATCAAAAACGCCGTCGTCATGTTCCGCGCGATCGCGGCGTCCCACTGCTGCAGTGACAACCCCGCCACGTCGTCGTCGGCATCCCAGCCCGACGAAACCGACGTCATCCCAGCGTTGTTCACCACGATGTCCAGCCGGCCCCACCGCTGCAACGCGGTCTGAACCAGCAGTTCGGCCGATCCCTCGACGGTGAGGTCGGCGATCACGCCGACGGCGGCATCACCCAGCTCGCCCGCGCGGTCGTGGATCCGTTCGGACGTCGCGCCGAGCACCACGCGGGCGCCTTCGTCGACGAACTGTCGGGCGACAGCGGCACCGATCCCACCGGGCGCACCGGCACCGGTGATGATCGCGACTCGGTTCTCGAAGCGGCCCATGGTCACATCCTTCTCGGCACGTCGGCGATCAGGCCGCCGTCCATGACGAACTCGGCCCCGGTGGCGAACGACGACTCGTCGCTGGCGAGGAACAGCACGAACGTCGACACCTCGACCGGCTCGCCGATGCGGCCCAGGGGAGCGGCGACGAGGTCGTCGGGCATGTGCGCCGTCATCGGGGTCCGGATCATGCCCGGGTGCAGCGAGTTGACCCGAATGTTGTTGGGCGCCAACTCTATCGCCGCCGATTTGGTCAACCCGCGGATCGCCCACTTCGAGGCGACGTAGCCGTGGTTTCCCGGGGTGCCGCGCATGGCCTGGATGGAGGACATGTTGATGATCGAGCCACCGCCCGCGGCGATCATCGGGTCGATCACCGCCTGCATGCCCAGCATGGTGCCGGTCAGGTTCACGTCCAGAACCCGTTGCCAGCGTTCGCGTTCGAGGTTGCGCAGCTTGCGCCGGTACACGATGCCGGCGTTGTTGACCAACACGTTGATCAAGCCGAATTCGCCCAGCGCCAACGCCACCGCCGCCGCCCAGTCGGCGGGCTGCGTGACGTCGAGGTGGATGAACCGGGCCGCGTCACCCAATTCGGCGGCGACTGCCTCGCCCTCCTCGTCGAGGACGTCGCCGAGGACGACGCGGGCGCCCTCGCCGACCAGCAGGCGCGCGTGCGAGGCGCCCATCCCGCGCGCGGCGCCGCTGATCAGGGCGACCTTGCCGTCGACGCGTCCCATGAGCGGGAGGTTACCGGGAAAGTGATATCGCCGGTGATACCGGATTTTGAGAAACAGTCACGCCCCGAAACCCGTCAGCACGGCCTGAACCCCGACATTCCAGCGCCGGTTGACCGACGCCGCCGAGGTCCCCAGCCACCGTCCGCCCTCCTGGACCGCCAAACCCTGTGCCAGAGCGAGCAATACGTGCGCGATGTCGGTCGGGTCGCCGTGCAGCACGCCGGCGTCGACGCAGCGCGCAACCTTGCCGACGAAGATCTCCCGCACGGTGGGCGCGGTGCTGAGCTGCTCGGGGCCGGGTTCGAGGTCCTGAAACGGACGGCTGAACATCACCCGCGCCAACGGCGGGTAGTCCCGGCAGAACCGGCGGAACACCGGGATCACCGCGCGCAGATCGGCCAGCGGATCGTCGCTGTCCGGGCGGGCGGACAGCTCACGACCGAGCCGGCGGAACCCCTCGAAGAACACCGCGCGCATCAGCCCGGCTTTGTCGGCGAACAGTTCGTAGATGGCCGGCACCGAGGTGCCGGCGCGTTCGGCGACCCGACGGGTGGTGAACCCCGAGATACCGTCCTCGCACAATGTCGCGACCGCGACGTCGAGCACCCGGTCGCGCAGCTCGGGAGTGCGCTGCTTGACCCTGGGCACGGGACTAGGACAGCCCGAACTCGGTGTGGATGTTGTCGATGCCGGCCTTGATCGCATCCAGGGCCGGTTGCCGCGCCCGGATCTTGCAGGCCAGATGGGCGCCGGCGGGCAGGGTCGCGAACTCGCGGGCGGCCTCCTCGGCGCGGGAGAGCACCATGTGCGGCAGGTCGATCTCGTCGACCCAGCCGGCGGCCAGCGCGGTCTCCCCGAAGAACACCCTGGCCAGTCCGGCGGCCTGCTGGTAGGCGGCCGGGGTGAGGCGAAGCCGCATCACCTCCAGCGCCGGATAGGGCAGCACCATCCCGATCGCCACCTCGTTGGCCTGAAAGTTGTACCCCGGCGCGGAGATCCGATGATCGAAGCTGCAGGACAGAAAGGCGCCCATGGCGATCGCGTGGCCGGTGCAGGCCGCCACCACCGGCTTGGGGAACGACAGAAGGCGGTGCGACAGCGAGAAGCCGCCCTTGAGCATGTCGATGGACGCCTGGACATCACCGGAGCGGAAGACCTTGAGGTCGAATCCGCCGCTGAAGACGCGCTCGTTGCCCGCGATCACCACCGCGCCGGCGTCCTCGCCCTCGGCGCGATCCAGGGCGTCGTTGATCGCCTGCTGCATGGCGGGCCCCAGGACGTTGACCTTGCCGTCGTCCATCGTGATCACCGCGATGGAATCGTCTTTGCGATAGCTGACCAGTCCGCTCATTTGGGTGCTCCTTCGTCGCAGCGCGTGTGTTTGTACCGACGTTACGTAACAATGTTCCGATTAAACAAGGGGCCTTCGCGGACCGCCGCTCAGGCACCCATGAGGCTGCGCCACTGATCCAGACTGGACGCCTGGTAGACGTAGTTGCTGCGCTTGACCTCCGACAGGGTCGCGCTCGGTTCGATCGAATACCAGTGCCCGGGGAACACCGTCGGGATCGCCGGAAAGCCCCGCCAGCTGCTGCAGGCTGCGGAACATGTCGTCGACGTCGCCGCCGGGGAAGTCGGTGCGGCCGCACCCGTCGAGGAAAAGGGTGTCGCCGGCGACGAGTCGCCCGTCGAGCAGGAAGCACTGGCTGCCCGGTGTGTGGCCGGGGGTGTGCAACAGCTCGATCTCGATATCGCCGACGTTGACCTTGTCGCCGTGCTCGTGGGCGGTGAGATCACCGATCGGTATCCCGGTGACGCGGGAGACCCACAGCGCCTCGTGGGTGTTGACGTGCACCGGCACGCTGACCCGCTCCAGCAACTCGGCGAGGCCCTTGAGTTCGAAGCCCATCATCGACCCGCCGACGTGGTCGGGGTGGTGATGGGTGACGAGCACGCCGGACAGGGTCATGTCGTCGGCCTCGAGCGCATCGAGCAGGTCACCGGCGGCATACGCCGGGTCGACGACGACGGCCTGACGGGTCTCGCGGTCGCCGATCAGGTAGGCGAAGTTGCGCATCTGCTGCGCCATGATGTCGCCGGCGGCGAAGTCGCGACCGGAGAGCAGCTGCCGGAAGTAGAGGCGGTCCGTCGATGCCATGGCCTAAAGACTATGGCGAGCGTCAACCAGCCCACTCGGCAGCCTGGCTGACGTGCGGTTTGGTTAGCCTGACTCGCAGGCTGTACCCTCTTTAAGGCCCACGCCGCGGTTCGACTGGCGTCGCGGGTCAGGCCCCCTTAGCTCAGTCGGTAGAGCGTTTCCATGGTAAGGAAAAGGTCAACGGTTCGATTCCGTTAGGGGGCTCGGTGGACGCCGAGCTGACTGGCGGCGAGTCACACATGGCGGTGTAGCTCAGTCGGTTAGAGCGAACGACTCATAATCGTTAGGTCGCCGGTTCGAGTCCGGCCATCGCTACCAGAGTCAACGAGAACGATAAGTGTGAAAGAGGGCAGGACGTGGCCTCCAGTACTGACGTACGGCCGAAGATCACTTTGGCGTGCGAGGTGTGCAAGCACCGCAACTACATCACCAAGAAGAACCGTCGTAACGATCCCGACCGGTTGGAACTGAAGAAGTTCTGCCCGAACTGCGGGACGCACCGGGCCCACAAAGAGTCGCGCTGATCCCAGCTTGCCCGGCCGCGGTGCGGCCGGGCTTTGTGCTGAGGTTGAGTAGATAGGTTCTGACCGTGGCGTTGTCGGAAGAATTAGTCGGGATGCATTACCGCCACCCCGACTACTACGCGGTGGAGCGCGAGAAGCTTCGCGAGTATGCGACCGCGGTGAAGAACTGCGACCCGTGGTTCTTCAGCGAGGACGCGGCTGCCGAGCTCGGCTACGACGGGCTTCTCGTGCCGCTGACCTTCATCTCGGTGTTCGGTTACCAGGCGCAGTACTGCGTTCTTCGCCTCGGCGAACATCGGCATCATGGAACGCCAGATCATCCAGGTCGACCAGGAATTGAAGTTTCTGGCGCCGATCAGGACCGGCGACAAGCTTTACTGCGACGTGTACGTGCATTCGGTGCGGCAGGCGCACGGCACCGACATCATCGTCACCAAGAACCTCATCACGAATCAGGACGGTGAAGTAGTACAGGAGACCTACACGACGCTCGCCGGGCGTAGTGAAGAAAATGGAGAGAGTGGCTTCAGCGATGGCACTGCGTGAGTTCAGTTCGGTCAAGGTCGGCGACGAGCTTCCGGAGCGGGTCATCCAACTGACCCGGCAGGACCTGGTGAACTACGCCGGCGTTTCCGGCGACCTCAACCCGATCCACTGGGACGACGAGATCGCCAAGCAGGTGGGTCTGGACACCGCGATCGCCCACGGCATGCTGACCATGGGCCTCGGCGGCGGCTACGTCACCTCCTGGGTCGGCGACCCGGCCGCGGTCACCGAGTACAACGTGCGCTTCACCGCGGTGGTGCCGGTGCCCAACGACGGCGTCGGCGCCGAGATCGTGTTCAACGGCCGGGTCAAGTCGGCCGACCCCGAGAACAAGATGGTGACCATCGCCATCTCGGCCACCACCGGCGGCAAGAAGATCTTCGGCCGCGCCGTCGCAACAGCGAAGCTGGCGTAGAGCATGGCACTCAAAGCCGATATCCGGGGGATGGTCTGGGAGTACCCCGACACCTTCGTGGTGGGCCGTGAGCAGATCAAGCAGTACGCGGGGGCGATCAAGGCCGATCGATCCGGCCAGCTTCGACGAGGACGCTGCCGCCGAGCTGGGCCACGACCAACTCGTCGCACCGCTGACCTACATCTCGATCTTCGCCCTGATCATCCAGGGTCACTTCTTCACCCACAAGTGGACGTCGGCATGGAGACCATGCAGATCGTGCAGGTCGACCAGAAGTTCGTCTACCACAAGCCGATCAAGGCCGGCGACACGCTGCGCGGCACGATGCACGTCGAGTCGGTCAACCAGCGCTTCGGCGCCGACATCGTCGTCACCCGCAATGTCTGCACCAACGAGCACGGCGAGATGGTGCTCGAGGCGTTCACCACGTTGATGGGCCACGAGGGCGACAACTCGATCTCGGTGAAGTGGGATCCGGAGACCGGTCAGGTCATGCGGAAGGCGGCCGGGGAGTAGCCGTCGGCGATTAACACCTGCTCGGCGCGCCGATGTACACTCGGACCTCGGGGTTTTCCCACGTAAGCGCGCTGTCCGTCGGTTCGGGTTGACCGAACGGGGAGCGCGCGAACTATGTGGGGGTGCACCGCACGCAGTTGGCCTGCCAACCGCGAACAGAGGGGCGTAGCTCAACTGGCAGAGCAGCGGTCTCCAAAACCGCAGGTTGCAGGTTCAAGTCCTGTCGCCCCTGCTCATAACTGAATATGCACTAACGAAGTGGTGGACACTGGAGGGTGCACACCGGGCTGGGGGTACTCAGCCCAGACGGACTCGACACGAAGGAGCATGCGGTGAGCGACGAGCGCGATAGTGCTGACGCCGCAGGCGACGACGGACTGGCCGGCGACGAGGACACCACCGGCGGCCAGGCCGTCAGTCGCGGCGCCGGCCCGCAGCGTCCCAGCCGGTAAGCGGTCGCGGCAGCGTGACGGCGCCGTCGCGTTGGCCGAGCCGGAGGAAGCCGAGTCGACGGCCGAGGAGCTCGGGGTCGGCAAGGGGAAGGCGACCAAGAAGCGCCCGACCGCCAAGACCAAGAAGGCGACTCCGGACCGTCCCGCAACCCGTTCGTGTTCGTCGTGACCTACCTCAAGCAGGTCGTTGCCGAACTGCGCAAGGTCATCTGGCCCAACCGCAAGCAGATGGTCAGCTACACCTCCGTGGTGCTGGTGTTCCTGGCCTTCATGGTGGCGCTGATCGGCGGGGTCGACCTGGGCCTGGCCAAGCTGGTGACTGCTGGTCTTCGGCTAGCCCGCTCGCGAACAGCAGATTTTTAGAGAGGAATGACAACCGTGACTACCCCCGAAGGCGATACGCCCGCGGGTGAGGCCGTCGTCGACGTGATCGACGAGGGGACCACACCAGGTGATGCTCGAGGACGGCGGAACCTGAGCGCTGACGGTCGAGGCCGTGCCGAGGCCGAGCCCGAGGCCCCCGAAGCCGAGCCCGAGGCCCGAAGAGGAGCTACGAACCGGCCGTCGCGCTGAAGAAAGAGCTGCGCGCCAAGCCGGGCGACTGGTACGTCATCCACTCCTACGCCGGCTACGAGAACAAGGTGAAGGCCAACCTCGAGACCCGCGTGCAGAACCTCGACGTCGGCGACTACATCTTCCAGGTGGAAGTGCCCACCGAAGAGGTCACCGAGATCAAGAACGGCCAGCGCAAGCAGGTCAACCGCAAGGTGCTGCCGGGCTACATCCTGGTGCGGATGGACCTGACCGACGACTCGTGGTCCGCGGTGCGCAACACCCCCGGCGTGACCGGCTTCGTCGGCGCCACCTCGAGGCCGACCTCGCTGTCGCTCGACGATGTGGTGAAGTTCCTGCTGCCTCAGGGCGCAGCGAAGAAGACCGGAAAGTCCACTTCGGGCGCCTCAGCTGCTTCTTCCGAGGCGACGCTGGAACGTCCGGAGATCCTGGTCGACTTCGAGGTCGGCGAGTCGGTCACCGTCATGGACGGCCCCTTCGCGACGCTGCCGGCCTCGATCAGCGAGGTCAACGCCGAACAGCAGAAGCTCAAGGTGCTGGTGTCGATCTTCGGTCGCGAGACGCCGGTCGAACTGACCTTCAACCAGGTCGCCAAGATTTAGTCGGGCTCAGGCCCCCAGAAAGGAAAACGAACACCCATGGCCCCCAAGAAAAAGGTCGCCGGGCTGATCAAGCTGCAGATCCAGGCCGGGCAGGCCAACCCCGCCCCGCCGGTCGGTCCCGCGCTCGGCCAGCACGGCGTCAACATCATGGAGTTCTGCAAGGCGTACAACGCCGCGACGGAGAACCAGCGCGGCAACGTCATCCCCGTGGAGATCACCGTCTACGAGGACCGCAGCTTCACCTTCGCGCTGAAGACCCCGCCCGCCGCCCGGCTGCTGCTCAAGGCCGCCGGCGTGCAGAAGGGTTCGGCCGAGCCGCACAAGACCAAGGTCGCCAAGGTCAGCTGGGCACAGGTGCGTGAGATCGCCGAGACGAAGAAGGAAGATCTCAACGCCAACGACATCGACCAGGCTGCCAAGATCATCGCCGGCACCGCCCGGTCGATGGGCATCACGGTCGAATAGTCGCCGTTCGGCGTCGAGTGAGGACTGGCGCAGAGTTTCTTCGAGAAGAAACCTGCACCGCTCCTCACTCAACGAAAAGAAAGCGTGGGAGAGCCCGCTTCGGCTCGTCAACCACACCTCTCACTAGGAGATACCAATGAGCAAGAACAGCAAGGCATATCGCGAGGCAGCGGCGAAGGTCGACAGCGACAAGCTGTACACCCCACTGGAGGCGGCCAAGCTCGCCAAGGAGACGTCCTCGAAGAAGCAGGACGCGACCGTCGAGGTGGCGATGCGACTGGGCGTCGACCCGCGCAAGGCCGACCAGATGGTCCGGGGCACCGTCAACCTTCCCAACGGCACCGGTAAGACCGCGCGCGTCGCGGTGTTCGCGGTGGGCGAGAAGGCCGAGGCCGCCATTGCCGCCGGCGCCGACATCGTCGGCAGCGACGACCTGATCGAGAAGATCCAGGGCGGCTTCCTGGACTTCGACGCCGCGATCGCCACCCCCGACCAGATGGCCAAGGTGGGACGCATTGCCCGCGTGCTGGGCCCGCGTGGCCTGATGCCGAACCCGAAGACCGGCACCGTCACCCCGGATGTGGCCAAGGCCGTGCAGGACATCAAGGGCGGCAAGATCAACTTCCGCGTCGACAAGCAGGCCAACTTGCACTTCGTGATCGGCAAGGCCTCGTTCGACGAGAAGAAGCTAGCCGAGAACTACGGCGCCGCGATGGACGAGATCCTGCGTGCCAAGCCGTCGTCGTCGAAGGGCCGCTACGTCAAGAAGGTCACCGTCTCGACGACCACCGGCCCGGGCATCCAGGTCGACCCGGCCGTCACCCGGAACTTCACCGAAGAGGCGTAGTCCTCCGGCGCTCAGATCGCCGGTGAGGCTCCACCTGGTAGGGCTCCGTCGACGGAGTTGGCGAGTGCGCGTAGCGCGGGTCCATAGCCTGGGTGGGACAGCGCGAACGCGAACTGCGCTATCAGGTAGTCCGCCGGGTTTCCGGTGTCGTACCAACGGCCCTGGATGACCTGGCCGTAGACCGCGCGGGTCCGGGCATAGGCATTGATCGCATCGGTGAGGTAGATCTCGCCCTGCCGGTGCTCGTACCAACGATTGGTTTGTTCGCGTAGCTCGTCCACCACGCCGGGGGTGACGACGTAGCCGCCGATGGCGGCGAACGACGACGGGGCATCCTCCGGCTTGGGCTTCTCCACCAGGCCGGTGATCCGCAGCAGCCCGCCGTCGAGATCCTCCTTGACGATCGGCACGCCGTAGCGGGGCGCGTGCTCGGGAACCATCGGCATCAGCGCCAGCACCGGGCTGGAGGTCTGTTCGTAGGCGCTGATGAGTTGCTGAGCGCGCGGAACGTCCGCGACGAAGACGTCGTCGGGCCACAGCACCAGCACGGGCTCGTCCCGAAATGACCGCGCCGCGTTGAGAACCGGGGTGCCGTTGCCGTAGGGGCCGTGCTGATCGAGGTAGGTGATATGGCCTCGATGGGACAGTTCGCCGACTTCCTCGACGGCGTCGGCGTAGGCGTCCTTGCCGTCGGCACGCAACTGGTCCACCAGGGCTGGATTCGGCCGGAAATGCTCCTGTATCAGCGACTTCCCACCGGACACGACGATCGTGATGTCGGTGATGCCCGAACTCACCAGCTCGCGGACGGTGTGCTCGATGACCGGCTTGTCACCGACCGGCAGCATCTCCTTGGGGATCGCCTTGGTCAGCGGCAGCAGGCGAGACCCGATGCCCGGCGGCGGGGATGACGGCTTTGCGGATTGTTGGGGGCACTGACACTCCTCTGCGGACCCGACCCGACAAGCGTTCACGATTGCCTTCATCCCATCACAGGTGGCGGCGATACACGGGGCGCATGGCCGAGTTCAGGGTGCGACCGATCGCGCGAACCCGCTGATGTCACGCACCGTCGCTGTGAACACCTCCGGCATCGCGTGCGGGAACAGCACGTCACCGCCGTGGCAGGTGCCGGCCACCATCCGGCCCACGGCGCTGACCCCGGCCCCGAGGAGGCGCCGGTAGTACAGCAGACCCTCGTCGCGCAGCGGGTCGAGTTCGTTGACGGAGATGACGTGCGGCGGCAGGCCGGCGAGGTCCTCATCGGTGGCGGCGCTCGCCCAGCACGCTGGATCTCCGGTGTGCGTGCGGCCGGGGTCGTAGACCGACCCGAGCAGCGCCGCCTGCTGGCAGCTGATGAAGTAGCCGTCGTTCTCCCGCAGCGACGGCAGCTCGTCGGGATAGTCCAGCCAGCGGTTGGAGATGTACGGGCACTGCGCGTAGACGCCGGCGATCTCGTCGAGCCAGCCCTCGCGCTTTGCCTTGTGGGCGACGGTCAGCGACAGGTTGCCGCCACCCGACTCGCCCGAGACGATCAGGTGGCTGACGCCGAGGTCGGCCGCGTTGGCGTGCACCCACCGCACCGCCGCGGCGCAGTCGTCGAGCCCGGCCGGGTACGGATGCACACCGAGGCGGCCGGCGGAATTGCGGAATTCCACACCGACGACGACGAGGCCGGTCGCGGCCAGGCTCTCGCGCAGGTGCCGGTAGGCGGCGTCGGCGGCACTACCGATGGCCATGCCACCACCGTGCAGGTGCACCAGCGCGGGCAGTGGTCCCTCGGCACGGTCGGGCCGGCTGACGAACAGCGTCAGTTCGTTGTCGTCACCGCCGGTGATCGTGACCGTCGCGGTCGTGACGCCCTCGGGGGCCGGGGCGGCCAGGGCGAACACGTCCAGCACCCCGCCGATCGCCTCCTCGGCCGCGGCGCAGTAGGCGAGTCGGTCCTCGATCGGCGAGTCGACGGTCAGCGGAGCGTCCGGCAAGACGTCGGCCAGCCCGAGCGGGGCGAAGGCGGCGACCATCCGCGGATCGGAGCGGGGATCGGTGCCCAGGCTGCAGTTGGGGTCTGCCAGTCGGCCGGCGAGCATGGTGCCTCCTCGTTGAGGTATCGGTGAGGCCGACTCTAACGCAGACCCCGCCGTCATCCTCCGCACTCCGCGAGTCGACGCCGCAGGAACGCCTGTCCGGGCTCGGAGCCGTTGGATTCCAACGCTTTTCGATACCAGACGGCGGCTTCGCCGTGGCTGCCCGCCCGCCGCAGGAGATCGGCCCGCACGGTGGCCACCAGGTTCGAGCGCGCCAGCCGTGGATCGTGGGCGACCTTCTCCAGTGCCACCAGCCCGGCGTCGGGACCGTCGCGGAACCCGACCGCCAGCGCCCGGTTCGCCCGCACCACCGGAGAATCGGTGATGACCACCAACCGGTCGTAGGCAGTGCAGATGGTGGCCCAGTCGGTGCGCTCCCAGCTCGGCGCCGTCGCGTGCACCGCGGCGATCACCGCCTGCGGCAGGTACGGCCCGGCCGAGCCCTCGGCCCGCCGCAAACGGTCGAGGCCACGGGTGATCCTGCCCCGATCCCAGCGGCGGCGGTCCTGCTCCTCCAGTGGCACCAGCGCCCCGCCGGCATCCACCCGGGTGGACCGGCGCGAATCATGCAGCAGCACAAGGGCAGCCAGCGCGTGCGCGTCTGACACCTCGGGCATCAACGCGCACACCTCGGCGGACAGGCGCACCCCCTCGTCGCACAGTTCGTCGCGAATGGCCGACGGCCCGGCGGTGGACCAGTACCCCTCGGTGAACACCGAGTAGATGCAGGACAGCACGTGCGGGGTGCGTTCGGGCAGAAGCTCGGCCGGCGGCACCCGCATCGGGATGTTGGCGTGCCGGATCTTGTTCTTGGCGCGGGTGATTCGCTGACCGACCGCGGCCTCGCTCTGCAGCAGCGCCCGCGCGATCTCGGCGACCGTCAGCCCGGAGACCAGTCGCAGCGTCAACGCCAGCTGGGAGGGACGCTCCAGCGCGGGATGGGCGCAGGTGAACATCATCCGCAGCTCGTCGTCACGCACGCGGTGCGGCACCCCGGCACGATCCGTCCGGGCCGTGATGTCGTCGAGCACCGCCGCCAATTCCTTTCCCGGACGCGCTGATTCGCGGCGCAGCCGATCGCGGGCCCGGTTACGGGCCGCCGTCACCAGCCATGCCCCCGGGTTGTCGGGCACCCCGTCGCGCGGCCAAGTCCGCAGCGCGTCGGCGCAGGCCTCCTGAACGGCGTCTTCGGCGACGGTCAGATCACCCGACCACCGGGCGATCGCGGCCACCGCGGATCCCCACTCCCGCCGGAAGACACCGTCCAGGGATTGCATCGCCCTACAGGTTCGCCACGCCCGCCAGCCGGCGCAGCGCGATCGCCGACGCCGGGATCATCGAGGCGATCTTCGTCGCCTCGTCGCGGTCGGCGGCCCGCAGCAGATAGAAGCCGTTGGCCACCTCGGCGCCCTCCGCGAACGGCCCGTCAGTGAGTAGCACCTCGTCGTCGCGCACTCGGACGGTCGTGGCCGTCGTCGGCGGGTGCAGCGGCGCACCGCCGAGGATGTGCGACCCGACGGCGGCGTTGAAGTCGACGTGCTGACTGACCCCGGCGTCCCACTCCGGGGTGCCGGGGGTGTTGACCTGATCGGCCGGCTCGAGCAGCAGCGCCAGCCAGTCGCTGCCCGTGGTGGCCTGCTCGGGGGCGTTCCAGTAGACCATCGGCCACACCTCGACCGCGCCGTACCTGGCGGCTGGCACCTGCCGGGCCAGCTGCAATGCCTCGTCGAGGTCGTCGGCCTCGAACACGTAGTAGCCGCCGGCCACCTCAGCGCCCTCGGCGAAGGGTCCGTCGGTCAGCACAGGGTGATCCGGTCCACCGCTGATCCGCACGGCCCCGGCGGCGGCGGCCAGCGCGTCGCCGGCACGGATCGCCGACGCGGCCCGGGCATGGAACTCGTTGTAGGCCGCCATCTCGGCCTGGCCCTGTTCCGGCGTCAAGCTGCGTTCGGGGGTCTGCAGAAGTGCGAAGTAGTGCATCGTCGTGTCCTCCGGGTCGGGAGCGGAACCCTGTTGTTCCACTCTCTACCTGTCCGACGAACGACGCCCGATCAATCCGACACGGCGCCGCGAAAACTAGGCGGCCGCTCCCGGCTTGAGGTAGGTCACCAGGCTGACATCGATGCTCTCGTCGATGAAGTAGTACTGGCAGCCCCGCAGGTACCGCATGTAGCGGTGGTAGTTCTCCTCGTCGGTGGTCGCGATGGCCTCGTCCTTGTTGCGCTCGAGCGCGTCGGCCCACAGGCCCAGCGTCTTGATGTAGTGGTTGCGCAGCGACTGCGGCTCGGGAACGACGAAGCCGGCCTTCTCGCCGTGCTCGACCATCATCTTCGTGGTGGGGATCCGCCCGCCGGGGAAGATCTCGGTGATCATGAACTTGACGAACCGGGCCAGCTCGAACGTCAGCTTCTTGCCCCGGGCGGCCATGTCGAACGGGTGATACCCGACGCTGCTCTGAATGGTCATCCGGCCGTCGTCGGGCAGGATGTCGAAACACGTCTTGAAGAAGTCGTCGTACCGCTCGAAGCCGAAGTGCTCGAACGCCTCGATCGACACGATGCGGTCCACGGGGGAGTGGAACTGCTCCCAGCCCTCCAGACGGACATCGAAGGTACGGTCGCTGCCGGTGTTCGCCAACAGCTTCTGGCAGTAGGCCTGCTGGTTCTTCGACAGAGTCAGCCCGATGACGTTGACGTCGTACCTCTCCATCGCCCGCTGCATCGTCAGGCCCCAGCCGCAGCCGATCTCCAGCAGCGTCATCCCCGGTTTGAGATCCAGTTTGTCCAGGTTGAGATCGACATCGGCGATCTGGGCCTCGGACAGGGTGACGTCCGGACCGGTGAAGTAGGCGCAGCTGTACTTGCGGGTGGGATCCTGGAACAGCCCGAAAAAGTCGTCCGAAAGGTCGTAATGGGCCTGGATGTCCTCGAAGTGGGGCCGCATGTCCTTGGTGTCAGTTGCCTCGGGCATGAGTGTCGCTAACCTTCCTGATCTCTCCATGCACCACGCCCCCGCGTGTGATGACCTTCGCGAAAAATTCTAGCGCTGTTGTGATGTGGACCATACCTCGCGACCTGCGCCACGAGCGAGAACGACCGGCCCCTGAGCGCACATCGGGCGGCTATTTTTGCAAAGTGAACTGATCCACATCGATGTACCCAATCCGGAAGCCTCTTGCACATCCGGTGAGGTACTTCATGTACCGCTCGTAGACCTCTTCGGACTGCACGGCGATCGCCTCGTCCTTGTGCGCCTCGAGCGCTTCGGCCCACAGGTCCAGGGTGCGCGCATAGTGCGGCTGCAGCGACTGGGTCCGGGTCAGCGTGAAGCCGGCCTTGGACGAGTGCTCCTCGACCTTCTCCACCGACGGCAACCGGCCGCCCGGGAAGATCTCGGTGAGGATGAACTTCACGAACCGCGCCACGTCGAAGGTCAGCGGCATGCCGCGCTCCGCCATCTGCGGAATCGTCAGTGCGGTGATGGTGTGCAGCAGCATCACGCCGTCGTCGGGCAGCACGTCGTAGGCCATCGTGAAGAAGTCGTCGTAGCGGTCGAAGCCGAAGTGCTCGAACGCGCCGATCGACACGATCCGGTCGACGGGCTCGTGGAACTGCTCCCAGCCTTGAAGCTCGATGCGCTTGCTGCGCGGATTGTCCGACTCGGCGAAGAGCCGTTCCACGTGGTCCTTCTGGTTCTTCGACAGCGTCAGACCGATGACGTTGACGTCGTATTTCTCCACCGCGCGCATCATGGTGGCGCCCCAGCCGCAGCCGACGTCGAGCAGCGTCATCCCGGGCTGCAGGCCCAGCTTGCCCAGCGCCAGGTCGATCTTGGCGATCTGCGCTTCTTCCAGCGTCATGTCGTCGCGCTCGAAGTACGCGCAGCTGTAGGTCTGGGTCGGGTCGAGGAAGAGTTGGAAGAACTCGTCGGACAGGTCGTAGTGCGCCTGCACATCCTCGAAATGCGGCTTGAGTTGCTTGGACATGACGGTAAGAAATGCCTTCCATGTGGTGTCTGAGGCAGTTGTTACGTTTCCCCCCGGGAAAACGGCGCTGTGAGCGTTCTGCCCCGCTGATGTTCTCGGTGATCGTATCGGACGGCGCGGTGCGGCGACCAGTCCGGCATTACTGTAGGGGGGCCTCGGCGAACGTGGTCTTGAGCTCGCCGACGATCTCGTCCCACAGCTCTTCGGGCAGATCGTGGGCCATTCCGTGGAACAGCACCAGCCGCGCATTCGGGATCGCCGCCGCGATCGCCCGGCCCCCCGCAGGGCGCATCAATATATCTGCGCGGCCGTGAATGACGACGGTCGGCGCGCTGATCTGTCGGTCGTAACGCTTCAGGCTGCCGCTGCCCATGACGGCGCCCAGGTGCCGGCCGATGCCCTGCGGGTAGTGGGCGCGTTCGTAGGCCTCGGTGGCCTCGGCGCGCAGCTGCTCGTCGGACTTCGGGTAACCGGGACTGCCGATGATCCGGCTGATCCGCACGGAGTTCTCGACGACGACCTCGCGGGGCGAGCCCGGTGCCGGGCCCTTGATCAACGACAGCAAGGCCTTCGGCGCCGGCGGCGGCAACAGCGCAGAGTTGTTGGAGGAGAAGATGATTCCCAGCGCGGCCGTTCGCTCGGCGTGACGGGCCGCGAAGATCTGCGCGATCATGCCGCCCATCGACGCGCCGACCACATGCGCGCGGTCGATGCCGAGGTGATCCAGCAGCGCGGCAGCGTCGTCGGCCATGTGCTCGAGGGTGTAGACCGACGGGCTCGGCCGACCGACGAAGGAGCGCACCAGGTTCGGCACCAGGCCGCCGCCGCCGCGCTGGCCGTGCAGCTTGCTGGACAGGCCCACGTCGCGGTTGTCGTAGCGGATCACCCGGTACCCCTGATCGACCAGGAGCTCGCAGAAGCCGTCGCGCCACAACAACAGCTGCGCGCCGAGTCCCATCACCAACAGCACCGGCGGGTCGCCGACGTTGCCCATGTCCTCGTAGTAGATCTCGAGGTCGCCCGACTCGTTCCCCGAGTCGCTACGCTCCTGCCCGCCGGCGATAACTGCAGTCCCGGAACGGATCTCCATGGCTCAGACCTCGACGTCGCTCTGGTGCTCGCGGCTGACTTCTACCATGAAGTTGGCGAAGTACCCGGTGAGCTGCGGATCGGTCATCATCTGCCATCTCGGTGCCAGCAGCTTCATGTAGCGCTCGACGTAGAGGAACTGCTTGCCGATCAGCACCAGCTCACGCGGCAGCTTCACGTCGTAGGCCTCGGCCAGCGTCGAGAGCTGGCGGCCGATGTCGGCATAGGACATGTCGCCGAGCGACGTCATGGTCAGCGGGGTGGCGAAGGCCTCGAGGTCCTTGGCCGCCTGCGCCTCGGGCCTGGTGGTGCCCACCGCGCCCATCAGCACGACGATCTTGCCCGCCGACGCGTGGTCCTTCTTCACCAGCAGCGCGTAGACGAGTTCCCGCAACAGCCAGCGGGTGCGCGGGTCGATGCGGCCCATGATCCCGAAGTCCAGGAACACGATTCGGCCTTCGTCGTCGACGAGCAGGTTGCCCGCGTGCAGGTCGCCGTGGAACAGCCCGTGCCGCAGACCGCCCTCGAAGACGCTGAACAGCAGGGCCTTGACCAGCTCGGTGCCGTCGAATCCCTTCTTGCGGATCGCGGCGACATCGTCGATGCGCACGCCGGACACCCGCTCCATCGTCAGCACCTTCTCGCTGGTGAACTCCCAGTGCACCTGCGGCACCCGGATGTTGCGGCCCAGCGGCGAGTTCTGCAGATGGGAGATCCAGGCGTCCATCGACTGCGCCTCGAGGCGGAAGTCGAGCTCCTCGGCCAGGTTGTCGCTGAAGTCGGCCACCACGTCCTGCGCGGACAGCCGCCGGCCCAGCTTGGCCAGTTCCACGGCCTGCGCGAACCGCTTCAGGATCTGCAGGTCGGCGGCCACCCGGCGGCGGATACCCGGCCGCTGGATCTTGACGACGACCTCCTCGCCGGTGTGCAGGGTGGCGAAGTGCACCTGGGCAATCGATGCCGAGGCGAACGGCTCGTCCTCGAACGTCGCGAACAGGTCGGCCGGATCGCCGCCCAGTTCCTCCTTGAGCAGCTTGTGCACTTCCTCGGTGTCCGCCGGTGGCACGGCGTCGAGCAGGCCACGGAAGTTGCGCGACATCTGCTCGCCGAACGCACCCGGGCTCGAGGCGATGATCTGACCGAACTTGACGTAGGTGGGCCCCAGATCGGCGAAGGTCTGCGGAATCTCCCGCAGGACCTTGTCCTGCCAGCGTCCCCGGCCACCGAATCTGCTCAGCACGCGGGCGCCGGTGCGGGTGAGCTGCCAGCCCGTCACGCCGATGCGGGCCGCCTCGATCGGCAACGGAACCCGATCGAGCTTGGCTACTTCACGGTGTTTGGTGGAACTCATTCTTGCCAGTGTGCCAAATCAGCACGTCGTAGCACCAATTTCTCTGCGGTGGGCAGTGATGACCGTCACGGCTTTCGCCACGGTGTGAGCCACGGCGTCGGCTCCCAGTTCTCGGCGGCGGCCACCAGTTCGTACATGGTTGCGCCGTCGATACTTTCGCGGATGATGTCGGCGTGGCCGGCGTGGCGGGCCAGCTCGCTGATCACATGCGTGAACACCCACCGCACCGACCACGCGTCGACGTCGCTGGGAAACCATGGTGCATCCCGCGGAACCGGTATCGCGGCGTCGAGATCGGCGGTCTGCACCAGTCGCAGGGTTTCACCGTTCTGGGCGGCGTACGCATCCAGGATCTCCCGCAGTGTCTCGTCGGAACGCATGACGTACTGGTCCTCGTACTCCTTGCGCCGCTCCTCGAACGGGCGGTCATCGGGCGGCGGTGCCTCGGGCGCGGAGTGCACGCGCTGCATCCAGGTGTGCTGCATCCCGGTGACGTGCTTGATCAGCCCGCCGACGGACAGCGTGCTAGCGGTCGGGGTGGCGCGGGCCTGCTCGTCGGTCAGGCCGTAGGCGACGGCGACGAACGCGCTGTGCTGATAGGCGACGAACTCGTGCAGCGCGTGGCGTTCGTCGCGGACGGGTGGTGCGAGGGCGGGCATGGTCAGTCCTTTCCGGTTCTGTGGACGTAAAGGTCGCGGATACAGGCGATTTCGGCCCCGTGATGGATAACCTCACGGTTGATGTGCAAAACCAGTTCGGCCATCGAATGCTCGGCCCACGGTCCCTCGGCGGGGCCGCAGGGTCGGCGCAGATCGTCGTCGGTCAGCTGCTTCACGCCGGTGATCCAGCCGCGGTACGCGTCGTCGAGTTGGGCCAGCGCGGTGTCGGCGTCGGCGGCATAGCTCCAACTCTGGTAGTCGGCCGGTGGGCCGCCGAAGTGACTGTGGTTGCGCATGGCCAGTACGCCGACGATGACGTGGGCAAGGCGCCAGGCGATGGTGGTGAACGGCTCGGGCTGTGGCGGCGGGTAGGCGAAGTCGATGCTTATCCCCGGGTCGCTTCGCTCCTGCCCGCCGGCGCTCCCGTCGCGATGCAGCGTCCAGCAGCCCGGGACCGGCTCCCAGAAGTACTCGTCGTCGCTGAGCCCGGTCAGCCGGGGGCGCAGCTGGTTGTGCCAGTGCCGGTCGAGTTGGTCGGCCACGTCGGTCGGGGAGGTCATGACTCCACCCTGACAGCACTAGCGGACAGTTTCTGTCCTAGAAGTGGGGCAGACTGGGAGTCATGTCGCAGACCACCAGCCGGGTGCTGCAGCTGCTCGGGCTGCTGCAGTCCCGCCGGGTGTGGTCCGGTACCGAGCTGGCGCAGCGGCTCGGGGTGACCACGCGCAGCGTGCGGCGCGACGTCGAGCGGCTACGTGACCTGGGGTATCCCGTGCACGCCAGCACCGGTCACGGCGGCGGCTACCAGCTGGGCGCGGGCGCGGCGCTGCCACCGCTGCTGCTCGACGCCGACGAGGCGGTCGCGATGGCGGTGTGTCTGCGACTGGCCGCCGGCGGCAGCGTCGCCGGGGTGGGGGAGGCGGCGCTGCGGGCATTGAGCAAGCTCGACCAGGTGATGCCGGCTCGGCTGCGATCCCAGATCGCCGCCGTGCACCAATCCACCGTCACCCTCACCGCCGGCACCGAGTCGCCCGTCGAGCCCGAGGTGCTGATGACGCTGGCCCGCGCCTGCCGCGACCGCGAGCACGTGAGCGCCGACTACGTCGATCGCGGTGGTGCGCACACCAGTCGGCGGCTCGAGCCCTACCAACTCGTCACCACCGGACGGCGCTGGTATCTGCTGGCCTACGACCGGGATCGGGCCGACTTTCGCAGCCTGCGCCTGGACCGGATGGCCGAGGTGCGCGCGCAGGGCAGCACCTTCACGCCGCGGCCGGCGCCCGACGCCGCGGAATACGTGGGCCGGGCGATCAGCGCCTCGCCGTACCGGCATGTGGCCCGGGTCCGCTACGGAACATCCAAAGAGGTTATGGCACAGCATTTCCCGCCCACCTCGGTGACCATCGAAGCCGAGAACGCACACTCGTGCATCGTGATCACCGGCGCGGACGACCCGCAGCGGTTGGCGCTCTATCTGGCCATGCCGGGCGTCGGGTTCGAGGTGCTCGAACCCGCCGAGGTGGCTGCCGCGGCCATCGCGATGGCGCAGCGGCTCACGCGGGCCGGGACAGCACTCACGCCGTGATGCGGTGCAGCACGTCGATGACGAAGTCGCCGTTGACGCAGGCCTTGAACACCCAGTACTCCGGGGTGCGTTCCACTTCGAAGCCGGCGTCCTCCAGCGTGGCCGCGGCGAGTTCCACGTCGGGTTCGGCCACCACGAAGTCGACGTCGTGCACGGGCTCGGGCGCGTCGTAATGCCGCACGTAGGTCTTCATTTCGCGCGGGCATGGGTACCTAAGTACCCATGCGGATGGCCACCTTCAACATTCTTCACGGCAGAAGCGTCCACGATGGCACCGTCGACCTGAACCGGCTCTCCCAGAGCATTCGGCTGCTGGACCCCGACGTACTGGCGCTGCAGGAGGTCGACTGCGACCAGCCCCGCTCGGCGCTGGCCGACCTGACCGCCATCGCGGCCGCGGCCATGGGCGCGCGGTCGCACCGCTTCGTCGCCGCCATCGCGGGCACACCCGGCGCCACCTGGATGGCTGCCACGGGCACCGAGCAGCCGGGCACCGCGGCGTACGGCATCGCCCTGCTGTCGCGCTATCCCGCGATCTCGTGGCAGGTGTTGCGGCTGCCCCGGATTCCGACGCGCTTCCCGATGTATCTGCCGGGGCCCAACCGGGTCCAGATCGTCGACGAGGAACCCCGCGCGGCGATGAGCGCCCAGCTGGACACCCCGCTGGGGGTGATGACGGTGGCCAACACCCATCTGTCGTTCGTGCCCGGCTGGAACCGCGTTCAGCTCCGTCGGCTCATTCGCGACCTGCGCGGACTGCCCGGCCCGAGGGTTCTGATGGGCGACCTCAACATGACCCCGCCCGGCCCCGGCCGCTGGTCGAGGATGCGCCCGCTGGCCACCGCGAACACCTTCCCAGCGCACGGCGCCGAACGCCAGCTCGACCACATCCTCACCGACCATCCCGATCTGGTCGCCACCACAGTCTGCGCGCCGGCGCTACCGATCTCTGACCACCGGCCTCTCGTCGTCGACGTGTCGCAGCGGGGAGGGCCGCCGGACCCGTAGGGTGCTGGCGTGCGTGTCACCGCCGCGGAGTCGACGGAGCTGTTTGTCGGGGAGCCCGAGGCGCCATTGCAGCTGGTCCGGGTCAGCTACACCGGCGCATCGGGGTCGACGGCTGTGCGGGTCGAGGGCGACGGGCTGGACACCGTCGGCGACGTCATCGCCGGCGCGGGTGACGGCATGGTGGAGGTGCCGGTGCGGGTGCAGCCGCCCGTGGTGGGGCGCCGCGCCGCCCGGGTGAGCGCCGGGGACGCCGCGTTCGACTTCGAGTTCACCGTCGCCGAGCCGGGCTGGACGATGCACATGATCAGCCACTTCCACTACGACCCGGTCTGGTGGAACACCCAGGGCGCCTACACCAGCATCTGGACCGAGGACCCGCCCGGCCGGTGCAAGCAGAACAACGGCTTCGCCCTGGTGGCGGCCCATCTCGAGATGGCCCGTCGCGACCCCGTCTACAAGTTCGTGCTCGCCGAGGTCGACTACCTCAAGCCGTACTTCGACACCCATCCCGAGGATCGTGCCGACCTCCTCGATCTGATCGCCCACGGCCGTGTGGAGATCATGGGGGGCACCTACAACGAGCCCAACACCAACCTCACCGGCGCCGAGACGTCGATCCGGAACTTCGTGCACGGCAGCGGTTTTCAGCGGGATGTGCTCGGTGCGGATCCGGCCACGGCATGGCAGCTCGACGTGTTCGGCCACGACCCGCAGTTTCCCGGGATGGCCGCCGACGCGGGCCTGACGTCGAGCTCGTGGGCGCGCGGGCCGCACCATCAATGGGGACCGATGGCCGGCAAAGACGGACAAGACGGCGACCCGCGACGCATGCAGTTTCGCAGCGAGTTCGAGTGGATCGCGCCGTCCGGGCTGGGCCTGCTGACGCACTACATGCCCGCGCACTACGCGGCCGGCTGGTGGATGGATTCCTCGGCATCGCTGGCCGAGGCCGAAGAGGCCACCTACGCGTTGTTCCGCGAGCTGAAGTCGGTGGCGCTGACCCGCAACGTGCTGCTGCCGGTCGGCACCGACTACACCCCGCCCAACGCCTGGGTCACCGACATCCACCGCGACTGGAACGCCCGCTACACCTGGCCGCGCTTCGTCTGCGCGCTGCCGAGCGAGTTCTTCGCCGCCGTCCGCGCCGAAGGCGGGAGGCGGCCCTCGCCGCAGACCCGGGACATGAACCCGATCTACACCGGCAAGGACGTCTCCTACATCGACACGAAGCAGGCCAACCGGGCCGCCGAGGACGCGGTCCTGGGCGGCGAACGGTTCGCGGTGTTCGCCAGCCTGCTCTCCGGCGCACGCTATCCGGAGGCCGCGCTGGCCAAGGCCTGGGTGCAACTGGCCTACGGCGCGCACCACGACGCCATCACCGGTTCGGAATCCGACCAGGTCTACCTCGACCTGCTCACCGGCTGGCGCGATGCCTGGGAGCTCGGCAGCGCAACCCGCGGCGCGGCGCTGGCGTTGCTGTCCCGGGCGGTGGCCGCCGAGGCCGGCGAGGTGGCGGTGTGGAATCCGTTGGCGCACAAGCGGACCGACATCGTCACCGTGCGTTTGGAGTCCCCGGTCGGGAAGGGTGCGCGGGTGGTGGACGCCGACGGCGTTGAGGTCCCGGTGCTGGTGGAGGATGACGGCCACTCGGTGAGCTGGCGTGCCGACGGGGTCGGGTCCGTCGGCTGGCGCAGCTACCGGCTGCAGCCGGGGCGCAAGGCCGCGGGGTGGCAGGCGATCGACGGCGTGGTGATCGGCAACGAGCATTACCGGCTGCGGGTGGACCCGACCCGCGGCGGCGCGGTGGACTCCCTGGTCGACCTCGATGGCGACCGTGAGCTGATCGCGACCGGCCGAGTCGGCAACGAGCTGGCCGTGTACGACGAATACCCGGCGCACCCGCAGGCCGGCGAAGGGCCGTGGCACCTGCTGCCGAGCGGGCCGGTGCTGTGTTCGTCGGCGGCGGCGGCGGACTCGGTGCAGGCCTACCGCTGCGCCCTGGGCGAGCGGCTGGTGGTGCGCGGCCACATCGGCGACATGCTCCGCTACACCCAGGTGCTCACGCTGTGGCACGGCATCGACCGGGTGGAGTGCCGCACCACGATCGAGGAGTTCACCGGTGCCGACCGGTTGCTGCGGCTCCGGTGGCCCTGCCCGGTGCCCGGTGCGCTGCCGGTGAGCGAGGTGGGCGACGCCGTCATCGGGCGCGGGTTCGGGCTGATGCACGACCACGACTCCGGTGAGGACCGGGCCGTCGACTCCGCCGAACACCCCTGGACGCTGGACAACCCCGCGCACGGCTGGTTCGGGTTGTCCTCGGCGGTGCGGATCCGGATCGGTGCGGGGGTGCGCGCCATCTCGGTCGCCGAGGTGGTGGCACCGTCGGAGGACGCCACCGACACGGCGCGGGACCTGATGGTCGCGTTGGTCCGCGCCGGCGTCACCGCCACCTGCAGCGTCGCCGCGCACACCCGCTACGGCCATCTGGACGTCGACTCCAACCTGCCCGACGCCCGCATCTCGCTCGGCGGCCCCGACGACAACGCCTTCACCGCGGCCGTGCTCGCCGCGGCCGGGTACGCATACACCGCCGAACTGCATCGCCAGCTCGCCGCGACCGGGCAGGCCCGGGTGTGGGTTCCAGCGGCGGAGCCGCTGACCGACGTGTGGCGACCCGACGCCGACCTGCGCGGCGTCCTCGCCCTGCCGGTGCTCATCGTCGCCGGGCATTGGGCCGGCGAGCTGGGCCAGCCCGTCGCCGACCTGGTCGATGATCTCGACGACGCGGAGATCGTCGTCACCCAGGACGCGCCGGCGCAGTGCCCGGAGTTCAAGTCCCGGACCGTCGCGCTGATCAACCGCGGGGTGCCGGGCTTCGCCGTCGAATCCGACGGAACCCTGCACAGCTCGCTGATGCGGTCCTGCACCGGCTGGCCGTCCGGGGTGTGGATCGACCCGCCGCAGCGCAAGGCGCCCGACGGCTCCAACTTTCAGCTGCAGCACTGGACACACAGCTTCGACTTCGCCCTTGTCTCCGGACGCGGCGACTGGCGAGACAGCGAAATACCCTCCCGCAGTGCGGAGTTCAACCACCCGATGGTGTGCGTGGTCGCCGACGGGGGAGTGGGGGCGCTGCCGTCCGACGGGTCGCTGTTCGCGGTCGAACCGGCCGGTGCGGTCCAACTGGCGGCGTTGAAGGTCGGGGGCAACCCGAGCGCCACGGGAAGCGCCGGTGCCGTCGACCCCCGCCACGTCACCGTTCGGTTGGTCGAAACACGAGGTGCGGCAACGGATATCGCGCTCTCCACTCCGCTCGGCACGGTATCGGCGGTGGTATCGGCCGATCTGCTCGAAACACCCCGCGGCACCGCCGCATCCCCGGCGCGGATGCACGGCTACCAGATCGCCACCCTGCTTGCCCATCTGGACGTACCGGCCATGCTCGACGCCGACGGGGCGCAGCTGGCACCCGACGCGGAGGCGGCCCAACCGCTCTACGCCCGGTACTGGCTGCACAACCGCGGGCCCGCACCGCTCGGCGGTCTGCCGGCAGTGGCGCATCTGCACCCGGAAGCCGTCGCCGCGCAACCGGGCGACACGGTGCGCCTGCGCCTCACCGCGGCCAGTGACTGCAGCGACGCCACCTTGACCGGCGCCGTCCGGCTGCGATGCCCGTCAGGCTGGTCGGCCGATCCCGCCGAGCTGTCGTTCGAGATGCCGGCCCGGCACCACCGCGAGGCCGACATCCTGCTCGCGGTGCCCTCCGACGCGCAGCCCGGGGACTATCCGGTGCGGGCGCAGCTCAAGCTGGCGGGCGACATTCCCGCGGCGTGGCGCCAGACCGTCGAAGACGTGTGCGTGGTCTCGGTCGGCGCAGCGGTCGGCGACAGCGAGTTGGTGCGACTGGTCACCGAGCCCGCCGACATCGTCGTCGCACCGGGGGAGACCGCCCGGCTGAGCGTCACCGTCGGCACCGACGCCCGCGCCGACCTGGCGCTGGAGGCGCACCTGATCAGCCCGTGGGGTACCTGGGACTGGATGGGCCCGGCGGCGCGCGGCGCAGTGGTGCGGGCCGGCTCGACCGTCGACATCGCCTTCGACGTCGCCCCGCCGCCCTGGGTGACGCCGGGGCAGTGGTGGGCACTGATCCGGATCGGGTGCGCGGGCCGTCTGCTGTACACGCCTGCCGTCGCGGTGACGGTCCGATGACTCTGGTGGCGACGGTGGCCGGAACGCCGGTCGGGGTGGCCGACGTCGACGCCCGCGAAGCGGTGCTGCGCGGCGCCCCCCAGGTGGCCGCCCTGCCGCGGCCGGGGACCAGCGAAGGCCGGCAACTGCGGCGCTGGCTGACCCAGCTGCTGGTGACCGAGCGCGTCGTGGCGCGCGAAGCCGCCGCACTCGGAGCGATCGTCAGCGTCTCGACACCCACCGAGGAGCAACTGCTGCCCAACCTCACCGCTCGTTTGGAGATCGGCAGCGTGGCCGCCTCGGTGCTGGCCGGACCGCTGGCCCGCGCGGTATTCGATCGCGTCACCCGCGACGTCGACGTCGACCAGGCCGCCGTCGCCGACTACCACGCCCGCAACCCGCGCCGCTTCGCCCAACCTCGTCGCGCCGACGGGTGGCTGATCCCCGGCCCCACCCCGCCACTGGACGAGGTGCGCCCGCAGATCGCGGCGCTGCTGCGGGGAGCGGCCCGCCGGCGAGTGTTCCGGCTCTGGCTCGATCAGCGCCGCGCCGACCTGGTGTGGCTGGCCCCCGGCTACGAGCATCCCGGCGATCCGCGCCAGCCCGACAACACTCACAAACACTGATGCCCGCACACGACCCCAGCCTGGTGCTCGACATCGGCGGCACCAAGATCGCCGCCGGGCTCGTCGGCGCGACCGGCAAGCTGTTGTACGAAACCCGCCAGCCCACACCGCACAGCGACGATCCCGAGCAGGTATGGGCCGCCGCGCAGCGCACGATCACCGATGTGCTGGCCGCCGTCGACGGCCCGGTCCGCGGCGTCGGGATCTCCTCGGCCGGCCCGATCCACCTGTCCGACGGCACCATCAGCCCGATCAACATCCCCGCCTGGCGCGGGTTCGGGATCCGCGACCGGGTCGCCGCCGCCGTACCGGGAGTGCCGGTGCGCCTCGGCGGCGACGGACTGTGCATGGCGCTCGGCGAGCACTGGCGCGGCGCAGGGAGGGGCGCGGCGTTCCTGCTCGGCATGGTGGTGTCGACCGGCATCGGCGGCGGGCTGGTGCTCGACGGCGCGCCGTACGACGGCCGCACCGGCAACGCCGGCCACGTGGGTCACGTCGTCGTCGACGTCGACGGCCCGCCGTGCAGCTGCGGCGGGCATGGCTGCGTCGAGGCGATCGCCAGCGGTCCGCACCTGGTGGCGTGGGCCCGTGAGCAGGGGTGGTCGGGAACCGATGCCAAAGATCTGGCCGACGCCGCCGGCCGGGGCGAGGACGTCGCGCTGCGGGCCTTCCGCCGGGGAGCCACGGCGGTGGCGGCGATGATCGCGTCGGTGGCCGCGGTGTGCGACCTCGACCTGGTCGTCATCGGCGGTGGGGTGGCCAAGGCCGGCCCGGTGCTGTTCGACCCGCTGCGCGAAGCGTTGCGCACCTACGCCGGGCTGAGTTTCGTCGCCGGGCTGCGGGTGGTGCCCGCCGCGCTCGGCGGGGAGGCCGGACTGGTCGGCGCGGCCGCCCTCCTGCGTGACTTGTAGCCGCTCGCGGGGGTTAACGGGTCAGCAGGCCACTCGAGCCCGGGCCAGGTGGCCGCTGATCCGCTGGGCGAGGCGTTCGGGCCGGCGGCGGATGTCGTCGACGACGATGGGTACGACGGTCCAACCCGCCTCCTGCACGCCCGCGAGCCGGGCCTTGTCCCGCAGCATTTCGGTCCGGCCGGCGTGCCACTCCACGCTCTCGTACTCGGCCGCGACTCGAGCATCCGGCCAGGCGAAATCCACCCGCCAGCGTTCGCCGTTGGCGCCGCGGATCGTGTACTGCAGCTCAGGTGAGGGCAGCTCGTGGTCGATCATGACGAGCCGGGCCTCGCTTTCCATCGCCGACTCCGAGCGGGCATCGGCGAGAGGAAGCAACAGGCGAACTGCTCTGATTCCGCGGCGACCGCGCTGACCGCGAGCAGCCTGGTCGAGTTCGGCTGGTGTGCACCACCGCGAGTGCAGGGCAGCGTCGAGTGTGGCGAGCGCCCGCGGCCGGCTCAGCTGCCGGGCCACCTCGACGGCCGTCCATGCCGGGGCGGTCGCTCGCCTGCTCGTGACGCACTGCAGGGGGGCGCCTGTTCTCTGATGGACCACCAATCCCGGGGTGGGTCGCATCCGCACGCCGGGATCGAGCACGTGGACCGCGGTGGTGTTCTCGGTGTCGAAGCCGTACAGCTTGGCGGCGGTGCCCATTGACGCCACGGCGTCTCTGCCCATGAACACGTCCAGTGCGGCCAAGCGCCCCAGCAGGTCCGGGTTTGTGCGCGCGTAAACCCCGTACCAGACGCGGAACAGGAAGCCCTTGCTCACTTGGACGTCGAGTTGTTGGCGGGTCATCACGGTCAGCAGCTGTGCTGTGGTGGCGAAACCACCGTTGCGGTCGATGAGCTTCGCGGCTTCGACGTTCACGCTGGCAGCATCGGGCCCGGCGGGCGATTCGGGTGTGCAGGCCGAACCTGGGCCTGTGGATGGTTCGCGAGCAGACGCAGAATCGCACTGGTCGAGCCGATTCCGTGCGATTCTGCGTCTGCTCGCGGGGTGAGGCTGAATAGTGCCTGCGCTCGTTTTGGCTGATCGGGGGGCGTCACGCTATCCTGATCCAGTTCCACCGAAGACCGTCGGTCACCGAGCAATCGGTTGAAGGTCCGGGATTCCCGGGCGGCCCACGCAGGAGGACGAGGCTCTACTGCTGTGCTTCAGCGGTTCTTGCACGCCCCGGCCCATCTGCGTCGGGGCGTTTGTGTGTCTCTAGACCTTCCGGCGGTGAAACCACCACTAGGAGGCATGTATGGCCAAGGCTGACAAGGTCACCGCGGTTGCCGACATCGCCGAGCAGTTCAAGGCCTCGACCGCCACCGTCGTCACCGAATACCGCGGCCTGACCGTGGCCAACCTCGCCGAGCTGCGTCGCTCGCTCGGCAGCAACGCCACCTACACCGTCGCCAAGAACACGCTCGTCAAGCGTGCGGCGTCGGAGGCCGGGATCGAAGGCCTCGACGAACTGTTCGCCGGTCCCACCGCCATCGCGTTCGTCAAGGGCGAGACGGTTGACGTCGCCAAGGCGATCAAGAAGTTCGCGAAGGACAACAAGGCCCTCGTCATCAAGGGCGGCTACATGGACGGTCACGCGCTGACCGTCGCCGAGGTCGAGCGCATCGCCGACCTGGAGTCGCGCGAGGTGCTGCTGGCCAAACTGGCCGGCGCGATGAAGGGCAACCAGGCCAAGGCCGCCGGCCTGTTCAACGCGCCACTTTCGCAGTTCGCCCGTCTGGCGGCTGCTCTGCAAGAGAAGAAGTCCGGCAGCTCAGAAAACCCTGAATCCGCCGCCTAAGACCGCACACAAACACCGAAAGGAACACCAACCATGGCAAAGCTCAGCACCGATGAATTGCTCGATGCCTTCAAGGAGATGACCCTGCTGGAGCTCTCGGACTTCGTGAAGAAGTTCGAAGAGGTCTTCGAGGTCACCGCGGCCGCTCCGGTGGCCGTTGCCGCCGCCGGCGGCGGTGCCGCCCCGGCCGCCGAGGCCGCCGAGGAGCAGACCGAGTTCGACGTCATCCTCGAGGCCGCCGGTGAGAAGAAGATCGGCGTCATCAAGGTCGTCCGCGAGATCGTCTCCGGCCTGGGCCTCAAGGAGGCCAAGGACCTCGTCGACGGCGCTCCCAAGCCGCTGCTCGAGAAGGCCACCAAGGACGCCGCCGAGGACGCCAAGGCCAAGCTCGAGGCCGCCGGCGCGACGGTCTCCGTCAAGTAGTTACTGAACGAAGAAATCCCCCGCGGGCTGCACTGCCCGCGGGGGATTTTTCGTTGCGCCGCCGTCCGGGCAACGGTGTGGCGCAAAGATCGATCACAGGTAGGTAGACAAACGCGATACCCCGAATCGGCGTGCGCTACAGTGACTCAAACCACAGGCCACAAGCCAGTGGACGATCTGTGTGGGCGGAAGGATCTCGCGTGGGCATTGGTATCCAGGTTGAAGGGCTGACCAAGTCGTTCGGATCCCAGCGAATCTGGGAAGACGTGACGCTGGACGTCCCGCCCGGTGAGGTCAGCGTGCTGCTGGGCCCGTCCGGTACCGGCAAGTCGGTATTCCTGAAGTCGCTGATCGGTCTGCTCCGGCCCGAACGCGGCAAGATCATCGTCGACGGCACCAACATCATCGAGTGCTCGGCCAAGGAGCTCTACGAGATCCGCACGCTGTTCGGCGTCATGTTCCAGGACGGGGCCCTTTTCGGCTCGATGAGCCTGTTCGACAACACCGCGTTCCCGCTTCGTGAGCACACGAAGAAGAAGGAAACCGAAATCCGGCAGATCGTCATGGAGAAGCTCGATCTCGTCGGCCTGGGCGGCGACGAGAACAAGTTCCCGGGCGAGATCTCCGGCGGTATGCGTAAGCGTGCCGGGCTGGCCCGCTCGCTGGTGCTGGACCCGCAGATCATCCTCTGCGACGAGCCCGACTCCGGTCTGGACCCGGTCCGTACGGCGTACCTGAGCCAGCTGCTGATCGACATCAACGCCCAGATCGACTGCACGATCCTGATCGTGACGCACAACATCAACATCGCCCGCACGGTGCCCGACAACATCGGCATGCTGTTCCGCAAGCACCTGGTGATGTTCGGCCCCCGCGAGGTGCTGCTCACCAGCGACGAGCCCGTCGTGCGGCAGTTCCTCAACGGCCGCCGCATCGGCCCGATCGGTATGTCGGAGGAGAAGGACGAGTCGACGATGGCCGAGGAACAGGCCATGGTCGACGCCGGCCACCACGACGGCGGTGTGGAAGAGATCGTTGGTGTGCCGCCCCAGATCATGGCGACGCCGGGTATGCCCGAGCGCCAGGGTGTCGGCCGCCGCCAGGCCCGGGTGCGCCAGATTCTGCACACGCTGCCGCCGGCGGCGCAGGAGGCGATCCTCGACGACCTCGAGGGCACGCACAAGCTGCCGTCGCACCAGTTCGCGGGCGAGCCGGTGGCCAGCCGTCACGACGACGGCGAAGGCTAGAACCGACGTCGTAGAAACGCGGGAGGATGACCGGCACTAAGCACCCGCCGATGCACACGCCGACGTTCTGCCGCATCTGCGAGCCGCTGTGCGGCATGATCGCCACGGTCGAGGACGGCAAGCTGGTCGCTCTGCGTCCCGACAAGGACCATCCCGTGTCGCAGGGTTTCGCCTGCCCCAAGGGCATCGCGTTCACCGAGGTGCACAACGACCCTGACCGGGTGACGACGCCGCTGCGCCGCACGCCGACCGGCACGTTCGAAGCGGTCAGCTGGGACGAGGCGATGACCGACATCGCCGAACGCCTCGGCAGCATCCACCGCAGGCACGGGGCCGGCGCCGTCGGCTGGTACTTCGGCAACCCCGGCGCCTTCAGCTACTCCCACCAGTTGTGGCTGGTCACCCTCATGGTGGGGCTGGGCCTGAAGTCGCACTTGTTCACCGCCGGTTCCCAGGACGTCAACAACCGGTTCGTGGCCAGCCAGCTGCTCTACGGGTCGCCCTTCTCGCTGCCCGTCCCCGACGTGCTGAGAAGCGACCTGCTCGTCGTCGTCGGCGCCAACCCGATCGTCTCCCACGGCAGCGTGCTCACCGTGCCCCGGATCCGCGACCGGATGCACGACATCGTCAAGCGCGGCGGTCGGGTGGTGGTGATCGACCCCCGCAAGACCGAGACCGCCGCCCAGTTCGAATGGCTGGGCATCACTCCCGACGGCGATGCCTACCTCCTGCTCTCGCTGCTGCAGGTGATGCTGTCGGAGAACCTCGCCGACCGCGCCGCCGTCGCCGGGCAGGCGGACGGCCTCGAGTGGCTCGAGCGGTTGGCGGCACCCTTCACCCCGGAAGCCACCCAACAGCACACCGGCATCGCACCCGACACGGTGCGCGGGCTGGCCCGCGACCTGGCCGACACCCCGCGCGCCGCCGTCTACGGCCGGGTGGGAACCAGCGTCGGGCGCAACGGCACTCTCACCACCTACCTGCTCGACGCCGTGAATCTGGTGGCAGGAAACCTGGACCGCGTCGGCGGCTCGATGTTCGGTACCTTCGGCCTGCCCGGCGAGCGCTGGCTGACGAAGACGGCCGGTGCCGCGCTGCGCCTGCTGTATCGGCGCAAGCGGTCCCGGATCGGCGACTTTCCGTCGGTGTTGCTGTCCGAGCCTGCCGGGATCATGGCCAAGGAGATCACCACCCCCGGCCCCGGACAGGTGCGGGCGTTGTTCGTCAGTGCGGGCAACCCGGTCCTGTCGGTGCCCAACGGCGCGGAGCTGGAGCGCGCGCTCGAGGGCCTCGAACTGTCGGTCGGCATCGACCTGTACCTCAACGAGACCACCGCGCACTGCGACTACGTGCTCCCGGCCACCACGATGTACGAGCGCGACGACTTCCCGCTGCCGTTCCAGGTTCTGCAGCCCACGCCCTTCCGGCAGGCGACCGAGGCGGTGGTGGCCCCGGTGGGGCAGGCCCGCCCGGAGTGGGCGATCATCGACGAGCTCAGCCGGCGGCTGGCCGGCCGCACGCCCGCCCTGACCGCCCTGCAGGTGACCCGAAAACTGCTGGGGGTCTTCGGCTTTCGTCTCACTCCGCGGGCGCTCGCCGACGCGGTGATCCGGCTGTCGGCCGGCGGGGACCGGTTCGGGTTGCGCCGGGGCGGCCTGACGTTCCGGACGCTGACCCACGAACATCCGCACGGTGTGGTCCTCGCGCCCAACCTGCGCGCCGGCGTGCTGGGCACCGTGGCGGTGTACCGCGGGGCGAAGATGCGCCTGGCACATGCCGGCATCGAAGCCGAGATTCGGGCTCTGGGCCGCCGCAGCGACCCCGACGGCTATCCGCTGACGCTGATCGGCATGCGGGAGCTGCGTTCGGAGAACTCCTGGATGCACAACGCCCCGCTGCTGATGCGCGGCGATCGGGTGCAGAGCGCGCTGATGCACGTCGATGACGCCGCCGATCTGAAGATCAACGACGGCGACCGGATCCGGGTCCGCTCGCCGCACGGGGAGATCGAGCTTCCGGTGACGCTGACCAAGGACATCGTCGGCGGGGTCATCGCGATACCGCACGGCTGGGGCCACAGCGGAACGGGCGGCTGGCGGGTAGCGAACAAAGCGGGTGGGGTCAACGTCAACCAGCTGATGTCCAGCGACCCGGCCGATCTCGAACGGCTCGCGGGGATGGCTCGACTGACCGGATTAGCGGTTTGCGTGCAGCGGGCCGTAAGCTGACCACTTCGTGACGTCTGCGTCATTACTGGCGAAACCGGACTCACGGGGTCGCGTTATTCGCTAAGTTTTGGCGCGGCCAGCAAACAGGAGGCAATTCTCGATGGCGGATCGGCGCGTGTGGTGGGGCGCGGGTGTCGTCGTCGCCGGCATCGGTGCCGCCCTGCTCACCGGGGCTGGAACCGCCGCCGCCGAAGGTGACACCGGCTCCGACGGCCCGCAGTCGAAGACCACCTCGGCCGAGCACGACACCTCCGGATCGGCCAGCGACTCCCCGACGCACCATTCCCCCCAGCGCGCCCCCAAGGCGACCAGGTCGGATTCGAGCCCCACCTCGACGGTGAGCGCCTCGGACACCAGTCCCAAGCCCAAGGCGACCGACGCGGATTCGAGCCCCACGACAACCAAGGTCGACGCCGCCGGCGATCAGCCCAACGCGGTATCCATCCGAACCGCCGAAAAGACTGCCGACAAGCCCCAGACCGGGACAAAACGCCAGCGGACGCCGCCGCGGATAGTCGTCCTGCGGATCACCAAGCCGGCCGATACCGAGGTCACGCGGGCTACAGCCGACCCCGTCGAGCAACCGACCACCAAGCCCACGACGATCGAGGCGGTGACGGAGCCGGCTAACACGCCCTCTGCTGCCGTCGGCGAGATATCGAAGCCGTCACAGCCCGACGTGTCACCCGTGTCCACATCCGACCCGACGGGGCTACCGCGGGGACCGACCGCGAGTCATCCCGCGGCAACGCCCACGCTCGTCCAGGTCGAGGCGACGACCACGCTCGCCGCGGTCGAGGACCAGGCGGTCAAGACGGTAAGCCGGCTGCTCGCCGAGCCGAGTGCCACCGAGTCGCTGGCCGAGCCCACCACGACGCTCGTTGACAGCAGCCAGACCGTTGACCCGTTGACCGTCGACCCGTTGACCGTCGACCCGACGGATCTGCCTGCCGAACCGATGACCGCCCGGTTCGCGTCGATGCAGATGCAGGCCGCCCCCACGCTGTTCACCGCGGCCGCCGTCACGACCACGCCCGTCACGCCCATCGTGATTCAGGCGCCGCCGACAGTCGGCCCGATCGCCCGCGCCGTCCTCGACATCCTGGCCAGCTTCGGCTGGCGGGCCAGCCCCCTCGCGGTGGCGATCTTCCCCGCGCTGACGCCGTGGTCGGGGGCGCCGATCCCGACGCCGATTCCGGCCGTCCTGGACCCCCCCGGGACGATCGCACCCACCACCGCCCCCTACGTCCTGGTGGGCCATTCCACCCTCGACATCCCGTGCGGACCCGGCTATGCCGCCAGGACCGACTGGTACTTCCCGGCGCAGCAGGCGGACGGGACCGGGGTCAATCCCCAGGGGATCATTTATCTCCAGAACGGATTCCTGGCCAACAGCGGGTTCTACTCGGCGCTGGCCACCAACCTCGCGGCCTCGACCAACAGCATCGTCGTGGTGCCGACGATCACGTCCAACCCGTTCTCGTGCGCGGGTTGCTGGCTCAACGGGGCCTCGATGCAGCAGGCGGCCGCGAACCTGTTCGTCGGCAATCGCGACGCGCTGCTCACCAGCGCCCAGGCGGCCGGCTACGTCGGCGCCAGCCTTCCGGACCCGTTCATCCTGAGCGGGCACTCGGCGGGCGGCGGCTTCGCGGCGGCCATGGCCAGTTACACCGTCGACAACGGCGCGGCCAGCAACCTGCGCGGCGTGGTGATGTTCGACGGAGTCCCGCCACTTGGCCTGATGTACGGCGTGGTGCCGAAGCTCAACGCCCTTGGAATCCCCATCTATCAGATCGCGGCGCAGAACCAGATCTGGAACCTCTGGGGCGGCGGCACCAACGAACTGGATATCGCGAACGCGGGCAGGTTCACCGGCGTCGTGATCTACCACGGCTCGCACGTCGACTCCATGCTGGGCGGCAACCCGATCGTCGACTTCTTCGCCCAGCTGGTCACTCAGTTCTCCCCGCCCGGGGCCACGCAGGCGGTCTACACCTTCGCCGACGGCTGGATCAACGACATGTATGCCGGCAGCCCGACCCCTGGCCCGCTGTATCCGGCCCCCAACGAGGCAGTCCAGGTCGGTCCGGCGACGGCATATGGCCTGCCCTCCCCGACGGGCCAGCGCTCCAGGCTCGGCGAGCTGATCTACGGCATCATCTCGTTCTTCAGTTCCCTCTTCGGCGCCTGAGCGCGGAGTTTTCCACACCAAACACCGCGTTAACCCTTGACTGACGGGCACAAACGGGTCAGGCTGTTGGCCAGCATGTTCGTTTGGGTAGGTCGATCGCCAGCCAGCGCCCGCTACCCGAGCATGCGGATGTTGAGGAATGCGCCGTTCTGCGCTATTGTTGGACGTTGCGCTGGCTGCCCCCTGCCCACCTCCATCCGCACCTGACACCTCGGTCCCAGCTTGAGTCCCGTTCGCGGGCTCAGAGACCTTCTGCGTGCCGTGTGCCCTCGGTGGATCCGGACAGGTGATCGCCAGCCGAACCGACGCAGATCTCGCGGTAAACGGTCCGGTGACACCGGCACCCGATAGCCGCATTAGGTGCTGGAAGGATGCATCTTGGCAGTCTCTAGCCAGAGCAAAGCAACTACTACTTCTAACTCCGTCCCAGGAGCACCGAAACGGATTTCCTTCGCCAAGCTGCGTGAGCCTCTCGAGGTTCCCGGCCTGCTCGACGTCCAGATCGACTCGTTCGAGTGGTTGATCGGCTCGCCGCGCTGGCGTGAGATCGCCGAGGCCCGCGGTGACGTGGACCCCAAGGGCGGCCTCGAAGAGGTGCTCGACGAGCTGTCCCCG
>CAVWBC010000007.1:0-224194 GCA_963753095.1 uncultured Actinomycetota bacterium
CCGCTCTCGGTGCCGATCTACAACATCGCTGCCGACCCGAGCCGCTGGAACTGGTACGGCGACACCAACCGCAAACTCGACATCGTCCGGCCCGGCATGTTCACCGGGGTTTCGATCAAAGGTGGGCATCACGCCGACGGCATGCAGACCACCGCCCCGATCGTGCAGTACTTCGCCTACCTCGCGATGGGCTTCTCATCGCCGGTGGACGTGATGGCCAACAAGGTCATCGCCGCCGGCTGGATCAACGGCATGTTCGAGGGCACCCGAACCGCCGGGCTCTACAACCCCAAGGCCTCGACATGGGGCATCGTCACCGGCTGGTGGTCGGGGGCGGATCACCACGGCGACGGCCCGGCGCACGCACACGCTTGCCGTGTAGATCACATTTCTGCAACCAAAACACCGCGTTAACTCTTGACTGAAGGGCGCAAACGGGTCAATCTGTTGCCCAGCATGTTTGCATGGGTAGAGGACGCCAGCCAGCGCCCGGCTTACGTCCTGCATGCGGTGGTTGAGGAATACGCCGTCCTGCGCTATTGTTGGACGTTGCGCTGGCTGCCTCCTGCCCACCTCAACCCGCACCTGACACCTGGTCCCAGCCTGAGCCCCGCTCAGAGACCTAGTCGCGTGCCGTGCGTCCGGTGGCTCCGGACAGGAGAACGCCAGCCGAACCGACGCAGATATCGCGACAAACGGTCCGGTGCACACCGGCACTCGATAGTCGCATGAGGTGCTGGAAGGATGCATCTTGGCAGTCTCTCGCCAGAGCAAGTCAACTACTACTTCTAACTCCGTTCCCGGAGCACCGAACCGAATTTCGTTCGCAAAGCTGCGCGAGCCTCTCGAGGTTCCCGGCCTGCTCGACGTGCAGACCGAGTCGTTCGAGTGGCTGATCGGCGCCGACGCGCTGGCGTGAGAAGCGCCGAGGCCCGCGGCGACGTGGACCCCAGTCGGCGGCCTCGAAGAGGTGCTCGACCGAGCTGTCGCCCGATCGAGGACTTCTCCGGCTCGATGTCGCTGTCGCTTCTCCGATCCGCGCTTCGACGAGGTCAAGGCGCCGGTCGACGAGTGCAAAGACAAGGACATGACGTACGCGGCCCCGCTGTTCGTCACGGCCGAGTTCATCAACAACAACACCGGTGAGATCAAGAGCCAGACGGTCTTCATGGGTGACTTCCCGATGATGACCGAGAAGGGCACCTTCATCATCAACGGCACCGAGCGTGTCGTGGTGAGCCAGCTGGTCCGCTCGCCGGGCGTGTACTTCGACGAGACGCATCGACAAGTCCACCGAGAAGACGCTGCACAGCGTCAAGGTGATCCCCGGCCGCGGTGCGTGGCTGGAGTTCGACGTCGACAAGCGCGACACCGTCGGTGTGCGCATCGACCGCAAGCGCCGCCAGCCGGTCACCGTGCTGCTGAAGGCGCTCGGCTGGACCAACGAGCAGATCCGCCGAGCGCTTCGGCTTCTCCGAGATCATGATGTCGACGCTGGAGAAGGACAACACCGCCGGCACCGACGAGGCGCTGCTGGACATCTACCGCAAGCTGCGCCCGGGCGAGCCGCCGACCAAGGAGTCCGCGCAGACCCTGCTGGAGAACCTGTTCTTCAAGGAGAAGCGCTACGACCTGGCCCGGGTGGGCCGCTACAAGGTCAACAAGAAGCTCGGCCTCAACGCCGGCAAGCCGATCACCAGCTCGACGCTGACCGAAGAGGACATCGTCGCGACCATCGAGTACCTGGTGCGCCTGCACCGCCGAGACGGCGCAGACCGTCGATGACCGCCCCCGGCGGCGTCGAGGTTCCCGTCGAGGTCGACGACATCGACCACTTCGGCAACCGTCGTCTGCGCACCGTCGGCGAGCTGATCCAGAACCAGATCCGGGTCGGCCTGTCGCGCATGGAGCGCGTCGTCCGCGAGCGGATGACGACCCAGGACGTCGAGGCGATCACGCCGCAGACCCTGATCAACATCCGTCCCGTCGTGGCGGCGATCAAGGAGTTCTTCGGCACCAGCCAGCTGTCGCAGTTCATGGACCAGAACAACCCGCTGTCGGGTCTGACCCACAAGCGCCGCCTGTCGGCGCTGGGCCCCGGTGGTCTGTCCCGTGAGCGCGCCGGCCTCGAGGTCCGCGACGTGCACTCCAGCCACTACGGCCGGATGTGCCCGATCGAGACCCCGGAAGGCCCGAACATCGGCCTGATCGGCTCGCTGTCGGTGTACGCGCGGGTCAACCCGTTCGGCTTCATCGAGACGCCGTACCGCAAGGTCGTCGACGGCGTGGTCACCGACGAGATCCACTACCTCACCGCCGACGAGGAGGACCGCCACGTCGTGGCGCAGGCCAACTCGCCGATCGACGACGAACAACCGGTTCACCGAGACCAGGATCCTGGTCCGTCGTAAGGGCGGCGAGGTCGAGAACGTCACGCCCGCCGACGTCGACTACATGGACGTCTCGCCGCGCCAGATGGTGTCGGTCGCGACGGCGATGATCCCGTTCCTCGAGCACGACGACGCCAACCGTGCCCTGATGGGTGCCAACATGCAGCGCCAGGCGGTTCCGCTGGTGCGCAGCGAGGCACCGCTGGTCGGTACCGGCATGGAGCTGCGCGCCGCGATCGACGCCGGTGACGTCGTCGTCGCCGACAAGGCCGGCGTCATCGAGGAGGTCTCGGCCGACTACATCACCGTGATGGCCGACGACGGCACCCGGCAGACCTACCGGATGCGCAAGTTCGCCCGCTCCAACCACGGCACCTGCGCCAACCAGCGTCCGATCGTGGACGCCGGGCAGCGCGTCGAGGCCGGCCAGGTCCTCGCCGACGGGCCGTGCACCGAGAACGGTGAGATGGCGCTGGGCAAGAACCTGCTCGTGGCGATCATGCCGTGGGAGGGCCACAACTACGAGGACGCGATCATCCTCTCCCACCGCCTGGTTGAGGAGGACGTGCTCACCTCGATCCACATCGAGGAGCACGAGATCGACGCCCGCGACACCAAGCTGGGCGCCGAGGAGATCACCCGGGACATCCCGAACGTCTCCGATGAGGTGCTGGCCGATCTCGACGAGCGCGGCATCATCCGCATCGGCGCCGAGGTCCGCGACGGCGACATCCTGGTCGGCAAGGTCACCCCGAAGGGCGAGACCGAGCTGACCCCGGAGGAGCGCCTGCTGCGTGCCATCTTCGGTGAGAAGGCCCGCGAGGTTCGCGACACCTCGCTGAAGGTGCCGCACGGCGAGTCCGGCAAGGTCATCGGCATCCGCGTGTTCTCGCGCGAGGACGACGACGAGCTGCCCGCCGGCGTCAACGAGCTGGTCCGCGTCTACGTGGCCCAGAAGCGCAAGATCTCCGACGGCGACAAGCTCGCCGGCCGCCACGGCAACAAGGGCGTCATCGGCAAGATCCTGCCCATCGAGGACATGCCGTTCCTGCCGGACGGCACCCCGGTCGACATCATCCTGAACACCCACGGTGTGCCGCGACGGATGAACATCGGCCAGATCCTGGAAACCCACCTCGGGTGGGTGGCCAAGACCGGCTGGAACGTCTCGGTGCGACGGCACCGGCGCCACTCCCGAGTGGGCCAGCAAGCTGCCCGAGGAGCTGCTCGAGTCGCACCTGCGGACACCAAGACCGCGACCCCGGTGTTCGACGGTGCCCGCGAGGAGGAGCTGCAGGGGCTGCTGGCCTCGACGCTGCCCAACCGCGACGGCGAGGTGCTGGTCGACGCCGACGGCAAGGCCGTGCTCTTCGACGGCCGCAGCGGCGAACCGTTCCCGTACCCGGTGACGGTCGGCTACATGTACATCCTCAAGCTGCACCACCTGGTGGACGACAAGATCCACGCCCGCTCCACCGGCCCGTACTCGATGATCACCCAGCAGCCGCTGGGCGGTAAGGCGCAGTTCGGTGGCCAGCGGTTCGGCGAGATGGAGTGCTGGGCCATGCAGGCCTACGGCGCGGCGTACACGCTGCAGGAGCTCTTGACCATCAAGTCCGACGACACCGTCGGCCGCGTCAAGGTCTACGAGGCGATCGTCAAGGGCGAGAACATCCCCGAGCCGGGCATTCCGGAGTCGTTCAAGGTGCTGCTCAAGGAACTGCAGTCGCTGTGCCTCAACGTCGAGGTGCTCTCCAGTGACGGTGCCGCGATCGAGATGCGTGACGGTGACGACGAGGACCTGGAGCGCGCTGCTGCCAACCTCGGAATCAACCTGTCCCGCAACGAGTCTGCGTCCGTCGAGGACCTCGCTTGATAAGCGGCTCCGCCGCCTGCTTAGTTATTGGGTTTTCTAATCCCGCAAGGGGAAAGGGAGTTACGTGCTAGACGTCAACTTCTTCGATGAACTCCGCATCGGCCTGGCCACCGCCGACGACATCCGTCAGTGGTCCTTCGGCGAGGTCAAGAAGCCGGAGACCATCAACTACCGCACGCTCAAGCCCGAGAAGGACGGCCTGTTCTGCGAGAAGATCTTCGGACCGACTCGCGACTGGGAGTGCTACTGCGGCAAGTACAAGCGCGTGCGCTTCAAGGGCATCATCTGTGAGCGCTGCGGCGTCGAGGTGACCCGCGCCAAGGTGCGCCGTGAGCGGATGGGCCACATCGAGCTGGCCGCGCCCGTCACGCACATCTGGTACTTCAAGGGTGTGCCCAGCCGGCTCGGCTACCTGCTGGACCTGGCGCCGAAGGATCTCGAGAAGATCATCTACTTCGCGGCCTACGTGATCACCAGCGTCGACACCGAGATGCGTCACAACGAGCTGTCCACTCTCGAGGCCGAGATGGTCGTCGAGAAGAAGGCCGTCGAGGACCAGCGGGACGCCGACCTGGAGGCCCGGGCACAGAAGCTCGAAGCCGACATGAAGGAGCTCGAGGACGAGGGCGCCAAGTCCGACGTCAAGCGCAAGGTCCGCGACGGCGGCGAGCGCGAGATGCGTCAGCTCCGCGACCGCGCCCAGCGTGAGCTGGACCGGCTCGACGAGATCTGGACCACCTTCACCAAGCTGGCTCCCAAGCAGCTGATCGTCGACGAGAACCTCTACCGCGAGCTCGTCGACCGCTACGGCGAGTACTTCACCGGCGCCATGGGCGCGGAGTCGATCCAGAAGCTCATCGAGACCTTCGACATCGACGCCGAGGCCGAGTCGCTGCGCGACACCATCCGGAACGGCAAGGGGCAGAAGAAGCTCCGCGCGCTCAAGCGACTCAAGGTCGTCGCGGCGTTCCAGACCAACCGGCAACTCGCCGATGGGCATGGTCCTCGACGCCGTGCCGGTGATCCCGCCGGAGCTGCGCCCGATGGTTCAGCTCGACGGTGGCCGGTTCGCCACCTCGGACCTCAACGACCTGTACCGCCGCGTGATCAACCGCAACAACCGCCTCAAGCGACTGATCGACCTCGGTGCGCCCGAGATCATCGTCAACAACGAGAAGCGGATGCTGCAGGAGTCGGTGGACGCGCTGTTCGACAACGGCCGCCGCGGCCGTCCGGTCACCGGACCGGGCAACCGTCCGCTGAAGTCGCTGTCCGATCTGCTCAAGGGCAAGCAGGGCCGATTCCGTCAGAACCTGCTCGGCAAGCGCGTCGACTACTCCGGCCGTTCGGTCATCGTGGTCGGCCCGCAGCTCAAGCTGCACCAGTGCGGTCTGCCCAAGCTGATGGCGCTCGAGCTGTTCAAGCCGTTCGTGATGAAGCGACTGGTCGACCTGAACCACGCGCAGAACATCAAGAGCGCCAAGCGGATGGTCGAGCGTCAGCGCCCGCAGGTGTGGGATGTGCTCGAAGAGGTCATCGCCGAGCATCCGGTGCTGCTGAACCGTGCGCCCACGCTGCACCGCCTCGGCATCCAGGCCTTCGAGCCGCAGCTGGTGGAGGGCAAGGCCATTCAGCTGCACCCGCTGGTCTGTGAGGCGTTCAACGCCGACTTCGACGGTGACCAGATGGCAGTGCACCTGCCGCTGACCGCCGAGGCGCAGGCCGAGGCACGCATCCTGATGCTGTCGTCGAACAACATCCTGTCGCCGGCCTCGGGCAAGCCGCTGGCCATGCCGCGTCTGGACATGGTCACCGGTCTGTACTTCCTGACCACGCTGATCCCCGGCGACACCGGTGAGTACACCGCACCCGGCAAGGACAAGCCGGAGTCCGGCGTGTACAGCTCGCCGGCCGAGGCGATCATGGCGCATGGACCGCGGTTCGCTGAGCGTGCGGGCGCAGATCAAGGTGCGGCTCAAGCAGATGCGTCCGCCCGCACGAGGTCGAGAAGGAGCTGTTCGGCGAGAACGGCTGGCGCCCGGGTGATGCCTGGATCGCCGAGACCACGCTGGGCCGGGTGCTCTTCAACGAGCTGCTGCCGCGCGGCTATCCGTTCGTCAACGAGCAGATGCACAAGAAGGTCCAGGCGCCGGATCATCAACGATCTCGCCGAGCGCTACCCGATGATCGTGGTCGCGCAGACCGTCGACAAGCTCAAGGACGCCGGCTTCTACTGGGCCACGCGTTCGGGTGTCACCGTCTCGATGGCCGACGTGCTGGTGCCGCCGGAGAAGGCGGAGATCCTCGAGCGCTACGAGGCGGAAGCCGACGGGATCGAGAAGAAGTACCAGCGCGGTGCCCTGAACCATCAGGAGCGCAACGACGCCCTGGTCGAGATCTGGAAGAAGGCCACCGAAGAGGTCGGTGAGGCCCTGCGGGCGCACTACCCGGCGGACAACCCGATCATCACGATCGTGGAATCGGGCGCCACGGGTAACTTCACCCAGACCCGCACGCTGGCCGGCATGAAGGGTCTGGTGACCAACCCGAAGGGTGAGTTCATCCCGCGCCCGATCAAGTCCTCGTTCCGCGAGGGCCTGACGGTGCTGGAGTACTTCATCAACACCCACGGTGCCCGTAAGGGTCTGGCCGACACCGCGCTTCGTACCGCCGACTCGGGTTACCTGACCCGTCGTCTGGTGGACGTCTCGCAGGACGTCATCGTCCGCGAGACACGACTGCGCCACCGAGCGCGGCATCGTCGTCGACGATGGCCGAGCGCAGGCCGACGGCACGCTGATCCGCGACGCGCACGTCGAGACCTCGGCGTACGCCCGCACGCTGGCCGCCGACGCGGTCGACGAGAAGGGCAACGTCATCGTCGAGCGCGGGCACGACCTGGGCGACCCGGCGATCGACGCGCTGCTGGAGGCCGGCATCACCGCAGGTCAAGGTTCGCTCGGTGCTCACCTGCGCCACGCGGCACCGGCGTCTGCGCGACGTGCTACGGCCGTTCGATGGCCACCGGCAAGCTGGTCGACATCGGTGAGGCCGTCGGCATCGTCGCCGCGCAGTCCATCGGTGAGCCCGGCACCCAGCTGACCATGCGTACCTTCCACCAGGGTGGCGTCGGTGAGGACATCACCGGTGGTCTGCCCCGCGTGCAGGAGCTGTTCGAGGCGCGTGTCCCGCGCGGCAAGGCCCCGATCGCGGAGGTCGCCGGACGGGTGCGCCTGGAAGACGGCGAGCGGTTCTACAAGATCACGATCGTCCCCGACGACGGTGGCGAGGAGGTCGTGTACGACAAGCTCTCCAAGCGTCAGCGGCTGCGTGTGTTCAAGCACGAGGACGGCACCGAGCGTCTGCTCGCCGACGGCGACCACGTCGAGGTGGGCCAGCAGCTCATGGAAGGCTCGGCCGACCCGCACGAGGTGCTGCGTGTCGAGGGCCCGCGCAAGGTGCAGATCCACCTCGTCAACGAGGTCCAAGAGGTCTACCGCGCGCAGGGTGTGTCGATCCACGACAAGCACATCGAGGTCATCGTCCGGCAGATGCTGCGTCGCGTCACGATCATCGATTCGGGTGCGACGGAGTTCCTGCCCGGCTCGCTGACCGAGCGTGCCGAGTTCGAGTCGGAGAACCGTCGCGTCGTGGCCGAGGGCGGCGAGCCCGCGGCCGGACGTCCGGTGCTGATGGGTATCACCAAGGCGTCGCTGGCCACCGATTCGTGGCTGTCGGCGGCGTCGTTCCAGGAGACCACCCGCGTGCTGACCGATGCGGCGATCAACTGCCGCAGCGACAAGCTGCAACGGTCTGAAGGAGAACGTGATCATCGGCAAGCTGATCCCGGCCGGTACCGGCATCAGCCGCTACCGCAACATCCAGGTGCAGCCGACCGAGGAGGCCCGGGCCGCGGCGTACACGATCCCGTCCTACGAGGATCAGTACTACAGCCCGGACTTCGGCCAGGCCACCGGTGCTGCGGTGCCGCTGGACGACTACGGCTACTCGGATTACGGTAGGACTACCGCTAGTCAGTCACGAAGAAAGCCCCCGGATTCATTCCGGGGGCTTTTTCGTTGTGTTCCTTGCGCCGAAGGTAACGCCACGGCGGGATTTCGTGCCGGATTCCGCCGTGGCGTTACTCTCGGCGAGCTGCCTACGCCGGTGCACCGCGGGCTTTTCTCCCGAGCGGCGAGCAGACGCAGAATCGCGCTCGAACGGACCTCCGCTCTGCGATTCTGCGTCTGCTCGCGGCGAGATACGCCTGCCCCGGCCTAGACTGGGCCGCGTGCTGATTGGTTCGCATGTCCACTCCGATGACCCGCTGGCCGCCGCCGACGCCGAAGGCGCCCAGGCGGTGCAGTTCTTCCTCGGCGACCCGCAGAGCTGGAAGAAGCCCAAGCCGCGCGAGGACGCCGAGGTGCTGCGGTCGGCCGCCATCCCGCTGTACGTCCACGCGCCGTACCTGATCAACGTGGCGTCGGCCAACAACCGGGTGCGCATCCCGTCGCGGAAGATCCTGCAGGACACCTGCGACGCTGCCGCCGAGATCAGCGCGACCGCAGTCATCGTGCACGGCGGGCACGCCGACGACAACGACATGGACGCCGGCTTCGAGCGCTGGGTCAAAGCCCTGGCGCAACTGAAGACCGACGTGCCGGTGTACCTGGAGAACACCGCCGGCGGTGACCACGCGATGGCGCGGCACTTCGACACGATCGCCCGGCTGTGGGACCGCATCGGCGACATGGGTATCGGGTTCTGCCTGGACACCTGCCACGCCTGGGCGGCCGGCGAGGAGCTGATCGACGCCGTGGACCGCATCAAGGCGATCACCGGCCGGATCGACCTCGTGCACTGCAACGACTCCCGCGACGCCGCCGGCTCCGGCGCCGACCGGCACGCCAATTTCGGTGCCGGACAGATCGACCCGCAGCTGCTCGTCGCGGTCGTCCAGGCCGCCGACGCGCCGGTGATCTGCGAGACGGCCGACGAGGGCCGCAAGGACGACATCGCCTTCCTGCGCGACCACGTGGGTTAGGTCCCGACGAGGTACACCTTGCGCAGGGTCTCGGTGACCGTCCACACCGTCTCGGTGCCGCCACCAGGCGTACGACGTCCCCGGGTCCGAGCGTCAACGTGGCGTGCCGTCGGCGAATTCGACCGTCGCCGCTCCGGAGAGCACCACGAACAACTCCTCGGCCTCGACGTCGCTCATCACCCCGGGCGTCATCTCCCAGATGCCGACCTCGAGGCCGCCGAACTCCCCGAGCGTGGCGGCGCCGGTGCTCGGGGCGCCGCCGAGCGACTGATCAGCGGGTACCTGCTCGCGATCGAGGAGGTGGGTGGCGGCATGGGCGACGACGTTGGACTCCACGCGAGCAGCTTGCCACATTACGCATCTTGTGCGACTGTAGGAGAAAATGTAACAGTGGTGGGCATGTCGGACACGCATGTCGTCACCAACCAGGTTCCGCCGCTGACGGACCACAACCCCGCCACCTCGCCGGTGCTCATCGAGGCGCTCATCCGCGAGGGCGGGCAGTGGGGCCTGGACGAAGTCACCGAGCTCGGCGCGCTCTCCGGCAGCGCCGAGGCCCAGCGCTGGGGCGAGCTGGCCGACCGCAACATCCCGGTCCTGCACACCCACGACCGGTACGGCCACCGCATCGACGAGGTCGAGTACGACCCGGCCTATCACGAGCTGATGCGCACGGCGATCGGGCACGGTCTGCACGCCGCGCCGTGGGCCGACGACCGCCCCGGCGCGCATGTGGTGCGGGCGGCGAAGATGTCGGTCTGGACCCCCGAGCCCGGCCACGTCTGCCCGATCTCCATGACCTACGCCGTCGTCCCCGCCCTGCGCCACAACGCCGAACTCGCCAAGGTCTACGAGCCGCTGCTGACCAGCCGCGAATACGACCCCGAGCTCAAGCTGGCCACCACCAAGGCCGGCATCACCTCCGGCATGTCGATGACGGAGAAGCAGGGCGGCTCCGACGTGCGGGCCGGCACCACGCCAGGCCACTCCAAACGCCGACGGCAGCTACACGCTGGTCGGCCACAAGTGGTTCACCTCGGCGCCGATGTGCGACATCTTCCTGGTGCTCGCCCAGGCGCCCGGCGGATTGTCCTGCTTCCTGCTGCCGCGGATTCTGCCCGACGGCAGCCGCAACCGGATGTTCGTGCAGCGCTTGAAGAACAAGCTCGGCAATCACGCCAACGCCTCCAGCGAGGTCGAGTACGACGGCGCGACGGCGTGGCTGGTCGGCGAGGAAGGCCGCGGCGTGCCGACCATCATCGAGATGGTCAACCTCACCCGGCTGGACTGCACGCTGGGCAGCGCCACCAGCATGCGCAGCGGGCTGACCCGCGCCATCCACCACGCCCAGCATCGAAAGGCGTTCGGCGCCTACCTGATCGACCAGCCGCTGATGCGCAACGTGCTGGCCGATCTGGCCGTGGAAGCCGAAGCGGCCACCATCGTCGCGATGCGGATGGCCGGTGCCACCGACGCCGCCACCCGCGGTGACGAGCGCGAGACCATGCTGCGGCGCATCGGGCTGGCCGCGTCCAAGTACTGGGTGTGCAAGCGCGCCACCCCGCACGCCGGTGAGGCGATGGAATGCCTGGGCGGCAACGGCTATGCCGAGGACTCCGGCATGCCGCGGCTGTACCGCGAGGCGCCGCTGATGGGCATCTGGGAGGGCTCGGGCAACGTCAGCGCGCTGGACACGTTGCGCGCCATGGCAACCCGGCCCGAATGCGTCGACGTGCTGTTCGACGAGCTGGGCACCACCGCAGGCCACGACGCCCGGCTGGACGCCCACGTCGCGGCGCTGCGCGACGCACTGGGCGACCTGGACAACATCGAGTACCGCGCCCGCAAGGTGGCCGAGGACATCAGCCTGGCGCTGCAGGGTTCGCTGCTGGTGCGCCACGGCCATCCCGCCGTCGCCGAGGCGTTCCTGGCCACCCGGATGGCCAGGGACTGGGGCGGCGCGTTCGGCACGCTGCCGGCCGGCCTGGATCTGGCGCCGATCATCGAGCGCGCACTGGTCAAGGGATGAGCGCGGTGTCCGCCCGAGTGTGCAGTGCGGTACGCGATTGTCGGCGTGGTGCGCACCGAACCGCACAGTCGGGCCAGTTGAACGGGGCGCCGTGGAGACCCTGACGACGATGACCTACGAGGTCACCGACCGGGTCGCCCGCATCACCTTCAACCGGCCGGAGAAGGGCAACGCGATCGTCGCCGACACCCCGCTGGAACTCGCGGCATTGGTGGAGCGCGCCGACCTGGATCCCAACGTGCACGTCATCCTGGTGTCCGGGCGGGGCGAAGGGTTCTGCGCCGGTTTCGATCTCAGTGCCTACGCCGAGGGTTCCTCGTCGGCCGGTGACGGAAGTGCCCGGCGGGGAACGGTTCTCGACGGCAGGGCGCAGGCGGTCAACCACCTGCCGAACCAGCCGTGGGATCCGATGGTCGACTATCAGATGATGAGCCGGTTCGTCCGCGGCTTCGCCAGCCTGATGCACGCCGACAAGCCGACGGTGGTCAAGATCCACGGCTACTGCGTGGCCGGCGGCACCGACATCGCGCTGCACGCCGACCAGGTGATCGCCGCAGCCGACGCCAAGATCGGCTACCCGCCCACCCGGGTGTGGGGCGTGCCGGCCGCCGGGCTGTGGGCGCACCGCCTCGGCGATCAGCGCGCCAAACGCCTTCTGCTGACCGGGGATTGCATCACCGGTGCGCAGGCCGCCGAGTGGGGACTCGCGGTCGAGGCACCCGACCCGGCCGATCTGGACGAGCGCACCGAACGACTCGTCGAGCGGATCGCGGCGGTACCGGTCAACCAGCTGATCATGGTCAAACTCGCCATGAACACCGCGCTGTACCAGCAGGGCGTGGCGACCAGCCGGATGGTCAGCACGGTGTTCGACGGGATCGCCCGGCACACCCCGGAAGGTCATGCCTTCGTCGCCGAGGCCCGCGAACACGGGTTCCGCGAGGCGGTGCAGGCACCGCGACGAGCCGTTCGGCGACCACGGCCGCACCGCATCCGGGGTGTGAGCGTGAGCGAGCCGATCTCCCGGATGACCGCGAGGTCGGTGGTGCTCAGCGTGCTGCTCGGGGCACATCCGGCATGGGCGACGGCGAGCGAACTCGTGCGCCTCACAGCCGATTTCGACATCAGGGAACCCACACTGCGGGTGGCGTTGACCCGCATGGTCGGCGCCGGCGACCTGGTGCGCTCGGCGGACGGCTACCGGCTCTCGGACCGCCTGCTGGCCCGCCAGCGCCGCCAGGACGACGTGCTCAACCCGCGCACCCGCGACTGGGACGGCACCTGGACCACGCTGGTGATCACCGCCGTCGGGACTGATGCGCGGACCCGGGCAGCACTGCGGAACACTCTGGCCGACAACCGGTTCGGGGAACTGCGTGAAGGGGTATGGCTGCGACCGGCCAACCTCGACGACGCGCTTCCCGACGAGGTTCACGAGCGGGTGCGGGTGCTGCACGCCCGCGACGACGCCCCCACCGATCTGGCCGCGCGGCTGTGGGATCTGCCCGGGCTGGGCGCAGACCGGGCACCGACTGCTCGACGACATGGCGGCGGCCGACGACATTCCGGGCCGCTTCGTCGCCGCGGCAGGCGTGGTGCGGCATCTGCTCACCGACCCGGTGCTGCCCGACGAGTTGCTTCCCGACCGGTGGCCCGGTTCGGCGTTGCGCGAGGTATACCGGAACTTCGCCGCGGAGTTGAGCTGCGCGGCGCGACGACGTGGCGATGATGGAGGCGAGATGACCAAACGAGTGCGCATCGAGAAGAACGGCGCGGTGACGACGGTGATCCTCGACCGTGCCCACGCCCGCAACGCCGTCGACGGGCCCACCGCGATGGCGTTGTTCGACGCGTTCACCGAGTTCGACAGCGACGAGTCGGCATCGGTGGCGGTGCTGTGGGGTGACAACGGAACTTTCTGTGCCGGTGCGGATCTCAAGGCGATCGGCACGCCGGACAGCAACCCACGACCGCACCGCGGTCGATGTCGCCGGCCTGCGGTCCGGCCCATGGGCCCGACCCGGATGGTGCTGTCCAAGCCGGTGATCGCCGCGGTGAGCGGCTACGCGGTGGCCGGCGGGCTGGAACTGGCGCTGTGGTGCGACCTGCGGGTCGCCGAGGAGGACGCCGTCTTCGGGGTGTTCTGCCGACGCTGGGGCGTGCCGCTGATCGACGGCGGGACGGTACGGCTGCCGCGGCTGATCGGGCACAGCCGGGCGATGGACATGATCCTCACCGGCCGGGCGGTCGCGGCCGACGAGGCGCTGGCGATCGGGCTGGCCAACCGGGTGGTGCCCAGCGGGCAGGCGCGGCAGGCGGCCGAGGAGCTGGCCGCCGAACTGGCCGGGTTGCCGCAGGGATGCCTGCGCTCGGATCGGCTCTCGGCGCTACATCAATGGGGGCGCAGCGAGACCGAGGCCATCGACTTCGAGTTCGGCAGCCTCTCCCGGGTGGCCGCGGAGTCGATCGCCGGCGCCCAGCGATTCGCCAAGGGCGCCGGCCGGCACGGGAGAAGGCCTGATCTGATCCCCGGGTCGCTTCGCTCCTGCCCGCCGGGGCGACTCAGCCCTTGTTGATCGTGTTGCCCGAGCCGAGGTTGTTGACCTTCGGGTCACCGCCCTTGTAGGTGACGGTGTTGTTCAGGCCGACGACGGACAGTTCCTTGTCGATGTTGTCGAAGGTGATCTTGTTGTCGGCGCCGCCGATGTTGACCGACGCGCAACTGCCCTTGACGGTCAGGGTGTTGTTCGACCCGCCCACGTTCAGCGATTTGCCGTCGGCGCAGTCGATGTCGGCGGTGGTGCCGAACGACCCGTAGTTGATCGTGTTGCCCACCTCCACCTGGGCGCCGGACTTGCCGGCCGTCGCGGTGGACGAGGTGCCGTCGCTGCTGTTGGAACCGCAGCCCGCCAGGGCCAGCGCCGCCATGCGATCGCGCCGATTCCGGCCACCAGGGTGGGGGAGTGCATCCGCATACTTCTTCTTCCGTCCTGTCCGGCGTTCGGCGGGTCGACCCGGAACGCGATTCTCTCACCCCGACCCACAACCATCTAGTCGTCGCTTGAGCCTACGTGCCGGCGCACCGGCCGTGCGGGCGGTTGGTGCACGATCACCGCGGCAACGGGCACGGCTGCCGTGAGGCGGCGTCAACTAGAGTTTCCCCATGACACCTCGGCCGGAACCGGAGTCGGCGGGCGGTCGACCGCGCGCCGCCAACCGGCCGTCGGCCAGGTCCTCCAAGCTCAGCCGCGACGTCATCGTCAACGCAGCGCTGAGCTTCCTGGATCGCGAGGGCTGGGACGCGCTGACGATCAACGCGCTGGCCACCCACCTCGGCACCAAGGGCCCGTCGCTGTACAACCACGTCCAGAGCCTCGACGACCTGCGCCGCACGGTGCGGATGCACGTCATCGACGACATCCTGCAGATGCTCAACACCGTCGGGCCAGGGCCGCACCCGCGACGACGCCGTCATGGCCATGGCCAGCGCCTACCGCAGCTATGCCCACCACCACCCGGGCCGCTACTCGGCGTTCACCCGGATGCCGCTGGGCGGTGACGATCCCGGAGTTCACCGCCGCCTCGCATGCCGCCGCGGCGCCGGTGATCGAGGTGCTGGCCTCCTACGGCATGGAGGGCGAAGACGCGTTCTACGCGGCGCTGGAGTTCTGGGCGGCGCTGCACGGCTTCGTGCTGCTGGAGATGACCGGGGTGATGGACGAGGTCGACACCGACGCCCTGTTCTCCGACATGGTTCTGCGCCTGGCGACGGGCATGGCGCACCGCAATGGCGGCGCCGGCTGACGGCCCGTTCGGAACCCGAGTCGCGATTCGGTCGTTGACCTGCACGAAGGCGCTGGACATCGGGTTTGGAGGGGCGGTGCCGAGCCTGGTATCGTGAAGGCTCGTGCCTGGCCGATTCGGCGCTTGCGGGTAACCGCATGCGCGCACGCCGGGCCAATTCGCATGTCGTGATCAACGGGAAATGCAACCGATTCTCCCGCGTCGCGGTGCGTGCGACACGCCCGGTCGCGGGGGACGCGACAGGGCGAAAACTGCAGTACAGAGACTTAGAACCGCTGAAAGACGACGAGACAGAGAAAGCCGGTAGATGCCAACCATTAACCAGCTGGTCCGCAAGGGCCGCCGCGACAAGATCGCCAAGGTCAAGACCGCGGCCCTGAAGGGCAGCCCGCAGCGCCGTGGCGTGTGCACCCGCGTGTACACCACCACTCCGAAGAAGCCGAACTCGGCTCTTCGCAAGGTGGCGCGCGTCAAGCTGACCAGCCAGGTCGAGGTCACCGCCTACATCCCCGGTGAGGGCCACAACCTGCAGGAGCACTCGATGGTGCTGGTGCGCGGCGGTCGTGTGAAGGACCTGCCGGGTGTGCGCTACAAGATCATCCGCGGCTCGCTGGACACCCAGGGTGTCAAGAACCGCAAGCAGGCACGCAGCCGTTACGGCGCCAAGAAGGAGAAGAGCTAATGCCGCGCAAGGGCCCCGCGCCGAAGCGTCCGTTGGTCAACGACCCGGTCTACGGGCTCGCAGCTGGTGACCCAGCTGGTCAACAAGGTCCTGCTCGACGGGAAGAAATCGCTGGCCGAACGCATTGTTTACGGTGCGCTCGAGCAGGCCCGGGACAAGACCGGCACCGATCCGGTGGTCACCCTCAAGCGCGCTCTCGACAACGTCAAGCCCGCCCTCGAGGTGCGCAGCCGCCGCGTCGGTGGCGCCACCTATCAGGTGCCCGTCGAGGTGCGCCCGGAGCGGTCGACCACGCTGGCGCTGCGCTGGCTGGTCAGCTTCTCGAAGGCCCGCCGGGAGAAGACCATGGTCGAGCGGCTGGCGAACGAGATCCTCGACGCCAGCAACGGCCTGGGTGCCGCCGTCAAGCGACGTGAGGACACCCACAAGATGGCCGAGGCGAACCGGGCCTTCGCGCACTACCGCTGGTGATTGACACCGCCGGCGGCAGTGCGACGAAGCGTGCGGGCGGCGACCACACACACCGAACTAGAAGCGAAAGAGTGGGAATTTAGCCGTGGCACAGGACGTGCTGACCGACCTGAACAAGGTCCGCAACATCGGCATCATGGCGCACATCGATGCCGGCAAGACGACGACGACCGAGCGCATCCTCTACTACACCGGTATCAGCTACAAGATCGGTGAGGTGCACGACGGCGCCGCCACGATGGACTGGATGGAGCAGGAGCAGGAGCGCGGGTATCACCATCACCTCCGCCGCGACCACCTGCTTCTGGAACGACAACCAGATCAACATCATCGACACCCCGGGACACGTCGACTTCACCGTCGAGGTGGAGCGCAGCCTGCGCGTGCTCGACGGTGCCGTGGCCGTCTTCGACGGCAAGGAAGGTGTCGAGCCGCAGTCCGAGCAGGTCTGGCGGCAGGCCGACAAGTACGACGTCCCGCGCATCTGCTTCGTCAACAAGATGGACAAGATCGGCGCGGACTTCTACTTCTCGGTGCGCGACCATGGAGGAGCGCCTCGGCGCCAACGTCATCCCGATCCAGCTGCCGATCGGCTCCGAGGGCGACTTCGAGGGCGTCGTCGACCTGGTCGAGATGAAGGCCAAGGTCTGGCGCGGCGAGACCAAGCTCGGCGAGAAGTACGACGTCGTCGACATCCCCGCCGACCTCGCAGGAGAAGGCCGCCGAGTACCGCACCAAGCTGCTCGAGGCCGTCGCCGAGACCGACGAGGCGCTGCTGGAGAAGTACTTCGGCGGCGAGGAACTCACCATCGAGGAGATCAAGGGCGCGCTGCGCAAGCTGACCATCAGCTCGCAGGCCTACCTCGTGCTGTGCGGCAGCGCGTTCAAGAACAAGGGCGTGCAGCCCATGCTCGACGCGGTCATCGACTACCTGCCCTCGCCGCTGGACGTGCCGCCGGCCGTCGGCCACGCGCCGGGCAAGGAAGACGTCGAGGTCATCCGCAAGCCGTCGACCGACGAGCCGTTCTCGGCGCTGGCGTTCAAGGTCGCCACGCACCCGTTCTTCGGCAAGCTCACCTACGTCCGGGTGTACTCGGGCAAGGTCGACTCCGGCGCCCAGGTCATCAACGCGACCAAGGGCAAGAAGGAGCGGCTGGGCAAGCTGTTCCAGATGCACTCCAACAAGGAGAACCCGGTCGAGACCGCTGCCGCCGGCCACATCTACGCGGTCATCGGCCTGAAGGACACCACCACCGGCGACACCTTGTGCGACCCGAACCACCAGGTCGTGCTGGAGTCGATGACCTTCCCGGATCCGGTCATCCAGGTCGCCATCGAGCCCAAGACGAAGAGCGACCAGGAGAAGCTGAGCCTGGCGATCCAGAAGCTCGCCGAGGAAGACCCGACCTTCAAGGTCAACCAGGACCACGAGACCGGCCAGACCATCATCGGCGGCATGGGCGAGCTGCACCTCGACATCCTCGTGGACCGGATGCGCCGCGAGTTCAAGGTCGAGGCCAACGTCGGCAAGCCGCAGGTCGCCTACAAGGAGACCATCAAGCGCGCGGTCGACAAGGTCGAGTTCACCCACAAGAAGCAGACCGGTGGATCCGGCCAGTTCGCGAAGGTGCTCGTCAGCATCGAGCCGTTCACCGGCGAGGACGGCGCCACCTACGAGTTCGAGAACAAGGTCACCGGCGGCCGCATCCCGCGCGAGTACATCCCGTCGGTGGATGCCGGTGCGCAGGACGCCATGCAGTACGGCGTGCTCGCCGGCTACCCGCTGGTGAACCTGAAGCTCATCCTGCTCGACGGCGCCTACCACGACGTCGACTCCTCGGAAATGGCCTTCAAGATCGCCGGTTCCCAGGTGCTGAAGAAGGCTGCCGCAGCAGGCGCAGCCGGTCATCCTGGAACCGATCATGGCCGTCGAGGTCACCACGCCCGAGGATTACATGGGCGACGTGATCGGCGACCTGAACTCCCGCCGTGGTCAGATCCAGGCCATGGAGGAGCGCAGCGGTGCCCGCGTCGTCAAGGCGCAGGTGCCGCTGTCGGAGATGTTCGGCTACGTCGGCGACCTTCGGTCGCGGACCCAGGGCCGGGCGAACTACTCCATGGTGTTCGACTCGTACGCCGAAGTTCCGGCGAACGTGTCGAAGGAGATCATGGCGAAGGCGACGGGCCAGTGAACGAGTGAACGGCCCATTAGGGTCGGGGCAGTAACAACTCCCCGGCGTTCTCGCCGACCACACAACTGAAAACTGAAGTTTTTCTCTGCACAACTGCTTTAACCAAAGCACCAACAAGTCCAGGAGGACACAGAAGTGGCGAAGGCGAAGTTCGAGCGGACGAAGCCGCACGTCAACATCGGGACCATCGGTCACGTTGACCACGGCAAGACCACGCTGACCGCGGCTATCACCAAGGTTCTGCACGACAAGTACCCCGATGTTGAACGAGTCGCGTGCATTCGACCAGATCGACAATGCGCCCGAAGAGCGTCAGCGCGGCATCACGATCAACATCTCCCACGTGGAGTACCAGACCGAGAAGCGTCACTACGCGCACGTCGACGCCCCCGGTCACGCTGACTACATCAAGAACATGATCACCGGTGCCGCCCAGATGGACGGCGCGATCCTGGTGGTCGCCGCCACCGACGGTCCCATGCCGCAGACCCGTGAGCACGTGCTGCTGGCCCGTCAGGTCGGCGTCCCCTACATCCTGGTGGCGCTGAACAAGGCCGACATGGTCGACGACGAGGAGCTCCTCGAGCTCGTCGAGCTGGAGGTCCGCGAGCTGCTGGCCGCCCAGGAGTTCGACGAGGACGCCCCGGTCATCCAGGTGTCGGCGCTCAAGGCCCTCGAGGGCGACCCGAAGTGGGTCAAGTCCGTCGAGGATCTGATGGACGCCGTCGACGAGTCGATCCCGGACCCGGTCCGCGACACCGACAAGCCGTTCCTGATGCCCGTCGAGGACGTCTTCACGATCACCGGCCGCGGCACCGTGGTCACCGGTCGTGTCGAGCGTGGCGTGATCAACGTGAACGAGGAAGTCGAGATCGTCGGCATCCGTCCCGGCACCACCAAGACCACGGTCACCGGTGTCGAGATGTTCCGCAAGCTGCTCGACCAGGGTCAGGCCGGCGACAACGTCGGTCTGCTGGTTCGTGGCGTCAAGCGCGAAGACGTCGAGCGCGGCCAGGTTGTCGTCAAGCCCGGCACCACCACGCCGCACACCGAGTTCGAGGGCAGCGTCTACATCCTGTCCAAGGACGAGGGCGGCCGCCACACGCCGTTCTTCAACAACTACCGTCCGCAGTTCTACTTCCGGACCACGGACGTGACCGGCGTGGTGACGCTGCCGGAGGGCACCGAGATGGTGATGCCCGGTGACAACACCGACATCTCCGTCAAGCTGATCCAGCCCGTCGCCATGGACGAGGGTCTGCGCTTCGCCATCCGCGAAGGTGGCCGCACCGTCGGCGCCGGCCGGGTTACCAAGATCGTCAAGTAACGATCTGACGCACGCGAGAGCGGCGCTCACCTTCGGGTGGGCGCCGCTTTCGTTTGTCGCGCCGGCCCTCGTTCACGGCAAACCGCCAGTTTGGGCAGACGGCGCGACGATCGAGCCGCCCGGCGATACTGTGTGACCGAAAACCACGGGTCGGAACGGGGCGGAAAATGCTGGCGCGTTACCTCAAAGCGCAAGGAATGGTCCTGCTGTGCGGCGGCCTGGTCGGGCCGATCTTCCTCATCGTGTACTTCGCGCTGGGCCCCGTCGCGCGTCCGTATATCGGGTGGATGTTCTGGGTCGGGCTGCTGATCACCGCCGGCGATGTGCTGGTCGCCCTTTGGCTGGCCAGCAACAGCGCCAAGGCCGCGGTCCGGCACGAGGAGCTCAGCCAGCGCGGCGTTCTGGTGCTGGCCCAGATCACCGGCATCTCGGATACGTCGTGGTTCGTCAACGACCAGCAGATGATCAAGGTGAACCTGCACTTCGAGGTGCCCGGGCAACCCGGGTTCGACACCCAGGAGACCATGGCGTCCAGCCCGACCCGGATGCAGATCCTCAATGCCCACCATCTCGTGGCACTGGTCGAGCCCGGCACCAACAAGTACGAAATCGACTGGAACGCCAGCGCGTTGATCGCCGGTGTGGTGCCGGCGCAGTTCACCCTAGCCGAGGACAACAACAAGACCTACGACCTGCGCGGTCAGGCCGGGCCGCTGATGGAGATCATGCAGATCCTCAGGCCAACAACATCCCGATGAACGGCACGATCGACATCCGGTCCAACCCGTTGTGCGCCAGCAGGTGATGGAGGTGGTGCGCCGGGCGGGCCGGGTGCAGCCCACCGCACCGGCGGCGGCCGCGCCGATGGCTGCACCCCCGCCCGCGCCGTTCATGCCGCAGATGCCGCTCGAACACCACGGCACAGCGGCTCCAGGAACTCGAGACCCTGCGCGCCACCGGCACCATCACGGAATCCGAGTACAACAGCAAGCGCCAGCAGATCCTGTCCGAACTCTGACGCAGGCGGCCGTTGACCCTCGCGGCCACCGCGACGGAGCTACCATTGCGGCGCTGACCACGGTCGGCCCGCGATGCGGCGGCGGACGGTGAAGGGGTCGTCGATGGCCACCACTGAGTCGACGACCGCCAAGGCCAACGACAAGGTCAGCCTGCCGACCCTGACCGCCATGGTCGTCGGGTCGATGATCGGCTCGGGCGTGTTCCTGCTTCCGCGCCGCTTCGGAGTCGAGACCGGCGTGCTCGGCGCGATCATCGCCTGGACCATCGCCGGCACCGGAATGCTGATGCTGGCGTTCGTCTTTCAGCGCCTGGCCACCCGCAAGCCCGATCTGGACGCCGGCATCTACGCCTACGCCAAGGCCGGTTTCGGCGACTACGTCGGCTTCAACTCCGCCTTCGGGTTCTGGGCGTCGTCGTGCGCGGGCAACACCTCGTACTGGGTCGTCATCATGACCACCACGAGCGCGCTGTTCCCCGCACTCGGCGCCGGTGACACCGTGGTCGCGGTCCTGGCCTCGTCGGTCGGGGTGTGGCTGTTCTGCTACCTGATCCTGCGCGGGGTCAAAGAGGCGGCAGTGATCAACCGCATCGCGACGATCGCCAAGGTCGTACCGATCCTGGTGTTCATCGTCATCGCGATCATCGCGTTCAAGGCGGGTGTCTTCAGGCGACAACTTCTGGGGCGGTGAGGGCGAGTACTCGGCCTCCTCGATCTTCGAGCAGGCCAAGGGCACCATGCTGATCACGGTGTTCGTCTTCCTCGGCATCGAGGGCGCCAGCGTGTACTCGCGGTTCGCCAAGAAGCGCGAGGACGTCGGGCGAGCCACGGTTATCGGCTTCCTTTCCGTCCTCAGCGTTTTCGCGCTGGTCACGTTGTTGTCCTACGGCGTGCTGCCGCAACAGGAGTTGGCTGGTGTCTCCCAGCCTTCGATGGCCTCGGTGCTGGAATCGATTGTGGGACCGTGGGGTTCGACCCTCATCCGGGTCGGCGTCGTGTTGTCGGTGCTCGGGGCCTACCTGGCCTGGTCGCTGATGGCCGCAGAAATCCTCTACATTCCGGCGAAAGCCGACGATATGCCCCGCTTCCTTGCGCGCACCAACAGCAAGGGCGCGCCGGTGGTGGCTTTGGTGCTGGCGGCCGGCCTGGTGCAGCTGTTGCTGATTCTGCTGCTGTTCACCTCCGACGCGCTGAACTTCATGCTCGACCTCACCGCGGCGCTGTCGCTGATCCCCTACCTCCTCGCGGCCGCCTACGCGGTGAAGCTGACCGTGACCCGGGAGACCTACGAGAACGGTGGATCGCTACGCAGCGACGCCCTGGTGGCCGGTATCGCCACCTTCTACACGCTGTTCCTGATCTATGCGGCGGGGCTCGACAAGCTGCTGCTGTCGTGCATCCTGTACGCGGCGGGCGCCGGGCTCTACGTCATCGCCCGCCGGGAACGTCATCTTCGGGTGTTCAGCCCCGCCGAGGCAGCGTTGTTCGCCATCATCGTGGCGGGAGCGGTCGCGGGCGTGGTGTCGCTGGCCACCGGCGCTATTCAGATCTAGTCATCGAAAGGGATCGACATGACACTTCCGTCCGCCGCCTACGGAGTTCATTCCGAGGTGGGGAAATTGCGCAAGGTGCTGGTGTGCTCACCCGGCCTCGCGCACGAGCGGCTGACCCCGACCAACTGCGACGACCTGCTCTTCGACGACGTGCTGTGGGTGCAGAACGCCCGCCGCGACCACTTCGACTTCGTCTCCAAGATGCGCGATCGGGGCGTGGACGTCGTCGAACTGCACAACGTCCTCACCGAGACGATGACGACCCCGCGGCCAAGGCCTGGCTGCTGGATCGCGAGATCGTGCCCAACGACGTGGGACTCGGGCTCGTCGACGAGACCCGCGCATTCCTCGATGCGCAGGAGCCGCGGCGGCTGGCCGAGCTTCCTGATCGGCGGCATGTCCACCCGCGACCTGCCACGGATGTGGCGTCGGGCTACCGCGCCCTGGCCCGCGAGTCGGCCGGTGTCACCGAGTACCTGCTGCCGCCGTTGCCCAACACGCTCTACACCCGCGACACCACGTGCTGGATCTACGGCGGCGTGACGCTGAATCCGTTGTTCTGGCCGGCCCGTCACGACGAGACGCTGTTGATGAAGGCCATCTACGAGTTCCACCCCGACTTCGTGGGCTCGAAGGTGTGGTGGGGCGATCCCGAGCAGTCATGGGGCATGGCCACCATCGAGGGCGGCGACGTCCTGGTGCCCGGCAACGGCGTGGTCCTGATCGGCATGAGCGAGCGCACCTCACGCCAGGCCATCACCCAGGTCGCCGCGACGCTGTTCGCCCGCGGCGGCGCCGAGAAGGTCATCGTCGCGGGCATGCCCAAGCTGCGCGCCGCGATGCACCTTGACACCGTGTTCACCTTCGCCGACCGCGACGTGGTGACGATCTATCCCGAAATCGTGGACAGCATCCAGTCTTTCACGCTGGTGCCCAGCGACTCCGCGCCCGGACTCGACGTCATCGAGGAGACCAAGCCGTTCGTGGAGGTGGTTGCATCGGCGCTCGGACTGGGCGCGCTGCGGGTGGTCGAAACCGGCGGCACCGCTTACGATTCCGAGCGCCAGCAGTGGGACAGCGGCAACAATTTGGTCGCCGTGGAGCCGGGTGTGGTGTTCGCCTACGACCGCAACACCCACACCAACTCGCTGCTGCGCAAGGCCGGTATCGAGGTGATCACCATCGTCGGCGCCGAGCTGGGCCGCGGCCGCGGCGGTGGGCACTGCATGACCTGCCCGATCATCCGCGACGGCATGGACTACTAGCCGTTCTCCGCCGAGCGTGCGTGTCCTTCGGGCGACACGCCGCACCGGACCACGGCAGCGCACGCTCGGCGGGCAGGCTCTCCTCGGCGGCGAGCCTGCGCTCGCGGGCGATCAGGAACAGCGGGAAGGTGACGCTGATCGCGATGAGCAGGCCGCCGAGAAGGTAGGCCCAGACATAGGGGATGGCGTGTTTGCGAGCCTCGATCACCATGAAGATTGCCGCCGCCAGGAAGAACAGCACGATGTCGATGGTGATCGATCGCGATGCCGCGGTGACGTTCAGATCGACGAGGAAGTCCTTCAGGAAGCTGGCCGGCCTGTCGAAGTACGCCGCGTTCTGAGTCCAGGTGGCGACGAGTGCGACCGCCGCGATCGCCGCATAGATGCCGCAGAGAGTCTTTCGGGTCGTGGTCATGCGTCCACGGTAGCGAGTGCCGGGGCCATCTAGAACACGTTCCAGTTGTCTTGCTAGCCTGACGGCGGACTGATCGAAAGGACCAGTGATGGCAGCATCGTCGGGAACGCTTGACGGACGAGTGGCATTCGTGACCGGTGCCGCCCGCGGCCAGGGCAGGGCGCACGCGGTGCGACTGGCACGCGAAGGCGCCAACGTCATCATCTCCGACGTCTGTTCGCCGGTCTCCGACACCATTCCGTACCCCATCGGCACTGCCGACGAACTGCGCGAGACCGTCCGGCTGGTCGAGGCCGAGGGTCGCAAGGTCCTGGCCCGCGAGGTCGACACCCGCGACGACGCCGCGGTGCGCCAACTGGTGGCCGACGGCGTCGAGCAGTTCGGTCGACTCGACATCGTGGTCGCCAACGCCGGGGTGCTGTCGTGGGGCCGGCTGTGGGAGCTGACCGACGAGCAGTGGAACACCGTCATCGACGTCAACCTGACCGGAACCTGGCGCACCATCCGGGCCACCGTCCCGGCGATGATCGAGGCCGGCAACGGCGGCTCCATCATCATCGTCAGCTCGTCGGCGGGGGTGAAGGCCACCCCCGGAAACGGGCACTACGCCGCCTCCAAACACGGCCTGACCGCGCTGACCAACACCCTGGCGCTGGAAGTCGGGGAGTACGGGATCCGGGTGAACTCCATCCACCCCTACTCGGTGGCCACGCCCATGACCGAGAACGACGCGATGATGGCGGTTTTCGCCGCGCATCCGAGCTACCTGAACGCCTTCGCGCCGATGCCGTACCTGCCGGTGGGTCAGAACGCGACCGGCAAGCGCTCGGATTTCATGGGTGCCGACGAGGTCGCCGAGGTGGTCGTCTGGCTGGCCGGTGACAACTCCGGGGTGCTGTCGGGCTCCCAGATCAACGTCGACCGCGGCGTGATGAAGTACTGAGTCACCCCGGCAGAACCAGAACGGGAACCGGGCTGTGCCGCAGGATCTTCGTGCCGCGCGAGCCGAGGAACACCCGGGTGATGTCACCGCGAGGTGAGGTGCCCAGCGCCAGGATCTCGCCGTCGTCCCAGTCGGCGGCGTCCAGCGCCTGATCCCAGCCGTTGCCGCTGACCACTCGCAGCGCAACGTCATCGCCGACGACCCCGTCGGTGCGCAGCTCGGCGAGCATCTCGCGGGCGCGGACCGCCCACGCCTCGAGGATCGAATCCTCGGCGTGCAGACCGACTTCCGGCGGATACATGGTGCGACCGCGCACCGCGAAGGTGATCACCCGCAGCGGCACCTCCAACCGCTTGGCCAGCTCGGCCATCTGCTTGACCACGTTCACCGATTCGGGCGTGCCGGGATACCCGCACGTGATCCGGGTCAACGTCCCGGTCCGTGCACCGCGGTAGCCGCGCGGCGCGATGGCCACCGGCACCGGCGAGGAGTGCAGCAGCCGGTCCGCGGTCGATCCGACGACGACCTGCCCGAGTTGGCCGTTGGCCGACGATCCGAGCACCAGCAGGTCGGCGCCGAACTCCTCGACGACCTGCACCAGCCCGCCGGACACCGACCGGTGGGCATGGCTGTGGTAGCTGATGTCGGGGCAGTCGGGCAGCGTGGCGAGGTAGCGTTGCGCCTCTTTGGCGGAGTCGGCCGCGAGTTGGTCTGCCCAGGTGGCGTATTCGGCGTCGATGCGGGCCGGCGACGGCGTCGTCCACGGTTTCGGCACGATGGTGGTCACCGTCAGCGACGTGCGCAACGTGCGCGCGGCCTCCACCGCCAGGTGCAGGGGTGCGGTCCCGCTCTTGCCGGCCAGATAGCCGACGACGACCGTCACGACGGGTCCTGCGGTGGCGTGACCACTCGGCGGAGTCGACGCCGGTTGCGGCCGTGGCGATCACACCGTCCCCTCTGTCGTTGAGCGCGCTGTGGTGCCGGCTCCAGACCAGGTAGTAGATCAGCGCGACGGAAACCCAGCCGCTGAACGCGATCCAGGTGTACCAGTGCAGGCTGTAGAGGATGTAGCCGCAGGCCAGGATCGACAGCACCGGTGTGACCGGGTAGCAGCGGCACCTTGAAGCCGCGGGGCAGGTCCGGCTCGCGCACCCGCAGGATGATCACGCCGAGCGACACCACGATGAACGCCACCAGGGTTCCGATCGAGACCATGTCGGCGAGCTTGTCCAGCGGGACGAACCCGGCGAGGATCGAGACGATGACCGCGACGATGATGGTGTTGCCGACCGGCGTCATCGTCTTCGGGTTCACCTTGGCGAAGCGGGCGGGCAGCAGGCCGTCGCGGCCCATCGCGAACAGGATTCGGGTCTGGCCGTACATCACCACCAGCGTCACCGAGAAGATGGAGATCACCGCGCCGGCCGCCAGAACCGTACTGGCCCAGGTACTTCCGGTGACGTTGTCCAGGATGGTGGCCAGGCCGGCCTCCTCCTGGTTCTCGAACTCCTGCCACGGCTGGGTGCCGAGCGCGGCGACCGTCACCAGCACGTAGACCGCCGGTCACGATCGATCAGGGCGGCGATGATCGCCTTGGGCATGGTGCGCTGCGGGTCCTTGACCTCGTCACCGGCGGTCGACACGGCGTCCAGGCCGATGTAGGAGAAGAAGATCGTGCCGGCCGCCGAGCCGATGCCCGCGACGCCGAACGGCGCGAAGTCGGCGAACCGGTCGGCGCTGAACGCGGTGAACGCGATGACGACGAACAGCGCGAGTACGCCGAGCTTGATCACCACCATGATCGTGTTGACCGTCGCCGACTCGCTGGCACCGCGGATCAGCAGCAGCGCGCACATGACGATCAGGATGATCGCGGGCAGGTTGACGAAGCCCGGATCGGAGTCCCACGGAGCGGCAGACAGCGCGTTGGGGATCCGGAACCCGAACAGGTTGTCCAGCAGCTTGTTGACGTAGCCGCTCCAGCCGACCGCGACCGCGGAGATGGACACCCCGTACTCCAGCAGCAGGCAGGCGGCCACGCCCATGGCGACGAACTCACCGAGCGTGGTGTAGGCGTAGGAGTACGTCGATCCGGAAACCGGTACGGCCGAGGCGAGTTCGGCGTAGCAGATCGCCGCCAGTCCAGCGGCGATACCGGCGATGACGAACGAGACCACCACGGACGGCCCGGCACTCGGGCACGGCGACCGACAGCACGAAGAAGATGCCGGTGCCCACGGTCGCCCCGACGCCGAACATGGTCAGCTGGAAGGTGCCGATCGTGCGTTTGAGATGATCGGAGGCGCCGTGCGCGACGGGCGCGCCGATGACGGGCCGCCGCCGCAGCATCTGTTCGGTCAGGCTGATCGATGGAGCCGTCACGGGACCTCCTGCATCGGGATTTAGCCGATTATGAGCCTGCCTCGGCCAAAACGCTTGCGAACTGCTCAACCGCCCAGTCGATCTCCTCGGCGGTGATGACCAGCGGCGGGAGCGAAGCGCAACGTCGAGCCGTGGGTGTCCTTGACCAGCACGCCGCGTTCGGCCAGCGCCAGGCTCAGCTTCTTGCCGGTGCCCAGGCGCGGATCGATGTCCACGCCGGCCCACAGTCCCATGCCGCGTACCGCCAGCACCCCGCGGCCGATCAGCGAGCGCAGCCGGGCGTGCAGGTGCAGACCGAGTTCGGCTGAACGCGACTGGAATTCGCCGCGGGCCAGGATGCCGACCACCGTGGTGCCGATGGCCGCCGCCAGCGGGTTTCCGCCGAACGTCGAACCGTGCTCGCCGGGGTTGAGCACACCGAGGACATCGCGGTTGGCGACCACCGCTGACAGCGGCACGACGCCGCCGCCCAGTGCCTTGCCGAGCAGGTAGATGTCGGGGACCACGCCCCAGTGGTCGCAGGCGAACGTGTGGCCGGTGCGGGCCAGGCCGGACTGGATCTCGTCGGCGATCAGCAGCACGTTGTTCTGGGTGCAGATCTCGCGCAGCCGCGGCAGGTAGTCGTCGGGCGGAACGATGATGCCGGCCTCGCCCTGGATGGGTTCGACCAGCACCGCGACGGTGTGGTCGTCGATCAGCATCGGCCACCGCGTCGGCGTCGCCGAACGGTGCCGGCGCGGAATCCCGGCGTGAACGGGCCGAACCCGCCGCGGGCGGTCTCGTCGGAGGAGAAGCTGACGATGCTGATCGTGCGGCCGTGGAAGTTGTTGTGCGCCACGATGATGTTGGCCATGCCCGCGGGCACGCCCTTGACGTCGGCGCCCCACTTGCGGGCCACCTTGATGCCGCTCTCGACCGCCTCGGCGCCGCTGTTCATCGGCAGCACCATGTCCTTGCCGCACAGCTGCGCCAGTGCGGCACAGAACGGGCCGAGCCGATCGGAGTGGAACGCGCGGCTGACCAGGGTCACGGCGTCGAGCTGCGCGTGCGCCGCGGCGATGACCTCGTCGTTGCGGTGGCCGAAGTTGACCGCGGAGTAGGCGGCCAGGCAGTCGAGGTAGCGGCGTCCCTCGACGTCGGTGATCCACGCACCCTTGGCACTGGTGGCCACCACGGGCAGCGGCGAGTAGTTGTGCGCGGCGTAGGCGTCGTCGAGCGCGATGGCGGCGGTGGTCAGGTCCGGCGCGATGCCGGTGATCTCGTCGGCGATGGTCACGAGTACACCTCCAGTGTGCAGCATTTCACCGAACCGCCGCCCTTGAGCAGTTCGGACAGATCGACGCCGATCGGATGGAAGCCGGCGTGGTAGAGCTGCTCGGCGAAACCGGTCGCCTGAGCGGGATGCACGACGTGGCGGCCGTCGGAGACGGCGTTGAGGCCCAGCACGTAGGCGTCGGTGCTGGACACCTCGATCGCGTCGGGGAACAGCTGTTGCAGCTGTGCTCGCGCGCGGTCGGTGAAGGCCGGCGGGTAGTACGCGATGGTGGTGTCGTCGAGCACCGTCAGCGCGGTGTCGAGGTGGTAGAAGCGCGGATCGACCAGCTCCAGTGACACCACGGGCATGCCGGTGAGAGTCGCGATTTCGACGTGCGCTTGGGGATCGGTCCGGAACCCGTTGCCCGCCAGGATCATCGAGCCAACGACCAGCAGGTCGCCCTGGCCCTCGTTGACATGGTGGGTGGCGACCGGGGCGTGGCCCCGCCGGTCCATCCACGCCGAGTAGGCGACGGACTCACCCTCGCGCTCGGCGTGCTTGAACCGTGCGACGATGGCCGCGCCGTTGACGATCAGGCCGGCGTTGGCGGCGTAGACCATGTCCGGCAGACCGGGAACCGGCTCGACGAGGTCGACGGTGTGGCCGAGCCGGCGGTAGGTCTCGCAGAGGTCTTCCCACTGGGCGACGGCGCGCTCGGCATCGACAGACGTGGTGGTGTCCATCCACGGGTTGATCGCGTACTCGACCGAGAAGAACGTCGGCCTGGTCATGACGTAGTGGCGGAGTCGTTGCGTGCGGGTGCGCGTCGTATCTGCCGGTATCTGTGCCGATTCCTGAATCGACCCAGCGGCGACATCGGGGGATATCGTCATGAAAACACCATAGGCGGGGCTGTCAGCGCAATCAATCGATACCTATTGCGCATATGGATACGGAATCTTGCGCTACGGGCCATATAGTGATGATCTGTTGCGCAGACCACGGAGGTGACTGGTTATGGACCGTCTCGACGACACCGACGAACGCATTCTGGCCGAGCTCGCCGAGCATGCCCGCGCCACCTTCGCCGAGATCGGGGCGCGGGTGAACCTCTCGGCTCCGGCAGTGAAGCGCCGGGTGGACCGGATGCTCGACAACGGGGTCATCCGGGGGTTCACCACCGTCATCGACCGAAGCGCCCTCGGCTGGAACACCGAGGCTTTCGTGCAGGTGTACTGCCACGGCACGATCGCCCCGGATCAGCTGCGCGCGGCGTGGATCGACATCCCCGAGGTGATCAGCGCCGCCACGGTGACCGGGACCTCCGATGCCATCCTGCACGTGCTGGCCCGCGACATGCGCCATCTGGAGGCGGCTCTGGAACGTATCCGCTCGAGTGCGGACATCGAGCGATCCGAGAGCATCGTCGTGCTGTCCAACCTGATCGACCGGTCCCGGCCGTAAAGCCAGGGCAGGCTGGCCCACACCCGGGTCCGCCGATCGTGTAAAAACACCACGTGAGCAGTCGCGAAAAAGGGATCGTCATCGTCGGCGGCGGCTTGGCCGCCGCCCGAACGGCCGAGCAATTGCGGAAGTCGGAGTTCGCCGGACCGATCACCATCGTCAGTGACGAGGAGCATCTTCCCTACGACCGGCCGCCGCTGTCGAAGGACGTCCTGCACGCCGCCCTCGACGACGTCACCCTCAAGCCCGCCGCGTTCTACGACGAGAACAACATCACGCTGCGACTCGGCAGCGCGGTGCGCAGCCTGGACACCGCGGCGCAGACCGTCACCCTCGCCGACGGTTCGGTCATCGGCTACGACGAACTGGTGATCGCAACGGGATTGGTGCCCAGGCGAATTCCGTCGTTCCCCGATCTGGCGGGCATCCGTGTGCTGCGGTCGCTGGACGACGCACTCGCCCTGCGCGAGCAGGCGTTGTCGGCGCGCAGCGCGGTGATCGTCGGCGCCGGGTTCATCGGCTGTGAGGTCGCAGCCAGTCTGCGCAAGCTCGGTGTCGGGGTCGTGCTGGTGGAGCCGCAGCCGGCTCCGCTGGCATCGGTGCTCGGCGAACAGGTGGGTGCCCTGGTGACCCGACTGCACCGCGCCGAAGGCGTCGACGTGCGCACCGGTGTCGGAGTGTCCGAGGTGCGCGGCGAGGACGGCACGGTGAGCGCTGTGGTGCTGACCGACGGCAGCGAGCTCGATGCCGACCTGGTGGTCGTGGGCATCGGTTCCCGGCCGGCCACCGACTGGCTGGACGGCAGCGGCGTTGCCGTCGACAACGGTGTCGTCTGCGATGAGGCCGGACGGACCAGTGCGCCACGGGTGTGGGCCCTCGGCGATGTGGCCTCCTGGCGTGATGCGACCGGACATCAAGCGCGGGTTGAGCATTGGAGCAACGTCGCCGAGCAGGCCCGGATGGTGGTCCCGAGCATGCTCGGCCAGGAGCCGCCGTCGGTGATCGTGGTGCCGTACTTCTGGAGCGACCAGTACGACGTCAAGATCCAGTGCCTGGGGGAGCCGGAGGCCACCGACATCGTGCACATCGTCGAAGACGACGGCCGCAAGTTCCTCGCCTATTACGAGCGCGACGGCGTGGTGGCCGGGGTGGTCGGCGGCGGCATGCCGGGCAAGGTGATGAAGTCGCGCGCCAAGATCGCCTCCGGCGCGGCGATTTCCGAGGTCCTCGGCTGACGGTGTCGGGATCTGCCGAACGTGGATTACCCCCACGCTTCGACGGGAAAAGCGTGGGGGTAATCCACGTTCGGCGCAGGAGCAGTCCGGCTCAGGCTCAGAAGTCGCTGCCTAGGTAGAACCGGCCACCCTGGTCGTCGGTGCACTCGGCCATCAGACCGTAGTGCTGGCGGACGGGCTCGCTGATGACCGTCCCGCCCGCGTCGCGCACCCGCGCCACCGCGGCGTCGATGTCGGACACCGTCCACATCGGCACCACCACCGGGACCGCGGAGCCGCCCGCGACACCGGCCATCGGATGGGTGCCCCGCACCTCCCAGCCGTCCTGAACGCGTCCCGGCTCGAACGTCCAACCGAGCAGGCGGCCGTAGAACTCTCGGAAGACTCCTGAGTCGGGCACCTGATAGGTGACGTAAGAAAGCTCGCCCGGCCCGGCGCCGTTGAGCCGGGGGCGCCGCCGGCCCGGCGCCGGCTCGAAGACCGCGAAGGGTGCACCGGTCGGATCGGCGGCGGCGAGCACGGTGCCGAAGCCGATGTCGCGGCTCTGACCGACCTGCCCGCCCTCCGCCGCGATGGCCGAGCGCGCCGCAGCGAGATCCTCGACCGCGTAGCAGCAGACCAGTGTGCTCTGATCGGCATTCGAAACACTCAGCGGCTCAGCGGTGTTGGTGACCATCTCGGTGGTCGGATCGTAGGCCCAACCCAGCACGCGGGCGTAGAAGGCGACCGCGCGGGCGGCGTCCGGCGCACCGACCGACACGAAGCCGATGTCGCCGTGCCGGATCGGCTCGGGCACCGGGCCGGTCAGCATCCAGCGATGCCCGAAGGGGTCGCGGATGGTGGCGGTGCGCGACCCGTGGCCCTCATAGGGCTCGCGTTCCACCTCGGCTCCGAGTCGCCGGGCCCGTGCCAGGGCGGCGTCGGCGTCGGCGACCGACAGCATCAGGCTCACCGACGTCATGCCTGCCACGGGCGCCCGCAGACCCATCTCCGGGTACTCGTCGGCCAGATACAGCACACCGCCGCCGACACCGAGTTCGGCATGGCCGATACGGTCGTCCTCCATCACGATCGGCGCACCGAGCACCACGGCACCGAATGCGTCGCGGTACCACGCGATGGCGGCGCGGGCGTCGCCCACCGTGAGGTACGGCAGGGCGGCCGGTCGCGGCTGCTCGTGCGTCTGCTGCTGCTGGTCCAACTCGGCCAGCACGTCTGCGGTTCCACTCATCACGATCTCCTCCGATCCAGCGGGTAAGGACAGCGCCGACTCGAGGCGCGCGCGCAGGGCCGCGGTGAACGCCGGATCCGGCTGTACCGGAGGATCATCGGCGTGCAGCACACGCAACGGATCACGTGTAGTCATGCCACATCTCCTTCCGGGTAGAGCTTCTTGAAGGCCCGGCGCGCACGGACCAGCAGTGCCTCGGTGGCGTGCACGGTGCGGCCGATCAGCCGGGCGCACTCCGGCACCGAGCAGTCGTCCATGTAGCGCAGTGCCAGCACGGTGCGGTGTGATTCAGGCAGCCGCGACAGCACGTTCTCGGCCACGATCCGGTCCAGCTCGGCGTCCCAGCCGTCGCCGGCGTCGGAGTCCGGCACCTCGGCCATCACGACGGTCTGCCGGTCGTGCCGCCGCCGGTAATGATCGGCCAGCTTGTGCCGCGCCACCCCCAGCAGCCACGGCACCGCGATCGGCGGCGGGTCCGGCCGCCGCGCCGCGTCCATCGCCGCCAGGAACGTCTCGGAGGTCAGATCCTCCGCGGTGCCGCGGTCGGCGCAGCGCCGCACGAAGTAGCCGTACACCACCGGCAGTGCATCGTCGTAGAGCTCCAGCAGCCGGCGCGGGGCATCGGCGGGTTCCGGATGCGCGCTCACACCCTCATCGTCGTCGTGGGCGGCCGAACTCCGACGGGGGAGCCCGGAATTGGCCTCAAATTCTCTCCGATCAGCGCGCGGCGTGCAGGCCGTCCAGTCCCTGTGCGACGGCGTCGAACGCCTCGGCGAGGGCATCGGGCAGCGGCACCGACTCGTGCGCCAGCCAATATTCGTACGCTGACAACGCAACTCCGAGCATCAGCCAGGCGACGGACTGCGGCACCAACTCGCCGACCGTGGTGCCGGTGCGCTTCGCCACGAATTCCGCGACGACACCGCGCCAGCCGGCGTACATGGTCATCGAATACGCCTGCAACTCCTCGGTCTGCAGGATCACCCGCATCCGCTGGCGATGCCGGGCGGTCTCGGATTCGTCGAAGGTGTTGAACGCCAGCAACGCTGCCCGCAGGGCTGCCCCGATCGGCACGCCGGGATCGACCCGCTCGAGGAGATTCCGGAAGTGCTGGAGGTGCGCGTCGAAGTCACCCCAGGGGATGGCGCTCTTGGACGCGTAGTAGCGAAACAGCGTCCGGCGCGCGATGCCGGAACTCTGCGCGACGTCGTCGACGCTCACCTCGCCGAAGCCGTAGGTCGCGAACAGGTCGATGGCGACGTCGGCGATGTGGTCCCGGGTGGTGGAGCGACGCCGCCCGAGTCGGGCACCCGCCTCGGAAGGACGCGGTTCCATCGACCCCACCCCTTCCGTTTCGGCACCCGATGCCATATTCTGGCGACCTCGATCACAATTGTCGAGAACCCAAGCAACGAAGGGGTGCGTTTCATGGAGCCGAGTCAGAACACCACTGCGGCCACGGCCGGCACGGACACCGAACTGGTGACCGAGACACTGGTCGAAGAGGTCTCCATCGACGGGATGTGCGGGGTCTACTGACCATGCCCGCCCACGCGGTGGGCGATTCGGCCGTGGCCGGGCCGGCGTTCGACCCGGCCCGCAGTTGGCGCCTGCACCCGCAGGTCGCCGTGCGCCCCGAGCCGTTCGGCGCCCTGCTGTACCACTTCGGCACCCGCAAGCTGTCGTTCCTGAAGAACTGCACCATCCTGGATGTGCTGAACTCGCTGCCGGATCACCCCGACGTTGACTCCGCGCTGCGTGCGGCCGGCGTCGAGGCTGACCAACAGCAGCCCTACCTGCACGCGCTGACCGTACTGGCCGCCTCGAACATGTTGATCTGCAAGGACTCCCAATGACCTCAGTGGCACCGGTACCCCGGCTCATCGAGCAGTTCGAGCGCGGCCTCGACGCGCCGATCTGCCTGACGTGGGAGCTCACCTACGCCTGCAACCTGGCGTGTGTGCACTGCCTGTCCTCCTCGGGCAAGCGGGATCCCCGCGAACTCTCCACCCGTGCGTGCAAGGACATCATCGACGAACTGCAGCGCATGCAGGTCTTCTACGTCAACATCGGCGGCGGCGAACCGACTGTGCGGCCGGACTTCTGGGAACTGGTCGACTACGCCACCGCCCACCAGGTCGGGGTCAAGTTCTCCACCAACGGTGTGCGCATCACCCCCGAGGTGGCCGCCCGGCTGGCCGCCAGCGATTACGTCGACGTCCAGATCTCGCTCGACGGCGCGACCGCCGAGGTCAACGACGCGGTCCGGGGCGAGGGTTCGTACGCGATGGCGATCCGGGCCCTGGAGAACCTCGCCGCGGCCGGTTTCACCGACGCCAAGATCTCCGTCGTCGTCACCCGCCAGAACGTCGGACAGCTCGACGACTTCAAAGCCCTCGCCGACCGCTACGGTGCCACCCTGCGCATCACGCGGTTACGCCCATCGGGGCGCGGCGCCGACGTCTGGGACCAGTTGCACCCCACCGCCGAGCAGCAGGTGCAGCTGTACAACTGGCTGGTCTCCCACGGCGAGGGTGTGCTCACCGGCGACTCGTTCTTCCACCTGTCGGGCCTGGGCGCCCCCGGCGCACTGGCCGGATTGAACATGTGCGGTGCCGGCCGGGTGGTCTGCCTGATCGACCCCGTCGGCGACGTCTACGCCTGCCCGTTCGCGATCCACGACCGCTTCCTGGCCGGAAACGTGCTGTCCAACGGCGGCTTTCAGGACGTGTGGCAGAACGCCCCGCTGTTCACCGAGCTGCGCCAGCCGCAGTCGGCCGGGGCGTGCGGCAGCTGCGGTCACTACGACAGCTGCCGCGGCGGCTGCATGGCGGCGAAGTTCTTCACCGGCCTGCCGCTGGACGGACCCGACCCGGAATGCGTCGAGGGTTACGGCGCACCGGCACTGGCGGTCGACCGGGACAAGCCCCGCCCCAGCGCCGACCACTCCCGCGGAAAGCCCGTACTGCTCACCCTGTCGACTCGCCCTCCGGCGAAGCCCTGCAACGAAAGTCCGGTCTAGCCATGGCGCGTGACATCTGGTTCGAGACCGTCGCCGTCGCGCAGGAGCGCGCCAAGAAGCGGCTGCCCAAGGCGGTCTACTCCGCTCTGCTGGCGGGCAGCGAGAAGGGCCTGACGTACTCCGACAACGTCGAGGCGTTCGGCGAACTCGGCTTCGCCCCGCACGTCATCGGCGCGACCGAGAAGCGCGACCTCGCGACGACGGTTCTGGGCCAGGAGATTTCGATGCCGGTGCTGATCTCGCCGACCGGTGTGCAGGCCGTCCATCCGGACGGCGAGGTGGCCGTGGCCCGGGCGGCGGCCGCCCGCGGTACCGCGATGGGCCTGTCGTCGTTCGCCAGCAAGCCGATCGAAGAGGTGATCGCCGCCAACCCCAAGACGCTCTTCCAGCTGTACTGGCTGGGCGACCGGACCGCCATCGCCGAGCGTGCCGACCGGGCGCGCGCCGCCGGTGCGGTCGGTTTGATCGTCACCACCGACTGGAGCTTCTCGCACGGCCGGGACTGGGGCAGCCCCAAGATCCCGGAGAAGATGGACCTGCTGACCGCGGTGAAGATGTCACCGCAGGGCATCGTCCGTCCGGCCTGGTTCCTGCAATGGGCCAGGACCCTGCGCCCGCCGACGCTCAGCGCGCCGAACCAGGGCCGTCGGGGCGAAGCCGGGCCACCGTTCTTTGCTGCCTACGGCGAGTGGATGGGCACCCCGCCGCCGACCTGGGAGGACATCGCCTGGCTGCGGGAGTACTGGGGCGGACCCTTCATGCTGAAGGGTGTGATGCGCGTCGATGACGCCAAACGCGCTGTGGATGCCGGGGTTTCGGCGATCTCGGTGTCCAACCACGGCGGCAACAACCTCGACGGGACCCCGGCCAGTATCCGGGCCCTGCCGGCGATCGCCGCAGCGGTCGGCGACCAGATCGAGGTCCTGCTCGACGGGGGCATCCGGCGCGGCAGCGACGTCGTCAAGGCACTGGCGCTCGGCGCCCGCGCGGTCATGATCGGCCGGGCCTACCTGTGGGGGCTGGCCGCGGCCGGGCAACCCGGGGTCGAGAACGTGCTCGACATCCTCAACAGCGGCATCGACTCGGCACTGCGGGGACTGGGCCTCGCGTCGGTGCACGACCTGACCGCCGAGCACATCCTGGTGCCGCCGGGGTTCGCCCGCGCCCTGGGCGTGCCGGCCGGGGACCGCTGACCGCGGTTGGTGCTGGCGTGACGGACGGGACCACCGTGAAGCCCGCTGGGGCTTCCCGCATCCCGAAAGCAAAAGAAATCCATCTGCTCTGCAAACATTTGACTCACACACGGTGAATTCGGCTTACCATCGGCGCGTGGCTTTCCGGACCGACCTTGGGAACTCGACGTCGAGGCGGCTACACGGCACATCGCCAACGATCTTGATCCCGCTGGGATCGACCGAGCAGCACGGGCCCCATCTGCCCCTGGACACCGACACCCGGATCGCGACCGCGGTGGCGCGGGCCGCCACCACGGAGCTGAGCCGCCGGGCGGGCGACGAGGACGGGTACCTCCTGGCGCCGCCGATCTCCTACGGGGCCTCCGGTGAGCACGAGGGTTTCGCCGGGACGGTGTCCATCGGCACCGCCGCCCTGACGTCGGTATTGGTGGAGTACGGACGCTCGGCATGCGGCTGGGCGCGCCGGCTGGTCTTCGTCAACGGCCACGGCGGCAACGTCGAGGCCCTGCGCGCGGCGGTGGGCCGGCTGCGGTTCGAAGGCCGCGACGCCGGTTGGTGCTCCTGCACGGCCGAGGGTGGCGACGCGCACGCCGGCCACACGGAAACCTCAGTGCTGCTGCATCTCTCACCGGGTGACGTGCGTACCGACGATTGGCGCCGTGGGAACCAGGAGCCGCTCGGGCGTCTCATGCCCCGGTTACGCGAGGGCGGCGTGGCGGCGGTGAGCGAGGTGGGCGTGCTGGGCGACCCGACGACGGCGACCCACCAGGACGGCGCACGGATCTTTGCCGGCATGGTCGACGACTGCCTGCGGCGGGTCGAGCGATGGAGCCCGGGCGACGACGGGATGCTGACGTGACGCAGCCCCGGCTGCCCGACGGGTTCGCCGTTCAGGTCGACCGCCGGGTGCGCACCTTTGCGGCGGGCTCGGCGCTGCTCGGCGGCTCGCCGACCCGGCTCCTGCGGCTGGCGCCGCAGGCGCAGACCATGCTGGCCGGTGGCCGCCTGGAGGTGCGGGACGCGGTCAGCGCACAGTTGGCGCGCACCCTGCTCGACGCCACGGTCGCCCATCCGCGGCCACCGTGCGGGCCCTCACACCGGGATGTGACAGTGGTGATACCGGTGCGCGACAACGCATTCGGAATCTACCGCCTGGTAATGTCGCTGCGGGGGATGCGTGTCGTCATCGTGGACGACGGGTCGGCGACGCCGGTGCTGGCCGGCGACTTCGCCGGTGCGCGTTGCGCGGTCGAGGTCCTGCGTCATTCCCGCAGCAAGGGCCCTGCGGCTGCCCGCAACACCGGACTCGCCTCCTGTACAACAGATTTCGTTGCTTTCCTGGATTCCGATGTACTGCCGCACCGGGGTTGGCTCGAGGCACTGCTCGGGCATTTCTGTGACCCCGCGGTGGCACTGGTCGCCCCGCGCATCGTGGGGCTCGGCCACAGCGACGAGTTGGTGGCCCGCTACGAGGCGGTGCGCTCCTCACTCGACCTCGGCGAACGCGAAGCACCGATCATGCCCTACGGACCTGTGTCGTACGTCCCCAGCGCGGCGATCATCTGCCGGCGCTCGGCGCTGCTTGATGCCGAAGGCTTCGACGAGACGCTGAACTCCGGCGAGGACGTCGACCTGTGCTGGCGGCTGATCGAGTCCGGGTCCCGGCTGCGCTACGAGCCCATCGCCCTGGTGGCCCACGAACATCGAACCAGGATGCGGGATTGGCTGGGCCGCAAGGCGTTTTATGGAACATCGGCGGCACCGCTGTCGGTCCGCCACCCCGACAAGACCGCTCCTGTGGTGATCTCGGCGTGGAGCCTGCTGGTCTGGCTGCCGATGGCACGGGGCTCGGTGTCGGGTTACCTGGCGTCGCTGCTGATCGCCGGACTGTCCACCCGCCGGATGGCCAGGACCATGCAGAACACCGAAGTCAAGACCCGCGACGTGACTGTGCTCGCCCTGCGCGGCATCGGGTCCGCCGCACTGCAGTTGGCGTCGGCGATCTGCCGGCACTACTGGCCGCTTGCCCTGGGTGCGGCGCTGGTCTCCCGGCGCTGCCGCCAGGCGGTGCTGCTGGCGGCGGTTGCCGACGGGGTACTGGACTGGGTCACCCGCACCCGCAGCCGAGACGGCGAGGCCAAGCCGATCGGCTTGTTCGCCTATGTGGTGCTCAAGCGCCTCGACGACCTGGCCTACGGCACCGGTCTGTGGGTGGGCGTTATCCGGGAACGCACACTGCGACCGCTGAAGCCGCAGATCAAGACCTGATCGACGATCTTGGCAGACGTCCCCACGCACAGTGATGTAGTCATCGTCGGTGCAGGTAGTGCCGGATCCGTACTGGCCGAACGGTTATCCGCCGATCCGGCATGCCGCGTCACGGTGATCGAGGCCGGGTACGGTCCGGCCGACCCGGGTGTGCGGGCGTTGACCGGCAACGGCCTGCAACTGCCGATCGGCGCCGCCAGCCCGGTGGCGCGCCGGTATCCGACGCGGCTGACCGACGCCCCGGTCCGCTCCGCCGAGATCGTGCGCGGGGTCACCCTGGGCGGTTCCGGAGCGGTCAACGGCGGCTACTTCTGCCGCGCGCTGCCCGCCGACTTCGACGGATTCGATGTCCCGGGCTGGTCCTGGGCGGAGGTGGACGCACACTATCGCGCCATCGCCACCGACCTCGACTATCCCGATCCCCGGGGTGGCGGCCCTATCGCGATCCGCCGGGTCAGCGAATTCATCGGAAGCACAGCGGTATTCGTCGACGCCACACGCGGTGCCGGGCTGGGCTGGCTGCCCGATCTGAACGCCGCGCCCACCGGGCAGAACCTGCCACCGGGCGTCGGCGCGGTACCGCTGAACATCGTCGACGGGGTGCGGTCCGGGCCCGGAGCCGCCTTTCTGGAGCCTGCGATGGCGCGGCCCAACCTCACCGTGCTGACCGGCACCCGGGCTCTGCGGGTTCGATTGGCGGGCAACCGGGCTGCCGGTGTCGCGGTGCTCGGTCCCGACGGTCCGGCCGAACTCGGCGCCGATCGGGTGGTGTTGTCGGCGGGCGCCATCGAATCGGCGCACCTGCTGATGCTCTCCGGGATCGGGCCGGTCGAATCGCTGACCGGCGTGGGCATCCCCGTTGTGGCGAATCTGCCGGTGGGGCAGCGGTGTTGGGATCATCCGGAGTGGGTGCTCCCCACGACGTGGCCGGTCGCCGCGCAGCGTCCGGTCTTGGAGGTGGTGCTGGTCGGCGACGGGGTGGAGATCCGCCCCTATACCGGCGGCTTCATCTCGATGGTCGGCGACGGCACGTCGGGCCGGCCGGACTGGCCGCATGTGGGTGTCGCGTTGATGCGGCCACAGGCTCGTGGTCGCGTCACCCTGGTGTCGGCGGACCCAGCGGTGCCACCTCGGATCGAGCACCGGTATGACAGCGAGCCGGCCGATATCGCGGCCCTGCAACGCGGTACCGAGCAGGCGACCGAAATGCTCTCGGGGACAACCCGGCTCGGATCACCGGCGTGGTCGACCTCGCAACACCTGTGCGGCACCGCCCAGATAGGTCCCGACAATGACGAACATGCCGTCCTCGACTCCCGCTGCCGGGTGCGGGGTCTGCAGGGGCTGTGGGTGGTGGACGGGTCGGTGCTGCCCGGCAGCACCAGCCGTGGCCCGCATGCCACGATCGCGATGGTCGGCCACCGCGCCGCCGAATTCGTGGTCTGAGACTCGGTACCCTGGTGTCGACCTGAGATGGCTGAACACCCGAACCGTGGGAGAGGAGCGTCGATGACGGGCCGGCGCAGCGACCCGCGGCCAGCGCGTTCCCGCGCCCGGCTGCTCGACGCGGCGACGGCACTGCTGCGCGCGGGTGGCCCGAGCGCGGTCACCGTCGAGGCGGTCACCCGCGGTGCCAACGTCGCGCGGGCGACGCTCTACCGTCACTTCCCCAGTGGGAACGATCTGTTGGCGGCCGCGTTTCACAGCCTGATCCCACCGGCGCCGATGCCGCCGGAAGCCGGCTCGCTACGGGACCGGCTGGTGGCGCTGGTGCAGGCCCAGGCCGAACTGATCGCCGATACGCCCGTACTGCTGACCGCCACCTACTGGTTGGCGCTGGGGCCGGACATGGAACGACTGCCGGGCAGCGCCCCCGCCGGTTCCGACAGCGCCGAGGTGCGCACGCTGCGCGAACGCGTCGCGGCCCAGTACGGGGCGCCGTTCGACGCGATCTTCGACAGCCCCGATGCTCAGTCCGAACTCGGCGACGTCGATCGCGCCCGCGCCATCATGCTGCTGATCGGCCCGCTGATCGGCGGGCGGATCAGTACCCTGACCGATTTCGACTATCGCGAGTGCGCCCGCGAGGCCGTGGACGGATTCCTTTACGTCCACCGCAAGCACGCCGGCACAGCCGCCGACGAGATCACTTCAGCGAGTAGCGAATCGGCAGGTGCTTGAGGCCGCCGACGAATGTCGTGGCCATCAGTTCGGGTTCGCCGGCCAGCTCGATGGACTTCAGCCGCGGCACCAGCGCGGTGAAGAAGCTGTTCATCTCCATCCGGGCCAGTGCCGCTCCGAGGCAGAAGTGCACTCCGTGGCCGAAGGACAGGTGCCTGTTCGGATCGCGCCCGACGTCGAACTTGAACGGATCGGCGAACACTTCTTCGTCCCGGTTGGCCGACACGTAGGACAGCAGCACCGACTCGCCCTTGGCGATCGGAACGCCGCGCACCTCGGTATCGGCCTGCGCGGTGCGCATGAACTCCTTGACCGGCACGACGCAACGGATCATCTCCTCGACCGCGGTGCCCATCAGGCCCATGTCGTCCTGCAAGCGCTTCAGTTCGCCCTGGTTCTCGATCAGTGACAGCAGGCCGCCGGAGATCGCGGCGCTGGTGGTGTCGTGGCCGGCGCTGGCCACGATCACGTAGTAGGAGACGTTGTCCATGTCCGACAACGGTTCACCGTTGATCTTCGCGTTGGCGATGGCCGAGGCCAGGTCCTCCGTCGGGTGTTCCCTTCGGGAGGCGGTCAGCTCGTTGAAGTAGTTGAAGAAGTCCAACAGCACGGCGAGCATGTCGTCGACGTTGCCGCCGCGCTGGAACTCCTCGTCGTCGCCACCGAACATCTCCTGGGTGAGCTTGAGCATCCGGGGAAAGTCCGACTCCGGCAAGCCGAGCAGCGAAAGGATCACGTACAACGGGTAATTGACAGCGACCTCCTGCACGAAGTCGCACTCGGGGCCCTTCTCGACGAGTTTGTTGACATAGATCTCCGCCAGTTCGTCGACCCGAACCTTCAGGTCGCGCATGGCCTTCGGGCGGAACCAGTCGACGCCGATCTTGCGCATGTCGCGGTGGTGCGGGTCGTCCATGTGAATCAGCGTGCGCAGCCCGATGCCGGCCTCCATGTCGCGGCGCAGCGCGTCGTCCGCCTCGGCGATCGTGAGCAGTGGGCGAGGGTCGTTGGTGAACAGGTCGTTCTGCCGCTCGATCTCCATGACATCGGCATGTTTGGTGATCGCCCAGAACGGCCGGTACGGCGGCGCGTCCACCCAGGACACCGGAGCGTGGGCGCGCAGATGAGCAAGGGCTTCGTGCAGCCGGTTCTCGTCGGTGTAGGCCAGTGGAGTGGCCAGCACCCGTCCTGCGTCGTCCATGATCCGTGCACTCATAGGGTCTCCTCGCGCGATGTCGTCAACAAACTTGACGGGTGTCAGGTTTCCAGTGTGGGCGATCGAGGCGTCCATGGGAAGCCGTTTGCGTCAATTCCTTCCCCCCGAAGGCTCCCGTAGGCTCCGATTCTGTGCCCCGCCGATCGATTCGCCGCCCACTGCGCGCCGCGGCGGCGCTCGTCACGGCCCTGGTGACGGTGGTCGGGTGCGGTGGCGGCAGTGGCCCGGGGCCGGGTGCGAAACCGGCGGCGCCCACCGATCCGGCCGTGGTCCAGACCTCCGCGGGAGCGGTACGCGGCGTCGTCGGCCCGGATTTCCGGCTGTTCAGCGGCATCCCGTACGCCGCGCCGCCGGTCGGCCCGCTGCGCTGGCAGCCCCCGGAGCCACCGGCGCCCTGGGACGGAATACGCGACGCCACCAAGCCCGGGGTGCGCTGCATCCAGGACACCGCCTTCGACCCGGACTTCGGACGGCCCACCGGTGAGGACTGCCTCAACCTCAACGTCTGGACGCCTGCCGGCGCGACGCCCACCGCCGGACGGCCGGTCATGGTGTGGATCCACGGGGGCGGGTTCCTCAACGGCAGCGCCGACATCTACGACGCCCGCTGGCTCACCACGCGGGGCGACATCGTCGTCGTCACGATCAACTACCGGCTGGGAGCGCTGGGCTTCCTGGCCCATCCGGCGCTGAGCCGCAATGGCGAATCCGGCAACTACGGCCTGGCCGACCAGCAGGCGGCGCTGCGGTGGGTGCACGACAACATCGCCGGCTTCGGCGGCGACCCGCAGAAGGTGACCATCGCCGGCGAGTCGGCCGGAGCGATGTCGGTGTGCGACCACCTCGTCGCGCCCGCGTCGGAGGGGTTGTTCAGAGCCGCCATCCTGCAAAGCGGTCCCTGCCAGGCGCAGTCGGACCGGCCGACCGCGCAGGCCGTCAGCGACGACTACGCCGCCGAGGCGGGCTGCACCGACCCGGCCGCGGTGGCGCAGTGCCTGCGGGCACTGCCACCGGCCCGGCTGGAACGTGCGCCGGCCTATGTGGGCTTCGGCGCCGACCGGCTCACCGGGCCGGTGACCGGAACCGAGGTGCTGCCCGTCGACCCGATGACAGCCATCACCTCGGGCCGGGTCGCGCGGGTGCCGGTGCTGATCGGAACCAACACCGACGAATTCAGTCTGTTCGTCGCCCTGCAGTACCTCAAGCACCACGAACTCCCGCCGTACCGACAGCTGCTCGACGAAACCTTCGGCGCCGGAGGCCGCCGCGGTCGCCGAGCACTATCCACTCGACCACTACGCCGGCAGCACCGGCCTCGCCTACTCGGCGGCGGTCACCGACGGGGTGTTCGCCTGCCCGACAGAACGTATCGCCGCGGGACTGGTGCACAGCGCGCCGGTCTACGCCTACGAGTTCAACGACCGCACCGCACCGGCGCCGGACCCGATGCGCCACGTTCCGTTTCCGGTCGGCGCCAGTCATTCGCTGGAGTTGCGCTACCTGTTCGACATCGGCGGAGCGCCGCCGCTCAACCCCGCGCAGCAGGTGCTCTCCGACCAGATGGTGGCGTACTGGACCGAGTTCGTGAAGACCGGAGCTCCCGACGCGGAGGGCCAGCCGGAGTGGCCGCAACTCGGCGCCGATGCGGCCACCGGCCCGCGCATGTCGCTGCAGACCGGGCCGCTGTCGATCACCACCGACTATGCCGCCCGTCACCAGTGCGCCTTCTGGGCGACGGTGAAAGGTGCGGGCTGAGCTTCAGTGCCACCGCGGGTTGGACACCACGGCAACAGCGTCACCGACATCGCGGGCCAGGGACTGGTGTCCGGGGTCGCGAACCCAGCGCTGAAAGGCGTAATCCGCTGCTGCGAAGGATAATTGAATGAGCAGGCCGGGTCGGCTGTCCGCGCCGGGGTCGGCTCCCATCCTCTCGGCGACGAGTTCGACCAGGCGCGTACGGTCGGCGGCGCTCGACAGCGTGACTCGGTCGAGCAGCTCCGGTGCGGTCAGGATGGCGGCCCGCCAGTTCTGCAGGTCCACATCGTCGAAGGACTCGACCCGGCCGACGATGGCGGAGGCGAGTGCGAGGTCCGGCGATTCGTCGGCGGGACGCCTTTGCAGTAGCGCCGCGATCGCGGCGCCGCCGCGCTGCACCGCGCCGAGCAGAAGCTCCTCCTTGGTGGCCACATGGCGGAAGAACGTCCGCGGGGAGACCGCGGCCCGGGCGGCGATCTCGTCGGTGGTGACATTGGCGAATCCGCGCGCCGCGAACAGGTTGTAGGCCGCGGCGTGGATGTCGGCGCGCAACTGCGCCCGCTGCCGGTCCCGCAGCGACGGTGGCGGCTCGGCGGGCGCGCTGCTCACCGGAACGTCCCGGTGCCGCCGTCGACGTGGATCGTCTGCGCGGTCAGATAACTCGCGTCCGGACCGACCAGGAACGCGACCGTCGCGCCGATGTCGGTGTGGGTGTCGCCGACCCGGCGCAGCGGCACCTGGTTCACCGCGCGCCGGTAGTCGTCCGGGAAGGCCTCACTCCAGCCCTGCACCCCCTCGGACGTGGCGAACGGGCACACCACGTTCACCCTGATGTTGTCGCGTCCCCACTCCAGGGCGGCCACCTTGGACATGCCGCGAATCGCCTCCTTGGCGCTGGCATAGGCCCCGAAGAACAGCTTGCCTTCCGTGCCGGTGCCCGAACCGAGGTTGACGATGGACCCGCCCCCCGCGGCCTTCAGCACCGGGTAGGCCGCCTGCATCAGGAAGAACGTCGCCCGGGGTCCGGTGTCGTGGGCGAGATCGAAGTCGGCCATGGTGATGTCGGCGAACGGCTTGGGTTCGTTGGTGGCCACGGCGTTGTTGACCAACGCGTCAAGGCCGCCGAACCGCTCGACGGCGGTGTCCACGATCCGCCGGTAGCTGCTGTGGTCGCGCAGGTCGGCGACCAGGTGGTGCGCTCGGTGCCCGGCGGCGGCGAACTCGGCGGCGACCTCCGGTAGCGCGGGGTTGCGGTCGACCAGCAGCACCGCCGCGCCGCGCTCGAGAAGGGCGCCGGCGATGCCTTCGCCGACGCCCTGGGCGGCTCCGGTCACGATCGCCCGATGACCGCTCAACGACGTCGGGTGCCAGTAGGGGGACCCGGTCACGTCCGTCTCACTCCGGCGTGGCCGCCAGGTCGGGGGCCGCCCGCCCGGCGATCAGCGGCAGATCCAGGTAGGTCTTGATGCCGGGTTCGGCATCGCAGACATAGGGGATGGCGCTGACGCAGTGGTTGGCGGTGGCCACCACACCCGGGTTACGGATCAGGCCCTCGGCAACAGTCTCGGGTTGCAGCCCCTTGAACGTCAGCGACACGTCGGGATCGCCGGTGATCTCGACCTCGAAACGTTCCCCCTTCTCGCCCAGCGTCCACGGCGGATCGAGCTCGACCTCACACATCAGCCAGTTGACCGCCGCTGTCACCACCGGCTTGTCGTCGACGATCGCCTGCCAGCGGAACCGGCGCGCGGCCACGGTGCCGGCCTCCATCGGCACCACCAGTTCGTCGGTGCCGGTGACCGCGACCGCGACCTCCTGGGTGGAGCGGATGCGGGGTTCGGCGCGGAACCCCAGCTGGTCGGTGACCATCCGCACCGAGGCCTTGAACCCGGCCTCGAGCAGGGCGGCGATCGGTCCGCTCATCGCCTGTTCGGGGGGCAGGCCGAAGCCCATCACCTCACGCACAACCAGGGGGGCGTTGTAGGTGCGGATGTCGGAGAACTCCTCGGCGCGCACGTGGGTGATCGCCGAGGACAGTGAGGAGACCATCAGCGGGAAGCGCTCGGTGATGCCGCCGGGATGGATGCCGGACCCGTGCAGGGTGACCCCGCCGGCGAGGGCGGCCTCCTCGATGTCCCGCACCGCGGGGTTGTCGCGGTCGGGGTAGACCCAGCCGACCGGGGTCACCACGTTCTTGCCGGAGCGCAGAATCTTGGCGACGACCTGCTCGTCGGGCAGCAGCGGGGAGTACATGACGCAGTCGGCGTCGAGCGCGAGAAGCTCGTCGATGTCGGTGCTGGCCGTCACGCCGATCGGACCCTCGCCGATGAGCTCGCCGACGTCGCGACCGTTCTTGTCGTCGCTGTGCACCCAGCAGCCGACGAGTTCGAGGTCGGGATGACGCAGCACCCCCTGGATCGCTGCTTTTCCTACACCGCCGGTGGCCCACTGGATGACTCGGTACATGACCGGCATGCTATGCCGTTATGGCAGTGACTGTCACTAATCGACCGGCGTGACCCAGGTGGTGATGTCGGCATGGAAGACCTCGGTGCCGTGCCGGTCGTAGACGCCGATGGGAACGACGATCTCCGCACCGGTGGTGACCGTGCCGAAATCGGGGGGATCCAGCTCGGCGCAGGCTCGCAGGGACGTCGTCGCCTTGTGCAGGTACCGCACGGTCATCGCCTTGGGGATCCAGCGATGGGTGGCCGGCACCGTGGCCTCCATCAGCATTCCCATCGCCATCTCCGCGGCGTTGCACATCGCGATCGCGTGCACGGTGCGCAGGTGGTTGTAGGTGAAGAGCCACTTGACCATCGTGACCTCGGCATAGCCGGGTTCCATCGCGACGATGCGGGGCAGGATCGGGATGAAGTACGGCACCCGAAGCGCGGCCGCGGCCGAGAACGCCCACGTGCCGCCCGGCCGGCCGGACATCCGCTGCCAGAGGCGATACGTCGCGGTCGGCTGGGCCATCACGGGTTCCCTTGATCCGGGGTGCGGAATGACGCCGCCGCACCCGCGCTGAGCAGGTAGTGCAGGGATTTGGATCGCGCCCGGATGTGAGGCATACTGTTCGGGTTGCCTTGAGCCGGGTTCGCACCCTTGTGGAGCGTGCTGCCCAAGGTATACGACCTGCGCCCGCACGGGCGCATCCGGTCCCATCTTCGGAGCGCGACGGATTTTTCCGGCGCCTGCGAGGCTGCGTGCGGGCAACACACCCGACCGCGGGGGCCGGAGTACCAGGACAGGTAAACAGCGGCGGCGATAGCCAGCGTTGGGTCGGCCGGAAGGCCGGAGCAACGCAGGGACACCATGCAGGACGGTGCCCCAAACACCGAAGACCGAGCAAGAGTTAGGTAGGAGAAGCGTGGCGGGACAAAAGATCCGCATCAGGCTCAAGGCCTACGACCATGAGGCCATTGATGCCTCGGCGCGCAAGATCGTGGAAACGGTCACCCGAACCGGCGCCAGCGTGGTCGGGCCGGTGCCGCTGCCGACTGAGAAGAACGTGTATTGCGTCATCCGCTCCCCGCACAAGTACAAGGACTCGCGGGAGCATTTCGAGATGCGTACGCACAAGCGCCTCATCGACATTCTCGACCCGACGCCGAAGACGGTTGACGCATTGATGCGCATCGATCTGCCGGCCAGCGTCGACGTGAACATCCAGTAGGGGTCTGCGAAGAGATGGCACGCAAAGGAATTCTGGGCACCAAGCTGGGCATGACCCAGGTGTTCGACGAAAACAACCGCGTCGTCCCGGTGACGGTCGTCAAGGCCGGCCCGAACGTCGTGACCCGCATCCGCACGCCGGAGCGCGACGGCTACAGCGCCGTGCAGCTGGCGTACGGCGAGATCAGCCCCCGCAAGGTGAACAAGCCGGTCACCGGTCAGTTCGCCGCGGCGGGCGTCAACCCGCGCCGGCACCTCGCCGAGCTGCGTCTCGACGACGAGGCCGCGGCCGCGGAGTACGAGGTCGGCCAGGAGCTGACCGCCGAGATCTTCGCCGACGGCAGCTACGTCGACGTCACCGGCACGAGCAAGGGCAAGGGCTTCGCGGGCACGATGAAGCGTCACGGCTTCAAGGGCCAGGGCGCCAGCCACGGCGCGCAGGCGGTGCACCGCCGGCCGGGTTCGATCGGTGGCTGCGCCACCCCGGGCCGGGTCTTCAAGGGCACCCGCATGTCGGGCCGGATGGGCAGCGACCGCATCACCACGCAGAACCTGGTGGTGCACAAGGTCGACGCCGAAAACGGCGTGCTGTTGATCAAGGGTGCGATCCCCGGTCGCACCGGCGGGCTCGTGATGGTTCGCACCGCGGTCAAACGAGGTGAAAAGTAATGACTTCTCGCAAGATTGACGTCCGCACGCCGGCCGGCAAGAAGGACGGCACGGTTGAGCTTCCGGCTGCCCTCTTCGACGTGGAGCCCAACATCGCGCTGATGCACCAGGTGGTCATCGCGCAGCTGGCCGCCAAGCGTCAGGGCACCCACGCGACCAAGACCCGCGCCATGGTCTCCGGCGGCGGCAAGAAGCCGTACCGGCAGAAGGGCACCGGTCGTGCCCGCCAGGGCTCGACGCGTGCGCCGCAGTTCACCGGTGGCGGTGTGGTGCACGGCCCGCAGCCGCGCGACTACAGCCAGCGCACGCCCAAGAAGATGATCGCCGCCGCGCTGCGTGGTGCACTCTCGGACCGCGCCCGCAACGAGCGGATCCACGCGGTGACCGAGTTGGTGCCCGGGCAGACCCCGTCGACCAAGAGCGCCAAGGCGTTCCTGGCCGCGCTCACCGAGAACAAGAAGGTGCTGATCGTCATCGGCCGCGCCGACGAGGTCGGCGCCAAGAGCGTTCGCAACCTTCCCGGTGTCCATGTGATCTCGCCGGATCAGCTCAACACCTACGACGTCCTCAACGCCGATGACGTGGTGTTCAGCGTGGAGGCGTTGGACGCCTACATCGCGGCGAACACAGCCAACAGCAAGTCCGTTGAGGAGGTTTCGGCCTGATGGCAAACATCACTGATCCCCGCGACATCATCCTGGCCCCGGTCATCTCGGAGAAGTCCTACGGGCTGATCGAGGACAACGTCTACACGTTCGTGGTGCACCCGAGCTCGAACAAGACCCAGATCAAGATCGCCATCGAGAAGATCTTCAAGGTCAAGGTCGACTCGGTGAACACGCTGAACCGGCAGGGCAAGCGCAAGCGCACCCGGGCCGGATACGGCACGCGCAAGGACACCAAGCGCGCGATCGTGACCCTGGCCGCCGGAAGCAAGCCGATCGATCTCTTCGGAGCTCCGGCGTAGCCGGGCACGGAAGACTGAAGAAAGACTTGAGATAGATAATGGCAATTCGCAAGTACAAGCCGACGACCCCGGGTCGCCGCGGTGCCAGCGTCTCCGATTTCGCCGAGATCACTCGTTCGACTCCGGAGAAGTCGCTGATCCGTCCGCTGCACAGCACGGGTGGGCGTAACGCGCACGGCCGAATCACCACCCGGCACAAGGGCGGTGGCCACAAGCGCGCCTACCGGGTGGTCGACTTCCGTCGCCACGACAAGGACGGCGTCAACGCCAAGGTCGCCCACATCGAGTACGACCCGAACCGCACCGCGAACATTGCGCTGCTGCACTACCTGGACGGCGAGAAGCGCTACATCATCGCGCCGCAGGGTCTCAAGCAGGGCGACATCATCGAGGCCGGCGCGAACGCCGACATCAAGCCCGGTAACAACCTGCCGCTGCGCAACATCCCGTCCGGCACCGTGATCCACGCCGTGGAACTGCGTCCGGGTGGCGGGGCCAAGCTGGCCCGCTCCGCCGGTTCGAGCATCCAGCTGCTGGGCAAGGAAGGCGCCTACGCCTCGCTGCGGATGCCCTCGGGTGAGATCCGCCGCGTCGACGTGCGCTGCCGCGCCACCGTCGGCGAGGTCGGCAACGCCGAGCAGGCCAACATCAACTGGGGTAAAGCCGGCCGCATGCGGTGGAAGGGCAAGCGCCCCACCGTCCGTGGTGTCGTGATGAACCCGGTCGACCACCCGCACGGCGGTGGTGAGGGTAAGACCTCCGGTGGCCGTCACCCGGTGAGCCCTTGGGGCAAGCCCGAGGGCCGCACCCGCAAGCCCAACAAGTCCAGCGACAAGCTCATCGTCCGACGCCGGCGCACCGGCAAGAATAAGCGCTAGGAGTAGCCAGCGATGCCACGCAGCCTGAAGAAGGGCCCGTTCGTCGACGACCATCTACTCAAGAAGGTCGACGTCCAGAACGAGAAGAACACCAAGCAGGTCATCAAGACCTGGTCGCGTCGTTCGACCATCATCCCGGACTTCATCGGTCACACCTTCGCCGTCCACGACGGTCGCAAGCACGTGCCGGTGTTCGTCACCGAGGCCATGGTCGGTCACAAGCTGGGCGAGTTCGCCCCGACGCGGACGTTCAAGGGTCACATCAAGGACGACCGGAAGAGCAAGCGCCGATGAACGCCGCCAACGAACGAAGTGAGTGGCGCATGGATTTAGTGAATGGCGCAGAAGGAACGAGACGGTAATGACCACTGCAACTACCGAATATCCTTCGGCGACCGCCGTGGCGCGCTTCGTCGGTATCTCGGCGAGCAAGGCGCGCCGGGTGATCAACCTGGTCCGCGGCAAGTCGGTCGAGGAGGCCCTCGACATCCTGCGCTGGGCGCCCCAGTCGGCCAGTGAGCCGGTCGCCAAGGTGATCGCCAGTGCCGCGGCCAACGCCCAGAACAACAACGGCCTGGACCCGGCGACCCTGGTGGTCGCGACCGTCTACGCCGACGAGGGCCCGACGGCCAAGCGCATCCGGCCGCGTGCCCAGGGCCGCGCATACCGGATCCGCAAGCGCACCAGCCACATCACGGTGATCGTCGAGAGCCGTCCGGAGCGCAAGGAGCGCTCCGCGCAGTCGGCTCGCTCGCGGCGCGCCCAGGGCAGCAAGGCCGCCTCGAGCGCTCCGGCCAAGAAGGCTCCGGCCAAGAAGGCACCGGCCGCCAAGAAGGCGGCACCGGCCAAGACAACTCCGCAGGCTTCTGAAGAAGCGAAGGGAGGCTCGCAGTAGTGGGCCAGAAGATCAACCCCCACGGCTTCCGGCTCGGTATCACGACCGACTGGAAGTCCCGGTGGTACGCCGACAAGCAGTACGCCGACTACGTCAAGGAAGACGTGGCGATCCGTCGGCTGCTGGCCACCGGTCTCGAGCGCGCCGGCATCGCCGACGTGGAGATCGAGCGCACCCGCGACCGGGTTCGCGTTGACATCCACACCGCGCGTCCGGGCATCGTCATCGGCCGCCGCGGCACCGAGGCCGACCGCATCCGTGCCGACCTGGAGAAGCTGACCGGCAAGCAGGTTCAGCTGAACATCCTCGAGGTCAAGAACCCGGAGTCGGTGGCCCAGTTGGTCGCCCAGGGTGTCGCCGAACAGCTGAGCAACCGGGTGGCGTTCCGTCGCGCGATGCGCAAGGCCATCCAGTCGGCCATGCGCCAGCCCAACGTCAAGGGCATCCGGGTGCAGTGCTCCGGCCGCCTCGGTGGTGCGGAGATGAGCCGCTCGGAGTTCTACCGCGAGGGCCGCGTCCCGCTGCACACCCTGCGTGCCGACATCGACTACGGCCTCTACGAGGCCAAGACCACCTTCGGCCGGATCGGCGTGAAGGTCTGGATCTACAAGGGCGACATCGTCGGTGGCAAGCGTGAGCTGACCGCCGCCGCACCGGCCGCCGACCGACCGCGCCGCGAACGTCCGTCGGGTGCCACCCGGCCGCGCCGCAGTGGCGCCTCGGGCACCACCGCGACCAGCACCGAGGCCGGCCGTGCCGCCAGTGAAGGCACGGCGGAGACCGCGGAATCCGCAGTTCCGGTGACGGCCGAGGCTCCCGCTGTCGAGGCGCCCGCAGCTGAGAACGCTACCCAGGATTCAGGGAGCTAGATCATGTTGATTCCCCGTAAGGTCAAGCACCGCAAGCAACACCACCCGAGGCAGCGTGGCATCGCCAGCGGTGGGACGAGCGTGACGTTCGGTGACTACGGCATCCAGGCACTCGAGCACGCCTACATCACCAACCGGCAGATCGAGTCCGCGCGTATCGCCATCAACCGGCACATCAAGCGTGGCGGCAAGGTGTGGATCAACATCTTCCCGGACCGCCCGCTGACCAAGAAGCCGGCCGAAACCCGCATGGGTTCCGGCAAGGGCTCACCGGAATGGTGGGTGGCGAACGTCAAGCCCGGCCGGGTGCTGTTCGAGCTCAGCTACCCGGACGAGAAGACCGCGCGCGAGGCTCTGACCCGCGCAATCCACAAGCTGCCGATCAAGGCACGCATCGTTACTCGAGAGGAGCAGTTCTGATGGCAGTGGGCGTCAACGCCGGTGAACTGCGCGAACTCACCGACGAAGAGTTGGTCGACCGCCTGCGTGAGTCGAAGGAAGAGCTGTTCAATCTGCGCTTCCAGATGGCCACCGGGCAGTTGGACAACAACCGTCGGCTCCGCGTCGTTCGTCAGCAGATCGCGCGCATCTACACGGTGCTGCGTGAACGTGAACTCGGTCTGGCTTCCGGACCCAGTGGTGAGGATTCGTGATGGCAGAGACAAAGACAGCGGGCCCGGGTCCCAAGCACACCCCGCGCACCGAGAAGCCCCGCGCTCGGCGGAAGACCGCGATCGGCTACGTGGTGAGCGACAAGATGGAGAAGACGATCGTCGTCGAGCTCGAGTCGCGCGTCAAGCATCCGAAGTACGGCAAGATCATCCGGACCACGACGAAGGTCAAGGCCCACGATGAGAACAGCATCGCCGGTGTGGGCGACCGGGTTTCGTTGATGGAGACCCGTCCGCTGTCGGCCACCAAGCGCTGGCGGCTCGTCGACATCCTGGAGAAGGCCAAGTAACGACCGCGGAATTACGCCCATCGCCGATTCGGCGGTGGGCGTTTTCCGTTTCCCCGTGTAAGGTCCGGCCACGAGGGCGGGGCGTCGAGATTGGGGATCGCGTGGCAAGCGAGTTCAACGGCAGGATCGAGCTCGACATCCGGGACTCCGAGCCGGACTGGGGGCAGTTCGCGGCGCCGAGCGCCCCGCCGAACGCACCGAACGTCCTCTACCTGGTCTGGGATGACGTCGGGATCGCGACATGGGATTGCTTCGGCGGGCTGGTGCAGATGCCGGCGATGTCGCGCATCGCCGAGCGAGGGGTGCGGCTGTCGCAGTTCCACACCACTGCGCTGTGCTCACCCACTCGGGCGTCCCTGCTGACGGGCCGCAACGCCACCACGGTCGGTATGGCCATGGTGGAGGAGTTCACCGAGGGGTTTCCCGGTATCAACGGCCGCATCCCCGACGAGACGGCCTTGATCTCGGAAGTGCTCTCCGAGCGCGGGTGGAACACCTATTGCGTCGGCAAATGGCATCTGACCCCCATCGAGGAATCAAATCTGGCCGCCACCAAACGGCATTGGCCGCTTTCTCGGGGATTCGAGCGGTTCTACGGCTTCATGGGCGGGGAGACCGACCAGTGGTATCCCGAGCTGGTCTACGACAATCACCCGGTCGAGGCACCCGCCACACCGGAGCAGGGCTACCACCTGTCGAGCGACCTCGCCGACAAGGTCATTGAGTTCATCCGGGACTCCACGATGGTCGCGCCGGACAAGCCCTGGTTCACCTACCTGTGCCCCGGCGCGGGCCATGCGCCCCATCACGTCTTCGCCGAGTGGGCGGACCGCTATGCGGGCGCCTTCGACATGGGCTACGAGCGCTACCGCGACATCGTGCTGGAGAACCAGAAGAAGCTGGGCATCGTGCCGCCCGACACCGAACTGTCAGGCGTGAACCCGTATCTGGACGTCAAGGGGCCCGGCGGCGAGCCGTGGCCGCTCCAGGACACCGTACGGCCATGGGACGGATTGTCCGACGACGAGAAGCGGTTGTTCGCCCGGATGGCGGAGGTCTTCGCCGGATTCCTGTCCTACACCGACGCCCAGATCGGCCGGGTGCTCGATTACCTCGAAGAATCCGGCCAACTCGACAACACCATCATCGTGGTGATCTCCGACAACGGCGCAAGCGGTGAGGGCGGCCCGAACGGTTCGGTCAACGAGGCCAAGTTCTTCAACGGCTACATCGACACCGTCGAGGACAGCCTGCGGTTCTACGACGAGTTGGGTGGTCCGACGACCTACAACCACTATCCGATCGGCTGGGCGATGGCCTTCAACACGCCCTACAAGCTGTACAAGCGTTACGCCTCCCATGAGGGGGGAATCGCCGACACCGCAATCATCTCGTGGCCCAACGGGATTGCGGCGCACGGTGAGTTCAGGGATAACTACGTCAACGTCTGTGACATCACCCCGACCATCTACGAACTGCTGGGTATCGCAGCGCCGGAGACAGTGCGCGGTATCGCCCAGCAACCGCTGGAGGGCGTGAGCTTCAAAGCCGCACTTGACAATCCGGCCGCAGACACCGGCAAGGACACCCAGTTCTACACGATGCTGGGCACTCGCGGTATCTGGCACGACGGCTGGTTCGCCAACACGGTGCACCCCGCCGCGCCTTCCGGCTGGTCCCACTTCGACGAGGACCGCTGGGAGCTCTACGAGATCGCGAACGATCGAAGCCAGTGCCATGACGTAGCCGCCGAGCACCCGGACAAACTCGCTGAACTGCAAGCGCTTTGGTTCGCCGAAGCCCAGAAGTACAACGGGCTGCCGCTGGCGGATCTCAACGTGTTCGAGATGGTCGGGCGCTGGCGTCCGTCGCTGGTCGGAGATCGCACCCGGTTCGTCTACTATCCGAACACCGCACCGGTCGCGATGGGCGCGTGTGTGATGATCGCCGGCCGCTCGTTCTCCGTGCTGGCCGAGGTCAACCTCCACAGTGTGGACCCCCAGGGCGTGCTGCTCAAGCAGGGCGCCGGCCACGGCGGGTACGTGCTCTTCGTGTCCGAGGGCCGGTTGCAGTTCATCTACAACTTCTTCGGCGAGGAGGAACAGCGGGTGGTCGCACCCGAACCACTGACCACCGGCGAGCATGTCCTCGGCGTCGGCTACGTCCGTACCGGCGTCGTCGAGGGCACGCACACGCCGGTCGGTGATGCCACCCTGTATGTAGACGGCACCGCGGTAGCGACCCTCGCCGGTGTCAAAGCCCACCCGTTCACCTTCGGCCTGGCGGGCGGGGGAGTGAGCGTCGGGCGGAACCTGGGCCAGCCGGTGTCGGCGGCGTACCGCGCGCCGTTTGAATTCATCGGCGGCTCCATCGCCAAGGTCGTTGTCGACGTCTCCGGTACCCCGTACCGCGACGCCGAACGCGAACTTCAGGCGGCGTTCGCGAAGGACTGAGGCTGCGCGCCGGGACGAACATACCTCGGAATTGAGCGATAACCGCTTCGACAAATTACGCTGACGAGGATTTGCCGCTTTCGGTCATGGCCCGACGATTCAACTCCCTACGATGTGCGCGATGAGGTGGATGATGCTCCGAACGGTCGTGGCGATCGGTGGTGTGCTCGCGATGCTGCTGGGCGCGGCCCCGATGGCGATTGCCGACCCGGCCGCGCCACCCACGGCGAGCGACGTGAACCCGGTCATCTCCTGGCAAGACCTGGGCATGGAGAACCGGCTGTCCTTCTACGGCAATTCGGGAGTGGTCGACCTCTCGTTCCCCGTCCCGAGCGGCCTGGCGCCGGTGGCGTTGAACGCGACCCTCGATCTGCCCTTCAGTTTCCGGTCCGGGTTGATCAGCGTGACTCAGGGTGATCGGCTCATCAGCAAGCAGGGCTTGCCCCTCGCCGATCTCGCCCCGGTGGTGATCCCGCTCCCGGGCGTGCAGGTGGTCGACAACACGGTGAACCTGACGCTGACGCTGGCCGCGGCACCTGACGATGGCTATTGCCTTGATGAGCGAAATTCGGTGGACCTCATCGACGGTTCCGTTACATTCGCCGGAAGCGATATTCCGCCGGCGACCGTTGCCGACTTCCTTCCGTCGGTCCTGCGCAAGCTCACGATCGCGGTGCCGTCGAACCCCTCGCCGGCGGAGTCGGACGCCGCGGTTCAGCTGGCCTCCAATTTGGTCGCGTGGTACCGCCTTCGTGGTCAGGCCACCCAAGTGATCATGGCGCCACTGGCCGGCGACCAGGCGACGATCGACGCTCCAGTCGTCCCGATGGAGCGCCAGATCATCGTTAAGGAGGGCCCCGAAGACGGTCTCTCCCTGGTCGGGTCCAAGCTGCGGGTATCCGGACCGGCGAACAAGCTCGCGAATTCTGCGCGGCTGCTGACCAGCGGCGCGCTGTCCTTGGCGGTCAGCACCAACGTGGTGACCGGAGACTTGCGCTCCGACCAGCGTTTCCCGGGCAATGCCACCACGCTGGCCGGTCTGGGCCGGTCCGGCATCACCTCGTCCGGGATATCGCCGCAGGTTTCGATCTACCTGGATCAGGCCAAATTCGGTCACTCGACGCAGGCGTTCCGGGTCCACGTGCTCGGCTCCTACACACCCATCCCGAGCGGCTTCGGCGGTCAGGTAACCGTCCGCGTTGCCGGCGAAACGCTCGAGGCGTGGCCGGCCGACCCCAGCGGGGTCATCGATCGGTGGGTGTCGGTTCCCGATCGGCTGGTGGGGCGCACCACCACCGTCGTTGTCAAGGTAGACACCGCCGGGAACGGAGGACGTTGCAATGAGTTCCAACCGATCACCCTGACCATCCAGGGCAGTTCGGTCGTGGAAAGCACGCCTGCCAATCCACCGATCCCGTCCGGCTTCCGCTCGCTGCCACAGGCGCTGATGCCGCAGATCCAGGTCGGCATGGGGTCGAACAGCTTCGCCGATCTTGTCCGCGCGGTCCAGATCACCACGGGACTGCAGCGAATCACCGCGATTCCGCTCTCTACCCACGTCGTGTCGTTGAAGGAAGCTCTCGGCAGTCAGTCTCCGGCGGTCATCGTCAGCGCCGACGGCTGGAGCGAGAAGTCGATCACTCTCCCGGTCAGCGCCAGCGACCGCAGTATCACGCTCGCGGGGTCCGGACCGGACGATCCGACGACCACCCTGACTCTCGATCCGGGCGCGCAGTTCGGTTCGTTGCAGACGGTCTTCGACGGGCGACGCTCACTGCTCGTCGCCACGTCCACCGGGGCTCCGGCGCAACTCGATGAGTTGTTGCGGTGGCTCGACGCCGATCCGCGCCGTTGGCCGGATCTCACGGGCAACGCAGTGGTGGCCTTCCCCGGACGCGAACCGGCGTCAGTGACGGGTCGCGAACCGATCACCGTGTACGGTCCCCCGATTTCGGCCGAGGAGCAGCAGGCCAATGGCTATCGGTACACGCCGGCCTGGTGGGTGGCGGGGGCCGTGCTGTTGGCGGCCGGCCTCGGTTTCGCCGCGATCACGGTGTCCGCGCGGCGCGGTCGGGATGACCCCGGTACCTCCCACCGCGGCGGGTGAGAACCCCCATACTGGTGCGGTGAACCGGCTGGTGTGGGCTGTCCTGACCGGGGTGTTGCTGACAGCACCCGGTGTTGCCGCGTGTTCACGCAACAGCGACGGGACGGCACTGCCCGCCACCGAGGCGGCGACCTCGACCTCGATCACCAGCACCTCGCGCTCGTCGGCAACCACCACCACCGATGCGCCGGAATCCGCCGAGCCGGGCGTGGTCGAGACCACCCGGGAGCAGGTCGCCCCGAACGCCGTCGTGTGTCCGCCCCCGACGTCGGCGCAGACCGCCGTCGCCGCGGCATCCGATCCGGCTGCCCCGCGGATCACCGTGGCCCTCCCGGACGGCTGGTCCTCGGCGACCGGGTCCGGTGATGTCGGGGCGCGGTTGAGCGGCCCGGGGGGAATCGTCGCCGAGGTCACGATCGCCCCCACCGCGCTGGATGCGGCGGCAGCCTTCGCCCGCTACTCCGATGACGCGATGGCCAAGTATCCGATCAGCACGCTGAGCATGTTGCCCGCCGAACTGTGCGGCTACAGCGGCCAGGAGATGATGGGCACCTGGGCCGACGATCCGGATCGGTCCATCGAGTACAACGACCGGATCGTTCACATCTGGACCAACGCCAAGAACTATCTGGTGTCGATTCACGTCCAGGCGCCCTCGGGCACTCCTGGCTTCGACGCTGCCGCCGCCGTTCTGGTCGGCGACTTCGGCATCGTCATACCCTGAGCGCATGTTCACCGAGTTGGTGCAGGTTCCCGGCGGATCCTTCCGGATGGGGTCGACGAGCTTCTACCCCGAGGAAGCGCCGATCCACACCGCCACCGTCGGCGCGTTCGGAATCGAACGCCACCCGGTGACCAACGCGCAGTTCGCCGAGTTCGTCGCCGCCACCGGCTACGTCACGGTCGCCGAGAAGCCCCTGGACCCGGCGTTGTATCCCGGGGTGGCCGAGGCCGACCTGCTGCCCGGGGCGCTGGTGTTCCGGCCCACCCGCGGTCCGGTCGACCTGCGGGACTGGCGGCAGTGGTGGGATTGGGCCGGCGGGGCCAACTGGCGGCAACCGTTCGGGCCGGGTAGCGACATCAGCGGCCGCGACGACCACCCCGTCGTGCAGGTGGCCTATCCCGACGCCGCCGCGTACGCCGGCTGGGCCGGCCGCCGGCTGCCCACCGAGGCCGAGTGGGAGTACGCGGCACGGGCCGGCAGCACCTCGACCTATGCGTGGGGGGAGGAGCCCACCGTCGGCGGCACGCTGATGGCCAACACCTGGCAGGGCCGGTTCCCGTACCAGAACGGCGGCGCCAACGGTTGGGTGGGCACCTCACCGGTGGGCACGTTCCCGCCGAACGGCTACGGGCTGGTCGACATGATCGGCAACGTCTGGGAGTGGACGACGACGCCGTATTCGGCGCATCACCAGCCCTCGAGCGAGCCGTCGAACTCCTGCTGCCCGCCGCCGGCCACCCCCGACCCCACGGTGAACCAGACGCTCAAGGGTGGCTCGCACCTGTGCGCCCCGGAGTACTGCCACCGCTACCGCCCGGCCGCGAGGTCCCCGCAGTCCCAGGACAGTTCCACCACCCACATCGGTTTCCGCTGCGTGGCGGACTAGTTCCTCTGCCGCGAGCAGACGCAGAATCGCATCGGGGACCGCCGTGGAGTGCGATTCTGCGTCTGCTCGCGGGGGAGCGGCAGGCCGCTGAGCACTGATTTGGCTGGAAGCCGCCCGTCACCTAGACTCTAGGGGTTGCCTAGGGCAGACCTCGGCCGGCGTTTGCATGTCGGCCCTGCGTGCCCCTTCGGTGACAAAGACCGCGCACGTCAGGTTCCGGTTGGTCCAGGTTGGTGACGCCACTTTGGATCCGGGTGGATTCTGCCGTGCACACAGTTACCAGATCCAAGGAGATCTCGTGATTCAGCAGGAATCGCGGCTGAAAGTCGCCGACAACACGGGCGCCAAGGAGATCTTGTGCATCCGCGTGCTCGGTGGCTCGGGTCGGCGATACGCGGGCATTGGTGATGTCATCGTGGCGACCGTGAAGGACGCCATCCCGGGCGGCAACGTCAAGCGCGGCGACGTCGTCAAGGCCGTCATCGTGCGCACCGTCAAGGAGCGCCGTCGCGCCGACGGCAGCTACATCAAGTTCGACGAGAACGCCGCGGTGATCATCAAGCCCGACAACGACCCGCGCGGTACCCGCATCTTCGGCCCGGTGGGCCGGGAGTTGCGCGAGAAGCGCTTCATGAAGATCGTCTCGCTGGCCCCGGAGGTGCTGTAGATGAAGGTCAAGAAGGGCGACACCGTGCTGGTCATCTCCGGCAAGGACAAGGGCGCCAAAGGCAAGGTGCTCGAGGCCTACCCGACTCGTGACCGGGTGCTGGTCGAGGGCGTCAACCGGATCAAGAAGCACACCGCGCAGTCGACCACCGAGCGCGGCGCCTCCTCCGGCGGCATCGTCACCCAGGAGGCCGCGATCCACGTCTCCAACGTGATGGTCGTCGACTCCGACGGCAAGCCGGCCCGCGTGGGTTACCGCCTCGACGACGAAACCGGCAAGCGCGTCCGCACTTCGAAGCGCAACGGCAAGGACATTTAGCGATGACGACTGCAGAGAAGGTTCAGCCCCGGCTGAAGACGCGCTACCGCGAAGAGATCAGGGACGCGCTCAACAAAGAGTTCAACTACGCCAACGTGATGCAGATCCCGGGCGTGGTGAAGGTCATCGTCAACATGGGTGTCGGTGACGCCGCCCGCGACGCCAAGCTGATCAACGGTGCGGTCAACGACCTTTCGCTGATCACCGGTCAGAAGCCGGAGATCCGCAAGGCCCGCAAGTCGATCGCCCAGTTCAAGCTGCGCGAAGGCATGCCGATCGGAGCGCGGGTCACCCTGCGCGGCGACCGGATGTGGGAGTTCCTCGATCGCCTGGTCTCGATCGCCCTGCCGCGTATCCGCGACTTCCGCGGGTTGTCGCCCAAGCAGTTCGACGGCCACGGTAACTACACCTTCGGGCTCGCCGAGCAGTCGGTGTTCCACGAGATCGACGTGGACTCCATCGATCGGCCCCGCGGCATGGACATCACCGTCGTCACCACGGCGACGAACGACGACGAAGGACGAGCGCTGCTGCGGGCCCTCGGCTTCCCGTTCAAGGAGAACTGAGCAGATGGCAAAGAAGGCTCTGGTCAACAAGGCCAACAAGAAGCCCAAGTTCGCCGTGCGGGCCTACACCCGCTGCAACCGGTGCGGCCGGCCGCACGCCGTGTACCGCAAGTTCGGCCTGTGCCGAATCTGCCTTCGCGAGATGGCCCATGCCGGCGAACTGCCCGGTGTGCAGAAGTCCAGCTGGTAACAGACCACTTAGAGAACAGGTGCGCAGCAGGCCCCCGAGGGAATCGACCCGAGTGGGAACCGTTGCGAGGAAGGTAGACAGGCCCAGTCATGACTATGACGGACCCGATCGCAGACTTCTTGACACGTCTGCGCAACGCCAATTCGGCGTATCACGATGAGGTGACCCTGCCGCACTCGAAGATCAAGGCGAACATCGCCGAGATCCTCAAGAAAGAGGGCTACATCAACGACTACCGCACCGAGGATGCTCGGGTGGGCAAGGCGCTGGTGGTGCAGCTCAAGTACGGCCCGAGCCGCGAGCGAAGCATCGCCGGCCTGCGCCGGGTGTCCAAGCCCGGACTTCGGGTGTACGCGAAATCCACCAATCTGCCGCGGGTTCTCGGTGGCCTGGGCGTGGCGATCATCTCCACGTCCTCAGGCCTGCTCACCGACCGCCAGGCGGCCCGACAGGGCGTGGGCGGCGAAGTCCTTGCCTACGTGTGGTGAGGGAGACTAGACATGTCGCGAATTGGTAAGCAGCCGGTGGTGATTCCCGCCGGTGTTGACGTGATGATCGACGGCCAGAATGTGTCGATCAAGGGCCCCAAGGGGACGCTGCAACTGGCGATCTCCGACCCGATCACCGTGGCGCGCGATGACGACGGCGCGATCGTGGTCAGCCGTCCCGACGACGAGCGGCGCAGCCGCTCGCTGCACGGGTTGTCGCGGACCCTGGTGTCCAACCTGGTCACCGGCGTCACCGAGGGTTACACCACCAAGATGGAGATCTTCGGCGTCGGCTACCGCGTGCAGCTCAAGGGTTCCAACCTCGAGTTCTCGCTGGGGTACAGCCATCCCGTGATCATCGAGGCCCCCGAGGGCATCACCTTCGCGGTGGAGACCCCCACGAAGTTCTCGATCTCAGGTATCGACAAGCAGAAGGTCGGCCAGATCTCGGCGAACATCCGTCGGCTGCGCCGCCCGGACCCGTACAAGGGCAAGGGCGTGCGTTACGAGGGTGAGCAGATCCGCCGCAAGGTCGGAAAGACAGGTAAGTAGTCATGGCTCAAGCACAAACCGCCACCACCGAGCGCAAGCCGGTCGGCAAGACGCCCTCGGCCGCGCGCCGGGTGTCTCGCCTGCGTCGGCATTCGCGGTTGCGTAAGAAGATCGCCGGCACGGCCGAGCGGCCCCGCCTCGTGGTCAACCGCTCGTCGCGGCACATCCACGTGCAGCTGGTCAATGACGACACCGGTACCACCCTGGCCGCCGCGTCGTCCATCGAGGCCGACGTCCGCGCGGTCGAGGGCGACAAGAAGGCCCACAGCGTCCGTGTCGGTCAGCTCATCGCCGAGCGCGCCAAGGCCGCCGGTATCGAGGCCGTCGTGTTCGACCGCGGCGGCAACACCTACGGCGGGCGCATTGCCGCGCTGGCCGACGCCGCGCGCGAGAGTGGACTCAAATTCTGATGATGAACAACGGAAGGACCGCATGATGGCGGACCAGACTTCGACTCCCGCAGCGGACGCGGCCCCGAACACCGGTGGCCCCTCCGCGGGCACCCGCACCGACGAACAGCGCGGCGGCGACCGCGGCGGACGCGGCCGGCGCGACGACCGCGGTGACCGCGGCGGCCGTGGTGGGCGCGACGGCGGCGAGAAGAGCAACTACCTGGAGCGCGTCGTCACGATCAACCGTGTCTCCAAGGTGGTCAAGGGCGGACGCCGGTTCAGCTTCACCGCCCTGGTCATCGTCGGCGACGGCAACGGTCTCGTCGGCGTCGGCTACGGCAAGGCCAAAGAGGTGCCCGCCGCGATCGCCAAGGGCGTCGAGGAAGCTCGCAAGAACTTCTTCCGCGTTCCGATGATCGGTCAAACCATCGTCCACCCCGTGCAGGGCGAGGCGGCGGCCGGCGTGGTCATGCTGCGTCCGGCCAGCCCCGGTACCGGTGTCATCGCCGGCGGCGCCGTGCGCGCGGTGCTGGAATGCGCGGGAGTGCACGACGTTCTGGCCAAGTCGCTGGGCAGTGACAACGCGATCAACGTGGTGCACGCCACCGTTGCCGCGCTGAAGATGCTGCAGCGTCCCGAAGAGGTGGCTGCCCGTCGTGGCCTGCCGATCGAGGACGTCGCGCCGGCCGGCATGCTGCGCGCGCGTCGGGAAAGCGAAGCGCTGGCGGCTGCGTCCGCGCGTGAAGGAAACGCATAATCATGGCCAACAACGATTCAGCACAGCTGAAGATCACCCAGGTGCGCGGCACCGTAGGTGCCCGCTGGAATCAGCGCGAAAGCCTTCGGACGCTGGGTTTGCGGAAGATCCGCCAGTCGGTGGTCCGTGAGGACACCCCGCAGACCCGCGGTCTGATCAAGGTCGTGCACCACCTCGTCCAGGTTGAGGAAGTCCAATGACCATCAAGTTGCATGACCTGAAGCCGGCTCCCGGCTCCAAGACGCGCAAGACCCGCGTCGGCCGCGGTGAAGCCTCCAAGGGCAAGACCGCCGGTCGCGGCACCAAGGGCACCAAGGCGCGTAAGAACGTGCCGGTTACCTTCGAGGGCGGGCAGATGCCGATCCACATGCGGCTGCCCAAGCTCAAGGGCTTCCGCAACCGGTTCCGCACCGAGTATGAGGTGGTCAACGTCGGCGATATCAACCGGCTGTTCCCCAAGGGCGGCGAGGTGAGCCTCGAGGATCTGGTCGCCTCCGGCGCTGTTCGGAAGAACACCCTGGTCAAGGTTCTCGGCGACGGCAAGCTGACGGTGAAGGTCAACGTGAGCGCCCACAAGTTCAGTGGCAGCGCGCGCGAGAAGATCACCGCCGCAGGCGGTTCCGCCACCGAGGTGCGCTAGTACCGCTGTTTCTCCACAAGCAGAACCCCCGGCCGGTCCGGGGGTTTTTGCGTTGGTGCCTCAGGTCTGCGGGCGGACGCCGAGCACATCGGAGAACAACGCCTGGCGTACCCGCAATTCACGCGGATCGCTGACCAGGTGGAAGCCCAGCCGGTTCATCACGTAGCCGAACCCGATTCCGGTGTCGGGGTCTGCGAACCCGAATGAGCCGCCGAATCCCGGTGTACCGAAGGCGCGTTCGGATGAGCCGAAGGTGAAGCCGGGGAACGGCTTGCACATCCCCAGCGAGTACGCCGAGTCGATGCGCATGACCTTGTCGCGCGCACTCCCGGATGGATGGCGGGCCGGTGCCTCGAGTTGTTCGACCGTGCCGGCGGTCAAGCCCAGTCCGCCGCCGGCGGCGGCCGCGCCGTACAGTTGCGCGACCGCCCTGGCGTTTCCGTTGCCGTTCGCCGACGGGATCTCGACGGCCCGAACCTCATCGCGGTTGTAGTCGCCGTCGTAGGCGTTGACGTCGGAGGGTACCGCCACCGCCCGTGCCGTCAGACCGACCGGATTGAGCGCGGCGCCGAGGAAACCCAACGGCATCTGGTGCAGGTGCAACAGGGACTCGGGTCGTTTCCAATTATGCACGTGCGCAAGGCGATCCCGATCCACGGTGGCGGGCAGGCCGATGTGGACGTCGATCCCCAGCGGGCCGGCGATCTCGTCGGCCAGATACCGGCCGAGCGTTCGGCCGGCCGGGTCGGTTCTGCGGATGAGCTCGGACTCGTACCAGCCGATCGTGATGGCGTGATAGCCGTGTCTGGTGCCGGGCGGCCACGCCGGCTTCTGTGCCGCCAGGATGGGTGACAACCGTTGGGGGTCGGCGACATCGCGGAGCGTCGGTTTGGGGTCCAGGGCGCACAGGCCGGCCTGGTGGGCGAGCAACTGGCGCACCGTGACGGCGTCCTTGCCGTGCTGGGCGAACTCGGGCCAGTAGTCGCACACCCTGGCGTCGTAGTCGAGCAATCCGCGCGAGACCGCATGGGCGACCGTCAGCGCGGCCACCCCCTTGGTGGTCGAGAACATGTTGACCAGGGTGTCGCGCTGCCAGGGTGCCTTGCTCACACCGTGGCGGTAGCCGCCCCACAGGTCCACCACCTTGACCCCGTGCCGGTAGACGGCCAGCGCGGCGCCGACTTCCTTGCCGGCGGCGAAGTTGGCCCGAAACGCGTCGGCGACCTTGCCGTAGCCGTCGTCGACCCCACCGTGGATGAGATGGGACGGGACGTCGACTTTGAGCACCATGGGAGTGATTGTGGCGTCGGAGGGTGCGCGGTACGCCGGTTCGGTGAGAATGCCGGCCGGCCAGTGCCGGATCCTGCCGGTCCGCGACGTCGGTAGGCTCGGTTCCATGCTCGACTTCCTGCCGGGGATTCCCGGTGCCGACAACCTTCGCGATGCGGCGCGCCGCATCGACACCGCCCGCCACCACGGGGTGCCCAACGGCTGCATCCTGGAGTTCGACGTGCAGTCCGTCCCGCCGGAGACCGGCGGATTCGACCCGTTGACGTTCATCACCGGCGGGGGCCGCCCGTTGCTGCTACGAGAGGCGGTCGCCGCCATCCACCGCGCGGCGGAGGATTCGCGGGTGGCCGGACTGATTGCCCGGGTGCAGGTTCCGGCCGCGCCGACCGCGCCGGTGCAGGAACTGCGTGCGGCGATCGCCGCCTTCACCGAACGCAAGCCGTCATTGGCGTGGGCAGAGACCTACCCGGGAACCCTGTCCTACTACCTGGCCTCGGCGTTCGGCGAGATCTGGATGCAGCCGTCGGGAACGGTCGGGCTGGTCGGCTTCGCCACCAACGCGTTGTTCCTGCGCGACGCGCTGGACAAGGCCGGTATCGAGGCGGAGTTCGTCGCCCGCGGTGAATACAAGTCCGCGGCAAACCTGTTCACCCAGGACCACTACACCGAGGCCCACCGGGAAGCCGACACGCGGCTCATCGAGAGCCTGCACAGTCAGGTGTGGCAGGACATCGCGCAGTCGCGGGAGCTGGAGGTCTCCGCGGTGGACGAGCTGGCCGACCGGGCGCCGCTGCTGCGCGACGACGCGGTCACCGGCCACCTCGTCGACCGCATCGGCTTCCGCGACGAGGCGTACAGCCGAATCGCCGAAATGACCGGCGTGGAAGGAATTTCGCCGGAGACCGGTGACGCCGACTCCACTGAGGACGCGCCGCCCCGGCTGTATCTGTCCCGCTACGCGCAGACCCGCAAGAGCGGACCGCCGGTGCCGATGCCGTCGATACCCGGTCGGGGCAAGGACCCCTCCATCGCGGTGGTGACCCTCGCCGGCCCCATCGTCAGCGGCCGCGGTGGGCCCCAGGGCCTGCCCCTAGGGCGCTCCAGCGTTGGCGGTGACACCATTGCCGCCGCGCTGCGCGAGGCCGGAGCGGACGACGACGTGGTTGCGGTGGTGCTGCGCATCGACAGCCCCGGCGGCTCGGTGACCGGGTCGGAGACGATCTGGCGCGAGGTATCGCGGCTGCGGCACCGCGGCAAGCCGGTAGTCGCCTCGATGGGCGCGGTGGCTGCCTCCGGTGGCTATTACGTCGCCATGGCCGCGGACACCATCGTGGCCAACCCCGGCACCATCACCGGGTCGATCGGCGTGGTGACCGGCAAGCTGGTCGCGCGTGAACTCAAGGACCGGCTCGGTGTCGGGTCGGACGCCGTGCGCACCAACGCCAACGCCGACGCCTGGTCGCTCAACGCGCCCTTCACCCCCGAGCAGCACGCGCTGGTGGAGGCCGAGGCGGATCTGTTCTACACGGACTTCGTCCAGCGGGTCGCCGAGGCGCGGGACATGTCGGTCGAGGCCGTCGACGCGGTGGCCAGGGGCCGGGTGTGGACGGGCGCCGACGCGCTCGATCGCGGTCTGGTCGACGAACTCGGCGGTCTGCGGGCGGCGGTGCAGCGCGCCAAGGTCCTGGCCGGCCTCGACATCGACGCCGACGTGGAACTGGTCGGCTACCCTGGCTCGTCGTGGCGAGATTACCTGCGGCCCAAGGCATCGTCACAGCCGGCGGCGGCATCGCTGCCCGACGCGCTCGCGTCGCTGCTGGGCCGGTCGATCGTCGGGATCCTGGAACAAGGGCAGCGGTCGTTGACGGGCGCCAGTGTGCTGTGGCTGGGCGAGAGCCGGTTCTGACCGCTATCGACAGCGCTCGAGCCGGTGGCCGGCGGCCCCGGCCGGACTGAGCGCTCGGTCTCGGATCACCGAGGACGGGGGGAGTTGCGGATCTGCGCATACCTGGGCCACGGTTCCCCCGAGGTCGTCGGTGTACTCGATGTCGATGACATAGGGTCCGTAGACGTCGGTGTAGCTCGCACATTCGTCGAATCGACGACATTCCTCGGCGACGGCGAAGTCGAAGCCGATGTCGGTGCGGCCTCGACGGCCCAGTTCCGGCGTGTTCTTCTGTCCCGCGGCCAGATTGCTCTGGTGTGCCAACCCCACCAGAAGCTTCGCGAAGGCCTCGGCATCGGCCACGTCGAACGCGCCGTTCGACCGCGAATACGAATCGAGGTTGTCGAACTCGATCCCCTGGTAGCCGCGGGCCGCACATCCTTGCACGGTCGGCGCGAGAACCTTTGCGATCGCTGCCCGATTCTCTGCGGTGGAGATGTCGAGTATCCGCTCATCCGGCCAGCCGGGGTCGACCACAATCGACCCGGCGGCGTCGTGCAGCAGCAAGGTGTCGGGCCACGCAGCGCCCGGCTGTGTCTGGAAGCCGTTGACGTAGCAGATCGAATACAGCCCGTCCGCGGGCTGGTCGGAGTTGTCGCGCCCCACGATCCGCACGCCAGGATCGGGTGGGTACGCCCCACCCATCTGATAGTCGACCGCTGCGTCTGTCGGCCATGCCGACAGAAGCGGGCTTGCGGTGGACGTGGTGGAAGGAGTCGAATCGGCGGCCGGTGCACCGTGGTTCGATGCGCACGCGGTCAACGCGAGGAGGCCGCACACTCCGAAGCCACCAATGAGCCGGTTCACCGATTGAGTATGACGCGTGGCGATGCGACCGGGGGAACTAGTCCAGCGTTGCGCTGACGTAGATCACTTCACCGATCGGATCGTCGTCCCGCGGCTCCGGCACCGCGAGCCCGCTGGCGACATAGAGCTCATTGCGTGGAAAACCTGTTACGTGCCAGCCTTTTTCGGCCAGATACTCCAGTACGTGGCTGCGCGCGCCGGGATAGACCAGTGACGCCATGTCGATGTCGAGCCCCATATCGCGCATCGGCTGGGTTCGGGCCCGGGCCTTCTCCGCGTCGAAGTCGGTCATGCCCGGCACGTACTCGGTGGCCAGGGCGCTGCCGGGGGCGGACAGGCCGGTGATGGTGTCGAAGAGCCGGTCCTGGGCGTCGGGTGGCAGATAGATCAGCAGGCCCTCGGCCAGCCAGGCGGTTGGCGTGCCGGCATCGAACCCCGCGTTACCCAGCGCGGTGGGCCAGTCGTCGCGCAGGTCGATCCCCACGGTCCGGCGTTCGGCGGTGGGCTGCGCGTTGAGGTCGGCGAGCACGCCCGTCTTGAAGTCGATGACCGCGGGCTGATCGATCTCGTACACCACGGTGCCCGCCGGCCAGGGCAGCCGGTAGGCGCGTGAGTCCAGCCCGGAGGCCAGGATGACGGCCTGGCGGACGCCGTCGGCGGTGGCGTTGACGAAGAAGTCGTCGAAGAACTTGGTGCGCACCGCCATCCCGTCGACGATGGCACCGGCACGCACCGTCTCGCCGGCCGGAAGTTGCTCGAGATCGATCTCCCCGTCGAGCATCCTGACGAAGAAGTCGATGCCGACCGCACGCACGAGCGGTTCGGCGAAAGGGTCGTCGATCAGGTGGCGCGGGTGCTTGGTGGCCATCGCGCGCCCAGCAGCGACCATCGTCGCGGTCGCTCCTACGCTGGAAGCCAGATCCCAGCTGTCGTCATCGCTGCGGGCCATGGAGTGCCTCTCAGTTCAGCGTCGCCGAGATGTACTGGAAGCCGGTGAACTTCTCCGCCATCTCGTCATCGTGATTGTCAAAGCCGTTGGCTTCGAACAGTTCCTGCACCAGGCTGCCCGTGACGTGCCAGCCCGACTGCTCGAGGTAGGCGATCACGTGGTTGCGTTCGCCGTGGTAGACCAGGCCGGCCAGGTCGTCGTGAAAGCCGAGCCGGCGCCATCGGTCCTCGCCGTTCTCGTCGTCGCTCGGACCCTCGCTGAACGCGCCCATGCTCGGCATGAACTCAGTGGCCAGTCGGCTGCCCGCCGGGCTCAGCGCGGTGATGTGGTCGAACAGCCGGTCCTGGGCGTCCGGCGGCAGGTAGATGAGCAGACCCTCCGCGATCCACGCGGTGGGCTGGTCGGGGTCGAACCCGTTGGCGCGCAGGGCTACCGGCCAGTCCTCACGCAGGTCGATCGCGACGTTGCGCAGCGCGGCGGTGGGATGGGCACCGAGACCGGCGAGGGTCGCGGCCTTGAAATCGATCACCTCGGGTTGGTCGATCTCGTAGACCGCGGTGCCGGCCGGCCAGGGCAGCCGATAGGACCGGGCGTCCAGTCCGGCGGCCAGGATCACCGCCTGGCGGATGCCGGCCGAGGTGGCGGCCAGCAGGAAATCGTCGAAGTACCGGGTGCGCACCGCCATTCCCTGCGCCATCCGTTGCAGGTCGGACTCCGCCTCGGCGTTTTCGGCGTGGCCGTCGAGCATCTCGACGAAGATCTGCATGCCGACGGCCTTGACCAGTCGCTCGGCCCAGGGGTCGTCGATCAGTGCGGCTCGGGTGGCCAGCGCGCGGGATGCCGCGACCGCGGTGGCCGTGGCTCCCACCCCGGAGGCGAGGTCCCAGGTGTCGCCGTCGCGGCGGGCGGTCTGGCTGTGAGGCATCTGGTGTCTACTTTCGAGTTGCGATGACGGACAACGAGTTACGCAGCGGGCCCGTCAAATCATCCGGGGGGAAGGCCCTTCCGTAGGCTGCGAACACCTCGGGGCGGGTTCGGGCGCCGACCTGCCAGCCGTGCTGTTCCAGATAACCCACGACGGGGTTGCGTTCGCCGGCGTAGAACAGGTCCGCCAGGTTGAGGTCCAGCCCGAGTTCGCGCCACTGGTCGCTCATCGTCTTCGCGCGATCGGCGATGCCGGCTCCGGCGTCGGGGTGGTATTCGGTGGCCAGCCTGCTGCCCGCTGCGGACAGTGCGGTGATGTTGTCGAAGAGCCGGTCCTGCGCGTCGGGCGGCAGGTAGGCCAGCAGCCCCTCGGCGCTCCACGCCGTCGGGACGGTCTCGTCGAACCCGTTGGCGCGCAACGCCGCCGGCCAGTCGTCACGCAGGTCGACGCCGACGGCACGGCGTTCGGTTGTGGGGGAGGCGCCGAAGCGGGCCAGCACCTCGGACTTGAACTCGATGACCTTGGGCTGGTCGATCTCGAAGACGACGGTGCCGTCCGCCCACGGCAGCCGGTAGGCGCGCGAGTCCAGTCCCGAGGCCAGGATCACGGCCTGGCGCACAGATGTGGCACCGCTGTCGAGGAAGAAGTCGTCGAAGAACCGGGTCCGCACCGCCATCACGTCGGTCATCAGGCGCGCGCTGCCGGACGCGTCGAGTGCCGCCAGGTCGATCTCGTCGTCGACGAGCTTGGTGAAGAAGTCGATCCCGACCGCCCGCACCAGCGGCTCGGCGAACGGATCGTCGATGAGCGGGTTGTCCTCCCGGCTGGCCAGGGCGCGTGCCGCGGCCACCATCGTCGCGGTGGCGCCCACGCTGGAGGCCAGGTCCCAGCTGTCGGAGTCGGTGCGCTTCACTGCCCGGCTCCCAGGGCGGCGCTGAGATAGCAGAGTTTGGACATCGGCTCGTCGTCGTCGAACGGCGGGAGCTTGTGCGCGGCCAGGAGCTCGTTGACCGGGGTGCCGACCACCTGCCAGCCGTGACCGCCGAGGTAGGCGCCGGCCTCGTTGCGCTCCCCGATGTAGACGAGCTCGCTGAAGTCGAGATGGAAGCCCTGCTCGCGCCAGTGGTCCGAGAACGCCTTCATGCGTTCGCGGGACTGCTCCTGTTGGGCGGGGTCGGCCGGCGGGGCGCAGTCGACGGCCAGCCGGCTGCCCGGCGCGGACAGTCCGGTGATGGTGTCGAGCAGGCGGTCCTGGGCCTCCGGCGGCAGGTAGCCCAGCAGGCCCTCGGCGCTCCACGCGGTCGGCGCCTCGCGGGTCGAATCCGGCCTGGCGCAGGGCGGACGCCCAGTCGTTGCGCAGGTCCATGGCCACCGTCCGGCGGTGACACGTCGGCGTGGCGCCGAGCGAGGCCAGCGTGCCGGACTTGAAGGCGATGACCTCGGGCTGGTCGATCTCGTAGACGACCATGCCCTGCGGCCAGCCCAGCCGGTAGGCGCGCGAGTCCAGGCCCGAGGCCAGGATCACCGCCTGCCGAACCCCTGCCGCGGCGGCCTTGGTGAAGAACTCGTCGAAGTACTTCGTCCGCGCCGCCATGTTGGCGGTCATCCGGCTGACGCCCATCTCGGCCTGGTCATCCGGGCCGATGTCGCCTCGGGCCATCCGGATGAAGAAATCGACACCGACGGCACGGACCAGCGGCTCGGCGAACGGATCATCGATCAGCGGGTCGGTCTCCCGGGACGCCGCGGCGCGTGCCGCCGCCACCAGCGTCGCCGTGGCACCCACACTGGACGCCAAGTCCCAGCTGTCGTTGTCCGTGCGCGTCATCTGAGAACCCTTCACCACTGCACTGCCTATACTTAGCCAATATAACGAGCTACTGGCGACTGTACGCGCCGGCTTCTGGGCGTCACCTGTGGGCGCTTTGGCGCGACCTCTGCGGATTCCTGCCCTGCCTGGGCCTACTGTTACTCTCGTAGACTGATTTGAGCGCGCGATCCTGCAGACATATTCCTGGCTGCGATCGGCGCAAGGCAGGATTACCCGAACGCTGGCCAGGCCAGCCCCATTGGCACGCTGAGACTCCCGTCCGGCTGCCCAGGAGGAAGAGTGCTCTCGGCTTTCATCTCTTCACTCAGGACGCCCGACCTGAGGCGAAAGATCCTGTTCACCCTGGGTGTCGTCATCCTGTATCGGGTCGGCGCCACGCTGCCGTCGCCGGGTGTCAACTACAAGAACGTCCACCAGTGCATCGAGCAGGTCAGTGGTGGCGCAGGCGCGCAGATCTACTCGCTGATCAACTTGTTCTCCGGTGGCGCGCTGCTGCAGCTGACGGTGTTCGCGGTGGGGGTCATGCCCTACATCACCGCCAGCATCATCGTGCAGCTGCTCACCGTGGTGATCCCGCGCTTCGAGCAACTGCGTAAGGAGGGACAGGCCGGCCAGGCGAAGATGACGCAGTACACGCGTTATCTGGCGATCGCGCTGGCCATCCTGCAGGCCACCAGCATCGTCGCGCTGGCCGCCAACGGCGGCCTGCTGCAGGGCTGCACGCTGGACATCATCGCCGACCAGAGCATCTTCGCCCTGTTGATCATCGTGCTGGTGATGACGGCGGGCGCCGCCCTGGTGATGTGGATGGGCGAGCTGGTCACCGAGCGCGGCATCGGCAACGGCATGTCGCTGCTGATCTTCGCCGGTATCGCCGCGCGCATCCCGGCCGAGGGCAAGACCATCCTGGACAGCCGCGGCGGCCTGATCTTCACCGCCGTCTGCGTCGCGGCGCTGCTCATCATCATCGGCGTGGTCTTCGTGGAGCAGGGCCAGCGCCGCATTCCGGTGCAGTACGCCAAGCGCATGGTCGGAAGGCGGATGTACGGCGGCACGTCGACCTACCTGCCGCTGAAGGTCAACCAGGCCGGCGTCATCCCCGTCATCTTCGCCTCGTCGCTGATCTACATCCCGCACCTGATCACCCAGCTCATCCAGAGCGGCAAGAGCGGGGCCGGCAACGGCTGGTGGGACCGCTTCGTCGCCAACTACCTGACCAACCCGGCCGACCCGGTGTACATCACGATCTACTTCGGGCTGATCATCTTCTTCACGTACTTCTACGTCTCCATCACGTTCAACCCCGACGAGCGCGCCGACGAGATGAAGAAGTTCGGTGGCTTCATCCCCGGCATCCGGCCCGGCAAGCCCACCGCGGACTACTTGCGTTACGTGCTGAGCCGGATCACCCTTCCCGGATCGATCTACCTGGGCGTGATCGCCGTGCTGCCGAACGTGTTCCTGCAGATGGGCAGCAGTGGCGGGGTGCAGAACATCCCGTTCGGCGGAACTGCGGTTCTGATCATGATTGGCGTCGGTTTGGATACGGTCAAACAAATCGAGAGCCAGCTGATGCAGCGCAACTACGAAGGGTTCCTCAAGTGAGAATCGTTTTGCTCGGACCGCCCGGCGCGGGCAAGGGAACTCAGGCGGTCAAGCTGGCGGAAAAGCTTGGAATCCCGCAGATCTCCACCGGAGACCTGTTCCGGCACAACATCAGCACCGGCACCGAGTTGGGCGTTGAGGCCAAGAAATACCTCGACGCAGGCGACCTGGTCCCGGCGGCCCTCACCAACGCGCTGGTCGACGACCGGCTCAACGACGCCGATGTCGCCGACGGTTTCATCCTCGACGGCTTCCCGCGCTCGGTCGAGCAGGCCGAGGCGCTGCACGACATGCTGGAGCGGCGCAACCTCAAACTCGATGCCGTCGTGGAGTTCCGGGTGCCCGAGGACGAGCTCGTGGAGCGGCTCAAGGGTCGCGGCCGCGCCGACGACACCGAGGACGTCATCCGCAACCGGTTCAGGGTCTACCGCGACGAGACCGCTCCGCTGCTGGACTACTACCAGAGCGAACTGAAGACCGTCGACGCCGTCGGATCCTTCGACGAGGTGTTCGCCCGGGCACTGGACGCGCTGGGTCGCTGACCCACCGAACATGGTCTCTCTGCCCGGACTGCGCAGTCGCAAGGTCGTGCCCGCCCGATCGCCGGGGGAACTCGACGCGATGGCCGCCGCAGGAGCGGTGGTGGCGGCGGCACTGCGCGCGGTCCGGGAGGCGGCCGGTCCCGGCGTTTCCACCAAGGAGCTCGACGACGTCGCTGAAACGGTGATCCGGGAGGCGGGCGGTATCCCGTCGTTCCTGGGCTACCACGGCTATCCCGCGAGCATCTGCTCGTCGGTGAACGACCGCGTCGTGCACGGTATCCCGGCGACCGATGAGGTCCTGACATCCGGTGACCTGGTGTCGATCGACTGTGGTGCGATCATCGACGGCTGGCACGGGGACGCGGCCGTCACCTTCGGAGTCGGCTCGCTGATCGGAGTCGACGAGGCGTTGTCGGCGGCGACCAAGTCGTCCATGGAAGCCGGCATCGCGGCCATGGTCCCCGGAAACCGCCTCACCGACGTCTCGCACGCCATCGAGCAGGGCACCCGGTCCGCGGAGCGCACCCACGGGCGCAAGTTCGGGATCGTCGCCGGCTACGGCGGCCACGGGATCGGCCGCCAGATGCACATGGATCCGTTCCTGCCCAACGAGGGCCAACCCGGCCGCGGTCCGCTCCTGGTCGCCGGCTCGGTATTGGCCATCGAGCCGATGCTGACGCTGGGCACCACCAAGACCCGGGTGCTCGACGACGAGTGGACGGTGGTCACCACCGATGGCTCTCGCGCGGCACACTGGGAGCACACCGTCGCCGTGACCGACGAGGGCCCGCGGATTTTGACGCTCTAGCTGAACCACACACCCGGCGGTCTCGTGTCTCATGCGGGAGGTTGGCGATGAACGACCCGGAGACCGCGTTGATGCGGGTGCTCTACGACGAGCACGCGGCCGCACTCTGGCGCTATGCGGTGCGGCTGACCGGCGACCCGGTTCGGGCCGAGGACGTGGTGCAGGAGACCCTGCTGCGGGCCTGGCAGCATCCCGAGGTGTCGGAGGACGCCGAGCGTTCCGCCCGGGCCTGGCTGTTCACCGTCGCCCGCAACCTGATCATCGACGATCGCCGCAGCGCGCGGTTCCGCAAGGAGCGCGACTCCCTGGACACCGGAACCACGCCCGAGCAGTCCGGACCTGACGAAGTGAACGCGGCTCTGGATCGGCTGCTGCTCGGCGACGCCATCGCACAGCTCTCCGCGGATCACCGTGCGGTGATCCGCCGTTCGTACTATCTGGGCTGGACCACTGCCCGGATCGCGGAGGATCTGCAGATCGCCGAGGGCACCGTGAAGTCGCGACTGCACTACGCGGTCCGGGCGCTGCGACTGACGCTGCAGGAGATGGGGGTGACGCGATGACCGATCCATTCCGGCGGGCGGCGCGCCTCAGCGGCGTGCCGGAGGACACCGATCCGTTCGTGATGTGGGACGCCGCCTACGTACTGGGCTCGCTCTCGAGCACCGAGCGCCGCCAGTACGAGGCCCACCTCACCGGCTGCCAGCCCTGCCGGTCGGCAGTGGCCGAGTTCAGCGGGATGCCGGCCCTGCTGGCGATGCTGCGGCCCGAGGAGGTCGCCGCGATCGACCACGGCGGCCTGGAACCGCCACCGATGCGACCGCAAATGCTCGACGGCCTTCTCGGCAAGGTGCAGCGGCGTCGTCGGCGGCTGCGCTGGATCACCTGGACGGTATCGGCGGCCGCGGCCGTCGTGCTCGCCGTCGGTGTCCTCGTCGCCGTCAAGCCGGGGACGCTGATTCCCGCCCCGACCGCCCCGCCGAGTACGTCCGCCACCGCGCTGAGCATGACCCAGGTCGCGCCGTCCTCGCTGGAGGCGACGGTCCTGGTGAGCAGTCACGGCTGGGGCACGCACGTCGAGATGACCTGCACGTACCACCCCGAGTCCGGCGGGGACAACGACGACGACGGCGGCGACAAGCTGGCCATGTTCGCGGTGAGCCGCGACGGCAGCCGCGTTCAACTGGCGACGTGGATGGCTCACGAAGGGGTGACCGCCACGCCGACGGGCAGCACCTCGATGCCGATCGACGAGATCGCCGCCGTCCAGATCGCCTCGGCCGACACCGGTGACGTGCTGCTCCAGCACGGTCTGTAGATCTGCCCTTGACCTGGCGCTGAGCCGTCCAGCAAAACTTCTTCCCGCGCCTCAGCAATCCACTCGGCACCCTGTTCCGAATTGACTTGTGAGTAAGTCCGGTCCGGAAGGGGATGCGCCGCAGTGCTCGGAGACGACCTCCATCTCGCATCGACGAAAGTCGGCGGTCGGCAAATCCCTTGCGCCAGTGTCAATTTTCTGCTGCGTGCGGGAGATCACATGAACCCGCGCGGTCGGGCCGCCGTGTCCTTATCGGGGTTGGGAGAACAGGTTGGCCAACATGGTCGGGCACATTCGCGTCGCTGATCACATCGTCGAGCAACTCTGCGCTGCCGGTGTCAGATACCTCTTCGGTGTGGACGGGGCCAACATCGAGGACCTCTACGACGCAGCTCACTTCCATGACGACATCACGGCGGTACTGGCCAAACACGAGTTCTCCGCGGCCGCCATGGCGGACGGCTACAGCCGGGCCGGATGTGGTCTCGGAGTGGTCATGGCCACCTCGGGCGGGGGCGCGCTCAACCTGGTTCCCGGCCTCGGTGAATCGCTGGCCAGCCGGGTGCCCGTGCTGGCTCTGGTGGGTCAGCAGCCGATGTTCCTGGACGGGCGCGGCGGATTTCAGGACACCAGTGGCCGCAACGGTGCGCTCGACGCCGAGGCGCTGTTCTCGGCGGTGTCGCTGTACTGCCGCCGGATCACCTCGGCGGACCAGATCGCCACCGCACTGCCGCAAGCGATCGCCGCCGCGCGACGCGGCGGCCCCGCGGTACTGCTGCTGCCCAAAGACGTCCAGCAGAGTCGGGCGCCGCTGAGCGGTCGGCTGGCGGCGGCGCCTGCCCCGTCGATCACCGGTGATCCCTGGCCGCTCGCGCGTGCGCTGCGTTCGGCTCGCGGACCGGTGACGATCGTCGCCGGCGAACAGGTCGCCCGCGACGGCGCCCGAGAGGAACTGGAGCGCGTGCGCGCGCTGCTGCGCGCCCGGGTCGCCACGGTGCCCGACGCCAAGGACGTCAGCGGGTCGCCGGGGCTGGGCAAGTCGTCTTCGTTGGGCGTCACCGGCGTGATGGGCCATCCCGGGGTGGCCGACGCGATCGCCGACAGTGCGCTGTGCCTGCTGATCGGTACCCGGTTGAACGTGACCGCACGCGCGGGTCTCGACGACGCCCTGGCGTCGGTGCCCGTCATGTCGATCGGGTCCGCCGCGCCCTACCTGCCCTGCACCCATATCCGCACCGACGATCTGCGGGCCTCGCTGGCGCAGCTGGCGATGGTGCTGTCGGGCCGCGGCAGGCCCACCGGGGTGCGGGTGCCGGACACGGTGGGCCGGTCGCGGTTGTCGCCGCCGACGTGCGACCGGGACGGAATCCGTTACCGCGACGCTGTTTCCGCGCTCGACGCCGCGCTGCCCGACGATATCGACATCGTCGTCGACGCCGGCAACACCGGCGCGGCGGCCATCCACGACCTTCCGGTGCGGCGATCGGGCCGGTTCGTGGTCGCCCTCGGCATGGGCGGCATGGGCTTCAGCTTCGGCGCCGCGATCGGTATGGCCTTCGGACGGGCCGGCGATCGGGGACCCGCGCGCCGGATCGTGGTGGTGGCCGGCGACGGCGCCTTCTTCATGCACGGCATGGAAGTGCACACCGCGCGGGAGTACCGGCTGCCGATCACGTTCGTGCTGTTCAACAACAATGCGCATGCGATGTGCGTGACCCGCGAGCAGCTGTACTACCGGGAGTTGTACAGCTACAACCGGTTTGCACCGAGTCGGCTTGGGGCCGGACTCGCCGCGATGTTCCCCGGGCTTCCGGCCGGCGACGTCCACGAGATGTCCCAGCTGCCCCAGGCACTGCGCTCGGCGCTGGCCGTGGACGGCCCGTCCGTGGTGACGGTCGAGTGTTCCGCCGACGAAATCCCACCGTTCGCACCGTTCCTGACTGCACTGCGGCAGTCGTCCGACGCCGATTCCGGCGCCACACCCACACCAGAGGAGAACGCACACCATGTCGCTGCCCGCGCTTGACGACATCGTCGCCCACACCGGTTCCGCCGCACCCCTATCCGGGGTCACCCGCGTCGAGACCTCCCCGCGCGAGGAGGCCACCCCGGTCATCATGGAGATGATGCGGTCGGTCTATCCGCACGACCAGGTCTTCGGTCAGTACTGCACCGTCAACGACTACATCGAGTGCCCGCCCGACGAGCTCTACGAGTACCTCTCGGACACCCGCTCGCTGGAGGAGTGGACCTACAGCCTGCGCGGCTTCGAGCCCACCGACGAACCCGGCCTCTGGGTGGCCTATGACCGGCTCGGCTCGGAGACGAAGATCTTCACCCGCACCGTCGCCAACCCCGAGGCGCGTACGGTCGACTACCACTGCGCGTGGGACCAGGGCAAGCACTTGTGGATGGTCTATCTGATGCGGGTCGTGGACGCGCAGGTGGTGCTGGACAAGCCGGGTTCGGTTGTGCTGTGGACGAATTGCCATCACCCGTTCTACGACGAGAACCCCTACCCGCAGATCGCGCCGCCCGAGCGGCCGGTCTGGGTCGGCGACTTCTGGGACATGTTCGGCGCCGGGCACGAGCTGGAGATGAAGAACCTCAAGGCGATTGCCGAGTACCGCCACCGGCACGGACTGTCGATCACCCCGGATTGGATGAGATGAGCACCGCCATGACCCAACCCACCGTCAGCCTGATCGACGTCGCCGGCTACCTGCCGGGCGAACCGGTCCCCGCCGACTACTACGCGCAGTTCGCCGACTCCGACGACCTCCGCGACAATCTGATGTTCCGGGCACCGAAGTTCCGGCACCACGTGGCGCCGGACGAGACGGCGACCGACATGATCGAGCGCGCCGCCGCGGGCCTGATCGAACGCCACGGCGAGGAGATCGTCGCCGGCGCCGATGTGCTGATCACCCACACCCAGTTGCCGGACATGCCGTTCTACGGTGGCGGCGGCGCGATCGCCCACCGGCTCGGGATGCGCCCCAACGTGGTGCTCGATCTTCACAACGGCGGCTGTGCGGCGTTCGTGCTCGGCATGCAGGTCGCCCGCCAGCTGTTGTCCTCCGGCGCAGGGCACACCGCATTGATCGCGGTGGCGCAGAACGCGGCCGGACAGATCTTCGACCAGCCGACGGTTCGGCGCCGAGCACAGGCCGCGGTGCCCGGCGACGGTGCCGCCGTCGGCCTGCTCACGTTGTCGCAGGACTCCCCGATCCTCGATGTGCAGACCCGAACCTACGGCGAGTACGCCGGCGACATGACCATCGCGATGGATCCGCCACGCAAATGGTGGCAGGCCGGGCCCGGTGAGGGACACATCGGCTTCACCGAGTCCAAGATCACCAAGGTGCTGGCCCGGGGCAACCGGCAGGTGCCGGAGCTGGCGCTGGCGGTGTGCGACCGGATCGGCATGAAGAGCAAGGACTTCGACCTCTTCGTCAGCAATCAGCCCAACCGGGTGTTCCTGCGCAACTGGCGGGAGGCGTTGGAGTTGCCCGAGGACAGACACGTCGACACCTTCGATGACTGCGGCAACCTCTTCGGTGCCGCCATCCCGATCAATCTCGATCGGGCGATCACCGAGGGCCGGATCTCGGCCGGCGACACCGTGCTGATGGCGGCTTTCGCGCACGCCGGTGATTTCGCCGGTGCGGCGGCGATTCGCTGGGGCGGCCGGGTCGGCTGATGGGGACGCTCCCGAGCGTCGCCCGCGACGCGGTCGCCGCGCTGCCCGATGCCGTCGACCCATTCGCGTTGTCACTGAACGAGAATCCGTTCTCGCCGCTGCCCGCGGTGCGGTCGGCGTTGGTGGCGGCCATCGACTCGGTGAACCGCTATCCGGAGTTCCTTCCCGAACGGCTGCGCCGGCTGATCGCGGACCACATCGGGGTGGCCGAGGACCAGGTGGTGCCGGGTTCCGGCGCCACCGGTGTCACCATGCAGGTGCTGCACGCCGTCACCGACCCGGGTGACCGGATCGTCATGGCCGCAACGACTTTCGACGGCTATCCGATATTCGCGCAGATGGCGAGGCTCGAGCCGGTGCTGGTGCCGCTGGACCGGCACGGTCACCACGACCTGGACGGACTCGCCGAGGCCGCACAGCAGGCCCGCGTGGTGGTGCTGTGCCGGCCGCACAACCCGACCGGCACGCTGGAGTCGGCGGCGCAGGTGGAGCGGTTCCTGCGCAATGTCCCCAGCGACACCGTCGTGCTGCTCGACGAGGCCTACATCGAGTTCGTCGCCCCGGAGTTGCGGCTGGACGGTCTCACGCTGATCGACCGGTTTCCCAATGTGCTCGTACTGCGCACGTTCTCGAAGGCCTACGGGTTAGCCGGCCTGCGGATCGGCTACGGGTTCGGGTCGGCCGACCTGACCCGCAGGCTGTGGCGTATGCAGTTGCCGTTCGGCATGGACATCACCAGCCTGGTCGCCGTCGCCGCGTCCTACGATGCCGAAGCCCAACTGCGGCAGCGGGTGCGGGTGATCGCGGCACAGCGCCGATACCTACAGATGCGGCTACGGGCGATGGGAGTGTACGTGACCGACGGCCATGCCAACTTCGTGTACCTGCCCGCCACCGGCACATCGTGGCAGGAGGTGTTCGCCGGCACCGGTCTGCGGGTGCGTCACTACGCCGACGGTGCCGTGCGCATCACCGTGGGGGACCGGTCGTCGACCCGCGCGGTGCTGGATGCGGTGGCAGCGGCGCGGTAGTGCCGTGTCCGCGGCGACCCGTGCGGTATGAATGGGCGGATGCCAGCGGAATCGTCGTCACCGGACAAGCGGGACCCCATCGCCGGGGCACGGGCCAACTGGGCGCGTGCCGGGTGGGGTGACGTCGCCGACGGCATGGTCGCGGTGACATCGGTGATGCGCGCCCATCAGATCCTGCTGGCCCGGGTCGAGAACGCCCTGCGACCCTACGACCTGAGCTTCTCGCGATTCGAGCTGCTGCGGCTGCTGGCGTTCAGCCGCACCGGCGCCCTGCCGATCACCAAGGCCTCGGACCGACTCCAGGTGCACGTCACGAGCGTCACCCATGCGATCCGCCGGCTGGAGGCCGACGGTCTGGTCAAGCGGGTGCCCCATCCCACCGACGGGCGCACCACCCTGGTGCAGATCACCGAGCTGGGCCGGTCCACCGCCGAGGACGCCACCGTGACGCTCAACGAGCAGGTGTTCGCCGATGTCGGGATGTCGGCCGACGAAGCGCGCGCGCTGGTCTCTTCGATCGAGACGCTGCGCCACCACGCCGGCGACTTCTGACGGTGGGTTTCTTGCCGCGAGCAGACGCAGAATCGCACGCTTGCGGCCAGAATCGTGCGATTCTGCGTCTGCTCGCGGGAGAAAGAAAGTGGGAAAGGGCCCTCAGCGCAATGTCTCGATGACGGCGCTGAAATCCAGGTCGGGGTGCTTCGCGGCGAATGCGGCGTAGATCTCGGCGGCGTGAGTGCCCAGCGGGGCGGACGACCCGGTCGAGGTGACCGCGTTCATCGCCAGCCCGAGGTCCTTGTTCATCAGCGCGGTCGCGAAACCGGGCTTGAACCCGTTGTTGGCCGGTGAGGTGGGGACCGGGCCGGGTACCGGGCAGTTCGTGTGCACCGCCCAGCAGTTGCCGGTCGCGCCGGTGATCACGTCGAACAGCGACTGTGCCGACAGACCCAGCTTCTCGGCGAGGACGAACGCCTCACCGACCGCGATCTGCTGAACCGCCAGCACCATGTTGTTGCACAGTTTGGCGGCCTGGCCCGCGCCGGACGATCCGCAGTGAATCACCTTGCCGGCCATGGGCTCCAGCACCTTCTGCGCCTTCTCCAGCGCGTCCGGCTCACCGCCGACCATGAACGCCAGCGTGCCGGCCACGGCGCCCTTGACGCCGCCGGATACCGGGGCGTCGAGCTGAGCGAAGCCCTTGCCGACCGCAAGCTCGTGCACTCCGCGCGCATCGTCGACGGCGATGGTCGAGCTGTCGATGAACAACGCACCCTCGGCCGCGGCGGGCAGCACCTCGTCATAGCAGCGCTTCACCAGCGCCCCGTTGGGCAGCATGGTGATCACGACGTCGGCCTGATCCACCGCGGCGGCGCCGCTGTCGAACACGCTCACCCCGTTGTCCTTCGCGATCTGCTGCGCGGCGGGCACCGGGTCGAAGCCGCGCACGGTGTGGCCCGCCTTGACCAGGTTCGCGGCCATCGGGCCGCCCATATTGCCCAACCCGAGGAATGCGACAGTGCTCATTTCCAGGCTCACGGAGCTTCTCCTATGCCGAGGCGCGCACCCGGGCGGCCTCTGCCCGCCCGACCACCACGCGCATGATTTCGTTGGTGCCCTCCAGGATTCGGTGCACCCGCAGATCGCGAACGATCTTCTCGATGCCGTACTCCCGCAGGTAGCCGTAGCCGCCGTGCAACTGCAGCGCCTGATCGGCGACGTCGAAACACGCGTCGGTGACGTAGCGCTTGGCCATCGCGCACAGCGACACCTTGTCCGGGTCACCGTCATCGAGCGCCGCGGCGGCCCGCCACAGCAGCAACCGGGAGGCCTCCAGCGACGTCGCCATGTCGGCCAGCGCGAACCGGATGGTCGGCTCGTCGAGCAGTGCGCCACCGAAGGCCTGCCGATCGGCGAGATAGCTCGCCGCCTTGTCGTAGGCGGACTGAGCGCCACCCAGCGAGCAGGCCGCGATGTTGAGCCGGCCGCCGTTGAGACCGTTCATCGCGATGCCGAAGCCGGTGCCTTCACCTTCCGGGCCGCCGAGCATCGCCTCGGCGGGCACCCGAACACCTTCCAGGATCACCTGGGCGGTCGGCTGGGCGTTCCAGCCCATCTTCTCCTCGTTGGCTCCGAAACTCAGCCCGGGCGTGCCCTTTTCGACGAGAAACGCCGAGATGCCGCGCGGTCCCTCGCCACCTGTGCGGGCCATCACGATATAGATGTCGGAGACCCCGGCGCCGGAGATGAACTGCTTGACGCCGTCGAGCACGTAGTCGCTCTCCGTCCCGTACGGCCCTGGTGCGCAACGCCGCGGCGTCCGAGCCGGCACCCGGTTCGGTCAGGCAGTAACTGGCGATGAGCTCCATTGAGGCCAACCGGGGCACCCACGACTTGCGCTGATCGGCGGTGCCGTAGGTGTCGACCATCCACGCACACATGTTGTGGATGGAGATGAACGACGCGATGGCCGGGTCGGCGTAGGCGAGCTGTTCGAAGATCCGGACGGCGTCGAGCCGCCGCAGCCCGCTGCCGCCGACATCCTCGGCGCAGTAGATGGCCGCCATACCCAGTTCGGCGGACTCGCGCAGCACGTCGACCGGAAAGTGCTTGCTGTGGTCCCACTCCAGAGCATGTGGCGCAAGGCGTTTGGCGGCGAACGCGCCCGCCGTCTCGGCGATCACGCGTTCGTCGTCGTCCAGGGTCGTGAAATCGTCGTCTATTTCATTGTGGGGATGACGAATTCGGCGCCATCCTTGATGCCCGACGGCCAGCGCTCGGTGACCGTCTTGACCTTGGTGTAGAACTGGATGGCCGCCGGCCCGTGCTGATTGAGGTCGCCGAAGCCGGAACGCTTCCAGCCACCGAAGGTGTGATAGGCCACCGGCACCGGGATCGGAACGTTAACCCCGACCATGCCGACCTGGACCCGGGAGACGAAGTCGCGGGCGGTGTCGCCGTCGCGGGTGAAGATCGCCACCCCATTGCCGTATTCGTGCTCGATGGGTAGCGCCAGGGCCTCTTCGTAGTCTTTGGCCCGGACGATGCACAGCACCGGCCCGAAGATCTCGTCGGTGTAGATCGACATGTCGGTGGTGACGTGGTCGAACAGGGTAGGCCCGATGAAGAAGCCGCCTTCGAGGCTGGCGTCGCCGAACGTCAGTTCGTCGCTCGCTTTGTCGCGGCCGTCGACCACCATCTCGGCACCGGCGGCCACGCCGGCGTCGATGTAGCCGCGTACCCGGTCGAGGGCGGCCTCGGTGACCAGTGGACCGTAGTCGGCCTTGGGGTCCAGGCTGTGGCCGACCCGCAGGTGCTCGACCCGCTCGGCCAGCCGGGCGCGCAACCGGTTGGCGGTCTCCTCGCCGACCGCAACCGCCACGCTGATCGCCATGCAGCGCTCGCCGGCGCTGCCGTAGCCGGCGCCGATCAGTGCATCGATGGCCTGGTCGAGGTCGGCGTCGGGCATGACGATCATGTGGTTCTTGGCGCCGCCGAAGCACTGTGAGCGCTTCCCGCCGGCCGCGGCGCGGGAGTAGATGTACTGCGCGATATCGGAGCTGCCGACGAAACCGTAGGCCTTGATGTCCGGATGATCCAGCAGATCGCGTCGACGGCTTCCTTGTCGCCGTTGACGACCTGGAACACGCCAGGCGGCAGACCGGCCTCGAGGAACAACTCGGCGAGCCGCAGCGGGACCGAGGGATCGCGCTCGGACGGTTTGAGGATGAACGCGTTGCCGCAGGCCAATGCGGGCCCGGCCTTCCACAGCGGGATCATCGCCGGGAAGTTGAACGGCGTGATACCGGCGACCACACCGAGCGGCTGGCGGATCGAGTACACGTCGATACCGGGGCCGGCGCCCTCGGTGAACTCGCCCTTGAGCAGATGTGGGATGCCGATGGCGAACTCGATGACCTCTATGCCGCGCTGGATGTCACCGCGCGAGTCGGGGACCGTCTTGCCGTGCTCGATGGACAGTAGTTCGGCGAGCTCGTCGGCGTTGGCGTTGACTAGCTCGACGAACTTCATCAACACCCGGGCGCGCTGCTGCGGGTTCCACGCCGCCCACTCCTTCTGCGCCTCCACCGCCGAGGCCACCGCGGTGTCGACGTCGGCCGCCGAGGCCAGCAGCACCTTGGCCTGCACCTCACCGGTGCTGGGGTTGAAGACGTCGGCGGTGCGCGTGCTGGCCAGGCTCGGTGCGCTTGCCGTCGATGAAATGTGGAATCGTGTGCGCTCATGTAGCGACCCCTCGACGAGATGACGATCCTTAAGATACTAGGACATCCTAGTAACTGTGCTGAAGTGCAGCGCAAGGGGCCTCAGCGCGGCCTCAGCGGCCGGCGCAGCCCTTCGACGAACGACTGGGCTTCCGCCCAGGTGGGCAGCAGCCCTCGGCGCGCACCTCGGCCAGCGACGGGGCCGCGGCGTCCCGGTCGGAGAGCAGCAACTCCGCGGCGGGCAGCGGCCATTCGATCCCTATCGCGGGGTCGGTGGCCGCGATGGTGTGCTCGCGCTGCGGCGCGTACGGCGTCGAACACAGGTACATGACGGTCGAATCGTCCTGCAGCGCAAGGAAACCGTGCGCCAAGCCCTCGGAGAGGTACATCGACCGACGGTCGACGTCATCGAGCACGACCGCGTCCCACTGTCCGTAGGTGGGGGAGCCGATGCGGATGTCGACGACCACGTCGAAGACCGCGCCCTTGACGCAGGTCACGTACTTGGCCTGGCTCGGCGGCAGCTGCGCGAAGTGCAGGCCGCGCAACACCCCGGCCGCCGATACCGAGCAATTGGCCTGCCGCATCTCGAACGGGTGGCCCGTCATCTCCGAGAATGCGTGCTCGGTGAACCACTCGAAGAACATGCCGCGGCTGTCGCCGTGCGGGCGGGGCGTGATCTCCCACGCCCCGGGGACGGAAAGTTCGCGAAAAGCCATGTCACTGACCACGTTCCGCGTATCGGGCTTCGATCTGTTCCTTCAAGGGGGCCCACCACCATTCGTTGTCGCGGTACCACCCGATGGTTTCGGCGAGGCCTTCGGCGAAGTCGGTGTGCTTGGGCGCCCAGCCCAGTTCGTCGCGGAGCGCGCCGGAGTCGATCGCGTACCGCAGATCGTGCCCGGCGCGGTCGGTGACGTGATCGAAGTCATCGGGGTCGCGGCCCATCAGTTCCAGGATCTGTCGCAAAACCGTCAGGTTGTCCCGCTCGCCGTCGGCGCCGATCAGGTAGGTGTTGCCCAGGGTGCCGCTCTCCAGGATCCGCCACACCGCGCTGTTGTGGTCGTCGACGTGAATCCAGTCGCGGACGTTGGCGCCGGCGCCGTAGAGCTTGGGCCGGCGTCCGGTGAGCACGTTGGTGATCTGACGCGGGATGAACTTCTCGACGTGCTGGTAGGGCCCGTAGTTGTTCGAGCAGTTCGAGATCGTCGCGCGCACCCCGTAGGACCGCACCCAGGCCCGCACCAGCAGATCGGCCGAGGCCTTGGTGGCCGAGTAGGGACTGGACGGGTTGTACGGCGTGGCGGCGGTGAACCGCACCGGGTCGCCGAGCGGCAGATCGCCATACACCTCGTCGGTCGACACGTGGTGCAGGCGCACCCCGTGCCTGCGGACCGCCTCGAGAACGGAGAACGTGCCGATGACGTTGCTGCGCAGGAACGGCGCCGGATCGGCCAGCGCATTGTCGACGTGCGTTTCGGCGGCGAAATGCACCACGGCGTCGGACTCGGCGACCAGACGGTCGACCAGCGGCTCGTCGGTGAGGTCGCCCTCGACCATCCTGATCCGGTCTTCGACGGACGTCAGCGATTCGCGGCTGCCGGCGTAGGTCAGCGCGTCGAGCACCGTCACCGAGACGTCGGCGCGGTCCTCGACCGCCCGCAGGACGAAGTTGGCGCCGATGAACCCGGCGCCGCCGGTGACCAACAGCCGCATGGGCCAACCCTAACCGGCTCGCGCCCAGATCAGGCCGTAGGGGCCTAGCGGTCCAGGCCCAGCGCGCCGGCGAGCTCGGCCAGCGCGCCGACCAGCTTGTCCGCCGACGTCAGGACCTGGACGGGAACGTGGTCGGCGCCCGCGTCGAGATGCTCCTGAAGCCGGGCGGCGATCTGCTCGGGCGTCCCGTAGGCGACGACGGCATCGACCAACCGGTCGCTACCGGGACGCGCCACATCCGCGTCGGTGAACCCCAGCCGCTTCCAGCTGTTGAGGTAGTTCTGCAGGTTCAGGTAGATGTCGAGCCCTTTGCGGCCGACCGCGCGGGCCTTCTCCGCGTCGGTGGTCAGCACCACCTTGTGCTCGGGTGCCAGCAACGCCTCGGGGCCGATGAGTTCGCGCGCCATCGCCGTGTGCTCGGGCGTCGTCAGATAGGGATGCGCTCCTGCGCTGCGGCGCGCCGACAGCTTCAACACCTGCGGACCCAGCGCGGCCACGACCCGGCGCTGCCTGGGCACGCCGTACTCGTCGAGTTTGTCGAGGTAGTCGGTGAGGGCGTCGATCGGCTTGCGGTACTCCTGGTGCGCCTCGGGGTGGCCGACACCGATACCGAGCAGGAACCGGCCCGGGTAGGCCTGCTCGATGCGGTGAAACGATTCCGCGACCGGACCGGCCGCGGCGGTCCAGATGTTCACGATGCCGGTGGCCACCTGCAGCGTGGTGGTCTGCGCCAGGAGCGGCTCCACCCAGTCGAGTTCGGCCGGCGGCGAGCCACCCACCCAGACCGCGCCGTAACCGAGTGCCTCGATCTCCGTGGCCTGCGCGGGCGTGACGCCCCGCCCGAACGATCCGAATCGGCCCAATTCCGGCTTGGCGTCAGTCATGAACGCTCCAACTCCGGGCCGTTGCCGGCTATTCCGCCGCGGCCGGCAGTTCCACCGGGGTCGGCGCCTCCGGGGCCGGGGCCACCATCGGCAGCAGCACGATGAACCGGGTGTCGCCGGGCCGCGACTCGACCCGCAGATTGCCCTGGTGCTTCTCGGCGACGATCCGCCAGGCCAGGTCCAGCCCCAGGCCGGTGCCCTCGCCGAAGGGCTTGGTGGTGAAGAACGGGGTGAAGATCCGGTCGACGATCTCGGCGGGAATGCCGGGTCCGTCGTCGCAGATCTCGACACGCACCATCCCGTCGTTCTCGCGGGCGGTGCGCACCGTGAGCGTTCCGCGACCGTCCATCGCCTGGACGGCGTTGTCGATGATGTTCGTCCACACCTGATTGAGATCGCCTGGGTAACAAAGCAATTCGGGAATCGACTTGTCGAAATCCTTGACCACCCGGATCGGGCCGTCCTTGCCGAACTTCTCGCCGAACATCATCAGGGTGCTGCGCAGCAACTCGTGGATGTCGGCGGACTGATACGGCGCGCGGTCCATCTGCGAATACTGTTTGGTGCCGGCCAGCAGCGCCGAGATGCGCCTGCTGGCCTCGGCGATGCGGTTGACCGAGAGTTCGGTGTCGATCGTGTACTTCAGCCAGCCGATCGCGCTCTGCAGCGTCGCCGAGCAGTCCACCGCGTCGACGGAGGCTTCGACCCGCTCGAGCCATTCGGTGTCCAGACCGGCCTCGACGAACGTCGGCGCGTAATCCCAGCCGGCGGCGATGCCGTGGTCGTCGAGCCAGTCGCCGACCTGGTCCTCGCGGTCCGAGGTCTCCAGCGCGGTCAGCTCCTGCGCCTTCGACTTGGCCACCTGCTCGGCGACCTCCTCCTGGATACGCACCAGCACCCGCAGCGCCTCAGGGGTGAACTGGCCGTCGGCCAGCATCGCCAGCTTGTGGCGCATCTTGCCGACGTTCTCCCGCAGGTTGGCGACGTCACGCCCGATCGCCGCGGCCGGGTTGTTGAGCTGGTGGGTCAGACCGGCTGTGATCGTTCCCAGCGCCAGCAGCTTCTCCCGCTGGCCGATGATCTGGCGCTGGCGCAGTCCGCCGACCATGTGGCCCTCGAGCAGGTGCACCGCCATCGGGAACTCCGACTGCATGAAGCGGGCGAACGCGTCGGCGTCCAGAACGAAGAACCGGGACGGCTTGGTCACCCGGACCGACGCCTCGTAGAGGTGCTCCTCGCCCGGTACGTAGGCCGACCAGGCTCCGCAGTACACCCCGCGCTGCGAGGTCCGGCCGGTCTCGATGTCCACCCCGCCCGAGCGTTTCGACATCACCAGCTCGCCGTCGAGCAGGACGTAGAAGCAGGTCGCCGGATCGCCCTCGCGGCAGATCGGCCCCGGCTCGAAGACGGCGATGTGGCCGTTCTCGCAGAGCGTCTGTAGCTGTTCGTCGGTCAGCGCCTCGAAGAGGAACAGCGTCCGCAGTTCGTCGGGCACACATTTCTCGCCCATGTCGCTCCTTGCGCTCACGCCTCGGCCAGATAGCGGTGCACCAGCATCACGGCCATCGACCCTTCGCCGACGGCCGCGGCCACCCGTTTGGCGGACTCGGCGCGCACGTCCCCTGCAACAAACACACCCGGCACACTTGTTTCCAGGTGGTGCGGCGGGCGGTCGAGGGTCCAGCCCGCGACGTCCTTGAGGTCCGGGCCGGACAGGATGAACCCGTGGTCGTCCTTGGCCACCACGTCGAGCCAGTCGGTTCGCGGCTCGGCGCCGATGAAGAAGCACATCCGTGCGCAGTGCACCGTCTCCCGCTCGCCGGTCTGCCGGTCCTGCAGCACCAGCCCGGTGAGGTGGTCGTCCTCGCCGAGGGTGTCCACCACCTCGGTGCAGGTGCGGACCTTGATCGTCGGGTTGCTTCTCGATCTGCTGGATCAGGTAGTAGCGACATCGAGGCCTCCAGCGACGGGCCGCGGACCAGCATGGTGACCGACTTGGCGGTCTTGGACATGAACATCGCGGCCTGACCGGCCGAGTTGGCGCCGCCGACGATGTAGACGTCCTCACCGTCGCACTCGGAGGCATCCGACACCGACGCGCCGTAGTAGACGCCGCGCCCGACGTAGTTGCACGCCGGATCGTCCGGGTCGTCCCAGCAGCCGGGGACGCCCCGCAGCTGGCGGTACTCCACGCCGGTGGCCAGGATGACCGCCCGGGCAGCCGATCGTGCCGCCGCCGTCGAATGTCGATGGTGCGCGCCGACCCGCTGTCGCCGGCGATGCAGCTTGACGGCTTTGCGGGTGGTGATCACCTCGGCCCCGAACCTCTCGGCCTGCCGGCGCGCCGATGTGGTCAGCTCGGCACCGGAGATGCCGATGGGGAAGCCGAGGTAGTTCTCGATCCGGGAGCTGCGCCCGGCCTGCCCGCCGGTCGGCGGTCTCCTCGATCAGCACGGTCTTGAGCCCCTCGGAGGCGCCGTAGACGGCCGCGGCCAGGCCGGCCGGGCCCGCCGCCGATGACGGCGAGGTCGTACATGTCCAGCGACGGGTTGGTGGACAGGCCGAGCATCGCGGCCAGCTCGGCGTCGGTGGGCTCGACCAGCGTCTGGCCCTGCTCGGTGATCACCACCGGCAGCTGGCAACCCGTCCAGCCCGGCGGCGTCGAGTAGCTGCCTGCCCTTGGGCTCGTCGGCCATGAACGAGCGGAACGAATGCTGGTTGCGGGCCAGGAACTGCCGCACCTCCCACGAGCGCTCGTTCCACCGGTGTCCGATCACCTTGGTGTGCGGGATCGCCCGGTCGCCGGTGGCCTGCCACGCCTCCAGCAGGGCGTCGATCACCGGGTAGAGCTTCTCCTCCGGCGGATCCCACGGCTTGAGCAGGTAGTGGTCGAGGTCGACGACGTTGATGGCGTCGATCGCGGCGTGGGTGTCGGCGTAGGCGGTCAGCAGCACCCGGCGGGCCATCGGGTAGAGGTCCATCGCCTCTTCGAGGAACTCGATGCCGCTCATCTGCGGCATCCGGTAGTCGGCGACGAACACCGCCACCGTGTCGCCGCGCAGCTTGAGTTCGTTGAGGGTCTCCAGCGCGTCGGGTCCGGATTCGGCGCGCACGATGCGGTAGTCTCTCGCCGTAGTGCCGACGAAGGTCGCGGGCGACGGCGCGGGACACGGCCGGGTCGTCGTCGACGGTGAGAATCACGGGTTTACGGGGCTGGGGAAGGGGTCCAGTCATCGCTGACCAGTATGCGCCGACCGTCCAGTGTTTATTAGGCTGGGCTTCGCTTCGGTTCACGCTCTGTTCAGCAGGTGTTCACCTGCGCGTTCGGGCGTGAGCCCGGCCAGATGCCGCGTTTTGGAGTAGCGCGCCCAAGCGGGTATCGTGGACCAACGGTGCGGTTGTCGCGCCGGCTCTTGCGTGCCCAGGCTCTGGAATTTCCTGTCACCGGCTCACGTTTTGCAGTCGGGGCGAATGCTGCCCCAACTGCGAGGACCGATCGCCGCAAGCGGCGGTGCGAGCAGAACCAACAATAAGCAGGATCCGGAGGATATGGCCAAGAAAGACGGCGCCATCGAGGTCGAGGGCCGCGTGGTCGAGCCCCTGCCCAATGCGATGTTTCGCATTGAGCTGGAGAACGGTCACAAGGTGCTCGCGCACATCAGCGGCAAGATGCGGCAGCACTACATCCGCATCCTTCCCGAGGACCGGGTGGTGGTGGAGCTCTCTCCCTACGACCTGACCCGGGGCCGAATTGTGTACCGGTACAAGTAGACCAACGACTACACGACGACCAAGAAGGATCAACGGCCGTGAAGGTGAACCCGAGCGTCAAGCCGATCTGCGACAAGTGCAGGGTGATCCGCCGGCATGGGCGGGTCATGGTGATCTGCTCTGATCCGCGCCACAAGCAGCGGCAGGGCTGATTTCTCGAGCCCTGCCGTCGCTCAGCGAGCGAGCAGTACCGACAACTGAATGCAGACCTCCCAGTACCACTGAGCGCCTGGCAGCGCCAGGCCCTCATCCACGTCCGGCACGGAGGCCGGACCCCGACTAAATCGAAGACTCCTCGCCCGAGGGCTCGTCGACCGGGGAACGGACTGGGATCAGACCTCCGCAACGAGAAGGAATCACTGCCTGATGGCACGTCTACTGGGCGTCGATCTCCCGCGCGACAAGCGCATGGAGATCGCGCTGACCTACATCTACGGCATCGGCCGTACCCGCTCCCAGGAAATTCTGGCCGGTACCGGCATCGACCGGGACCTGCGCACCAAGGACCTGACTGACGATCAGGTCACGCAACTGCGTGACTTCATCGAAGGCAACCCGACATCAAGGTCGAGGGCGATCTGCGCCGCGAGGTGCAGGCCGACATCCGGCGCAAGATCGAGATCGGCTGCTACCAGGGCCTGCGGCACCGCCGCGGCCTGCCGGTGCGTGGCCAGCGGACCAAGACCAATGCGCGCACCCGCAAGGGCCCGAAGCGCACCATCGCCGGCAAGAAGAAGGCCAGGTAACCCCGGATGGCACAAGCCAAGAAGGGCGGCGCTGCTCCCAAGAAGGGGCAGAAGACCCGTCGCCGGGAAAAGAAGAACGTCCCGCACGGCGCCGCTCACATCAAGAGCACGTTCAACAACACGATCGTCTCGATCACCGACCCGCAGGGCAACGTCATCGCATGGGCGTCGTCCGGCCATGTCGGCTTCAAGGGCTCGCGCAAGTCGACTCCGTTCGCCGCGCAGCTGGCCGCCGAGAACGCGGCCCGCAAGGCCCAGGAGCACGGCGTGAAGAAGGTCGACGTGTTCGTCAAGGGCCCGGGTTCGGGCCGCGAGACCGCCATCCGCTCGCTGCAGGCCGCCGGCCTCGAAGTGGGCGCGATTTCCGATGTCACTCCGCAGCCGCACAACGGCTGCCGTCCGCCCAAGCGGCGCCGGGTCTAGAGGAGAGAAGTTCAATGGCTCGTTACACCGGACCCGCCACCCGCAAGTCGCGCCGCCTCGGCGTCGACCTCGTCGGTGGTGACCAATCGTTCGAGAAGCGCCCCTACCCGCCCGGCCAGCACGGCCGCGCGCGGATCAAGGAGAGCGAATACCGCCAGCAGCTGCAGGAGAAGCAGAAGGCCCGCTTCACCTACGGCGTCATGGAGAAGCAGTTCCGCCGCTACTACGAAGAGGCGAACCGTTCGGCCGGCAAGACCGGCGAGAACCTGCTGCAGATCCTGGAGACCCGGCTGGACAACGTCGTGTACCGCGCCGGCCTGGCGCGGACCCGCCGGATGGCCCGCCAGCTGGTCAGCCACGGCCACTTCACCGTCAACGGTGTCAAGGTGAACATCCCGAGCTACCGGGTGTCGCAGTACGACATCATCGACATCCGGGACAAGTCGCTGAACACGCTGCCGTTCGAGCTCGTCGCGTCAGACCGCCGGCGATCGCCCGATCCCGGGCTGGCTGCAGGTGGTCGGCGAGCGTCAGCGCATCCTCGTGCACCAGCTGCCCACCCGTGAGCAGATCCAGGTGCCGCTCGCCGAGCAGCTGATCGTCGAGTTCTACTCGAAGTAATCCAGACGTCCGGCGCCGCCTTCGGGCGGCGACCGGGACTCTGCACCGCCACCCGGCGGGGCAGCAACTGACCGGCATCAAATAGCGGGTGCCGAGAAGGAGATACGAGAACACCATGCTGATTTCTCAGCGACCCACACTGAGCGAAGAGGTCATCGCCGAGGACCGCTCCCAGTTCGTCATCGAGCCGCTGGAGCCCGGTTTCGGTTACACCCTTGGCAATTCGCTGCGGCGCACGCTGCTGTCGTCGATTCCCGGCGCGGCCGTGACCAGCATCCGCATCGACGGTGTGCTGCACGAGTTCACCACCGTGCCCGGCGTCAAGGAAGACGTCACCGACATCATCCTGAACCTCAAGGGTCTGGTCGTGTCCTCCGAGGAGGACGAGCCGGTGACCATGTACCTGCGCAAGCAGGGTCCGGGTGCGGTCACCGCCGGTGACATCGTGCCGCCCGCCGGCGTGACCGTGCACAACCCCGAGATGCACATCGCGACCCTGAACGACAAGGGCAAGCTCGAGGTCGAGCTCGTCGTCGAGCGGGGCCGCGGCTACGTGCCGGCCGTGCAGAACAAGGCCTCGGGCGCCGAAATCGGCCGCATCCCGGTCGATTCCATCTACTCGCCGGTGCTCAAGGTCACCTACAAGGTCGAGGCCACCCGCGTCGAGCAGCGCACCGACTTCGACAAGCTGATCCTCGACGTCGAGACCAAGAACTCGATCACCCCGCGTGACGCGCTGGCGTCGGCCGGCAAGACGCTGGTCGAGTTGTTCGGTCTGGCACGGGAACTCAACGTCGAGGCCGAGGGCATCGAGATCGGGCCCTCGCCGGCCGAGGCCGACCACATCGCCGCGTTCGCGCTGCCGATCGACGACCTCGACCTGACGGTCCGGTCGTACAACTGCCTCAAGCGCGAGGGTGTGCACACCGTCGGCGAGCTGGTCGCCCGCACGGAGTCCGATCTGCTGGACATCCGCAACTTCGGCCAGAAGTCCATCGACGAGGTGAAGATCAAGCTGCACCAGCTCGGTCTGTCGCTCAAGGACAGCCCGGCCACCTTCGATCCGTCCGAGGTCGCCGGCTACGACGTCGCCACCGGCACCTGGAACACGCGACGCCGGCTACGACCTGGACGCCGACCAGGACTACGCCGAAACCGAACAGCTCTAACCCGCTCGATCCGTCCCGGTCCTACCTGATACGGGGACCGGCCCCAATTAGGAGAAGTCGCAATGCCCAAGCCCACCAAGGGTCCTCGCCTCGGCGGGTCGTCCTCGCACCAGAAGGCGATTCTGGCCAACCTGGCCACGTCGCTGTTCGAGCACGGCCGGATCAAGACGACCGAGCCCAAGGCCCGGGCGCTGCGGCCCTACGCGGAGAAGCTCATCACCCACGCCAAGAAGGGCACGCTGCACAACCGGCGTGAGGTGATGAAGAAGATCCGCGACAAGGACGTGGTGCACACCTTGTTCGCCGAGATCGGGCCGTTCTTCGCCGACCGCAACGGCGGCTACACCCGCATCATCAAGGTGGAGGCACGCAAGGGCGACAACGCCCCGATGGCCGTCATCGAGCTGGTGCGGGAGAAGACGGTGACCTCTGAGGCCACCCGTGCCGCCAAGTCCGCCGCCAAGAAGGCCGCGTCCGGTGCGGCTGCCGCCGCGCCGCAGGCCGCGGTGGAGCCGGAGGAAGCGGTCGGTCCGAGGCCGAAGACAGCATCGAGGCCGTCGAGGCGGAGGACGCCGGCATCGCCGACGCCCAGACCGCGGCCGACGAGGCCTGGCCGAGGAGTCAACTGGCGAGGCTGCCGAGGAAGTTGCCGAGGAGCAGGCCGAGGAATCCGCTGAGGATTCGGACGCTGACAAGTCCTGAGCCTATGAGTGCGAACGTGCCCGCCACCGATTCCGGTGGCGGGCATGTTCGTCTTCGGCTCGATATCGCCTACGACGGAACCGATTTCACCGGGTGGGCGGCCCAAGACGGTCACCGCACGGTGGCCGGCGTGCTCGACGAGGCGCTCTCGACGGTGTTCCGGACGCCGGTGCGGCTGTTCGCCGCCGGGCGCACCGACAGCGGCGTGCACGCCACCGGCCAGGTCGCCCACGTCGACGTCCCCGTCGATGCGCTGGCGCACGCCTATCCGCGGCACGACGCCCGCGACCGACGATCCCCGAGATTCCTGCCGCTGGTACGGCGATTGGCGCGCTTCCTGCCCGAGGACGTCCGGGTGCGTGACATCAGTCGCGCGCCGGCCGGATTCGACGCGCGGTTCTCGGCGCTGCGCCGCCACTACGCCTACCGGCTCTCGCTGGCGCCCTACGGTGTGGACCCGCAACTCGGCGCGCTACGTCACTGCGTGGCCGCGGCCGCTGGACGTCGACGCCATGGCCGCGGCATCCCGAGATCTGCTGGGCCTGCACGACTTCGCCGCGTTCTGCCGGCACCGGCGCCGGGGCGACGACCATCCGCGATCTGCAGCGCCTGGACTGGGTACGGGACGGCGACATGATCACCGCCTGCGTCAGCGCCGACGCGTTCTGCTGGTCGATGGTGCGGTCACTGGTCGGTGCGCTGCTGGCGGTGGGTGAGGGACGACGCGAGCCGGCCTGGTGCGCAACGTTGTTGGGCGCGCCGCAGCGGTCCAGCGATTTCGCGGCGGCGCCGGCACGCGGGCTGACATTGATCGGGGTCGACTACCGCCCGACGATCAACTGGCGGCGCGCATCGCGGTGACCCGCGACCTGCGCACCATCGAACCCCGCTAGAGCTTGGCCGCCACGAAATCGGCGGCCTGGTCGATCATCCCGGCCTTCTATGTACGCGGTGGCCAGGTGATCGGGCCAGTTGTCCTGCCAGGTGTCCGGGTCGGCGGGGTTGCAGATCGGGTCGGCGCCGTGGCACAACTCGATGGTGCGGTCCTTGAAGGCCGGGTTGAAGGTCGAGATCGGACCCAGCCACTGGGTGCCGTTGCCGAACAGGGCGACGGCCGCGATGTGGCTGTCGGCGTCGGCGGGCAGGGCGTCTTGAAGCCCATGATCGAGATCGGAACGGCGAGAACCATGTCGGTAGCCGCCGCGCCCAGCGAGTAGCCGCCCAGCACCAGCCGGGTGTTCGGGCAGTTGTTCATGTTGTACTGGATGCGCTGGCTCATGTCGTTGGCGCCGACGTCGATCTGGTTGTCGGCCGGGTAGTTCACCGCGTAGAGGCCGATGTTCTTGTTGACCTTCGATCGCAGTGCGCTGACGAAGGCATTGCCGATGACGCCCGGCGCCGGCGGCTCGAGGCGGCCGCGCGCGAAGATCACCTCGACAGCGGGGCAGGGGCTGCGCCGGCGACCGGCGCGCATGGAGATGTGCCGCCCGGCAGCGCGTGCCGGCGCGAGCAACATCGACGCGGCGGCGCACAATACCGCGACCAACGCTAGCTCAGCGCCCGATTGAATACGCATGCCGCCATGGTAGACGACGGCGAAGCGGTGCTGGTCTGCGAATAATTGCCGGATCGAGCTAGAGCAGTCCGGCGACGAATCCCGCTGCCTGGCCGAGCAGTTCGGTGCTCTCGTAATCGGTGTGCGCGAACGGGTTGCGGCCCTGCGAGCAGATCGGGTCACCGTCGTTGCACAGGTCGATGCCCTTGCCGGCGAACGGGGCCGCCCGCCGCCGACACCGGGTTGCCGAATTTGGTGGCGGGGTTTCCGAACGCCGCCACCGCGGCCACCTTGCTGGCCAGGCTCGGCGGCAGCGGCGGCGCCGAGCCGATGTCGCCGACCTTGGTCGCCCAGCGGCGGGATGCCGAGCAGCATGTCGACCACCGCGGCGCCCTGCGAGTAGCCGCCGAGGACGAAGCGGGTGGACGGGCACTGCGCCGCGATGGCGACGATGTGGTTGGTCGCGTCGGTGGCGCCGTCCGCGGCCGCCAGGAAGTCATAGGTGGCCGGGATAGTTCACCCCGTAGGCGCTGACGGTGCGCCCGCCGAGTTGGGCTGCCAGCGTGTCGGTCAGGGCCTGCCCGACGCGTCCGATCCCGGCCGGCTCGCTGGTGCCGCGGGCGAACACCACCTCGACGTCGGGGCACGGCGCGCGGCATGCGCCGCGGGCCGATCACCGCCGCAGGCGTCAGAACAGGGACGGCGACGGCGAACACGCGCCGCGGCGGCGGCCTTGGCGCGGGTCGGACACCCCGCGGGACATCAATGCGCATGCGGCTAATACTCACACACCGGACCGGGGCGGCGAAAGTTCGCCCGGACGTCGCTACAGCAGACTGGCGACGAAGGCCGCGGCCTGGCTGGCCGCGCCGTCGGCGCCGTAGCTGCGGTGGGCGGGGACGTTGTTGCCGTCCGAGCACACCGGGTCGCCGGCGTTGCACAGGTCGATGGCCTTGACGCCGTAGACCGGGCTGGACGTCAGCGGCAGACCGACCTTGGCGGTCGGGTTGCCGAACACCGCGAGCGCGGCGACGTGATCGGGCGCGTTCGGGGGGCAGCGGGTTGTTGAACCCGATCGCCGGGAACGGCACCGAGGTGATGACGTCGATGATCGCCGCGCCCTGCGAGTAGCCGCCGAGCACCAGCCGGGTGTTCGGGCAGTTGTTCATCACGTACTGGATGTGGGCGCTGGCGTCGTTGGCGCCGTTGGCGGCGGCCAGGAAGTCGTAGCTGGCGGGGTAGTTGACGGCGTAGACGCCCAGGGAGCGATTGCCCACCTTGCCGCGCAGCGAATCGACGAACGCCTGGCCGACGCGGCCGATGCCCGGCGGTTCGTCGGTGCCGCGGGCGAACACCACCTCGATGTCGTTGCAGCCGGCGGCGTTGGCGGTCGGCACGGCAAGGGGGCTGAACATCGCGGCGGCGGCGGCCAGTGCGGCCGCGGCGGCGGCCCGCAGGAACGGATTGACCGGCGGTAAACGTCACAAACAGATGTTACAGATGGCAGCCAGTTTCATTCCCGACGTTTGCCGTGCCGACGCCGGCGGCGCGCCTTCGACGGGGCCGACGTCGGGCCACGTCGCGGCGGTGACGTCGGCGCTGCGGTCGCCCTGGCGGGCCAGCGCCAGGCCGAGCAGCACGACCACGCCGCCGACGGCCTGGGTCGCGGTCACGGCCTCGCCGAGCAGCACCCACGCCCACAGCACCGCGAACAGCACCTCGCCCAGGCCGACCAGGGAGGCGAAGCTCGGGCCGCAGCCGGGCGACGCCGCTGATGCCCAGGGTGTAGGCGACCGCGGTGGAGACCACGCCGAGCATCAGCACCGGCACCAGCCACGACACCGTCATCCCGGCGACCACGGCGTTGTTGGCGGTGAACGTCAGCGGCATGACTCCGGAGAGCCCGAGCAGGCCGACGGCGATCGCGCCGACGACCAGGCCGCCGGCGGCCAGGGTGATCGAGTGCAGACCGCTGCCGTCGGCGGTCACCGCGTCGGACATCATGAAGTAGCAGGCCGCGCAGACCGCGGCGGCCAGGCCCCAGGCCACGCCGACGGCGTTGATGTGGGCAGCCGTTGACAGACGTCGAGCACCAGCATGATGCCCGGCGACGGCCATCGCGACGCCGGCCAGCGTCAGGGTGCGCGGGCCGGCGCCGGGTGGTGGCCCAGATCCAGCCGACCACCAGGATGGGCGCGGTGTACTCCAGCAGCAGCGCGACGCCGACCGACAGGTGCGAGACGGCGTTGTAGTAGCAGAGCTGGGCGCCGGCGATCGGGATCAGCCCGTAGGCGATGACGGTGCGGGCGTGGTCGCGGGCCTCGCGGATCCAGTCCGGCTTGACGATGGTGGCGAAGACCGCCATCACCAGCGCGCCACCGGCGAGCCGGGCGGTGACCGCGGCGGTCGGGGACCAGCCCGCCACCATCAGTGACTTGGCGAAGGGGCCGGACATGCCGAAGGTGAACGCCGAGCCGATCGCGAACAGCAGACCGAGCCGGAAGTGGTCTTGACCGCGAATCGATGGTCGACATGCGACACCTCCCCGCATGTAATGAGTAAAATTTACTATTGGTCATGACGCTACGTCCCGAGGGGGTCAGGAGTCAAATGCTTTTCAGTCATGACACGGAACTCACATTGCGTGCGGCGTGTGCGCTGGTCAACAGCGACCGGGTCGACGGCGAGCAGCTGGCCGACCAGGCGCGCGCTGGACGAGTACCTCGACAGCCTACGGCTGGACGGGACGACGCGACCACGACGACGCCGAACTGGCGGCGGTGCACACAGCTGCGCGCACCGGCTGGGCCGGATCTGGGCGGCCGCCGACGACGAGGTGCGCGCGGTCGGTCAGGTGAACGCACTGCTGTCCGACACCCGCGCCGCGCCGTGGCTGACCCGGCATCCCGAGATGCCCGAGTGGCATCTGCACCTGGCCTCGATCCACGATCCGCTGGCCCAGCGGATGGGCGCCGAGATGGCGATGGCGCTGGCCGACCTGGTCCGCGCCGGTGAGCTGCGCCGGCTCAAGATCTGCGCGGCGCCGGACTGCGAGGCGGTGCTGGTCGACCTGTCGCGCAACCGGTCGCGGATGTTCTGCGACACCGGCAACTGCGGCAACCGCCAGCACGTCGCCGCCTACCGGGAACGCCGCTCGAAAGAGGCCGACGAGCCTGTGGATCGGCTGATGCATCGCGGTCGGCTCGCGCCCGAACTAGCGTGGGCCGATGGCGTGGCTGGCGTCGCGACGGGCGGCGGTGAGTGGGCACCGGTTCCTGTTGCGGCGCATGGACTACGCGCTGCTGGGCAGGTCGATGCCCGCGGTCGGCGATCCGCTGCGCGCTCGGCCCGTCGCACTGGCGCTCGGATGCCTGCTCGCCGCGGGTCGTGCTCGTCGCCTGACGTCGGCCTGGCGGTGCTGCGGCCCGCGGCGGCGCCGGGCTCTGCGCCTCTGGTCATGTCACGCCAGTCCGGCGCGTTGTTCGTGCGCATGGGCGACGCCCTGCATCCGGTGGCCAATCTGGCGTCGGCGTGGCTGATCCTCGACATCCCCGGCGCCCCGAGTGTCGTCGACGACGACCGGCTCGGCGATGCGCATCGCGGGACCGATTCTGGGCATTCCCGGTGCGCCGCAGACGATCGGGGATCCGATCGCGCCCGCCGACGCACGATGGACGGTCTGCGACGATGCCGACGGGGCGACCACCGTGTCACCGTCGGAACACCGAGTGCTCCGCCGGAATTACGCCACGCACACAGCCGTTCTCGTCGTCGAGCGGTGCGGAGGACGGGTCGGTGTACCTGCTCTACGACGGTAGCCGCGCCGCCGTCGACCCGCAGTGATCCGGTGGTCGCCCGCGCGCTGCACCTCGACGGCGCCCAGCCCCGTCGGGTGTCGCCGGCGCTGCTCAACGCCGTCCCGGAGGTGCCGCCGATCAGCGCGCCGCGCATCGACGGCGTGGGGGAGCCGATCGCTGATCGGCGGCTTCGCGGTGGGAAGTGTGCTGCGGGTGGCCCGTGTCGATACCGAGGAGTACTACGTCGTGCTGCTCGACGGGCTGCAGCGGATCGGGCGACTGGCCGCGGACCTGATCCGGTTCGCCGAACCGCAGGGCACCGCCGAGATCATCACGGTCGCAGCGGATCTGGTCGCGGAAGCCGCGCTGATCGACGCACTGCCCGTGGCGAGCTTCCCGGGTCAGGTGCCGACACTCGTCGGCGTCGACGGCAGCCTCTGCGCGACGTGGTCGACCGGGCGGACCACCATCGGCACCGGATCCGCTCCCCGCGCAAGCACCCGCTCCCGTGCTGCTGGCCCGCGCGGACGGGGACGGGCCCGTCGTCGACCGGGTGCGCAGTACCCGCCGGCCGCAGCGTCGGACGTCACCGTGACCGGCCTCAGCGGTGACAGCGGGACGACCGGCCGGTACCTGGTCACCGACTCCGGTGTCCGCTTCGCCGTTCACGATTCGGCGGCCGCGAGCGGCCCTCGGGCTCACCGGCTCCCCGGCGGTGGCGCCCTGGTCCCTGATCGCGGCACTGCCGCGCGGTCCCGAACTCGCCCGCGACGCCGCGCTAGTGGCGCGCGACGTCGTCGGCGACGGGCCGCTTGCGCCATAGTCGCGAGAGCGCGACGACGCCCACCAGACCCGGCGAGGCACACCGCCGCCCCGGCCACCGCGACACCCGCCGGCCGGCCCGGCTCCGGCACCGAACGGACCGGCGGCTCCACGGACTGCGGGATCGGAGCGTTGCAGCGGTGGCGGTCTGCTCGCTGACCGCGGCAAGCATGTCGACGACCCCGTTGCCGACCGCCGGGTCCCAGCCCGGCGGGCGGCTTGCGCGCGGTGTTCTCGATGCGTCTCATGACCTGGCGTGCCGACATCCGCGGGAAACGCGAGCGCACCAGTGCGGCAAGCCCGCTCACGACCGGTGCCGCATAACTGGTGCCCGAGATCGGTACCGGCCCGGCCGGCCCCGGCATAGCGTCGACCAATCCGGCGCCGCCCGGATCCAGCGACACCACCGCCTCGCCGGGTGCGGCGACGTCGACCCACGGGCCGTTGAGGCTGAACGCCGAGGCGGCACCGTCGGCGTTGACCGATCCGACGGCCAGGACGTAGTCGTCGTACCAGGCCGGGCTGGCGATCACCCGCGGTTGCGGCCGAGGTGTTCTGTGCGGGGCATTGATCCGCGCCTCCGACGTTGCCCGCCGCCGTCACCACGACAGCGTCCTTGACGTCGACGGCGTAGGACAGCGCGGCGCCCAGCGCCCGGTCGTCGAACTCCGACTCGGCAGCACGCCACGGACGAGATGTTGATGACCGACGCGCCCATGTCGGCCGCGGTGCGAACCGCCATCGCCAGCGTCGTCACGTCACCGATGCCGTGACTCGACGGGATGGCCGCCGGGGCGAACTTGGTGCTGGACTGGCGGATGCTGATGAGGGTGACCTCGGGCGCGATGCCGGTGAACCCGTCGCGTTCGCCCGGCACCGCGGACGCCGCGATGATGCCCGCCACGAGAGTGCCGTGTCCGTCGCAGTCCTGATTGCCGTCGCCGGTCGACACGTAGTCGCCGCCGGCCACGACGGCGGGCAACCGTGGATGCGGTTGCACACCCGTGTCGATGACCGCCACCCGTTGGCCGGCCCCGCGGGTCAACTGCCAGATGCCGTGCATGTCGACGCCGCGGCGCGTTCTCCCCGCTCCGTCGGCATTGCTACGCACCGGCACCGTGCACGGTTCCAGCTGGCGGGTCGGCGCCGGTGGTGCGGGCGGCGCGGGCGCGGGCAACAAGGCGTCGTCGATCGGCGGGGGAGCCACCGCGAATGCGGTCGGTGCGCAGTGCGGCGCCGAGATCAGGGTCAGTGCCGTCGCCGCCAGCGCCCGGACGCATCGCCGGGTCACGACAGGCTCAGATCGCGAACGGCGCCGAAAACCCCGATGGCCCAACACCCCAGCGGCACCACAGCCACCGCGGCTGCGAAGTCGGCGGCGCGCAGGGCCTTTCGCGCGCCCGTCGACAGCCGCCGACCCGTCTGCGAGGTGAGCCGAATGCCCACCGCACAGACTCCGGCGAGCGCACCACACAGCCAGGGGGCCAGGTCGACCCCGCTGCCCGCCGCGGTGCCAAGCAGCGTCGTCGCCGCCAGACCCGCTCCGATGGCCAGGGCGATGGCGCGGGCGCAGTCGACGTCGGTGCGGGAGCGCAGCAGCAGTGCGGCTGCCACGGTGGCGATGAACCCTGTCGACGCCGGTGATCGCGGGGTAGTCAGGGCGGTCATCAGGCAGCCCAGCACTGCGCCACCCGACGCCGTCACCACCACCGTCGTGAGGAGCCGGTGCGCGCTCAGCGCGCGAATTCGCAGAACCTCGTCGACCGGATCCGACGCCGACAACCGCGATGCCCGGGCCGCCAGCCGCGGCGCCATCGCCAGCACGGTCAGCCAACCGGAGGCCAGGATCGGACCGCAGGCCGGCGTGGGCCACCAGTGCAGCACCGCGCCGAGCGTCAGTACCGCCCCCGACGCCGATACCGCACAGAGTGATACAAGGATCGTTGCACAGTCGCATACCCGTGACGCCGCGGCGGCGGCTGCGGCGCATGCCGACATCGCCAGCGCGGCATTCGCCACCCCCGGGCCGTCCGGGACGGCCAGCCACCCGGCCAGTCCCGCGAAGCCGGACGCACCGAGGGCGAAACCGGCCACGATGGGTCGTGCGGCACCGCGACGTTGAAAGATCAAGGCGACCAGCAGAACCAGGGACCCCGCGGCGATGGTGGGGATGATGTGCCGCCCAGTCTGCGACGCGACGACCGGCCGGCCGAGCAATACGGCGCCGATGAGCGTTGCCCACCACGTGATGACGACCGCGGCGGCCTGTGACGTCGCGGGTCGCCAGGGACGGCGATCAGCGCTGACGGCAGCGGTGACCGCGGCACACGGATCCGATTCCGGCTGTCGGTGAACCGGTCTCACCTCGGACAGGATCAGCAGTTCTCCGTCGCGGATGCCCGAGTGCGCCAGCGACTGCGCCGAGTCGAGCGGACCGGTCACCGGATGACTCAGCCGCAGGTCGCGCCCGGTGAGACCCGACGCGTTCTCGGCGTCGATCGTGTCCACTACCGCGGGCAACAGGTCCCGCAGGGGCAGGTGCGCGGGAAGGGTGAGATCGATTTCCCGGTCGGCGGTGTGGATCGAGACGCGACACGACTCTGCGGTGGCAGCCATGATCGGAGACCGTAGCCACGGTGCTGCGGCGGCGAACTCCGCTGTCCACAGGTGAATTGCCGACGGTGGTCGCGGCGCCTACGGTCCGCTCATGGTCGTCTCCGGCGGGCTCAGGCTGGCACCCCCACAGTTCCCCACCGACGCCGTCGACGTTGCGGTGCCACCCGCCGTGCCGCAGGTCCACGGCGGCGGTTCCGCACTGCTGCTACCGCTGACGGGAGTCGTCGCGATGGCCGGGATGGGCCTGGTGGCCTGGTCGTCGAGTTCGGCGGTGCCGCGCAACCCGGCGTCGCTGATGTTTCCCGCCATGATGGTGATGTCGGCGATCGGCATGCTCGTGCAGACCGCGTCCCGGCGGGGGACCGCCGAACTCGAGGACCAGCGCCGCCGGTATCTGGACCATCTCGGCGCCCTTGCCGATCAGCTGACCCACGCCGCTGCCGTGCAACATGATTCACTGACCTGGGTGCATCCGCCACCGTCCGCGCTGTGGACGCTGATCGGTGGACGGCGGATGTCCGAGCGCGGACGTGACGACTCCGACTTCGGCCATGTCCGCCTAGCAGTGGGCAGCCAGCGGCTGGGCCGGCGGATCAGGACGCCGCCGCTCCCGCCGGCTCATCGCCTCGACCCGGTGAGTGCGGCGGCGTTGCGCCGCCTGGTGCAGACCCAGACCGTCCTCGACGGCGCACCCGTGGCGCTGGCCCTGCGCGGTGTACCGACCGTCGTGGTGGCCGGTGATCCGGACTCGGCTCGCGACCTGTTGCGGGCGGTCCTCTGCCAGTTGGCCGTGCTGCACAGTGCAAGCGACGTGCGGATCATCGCGGTGGTCGGTGGCCTCGGACGGCAACAGTGGGACTGGCTGAAGTGGTTGCCGCACAACGAGCATCCGCAGAACGGGCCGATGGTGTACGACACCGTCGGGCAGGCCGAGACAGCTCTCTCCGCTGTGCTGGAGGGGCGCGGACGGTTCGATGCTGCGGCGGCGCCGGTGCATCCGCACGTCGTCGTCATCGTCGAGGGCGTGGACCTCGCCGGCGGGAGCATCTTCGGAGACCTAGCCGGTGTGACAATGCTGACGGTTGGCCAGGAAGCTCCGGTTGAGGCAGGCATGCTGCTGCGGATCGACGGTGACCGGCTCGCCGTGCGGACCGGATCCGGTACCGAGGAGATCGGCGTGGTCGACCGCCTGGCATCGGCCGACGCCCTGGTCTGTGCGCGCCGCCTGGCCCGCTACCGGCAGCGCGGCGGCGGGCCCGAGTCGAACCCACTGGAGCGATGGTGCACTGCTGTGGGCATCGCGGGCCCGGGAGGATGGCCCGCTCGCGGCGGCCGCGACCGGCTTCGGGTGCCCATCGGAACCACGGCGCAGGGCCGATTCGTCGACCTCGACATCAAAGAGGCCGCCGAAGGTGGGCTGGGACCACACGGGTTGTGTGTCGGTGCCACCGGCTCCGGAAAATCCGAGCTGCTCCGGACGGTGGTACTCGGGATGATCAGCCGCCACCCACCGGAGGACCTCAACCTCGTGCTGATCGACTTCAAGGGCGGCGCAACGTTCTTGGGCCTGGATGGTCTGCATCACATCGCCGCGGTCATCACCAACCTCGCCGAGGAGGCGCACCTGGTGGACCGCATGAAAGATGCGCTCGGCGGGGAGATCCACCGACGTCAGCAGCTGCTTCGGCGGGCCGGCAACATCACCGGGATCGCCGCCTATCGGCGGCTGCGCAGCGACGACGACACCCTGCCGCTGTTGCCCTCGTTGTTCGTGGTCATCGACGAGTTCGCCGAACTTCTGCACCACCATCCCGATTTCGTCGAACTGTTCGTCACGATCGGACGGGTCGGGCGCTCCCTGGGCGTACACCTGCTGTTGGCGAGTCAACGACTCGACGAAGGCCGGCTCCGCGGCCTCGACTCGCATCTGTCCTACCGCATCTGCCTGAAGACGCTGACCGGCGCCGAATCGCGGGCGGTGCTCGGGGTCGCCGATGCCGCAGAGTTGCCGGGCGGCCCGGGGGCAGCGCTGCTGCGCACCGGCGACGGAACGCTGACCCGGTTCCAGACCATCCATGTCGGCGCCCCCGATCCGAGCGCGCCGAGACGTGTGTCGGATTCCGCAGCGCCATCGGTGCGAGCATTCACGTCGGTGCCGACGCCGGTCGCGGCGCGGGTCGGCGATCCGCCTCCGACGCTCATGGACACCATCGTCGAGCGCTTCAGCGGGCTGGGTACGCGGGCGCATTCCCTCTGGCTTCCGCCCCTGCCGTCATCACCGGAACTCGCTGACCTGGCCTCGATTCCGGCCGGTGAGCTCGTCGCACCCATCGGGCTCATCGACCTGCCGTTCGAGCAGCGGCGCGCACCGCTGCTCGTCGACATCGGCGGCGCGGCAGGCAACATTGCCGTCGTCGGCGCACCGCAGACCGGAAAGTCCGCCACGGTCCGCACCATCGTCACCGCCTTGGCAGCGCGCCATGACCCACGGCGAATTCAGTGGTACTGCCTGGACTTCGGCGGTGGCACCCTGCAATCGCTGCGCTCGCTGCCCCATGTCGGCGCGGTGGCCGCCCGAGGAGACCGTGAACTGGTGTGCCGCATTGTCGGCCGGGTCGAGTCCGTTCTGTACTCCCGGGACAGGGGCGTCGCCACCGATCCCTATGGCGACGTGTTCCTCGTCGTCGACGGCTGGGCCGCCTTCCGCGAGGGATTCGGGGAGCTGGAGTCGACGGTCACCGCGATCGCCACCCAGGGACTGTCCTACGGCGTGCACCTGCTCATCACAGCCGGCCGATGGGCCGACATCCGGCCCGGACTCAAAGACCAGATCGGCACCCGCATCGAACTGCGCCTCGGCGATCCGGTCGACTCCGAGATGGACCGACGGCAGGCGGCCCTCGTCCCCGCGCATCGGCCGGGCTGCGGGATCACCCGCGACGGTAAGCATTTCGTGGTCGCCCGATCACACCCCGGCACCGTGGTTTCCGATGGGGACTGGAGGGCCCCGCCGGTTCGGTTACTTCCCGACACGATCGACCATGACATGGTGCTGCGGCAAGCGGGCGCAGACTCGGCGGGCATCATTCTTGGGATCGGCGGAGCCGAACTCGATCCGGTCGCCCTGGACTTCGCGCAGCACGCGCATCTGTTGATCTTCGGCGATAGCGCCTCCGGGAAGACGGCCACGCTGCGCACGCTGTGTCGCGAAGTGGCGCGCGGCGCAATGTCGCAGCCGGCGCTGCTGTTCGTCATCGATTTCCGGCGTTCTCTGGTGGATGCGGTCCCACCTGAACTCCTGGCCGGACAGGTATTCACCGCGTCGTCGGCGGCCGAACAACTGCCCGGGCTGATTATGTTGCTGGAGAGCCGATTACCGGCGGCGGATACTAGTGCTGAGCAGTTCCGGCACCGGTCCTGGTGGAGCGGCCCACAGATCTTCGTGATCGTCGACGACTACGACCTAGTGACCGCCACCCACCCCGAAGCGCTGTCGAGCTTGCTGCCGCTGCTGCCGCACGCGGTGGATATCGGGCTGCATATCGTTCTGGCCCGACGATGCTCCGGCAGCGCCCGTGCCATGTTCGAGCCGCTGCTGGCGCAGCTTCGCGACAGCGGCTGCATGGGATTGCTCATGAACGGGAGTGCGGAGGAGGGGCCCCTGATCGGAAACCACCGTGCCGCCGGCCATCCCGCCGGACGTGGGCTGCTCGTCACCCGCGCTGGGGCGCAGGTGGTCCAGGTCGGCTGGTGTCCGCCATGACCGTGACGGTACTCGAGGTCGGCCCGGCAGCGGTACGCAGAATCGCTCCGCTGCCGATGGTCCGTCCCGAGGCGACGATCGTCGGCGCGGCCCTGCAGGCCGGCGACGACGCCGTGGCGCTGCTCGACGAACGCCCCGTCGACGTCACGGCGTTGTGGCGCAGCGTCATCGGGTCAGCAGTGCAGGCGAGTTCAGCGACGATGACGGTGGTCGTGCCGTCCTGGTGGCCCGAGTGCCGGGTCAGGCGCATCGCCGAGACCGCTTCGATCCTGGTATCCGACGTCGTCACCGTTTCGCGCTCACGGCTGTTGGCGAACAACATGACCGATGACATCGTCGTCATCGAGATCGCCGACGAGGTCATCGCCGTCGCCGCGGGCGAGTCCGTTGCGGTGCTGGGCCGCTCCTGCACCGCCGACGCTGTTGCGCGCGCGGCGATCGGCGCCGGCCATGGCGAGGCCCGGATAGTCATCGACACCCCGGTGGGCGTCGGCGGCGTCGGCGATACCGGCAGACGTATCCGATCGGCGCTCGAGGAACGAGGCGTCACGGCGGCGATCGTTGAGATCGCCGATGTGACGGCGCCGGCCGAGACGGCCGCTCCGGCGAGAATCCGACGACGGTGGGTTCACACACCCGCGGTCGCCGCGGCGGCATCGGTGGCGGTGGTCATGTGCGCGATGGGTATCGCCGCGGCGCACCAGAAGCCCGCAGCGCCGAACACAGCCGGCGGTGACGCCACCAATCTCGTCGAGGGGCGCATCACTGTGCGAATCCCACTGCACTGGGCCGTCACCAGGGTGACCGCGGGACCGGGCTCGCGGCGGGTGCAGGTGAACTCGACGACAGATCATGACGCCGCCCTGCACATCACCCAGTCGTACGTTCCGGGGGAGAGACTCGGTACGACATCGGAGGTGATGGCCCGTGCCCTGGCCGAACAACCCGCAGGTGTATTCGTCGACTTCCGGCCCCACGATCAACGTGCCGGCCGGCCGGCCGTCACCTACCGGGAGGTCCGGGGCGGACGTGACATCCGGTGGGTGGTCCTGCTCGACGGTGCCACGCGGATCAGTATCGGCTGCCAGAGTGCACCGGGGCGAGAGGACGCCATCGCGGCTGTCTGTGACGACGCGGTGGGCTCGGCACGCGAAGTCACGGGAACCGCGCAGTAGTGGCGAGCGTCAAACCTGTTGTCAGTGAGAGCAAATCGGAAGATGGGACATCAATGACCACTCTCAGTACGGACTTCGACCTCATGCGCTCGGTCGCTGCGGCCACCGACAGCCGCAACGAGGAGATCCGCTCGCTGCTGAACGGCTTCATCTCGAGGATGGATGCCGTTCCGCCATCGGTATGGGGCGGGCCGGCCGCCGCGCGCTTCAGAGAGGTTGTGCAGCGGTGGAATGCCGAGTCCACGAAACTCTCACGCGCACTTGCCGGAATCGCCGAGACCATTCGGCACAACGAGCGCGAATTGCGGGACGCCGCGCAGTCGCACGCCCAGCGCATCTCCGACGCCACCGCCCACCTCTGAACTGCGAGCAACCGACATGGACCCCATCCTCTCCTACAACTTCGCGGAGATCGACGGCTCGGTGGGCCGTGACATCCAGGCCACCTCCGCGCGGCTCAGGGCCGCTCTGGACGACCTGAGCCGTCAGATCGCTCCGCTGCAGCAGTTGTGGACCCGCGAGGCCGCCGCCGCCTACCAGTCCGAACAGGCACGCTGGCAGCAGGCCACCGCCGCCCTCCACGACATCCTCGTCAGTCTTGGCAACGCGGTCCGCGAGGGCGCCGCCGACGTCGCCGACACCGACCGACGTGCCGCCAGGGCATGGGGCTGAGCAGCGGGGCCGCCGAAACTCTGTGCGGCTCCGACGGAGGAGAGCCGTCGGGGCCGCACAGTCGATTGATCCAGGCGGGTGTGCCGGGCGCGCTAGTATCCGCCGATGCGAGGGACAGCGTCACCCGGATTGATCGTCGTCATAGCCGCGATGGTGGCGGTGAGCAGCGCCTGCTCCTCGTCGCAGCCTGCCGCGCCGATGACCTCCGCGAGCGATAACGACGGCAGCACGGCCGCGCCGGCGGGTCCGCAGGCCGCGGTCTCCGGGCAGACGCTGCACGTCAGCACTCCGGACGGCAGCGCCGCCTACACCGTCGACAACCTGCAGCCGGTGCCGGCCGATGCGGTGATCATCCCGGCCAAGGGCACCTTGTATGCGGTGGACGTGACCATCCAGGGCGAGAGTGGCACAACCACCGTCAACGGCTTCTATTTCGTCGCCCGCGCGGAGGGCGGGGCCGTCATCGCGCCCTCGGTGGGCGCGGTGAACCCCGGCATCACCTCCGGACAGCTCGCCGAGGGCCAGAAGATGGCCGGCCACCTGGCGTTCGACGTCGCGCCGGGTCAGTCCATCGTTCAGATCACCCTGCGTGACCCGAAAGGCAAACCATTGGCCGCATGGTCGGTAGCGTGAATCGCGGCTAGTGCGAACAGTTGGCCTTCGGGAGGATCTGGTGGGTTCGAGAAGTGCTTTCGCGGCCACCGTCTTGATCGCTTCCGCAGCAATCGCATTCGTGCCCGCGTCGCCGACCTCCGCCGACCCCGCCCTGGGTGGCCCGACGGCCGAGACGACTATCAACGACCTGCGCGATCGCGGCTACGACGTCGCGGTCAACTGGGTCGCCGGGAACAGCACGTCCTCATTGTCGAAGTGCACCGTTGTCGCCATCCACAACCCCAACACCGGTGACGCCGACCCGACCACCTTCACCACCGTCTACGTCGACGTGTCCTGCCCGAGCCAACAGGCCCCGGTCGGCATCGGTGTGGGTATCGGTTTCTGATCGCCCGAATCACCCTGGGAGGACCCGGATCTCAGCGCCCAGCTGGTATCCGGTCACCAGCGGCAGCGTGTCACCGCTCCAGAACCGGCCCGGGTCGAACCAGTTCTCGTTCTTCTCGGTGCGCAGCAGCCCCATCTCCTCGTAGGTGATGGCCACCGTCTCCGCGCAGTAGGCCGTCTCCAGGCCGACTTCCCGTCTGACCTCCTTCTTGCGTTCGGCGGACTGGCGAACCTTGCTGTGCAGGAACGGAATTCCGCGGGTCCAGTCACTGACGGTGGGCAGGCGGCCCCGCAGCCACCGGCCGGTCAGTCGCGCCGTGGACGGGAACGGGGTGCCGTCCATGCGGGCGATCACCTCCAGCAGCCGGTCTTCCTGCTCCCGGCTGGCCGGGGGAGTCAGCTGGCGCAGCCAGCAGCGCTGCTCGTAATGCGTCAGCCACTGCTCGACGGCCTGGCGCGCATCGTTGAGTTGCACGCCGCGGTGGTTGGTGCCGGTCCACAGGTCGGTCAACTTGTGGCCGAGCTCGGCGTGCCACATCAGCGGCGGCAGGTCGTCGATGGCCACCGTCATGCCGACGTGGTTCACCGGGCTGTTGGTCAGCGTCTGAATCGCCCGGTCGGGCCCCGACCCGCCGCGGAACAGCCAGACGTCGCCGGTGCGGGTTTCGTCCAGCGCCTGGGCCAGCGACACGGTGTGCTCGATCACCAGCGCAGCTTATTCGGGCGGCGGTTGCGTCAGGGCCTAACCTGATCGGCGTGCGCAACATCTGGAAGTGGATCGGCCTGGCCGGAGCCGTCGGGGTCGCCGCCGGTGGCGTGCTGGTTGTGCGAGACCAGCGTCGTCGCAAGGCGTACACCCCGGACGAGATCCGCAGCCGGTTGCACCAGCGACTCGCCGAGGCCCAGGCGGCCCAGGGAACGAAGCCGGACTAGGCGTCCAGCGCGACGGCGTACAGCCGGTGCGTGCCGGCGAAACCCTTCAGTTCCGCCTCCCGGCCGGCGTCGAAGCGCTGCTGGTCACCCACCGCGGCGCACACCGGCTCACTGACCAGGATTTCGCCCCCGTCGGCCTGGGCGGCGACGCGGGCGGCCATCGCCACGTTGCGGCCGAACAGATCGTCGCCGCGGCGGACCGACTTGCCCATGTGGATGCCGATCCGCACCCGAATGCTGTTGTTGCGCATGCGTTTCGCATCGCGCCGCAGCGCGTTCTGGATCGCCACGCCGCACCGCACCGCCGCGGCGGGATCGGCGAAGGCCACCATGAACCCGTCACCCTGGCTCTTGACGACGTGACCGTCGTGCATGCGGACCAGCCGGCGCACCTGCTTGTCGTGATTGCCGATCAGCCTGACCCAGGCGCGGTCGCCGATGCGCTCGTTGAGCGCGGTCGAGTCCTCGATATCGGAGAACATCACGACCACCTTGCCGTCCGGTATCAGGCGGGCCAGGTCGGGACGTTCCACGTCCGCCCAGTCGGCCAGCTCCTCGATCGAGGTGCGCACCGCGCCGCCGAACCCCTGGGTGCGGACCAGGTTGGCGGTCTGCCAGACGGTCTTGACGGCTTCGCGGCCGCCGGTCCACAGCATGGTGCGGGTGTCGAGGCGCTCGCGCAGTTCGTCGGTCTCACGCCGGCTGCGCTGCAGCTGCGACCACAGGATCGCCAGCGCGACCCCCTCCGCGACGACGAGGCCGGCCAGCACATAGACCGCGATCGTCCAACCCACCTCTGGCCGCCTTCCCGTCGTGAATCCTGAACAGATGATGCCCCCCTACTACGAGAGCAGATATCTCCGCGCCAACCATCCCGACCGCGCGCAGGCGGTGTGGCTGCGGTCGACGCTGCTGCTGCCCGCGCCGGGGGACCCGGTGGCCGATGTGTGGGTGATGCTGTTCGACCCCGACGGCAACGGTAACCGGGCGGTCAAACAGCCCTACCCGCCGGCGCGGGCGGACTACCGGTCCGACCCGTGGTCGGCCCGCATCGCCGACACGACGATCGACGACGTCTCCGCCCGCGGCTCGGTACCCGGCGCGACGTGGGAGCTTCGGATCACCCCGGGCGGCGAGCCCGCGGTCAAGCTGTTGACCGACCGCGCGTACCGGGCCCGGTTCCCGACGGCGAAGACCCAGGTGCGCCACCCGCTGGCGCACTTGGACGGGACCGTCGCCGTCGGGGAGACAGCCTTCGAGCTCGACGGGTGGCTCGGCAGCGTCAACCACAACTGGGGCCGCCGGCACACCCCGGCGTATGCGTTCGGCCAGGTGTGCGGGTTCGACGGCGAGCCGCGGTCCAGCCTCGAGATCGTCACCGCGCACGCCGCCGTCGGGCCGCTGCGATTGCCCGCGGCCACCCTGTTCGTGCTGCGGCACGATGGCAGGGAGTTCGCCGTGCGCTCGATCTCGGCGGCGCGGCACACCCACGGCTCCTATGAGCCGTTCGCCTGGTCGTTCGGAGGTCGCACGGACGGCGTGCAGATGCGCGGCGAGATCAGTGCCGAGCCCCGCGATGTGATCGGCCTGACCTACACGGATACCAACGGCGCCCCCAAGTACTGCTACAACTCGGCACTGGCGACCTGTCGAATCACGCTGGCGGGCAACGGCGTCGACACCGAGCTGACCGCGACCCGGCGGGCGATGTTCGAAATCCTGGCCGCCGACCCGATCGCTGCGGTACCGCTGCTGGCTTAGACGGGGCGCGAGTTGCCCGCCTCGCAGCGACAAACGCGAACGAGACCTGTGTCCGCTGCCGAGTTGTCGCTATGAGGCGGGCAAATCCACTGCCAGTTCCCGCTCGGGGCTGACGTGGTGTGTAGGACGGGCGAATCCCCCTGCGGCAAGGTAGATCACGGCGGCGATGAGCGCCGAGCCCACGGTGCTCAGGTCGACGCCGCCGGCGATGTCGGCCAGTGGCCCGACGTAGAGGGTCGTGTTGACGGCCAGTACCCCGAACAGCGCCCCGCCGGCCCAGGCCAGCACCGCCGCCGCGTTCCAGCCGCCGGTGAACCAGTACCGCCCGCCGCGCCTGCCGTGCGCGAAGGCCTGCAGGTCGACGGGGTCGTAGCCGACGTCGCGGGTGCGCAGCGCGCCGATCGCCAGCACCGCGACCCACGGGGTGATGACGGCGTTGAGTGCGACGGTCATCGCGGTCACCGAGCCCACCGCGTCGAAGACGAAGACCCCGACATAGAGCAGCACGATCGCGACGGCGGCGGTGATCACCGTGGTCTGGGTGCGCTTGAGCCGTGGCGTCAGGCCCTCGAGGTCCAGGCCGCTGGCGTAGATGCACAGCACGCCCTGGCTCAGGCCGCCGAGCAGCGAGATCACCACGATCGGGATGACGTACCAGGCCGGTGCGGCGCCGACGAGGTCGTCGAGATAGGAGTCGGACGGGGCGGCGGAGTCCGCCGAAAAAGACTGAGCGGTGAAGGCGCCGAACACGCTGGGCAGCAGCACCCCGATGAACATGCCGATGCCGAGGGCGACGGTGATCTGGCGGTCGGTGAAGCGCCGGGCCGAGATGCGCCGGGTGTAGTCGCCGATCGTCGGGCCGTAGGAGATCGGTGCGGCCGCGAACAACACCGCGCACAGGGTCCAGGTCTGCCAGAACCCGCCCAAGGCGTACTCGCCGCTGCCGGCGCCGGGGTCGAAGCCGCCGCTGAACGCGATGATCCCGAGGAGCATCAGCGCGCCGACGACCGGCACCACGACCTTCTGGATCGCCACGATGGTGGCGTGGCCGTAGAGGGCGACCGTCACCATCAGGGCGGCGACCGCGGCGTAGGCGAGGCCGCGCACGATAGCGGTCTCGGGGCTGCCGAACATCCGGTGCGAGGCGGCGACGAGGGCGTCACCGCTGGTCCATACCGTCACCGCGGCGAAGCCCAGGGCGATCGCCAGGGCCAGTCCCGAGCCGATGAATCGGCCCCGGATGCCGAAGAACGCACCGCTGGACACCGTCATGTTCGTGCCGGTCCGCGGCCCGATGATGGCCGTCGGCAGGATCGCCAGGGTGCCGATCGCGGTGCCGACGGCCATCGAGCCCAGCGTCTGCCAGAAGCTCAGGCCGAACAAAATCGCAAACGCGCCGAACACGACGTTGGTCCAGGTGAGATTCGCGCCCAGAAAGACCGCGGCGAGGTTTCGCGGACTGGAGTCGCGCGCCTCTTCGGGCAGGTACTCCACCCCGGCGCCCTCGATGGCGCCGACGCGGTCATCAGTCATCTCGGCCAAACTCTCGGTCATCGCGACGCCTCTTGTTGAGTATTGCATCAATAGTGTTGATGTAGTGTTCAATAAGATCGGGAATCCGTCAAGAGGAGGAATCAACGTGGTCGCCACCGGCACGACCCGGGACGCCAGGCGCAAGCTGCCCGCCGAGCGGCACGACGAGCTGCTGACCAAGGCCGTCGAGCTCAGCCGCACCGGGGGACTGGGGGCGGTGACGCTGCGCAAGGTCGCCGCGGAGCTGGGCGTCACCCCCGGTCTGGTCAGCCACTACTTCTCCTCGGCGGAGTTGTTGATCACCGCGGCATTCCGAACCGCCGCCACCGAGGACCTGGCCCGGGCCCGCGCGCGGGTCGACGACGAGCCCACACCCACCGCCAAAATCACCGGGTTGATGGACTACGCCCTGGACGAGGACAGCATGGAGGCCAGTGCGCTGTGGCTGGAGGCCTGGAGTCTGGGCCGGCGAGAACCCCGCGCTGGCCGCCGAGGCGGCGGCCCTGACCGAGCAGTGGCTGGCGTTCATCGCCGAGATCGTCAAGGCCGGCAACGAGACCGGCGAGTTCCACGCGGCGCACCCCGATGTCGCGGCCCGGCGGGTCCTCACCATGATCGACGGCCTCGGCGCGCAGATGGTTGTCCGCGCGGTGGCGCCCGCCGAGCTCAAGCACATCGCGGGGTCGTACGTCGCCGCCGAACTACACCTGAACCGGCAGGACTGAACCGCCTCAGCGGGTGACGAAGGAGACGACCGCGTCGCTGAAGGCGTCGTTGTCGTCACCCGCCGCGGTGTGCCCGGCGTCGGCCAGTTCGACGAACTCTGCCGCCGGCACCTTGGCGAGGAACGCTTCGACAGCCTCCGCGCTGACCACGTCGGACAGCTTGCCGCGGATCAGCAGGATCGGAATGGTCAGATCCATCGCGGACTGCTCGAGCTTTTCCACCCGGACGAACGGATCGTCGGTCGGCGCGGTCAGAAAGGCGGGGTCCCAGTGCCAGAACCAGCGGCCGTCGCGGTGCCGAAGGTTCTTCTTCAGGCCGTCGAGGTTGCGGGGCCGCTTGCGGTGCGGGAGGTAGGCGGCGATCGCGTCGGCCGCCTCCTCCAGCGTCTCGAACCCGTGCACGTGGCTGAACATGAAGTCGCGGATGCGGGCGCTGCCGTCCTTCTCGAACCGTGGCACCACGTCGACGAGGACCAGTTTGGTCACCTTCTCCGGGCCGGCCAGGTCGGCGACCAGGATGCTGGTCAGTCCGCCCATGCTGGCCCCGATCAGCGCCACCGGACGGCCGATGTCGTCGAGCACGTGGCGCACGTCGGAGGCCAGCGCGTCGACGGTGTACTCGGCGCCGGGGGCGCGGTCGCTGTCGCCGTGTCCGCGCGCATCCATGGCGATCACGTGGAAGCCGTGGTCGGCCAGGATCTGCCCGGTGTTCTTCCAGGAGAACCGGTTCTGCCCACCGCCGTGCAGCATCAGGATCGTCGGCCGGTCAGCCGCTGAGTCCGCGCCCTTGTTCCACTCGTCGGCGACCAGCGTGAGGGCCTTGTCGCCGTGGAACTCAACGGTTTGTGGCCCGCTCTTCGTGCTGCTCACAGGCATCCTCTCGGCCGACACTGAGAAGCACGTTACCCAGTGCGGCGATGACTTTCGCCACCGGCGCCGGTCTGCCCGTTCGACACCTCGCGAAAGGAGACCAACCGATGCCCACGATCACCCCATCGCTGTGGTTCGACGACGACATGGAGGAAGCGGTGAAGTTCTACACCGCCCTCTTCCCGAACTCCTCGATCGAGCACGTCGACCCCGAGATGCGCTTCATGCAGTTCGTGCTCGACGGCACCCGGTTCACCGCGATCAACGGTGGCGCACAGTTCCCGTTCACCGAAGCGGTGTCCTTCCAGATCGACTGCGCTGACCAGGACGAGGTGGACTACTACTGGAACGCGCTGCTCGACGGCGGCCAGGAGTCGCAGTGCGGCTGGCTCAAAGACCGATACGGCCTGAGCTGGCAGGTGATCCCGAAAAGGCTCTTCGAGTTGCTCGCCGATCCGGACCCGGCCCGGGCGGCGGCCGCCCAGAAGGCCATGCTCGACATGCGCAAGATCGTGATCGCCGACCTGGAGGCCGCGGCCGCCAACCCATGACGGCCCTGCCAGGCAGCACAGGTAACCTTTCGGCCCAGGGCGGTCCCGCCCGCAGTGCCGCGAAGGAGCGAACATGGCCGACGAGGCCGCTGAGCCCGATGTGGGGGAGGACACCCCGCCGGCGGATGAGGTAGCCGAGGCCGCAGACATCGATGGCGAGGCCGCAGAGGCCGCCGAGGAGCCGGAAGCGCCGGCCGCGCCCGCCGCGCCGAAGGTCCGCAACCATGTTCGCGATGCCCTGATCGCCGGTCTGGTCGCCGTCGTCGCGCTGGGGGCGCTGTGCGGCTGGCTCGGATACCGCTCGTATCAGGCCCGCCAGGCCCAGCAGCTGCAACAGCAACTCGTACAGGTGGGCCGTCAGGGCGCGATCAACCTCACCACCATCGACTTCCAGCACGCCGAGGCCGATGTGCAGCGCATCCTCGACTCGGCGACCGACCAGTTCTACGACGATTTCGCCAAGCGGTCCCAACCGTTCATCGACGTCGTCAAGCAGGCCCAGTCGAAATCGGTGGGCACCGTCACCGAAGCCGGCCTGGAGTCGGTGACCGGCAACGAGGGTCAGGTCCTGGTAGCGGTCACCGTGCAGACCTCGAACCGGGGTGCGACCGAGCAGCAGCCGCGATCGTGGCGGATGCGCCTGACGGTCAAGAAGTCCGGCGATGAGGCCAAGGTCTCGAAAGTGGAGTTCGTACCGTGAGCACACCTGAGGACAAGACCGACGCCGACGCGATCGAGGAAGAGACGACGGAAGTCACCGACAGCAAGACCGACAGCAAGACCGAAGCCGTCAAGACCGAGGTCAGCCCCAAGGACAAGCGCGGCATCAACTGGGCGCGCGTGCTGGCCTTCGGCATCCTCCCGGTGCTGGCGCTGCTGCTCGGCGCGGGCGCGGGTTTCCTGCGCTGGGAGGACTCCTCGCGCCGGGACGCCGACAAAGCCCGCGTCGAATCGGTGCAGGCGGCCCGCGACTCCACTGTTGCGTTGCTGAGCTACAAGCCGGAAACGGTCGACAAGGACCTGGGTTCGGCACGGGATCGGCTCACCGGAGCATTCCTGGACGCCTACACCCAGCTGGTGAACACCGTCGTCATCCCTGGCGCCAAGGAGAAGAAGATCTCCGCGGTGGCTCAGGTCCCCGCCGCCGCGTCCGTCTCGGCCAAGCCCGATCACGCGGTGGTACTGGTGTTCGTCGACCAGACCGTCGTCGTGGGCTCGGACGCGCCCACCAACACCGCCTCCAGCGTCCGGATCACCATGGACAAGGTCGGCGGCCGCTGGCTGATCTCGGCATTCGACCCGATCTAGACCGCCGATGACCGAACCGCGCTGGATCGACGTCACCGCGCCCGCGGTGCAACTCCGTGCGCTGAGCTGGGGTCCCGACGACGGCCCGATTGCGTTGTGCCTGCACGGTTTTCCCGATACGGCATACGGCTTCCGCAAGCTTGCGCCGGCTCTGGTGTCGGCGGGCTACCGGGTGATCGCGCCGTTCATGCGTGGCTACGTGCCCTCGTCGGTCCCGTCGGACCGCAGCTACCACATCGGGGCGCTGATGGACGACGCGCTGCAGGTGCGGGCGGCGTGCAATCCCACCGACCGCGACGTGGTGATCGGGCACGACTGGGGCGCGATCGCCGCGACCGGACTGGCGGCGATGCCGCAGAGCCCGTTCGCCAAGGCCGTCATCATGTCGGTGCCGCCCTCGGCGGCGCTGCGTCCCTCGTCCGGACCGGTGCCCAACCGCGGCAAGCTGCTTCGCCTGCTGCCGGCTCAGCTGGTCCGCAGCTGGTACATCACCTACTTCCAGTTGCCGCGGCTGCCGGAACGTTCGGCGTCGTGGATCGTGCCGCTGCTGTGGCGGCGCTGGTCGCCGGGCTACAACGCCGGAGAGGATCTGCGCCATGTCGACGCCGCGATCGGCGCACCGGACCGCTGGCGCGCCGCGCTCGGCCCGTACCGGGCGACCATCCGCAACACCCGCCCCCCGGCCCGCTACGCCGAGCTGCACCGCTGGTGGACCGAGGCGCCGCAGCTGCAGACGCTGTACCTGCACGGCAACGACGACGGGTGCATGACACCGGAATTCACGCCGTGGGTGCGCGACGGCTTGCCGCCGGGCAGCGACGTGCGGATCGTCGAGGGCGCCGGGCATTTCCTGCAACTCGAGCAGCCGGAGACCGTGGGCCGGCTGATCGTCGACTTCCTCGCTACTTCTTGAGCGCGGGGTGGGTGCGGGCCAGCAGCGGTAACAGCAGCCGGCGCGGCGCCAGGTGATACAGCGACGACGAGATCCGGTTGAGCCTGCCCGGCACGATCACGGTCTTGCCGGCGGCCAGACCGTCGACGGCGATGCGGGCCACATCCTCGGCCGAGACCCACAGCGGCCTGGGCAGCGCGGCCTCGGCGTCCTCGGTGGAGAAGCCGGCCGCCTCGCCGAACCCGGTGTGCACCGGACCCGGGCACAGGGCCGCGGCGTCGACCCCGGTGCCCTTGAGCTCTTCGCGCAGCGCCTGGGTGTAGGACAGCACGAACCCCTTGGCGGCGCCGTACACGGCCTGGCCCGGCAGCGGACCGAACGCGGCGACCGACGCGACGTTGAGCACCACGCCACGGCGCCGGCCGACCATCGCGGGCACGAACCGGGTGCACAGGTCGACGACCGCGGCCACGTCGACCTCGACCATGTTGAGCTCCGCGTCCGGATCAGCCCGCGCCACCGGGCCCATGGTGGTCAGGCCGGCGTTGTTGACGAGGATGTCGACGTCAAGGCCCAGCTCGGCAACGCGTTGCGGCAGCGCAGCTCGGTCGTCGCGACGGGAAAGGTCAGCGGGCACAACCGAACTGCGCTGCCCGAGCTCGGCCGCCAGCTCGGCGAGCCGCTCGGCGCGGCGGGCCACCAGCACGACGTGGTGGCCGCGCCCGGCGAGCTCACGCGCGATCGCCGCGCCGATACCCGAGGACGCACCGGTGACAAGGGCGGCTCGGTTCTCGCCGGGCGGTGGCAGCACGGTAGAAGCGTAGTCCGCCGCGCCCCTCGCTGAGCCGGGACGGGACAATGGTCGTCATGCCCGCAACCAGAACGATGGCGGCCGTTGACGCGCAGCTGTACTGGATGTCGGCCAAGGTGCCCAACGACCAGTTCCTGTTGTTCGGCTTCGACGGGTCGCCGCAGCACGCCGGCAACGCCGTCGGCGAGCTGCGCCGGCGCGCCGAAGCCTGCGACGAGCTGCGCCTGCGGGTGGTCGACGACGTCGCATGGCGGTACCCGCGCTGGCAGCCTGGTGCCGTCGAGCCCGAGCAGTTCGTGACCCACGACCACCACGGCGACTGGCAGGGCTGCCTGGACGAAGTGGTGCGGCTGTCCTGCGATCAGATCGACCCGCGTCGAATGGCCTGGCGCGCACACGTCTTTCCCGACGTGAGCGGAATCCCGAACGTGGCGGGGTCCGGCTCGGTGGTGGTGGTCCAGATGGCCCATGCGCTGGGTGACGGCATCCGCTCGGCCGAGCTGGCCGGCGCGCTACTCGGCCGCGCCGCAGTCGTGCCCGCGGTGGGGGCACCGGACCGCGGCTTCCTGCCGTGGCGAGCGGTCACGGCGGCCCGCGCGCACCGGCGCCTGGTCCGCGACACCGAGGCGGGGCTGTTGCCGCCACCCGGTCGGCAGCGCGCGCCGCTGAGCGTCAACGCCCAGCCCGGTGACCGCGCCGTCATCCGCACGCTGGCGCTGCGCCGCGATCAGCTCCCCGGCCCGACGGTCACGGTCGGCGCCCTGGTGGTGATCGCCGACGCTCTGGCAGGCTATCTGGCCGAGCGCGGCGAGGACACCTCGGAGCTCGGCGCCGAGGTGCCCATGGCCGGACCGGGAGAGTCGAACGCGCACAACGACTTCCGCAACGTCGGTGTCGGGCTCTACCCGCAGCTGGACCGGGAACGCCGGGCCGAGGCGATCGCGCGGGAGCTGGCCGGCCATCGCAGCCGCGGCGCACATCCGGCGATGCGGGCCTCGGCCGCCGCGTCCGCCGCCGTGCCGGCGCCGTTGTTGCGCTGGGGGGTAAGGCAATTCGATGCCGCCACCCGCTCCCCGGTGGTAAGCGGGCACACCGTGGTGTCCAGCGTCAACCGCGGACCGGCCGACCTGACGTTCGGCGGCTGCGCCGTGGTGCTCACCGCGGGCTATCCGGCGCTCTCGCCGATGATGAGCCTCACCCACGGCGTGCACGGTATCGGCGACACGGTGGCGGTCAGCGTGCACGCCGATCCGGACAACGTCGACGTCGACGCGTATCTGCACCGGCTGCGGACCGCGCTGGACGGCTAGCTGGGCCTGCGCGGGCTGACGCCCGCGGCCTGGAGCAGTTCTTCGTGCAGTTCGAACCAGACGGTGTGATAGGAGTCGACGACCGGCTGGGTCAGCCATGCAGTGTCGCCGTCGCGGATCTTCCCCAGCGCCGCCGCCAGCTTGCCGGCATAGGCGCGTAGCCGCGGAATCTGCTCGCCTGCAGCCGAAATCACGCTCAGCACCTTGGCGTGCACCGTCTCCAGCCGGGCGATGAGTCCGGCGTCGTAGCCCGCGTCGTCGTGGGTGTTGGCTTCGCCCTGCTTGACTGTCCAGTCCGACACCACCACCTTGAACGCGGCGTTGGCCCCGCGGAACTCCTCATAGCCGGCGGCCATCGCGGCGCGGTCCACTCCGCTGCGTTCTTTCTCCAGCAACAGCTCGAGGCGGCTGCGGCCATCGGGGCTGAGCTTGAGTTGCCGGCCCGCCGTCAGCAGCAGACCGGCCTCGCCCAGTTCGTCGATCACCCGGGCGACGGTGGTTGAGTCCTCGTCGACTGTGGCGATCAGATCGGCGGGGTCCACCGCATTCTTGAGGCGTACGGCTTGCAGCACCTTGAGTTCGACCATCTCCCCATGCTGCCATTCGGACGGGCGGTGCCGGTCGGGCGTTGCAAACGGGCGGTGATCCGTAACGCCACCGACCGCAATGCTCTAAGTTTGCTTCCGTGACTGCCTACGACGTCGGACTGCTCGTCCTGCGACTTGTCCTCGGCCTGACGATGGCCGCGCACGGCTACAACAAGTTCTTCGGCGGCGGCCGCCTACCCGGTACCGCAGGCTGGTTCGAGAGCATCGGCATGAAGCCCGGCATGTTCCACGCCCGGGTCGCCGCGACCACCGAGGTGTCCGCGGGCCTGGGTCTGGCGGTCGGTCTGCTGACGCCCATCCCGGCCGCGGGCTTCGTCGCGCTGATGTTCGTGGCGGCGTGGACGGTGCACCGGCACAACGGGTTCTTCATCGTCAAGGAGGGCTGGGAGTACAACCTGGTGCTGGCCACCGCGGCCGTTGCGGTGGCCGCACTCGGCGCGGGCCGGCTGAGCCTGGACTACGCCCTGTTGCGCAACAGCGGCATCTACGAGCTGCTGCACGGCTGGTGGGGGCTGACGATCGCCGTCGCACTCGGATTGGCCGGTGCCATCGGCCAGTTGGCGATCTTCTACCGCCCGCCGGCCGAGGCCTGAGCCGAACTCGCACGCCGAACCGGTTCCGCAGGACTAGAACACGTTCTAGTCTTTCCCGCATGGGATTTCTCAAGCAGGAAGTTCCCGAGGTCGACTTCGGGACATGGAGCAAGGGCACCCGCGCCGAGAAGATCAAACCGATGGCCCGGCACTGGGCCGAGGTGGGGTTCGGCACCCCGGTGGCCCTCCACCTGTTCTATGTGGTGAAGATTCTGCTCTACATCTTCGTCGGCGCCCTGTTCGGCCTGGCCACCAAAGGCATCGACGGGCTGACGAACATCGGCTCGTGGTGGTCCGAGCCGATCGTGTTCGAAAAGGTCGTGCTCTACACCATGCTGTTCGAGATCGTGGGTCTCGGCTGCGGGTTCGGCCCGCTCAACAACCGGTTCTTCCCCCCGATGGGGTCGATCATCTACTGGCTGCGGCCCAACACCATCCGGCTGCCACCATGGCCCAACCGGGTGCCGCTGACCCGAGGAGACACCCGCACCCCGGTCGACGTGGTGCTGTACGGCGCGCTGCTGGTGATGCTGGTCGTCGCGTTGTTCTCCGACGGCACCGGCCCGATCCCGGAACTGGGCACCACCGTGGGGCTGCTGCCGACCTGGCAGATCGTCGCGATCCTCGTGCTGCTGGCACTGGCCGGGTTGCGCGACAAGGTGTTGTTCCTGGCCGCTCGCGGCGAGGTGTACGGCAGCTTCGTCGTCGTCTTCCTGTTCGCCGGCGTCGACGTCATCCTGGCCGCCAAGCTGGTGTGCATGGTGATCTGGATGGGCGCGGCGACCTCCAAGCTCACCAGACACTTCCCGTTCGTCATCTCGACGATGATGTCGAACAGTCCGGTGATGCGCCCGCGCTTCCTCAAGCGGATGTTCTTCGCGAAGTTCCCCGAGGACCTGCGGCCCGGCCGGCTGTCGCATGTGATGGCCCACATCAGCACCGCGATCGAAATGCTGGTGCCACTGGCGCTGCTGTTCTCCCACGGCGGCTGGCCGACCGCGATCGCGGCGTTCGTGATGGTCTGCTTCCATCTGGGCATCCTGTCGGCCATCCCGATGGGGGTCCCGCTGGAGTGGAACGTCTTCATGATCTTCTGCGTGCTCTCGCTGTTCGTGGCGCACGCCCAGATCGGGGTCACCGATGCCACCACGCCCTGGCCCTTCGTTCTGCTGGGTGTGCTGGTCGCCGTCGTCATCGCCGGAAACCTGTTCCCCCGCAAGATCTCCTTCCTGCCCGGTATGCGGTACTACGCCGGCAACTGGGACACCACACTGTGGTGCGTCAAGCCCTCCGCCGAACAGAAGATCGAGCAGAACCTGGTCTCGATCGCCAACATGCCGGCCTCCCAACTCGAGAAGTTCTACGGCAGCAAGGAAGCCGCCCAGATTCCGATCTACATGGGCTATGCGTTCCGTGCCTTCAACACGCACGGCAAGGCGCTGTTCACGTTGGCTCACCGCGCGATGGCCGGCCAGAACGAGGACGACTACTCGGTCACCGACGGTGAGCGCATCTGCAGCATGGCCATCGGGTGGAACTTCGGCGACGGGCACATGCACAACGAACAGCTGATCGAGGCGATGCAGCGACGGTGCCGTTTCGAACCCGGCGAGGTCCGGGTGGTGCTGCTCGATGCCCAGCCGATCCACCGGCAGCGCCAGCAGTACCGGCTCGTCGACGCCGCCACCGGGGAGTTCGAGAGCGGCTACGTCGAGGTCGCGGACATGGTGACCCGTCAACCGTGGGACGACGACCTGCCGGTTCACGTGCTGCGGGGCAGCGGGGCTGACCGAACGGTTGGTTGACCCCGGTTGACGGCAGGCCATCGCCCGGTGTTATGAATCGGTGTCATGAAAAAACGATCACTCATCTCACCAAAGGAGAAGGCCGATGGCTGAAGCGGTCATTGTCGAAGCTGTGCGATCACCGGTCGGCAAGCGCAACGGCGGATTGTCCGGTGTGCACCCCGCCGAACTGTCGGCGCAGGTCCTCAACGGGCTCGCTCAGCGTGCCGGCATCGATCCCGAGATCGTCGACGACGTCATCTGGGGCTGCGTCATGCAGGCCGGTGAGCAGGCGCTCGACATCGCCCGCACCGCGGTCCTGACCGCCGGGTGGCCCGAGTCGGTACCCGGTGTGACCGTCGACCGGCAGTGCGGCTCCAGCCAGCAGTCGGTGCACTTCGCCGCGGCCGGCGTGGTGGCCGGCCACTACGACGTCGTCGTCGCCGGCGGCGTCGAGTCGATGTCGCGAACCCCGATGGGCGCCTCGCTGGCCAACGGCGGCAACCCCTATTCGGCGGGCTTCAAGGGCCGCTACACGCGCACCCCGAACCAGGGCGTCGGCGCGGAGATGATGGCGACGAAGTGGGGCCTGAGCCGCACCGATCTCGATCAGTTCTCGCTCGATTCCCACGAGAAGGCCGCAGCCGCACAGGATTCCGGCGCCTTCGAGGACCAGATCGTCGGCATCAAGGATTCGGATGGGAACGTCGTCCTCAAGGACGAGGGCATCCGCCGCGGCACCACGCTGGAGAAGATGGGGCAGCTGAAGCCCGCCTTCTCCGAGGACGGCGTGATCCACGCCGGCAACTCCTCGCAGATCTCCGACGGCTCGGCGGCGCTGCTGTTCATGTCCGCGGAGAAGGCGAAGTCGTTGGGGCTCAAGCCGCTTGCCCGGGTGCACACCGCCACGCTGGCCGGCGCTGATCCGGTGATGATGCTGAGCGCGCCGATCCCGGCCACTCAGAAGGCGCTGAAGAGGTCCGGGCTGAGCATCGACGACATCGGCGCCTTCGAGGTCAACGAGGCATTCGCACCCGTTCCGCTGGCCTGGCTCAAGGAGATCGGCGCCGACGAGAAGAAGCTCAACCCCAACGGCGGCGCGATCGCCCTGGGTCACCCGCTCGGCGGCTCCGGCGCGCGGATCATGACTACGCTGCTCTACCACATGCGCGACAACGGAATTCGCTACGGCCTGCAGACCATGTGCGAGGGCGGCGGCCAGGCCAACGCCACCATCCTCGAACTGCTCTGAACGATGGTCCGACTCCTCAACGATCGTCGTCGGACGAGGTGACCGACGTCGAAGCCCCCGCCGCTCTCTACGAGCGGCGGGACAACGTCGCCGTCATCACCATCAACCGGCCCGATGCACGCAACGCCGTCAACGGGGCGGTCAGCACCGCGGTCGGCGACGCGCTGCAGCAGGCGCAGGACGACTCGGACGTGTGGGCGGTGGTGATCACCGGCGCGGGCGACAAGTCGTTCTGTGCCGGGGCGGACCTGAAGGCGATCTCGCGGCGGGAGAACATCTTTCACCCGCAGCACCCGCGAGTGGGGGTTCGCCGGCTACGTCAGCCATTTCATCGACAAGCCCACGATCGCCGCGGTCAACGGCACCGCGCTGGGCGGCGGCACCGAGCTGGCACTGGCCAGCGACCTCGTCGTCGCGCGGGAGAGCGCCAGATTCGGCCTGCCCGAGGTCAAACGGGGACTGATCGCGGCGGCCGGCGGGGTGTTCCGCATCGTCGATCAGCTGCCCCGCAAGGTCGCGATGCAGCTGCTGTTCACCGGCGAACCGATCAGCGCGGATGAGGCGCTGCGGTGGGGCCTGATCAACGAGGTGGTGCCCGACGGCACCGAACTGGATGCCGCGCTGGCCCTGGCCGAACGGATCACCGTGCAACGCACCGCTGGCCGTTCAGGCCAGCAAGCGCGTTGCGGTCGGTGCCGACGACGGCGTCATCACCGGCGACGAGCCGGGCTGGTCGCGCACCAACCGCGAGATCGGCGCGACTGATGAAGTCCGAGGACGCCCGGGAAGGCCCGCTGGCCTTCGCCGAGAAACGACCGCCGGTCTGGAAGGCGCGCTAGCCGACTAGGCCGTCGGCGCCTTGGTCGTGGTCGGGGTGACGCTCGTGGGCACCTCCGCGCTCGGCGCGGTGGTGCTGGTCGGCGTCGCGGTGCTCGGCTCCGGCCGAGGTCTCGGTGCTCGAGGTCTCGGTGCTCGAGGTGCGTCGGCGTCGTCGCCGACGTCGTCGGGCCCGACTCGCCCGGGGTCAGCACGGTGTCGATCATGTAGATGTAGGCGCCCTTGGCGGTGTAGCTGCACACCAGCTTGGCGGGTCGTTGACCTTGATGTCGCCGCCCTTGCCGGTGACGGTGATCATGCGGCCGTCCTGGGTCGGCATCGTGCCGGCGACGGTCGTTCGGGCCGACGTAGCCGAGGACCATGTGGTAGAAGAGCGTCGGCAAGCAGCACGCGCCGGGTCGTTCTTCAGCGTCGCCAGCGTCGCCTCGTCGAGCTTGGCGAACGCCTCGTTGGTCGGCGCGAAGACGATGTAGGGACCGCCGTCGAGCACGGAGACGATGTTCACCGCCGGGTTCAGCTTGCCGGAGATGGCGGCGCTGAACGTGCTCAGATCCGGGTTGTTCGCGATGGCCGCGGAGGCGACTGAGCTCGCCCATGCTGGCGAACGAGCCGGGGCCGGTGGGCACCTGCTTCTTGTAGGCGTCGCAGCCGGAGCCCTGCGGGTCGGGCAGCTTGGCGACCGGGCGCCGGGAGTCGAGTCGGTCGTCGCCGGATCGGTCGGCGCGGCCGGGTCAGCGTAGGCCTGCACGGCCGTCGGGATGGCGACGGCGATCGCTGCGAACGCGGCGGCAACGCCGAGGGTCTTGGTACGAATGCTCACTTCGGTTCCTCTTGGGTATCGGGAGTCGGCGTGAGACGGCTGCCAGCACCGGCACCCGGGGGGTGCCGACGCGGTCCCCTGATGCCGCGACGCCGGACGAATCCTAATGGCAGCCGGGTGGCTCTCCCAAAACGAGACCACAAACCGCTGGTCAGAGCCATCTCGCAATGTCGGTTGGGCAAGAATGTCATGCTGACCGGGTTGCCCGTCGCGAAGGAGCGTGAGTGCCATGCAGGTGAGCCTGGTAGGAACCGTCGGCGATGGCGGGCGGCGATCGCCGATCGACGCCTTCGTCGAGACGCTGACCGGCATCCGGGACGAAGGTTTTCGCCGGATCTGGATGACCCAGCTGCCCTGGGACACCGACCTGCTGACCGTGCTGGCCGTCGCGTTCCGTGAGGTCGGCGGCATCGGAATCGGCACCGGGGTGCTGCCGATCCAGGTGCAACACCCGATGCTGCTGGCCCAGCGCGCGCTGACGCTGAACCTCATCGCCGAGGGCCGGTTCACCCTGGGCCTCGGGATGACCCATCGGGTGGTCACCGAGGGGATGTGGGGCATTCCGTGGGACAAGCCCGTCCGCCGGCTCAACGAGTACCTCGACGGGCTGCTGCCGTTGCTCGCCGGTGAGAAGGCCGACGCCGAGGGCCAGACCGTCACCACCCGCGGAGAACTGCGCATTCCAGGCGCATCGGCGCCGGACGTCTACATCGCCGCCCTCGGCCCGCAGCTGCTGAAGATCGCCGGCCGGCGCTCGGCGGGCACGGTGACCTGGATGACCGGCCCGAAGACACTGGCCGAACATGTGGGGCCCGCCCTACGGGCCGCCGCGGCCGAGGCCGGCCGCCCGGACGGCTCGGTGCGCGTCGTCGCCGCGCTGCCCGTGAGCGTCACCGATGACGTGGACGGCGCGCGCCGGCAGGCCGCCGAGCAGTTCGCGATGTACGGATACATGCCGTCCTATCGGGCGATGCTCGACCGTGAGGGGCACGCCAACCCCGAGGACGCCGCCCTCATCGGCGACGAGGAGACCGTGTCGGCGCGCATCGACGTGTTGCGCCGCGCCGGGGTCGACGAGTTCGCCGCCATCGCATTCGACTCCTCCGCCGAGGTTCGGGCCCGCACGCGTGCCCTGCTCCTGAGCGAAAGCGACTGAGCCGTGATCATCTCCATCCGGGGCCGCACCCCGCAGCTGCATGCCGAGGCCTGGATGGCGCCCAACGCCACCCTGATCGGCCAGGTCCACCTCGCCGCGAGGGCCAGCGTCTGGTACGCGGCCACGCTGCGCGCCGAAGCGGAGCCGATCGAGATCGGCGCCGGAACCAACATCCAGGACGGCGTGACCATCCACGTCGACGCCGAATATCCGGTTCGGGTCGGGGCCGGGGTCAGCGTCGGGCACAACGCGGTGCTGCACGGCTGCACCGTCGAGGACGGTGCCTTGATCGGAATGGGTGCCATCGTCCTGAATGGCGCGGTGATCGGGGCGGGGTCGATCGTGGCCGCCGGTGCGCTGATCCCGCAGGGCGTCGTGGTGCCGCCGCGGTCGTTGGTGGCCGGGGTGCCCGGCCGGATCCGCCGGGAGCTCAGCGAGGCCGAGCTGGCGGCCAACCGCGACAACGCCGCGGTCTACGAGCGGCTCGTCGACCTGCACCGCGACGCCACCTAGACGGATCTCACACCGACGTAAGGTTTGCGTCACCTTGAAACTGCCGATATTTCGTACCGTGGAGGGGATGCGAATCCTGGTCACCGGTGCCACCGGCTATGTGGGCTCACGGCTGGTCGCCGAGTTGATCGGGGCCGGTCATGACGTCGTGGCCGCAACCCGTGACCCCGAGAAGCTCGGCCGGTTCGGTTGGTGCGACGAGGTGCAGGCGGTGGTGCTCGACGCCGACGACCCGTCGTCGGTGTCGGCGGCGTTCACCGTGGCCGGGGCCGATCGACGTCGTCTACTACCTGGTGCACGCTATCGGGCAGCCGGGCTTCCGCGATCGTGACAACACCGCGGCGGCCAACGTCGCCGCTGCCGCCGCCGCAGCCGGAGTGCGCCGAATCGTGTACCTCGGCGGCTTCGTTCCCGACGGAGCCCTGTCCGAGCACCTGGCCGGGCGCGCCGAGGTCGCCGGTGCGCTGAGCGTCGACGGCGGCCCGGAACTGGTCTGGCTGGGTGCCGCCGTCATCATCGGCGCCGGGTCGACCTCCTTCGAGATGGTGCGCTACGTCGGCGACCGGTTCTGGCTCATCCCGATGCCGCCGTGGGCCGATCACCGGATGGACCCCATCTCGGTGCGCGACGTGCTGTATTACCTGCTGGCCGCGGCCGATCCGGAGCGCGTCGGTGCGGGTGGCTACGACCTGGTCGGCCCGACCACCACCACGTACCGCCAGCTGCTGCGCAGCTATGTCCGGGCGGCGGGCGAACGGCGGGCCGGGGTACCGGTCTACGACGTCGTGCCCAAGAGTGTCGTCGGATGGCTGGCGGGGGCGGCGGTGCCGGTGCCCTCGGGGCTGGCGGGCGACCTCATCCAATCGCTGGACCATCCGATGACGGCCTCGGACACTGTGTTGCGTGACTATGTGCCCGATCCGCCGGGGGGACTCACGAGCATCGACGATGCCGTCGCCGCGGCCGTGTCGAGTCCGGCTCCGCGGCCGGTCGACGAACTGGCCGATCCGCACCACCTCGCCGACAGCGACCCGCTGTGGGCCGGCGGCGACACATTGAGGTTGCAGCAGGTGGCCGGTTCGGTGACCCCGGCGAAGGCGCGGCCCGCACTGGGACTGTTCCAAGCGGTACCCGGTCCGGTGGCCGGGATCGTGCGCACCGGAGTGGACATGATGCTGGCGCTGGCGAAAGTGCTGCCCTGATGACGCTCATCGGCGAGATCCGGGCGGCAGCGGTCAAAGAGGCCGTGCCGTACCAGGAGTGGCCGTCGGTGGTGCGCCGCAGGCGCGTGATCGTCGGTGTGGTGACCGTCTGCGGGGCCATGCTGCTGGGCTATTCGCTGAGCCGGCGCCCCGGCGACGAGACGTTCTACTGGCTGACGCTGGGCCTGGCGGCGGTGTGGACGCTGGGCGCCTACGCCTCCGGACCCCTGCATCTGGGCTGCATCAGCTGGCGGGGACGCAACCAGCGCCCGGTGATCACCGGCATCGGCGTCGGACTGCTGCTCGGCGGTGTGTTCGTGGTCGGCGGCCTGGTGGCCCGCGAAATCCCGCCGGTGGCAGAGCGAATCAGCCAGGTACTGGACTACGCCAACCACGGCAGCCTGGCCCTGGTGGTGCTCATCACCCTGGTGAACGGGTTCGCCGAGGAGCTGTTCTTCCGCGGCGCCCTCTACACCGCGCTGGGCCGGTTCCACCCGGTGCTGATCTCGACGCTGCTCTACGCCATCGCCACCTCGGCCAGCGGCAACCCGATGCTCGGCTTCGCCGCGATCATCCTCGGCGCGGTGTGCGCGTTGGAGCGCCGGGCCACCGGCGGCGTGCTGGCACCGGTGCTGACCCACGTGGTGTGGGGACTCATCATGGTGCTGGCGTTGCCGCCGATGTTCCGGTGATCAGCGCAGCGGGTGGGCGATCTCGTCGCGCGGCATCCGGGCGGCCACCAGTGCCACCGCGGCCAGCACCGCCGGGGCGATGCCGGCAACGGCGAAGATGACTTCCACGGGAACCACTTTCGCCAGCGGGCCCGCGACGGCCATCGACACCGGCATGAAGGCCAGCGAGACGAAGAAGTCGAGACTGGAGACCCGGCCGAGCATCTCCGGGGGTACCCGGCGCTGCAGCAGCGTGCCCCAGATGACCATGCCCACACCGTCGGCGAAGCCGACGACGAAGACCGCCAGCGCCATCAACGTGAACGACGACGTCACGCCCACGACGACGAGCGGCAGCGAGCCGAGTCCCCACATCAGCATCATCACCGTCAGGTAGCGCCGCGGCAGCCGCCGCGACGACACCCCCAGCGCACCCAGCGCGCTGCCGAGGCCGAACGCCGCCAGCACGAAGCCGTACATCTGCTCGCCGTGGGCGAACCGGTCCCGGGCGATGAACGGCAGCAGCACGTCGATCGGGCCCATCGCGAGCAGCACCCACATGCTGGCGAACATCAGCGTCCAGCGCAGCCACCTGGTGCGCACGACGAACCGGAAGCCGTCGCGCAGATCGGCCAGCGCGTGCGGCTTCTCGCGCTCGACCGCCATGACGATGTGATCGCCCGCGTCCGGCCGCATCGCCACCAGCAGCGCCAGGCCGACCGCGAAGAGGACCGCGACCGCCGCCGCGCCCAGCGTCGGGAACGTCGCGCCGACCAGGATGCCGGCCAGGGCGGGGCCGATGGCCTGTTGCAGCGTCGGCCGGATCGCGCCCTCGAGGCCGTTGGCCGCCAGCAGCTGTTCGGCCGGCAGGATCCTCGGCAGGTAGGCGCTGTAGGCGGGGAAGAAGAATGCCGCCGCCACACCGAGCACGCCCTGCCGCTACGGCCATGTGCCACAACCGCAACGAGTCCGTCATCCCCAGAACCGCGACCGCGCCGACGGTGACGACGTTGACCGTCTCGACGGCGATGATGATCGCCCGCTGCGGCAGGCGGTCGGCGACGATGCCGCCGACCAGAATGAAGCCCAGCAGGCCCGCGGCCAGACAGGTGGCGACCAACGACAACGCGGCGGGATCGTCGGCCAGGGCGATGACCTGAAGGGCCATCACCACGGTCCACATGCCTTCGGCGAAGATCGAGATCGACACCGCGGAGATCAGCAGCCGGAATTCGCGGAACTGAAACGGTGCGAGCACGCGCCAGCCGCCGGGTATTCGAACCGGCTGCTGGAGATCGAAGGGCGTACTCACACCTTCGATGGTGACTGACGGAACCGGGCCGCGTCCAACGATTTTCAGGTCAGAGGAGATCCTGGAGAAAGTCGGCACCGGCCGGCCGGCAAGTTTGTAGGCCACCCACTGGTTCAGCGAGACGCCTTGCTCGGCGGCTTCGACCACCAGGCGCCCGTGCAGCACCGGTGAGGTACGCACCATGAACTGGCCGCTGTAGAGCCGGTCGGTCAAGGGTTCGGGGGGATCGACGCCGACTTCGGCGAACTCGGCGAGTTCGGCGGCGATAACGCGTTCAATGGCTTCGATCGCCTCGTGCGGGGTCAGGGCGAAGGACCACCGGCCCGGGAACTCCAGGCACAGACCCATGTATTGGCAGTGTTCGCGCGAGAACTCGGCGCGGTAGGTGTAGTTGGTCATGTCGCGATCATCGCGACCGGGTCCGACAGCGAGCGGACGAGTCTCCGGGCCGTGATGATGTGTCGAAATCCGATATCACCGGTGATACCGGAATGTGAAGTGGTGTGCCCCGCCGGACAGCGGGGGTTACCTCGGGTGATGATGTGTCGAAATCCGGTATCACCGGTGATACCGGATCCTGATCCTGCAACCTAGGAGTCGGTGAACTCCGGTGCCCGGCGCTGCTGGAACGCCCTGGTGCCCTCGGCGAAGTCGCGGGAGGTCACCAGAATGCGCTGGCCTTCCTCCTCGCGTCCGATCGCGTCCTCGAGTTCGGTGAGCGTCGCCGCGTTGATGGCCTGCTTGGTCTTGCGCAACGCCACGGCGGGACCCGACACCAGGGTCTCGATCACCTTCGCCACCCCGGCGTCGAGTTCGTCGGCGGGGTACACCGCGCTGACCAAACCGAAGTCGAAGGCCTCGGCCGCCGAAATGCGTTCGGCCAGAAGCGCCATCCGCATCGCCCGGGTTCGGCCGATGGCCGCCGCGACGAGCGCCGTGGCGCCACCGTCGGGCATCAGGCCGATCTTGGTGAACGCCAGCAGGAAAAACGCCTTCTCCGAGGCCAATACGAGGTCGCAGGCCAGCGCCAGCGACACCCCGACGCCGGCAGCGGGCCCCTGCACGACGGCGATGACGGGCTTGGGCATGCCCACGATCGCCCGAATGGACCGGTTCGCCTCCGATCAGAACCGCATCCGGCGCGCCCTCTTTGCGACTGGCCTGATCCTCCTCGCTGATGCCGGCCCCCGAGCTGAAGCCGCGCCCGGCCCCGCCGAGACGGACCACCCTGACGCGCGGATCGGTTGCGGCGCGGTCCAACGCATCGGCGAGCGTGCTCAACATCGCAGCGGTCAGCGAGTTGAGGCTGTCCGGCCGGTTGAACGTCACCGACAGCACCCCGTCGTCCAGCGAGACGTCGAGGTCCGGATGTCCCGCGTAGGTGTCCGCGGCATCGAGGGTCGTCATGTCGGCACCATAACGCCGCCCGGGTGACGGGCCGCACAGGGCCGAGCGGGAGGTGAAAAGTACGCTGTCTGCGCGGTCACCTACGAAGGGCGGTAGAGCATGGCGGGTCCACTGCACGGTTTGCGGGTCGTCGAGTTGGCCGGCATCGGTCCCGGCCCGCACGCCGCGATGATCCTCGGCGACCTGGGCGCCGACGTCGTACGCGTGGAACGGCCGGGCAAGGGCCCCGGCCTCCCGACCAAGGGCAGCGACTACCTGATGCGCAACCGGCGCTCGGTGGCGGCCAACCTCAAGAGCGACGAAGGCCGCGAGCTCGTCCTGCGGCTGATCGCCAAGGCCGACGTGCTGATCGAGGGCTTCCGTCCCGGCGTCACCGAACGACTCGGACTGGGCCCCGAGGACTGCAGAGGAGTCAACGAACGCCTGGTGTATGCCCGGATGACCGGTTGGGGCCAGACCGGCCCGCGCAGCCAGCAGGCCGGCCACGACATCAACTACATCTCGCTCAACGGCGTGCTGCACGCCGTCGGTCGCGCGGGGGAGCGGCCGGTGCCGCCGCTCAACCTCGTCGGCGACTTCGGCGGCGGGTCGATGTTCCTGCTCGTCGGCGTGCTTTCGGCGCTGTGGGAGCGGGAGCGTTCCGGCAAGGGCCAGGTGGTGGACGCCGCGATGGTCGACGGGTCCAGCGTGCTGGCCCAGATGATGTGGGCGTTCCGCGCCATGGGGATGTGGAGCGACGAGCGCGGCACCAACATGCTCGACACCGGCGCGCCGTACTACGACACCTATGAATGCGCCGACGGCCGCTACGTCGCGGTCGGCTCGATCGAGCCGCAGTTCTACGCCGAACTGCTGGAGAAACTCGGACTCGACCCCGCCGAACTGCCCGGCCAGAACGACATGGCGCGCTGGCCGGAGTTGCGTGCCCGGCTGACCGAGACGTTCGCCGCCCACGACCGCGACCACTGGGCCAAGGTGTTCGCCAACAGCGACGCCTGCGTGACGCCGGTGCTGGCGTTCGGCGAGGTGGAGACCGAACCGCACAACACCGAGCGGGACACCTTCTACCGCGACGGCGACGGCGATCTTCCCGGCGCCGGCGCCGCGGTTCTCCCGCACCGTGCCCGCCACCCCCGTCGCCCCGGGAGTTCCGGGAGCCGACACCGAGGCCGTCCTGCGCGATTGGGTATAGTCCCCAACCAACCAGTAGGTCGACGTACTGAAAGGAACACATCCGTGCTGATCAAGGACGCCGTAGCCGTCGTCACCGGTGGCGCTTCGGGCCTGGGCCTGGCGACCACGCAGGCCCTGCTCGCCGAGGGCGCCAGGGTCGTCATCCTGGACCTGCCCAGCTCGAAGGGCGAAGAGGTCGCGAGGAACTCGGCGAGCGGTGCGCGTTCGCGCCCGCCGACGTCACCGACGAGGAGGCCGTGACCAAGGCGTTCGACCTCGCCGAGATCGCTGGGCACGGTGCGCATCGTGGTCAACTGCGCCGGCACCGGCGACGCCATCCGCGTGCTGGGCAAGGGCGGTGTCTACCCGCTGAACAAGTTCGCCCGCATCGTCGAACATCAACCTGGTCGGGCACGTTCAACGTGCTGCGCCTCGGCGCCGAGCGGATGGCCAAGACCGACCCGGTCGGTGAGGAGCGCGGCGTCATCATCAACACCGCCTCGGTCGCCGCGTTCGACGGCCAGATCGGCCAGGCCGCCTACTCGGCGTCGAAGGGCGGCGTCGTCGGCATGACGCTGCCGATCGCCCGCGACTTGGCGGACAAGGGAATTCGCGTCATGACCATCGCGCCCGGCCTGTTCGACACGCCGCTGCTGGCGGGTCTGCCCGAGCCGGCCAAGCAGTCCCTCGGCGCCCAGGTTCCGCACCCGTCGCGGCTGGGCAAGCCGGCCGAGTACGGGGCGCTCGCGGTGCACATCGTCGAGAACCCGATGCTCAACGGCGAAGTGATCCGCCTCGACGGCGCCATCCGGATGGCGCCGCGATGAGCATCGCCACGAAGTTCACCGAGGTCTTCGGTGTCGAGCATCCGATCGCCCAGGGCGGGATGCAGTGGGTCGGTCGCGCGGAACTGGTCGCCGCCGTGGCCAATGCGGGTGCGCTGGGTTTCATCACCGCGCTGACCCAACCCACGCCGGCCGATCTGGCCCGCGAGATCGCCAAGACCCGCGAGCTGACCGACAAGCCGTTCGGGGTGAACCTGACGATCCTGCCGGCGATCAACCCGCCGCCCGTATGACGAGTACCGGCAGGTGATCGTCGACGCCGGCATCAAGATCGTCGAGACGGCGGGCTCCAACCCGGCGCCGCACCTGCCGATGTTCCACGACAACGGAATCAAGGTGCTGCACAAGTGCACGTCGGTGCGCCACGCCGTCAAGGCGCAGAGCCTCGGCGTGGACGGCATCAGCATCGACGGTTTCGAGTGCGCGGGTCACCCGGGTGAGGACGACATGCCGGGCCTGGTGCTCATCCCGGCGGCCGCGGACAAGATCGAGATCCCGATGATCGCCTCCGGCGGGTTCGCCGACGCCCGCGGCCTGGTGGCCGCGCTGGCGCTGGGTGCCGACGGCATCAACATGGGCTCACGGTTCATGTGCACCGTCGAGTCCTGCATCCACCAGAACGTCAAGGAGGCGATCGTCGCCGGCGATGAGCGCGGCACCGAGCTGATCTTCCGCAGCCTGCACAACACCGCCCGGGTGGCCAGCAACGACGTCTCGCGCGAGGTCGTCGACATCCTCTCCGGCGGCGGCCAGTTCGAGGACGTCAAGGACCTGGTGGCCGGGGTGCGTGGCCGGCGGGTGTTCGACGAGGGCGACGTCGACGCCGGCATCTGGACCGTGGGCACCGCGATGGGCCTGATCAACGACATCCCGACCGTCGGTGAGCTGGTCAGCCCGCATCGTCGCCGAAGCCGAGGACATCATCACCGGCCGGCTGGCCGGGATGGTCAGCCATGGGCCAAGACGCAAAAGTGCCCGCCTGAAATCAGGCGGGCACTGGTCGCGCGTGAACGCGGAATCGGACGAACCCGGCAGGACGCCACACCGTACTAGGCGGCGACGGCGACGTGCCGGCGCGTCGGTCAGCTGGCGTTGGCCAACGGGGGGCGATCTTCGAACTGCTCGGAGGTGTCACCCTCGACCAGAACATCGCCGTGATAGAGCGCGTCGAAGTCAACCTTGATGACATCAGCGCTGGTGTCGTCGATCCACATGACACTGAGCGTATGGGTAACCATTAAGGAATCATTGAGTCACGATTCGGAAAACGCTGGCAATTATTACCCCAGAGTCAGGTCGTGGGTTACCCGTCGAGTAGGGCCGCACTTACCCCGGAGTCAGGTCGATTGCGGCATCGGCGCCGATGAGAGCGTTGACAGTCTGGGTTACCGCTGATAACTTACCGCCGATAGCTCGATTTCGTCGTCCAAGCGGAAGGACGCGAGCCGTGCTGCAAGCAATCGCGCGGCTGGCCATCCGCGCGCCCAAGCGGATCATCGCGGTCGCGGTCCTGGTCATGGTTGCCACCGCGATCTTCGGCATCCCGGTCGCCAGGCACCTGTCGGCGGGCGGTTTCCAGGACCCCACCTCGGAATCCGCCGCAGGCCGCCCGACTGCTCAGCCAGAAGTTCGACCAGAGCGATCAGCAACTCCTCGTCACGGTCACCGACCCCGGCGGCGCCACCAGCCGCGGCGGCGCGCGCGGTGGCCACCGACATCGTCGGCCAGCTCACGCGCCTCACCGCACGTTCTGCAGGTCAACTCGGCCTGGACCTCACCGCCGGCCGCGGCCGGTGAACTGCTCAGCAGGGACGGCAAGACCGGTCTGATCGTCGCCACCATCGACGGTGGCGAGAACGACGCGCAGAAGTACGCCGAAGCACTCGTCGACGAGGTCGTCCACGATCGCGACGGCGTGACCGTGCGGGCGGGCGGCACGGCGATGATCTACTCGCAGATCACCGAGCAGACCCAGCGCGATCTGCTGATGATGGAGTCGATCGCGATCCCGCTGAGCTTCCTGGTGCTGGTCTGGGTGTTCGGTGGTCTGGTGGCCGCGGCGCTGCCGATGGTCGTCGGGTTGATGGCGATCCTCGGCGTCGATGTCGGTGCTGCGCCTGATCACGTTCGCCACCGACGTATCGATCTTCGGGCTCAACCTCAGCACCGCGTTGGGCCTCGCGCTCGCGATCGACTACACGCTGCTGATCATCAGCCGCTACCGCGAAGAGGTCGCCACCGGCGCCGGCCGTGACGCCGCACTGCTGCGCACCATGGCCACCGCCGGCCGCACGGTGCTGTTCTCGGCGGTCACCGTGGCGTTGTCGATGGCGGCGATGGTCCTGTTCCCGATGTACTTCCTGAAGTCGTTCGCCTATGCCGGTGATCGCGACTGTCGCGTTCGCCGCCGCCGCCGCGGTGATCGTCACGCCCGCGGTCATCGTGGTGCTCGGTGACCGGCTCGACTCGCTGGACATCCGCCGGCTGCTGCGCCGGATGATGAACCGGCCCGAGCCGGTGGACAAGCCGGTCGAGCAGCAGTTCTGGTATCGCTCAACGAAATTCGTCATGCGCCGGGCCGTCCCCATCGGCGCTCGCGATCGCTGCGCTGCTGCTGTTGCTCGGGGCGCCGTTCCTGCGGGTTCAGTTCGGCAACCCCGACGACCGGGTGCTGCCCAAGACGGCCTCCACCCACCAGGTCGGCGACCAGCTGCGCAACGACTTCGCCAGCAACTTCAACACCGCGGTCACGCATGGTGATCCCCGACGCCGACGGGATCACTCCCGCCGAAATGCGACCGCTACGCCGCCGAGCTGTCCCGGGTTCCCGACGTGTCTCTGGTCTCGGCGCCCGGCGGAACCTTCGTCGGCGGCAACAAGGTCGGGCCGGCGTCGGCGCCGACCGGCCGTCGCACAGGGCAGCGCGTTCCTGACCGTCCGCAGCACCACCGACGCTGTTCTCCGACGCCTCCAAGACCCAACTGGATCGCCTGCACGCCGTCGCCGGGCCGGCCGGACGCGACGTGCTGATCGGCGGCGGCGCGCAGGTCAACCGCGACAGCGTGCACGCCATCACCTCGCGACTGCCGTTGGTGCTGGCCCTGATCGGCGTGATCACCTTCGTGCTGCTGTTCCTGCTCACCGGCAGCCTGGTGCTGCCGCTGAAAGCGTTGGTGCTCAACATGTTGTCGTTGTCGGCCGCGTTCGGCGCGCTGGTGTGGATCTTCCAGGAGGGTCACCTCAACGCGTTCGGCACCACACCGACCGGCACGCTGGAAGCCAACATGCCGGTCTTGTTGTTCTGCATCGCCTTCGGGCTCTCGATGGACTACGAGGTGTTCCTGGTGTCGCGGATCCGGGAGTACTGGCTGGAATCAGCACAGACCGCGCGCCGACAACGACGAGAGCGTGGCGCTCGGACTGGCCCGCACCGGTCGGGTCGTCACCGCGGCCGCGTCGATCATGGCGATCGCGTTCGCAGCGCTGATCGCCGCACAGGTGTCGTTCATGCGGATCTTCGGACTGGGGCTGACGCTGGCCGTTCTGGTCGACGCGACGCTTGGTGCGGATGGCGCTGCTTCCGGCGTTCATGCACGTCATGGGCCGGTGGAACTGGTGGGCCCCCAAACCGCTGGTCCGCCTGCACGCACCGCGTCGGCTTCAGCGAGGAACCGCCCGAGCCGGCACGAGACCCGGTGGGGGTGTGAGGTGATGGCCGAGGTGTCCGCGGTTCGGCTCCGCGGCCCCCCGCCGCGGCGGGCCGCACGCGGGGCCGGGGATCTGCTCCGCGACGAGATTTTGTACGCCACAACCGACTTGCTGCTCGAAACAGGTAACGCGAAATCGGTGTCGATCCGGGCGGTCGCCCAGCGGGTGGGCGTCACTCCGCCGTCGATCTATCTGCACTTCGACGACAAGGACGCGCTTCTGGACGCGGTCTGCGCGCGCTACTTCGAGAAACTCGACGAGGAGATGCAGCGGGCCGCCACCGGGCAGACCTCCACGTTGGAGGTGCTGCGGGCGCAGGGCAGGGCCTACATCCGGTTCGCCATCGACACACCGGAGCTCTACCGCATCGCGACGATGGGGGAGAGCAAGGCCGGCAGCGGCAGCGACGCGGCGGTGGCCTCCTCCGCGTTCACCCACATGCGCGCCTCGGTGCAGGCACTGATGGACGAGGGCATCTACGCACCCGGCGATGCCACCGACGTGGCACTGGAGTTGTGGACCGCGGCACACGGCATCGCCGCGCTGATGATCGCCAAGCCGCATCTGCCGTTCGGCGACGTCGAAGAGTTCACCGACCGGGTGATGGGCGCGTTGTGCTGTGGTCAGATCATCCTGGGCCGCGTGCCCGCCGACGCGACGCCGGAGGAGACTGTCGGGTGGCTGGCAGGACAAGGCGCAGGACCAGGGCCGAGGCTCAGGAGAAGGAACACAGAGATGACGCCGCAAGACGTTCGACCACCCGTTCTTCGCACGGTTCTGGACGGTGATGTCCGCCCACGAGTCCGGCGTGATGCTACGGGAATGCGCAGGGAGAACCTGGCCGGGCTGACCGGCCGCGTGCTGGAGGTGGGTGCGGGTACCGGGACGAACTTCGCGTTCTACCCCGACGACCGTGACCGAGGTCGTCGCGCTCGAACCCGAGAGCCGTCTGGCGCCGCAGGTCGAAGCAGGCCGCCGCGGCGGCGCCGGTCCCGGTGACGGTGATCGAGACCACGATCGAGACCATGCCGGCCGCCGAGCCGTTCGACGCCGTGGTGTGCTCGCTGGTGCTGTGCTCGGTCGAAGACCCGGACGGCGTTCTGCGGCAACTCAATTCGGTGCTCAAGCCGGGCGGCGAACTGCGCTACTTCGAGCACGTCGCCCAACCGGGCTGGCGGGGCCGACTGCAGCGGGTGGCCGATGCGACGTTCTGGCCGCGGATGGCCGGCAACTGCCACACCCACCGCGACACCGAACGAGCGATCGCCGGCGCGGGCTTCTCCATCCAGACCGCCCGCCGCGAGGTCGACGTTCCCGGACTGGGTTCCGCTGCCGGTGCAGGAAGTCGCGCTGGGCCGCGCCGTCCGCAGCGGTTAGGCAAGCAGCGCGGGCAGCCGCTGCAGCAGTGTCGGCAGCGCGGTGCTCGCGCTCTCGCGGATCGCAAGGGTGGCGTTGTTCGACAGCGGCGTGGGCTCCGGATTGACCTCCACCACCACCGCCCCGCGGGCCAGCGCCACGTCGGGCAGCCCCGCCGCCGGGTAGACGATGCCGGAGGTGCCCACCACCACCAGCACGTCAGCTGGTGGCGACCGCCTCGACCGCGGCCTGCCACGGCTCGTCGGGCAGCTGTTCGCCGAACCAGACGATGCCCGGCCGGATGAGCCCGCCGCACTCGCAGTTCGGCGGCATCTTCTCCAGTTCGGGTTCGGGCATGTCGGGCAGCGGCCCGTGGTAGCGGGAGCCGCACGTGTCGCACCAGAACTCCGAGAGGCTGCCGTGCAGGTGGTGCACCGGCCGGCTGCCGGCCCGCTCGTGCAGGTCGTCGACGTTCTGGGTGATCACCGTGACATCGGCGTAGTCGTGCCAGGCGGCCACGGCGCGATGGCCGCTGTTGGGCTGCGACCTCCGCGACCAGGTGATGGCGCCACAGATACCAGGCCCAGACCCGCTCGGGATGGCTCTGCCAGCCCTCGGTGCTGGACAACTCGTACGGGTCGTACTTTGCCCACAGCCCGGTCTCGTCGTCCCGGAACGTCGGCACACCGCTTTCGGCGGAGATCCCCGCCCCGCTGAGCACCGCGATACGCACCTCACCAAAATAGCCGCTCTCGGCGATACTGAGGACGTGTCGGAGTTGGGCGATTGGCTGCGCCTTGATGCGCGGGGCCGCGCGGCCACTGTTCGACCAGTTGCGAAGCCAGGTCATCGACGGTGTCCGCGACGGCCGGCTGCCGCCGGGAACCCGGCTGCCGACGGTGCGCGAACTGGCCGGCGAGCTCGGCCTGGCGGTCAACACCGTGGCGCGTGCGTACCGGGAGCTGGAGACCGCGGGACTGGTCGAAACCCGCGGTCGGTTCGGAACTTTCGTGGCCCGTGCCGATCCCGCGGACGCGGCGATGGCCGCGGCGGCCCGCGTCTACGTGCAAGCCGCCAGGCCGTTGGGCTGGGCAAGAAGGACGCGCTGCGGTATGTCGACGCCGCGTTCGGCTGACGGGCTCTAGCCGAACTCCAGCAGGGCGTAGGCGCCGCGGAACGGCTTCGTCGGCCCGAAACCCCAGATCGACGGGAACACCGTCTCGAAGAAGAAGCCGCGGCCCCTCGGCATCGGGATGTCGTGCACCGCGCGACGCCGGGCACGGTGTTCGACCAGGTCGGCGAGCTGGTTCACCGACAGGCTGAACGGCATCGGCGGCACCCGGTAGTGCTTGGATGACCGCATCCCCTTCGGGGCGAGCTTCTTGACCAGTCACCGGCGGCAGGTCGAAGAACATCTGGCCGCCGGGAAACCGCTTGGCGCACTGGGTGATCAGCGCCATCGCCTCGTCGGGCTGCAGGTACATCAACAGTCCCTCGGCGGTGATGAAGACACCGTCGCCTGTGTCGACCTGGTCCATCCAGCTGTAGTCCAGCGCGGACTGCGCGAGGTTGGTGATCCGCGGGGAGGACGGCAGCAGCCGCTGCCGCAGCTCGATCACGGGCGGCAGATCGATCGACACCCACCGGAACTGCGCGTCCGGGCAGGGCGTCGTCGAGCCGCCAGAAGCTGGTCTGGAACCCTTCCGCCAGGGCGACGACGGTGGCTTTCGGGTGCGTGCGCGAGGTAGTCGAGCGGCACACCGGTCGACGGCGAGTGATCGCAGCGCCATCTCCTGGCCCTTGCGGCCGAACTTGTCGAAATCGAAGTCGATCTTTCCGACCAGCTCGATGGCCATCGGGTCGTGCAGGATCGCGTCGGGCAGGCCGGCCTGATAGGCGCGGCCGTTGAGGGTCAGCAGCGCGGTCTCGGAGACCCCGCCCAGCTCGCTGGCGTCGATCTTGTCTCACCTGGCCAGCCAACAGCGCTACCCGGGGGCCGCACTCAGCGCAGCACTTTGACCAGCGTGCGCAGATTGCGGGTGGTGGTGGAGGACTTGTAGCGCTTCTTGCCCATCGTCTTGCCGATCGTCGACTCCAAGCGTGGCCGACTTGGGCACCTGCCAGTAGAGCACCCCGTCGCCGCGGGCGATCTTCTCCTGCGGGCCGGCCTCGGTCGCTCAGCGCGGCCAGCTCGTCGAGCACGGCCGGGTCGCTGACGAACGTCACATAGGAGTGGTGTCCCTCGACCTCCGCCTCGAACGGGTAGCCGTCGGCGATGGCGCGCACCGTCTCGAGCGGATAGACCAGCACCCAGGCGTCGTAGCCGAACGCCTCGCGCAGCGCCGCCTCGGCCTTCTTGCGCACCGACGCCGCCGAGCCGGTGGCGTCCAGCACCACGTTGCCGCTGGCGAGGATGGTGCGCACGTTGTCGAAGCCGGCATCGCCCAGTGCCGTCGCCACGTCGGCCATCTTCAGGTTCACGCCGCCGACGTTGACGCCGCGCAGGAATGCCGCGTAGCGGGTCATGAACCGATGCTAGCCACGTAGGCTCGAAGCCATGGGGCGTCAGGTGTTCGACGACAAGTTGCTGGCCGTGATCGCGGGCAACCGACTGGGTGTGCTGGCGACGATCAAACGCGACGGCCGCCCGCAGCTGTCGAACGTGACCTATCACTTCGACCCCCGCGACCTGGTCATCGAGGTCTCCATCACCGAGCCGCGGGCCAAGACCCGCAACCTGCGCCGCGATCCGCGGGCGTCGATGCTGGTCAGCTCCGACGACGGCTGGTCGTATGCGGTGGCCGAGGGCAACGCGGCTCTCAGTGCGCCGGCCGCATCGCCGGACGACGACACCGTCGAGGCGCTGGTCGCGCTCTACCGCAACGTCGCCGGTGAGCATCCGGACTGGGACGAGTACCGCCAGGCGATGGTCACCGACCGCCGGGTGCTGCTGCGAATGCCGATCACGCCACTTGTACGGCATGCCGCCCGGCATCCGCTGAACCGGCTAGTCTGCCAGCATGGCGACCTCAGAGTCCGATCCGCAGGACGACACCAAGCGCAAGTTCCGCGAAGCGCTGGAGCGCAAGAAGGCCAAGTCCGCGGCCACCACCGAGCACAAGGACGCCGGCGCTCAAGCAGCCGCGGGCGCACGGGCCGGTGGAGAACCGCCGGGAGTTCCGCCGCAAGAGCGGCTTAGCGTCGCCGCGAAACTTGTCCCGACGGGCTTCGGGACTCCCGCCACAGGATCGCCGACCAGGCACCCCACCGCCAGCACCCCGACCGCCAGCGCGAAAACCGAGCCCGCGGTGCGCAAACCCCAGGCCTGGGCGGCGAATCCCTCGCCGACCACCGGCAGCGAGATGGCGACGTACGCGACCACGAAGTAGGTGGAGCTGACCTCGGCACGCCGGTCGGCGGGGGTGTGCTCGGCTACCGCCGCCAGCCCGCGACTGAAGCTGATGCCCTGACCGACGCCGGAGACCACCGCCGCGGCGACCAATCCGGCGAGCGACGAATAGTGCAGGGCGACAAAGAGAATCGCCATACCGGCGACCAGGATCGCACAGCCCGCAGCGCATTGCCCGCTGCGGCGGCGTGCGCGCCACGACGATCTGCGCCAGTGCCGATGCGCCGAAGATCGAACCCGCGATCGCCCCGGCCACCGCGTGGTTGCCGATGCCGACCACGCCGGCCAGGAAGGCGGGCGCCACCGAGGTGAACAGTCCGGTGACTGCGAACCCGGCGAAGGCGGCCAGCGCTGCGACGACGAACACCGAGCGCACTTCGGGCGGCACCGAGAGTCGTTGCAGCCCAATCGGCCGCGGTGCGGCTCGAGGTTTCGGGAACCAGCCACACCGCTACCGCGGCGAGGACGACCAGGACGATGTGCACGAGGAAGCTCAGCTGCAGCGGGCCGGGCGCGTACTGCACCAGCACACCGGCCAGCACCGGGCCGGCGCCCAGCCCGCCGATGTTGGCGACGGTGGCCACCGCCGGGGCGCGGTCACGCCAGGCGCGGCGGCGCCGCCTCGATCACGGCCGCCGTGGCGGTGCCGGTGAAGATGCCCGCGGACAGACCCGAGAGCACCCGACCGATCAGCAGGTGCGGCACCGAGGCGGCGAACAGGAAGACCACGGCGCTGGCGAGTGCGCACAGCGATGCCGGCCAGCAGCACGGGCCGGCGCCCGAGCGCATCGGACCACCGGCCGAACGCGAGCAGCGCCACCAGCACGCCGCCGGCGTAGCTGGCATAGATGACGGTGGTGGTCAGCACCGCGAAGTGCATGCGCTCCGAGTACAGCGCGTACATCGGGGTGGGCAGCGTGGTGCCGACCATGATCGCGGCGAAGGAATAGGCCAACAGCGCGAAGGCGAACCGTCGCCGAGGGTGGGGCATATGTCCTTCCAAGCCCGATCGCGGGGTTATTCCTACTCCGCGGTCTCACTCGTCAGTGGTGCGTGGCCTTCTCGGCGCCGACGCCGGTCAACGAGCGCACCTCCATCTCGGCGTTGAGCTCGGGATCGCCGGTGTCAGAGGACATCAGCGTTCCGACGATGCCGAGGATGAAGGCCAGCGGAATCGACACGATGCCCGGGTTGGCCAGCGGGAACCAGTCGAAGTGCGCACCGGGGATCATCGCGGTCTTCGCTGCCCGACACCGCGGGAGAGAAGACGATCAGCACCAGGCAGCTGATCAGCCCGCCGTACATGCTCCACAGCGCACCGCTGGTGTTGAACCGCTTCCAGTACAGCGAGTACACGATGGTCGGCAGGTTCGCCGACGCGGCGACTGCGAACGCCAGCGCCACCAGGAAGGCCACGTTCTGTCCGTTGGCCAGGATGCCGAGACCGATCGCGGCGATGCCCAGCACCACCGCCGTGATCCGGGACACCCGCACCTGCTCGTCCTCGGTGACGTTGTGGTTCTTCATCACGCTGGCGTAGACGTCGTGGGCGAACGAGGTCGACGCGGTGATCGTCAGGCCGGCCACCACCGCGAGGATCGTCGCGAAGGCCACCGCCGAGATGATGCCCAGCAGGATCGTGCCACCGAGTTGGAACGCCAGCAGTGGCGCCGCCGAGTTCTGCCCGCCCGGAGACTTCAGGATCTTGTCCGGCCCCACGATCGCCGCGGCGCCATAGCCGAGGACGAGAGTGAAGAGGTAGAAAGCACCGATCAACGCGATCGCCCAGACCACCGAACGGCGGGCCTCCTTGGCAGTCGGCACGGTGTAGAACCGCATCAGCACGTGCGGCAGACCCGCGGTGCCCAGCACCAGCGCTATGCCCAGCGACAGCAGGTTGATCTTCGAGGTGGTCGAGCCGCCGTACTGGGCTCCCGGGGCCAGCACGTCGCGGCTCGCGACGCCTTTGGTGGTGGCCTGATGCACCATGTTCTGCGCGGAGCCCAGGACCTCGGAGAAGTTCAGCCCGAACTTGGCCAGCACCATCACGGTCATCACCGCGGCACCGGTGATCAGCAGGACCGCCTTGATGATCTGCACCCAGGTGGTGCCGGTCATCCCGCCGATCAGGACGTAGAGGATCATCAGCACGCCGACGATCGCGATGACCAGCGACTGCGCTGCGCGGCCGTGGATGTCGAGCAGCAGTGCGACCAGGCCCCCCGCGCCGGCCATCTGGGCCAGCAGGTAGAACAGCGATACCGTCATGGTCGAGGTGGCCGCGGCCAGCCGCACCGGCTTCTGCTCGAGCCGGAAGCTCAGTACGTCGGCCATCGTGTATTTGCCTGTGTTACGGAGCAATTCGGCCACCAGCAGCAGCGCCACCAGCCAGGCCACCAGGAAGCCGATCGAGTAGAGGAAGCCGTCGTAGCCGTAGACGGCGATGGCTCCGGCGATGCCGAGGAAGCTCGCCGCCGACAGGTAGTCGCCGGCGATGGCGATGCCGTTCTGCGGGCCGGAGAACGCGTGGCCGCCGGTGAAGAACTCGGCGGCGTTGGTATTCCTGCGGCCGACCCGGATCACGATGACCAGCGTGATGATCACGAAGGTGACGAAGATGGCGATGTTGACGGCCGGGTTGCCGAGCTGTTCGGTGGCGGCGAGTACGGAGGTCATCGGACGCCACCTTCCATCTGGGCGCGGATGGCCTCGGCGCGGGGATCGAGGTCACGGTTGGCGAAGCGGATGTACAGACCGGTGATGAGGAACGTGGTGACGAACTGGCCGAGGCCCAGGAGCAGCCCGACGTTGACGTTGCCCCAGACCTTGGTGGCCATGAAGTCGTGGGCGAAGGCCCCGAGCAGTACGTAGCTCGCGTACCAGACCAGGAAGAAGGCGGTGGTGGGGAACACGAAGCGGCGCAGCGTCCGGCGCAGGTCCTGGAACTCCGGGGTGGCCTGCATGGCCAGGTAGTCGGCCCCGGTGGGGTTCGGTGTCCCCTGCTGAGGGCTGTCGGTGGTGGGCACGGCGCTCCTGCCTCGCTGAGGTGAACTCGGGGTGTTGGCCACAGCCTATTGAGAGGTGGCTGGTATCGCTGGGACATGGAGGCGACGTGGCGAAGTCCTTGGAAACCTAGACTCGGCACCATGGCGCAACTGCAACTGACACAGGATCCCGCGGCCGACGGACTGTTGTCCGAGGATCCGTTCGCTTTGTTGACGGGCATGCTGCTCGACCAGCAGGTGCCGATGGAGACCGCCTTTGCCGGGCCGCGCAAGATCCTGGACCGCATCGGCGGTATCGACCCTCGTCTGATCGCCGACTACGACTCGGAGAAGTTCGCTGTAGCGTTCTCCAAAACACCTGCGGTGCATCGCTTTCCGGGTTCGATGGCCAAACGTGTCCAGGACCTGGCCCGCGAGATCGTCGACCGGTACGACGGCGACGCGGCGCGGTTGTGGACGGACGGCGACCCCGACGGCGCCGAGGTGCTGCGCCGGCTGCGGGCGCTGCCCGGCTTCGGCGAGCAGAAGGCGAAGATCTTCCTGGCGCTGCTCGGCAAGCAGTACGGGGTGGCTCCCCAGGGCTGGCGCGCCGCGGCGGGGGACTACGGCAAGGCCGGCACCCACATGTCGATCGCCGATGTGGTCGACAAGGGATCGCTGGATGAGGTGCGGGCGTACAAGAAGAAAATGAAGGCGGCCGCGAAGGCGAAGCCTGAGCAATAGGGCAGCGCGAAGGCGAAGCCTGAGCAATAGGGCAGCGCGAAGGCGAAGCCCTGAGCATTGAGGCTTGACGGCGCCGCCGGAGCGGGCGCAAGGTGATTCTTGTCATATGACCGCTGGTCACACTGGACAGAGAGGCCGCCGCACATGACCACGAGGGACAAGTACACCGAAGTGCCCGATCCGTACTCCTGGGAGGTCCCCAGCGTCGGCGACGCGCGCTTCACCTGGGAGTACGACGAGGGGCGCGCGCGACTGCTCTCGCTCTACCAAAAGGGCAAGGACAAGCAGTGGGACGCCCAGTCGCGCATCGACTGGAGTCTGGACGTCGACCCGACGAACCCCATCGGCCTGCCCGATCAGATGCAACCGCTGTTCGGCAGCCCGGCCTGGGAGTCGGCCGACGAAACGCGCCGCGCCGAGTTCCGGCAGCACAACGCGTCGTGGAACTTCTCGCAGTTCCTGCACGGCGAGCAGGGCGCGATGGTGTGCGCCGCAAAGATCGTCGAGGTCGTTCCCGACATGGACGCGAAGTTCTACGCCGCCACCCAGACCATGGACGAGGCCCGTCACGTCGAGGCGTTCTCCCGCTTCCTGCAGGAGAAGATCGGCATGGTCTACCCGATCAACTCGAACTTGACCGCGCTGCTCGGGGACACCCTCAGAGACTCGCGCTGGGACATGCCCTACCTCGGCATGCAGGTGCTCATCGAGGGGCTCGCCCTCGCCGCCTTCGGGGTGCAACGTGATCTGGCGCCCGAGGGCTCGCTGGCCAAGCAATTACTCGCCTATGTCATGCAGGATGAGGCCCGGCACGTCGCCTTCGGTCGAATCTCGTTGAAGGACTACTACTCCGCGCTGACAGACGCCGAACGCGATGAGCGCGAGGAGTTCGTCGTGGACGCGTGTTATCTGATGCGCGACCGGTTCCGCGGCGAGGAGGTCTTCGAGACGCTCGGTCTCAACGTCCAGGAGTGCGCCGAATGGGTCGACCACTCGCCGCTGATGATCCAGTTCCGCTCGCACCTGTTCAGCCGCATCGTGCCGATCGTCAAGGACATCGGCCTGTGGGGAGCCAAGGTGCAGAAGGCCTTCCGCGACATGGGTGTCTACGAGATGGCCGCCTTCGACATCGATGCGCTGATGAAGGCCGATGAGGATCAGGCCGAGTCGCTGGATCAGTCACACGCCGAGATGGCCAGCAGGGCCCTCGAGGTGGATCAGGCGATCGCGGCGGGCGCGAGCTAACCCAACTGAAGGAGACACCGATGAAGACGCACATCAACTGTCCGTGTGGCGAGGCGATCAGCGCCAAGGACGAGGACGAACTCGTCGACCTCACCAAGGCTCACCTGGCGGCGGCGCATCCCGGCATGGACTACGACCGGGACGCCATCCTGTTCATGGCGTACTGAGCAGGATCGCGTCCTCCAGTTCAGCCATCGCCTTCTCGGTCAGCGGCACAAGGTCGTCGATCCCGGGCAGCACATCGCGGTCGGCGACATAACCGACCCCGATCTGATCGGCATACGAGCACACCGTCACGTTGAGCGCCATCCCGTCGTAGACCACGGACACCGGGTATACCTCGTCGACTCGCGCGCCGTTGAAGTAGCTCTGCTGTTGCGGCCCGGGAACATTCGAGATCGGCAGGTTGTAGCTCGGCCGCACCCATGACGTCAGAGGAAGCATCGGCAGCAGCACCGTCGGCCCGATGGCCGGCGCCAGCACCAGAAGCATGGCCCCGGGACCCTTCTCGGCCACCTGATGCTTGACGCCTGCCATGGCGTGGTGGATGAGGCTGAGCCGTTGCAGCGGGTCGGCGATGTTGGTGCCCAGCGGGCACAGCCCCAGTCCGAACTGGTTGCCGTGCTCGTCGGCGACGGCCTGCTCGTGACTGCGCACCGTCACGGGGCAGATCGCGACCAGCGACTGCTGTGGCAGTTCGTCCTGCTCGGCGAGCCAGGCGCGGACCACACCGGAGATCACCGCGGTCACCACGTCGTTACCGGTGACGCCGGCGGCCTGCTGCACAGCCCGGATCCGTGAGCGGTCCAGGCTCGTCGCCGCGACCGCGCGTTGCGGGCCCAGCTTGGTGTTGAACCGGGTGTGCGGCGCCCCGAACGGCGGCACCACGCTGCTGGTGGTGAGGCTGCCGATGATGTTGGCCACCTCGCCGGCCAGCACATGACGGGACAGGTTCAGCCCGGACACCGCGACGTCGACGGCGCCGCGCACCAGCGACAGGGGGTTCGGCAGTCCGGACGACTCCTTCTTCGGCTCGTGCGGGTGGTGCTCGGACTTGGCCGCGTAGAACGGCGGCATGTCGCGCAGGTCGGGGTCGGGGCTCAACGAGTCGCTGATCATCTGGAGGCCGGCGACGCCGTCGATGACGATGTGGTGCACCTTGATGTAGAACGCGAACCGGCCGTCGTCTAAGCCGTCGATCAGGTGCGCCGTCCACAGCGGAGCCGACCGGTCCAGCCGCTCGGCGTGCAACTCGGCGACCAGCTCCCACAGCTCCGCGGTCCCGGACCCGGCGGGCAGGGTTCGCCGCTGCAGGTGATGGCTCAGGTCGATGTCGGGCACGTCGCGCCACACCCACATGCCGCCGGTCTCCACCCCGCGGTGGGGCCGTCGGCGCAGTCGCGGGTCGAGCTGATCGCCTGAGGTCAGCGAGTCCTGGTACATCTGATCCACACACGTGTGGGCATCCTCGCCGGCGGGCGGCGTCATGATCAGCAGCACGGCGACATGCATCGGGCTGGACACCAGCTCGGCGGTCAGCATCAACGCGTCAATCGGGTCGAGCGTGTCCATGCCTATCCCACTCTGCCTATCCCACTCTCGGCGTCGGGCCTGGGATTTCCCCAAGCCTAGCGCGGGATTTCGGACCCCGGGGCAGGCTCAGGGAACGACGGACGAACCGATCGTCGGCATGAAGGTGCACTGCTTGTCGAGGGTGGTCACCTGGCCGAAGATCGTCGACATGATGCTGCCCGAGCCGGTGTCCACGATCGCGGTCAGCGTGGTCGGACCCTCGGGGTTGATGGCGGGGTTGGGCTTGAGCGTCGCACTGCCCGACTTGCCGGTGGTCAGGTTGACCCAGGTGACGTTCAGCGGCAGCTTCTGCTCAGCGGCCGGAGCCGAGGTGCCGACCGCGGTGAAGACATACGCGGTCTGCCCGGCTGCCGGGCCGGGCGCCGGAATCTTCGCCGGGCCCGGCGACCGCCAACGCTGGCGCGATCACGTTGCCGCCGTCCTTGAGGCAGCCGTTGCTGATCGAGGGATACATGAAGTCCTGGGTCGGCGGGCTGCTCGGGTCGAACGACGGCGCAGCCGCAGCCGCCGGCGCCGGCGCCGGGTCCGGCGCCGTGATGACGTTGCCGGCCGGGATGGCTCCCGGGGCGGGCGCCGGGGTGGCGGCGGGCACCGGAGTCGAGTATTCCGGCAGCGCCTCGGGGACCGGTCCGACGGCGTGCGTGGGGTCGATGCCCGTCGGCAGGTGAGCCTCGGTGCCCGGGATGGCGCCGGCCGCCGGCACGTGCTCGGGCAGGGGGATGGGGCCGTTGCCGGTGCCCGGCGTCATCAGCGGCGTGGTGCCGTGCGGGACGCCCGCCAGCGACTGGGCCGGGGCAGCCGCAGGCGCTGATCCCAGCGGGCCGGCGGCCCCACCCTCCTGGACGAACTTGGCGACCGAGGCGGCCAGATCGGCCGACCCGGCCGGTGTGGCGGCGTTTCCGGCGAGCTGAGACGCCGCCGCCAGCAGCAGTTGCTGCGCCGACGAGGGGTCGGCCGCGGCCTGCTGGACGACCGGGCTGAGGTTCTGCACGGCCTCCAGGCCGGGCAGCTGACCCGGATCCAGCGGGATGGTCGGGTCGGCGGCCGCGACCGGGCTCAGCGCCATCGTGGATGCCGCGACGAACGCAGCGGTGGTCAGGCCGGCAGCCAGCTTGGCGATATGCAGCACGGTGTGCTCCCCCATCGGGTTGTTGGTGGTCAGGGCAGGGCGGAAAGCAGCGGCACCAACTCGCCGAGTCCCGCGCCGTCCGGGGTGGTCGGAGCGACCAGTGGGTTAGTGGCCGGCTGGGGCCAGGCCGGGCACAGCCACCGGCGCCGGCGCGATACCGGGGGACGGCGCGGCGGCCGGGGTGAGGTTGGCCAGGCTGGCCGGCACACCCAGCTGGTTCAGCAGCGGGATGAGCGGGCTCCCGACGGCCGGCGCGGCGGGCGCCGCCGGAACCGGGGCCGTGGCCGGCGCGCCGGCGATCGGCGAGACGGGCAGGGTGGCGCCCGGCGTGCCGGTCACGCCGGTCGCACCGCTCAAGGCGGTGGCGGCGCTCTGCAGAATTGCGGCGGCACTGGCGGGGTTGGTGGCGAACTGCTGCAACATGGCGAGCCCGGGAACGCCGGGTACTGCCGGTGGCAGGGCCGGCTCCGCGGCGGCGCCCGGGCTGAGTGCGAGTGCGGCCGAGCACAGCCCGGCAGCTGCAATCGCGTTGGCGGCGAACAGTTTTGTGATGCGTGACATGGTGATCCCAATCGCTCGATTGCAGGTCTGAACCCGAAGGTAGTCAGTTACTGGAGTTACTCAAGTGACACGTGTGGCGTTTATGCAACCGTTACTGCAGTGGTTCCCTACGGTGATCCGCCCGCCCCCGCCGGGCCACCACCCGGGGTAACGCCACTGCGGAGATCAGTGCGAAAAACCGCCGTGGCGTTACTGTCGCGAGGTGAGTACGTCAGCCCCGGCCGGCACGTTGGCGCAGGCTGGCCCCGGTGGTGCTCGCCGCGAGCGTGCTTGCGCGGCTGGCGTGGACCTATCTGGTGCCCAACGGCGCGAACTTCGTCGATCTGCACGTCTATCTCGGCGGCGCGGCGGCCCTGAACCACCCCGGCACGCTGTACTCCTACGTCTACGCCGACCAGACGCCGGACTTCCCGCTGCCGTTCACCTATCCGCCGTTCGCGGCGCTGGTGTTCTACCCGCTGTCACTATTGCCGTTCGGGCTGGTGGCGTTCTGCTGGCAGATCGGCGTGATGGCCGCCCTGTACGGGGTGGTTCGGGTGAGCCAGCGACTGCTCGGCGTGCCTGATGGCCGCCGCACCGCGATGCTGTGGACCGCCGTCGCGATCTGGCTCGAACCGCTGCGCAGCACCTTCGACTACGGGCAGGTCAACGTGATCCTGGTGCTGGCCGTCCTGTACGCGGCCTACAGCAGCCGGTGGTGGCTCTCCGGCCTGCTCGTCGGCCTCGCCGCCGGGGTGAAGCTGACCCCTGCGGTCACCGGGCTGTACTTCCTGGGGATGCGGCGCTGGGGCGCGGCGGTCTTCTCGGCGGTGGTCTTCGCGGCCACCGTCGCGCTCTCGGTCGCGGTGATCGGTCAGCAGGCACGCTTCTACTTCACCGACCTGCTGGGCGATGCCAGCCGGATCGGTCCGATCGGGACGTCGTTCAACCAGTCCTGGCGTGGGGCCGTCTCCCGCATCCTCGGCCACGACGCCGGCTACGGGCCACTGGTGCTGGCCGGAATCGCGGTGACGGCGGTGCTGGCGGTGCTGGCCTGGCGCGCCCTGGGTCGCGACGACCGGTTGGGTTCGCTACTGGTGGTGCAGCTCTTCGGCCTGCTGGTCTCGCCGATCTCGTGGACTCACCACTGGGTCTGGCTGGTGCCGTTGATGATCTGGCTGTTCCACGGGCCGTGGCAGACCCGGCCGGGCGCCCGGGCGCTGGGCTGGGCCTGGCTGGTGCTCACCCTGATCGGGGTGCCGTGGCTGCTGAGCTTCGCGCAGCCCACGATCTGGCAGATCGGCCGACCGTGGTACCTGGCCTGGGCCGGACTGATCTACATCGTGGCCACGCTGGCGACGCTGGCCTGGATCGCCGCTAGCGGCCGGACAGGATCTCGTCGATCTCGCGCGCCATCTGCACGTCCTTATCCGTGATCCCGCCTTCCGAATGCGTGACGAGTGCGAAAGTCACTGTCCGCCAACGGATGTCGATGTCCGGATGATGGTCCTTGCGTTCGGCATGCTCGGCCACGCGCCGGACGGCGTCGATGCCGTCGAGGAAGGCTCCGAACTTGACCGACCGGCGCAGGGCCCCGTCGGCGCGTTCCCAGCCGTCGAGATCCCGGGCGGCGGCGTCCACTTGTTCATCGGTTAACACAGCCATACTTCGACGGTATACCGTCACACGCCATGGCCACCCAGATCGTCGTCGCCGGGGCGTTCATCTCGGGTTCGGCACTGCTGGTGGCCCAGCGGGAGCGCCCTGCGGAATTGGCCGGGCTGTGGGAACTTCCGGGCGGCAAGGTCGCCGCGGGGGAGACCGAGTCGGCGGCGTTGATCCGCGAGTTGCGTGAGGAACTCGGCGTCGACGTCGTCGTCGGGGACCGCATCGGTGGCGACGTCCCCGTCGGCGGGGCCCTGGTGCTGCGGGCCTATCACGTCACTCACGCAGGCGGCACGCTGCACCCTCACGACCACCGCGCGCTGCGCTGGGTGAATGCGGCCGACCTGGAGGATCTGGCCTGGGTACCGGCCGACCGCGCATGGTTACCGGAGCTCACGAAACGCCTTGGCGGCTGAGCCGCCCGCCCTATGATCTTGACCGTGCCCACGGACGTCATGCCCGAGGTCGACCTGACCGACGGCCGCTTCTACTCGGACGGTCGTGCGCGGGAGGCCTACCGGTGGATGCGTGCGCACCAGCCGGTGTTCCGCGACCGCAACGGACTGGCCGCGGCCGCGACCTACCAAGCGGTGATCGACGCCGAGCGCAGGCCCGAGGTGTTCTCCAACGCCGGCGGGATCCGGCCCGCCACCCCGGCACTGCCGCACATGATCGACATGGACGATCCGGCCCACCTGCTGCGCCGCAAACTCGTCAACGCCGGGTTCACCCGCAAGCGCGTGAGGGATAAGGCGAAATCGATCGAGGCGCTGTGTGACACGCTGATCGACGCGGTCTGCGAGCGCGGCGAGTGCGACTTCGTGCGCGACCTCGCCGCCCCGCTGCCGATGGCAGTCATCGGTGACATGCTCGGGGTGGCGCCCGAGGATCGGGCCACCCTGCTGGCCTGGTCGGACGATCTCGTCGTCGCGTTGAGCTCGACAGCCTCCGAGGAAGTGATCGCCGCATCGGTCAACGCACTGTTGGCCTACAACGAGTTCATGGCGGGCACCATCGCCGAGCGGCGCCGCCGTCCGACCGACGACCTCGTGAGCGTGCTGATCTCCGCCGAAGTGGACGGTGAACGACTCACCGACGAGCAGATCACCTCCGAGACCCTGTTGATCCTCATCGGCGGCGACGAGACCACCCGCCACACCCTCTCGGGCGGCATTGCCGAGCTCAGCCGTCATCCCGAGCAGTGGCAGGCGTTGCGCGACGACCCGGAGCTCCTGCCCGTCGCGGTGGAGGAGATGCTGCGCTGGACCTCTCCGATCAAGAACATGTGCCGAACCCTGACCGCCGACACCGACTTTCACGGCACGGCACTGCGGGCGGGGGAGAAGATCATGCTGCTGTTCGAGTCGGCCAACTTCGATGAGTCGGTGTTCGGCGACCCAGACGTGTTCCGCATCGACCGCAACCCGAACAACCACGTGACGTTCGGCTTCGGCACCCACTTCTGTCTCGGCAACCAGCTGGCGCGCCTCGAGGTGTCGACGATGACGCGCCGGGTGCTGCAACGGTTGCCCGACCTGCGGCCGGCCCCCGACGCCGACCTGCCACTGCGGCCCGCCAACTTCGTCAGCGGTCTGGAAGCCATGCCCGTGGTGTTCACCCCGGGCCGGCCCGTGCACGGCTGAGGCACGACCCGTCTGGCTGTCATATCCACAGGGAGGACGAACCTGATGGCTCTGCGCGCGATAGCGGCGGTCGCGGCCACCGCCATCTGCGTCGCGACGCCCGCGGCCGCCGATCCTTGTCCCGAAGCGCCGACCCCCGTACCGCCCGATGCCAACCGGACCATCGCCGACCCGCAACAACCCGCCCGATATGTGCATTCCGACACACTGACCTTCACCCGCGACGTCGCCGTTGCCCGAGGGGGCACCAACTCGTCAACGGAGCGGCGTAGTGCCTCGTCGGCTATCAGGGGTCGGTCAGTTGCACCACGGGTGACCACGGCTTCACCCACTAAAAGCATCTTCGGTTACGCCCACTAGCGCGGCCAGCCGGCGCAGTCTTCAGTACCTGAGGCGATCGCGCTGGACGCGCACGTCGGCGAACTGACGTGGGTGACGGGCGGCGTGCAGGGGATGCAATAACACCGGATGCCGGCAGTGCGGACACGACTGTTGCGGACGCCGGTCCGAGGCCACGGTGAGGTGACGACAGCTGGCGCAGCGCACAATGAAGGCCCCGCCGATCCAGTTCAACAACCCGAGGTAGATCGCGGCGGTGGCGGCCGTCGCGAGCACGACGATCACCACGATGGTGAGTACTTCATAGACCGTCATGTTTGGACCTCCAACCCACGCTGACGGCGATAAGCCATGTTAACTCCGTGGGTCGAACCCTGGTTTCGCGAATGTGGTGGACTTCACCGGTTTCGCTATTTGCCCCTGCTCACTGCGACAATCAACGACGTGCAGTTCCGTAACGTCGCCATCGTCGCCCACGTCGACCACGGCAAGACGACCCTGGTAGACGCCATGCTCCGGCAGTCCGGTGCCCTGACCCACCGCGGCGACGACACCGTCGAGCGCCTGATGGACTCCGGAGACCTGGAGAAGGAAAAGGGCATCACCATCCTGGCGAAGAACACCGCCGTGCACCGCCGCCACCCCGACGGCAGCATGACGGTGATCAACGTGATCGACACCCCCGGCCACGCCGACTTCGGCGGTGAGGTGGAGCGCGGACTGTCCATGGTCGACGGCGTGCTGCTGCTGGTCGACGCCTCGGAGGGGCCGCTGCCGCAGACCCGGTTCGTGCTGCGCAAAGCTCTGGCCGCACACCTGCCGGTGATCCTGGTGGTCAACAAGACCGACCGCCCCGACGCCCGCATCGAAGAGGTCGTCTCCGACAGCCACGACCTGCTGCTCGACGTCGCCACCGACCTGGACGCCGAGGCGCAGAAGGCCGCCGAGCATGCGCTGGGTCTGCCGACGCTGTACGCCTCCGGTCGCGCCGGGGTGGCCAGCACGGTTCAGCCCGCCAACGGCGAGAACCCCGAGGGCACCAACCTCGACCCGCTGTTCGACGTGCTCCTCGAGCACATCCCGCCGCCGCAGGGCGATCCGGAGGCACCGCTGCAAGCCCTCGTCACCAACCTCGACGCCTCGGCGTTCCTCGGCCGGTTGGCGCTGATCCGCATCTACAAGGGGCGGATCCGCAAGGGTCAGCAGGTCGCCTGGATGCGCGAGGTGGACGGGCATCCGGTCATCACGAACGCCAAGATCACCGAACTGCTCGTCACCGAGGGCGTCGAGCGCACCCCCACCGACGAGGCGATCGCCGGTGACATCGTCGCGGTCGCGGGCATCCCGGAGATCATGATCGGCGACACGCTGGCCGACACCGAGCACGCGCACGCGCTGCCGCGCATCACCGTCGACGAGCCCGCCATCTCGGTGACCATCGGCACCAACACCTCGCCGCTGGCCGGCAAGGTGAACGGTCACAAGCTGACCGCCCGGATGGTCAAGTCCCGGCTGGACGCCGAACTGGTCGGCAACGTCTCGATCAAGGTCGTCGACATCGACCGCCCTGACGCCTGGGAGGTACAGGGCCGCGGCGAGCTGGCCCTGGCCGTCCTCGTCGAGCAGATGCGCCGGGAGGGCTTCGAGCTGACGGTGGGCAAGCCACAGGTCGTCACCCGGACGATCGACGGCAAGCTGCACGAGCCCTTCGAGGCGATGACCATCGACTGCCCCGAGGAGTTCGTCGGCGCGGTCACCCAGCTGATGGCCGGCCGCAAGGGCCGGATGGAGGAGATGGCCAACCACGCGGCGGGCTGGGTCCGGATGGACTTCATCGTGCCCAGCCGCGGGCTCATCGGTTTCCGCACCGACTTCCTCACACTGACCCGCGGCACCGGTATCGCCAACGCGGTGTTCGACGGCTACCGGCCGTGGGCGGGGGAGATCCGCGCCCGCCACACCGGATCACTGGTGAGCGACCGGTCCGGCTCGGTCACCCCGTTCGCGATGATCCAGCTGGCCGACCGCGGCCAGTTCTTCGTCGAACCGGGCGACGACACCTACGAGGGCCAGGTCGTCGGCATCAACCCGCGCGCCGAGGATCTCGACGTCAATGTCACCCGCGAGAAGAAGCTGACCAACATGCGGCAGTCGACCTCCGATGTGATGGAAACGCTGGCCCGCCCGCTCGAACTGGGCCTGGAACAGGCCATGGAGTTCTGCGCCGAGGACGAGTGCGTCGAGGTCACCCCGGAGATCGTGCGGGTGCGCAAGGCCGAGCTGGACGCCACCAGCAGGGCCCGCGCGAAATCCCGGGCCAAGGCGCGGGGCTGAGCCGGCCCTGCCCGCGGTCGATACTCTGAACGGCGTGCCCCGGGGACTGCGTAGTCTGCTGATCGCCGGCATGCTGCTGTCGCTCCTGCTGACGGCCGGATGCACGGTCAAGGCGCCGCCCGCGCCGCAGAGCACCGAGACCTCGCAGAGCCCCACCCCGCCGCCGCCCAAGGCGACCCAGATCATCATGGGCATCGACTCGATCGGCGCCGGCTTCAACCCGCACCTGATGTCGGATCAGTCCCCGGTGAACGCGGCCATCAGCGCTTTGGTGCTGCCCAGCTCATTTCGGCCGGTGCCGGACTCCTCGACGACGACCGGGTCGCGCTGGGAGATGGACCCCACGCTGCTGGTCTCCGCGGAGGTGACCAACCAGGACCCGTTCACCGTCACCTACAAGATCCGGCCGGAGGCGTCCTGGACCGACAACGCGCCGATCGCCGCGGACGACTTCTGGTATCTGTGGCGCCAGATGGTCAGCCAGCCCGGGGTGGTGGACCCGGCCGGCTACGACCTGATCACCGGTGTGCAGTCGATCGACGGCGGCAAGACCGCGGTCGTGACGTTCTCCCAGCCCTACCCTGCGTGGCGGGAGCTGTTCAACGATCTGCTGCCCGCACACATCGTCAAGGACGTGCCGGGCGGTTTCCCGGCGGGCCTGGCCCGGACGCTGCCGGTGACCGCGGGCCAGTTCCGCGTGGACAACATCGACCCACAGCGCGACGAGATACTGCTGGCACGCAACGACCGGTTCTGGGGTCCGCCGGCTCAACCGGACCAGATCCTGTTCCGCCGGGCGGGAGCGCCCGCGGCGCTGGCCGACTCGATCCGCAACGGCGATACCCAGGTAGCACAGGTGCACGGCGGCGCGGCGGCCTTCGCACAACTCTCGGCCATTCCCGATGTGCGGACCGCCCGGATCGTCACGCCCCGGGTCATGCAGTTGACGCTGCGCGCGCAGGAGGACAAACTCGCCGATCCCCAGGTCCGCAAGGCGCTGCTGGGTCTGCTGGACGTCGACCTTCTGGCCGCGGTCGGTGCCGGCAGCGACAACACCGTCACGCTGGCGCAGGCGCAGGTCCGTTCCCCCAGCGATCCCGGCTATGTGCCCACCTCCCCGCCGGCGCTGGGCACCGAGAAGTCGCTACAACTACTCGAACAGGCCGGCTTCCAGGTCGACCGCACCTCGGCGCCGTCGCCGGTGCAGCCGCCGCCGTCGGCGGGATCGCGCACCACCACGCAACAGCCGCCGTCGCCGGAAGTGACCCGGGGCCGGGTCAGCAAGGACGGTGAACCGCTGTCCCTGGTGATCGGCGTCGCCACCAATGACCCGACCGCGGTGGCCGTGGCCAACACCGCCGCCGATCAGTTGCGCAGCGTCGGTATCGCGGCGACGGTGCAGGCCCTGGACCCGCCCGTGCTCTACGGCGAGGCCCTGGTGAACAACCGCGTCGATGCGATCGTCGGCTGGCACGCCGCCGGCGGCGACCTCGCCACCCTGCTCGCCTCCCGTTACGGCTGCCCGGCGCTGGAAGCGACCGCGGTGTCGACGCCGGCAGCCACCACGTCGACGAACCCGACCCCGGCGACCGGCACACCGCCCACCCCGTCACCGGCCCCGGCGCCTGCGCCCGAGGCGGGTGCCCTCGTACAGGCGCCGTCGAACCTGACGGGGATCTGCGATCGCAGCATCCAGCCGAATATCGAAGGCGCTCTTGATGGTTCGCAGGACATCAACACCGTCATCGCGCAGGTTGAGCCTCGACTGTGGAACATGTCGACGGTGTTGCCGATCCTGCAGGACACCACGATCGTCGCGGCCGGTCCGAGTGTTCAGAACGTCAGCCTCAGTGGGGCGGTGCCGGTCGGCATCGTCGGCGACGCGGGCCGTTGGGTCAAGACGGGGCAATAGCCGGACGGTGCCGATCGTGGCGGTTCTTGATGACTCGGCCGAGGACGTGCGCGGCGGCGGCCGCGGCGAGGAAGACGACCAGCAGCCACCCCGGCGGACGGGCGAGTTCCCAGACGAAGATCGCCGCCCAGACCGGTGCATCCTGGGTGATCGCGAGAACGCCGGCCGCACAGGCCAGCGAGACGGCCGGCACGCTGACGTGCAGCGGCGTCCACGCATTGATGGACAGCGCGACCACCGAGCCCATCGCCGCTCCGGTGGCGAGCGCGGGGGTGAGCATGCCGCCGACCGCTCCGGCGCGCAGGAAGATCGCCGTCAGCAACGGCTTGAGCAGCAGGATCGCCGCCGCCGACGCCAGGGTCAGTCCACTGTTCAGGCTGACGGTCAGGACGCTTTTGCCGTTGCCCGGCAGTTCGCGGCCACCAGTGCGAACACACCCCGACCAGAAGTCCGGCGCCGGCGATCGCCGGGAATCAACCGCCACGAGTCGGCCAGGGCGTGCTCGCGGGCATAGGCCATCATCCGGTTGAAGGCCAGTCCGACCGCGAGGGCCAGCGGTGAGAGCAGGATCGCCAACGCCGTCAGCAGATACGACAGGTCCGGGTTCGGGCCAGTGCAGCGGCGTGCGCATCGTGGGTGACCGATGCCGCCACCGCGACCGCCAGGCTGGAGGTGACCAACGCGGTGCCCACGGCGCGAAGGCTGCCAGGTGCGCAGCACGATCTGCAGGGCGAACAGCGCGCCGCCGAGCGGTACGCTGTAGACCGCGGCCAGTCCGGCGCCGGCCGCGCACGCCAGCAGGATTTCGCGGTCGCGAGGCTGTCAGCGCCCACCGCGACGTGCCCAGGTCGCCGAGCGCCGCGGCGAACTGTCGGGGTGCGCCTTCGCGACCGAGTGACGCGCCGGTGCCGACGAGCAGCACCTGCAGCCCCGCATCGATAGTCATCGCCGATCCGGGGGATCGGCTCGCGGCGGGCGATGGTGTCCGACAACGACGGCACCGGCGTCCGGCGCCTCAGCAGCCACCATCCGCAGCCGGCCAGCGCGCCGCCGATCATCGGACCGAGCGGCGCGCCGGACCGGGCTCGAGCCCGTCACGCCGTCCAGCAGGGTTCCGAAGCGTGTAGTGGTAGGTCAGGTGCTCGACGGAGTGCAGCAGCATCGTCGTCGTCGCGCCGGCGACTCCGGCGAGCAGACCCGATCACCATGACCGCGCAGCCGAACTCGAGGTTGCGCCGGTTCACCGCCCGAATCTAGTTCACCCGCGGGGCAGGTCGGTAGGGTGGCGCGGTGGCGATCCAGGCAGACATCCCCGGCTGTTGTTCGTGCACGCCCATCCCGACGACGAGACCATCTACAACGGCGTCGACGATCGCGCACTACGCCGCGCGGGGCGCCGACGTCAGCGTGCTCACCTGCACCCTGGGTGAAGAGGGCGAGGTCATCGGTGACCGGTGGGCGCATCTCGCAGTCGACCAGGCCGACCAGCTCGGCGGATACCGCATCGGTGAGCTGACCGCTGCGCTGCGCGGCTGGGGCTGCGGCAACCGCGGTTCCTGGGTGGCGCGGGACGCTGGCGCGACTCGGGGATGGCCGGCACGCCGCCGCGGCGACAGACCAGGTTCGTCGACGCCGACTTCGACGAGGCCGTCGCTCGAGCTGGCGCGACGTCATCGCCGAACTCCGCCCGCACGTCGTGGTCGACCTACGACCCCAACGGGGGTACGGCCATCCCGACCACATCCAGGCGAACCGCGTCACCACGGCGGCCGTCGCCGCGGTCTCCGCGCGGTGGCAGGTGCCGAAGTTCTACTGGACAGTGCTGGCGGTCAGCGCTTTCCGCGCCGGCCTTGCCGCCCTCGGACCCGACGACGTGTTGGCGGACTGGATCTGGCCGGCCGACGAGATGGATTTCGGATTCGCCGATGAACAGATCACCGCTGCGATCGATACGCCGGAGCACGTCGCGGCCAAAGTCGCGGCCATCGCTGCGCACGCGACGCAGATGGCAATGGGACCGACCGGTCGCGCGTTTACCCTGTCGAACAAGCTCGTGTTGCCGGTGCTTGCCAGCGAACACTATGTTCTGGTGCATGGCCGGCCCGGAACGACGGGTGAAAATGGTTGGGAGACAGACCTTCTCGCGGGCGTCGATCTTGCAGGCCGATAGCGGCGCTGGCGCCGGCGTCAATACCGTCGTGCTGGCGCTGCTGACCATCGACGGCGTCATCTCCGCGGTGACCGGCTCCCTGTTGCTCCCGATCTACCTGGGCACGGTGCCGTTTCCGATCAGCGCATTGATCACCGGGTTGGTCAATGCCGCGCTGGTGTGGGCCGCGATGTACTGGACCGATTCCAAAAGGCTTGCCGCACTGCCGCTCTGGGCGTGGCTGGTGACCGTTGCGGGGTTGTCCCTGGGCGGTCCCGGCGGCGACATCGTATTCGGCGGCCCGGGCGTCATGGGCTATTCGGTGCTGATCTTCCTCATCGTCGGAGCCTTACCGCCGGCCTGGCTGCTCTGGCGCCGCGAGGACCCGCCGGGCTGACACCGACCCATCCGCATCCGCCGTCGCGCCGAATACCCACAAAGGCGATCGACCGGACGGGAGCGTGCGATGCCGATGTCGGCGACCCGGCAGCGCTGGGGAGTGCTGCGGTCGTTGGGGGCGCTCATCGACTCGGAGCGGCATTTCCGCCGCCGGGCACGCAGTGGCAACCCGTTCGGCATGCAGATCCCGGGACTCGGCGAGGTGCTGTTCGCCTCGCGCAGCGACCATGTGCGCGAGTTCCTGACGATCGCACCGGCCAGTACGACGCCACCGCTGCCCAACCCGATCGAACCGGTGGTCGGGACCGGATCCATCATCCTGCTCGACGGTGAGCCGCACCGGCGGGAGCGGGCCCGATTGCTGCCCGCGCTGCACGGTGAGCGGATCCGGCGCTACGCCCCGGCGATGGCGGCGGCCACCCGCGACCAGATCGCCACCTGGACTCCCGGCAGTTCGATCGACGCCCGCGACGCCGCCCAGACCATCACCCTCGAGATCATCGTCCGCGCGATATTCGGCGTCACCGACCGGGACCGTTCCGACGAGTTCGTCCGCGTCGTGAAATCGATGATGGGTGCCTACGTGGCGCCGTTGATGTTCTTCCCGCCGCTGCGCCGGGCACCCGGCGGCCTCGGGCCCTGGCGCCGCTTCACCCGCCGTCGGGCTGAACTCGACCGGTTGTTGTCCGGCCAGATCGCCGCCCGGCGGGTATCGGACTCCATCGGCCACGACGACGTGCTCAGCGTCCTCCTGGCCGACGGCGACGCGCCGCGCACCGACGACGAGGTTCGTCAGCAGCTGCGCACGCTTCTGGTGTCGGGGCACGAGACCACCGCGACGACACTGGCCTGGGCGCTGTACCACGTTCACCGCGACGATCTGGTCCGCAAGCGTCTCCTCGACGAACTCGCCGGGGACGCCTCGGCCGACCGCCTACCCAACCTGCCCTATCTGAACGCCGTCATCGCCGAGACACTGCGGCTGCACCCCACGGTCTCCATCGTCGTCCGCCGGCTCACGCATCCGGTGACGGCGTGGACGAACCACCGCGCCCGCGGCGACGTGATCGGCGTCGCGTTGCCGGCGCTGCACTCCGATCCCGCCGTCTGGCCTGACCCCCAGCACTTCTCGCCGGAGCGGTTTCTGGCCCGCAAGCCGACCCCGCACCAGTACTCGCCGTTCGGCTACGGCCACCGACGCTGCCCCGGAGCGGCATTCGCCAACCTCGAACTCGCCGTCATCCTCGGTACGATCCTGACCACCGTGGAGCTGCGGATGTCCGAGCAGGAACGCGGTCGAACGCCGCCGCGGTCGATTCCCCGCGGGATCGCGGCGCTCCCGAGCCGACGCATCACGCTGAACGTGGTCCGCCGGCTGTAGTCACGGTTCGCCGGTGCCGCACCGAGACCCCGGCGGGAGCGCCACGGGTACTACTGTGTGGACCATGTGGATCGCCCAGGTTTCAGATAGTGGGACGCGCGGATGATATTCCCGCTGTCGCAGGTTAACCGGGAGTGGCCCTGAATCCCCAGCCGAGCAGTCCGCTGCCCGTACCGGTCGTTCCGCCCCGTGCCGAGGCGCCCTCACCTGCTGCCATGCGGCGCGTGTTGCGCCGGGCCAGGGACGGGGTGGCGCTCAACGTCGACGAGGCCACGATCGCGATGGCCGCGCGCGGCGAGGACCTCGCCGATCTGTGTGTCAGTGCCGCACGAGTGCGCGACGCGGGGCTGAGCTCGGCGGGCCGGCGCGGCCCCGACGGCAGGTTGCCGGTGACCTACTCGCGCAAGGTGTTCATCCCGGTGACGCACCTGTGCCGGGACACCTGCCACTACTGCACGTTCGTCACCGTTCCCGGCAAGCTCCGGGCGGCCGGGGAGGGCATGTACCTCGAGCCCGACCAGATCCTCGACATCGCCCGCCGCGGTGCCGAGCTGGGATGCAAAGAGGCACTGTTCACCCTCGGCGACCGGCCCGAGGCGCGGTGGCCGGAGGCCCGGCAGTGGCTCGACGAGCGAGGCTACGACTCGACGCTGGCCTACGTGCGGGCGATGGCGATCCGGGTGCTGGAGGAGACAGGTCTGCTGCCCCACCTGAACCCCGGAGTGATGAGCTGGACGGAACTGTCCCGGCTCAAGCCGGTGGCGCCGTCGATGGGCATGATGCTGGAGACCACCTCGCGTCGGCTCTTCGAGACGAAGGGACTGGCCCACTACGGCAGCCCGGACAAGGATCCCGAGGTGCGGCTGCGCACCCTGACCGATGCGGGCCGGCTGTCGGTTCCGTTCACCACCGGACTACTGGTGGGAATCGGGGAGACGCTCGCCGAGCGGGCCGACACGCTGCACGCAATCCGGCGGCTGCACAAGGAGTTCGGTCACATCCAGGAAGTGATCGTGCAGAACTTCCGCGCCAAGGACCACACCGCGATGGCGGCGACCCCCGACACCGGATTCGACGATTTCGTGGCGACCGTGGCGGTGGCCCGCCTGGTGCTGGGTCCCGGGATGCGGATCCAGGCCCCCCCGAATCTGGTGTCGCGCGCGGAATGCCTTGCCCTGCTGGGTGCCGGCGTCGACGACTGGGGCGGGGTGTCGCCGCTGACCCCCGACCACGTCAACCCGGAGCGGCCGTGGCCCGCGCTCGACGAACTGGCGGCGGTGACCGCCGAGGGCGGTTTCGATCTCGTGCAGCGCCTCACCGCCCAGCCGAAGTACGTCCAGGCCGGCTCTGCCTGGATCGACCCGCGGGTGCAGGCCCACGTCGCCGCACTGGCCGACCCCGACACCGGACTGGCGCGCGACGTCATCCCGGTCGGGCGGCCGTGGCAGGAGCCCGACGAGGCCGCGGAGTCGCTGGGGCGCACCGATCTTCACTCGGCGATCGACACCGAGGGGCGCCGGTCGGAGACCCGCAGCGATCTGGGCAGCGCGTTCGGCGACTGGGACTCGATCCGCGACCGGGTTGGTGAACTCGCCGCACGGGCGCCCGAACGCATCGACACCGATGTGGTCGCCGCGTTGCGATCAGCGGAGCGCAACCCGGGCGGCTGCACCGACGACGAGTACCTGGCGTTGGCCACCGCCGACGGACCGGCGCTGGAAGCCGTTACCGCCCTTGCTGATTCGCTACGCCGCGACGTCGTCGGCGATGACGTGACCTTCGTGGTGAACCGCAACATCAACTTCACCAACATCTGCTACACCGGCTGCCGGTTCTGCGCGTTCGCCCAACGCAAGGGCGACGCGGACGCGTTTTCGCTGTCGACGCAGGACGTGGCGGACCGGGCGTGGGAAGCGCACGTCGCCGGCGCGACCGAAGTCTGCATGCAGGGCGGTATCGACCCGGAACTGCCCGTCACCGGCTACGCCGACCTGGTGCGGGCGGTCAAGGCCCGGGTGCCGTCGATGCATGTGCACGCCTTCTCGCCGATGGAGATCGCCAACGGCGTCACCCGCAGCGGCCTGGACACCCGGGAATGGTTGATCAGCCTGCGCGAGGCGGGCCTGGACACCATTCCCGGCACCGCGGCCGAGATCCTCGACGACGAGGTGCGCTGGGTGCTGACCAAGGGCAAGTTGCCCACCTCGTTGTGGATCGAGATCGTCAGCACCGCCCACGAGGTCGGGCTGCGGTCGAGTTCGACGATGATGTACGGCCACGTCGACACCCCCAAGCACTGGGTCGGCCATCTCAACGTGCTGCGCGACATCCAGGACCGCACCGGCGGCTTCACCGAGTTCGTCCCGTTGCCGTTCGTCCATCAGTCCTCACCGCTGTACCTCGCCGGCGCGTCCCGGCCCGGGCCGACCCACCGGGACAACCGCGCAGTGCACGCGCTGGCCCGGATCATGCTGCACGGCCGCATCTCCCAGATCCAGACCAGTTGGGTCAAGCTCGGGGTCGAACGCACGCAGGTGATGCTGAACGGCGGTGCCAACGATCTGGGCGGCACCCTCATGGAGGAGACCATCTCCCGGATGGCCGGCTCGGAGTACGGCTCGGCCAAGACGGCGGCCGAACTGGCTGCGATCGCCGAGGGAATCGGCCGGCCGGCGCGGCAGCGCACCACCACGTACGTCAAGCGCGCAGCCTGAGTGTGCGCCCAGGGCGACGAACGGCCCGAATTCTCGCCCGCACCGCACACTCGATCGCCGGCGTCGGCGTGGTGTAGGGAATCGCGTGGTGAGTTTGTATATGCGACGTCTAGTATCAGACACTGCGCATCAACGTCTGCGCGCGTGGGTATGAATAAAAAGCACAACTTAGGGCACACTGAGTCGGCAATCCGGGCACCGGCATCGGATACTTGCCTTCCCGCGCCCGCGCGACACACCAGGCCACACCGAAGACCAGATCGAGGAGAACCTTCGTGACGTACACGATTGCCGAACCCTGCGTCGACATCAAGGACAAGGCATGTATCGAGGAGTGCCCGGTCGACTGCATCTACGAGGGCGCACGCATGCTGTACATCCACCCCGACGAATGTGTCGACTGCGGTGCGTGCGAGCCGGTCTGCCCCGTGGAAGCGATCTACTACGAGGATGACGTCCCCGACCAGTGGTCGGAGTACACCCAGATCAACGCCGACTTCTTCGTCGAACTCGGCTCACCGGGCGGCGCCTCCAAGGTCGGCTTACCGAGAACGATCCGCAGGTGGTCAAGGACCTGCCGCCCAAGGAAGAGGACTGACGGCTCCCGCCCCGCTGCGGGCGCGGCGACGGCCGGTGTCGGCGTCGCTGCCGGTGTTCCCGTGGGACACCCTCGCCGAGGCGACGGCCACCGCACGGTCGCACCCCGACGGCATCGTCGATCTGTCGGTCGGCACCCCGGTTGACCCGGTCGCCCCCGTGATCCAGGAGGCGCTCGCGGCGGCCGGCGCCGAACCGGGTTACCCGGCCACCGCAGGCACCGCCGCGCTGCGGGCAGCTGCCGTGGCAGCACTGCAGCGCCGCTACGGCATCACCGGCGTCCCCGAGCACGCGGTGCTGCCGGTGATCGGCACCAAGGAACTCATCGCCTGGCTGCCGACGCTGCTCGGCCTCGGCGCCGACGATCTGGTGGTCGTCCCCGAGCTGGCCTACCCGACCTACGAGGTGGGTGCGCGCCTGGCCGGCGTGCGCGTCGTGCCCGCCGACTCGGTCACCCAACTGGGCCCGGAGTCACCGGCCGTCGTCTACATCAATTCGCCGAGCAACCCGACCGGCAAGGTGCTCGGAGTCGAGCACCTGCGCAAAGTCATGGAGTGGGCCCGGCAGCGCGGCACCCTGGTGGTGTCCGACGAGTGCTACCTCGGCATGGGGTGGGACGAGACCCCGACGTCGGTACTGCACCCGTCGGTCAGCGACGGCGACCACGCCGGTCTGCTGGCGGTCCACTCCCTGTCGAAGAGCTCGTCGCTGGCGGGCTATCGCGCCGGGTTCGTCGCGGGCGATCCCGACCTGGTCGCCGAGTTGCTGGCCGTGCGCAAGCACGCCGGCATGATGGTCCCCACGCCCGTGCAGGCCGCGATGGTGGCCGCGCTGGACGACGACGAGCATCAGCGACAGCAGCGCGAGCGCTACGCCCGACGCCGTCGGGCGCTGCTGGCGGCATTCCGGTCGGCCGGCTTCACCGTCGATCACTCCGAGGCCGGGTTGTATCTGTGGACGACCCGCGGGGAACCGTGCCGGGACACCGTGGCCTGGCTCGCCGAGCGCGGGATCCTCGTCGCACCCGGCGAGTTCTACGGTCAGCGCGGGACGGAGCACGTCCGGGTGGCTCTGACCGCCACCGACGAACGGATCGCCGCCGCGGTCGCGCGGCTGAGCGCCTGAACGGTTTCGGGGGTCAGTTCATGTTCCAGGGTTCGCCGTAGGTGGTGACGCTGTCGCCGGCCTTGGAGATCAGCCGGGCGAACGGGCGCAGCAGCACACCGCCGGCGGCGCCGGTGACCGTGCCGTGGGCGTTGGCCACCGCCACCGAGCCGTTGGGGCCTTCGACGTCGACGGAGAAGGTGGCGACCTCCTGGATGCCGGGGCCGTTGCCCAGGTCGGCGCTGATCGAGAGCCCGGGCAGGATGTTCGGGGTGATGATCGAGTTGAACGGCGCGTACGGTCCGCCCAGGGTGCCGGTCAGGTCCGGGTAGACCGCGGCGTCGTCGAACAGGAAGTTCGGCGTGGTGTAGCTGAAGTTGATGCCCACCCCGAGCGACCAGGGGAAGCCCACCTGATAGCCCAGCTCCAAGGTGCCCGCGAACTCATCGGCACCCTCGCCGACCACGCTGTAGACGGCCTTGCCGGAGTGGAACCACTCGCGAGTCAGCCGGTTGCGGTCCAGCGGGAACACCCCGTCGAGGAACGTGTCCCACTGCTGAATCGTCATCGTCCGGCCACCCCCGTCGACCAGACTCAACTGATTGTCCAACCCCGCGTGAGAGGTACCCGTCCCGACGAACAACGCCGCGACGGCGGCGACCAACGCCATCAGCCCCCGACCTATGACTTTCATGCCGACCCCTTACAGGTTGCGGTGAGCCGGGGGTCCCGCCTTCACCAAGTGGTGGTTATCTGTCCGCACCGGACGTTGGAACCGGCGCGGTGCCCCACCGCGTGACGGAACTCACAGTCTGATGACAGAATCCTCATCGGCATCAGCAGACACATAGTTACCAGATTTCCCCAAGAAACTTTTCGGAGGGTGCGATCAGGCCGTCGCCCGCAGGCTCAGCGAGAGCAGCAGTCGCACGTCGGGGTCGGCCAGCGAGGTCGACATGAGCTTCTCGACGCGGCGTATCCGGTAGCGCACGGTGTTGGGGTGGACGTGCAGGGCCGCGGCGGCGGTCGCCGACGTCGCCGAAGCAGTCGAGGTAGGTCTGCAGCGTGTCGCGCCAGCGCCGGCTCGTGCTCCCGCAGTTGGCGCACCCGCGGGTCGATCAACCGGTCATCGGCGCCCACCAGCGTGACGATCTCGTCCAGCAACACCGTGGTCCGCGCTTCGGCCAGGGTGGTCACCTGCCCGATGGCGACGGGTGACGCTCGGCGCTGTCGAGCACCCGATCGATCTCCGTGCGCGCGGCCGCGGCGCCGGCAAGACCGCCACCGGCGCCGCGATGACGGCCCGCAGTTGCAGACCCAACTCGGCGTTCAGCGCGGCGATGGTGCCTCGAATCCACGACACCACCGAACTGCTGCGTCCGCAGTCGGGCAGCAGCACATATACCCGGGAACCGTTCGGAGCCACTTGCGCGTCGGGCCGAAAAGCGCTGGCGCTCAGGGCCAGAACGTCGGCCAGGCGCGGGTGCCGGCCGCGGGTGTCGAAGCCGATGACGGCCGCCCGGCCGTCCGCGACGATGCCCAGCTCGCGGGCGAGCGCGCCGGCGTCCACGCCGTCACGGCCGGCCAGGCCGAGCACCTGCTGGACCTGCAGCAGATGCGCCGACGGCCGGGCGGCCAGCCTCGCCATGATCCGGGCTGCCAGCACCGCCGCGCCCCGCAGCACCTCCTCGGCGTCGTCGGCCAGCGGGCGCGACCCCTGCTGCACCCAGATCGTCCCGGCGAACGTCGGCGGTTCCTGGCGATGGATGCCGATCGCCAGCCGCGGCCGTAGCCCCAGTTCCGGGCGCTCGTCGACCCGCACCACGTCGCTGCCGGTGCGCAGTATGTCGAAGATGCCCCACTGGGCTATCCACTGCAGATGTTCGGGCGGGCCCGCGCGGCCCAGAATCGACAGCCGGCGCAACTCGTCGGCCTCGTCGTTGGAGGCCGAATAGGCCAGCACGTGCGACTGGGCGTCCTCGATGCTGACCATGCCGTGGGTGCGCTCGGCGATCGACTGGGCCAGCGCGAACAGGTCGGTGCCGGAGTCCGACAGCGGGTCGGCCCGATCGCCGTGATGGTCGAAGACGTGGTTGACCAGCTGGTACAGCCGCTCCCAACGGGCTTTCGGCTCGACGGCGACCACGGCCGCACCGGCGGCCACCGCCCGCTCGACGACGGCGTCCGACGGCTCCTTGACGAAGATCGCCGCGGGCGGGCCGTGGCCGGCGGCCTGACGGTCGATCCACCGGGTGGCGTCGCCGTCGTTGACACCGAGCAGAAAGAACACGTCGGCTGAGCCGGCGCCGACCGACAAGCCGAGCCGGACGTCATCGGAATCGATCAGTGCCGCCGACCGCACCGGCCGATCCAGGCCTCTGGGGGCGGCTACCAGGCTGACCAGCGTCGCATCCAAGGCCAGCATCAACTGCCCGAGCCCCACGCCGGCTTCCCGCATGTTGTGCGATCCTACTAGCGGATTACCGAAGTCTGTCGCATCGACCAACAGTTTTCGACGCGTGGGCGGCGATCCTTGGTCAATGGATGCCCGGACCGATGTACCCCTGCCCGTCAACGAGCCGATCCACGACTACGCACCGAACTCCGCCGAACGCGCCCGCCTCACCGCGGCCCTGCGCGAACTGTCCACCGGGGGAATCGACCTGCCGCACGTGATCGGCGGTCGACACCTGATGGGCGAGGGTGAGCGCATCGACGTCGTCCAGCCGCACCGGCACGCCGCGCGGCTGGGCACCCTGACCAACGCCGGCCACGCCGAGGCCACCGCCGCCGTCGAGGCGGCGATGGCGGCCAAGCAGGAGTGGGCCGCCATGCCGTTCGACGAGCGGGCCGCGGTGTTCCTGCGCGCCGCCGACCTGCTCGCCGGTCCGTGGCGGGAGAAGATCGCCGCCGCGACCATGCTCGGGCAGTCCAAGACCGCCTACCAGGCCGAGATCGACGCGCCCTGCGAGCTCGTCGACTTCTGGCGGTTCAACGTCGCCTTCGCCCGCCAGATCCTGGCCCAGCAGCCGATCAGCAGCCCCGGCGTGTGGAACCGCACCGACTACCGGCCGCTGGACGGTTTCGTCTATGCCGTCACACCGTTCAACTTCACCGCCATCGCCGGCAACCTGCCGACGGCACCCGCGCTGATGGGCAACACCGTGGTGTGGAAGCCGTCGATCACGCAGACGTTCGCCGCCTACCTGACGATGCAGCTGCTGGAGGCGGCCGGGCTGCCGCCCGGCGTCATCAACCTCGTCGCCGGTGACGGATACGCGGTCTCCGAGGTCGTGCTGGCCGACCGCAGGCTCGTCGGGCATCCACTTCACCGGTTCCACCGCCACCTTCCAGCACCTGTGGCGCGAGGTCGGCACCCGGATCGCCGACTACGACAGCTACCCGCGGCTGGTCGGCGAGACCGGCGGCAAGGACTTCGTGCTCGCGCATGCCTCCGCGCAGCCCGACGTCCTGCGCACCGCGTTGATCCGCGGCGCCTTCGACTATCAGGGCCAGAAGTGCTCGGCCGCATCGCGCGCGTTCGTTCCCCGCTCGGTGTGGAACCGGATGGGCGATGACTTCCTGGCCGCCACCGAGGCGCTCACCTACGGCGATGTCACGGACCTGTCGAACTACGGCGGCGCCGTCATCGACGCGCGGTCCTTCGCCAAGAACTCGCAGGCGATCGAGCGGGCCAAGGGTGCAGCCGGTGTGACCATCGCCGCCGGTGGCGAATACGACGACAGCGAAGGCTATTTCGTCCGGCCCACCGTGCTGCTGTCCGACGATCCGTCCGACGAGGCGTTCTCCACCGAATATTTCGGGCCGATCCTGGCCGTGCACGTCTATCCCGACGATCGGTTCGACGAGATCCTCGATGTCGTCGACCGCGGCTCGAAGTACGCGCTGACCGGGGCGGTCGTGGCCGACGACCGGGCCGCCGTGCAGCGCGCGGCGGACCGGTTGCGCTTCGCGGCGGGCAACTTCTACGTCAACGACAAGCCCACCGGCGCCGTCGTCGGCCAGCAGCCCTTCGGCGGTTCGCGCGCCTCGGGCACCAACGACAAGGCCGGCTCCCCGCTGAACCTGATGCGCTGGACCTCGGCCCGATCCATCAAGGAGACCTTCGTCCCGCCCACCGACCACAGCTACCCGCACATGGAGGTGCAGTGATGAGTTCGGGTCTGTTCACCCAGGTCGCCCGGCCGGCCATCCTGGCGGCCAGCCGCTCGGATCGGTTGCGCCGCAGCGCCGAACGGATGCCGATCGCACGCCGCGTCGTGCACCGGTTCGTGCCGGGCGAGACGGTCGACGACGCCATCGGCGCGGTAACCGGTCTGCGCGACTCGCACCGACTGGTCAGCATCGACTACCTCGGTGAGGACGTCACCGACGCCGAGACCGCCGAGCAGACCGTCACCGCCTACCTGCACCTGCTGGACGCGCTGGGCACACGCACCGAAGACGCCGGGGCCGCGGTGCGCCCGCTCGAGGTGTCGCTGAAACTTTCGGCGCTGGGTCAGTCGCTTCCCAGGGACGGGGAGAAGATCGCCCACGAGAACGCACACGCGATCTGCGAGCGGGCCCAACAGGTCGGCGCGTGGGTGACCGTCGACGCCGAGGACCACACCACCACCGACTCGACCCTGGCGATCGTGCGCGAGCTGCGCAGCGACTTCGACTGGCTCGGAACGGTTTTGCAGGCCTATCTCAAACGCACCGAAGCCGACTGCCGGGACTTCGCTGCCGCCGGCGCGCGGATCCGGTTGTGCAAGGGCGCCTATGACGAGCCTGCGGCCGTGGCTTACCGCGCTGCCGCCGAGGTCACCGACTCCTACCTGCGCTGCCTGCGGATCCTGATGGCCGGATCGGGATACCCGATGGTCGCCTCGCACGACCCGGCGGTCATCGCCGCTGTCCCCGCGTTGGCCCGTGAATACGGCCGCGGTGTCGAGGGATTCGAGTACCAGATGCTCTACGGCATCCGCGACGCCGAGCAGCGCCGGCTGGCGGCCGACGGCAATCACGTGCGGGTGTACGTGCCGTTCGGCACGCAGTGGTATGGCTACTTCGTCCGCCGACTTGCCGAACGCCCGGCGAACCTGATGTTCTTCCTGAGGGCTCTGGCGCAGCGCCGGTAGTCCCCGCTTCGTGGAAAGGACGGCGCGCTGAACTGGTCGCACGCCGTCACCCTGTTCGGCGCCGGGGTGCTCGGCGGCCTGACCGGCAGCATCGCGGGCCTCGCCTCGGTGGCCACCTACCCGGCTCTGCTGGCGGTGGGTCTGCCACCGGTGGCGGCCAACGTCACCAACACGGTGGCGCTGGTCTTCAACGGAGTCGGCTCCATGTGGGGCTCACGGCCCGAACTCGCCGGCCAGGGCCGGTGGCTGCGTCGCGTGGCACCGGTTGCCGCACTGGGCGGCGTCCTCGGGGCGGTGCTGTTGCTGTCGACACCGCCCGGCAGCTTCGAGAAACTGGTCCCGATCCTTCTGGTGGGGGCTTCGCTGGCCATCGTCACTCCCGGCCGTCCGAATGCGGCCGGGGCACGACACACGCGCCGCGCTCTCGTCCTGGCCGAGGTCGCCGCCATCTTCCTGATCGCGATCTACGGCGGTTACTTCGGTGCGGCGGCCGGTGTTCTGCTGCTGGCGCTGATGTTGCGCACCGGCGCGAGTTCCCTGGCGCACGCCAACGCCGCCAAGAACGTGCTGCTCGGGGTGGCCAATGGGGTGGCCGCGGTGGTGTTCGCGATCTGGGCACCGGTGTCCTGGCTGGCGGTGCTTCCGCTCGGTGCGGGCTGCCTGCTCGGTTCGCGACTGGGCCCGGTGGTGGTGCGCCACGCCCCAGCCACCCCGTTACGGCTTTTGATCGGCGTCGCCGGGCTCGTTCTGGCGGTCAAGCTGGGCGTCGACGCCTACCTCGGCGGGGCCTGAGTCCCGTGGAGCGGCGGCCACCAACGCGACGCCGACCACGAAACACGCCGCGGTCGCGACGGGGAAGTCACCCTGCGGCGCGAACCCCAGGGCGGCGAGCTGCGACAGCGCCACCGCGGCCAGGGCGGCGCCCACGAGCAACAGCGGTTCCGACCACCGCGGTGAGACCGGTACCCGCACGGTCGGCAGCGGTGCCGCGAAAAGCGCTCGCCCCCACCACAACAGCACCAGTTCCACCGCGGCCACCACCCCCAGCACCGCCACCCATTCCAGGCGGCACAACCACCACATACCCGACCCGAGTGGCGGCTGGGGCAGCAGGCCGGTCGGATAGCCGACGAGTGCGACGATGACGACGGGCACCATGTGCCACAGGTACAGCGCCATCACGTTGTCGTTGGCGACGGCCAGGACCCGTTGTCGGCGAGGCGAATTCAGCATCCGATTGACGAACGGCGCAATAGCGAGCACGAGTCCGGCCTGAGCGGTGCCGAGAGCGAGTATCGCGAGGTTGGGCGGCGAGGTGTTCTGCACGGTCTGGCCGGGCACGCCGATCATGCTGACCGGGTACGGCCCGAGCGTGACGAGCAGCACGAGGACGACGGCCGAGCAGCACCCGAGCAGGACCGGTTGCCGGCCGCGCAGCATGCCGCCGTGCCAGGCGATCCCGAGTTGGTAGAGCACCGCCCAGGGCAGCAGATGGTTGAGGAAGCCGACGTACGGCAGATGGGCGCCGATGGTCGCCACATCGACCACGCCGACGGCGACCGCGAGCACGATCGGCACGGCCAGCCCCCAGCGCCGGTGGGCGGCCATCGCCACCGGGGTGAGGGCGACCATCGCCACGTACACACCCAGGAACCACAGGTGCATGGCGACCGCCCAGGCGCCGAAGTCCAGTTCCGAACCCGCCACGCCCACGCCGCGCAGCACTTCGACCACGATGAGGGCGAACACCACATAGACCGCGGTCGGTCCCAGCGGCCGGGTCAGTCGATGCCGCAGCCAGGTCTGCCGCCCGAAGCTGCCGGTGTGCGGGTGGCGGGTCCACGACACGGCGCTGGCATAGCCCGCGACGACGAAGAACACCGGCACGACCTGGAAGAGCCAGGTGAGCCACCGCGTCCACGGCATGTCGACCAGCGGGTTGTCCCGCCAGAACGACCCGTCCTGGTAGGTCAGCGACGCCGCCACCCAATGTCCGAGCACGACGAGCACCAGCGCCAGCACCCGATAGAAGTCCATCGACCGATTGCGGACCTCGGCGACTTCCTCCGCGCGACTCATCGCATGCGCACCTTCCGTGGGCGGGACACCACCATTGTGGTCGCTCGCCCGCTCAGGCGGGTGCGGCGGCGACCGGCATGACGACGCTGCCGCGGCACGGGCCGTCGGAGATGTCGGTGTGCCAGGTGCCGCGCAGCGAACCGTCGGGTTGCGGCGCGTAGAACGCCCACGACGTCGCGGGACTCCACTCTTCTGAGCCGTCGCCGAGGAAGCAGTCCCACAACCAGTCGTAGGTGCTGGCCCACTCCGACCCGTTCCAGACGTAGCGCGTCGGTTGGGGAATGGTGGGGTTGGTGGGCTTGGGCCCGTCGATCACGGTCGCGACGCACTTGGTGACCGAGCATTCGGTGGCGAGCGTGAACGTCGCGCCGAAGTCGTTTTCACGCTGGTGGGTGGCGGCGCTGGTGCCGGCCTTCTGCGAGGCGTAGGTCACCATCTGATAGCGCCCGTTCCACGGCTGCGGGGCGGCGTGGGCCGGCACCGGCGCGGCCGCCCCGGCGGCGCACAGCATGGCCACGGCGAGGAGCGTGACACCCGAGCTGTGGCGGCCCGACCTCATGTCCCCTCTAACGTCGTGTCTGCGGACATTCAGCGTAGCCGTCAGTTAACCTCACCCGTCGCATCCGGCCGCCGACGCGCCGGTCACACACCGGTACGCTCCGTGAGCAGCAACTGTGCGTACGCCGCGATGGACTGCGCGTCGGTGATCTCACCGGCCAGGATCATCTGTTCGACCTCGGTGCGCGAGAACCACTGGCTGTCCATGTCCTGCTCCTCGTGCTCGCGGTCCGGGTCGCCCTCGGTGATGTCGCTCGCGACGAAGACCCAGCCCCGCTGGCTGCTCATGCCCGGCGCCACATCGAGGCGTCCCAGCGCCGTCATCGTGGCGGCGCTCAGCCCGGTCTCCTCCCGCAGTTCGAGGACCGCCAGTTCGGCCGGTCGGGCATCGCCGCCCGCCCCGGCGCGGTGCCCTGCGGAAATTCCCAGCGCCGCTCGCCGAGCGGGTAGCGGAACTGCTCGACCAGGCGCACCCGATCGCCGTCGATGGCGATCACAGGCGTAGGCGGGTTTGTCGATGACGCCGTAGATGCCGGGCGAGCCGTCGGGGCGGCGAATGTCGTCCTCACGCACGATCATCCAGTCGTTGCGGTAGACCTCGCGGGACGCGACGCGGGTGATGGGTTGCACGGGGCCAGTATTGCCGAGCGGCGGGCGGGGTAGCGTCGCTGGCGTGCTGCTGGCCTCGCTGAATCCGGCCGCCGTCGCCGGCGGGCGCGACATCGGCGACGCCGTGCGCATCGACGGCGCGGTGCTGTCCCGCAGCGATCTGGTCGGTGCGGCGACATCGGTGGCGGAGCGGATCGGCGGGGCGCGTCGGGTTGCGGTGCTGGCCACTCCCACCGCGGCGACGGTCCTGGCGATCACCGGTTGCCTGATCGCCGGCGTGCCGTTCGTACCGGTTCCCGCAGACGTCGGCGTCGCCGAGCGGGCGCACATCCTGACCGACTCCGGCGCCCAGGCCTGGCTGGGGGAGCAGCCCGCCGACCCTGGCGGGTTGCCGGTCGTGCCGGTGCGGCTGCACGCCCGGTCCTGGCACCGCTACCCCGAACCGGCGCCGGCGAGCACCGCGATGGTGATGTACACCTCCGGCACCACCGGGCTGCCCAAGGGCGTGCTGATCAGCCGCCGCGCGATCGCCGCCGACCTCGACGCGCTGGCCGAGGCGTGGCAGTGGACGCCGGAGGACACCCTGGTGCACGGCCTGCCGCTGTTCCACGTGCACGGCCTGGTGCTGGGCCTGCTGGGCTCGTTGCGGGTGGGAAACCGCTTCGTGCACACCGGCAAACCCACCCCGCAGGCTTACGCGGCGGCCGGCGGCACCCTCTACTTCGGGGTACCGACGGTGTGGTCCCGGGTGGTCGACGACGCCGAGTCGGCGGCGGCGCTGTCCTCGGCGCGGCTGCTGGTATCGGGCAGCGCGCCGCTGCCGGTCCCGGTGTTCACCCGGCTGGTCGAACTGACCGGTCATGCGCCGGTCGAGCGCTACGGCAGCACCGAATCGTTGATCACGCTGTCCACTCGGGCCGACGGTGAACGTCGACCGGGCTGGGTCGGGTTCCCACTGGCCGGTGTGCAGACCCGGCTGCGCCACGACGACGGCTCGTCGGCCCCGCACGACGGGGAAACCATTGGCAGTCTTCAGGTTCGGACCCCGACGCTGTTCGACGGCTACCTCAACCGGCCCGACGCCACGGCGGAGTCCTTCGAGCCCGACGGCTGGTATCGCACCGGTGACGCCGCGGTCATCGACGACGGCGGCATGCACCGCATCGTCGGGCGCGAGTCGGTGGACCTGATCAAGTCCGGCGGGTACCGGGTCGGCGCGGGCGAGGTGGAGACGGTGCTGCTCGGGCCATCCCGGGGTTTCCGAGGCGGCCGTCGTGGGAATCGCCGATGATGACCTGGGTCAGCGCATCGTCGCGTTCGTGGTGGGTGACGCCCAGCCGGATGAGCTGATTCAGTTTGTCGCGCAGCAGCTTTCCGTGCACAAGCGGCCGCGCGAGGTCCGGCTGGTGGAATCGCTGCCCCGCAACGCCATGGGCAAGGTGGTCAAGAAGGAGCTGATGTCATGAGCCCTGAGGTTCAGCGAGATCTGCGTCGACGCGCACGACGCCGAAGCGCTTGGCGGGTGGTGGTCGCGGGTGCTGGGTTGGCCGGCCGAGGAGGACGAGGACGGTGATTTCGTGATGCATCCGCCCGCCGGCGCAGGGCCGGACTGGTTGTTCATCCCGGTGCCCGACGACAAGGTGGTGAAGAACCGCATCCACCTCGACTTCACCCCCGACGATCAGCAGGCCGAGGTGGAGCGGGTGATAGCACTCGGAGCCCGGCGCGTCGACATCGGCCAGGGGGAGCAGAGCTGGGTGGTGCTGGCCGACCCGGAGGGCAACGAGTTCTGCATCTTGGCCGCCGAATAGCGGGCCGGCAACCGAGCAGGATCGGAGAAGCGCTCGCCGGGCCGAGGCTTTTAGGTTGGGCTCATGCCAGTCACCGTCTCCGCAATGTTCATTCCCGTCCACGACCCCGACGCAGCGCTCGGCTTCTACCGGGATGCGCTCGGCCTCGAGGTCCGCAACGACGTCGCCTCCGGCGGCTTCCGCTGGGTCACCGTCGGCGGCCAGGGGCAGGACGTCGACATCGTGTTGTTCCAACCGCACGGCGGTCTGTCCGAGACCGAGGGCGATGCCCTGCTGACGCTCGTCACGAAAGGCTCGCTGCAGGTGGCGATCTTCCGCACCGACGACCTCGACGCCACCTTCGAGGAGGTTCGGGCCTCCGGTGCCGAGGTGCTCCAGGAACCGGCGTCCCAACCGTGGGGAGCACGCGACTGTGCGGTCCGCGACCCCTCGGGCAACATGGTCCGCATCGCCCAAGCCTGAGCGGCGATTGGGTACCGTCGTCTTCATGACCCCCGAGGAGCTGGCCGACCTCGCCCATCTCCGGCGGGCGCGCGACCTGATGGACCGCGACTATGCACAGCCACTCGATGTCCCGGCGATGGCGCGGGCGGCGCTCATGTCGCCCGCGCACTTCTCCCGCAAGTTCCGCGCGGCCTACGGGGAGACGCCGTACTCCTACCTGATGACGAGGCGCATCGAACGTGCCAAAGCGTTTCTGCGGCAGGGGGCTTCGGTCACCGAGACCTGCTTCGCGGTGGGCTGTACCTCGCTGGGGTCGTTCAGTTCTCGCTTCACCGAAATCGTCGGAGAGCAGCCGTCGCGGTACCGCGCCCGCGACCACAGCGCACTCGAGGCGGTGCCGCCCTGCGTGATGTTGGTGGCGACGAGACCGCGGCGCACTCCGCTAGTTGGCGTGTAGCGCCGCATTGAGCGCGAAGCCCTTGCCGTCCCGGGCGACCACCTCGACGGCTCCGGTCACCGAATTGCGCCGGAACAGAAGGTTGTTCGCGCCGGAGAGCTCGCGGGCCCGGACGACGGTCCCGTCCGGGGTGCCGACTTTCGTTCCGGCCGTGACATACAGGCCGGCCTCGACGATGCAGTCGTCGCCGAGTGAGATGCCCAGCCCCGAGTTGGCGCCCAGCAGGCAGCGTTTGCCCACCGAGATGACCTGAGTGCCGCCGCCGGACAGGGTGCCCATGATGGAGGCGCCGCCGCCGACGTCGGACCCGTCGCCGACCACCACACCCGCGGAGATGCGGCCTTCCACCATGGAGGCGCCCAGCGTGCCGGCGTTGAAGTTCACGAACCCCTCGTGCATCACGGTCGTGCCCGGTGCCAGGTGCGCGCCCAGGCGGACCCGGTCGGCGTCGGCGATGCGGACGCCGGTCGGCACGACGTAGTCGACCATCCGGGGGAACTTGTCGACGCCGTAGACCGTCACCGGGCCGCGGCGCCGCAACCGCATCCGCACGTGTTCGAAGCCCTCGACCGGGCATGGCCCGTAGTTGGTCCACGCCACGTTGGTCAGTACGCCGAACAGGCCGTCCAGGTTCAGCCCGTGCGGCTCGACCAGCCGGTGGGAGAGCAGGTGCAGCCGCAGATAGGCGTCGTAGGTGTCGGCCGGGGGGTCTTCGAGCGCGGCGATGACCGTGCGGACCACGACCACGTCGACCCCGCGGTCCGGGTCGGGTCCGGCCAGCGCGGCGAGTTCGCCGCGCACGTCGGCGGCGGCCTGCCGCGTGGTGCCGGCCGGGCTGTAGGCGCCCAATTCCGGTTCGGGGAACCAGGTGTCGAGAACGGTGCCGTCCCCGGTTACGGTGGCCAGTCCCAGGCCTGCAGCAGAAGTCACGGTGCTACACGCTAGTCGATGCGCCCGGCCCGCTAGCCTGGTCAGTTGTGCCGGACCCTGTACTAGACCTGAGCGCCGATCCGATCGCGCTCACCGCTGCGCTCGTCGACATCCCCAGTGAGTCGCGGAACGAGGCGGCCATCGCCGATGAGGTCGAACACGCGCTGCGCCGGCAGACCTCCGGCTTCGAGATCGTCCGCAACGGCGACGCCGTGCTGGCCCGCACCCACCGCGGCCTGCCGTCGCGGGTGCTGCTGGCCGGTCATCTCGACACCGTGCCGATCGCCGACAACGTGCCGTCCCGGCGCGACGGCGACCATCTCTGGGGCTGCGGCACCTCGGACATGAAGTCCGGGGACGCGGTGTTCCTGCACCTGGCCGCGACCGTCGCCGACCCGGTCCACGACATCACCCTGGTGTTCTACGACTGCGAGGAGATCGAGTCGGCCGCCAACGGGCTGGGCCGCATCGGGCGGGAACTGCCCGACTGGTTGCACGCCGACGTCGCCATCCTGGGTGAGCCGTCCGGCGGCTACATCGAGGCCGGCTGCCAGGGCACCCTGCGCGTCGTCCTCTCCGCGACCGGTACCCGGGCGCATTCGGCGCGATCCTGGTTGGGCGACAACGCCGTTCACAAGCTGGGTGCGGTCCTCGACCGGCTGGCCGGCTACGACGCGCGCATCGTCGACATCGACGGCTGCACCTACCGCGAGGGACTGTCGGCGGTACGGATCGACGGCGGCGTGGCCGGCAACGTCATCCCCGACGCGGCGTCGGTCACCGTCAACTTCCGCTTCGCCCCGGACCGCTCACCGGAGCAGGCACTGGCTCATGTCCGGGAGGTGTTCGACGGCCTCGACGTGCACCTCGAGCAGACCGACTCGGCCGCGGGCGCGCTGCCCGGGCTGGCGCATCCGGCCGCGGCGGCGCTGGTCGAAGCGGCCGACGGAATGGTGCGCGCCAAGTACGGCTGGACCGACGTCTCCCGCTTCGCCGCACTGGGCATCCCCGCCGTGAACTACGGACCCGGCGATCCCAACCTGGCGCACCGCCGCGACGAGCGGGTCGCCGTCGCCCAGATCACCGCGGTGACCGAGACGCTGCGGCGCTATTTGGCCAGCTGAGCCTGTTCGATCGCCGCGCGGGTGAAGGCACAGTCCACCGTCTCGGCCAGCTTCGCCAGGCCGTCGGCGGCGCGGGTGTCCCCGAGGAGCGCGGCCTGATGCCAAGCCCAGACAGCGACCGCGTCCTGGCCGGTGCGCTCGGCAGTCCGGGCCGCATCCCGCGCGGCGGCGACCGCGGCATGCGTGTCACCGATCGTCGCGAGCCGCCAGGCCCGCGCCACCCCCAACTCGGGTGCGAACAATGCCGACTTGGTGCCATGGCGGGACTGGGCCCGGCTCAGGGCCATGGCCGACGCGGCGACCTCTCCCAGCTGCGCCAGCGCGGTCGCCAGATACATCAGCGACAACGGGCCCCACGAGTAGCCGGTGAGTTCCAGCGTGGCCGCCGCCGGGGCCATCAGCTCCGCCGCGGCCTTCGCGTCCCCGCGGGCGAGCAGCACCTGGGCCAGCAGCACCTCGCCGATCGCCCGGCCCGGCTGGGCCAGCTCGGCGAAGTCGGTGAACCGCCGCGCGGCGTCGAGGGCGGCCTCGTCCTGGCCCGTCATCAGCAGGGCCGTCGTCTCGGCCATCCCGACGGTGAACCGCAGCAGGCCGGGATACTCGGAGCTCAGCGCCCGGGCGACCAGCGGGCCGACCTCGGCGAAGCGCCCCATCCGCGCCGAGCTCAGTGCCGCCGCGCTGGCCGACCAGGCCACCGCCATGTCCGAGGCGTCCGGAGCGGTGAGCACCTCGCCGGCGATCTCGATCGCCCGCCTGACCTGGCCGGCGTTCATCGCGAAGGTGCCGGACAGGGCGTCCAGCGTGATCCGTGCCGACGGGGTGGTCACCCGCCGCCGGACGTTCTGCAGGAACGCCGTGGCCCGTTCGGGCTCGGACAGCATCCAGAACTGGTTGGCCGCCCGCGGCAGGGCCCACGCCATCATCTGATCCTCGGTCAGAGTGGCCGCGTCCACCGCGCCCAGCACGATCTCGGCCTCCCGGCCGCGGCCCTGCCAGGCCAGCGCCGTGCTGAGCGCCAGCCGGGCATCGAAGGCACCCGACTGGTCGGCGCGATCGAGCGCTCCGCGCGCCAGCCGCTCGGCCAGGGCGACGTCGCCCAGTTGCAGCGCCTCCTGGGCCGCGCTCACCACCGAAGCACCGTCCACGGCCCCGTCGCCCTGCAGCGCCAGCAGGGTGCGGCCCAGCCGGTCGGCGGGGGTCCGGCTGGGCGTGGTGGACAGCTGCTCTGCGACGGCGGTGCGCAGCCGCTGCACTTCGGCCTTGGTCAGGATCGTGGCCAGCTGCTCCAGGAACAGCGGATGGCCGCTGTACACCGACGTCGACTGCATCTGCACCGCGCCGACGTCGGCGGCTTCCTGCACCGCCGCCTCGCCGGCCAGGGCCACCAGGTCAGCCCGTGACAGTGGCTCGAATACGCAGAGATAGCCCAGTACCTCGCGCACCTGTGGGGACAATCCGCCGAGATAGCGCTCGATCGCCGCGTCGAGCGTGTCCTCGCTGCCACCGGTGGTGATCAGCATCCGCAGGTGCAGCGCGTTGCCGGCGCTGCGGCGATACAGCGACGCAGCGTCCGTGCCGCCGTTGGCGGCCACGACGGCCGCGGTCTCGTCGGCGTCCAGCCCGGTGAGGTCGACGCGCTCCAGCAGGCCGTCGTTCCACAGCGCGCTCACCACCTGCGGGGCTCTCAGCACCGAACGCACCGTGACGATCAGCGGGCTGGTGGACTCCTGCGCCAGCCGGTAGACCAGGCTGGCGGACAACGGATCGAGCAGGCGGGCGTTGTCGACGATGATCGGCGCCGAATCGGCATGGGCGAGAAGCGAATCCGCGGCCGACTGGATGAGTGCCGCCGGCTTCCCGGCATCGTGGACGTCGAGTAGCGGGCCGAATGCGCCGAACGGAACCGACGACTGGGCGAGCGTCCCCACCACCCACACCGGCGCGCCGAGGCCGAGCCGCTCGGCGACCTGGCCGGCCAGGGTGGTCTTGCCGACGCCCTCGGTACCGAGCAGCGCCACCCCGCGTCCGTCCGGCCCGCCCAGAAGACCCACCACGCGGTCGGTCGACTGGCGCGGCACCGTCACCCACCCAATCGGCATAGCCGGACTTTAGGGTGCGCGGCGGTGCCGGCAGGCCAATAGCCGCAAAACGCCTGCGGATTCGGTGCCGTCTGTTCCCTGGTCTAGGTTTCGGTGTTGTGCAGCCCGAACCCGAGCCCCACGGCGAGTGGGCGGTATGCGTGTACTGCGCGTCCAGCCCGCGCCATCCCGACCTTCTGGACCTGGCCCAGCCGGGTCGGCGAGGCGATCGCCGAACGCGGGTGGACGCTGGTCTCCGGCGGCGGCAACGTCTCGGCGATGGGATCGGTGGCCACGGGGGCCCGTCTGCGCGGCGGTCACACCGTCGGCGTGATCCCCAAGGCGCTGGTGCACCGCGAGCTTGCCGACGTCGACGCCGACGAACTGATCGTCACCGACACCATGCGGCAGCGTAAACAGGTCATGGAGGACCGCAGCGACGCCTTCCTCGCGCTGCCCGGCGGAATCGGCACGCTGGAGGAGCTTTTCGAAACGTGGACGGCTGGGTACCTGGGTATGCATGACAAGCCGGTGGTGCTGCTCGACCCCACCGGCCATTACGACGGCCTGCGGACGTGGCTCGCCTCACTCGTCGACACCGGCTACGTATCGCAGGCCGCATTGGACCGGCTCGTGGTCGTAGAAGACGTCGAAGCAGCGCTGGATCTATGAGGGGTGGGACAGATGGCCGGTAACGAAACCAAATCCGCGACATCGGACGTCCCGCGACTCCGGCGCCCGGCACTCGGTAGGACTGCTGGACCTGGCGACCCGGTTGCCCGGGGTCGTGATGGATGCCCCGGTGATTCTGCGCGGCGCGCTGACCGGACTGCTGGCACTGCCCACCACGAAAACCTCGATCGGCAAGGTCTTCCAGGACCGCGCCGCCCGCTACGGCGACCGAGTGTTCATCCGCTTCGGCGACGAGAAGGTCACCTACTCCGAGGCCAACGAGACGGCCAACCGCTACGCCGCCGTGCTGGCCGACAAGGGCGTCCGCCGCGGCGACGTGGTCGGAATCATGCTGCGCAACTCGCCGAACGCGGTACTGATGATGCTGGCCGCCGTCAAGTGCGGGGCGGTCGCGGGCATGCTCAATTACCACCAGCGCGGAGATGTGCTGTCCCACAGCATCGGGCTGCTCGACGCCAAGGTGGTGGTCGCCGAGTCCGACCTGATCGAGCACATCACCGAGAGCGGCGCCACCGTCAGCGAACTGGTGACCCTCGAGGACTTCCGGGAGCAGGCGGTCGGCAAGCCGACGGCCAACCCGAAGTCGGCGTCGCAGGTGCAGGCCAAGGACACCGCCTTCTACATCTTCACCTCGGGCACCACCGGCCACCCCAAGGCCAGCGTGATGACCCACCACCGCTGGTTGCGCGCGCTGGCGGCGTTCGGCGGGCTGGGGCTGCGGCTGCAAGGGCCGACGACACCCTCTACTGCCCGCTGCCGCTGTACCACAACAACGCGCTCACGGTCGCGGTGTCGTCGGTGATCAACGCCGGCGGCACGCTGGCCCTGGGCAAGTCGTTCTCGGCGTCGAAGTTCTGGGACGACGTGATCGGCATGGAGGCCACCGCGTTCATCTACATCGGCGAGGTGTGCCGCTATCTGCTCAACCAGCCGGCCAAGGACACCGACCGCGCCCACAAGGTACGGGTGATCGCCGGCAACGGTCTGCGTCCGGAGATCTGGGACGAGTTCACCAAGCGGTTCGGCATCGACCGGGTGGCCGAGTTCTACGCCGCGAGCGAGGGCAACACGGCGTTCATCAACATCTTCAACATCCCGAAGACGACCGGCATCAGCCCGCTGCCGCTGGCCTACGTCGAGTACGACTCGGAGACCGGCGAGCCGGTGCGCGACGAGAACGGCCGGGTGCGCAAGGTGCCGGCGCGGCCAGCCGGGCCTGCTGATCAGCCCGGTGAACAGGCTGTCCCCGTTCGACGGCTACACCGACAAGGAGGCCAGCGAGAAGAAGCTGGTGCGCAACGCGTTCAAAGAAGGCGACGTCTGGTTCAACACCGGCGACGTGATGAGCCCGCAGGGCATGGGCCATGCGGCCTTCGCCGACCGGCTCGGCGACACGTTCCGGTGGAAGGGCGAGAACGTCGCCACCACCCAGGTCGAGGCCGCGCTCGGCGACGACGAGAGCGTCGAGGAGTGCACCGTGTTCGGCGTCGAGGTGCCCGACACCGGCGGGCGCGCCGGTATGGCGGCGATCAAGCTGCGCGAGGGTGCGGAGTTCGACGGCAAGGCGCTGGCCGGCACGGTCTACGACAACCTGCCGGGCTACGCCGCGCCGCTGTTCGTCCGGATCGTCGAGTCGCTGGAAACCACCTCGACGTTCAAGAGCCGCAAGGTCGACCTGCGCAAACAGGGCTACGGCTCCGACATCGAGGACCCGCTGTACGTGCTCAAGGGCCGCGACGAGGGCTACGTGCCGTTCTACGACGAGTACCCGGAGGAAGTCGCCGCCGGCAAGCTGCCCAAGGGCTGAGGTTCGCGTACCGACCGAAGGAACCCGGCCCGATTTCGTGGATATCGGCGCGCGACCAGGCACCATGGTGGGGTGAAGTCGACGTTCTGCGGGCGGCCGGTGGCCGGTGACCGCGCGCTGATCATGGCGATCGTCAACCGCACCCCCGACTCGTTCTACGACCGGGGCGCGACCTTCACCGACGAGGCCGCCAAGGAAGCCGCCCACCGCGTCATCGCCGAGGGCGCCGACGTCGTCGACATCGGCGGGGTCAAGGCCGGCCCGGGCACGGTGGTCGACGCCGACGAGGAGATCGCCCGCGTGGTGCCGTTCATCGAGTGGCTGCGCGGCGCCTACCCCGATCAGCTGATCAGCGTGGACACCTGGCGGGGCGGGGTCGCCAAGCAGGCGTGCGCGGCCGGCGCCGACCTGATCAACGACACCTGGGCCGGCGCCGATCCGACGTTGCCCGAGGTCGCGGCGGAATTCGGCGCTGGGCCTGGTGTGCTCCCACACCGGCGGCGCGACGCCGCGTACCCGTCCCTTTCGGGTGAATTACGGCACCACCGTCACCGGTGTGGTGGACGACGGTGATCGCCGAGGTGACCGCCGCCGCCGAGCACGCCGTCGGGGTCGGCGTCCCGCGCGATGCGGTGCTCATCGACCCGACCCACGATTTCGGCAAGAACACTTACCACGGCCTTACTTTGTTGCGCCACGTAAAAGATCTTGTTAATACCGGATGGCCCGTCCTGATGGCGCTGAGCAACAAGGATTTCGTCGGGGAGACTTTGGGTGTGGAACTGACCGAACGCCTCGAAGGCACCCTGGCGGCAACCGCGCTGGCCGCCGCCGACGGTGCCAGGATGTTCCGGGTGCACGAAGTGGGCCCGACGCGGCGGGTGCTGGAGATGGTGCGCGTCGATTCGAGGGGATCGGCCACCGACGCGGACGGTGAGGGGACTGGCATGACGGACCTCGCCGCTACCTACACCCTTCCCGGTGACACCTGGCTGTCCGACAACAGTTGGAGCCGGCCCACCTGGACCGTGGCCGAACTCGAGGCCGCCAAACGCGGCCGCACCATCTCGGTGGTGCTGCCCGCGCTCAACGAGGAGGAGACGGTCGGTTCGGTCGTCGAAACCATCAGCCCCCTGCTCGGCGGGCTGGTCGACGAACTGATCGTGCTCGACTCGGGTTCCACCGACGACACCGAGATCCGGGCGATCGCCGCCGGCGCCCGGGTTGTCAGCCGTGAGCAGGCGCTGCCCGAGGTGGTGCCACAGCCCGGCAAGGGTGAAGTGCTGTGGCGCTCGCTGGCCGCCACCACCGGCGACATCGTCGTCTTCGTCGACTCCGACCTGATCGGGCCCGACCCGATGTTCGTGCCCCGGCTGGTCGGCCCGCTGCTCACCGGCGACGGCATCCACCTGGTCAAGGGTTTCTACCGCCGACCTTTGAAGTCCGCCCGCGGCGAGGACGCCCACGGCGGCGGAAGGGTGACCGAACTGGTCGCGCGGCCGCTGCTGGCCGCATTGCGACCCGAACTCGGCTGCGTGATCCAGCCGCTCAGCGGCGAGTACGCCGGCACCCGCGAACTGCTCACCTCGCTGCCGTTCGCGCCGGGCTACGGCGTGGAGATCGGCGTCCTGATCGACACCTACGACCGGCTGGGCTTGGACGCGATCGCCCAGGTCAACCTGGGTGTGCGGGCGCATCGCAACCGGCCGCTGACCGACCTGGGCGCGATGAGCCGCCAGGTCATCGCCACCTTGCTGTCACGCTGCGGGATCGCCGACTCGGGGATCGGGCTGACCCAGTTCCTGCCTGAGGGCGACGGCTACGAGCTGCGGACGACGACGGTGTCGCTGGCCGACCGGCCGCCGATGAACACCTTGCGCTGAGCGTCCGTGGCGCGCTGAAGCACCGGCTGTCCGCCGGGTGAGGCAATATCGGTGACGTGACGTTGATCCTGCTGTACCTGCTGGTGCTGATTCTCGTCGGAGTCGTGCTGTTCGGCGTGGCCAGCCTGGTGTTCGGGCGCGGAGAGCAACTGCCGCCGCTGCCGCGGGCCACCACCGCCACCGTGCTGCCGGCCTCCGGGGTCACCGGCGCCGACATCGAGGCCGTCAAGTTCACCCAGGTGCTGCGCGGTTACAAGACCAGCGAGGTGGACTGGGTGCTCGACCGGCTCGGGGCCGAGCTGGACCAGCTGCGCGGCGAGCTCGCCACGGCGCGCGGCGTCGGCCGGCCTCGACGGGTCCGCCGAGAAGCGCCGCCCGGGCGCTCACGCCGCCGCCGGCGGCGACGAGGATCCGCGTGACCGGACTCGGCCGACGACGACGGACGAACCCGCTGCGACTGGGCGGCCACGCAGTCCACCCTGTACCGCGACTACCACGACCAGGAGTGGGGTCGGCAGCTGCGCGGCCGCGTCGCGATTTTCGAGCGGATGAGCCTGGAGGCCTTCCAGAGCGGATTGTCCTGGCTGATCATCCTGCGCAAGCGGGAGAACTTCCGGACCGCCTTCGACGGTTTCGACATCGAGACGGTCGCCGGCTACACCGACCGCGACGTCGACCGGTTGATGTCCGACGTCGGCATCGTGCGCAACCGCGCCAAGATCGAGGCCACCATCGCCAACGCCAGGGTGGCCGCCGACCTCGACGAAGATCTCTCCGACCTGCTGTGGTCCTATGCCCCGCCGCCCCGGCCGCGGCCCCGGACGCTGGCCGACGTACCCGCGATCAGCCCGGAGTCCCAGGCGATGGCCAAGGACCTCAAACGCCGTGGGTTCCGCTTCGTCGGCCCCACCACGGCGTATGCCCTGATGCAGGCCACCGGAATGGTCGACGACCATCTCCAGGCGTGCTGGGTGCCGCCGGCAGCGCGTTGCCCAGCCGCGTCGATCGGACCGCTAAATCGGGTCTGTCACACGCATGGCCGCCGATAAGGAACAATGGACTTGAAAACTGGCAGTTCAGTGCCGGAGACGTCCGCTCCGGGCGGACCGATCCGACCGCAGGCCAGCTCGAACCTGGAGGGAGCACTCGATGGCGGCGATGAAGCCCCGGACCGGAGACGGTCCACTGGAAGCAACCAAGGAGGGGCGCGGCATCGTGATGCGGGTACCACTGGAAGGCGGCGGCAGGCTTGTCGTCGAGCTGACACCCGACGAAGCCGCCGCCCTGGGTGACGAGCTCAAAGGTGTCACGAGCTAACTGATCGACCGCGAAACCCCGCGTCTCGGCGCGGGGTTTCGTCGTTGTCCCGGCGGGCAGGAGCGAAGCGACCGGGGGATTGGACCGGTGGGCGAAGCGACCGGCTCAGGCCGTCACTTTGCGGTAGATCTCCAGTGTCTGCTCGGCGATGTGCGCCCAGGAGAACTCGTCGATGCAGCGCTGCCGGCCCGCCTCGCCGTAGCGCCGCGCCTGGTCCGGGTCGCTGACCAGCGCGTTGACCGCCGCGGCCAGTCGCATCTCGAAATCCTGCCGGGTCGGCCGCGTCGTAGTGGACCAGCGTGCCTGTGACGCCGTCGTCGACCACCTCGGGTATCCCGCCGACATCCGAGGCGATGACGGCCGTCGCGCAGGCCATCGCCTCCAGGTTCACGATCCCCAGCGGCTCGTACACCGAAGGGCAGACGAAAGCCGTTGCTGCCGAGAGTATTTCGCGGATCTTGCCGATCGGCAGGAACTCCTGCACCCAGAAGATGCCGCCGCGGCTGGCGGCCAGGTCGGCGACGGCGGCGCTGACCTCGGCGGCGATCTCCGGGGTGTCGGGGGCACCGGCGCACAGCACCACCTGAATGTCGGGGTCGAAGCGGTGGGCGGCGGCGATCAGGTGCGGCACGCCCTTCTGCCGGGTGATCCGGCCGACGAAGGCGACCATCGGCCGGGACGGGTCGACACCGAGTTCGGCCAGCACCGACTCGCCGCGCTCCGGCGGCGCCGGGTACCAGACGTCGGTGTCGATACCGTTCTTGACCACGTGGACCCGATTGGGGTCCAGCCCCGGGTACACCGACAGCACATCGTCGCGCATCCCGGAACTCACGGCGATCACCGCGTCGGCGGCCTCGACCGCGGTGCGCTCCACCCACAACGACACCCGATAGCCGCCACCGAGCTGTTCGGCCTTCCACGGCCGCAGCGGCTCCAGCGAATGCGCGGTCAGCACATGCGGAATGCCGTACAGCAGCGCGGCGATGTGCCCGGCCAGCCCGGTGTACCAGGTGTGCGAGTGCGACACGGTGGCGGACTCGGCGGCGTTGGCCATGACCAGATCGGCCGACAGCGTCGACAGCGCCGGGTTGGCCCCCTTCAGCGCCGGGTCGGGCTGATGGACGAACGCACCCGAGCGCGGGGCGCCCATGCAGTGCACGTCGACTTCGCAGAGCCGCCGCAACTGGGCGACGAGTTCTGTCACGTGGACACCGGCCCCGCCGTAAACCTCGGGTGGGTACTCCCGAGTCATCATCGCCACCCGCATAAGCCCGACCGTAGTAGCAGTCGCCCGCCGCCGCATAATTGTGGTCAACGTGCTTGTGCGGGAAGCCAAGAACTCGCTTCGCCGGCGACACAGCGGGCGGCAATAGTGTCAATGCCCTAGCCGTTGTTGACGGCTGCCATTAGGTTTGCATCATGAGGGAATTGCCACATGTGCTGGGCATCGTCCTGGCCGGCGGGGAGGGCAAGCGGCTTTATCCGCTGACGGCGGACCGGGCCAAGCCCGCGGTTCCCTTCGGCGGCGCCTACCGTCTCATCGACTTCGTGCTGTCGAATCTTGTCAACGCCCGCTACCTGCGCATCTGCGTGCTGACCCAGTACAAGTCCCATTCGCTGGACCGGCACATCTCGCAGAACTGGCGACTGAGCGGCCTGGCCGGCGAGTACATCACCCCGGTGCCGGCCCAGCAGCGGCTCGGGCCGCGCTGGTACACCGGCTCGGCCGACGCCATCTACCAGTCGATGAACCTGATCTACGACGAGGACCCGGACTACATCGTGGTGTTCGGCGCCGACCACGTGTACCGGATGGACCCCGAGCAGATGCTGCAGTTCCACATCGAAAGCGGCGCCGGCGCCACGGTGGCCGGTATCCGGGTGCCGCGGGCCGAGGCGACGGCGTTCGGCTGCATCGACTCCGACGAGTCCGGGCGCATCCGCGAGTTCATCGAGAAGCCGGTCGACCCGCCGGGCACCCCGGACGATCCGGAGCAGACGTTCGTCTCGATGGGGAACTACATCTTCACCACCAAGGTGCTCATCGACGCGATCCGCGCCGACGCCGACGACGACCACTCCGATCACGACATGGGCGGCGACATCATCCCGCGACTGGTCTCCGACGGCATGGCCGCGGTCTACGACTTCAACAACAACGAGGTGCCCGGCGCCACCGAACGCGACCACGGCTACTGGCGCGACGTCGGCACCCTCGACGCCTTCTACGACGCGCACATGGATCTGGTGTCGGTGCACCCGATCTTCAACCTGTACAACAAGCGCTGGCCGATCCGCGGCGAGTCGGAGAACCTGGCGCCGGCCAAGTTCGTCAACGGCGGCTCGGCCCAGGAGTCGGTGGTCGGCGCGGGCAGCATCATCTCGGCGGCCTCGGTGCGCAACTCGGTGCTGTCGAGCAATGTCGTGGTCGAAGACGGTGCCATCGTCGAGGGCAGCGTGCTGATGCCCGGTGTGCGGGTCGGCCGCGGCGCGGTGGTCCGCCACGCCATCCTGGACAAGAACGTCGTCGTCGGGCCCGGGGAGATGGTCGGCGTGGACCTCGAGAAGGACCGCGAGCGGTTCGCGGTCAGTTCCGGCGGCGTGGTCGCCGTCGGCAAGGGCATCTGGATCTACGCCAGCGGCACCTCCCGCGGCGCGCGCGCTGTCTTGCGCGGCGCCGGCGCCGCAGCAGCGAGACCGCCGCCCACACCAGCGCGACCATGACCACCAGCACCAGCGCCGGCAGCAGGATCGCGATGAAGACCAGGCCGATGCTGGTGACGTCCTCGATCGTGCTGAGCACCGGGGCCGCGACTCCCGCGGTGGCGACGTTGGCCGCCGGGCGCACCGCGGTCTTGGTCAGGTGCACCACCAGCGCGGTGACCACGCCGATCGCGACCGGCACCCACTGGCCGGTGCGGGCGAACTCGCCGGGGTCGGCGACCGCGGCGGTCTGCGCCGCGGTGCCCGAGCCGAACACGATGCCGCCGGCGGTGGGGCGGACGAACGTCTGCACCGCGTCGTTGATCGAGTCGAGCGCCGGGATCTTGTCGGCGACGATCTCCACCATCAGCAGGACCGCGACGATGCTCGATCACCCAGCCGTTCTCCAGCCACGACCAGCCGTGCGGCAATGAGATCAGGCTGGGTGAACCGGGCCGAGCAGGCCCATCGCCAGCATGCGGGATGTAGGCGTTCAGGCCGGCCGCGGTGGCCAGCCCGAATCCGGTCATCAGCTCCACGCGGGCCTCCTAGGCCGGTATGACGGGCACCAGCAGATGCGCGTCATGGGACGGTCCCCAGTACAGGATGACGCGTCCGCGCCGCGAGGTGGGGTAAGCCGCCGGAAACTGGCCGGTGACGGGGTTGCGGGGAACCGGCCATCGGCCCGCGACGACGAGCCGCAGCTGCTCGCCGGCGCGAAACAGGGTCGCCGAGGGCAGCAGCGCCACGTCGACTGCCACGATGTCGCCGGGGGCCAGCGGTGCGGTTCGGTGCAGCGCGGCACCGGCTCGCCACGGCCGCGACAACTCGGGGTCCAGCGCGCGCAGCGACACCCGCTGCCAGCCGGTGCTGACCCGGTCGCGCCCGTAGCCGTAGGACCCCTCGAACCCGACGACGCGGCCGTCGCGCCACTTCTCCACACCGACGAACAGGTCCGCGTCGCCGCCGCCGTCGATACTGCACCCACAGCCGGGCCGCCATCGGGCCGGTCAGTTCGGTGTCCTCCGGGACGGTCCAGGTGAACGACGCTGCGCCGGGAGCGGGTCTTGAAGCCGACGCTGCCCGGTTTCGACCGGTGCGGTCGGCGCTGAGCCGACCGGTGCCCGACAGATACAGCCGGCGCCAGTCGGTGCGTGCCAGTGGCCACTCGAGTTCCTCGCGAACGGCCACGATGGTCTCGCGGTCCTCGCGGACCTCCAACCGCACTGTGCGCGGATGCAGTTTCGGTCCGGTGCGTCGTCGAGCGCGGTGCGGATGAACGCCAACTGGGCGGCGCGCGCGGGCGCCGAGTAGTAGGTCGCCCACTTGCCTCCGCGGTGGGTGTAGAGGTGGGCGGTCCGCGAATTCGTCTGCTGGAACGCGCGAAAGGAGCCGCGGGTGTGCAGGTTATGGTCGGAGAAGCTGCCGCACACCAGCATCGGAATGGTGATCGCCGACAGGTCGGGCACCAGCGACTGCCAGAACTCGTCCCGCAGCGGGTGGGCGTCGCCCATCGCCATCATGTCGTAGGACTGCCGGGTCGAGCGGCGCACTCCGGCCGACCACAACCGCAGGAAGCCCTTCTCCCGGACGCCGCCGGGGAAGGCCAGGTCCCGGTAGGCGTCGGTGAACCCCTCCCACGGGACGATCGCCTTGAGCGCGGGCGGGCGCAGTGCCGCGGCCGCGTACTGGCTGATCGCCAGGTACGACACCCCGGACATCACCACCCGACCGTCGCTCCAGCGATTGTCCTGCGGCCCAACCGATGATGTCGCAGGTGTCCTCGGCCTCCTGCCGGGACAGCAGGCTGCCGGTGCCTTCGGAGGTGCCGCAGCCGCGCAGGTCGGCGTTGACGACGGCGAACCCCTGGGCCACCCACCAGGCCGGGTCGGGAGCCTCCCAGCCGGTCAGGGCCGAGAAGCTGACCGGGCCCGGTTGGCGCATCGCCCGGTACTGCACCGAGAACGTCCACCGGCCGCGCCGCCGCTTGGGCAGGTTGTCCTTGCCGTATGGATGCGCGGACAGCAGCACCGACCGCGGCGTCCTGCCGGGTGGTCGAAAGACGTTGACCCGCAACAGCGTTCCGTCACGGGTGGTCACCGCCACGTCGCGTTCGATGACGATGCCGGCTGGCGGGTCGGTGACGGTGACCGGTGGCTTCACGCGCGCTGCGCAGCCGTTCGATCGCGTAGCGGAGCCGGCCCGGTCCGTCGCCACGGCCGGTCCAGCGCCGGGGATCCCTGTCGTGCCACGACGGTCAGACTAGCCCGATCACCAGAGCAGCGGCACCAACCGGTAACGCACCTTCTGCATGTAGTCGGGGTAGCCGGCCAGCTCGTGGCGAGCATCTTCTCCTCGTCGATGATGCGGACCACCAACAGAATCAGCACCGGCGATCACGATCAGCAGACCCCAGTAGGAGCCGAGCGCCAGCGGTATCCCGGCCATCATGATCATACGTCCCGAAGTACATGGGATGCCGCACGAATCCGTAGAGGCCGGTGGACACCAGGGGCTGGCCGTCCTCGACGGTGATGTTGGCCGACGGCATAGCGGTTCTGGACGACCACGAACATGCGACAGGCCCAGCCCGACTGCCACCAGCACGTCACCGAGCACCGAGAGCGCTGCGGGCACCGCGAGACCAGCCGAAGCGGTAGTCGAGCACCGAGACGAGCACCAGCATGCCGCTGAGAGCACGAACGTTGCCGGTGATCACGATCTTCTGCACGGTCCGCGTCTCGGCCTCGGGGCCGGCGTGCGTCCGGCGCTCCAGCGCCGCCGGATCGAGCTTGCGCAGATACAGGCCGCGGCAGGAGCGGTGACGATCGAGAACACCGCGAGGAAGACCCAGCCCTGCCAGTAGTGCAGCGTCCCGGCGGGCAGGAACAGCAACCAGGGCGAAGACGGTGAGCCCGATGACCGAGGGGAGTGCCACGCGAAGCCGGTGTCTTGATGGTTCCTCCCTAGACGCATCGCGGCGGCGGTAGAGCCAGCCGCTGCAGCGGCAACCAGCGCGATGGCAACCGCCGCCATCACGATCAGCGCCATGGCCGACACCGACGACGGCGCTGTGATGCGGCCCGACCGGAGAGGCGTCGACCAGCCAGCGTGGCAACCGCAGCAGCGCGCCGAGGTACAGCGCCGCGACGATGAGGGTGACCGCGAGCCAGCCGATCCCGGGCCGACGCAGGGCCACCCCGAGTGCGGCGACGCCCGCGACGACGGCCATCGCGGGAAGGTACGCCAGCGCCGCCACCGTCAGCCGCAGGATCGTCGCCGGTTCGCCCAGGGTCAGCCCGGCGCCCACGCCATTGCCCAGCCCGGCACATGCCAGCAGGACAGCGGCGCCGCACATCGCGGCGGCGACCGCCGAGAGCAGCCATGTCCAGCGCGACACCGAACCGGCCAGAACCGCTTCGCCGAGACCGGAGTTCTCGTCACTGCTGAGCCGGACGATGACGGTCACCACGTAGGCGGTGGTCGCCGCCGCGAGGAACTGCGTCAGGGTGGTGTAGACACCGTCGATGCCCTGCGCCGACAGGACTCGAGACAGCAGCTTGTTGGTGTGTGCGGCGTCGAGCAGCGACTTGGTCATCGACCCGAACACCGCGCCGGCCACCAGCAGTGCTGCTGACCAGCCCATCGTGAGGCCGCGTTGCAGGACCAGTTGCAGACCGAACACACCGCCGACGGGGCGGGCGCCGGAGTGCTCACCCGAGGAGGCCAGCAGCGCGTCGTCGTACTGCACGCCGGCGCTCGAGCACCCCGGCCGCGACGATCAACGCGGCGCTCATCAGGATCAGCAGCGCCAGTGGCCACCACCGCAACGCCACGAACGGACGCATCTGCTGGGCCCAGGCGATGGGGGAGAGCCAGCTCAGCGCGCTGCCGGAGTTGTCGATCACATCGCCGGCGCCGCGCACCAGACACCGCGGCGCCCAGGGCGGCCATCGCCATTCCGGATGCGGTGCGGGCCTGGCGCCACAGTTGGGCGCTGACGGCCGCGGCCGCGCCGAACACCATCGCCACCGCGGTGACGCCCACGCACATGGCCGCGGTGTCGAGCACGGCGAAACCCGACCCCGCCATTGCCAGCGTCATGGTGAGGGCCAGCACCGCGTTCACCGCGGCGGTCACCACCAGTGCCGCGGCGGTGCGGGCATGCCGGCCGACGACCGAGGACAGCACCAGTTCGGCGGCGCCGGATTCCTCGTCGGCGCGGGTGTGCCGGATCACGGTCAGGATGGCCAGGATCGAGGTGGCCACGATCAGGGTGAGCATCAGTTCGTTGGCCATCATCACGCCCAGGTCGGTCTCATTGCCGCCGAACATGGGGCCGCCCAACATGATTCCGGCCGGTGTCTTGAGTATGTTGACCCGCGCCTGCCGCTGCGCCTCGTCGGGGTAGGCCAGTCGGACGGCGTTGGGCGCGTAGACCATGGTCAGCGTGAGAACCGCGACCCACACCGTCAGCCGGATCCGGTCGCGGCGCAGCGCGAAGCGGACCAGCGGGCCGACCCCGGCGAACGACGTGACCGCCGGGCGCGCCTGGTGGCGGCCGTGGACGGTGGGCGCCGCGCTCACTGCCGAGCTCCCTGGTACTCGCGGAGGAACAACTCCTCCAGGGACGCCGGGCTCACGGTGAGGTCGAGCAGGCCCAGCTTGGTGAGCTCATCCATGGCGTGGTTCAGGTCGTCGCGGTCCACCGAGAACGTGACCCGACCGTCGCGCACCGCGAAGTCGTGCACCGAGGATGATTCGCGCAGTGCGGCCGCGTCGCCGCGGATCCTGGCGGTGACGGTCGTGCGCATCAGGTGGCGCAGCTGGTTCAGCGACCCGGTCTGCACGGTGCGCCCGGCGCGGATGATCGTCACCGTGTCGCAGAGCTGCTCGACTTCGGCGAGGATGTGACTGGACAGCAGACACGGCGGCGCCGCCCCCGGCGACCTCTGCGACGCATCGCTGAAATGCCTTCTCCATCAACGGGTCCAGGCCGGACGTGGGCTCGTCGAGGATGTAGATGTCCGCGTCGGTGGCGAATGCCGCTACGAGCGCCACCTTCTGGCGGTTCCCTTTGGAGTAGGTGCGGGCCTTCTTGTGCGGATCGAGTTCGAAACGGTCGATCAGCTCGTCGCGACGCCGGGGATCGGCCCCGCCGCGCAGGCCGGTGAGGAAGTCGATCGCCTGTGCGCCGGTCAGATTCGGCCACAGCGCCACGTCGCCGGGAACATAGGCGATGTGCCGGTGCAGCGCGACGGCGTCACGCCAGGGATCTCGCCCCAGCAGTCGCACCTCCCCGCCGTCGGAGCGCAACAGTCCCAGCAGGACGCGGATGGTGGTGGACTTGCCGGCGCCATTGGGGCCGAGGAATCCGGTGACGGAGCCGGCCGCCACCGTCATGTCCAGACCGTCGAGCGCCCGGGTGTGGCCGAATGTCTTGACCAGGCCGCGGATCTCGACCGCTGCGGTGTCAGCGCGGGTCGATGGTGTCGTTGTCGTTGTCATGGTTGTCTCCCTCGCGTGCCAGGAAGGCCTCGAACATCGTGGAATCGGTGAGCAGGCCCTCGGTGTAGAGCTCCAAGGCGGGCAGGATCATGTCCTGGCTGTAGTCGTGCAGCACGGCGCGCACATCGGTCGGGTTGTCGTGCAGCTGCAGATAGAGCAGGAACGCGCCGCCCCCCACCATGGCCAGGTACTTGGCCCGGGCGGCGGGATCGCGGCTGGGCTTGATGGTGCCGGCGCGCACGCCGTCGGCCAGGTACCCCTCGGCGTTGGCCACCATCGTGCGCCACAGGGTCTTGGCCAACTCGCCGCCGGCCTGCATGCTCCGCACGAGGTAGGCCATCATCGGCGCGAACGACTCGATCTCGGCCATCTGCGTCAGCCACGTCGCGGCGTCGCTGGACTGAAGAGCCTGGGACTTCTCGCTGCGGATCTCCTCGGCGATGTAGTCGTCGCAGACCTTGCGCAGGCCGTCCTTGGAACCGAAGTGGTGGATGATCAGCCCGGGGCTGACCCCGGCTGCCTCGGCGATGGCGCGCACTCCCACGTCGAATCCCCGCGAACCGAACAGATCGATGGCCGCGTCGCGGATGCGGGCGACCGTCGTCATGTCGGTTGAACGCATGTTTAGCATATTAAACGCATGTTTAGCGCGCGGTCAAGGGCATGCTCGATGCCCGCTTCAGCGCGACAACATCGCAGAGTTCGGGGGTGTGTCGCTGAGAGGCGGGCACGAAGACTGAGGAGGTTCAGTCGCGCGCGGCGACCAGGATCCCGTCGCCCAGGGGCACCAGAACCGGGGTGAGACGCTCATCCTCGGCGATCAGCCGGGCCGCTTCGCGCACCGCGGTCACCTCGGCATCGCTGGCGGCCGGGTCGCCGGCGCGGCCACCCAGCGCGGCCCGGTGCACGACGATCACGCCGCCGGACCGCAGCAGCCGGACCCCCTCGACCACGAAGTGCGGCTGGTCGGCCGGCGCGGCGTCGATGAACACCAGGTCGTAGGACTCGTCGGCCAATCGCGTCAGCACTTCCTGCGCCCGCCCCGCGATCATCCGGGTCCGGGACTGCCCGACACCGGCCTCGGTGAACGCCTGCTTCGCGATGCGCTGGTGCTCGGGTTCGATGTCGATGGTGGTCAGCACGCCGTCGTCGCGCATGCCCGACATCAACCACAGGCCGCTCACCCCGGCGCCGGTTCCCACCTCTACGATGGCTTTCCCGCCGGACAACCGGGCCAGCACGCTCAACAGGGCGCCGACCGCCGGTGTCACCGCGCCGGCGCCGGCGTCGACGGCCCGCTCGCGCGCTGCGGCGACGATGGCGTCCTCGGAGATGGAACCCTCGGCGTGGGCGAGGATCCGCTCGGCCCGGGTAGGCTCCGGCTGCCCTGATGGGTCGTCGGTAGTGGCCATTCTCAGCAGCGTAGAGCCAACTCGATCGGCGCGTGAGCAGGCGCGCCCGGTTGTCCCGACACGCCGATGCCGGGCCTGAAATGCGGCTGCCCCGCTTCGGTATCGGCCCAGCGCATCAAAGGTTACGAAATTATTTCTCAGTCAAAGTTCAGTTTGCTCATACCTTCGCCACACCGGGGTGGGGAACGGTTACGGCATGGAACGCCAGGACAGCTGGATCGGGAATAGCCCCGACAGCGCCCGTGTTGTGTCCCTTGTTGCGCGCAACGGCGGCGTGCCGTCCGCGTTTGATGACCAGGAGGATCCGACGACCACCACACTGATGGCCCCGAACGCCATGTCGCACCTCGAGCAGTTCAGCGACGCGGAATGGGTAGAGCCGTCCGACGAGTTGCAGGGCACCGCGGTGTTCGACGCGACCGGCGACCGTACGGCCATGCCCTCATGGGACGAACTGGTGCGTCAGCATGCCGATCGGGTGTACCGACTGGCCTACCGGCTCTCGGGTAACCAGCACGACGCCGAGGACCTGACCCAGGAGACCTTCATCCGGGTGTTCCGCTCGGTGCAGAACTATCAGCCCGGCACCTTCGAGGGCTGGCTGCACCGGATCACCACGAACCTGTTCCTCGACATGGTCCGCCGGCGCGGGCGCATCCGCATGGAAGCGCTGCCCGAGGACTACGACCGGGTCCCCGCCGACGAGCCCAACCCCGAGCAGATCTACCACGACTCGCATCTGGGTCCGGACCTGCAGGCCGCGCTGGACTCCCTGGCGCCGGAGTTCCGCGCCGCGGTGGTCCTGTGCGACATCGAAGGTTTGTCCTACGAGGAGATCGGGGCCACTCTCGGTGTGAAGCTCGGCACCGTCCGAAGCCGGATCCACCGTGGTCGGCAGGCGTTGCGCGACTACCTCTCCGCCCACTCCGGGCGGGTGGGCATCGACGACTTCACCGCCGAGTCCGCGTAGCGGCGCATCCGCCGAGGTCGCCGTCATCGCGTGTCGCCGCGCCGTTCGCGCGCTACATTCGACCTAGACATTCCATGCAGCGCCGCGAAACTTCGACGCCATCTGGAGAGGAGCAGGTGATGGTCGACCGTGGGCATGTGTTCCGACGGGCGTTCTCCTGGCTCCCCGCCCACTTCGCCTCCCAGAGTGACGCCCCGGTGGGCGCGCCGCGCCACTTCGGCTCCACCGAGCACCTGTCCACCGAGGCCATCGCCGCCTACGTCGACGGCGAACTGCGGATGAAGTCCTACCTGCGCGCGGCGCACCACCTTTCGCTGTGTCCGCAGTGTGCAGCCGAGGTCGATGGTCAGAGCCTGGCCCGCACGGCGCTGCGTGACGCCTGCCCGATCGACACCCCCAGCACCCTGTTGGGCCTGTTGTCGCAGATCCCGCAAACCGCGCCGGACGAGGCGCCGGGGCCGGCACCCGGACCCGGTGACCAGTTAGCTGACGGCGCGGCGCCTCACCGGCGCAAGCGCCGGTAAGGTGGAGGTCGATTCGGGCACCGACGTGCTCGTACCGGCAGCGCGTGTTCTCTTCCGAGCGCTTGGATAGAGGTTGATTTGAGCTCCAATCAGGACAAGTCGGGTGGTGCCCACCGTTTGGTGCCGCGGCCCATCTCCCGGCCTCCGGTCGATCCGGCGGCCAGTCGCGCGTTCGGGCGGCCTCAGGGTGTCGACGGATCATTCGTTGCCGAGGACCTGCGCCCGGCGAAATTCCGCGACGAAGACGTCTTTCGTGCCACCGACCCCACCGCCGACCCGGTGCTCCAGGAGGCCTTTGGACGGCCGTCCTCCGCTGCGGAGTCGCTGCAACGGCACCCCGCCGATGCCGGCGCCCTCGACGGCGAGAAGGACACGGTCGACGGCCCCGAGGATCCCTGGCGCGACCCGGGTGCCGGCGTCGCGCTAGGCACCCCGGCGATCGAGAAGCCCGCGCCGGCCGTGGTGCATGGCCCGACGGGCAAGCTCGGCGTGCGGGACGTGCTCTTCGGCGGCCGGGTGTCCTATGTCGCCCTCGCGATCCTGGGCATCATCGCGCTGCTGATCGGGCTCGCCGGCGGCTGGGTCGGGCGCAAGACGGCCGAGGTCGTCGAGGCGTTCACCACGTCCAAGGTCACCTTGTCGACGACCAGCAGCAGCGACGTACCCACCGGGCGGTTCGCCAAGGTCGCCGCCTCGGTGGCTGATTCCGTCGTCACCATCGAGGCCATCAGCGACGAGGAAGGCGCGCAGGGTTCCGGCGTGGTCGTGGACGGCCGCGGCTACATCGTCACCAACAATCACGTCATCTCCGACGCCGCCGCCAACCCGAGCAAGTTCAAGACCACGGTGGTGTTCAACGACGGCAAATCGGTACCGGCCAACCTCGTCGGACGCGACCCCAAGACCGACATCGCGGTGCTCAAGGTCGACAACGTCGACAACCTCACGGTGGCCAAGTTCGGCGACTCCGACAAGATCCACGTCGGCGACGAGGTCATCGCCGCCGGTGCGCCGCTGGGTCTGCGCAGCACCGTCACCAGCGGCATCATCAGCGCACTGCACCGCCCCGTCCCGTTGTCGGGCGAAGGTTCGGACACCGACACCGTCATCGACGCCATCCAGACCGACGCCTCGATCAACCACGGCAACTCCGGCGGTCCGCTGATCAACATGGACTCCCAGGTGATCGGCATCAACACCGCAGGAAAGTCGTTGTCCGACAGTGCAAGTGGTCTCGGCTTCGCGATCCCGGTCAACGAGGTCAAAGAGACTGTGGAGACGTTGATCAAGGACGGCAAGATCGCGCATCCGACGCTGGGGCTGTCGGCCCGCTCGGTCAGCAACGACATCGCCTCCGGCGCGCAGGTGGCCAACGTCAAGGCAGGCGGCGCCGCCGAGAAGGCCGGCATCCTGGAGAACGACATCGTGGTCAAGGTCGGGCCGCGCACCGTCGCCGACGCCGACGAGTTCGTCGTCGCGGTGCGCCAGCTCAAGATCGGCCAGGACGCACCCATCGAGGTGATGCGCGACGGCCGCAAGGTCACCCTGACGGTGAACCCGACGCCGGACAACTGATCCGATGTTCGCCAACGTCGGGTGGGGCGAGATGCTCCTGCTGGTGGTGGTCGGGCTGGTGATCCTCGGCCCCGAACGTCTGCCCGGCGCGATCCGGTGGACGTCGAACACGGTTCGGCAGGCGCGCGACTACCTCAGCGGCGCCACCAGCCAGCTGCGCGAGGATCTCGGGCCCGAGTTCGACGACCTGCGCGCGCCGCTCAGTGAGCTGCAGAAGCTGCGCGGCATGTCACCGCGGGCGGCACTGACCAAGCACCTGCTCGACGGCGACGACTCCTGGCTCACCGGCGCGTTCGACGCCCCGCAGGAGATGAAGCCGCAGAGCGGGACGATGCCGCCGGCCCAGCCCGACACGCCCGCGCCGCAACGACTGCTCCCGGGAGACCCGGCGCCGTTCGACGCCGACGCGACCTAGGTCACGTCGGCTAGTGTCGCGCGGTGTCCAGGCCCAGCGACATGCCGGCCAATCCGCGGCGACGGGCCGACAACTTGTCGGCGATGCTGCGCAGCTCCTTGCCGGCCGCCGAATCGGGTGCTGACAACACCAGCGGAATTCCAGTGTCACCGGCCGCCACCAGCGCCGGATCCAGCGGAACCTGGCCGAGCAGCGGAACGTCGGCGCCGACCGCCCGAGTGAGGCTTTCGGCAACCTGCCGGCCACCGCCTTCGCCGAAGATCTGCATCGTGGTGCCGTCGGGCATCACCAGGCCCGCCATGTTCTCCACCACGCCGACGACCCGCTGCCGGGTCTGCAGCGCGATGGCGCCCGCGCGTTCGGCCACCTCGGCGGCGGCGATCTGGGGCGTGGTCACCACCAGGATCTCCGCGCCTGGAACCAACTGAGCCACCGAGATGGCCACATCGCCGGTCCCGGGCGGCAGATCCAGCAGCAACACGTCCAGATCGCCCCAGTAGACGTCGGCGAGGAACTGCTGCAGCGCCCGGTGCAGCATCGGCCCGCGCCATACCACCGGTGCATTGCCCTGGGTGAACTGCGCGATGGAGATGACCTTCACCTCGTGCGCGATCGGCGGCAGAATCATCGACTCGACCTGGGTGGGGCGTTCGTCGGTGCCCATCATCCGCGGGATCGAGTGACCGTAGATGTCGGCATCGAGGACCCCGACCGACAAGCCGCGGGCCGCCATCGCCGCGGCCAGGTTCACGGTGACGCTGGACTTGCCGACGCCGCCCTTGCCGGACGCGACCGCATACACCCGCGTCAACGAGCCCGGCTGGGCGAAGGGGATGACGGGCTCGGCGGCATCGCCGCGCAGCTGCTTTCGGAGCTCGGTGCGCTGTTCGTCGTTCATCACGTCGAGCGTGACGTCGACGGCGCCGGTGCCCGGCACATCGGCGACGGCCTGCCGCACGCGGTCGGTGATCTCGGTCTTCTTCGGGCACGCCGAGGTGGTCAGATAGATCTCCACGGCGACCGCGCCGTCATCGCCGACGGAAATGCTCTTGACCATGTTGAGCTCGGTGATCGGTCGCCGCAGCTCAGGGTCGATCACCTTGGCGAGGGCGGCGCGAATCGCACCTTCACGCTCGTTGTTTGCAGACATCACGCCCGAGTCTAGGCGTCGGCGTTCAGCTGACGGGTCCGGGCGGCGCGCCGTAGGCGGGCGCCGGGGGCGCCACCGTGGTCGCGGGTGCGACCGCCGGGGCGGGGGCGGGCGGCATCATCGGCGCGGGCGCCAGCGGCAGGCCGGGCAGCACACCGGTGTCGGGTGGCTCGGCGGGCATCCAGTCCTGTCTCGGCGGCGCGATGCCCGGCGGGTAGGCCTCCGGGGGGAGCTGCGCGGCCACCGGGGCCGGAGCCTGTGAACCGAGGCAGATGACCTCGCACGGCGGCTGGCCCGGCAGCATGCCCGCGGGTCCCGGTAGCGGACCGGTCGCCAGCTGTCCGGCCACCTCGCTGTTGCCCAGGTTGAACAGCGACAGCGCAAGCGGGTCGGTGGACGGCAGTCCGACGGCATTGGCGGGCAACCCCGGGCCGAGGCCCTCCGGGTGCTCGAGGTGGGCGTCGCCGAGGGCCGGCACCGGCCCGGTGATCATCGGCAGGTCGACCGGCTGGACGCCGGTGGCGTAGGCGGCGGCCCAGCCCAGAACGTTCTGGGCGTAGGCCATCGAGTTGTTGTACCGCAGGATGGCCGTCAGCACCTGGGACTGATTGCGCAGGTTGAGTCCGCCGCTGCACAGGTAACGCGCCGCGGCCAACGTCGAGTCGAACAGGTTCTGCGGGTCCGCCTTGCCGTCGTGGTCGCCGTCCGAGGCGTACCGCGACCACGTTCCCGGCAGGAACTGCATGGGGCCCAGCGCGCGGGCGTAGACGGCGCGGCCGGCCTGGTTGCTCTGCACGATGACCTCGTTGCCGGGCAGCGTGCCGTCCAGTGCCGGGCCGTAGATCGGGCGGACGGCCGTGCCGCTGGAATCGGTGGCGCCGCCGTTGGCGTGCATCGACTCGATGCGTCCGATCCCGGCCAGCAGGTTCCAGCTCACGCCACAACCGGGAGCCGCGACCGCCATGGTCTGCTCAGCGTTGCGGTAGGCGGTGATGGCCATCGACGGGATACGCATGGCGCCCGGCGAGTTGACGACGACAGCGGGCGGGGGAGCCGAGAGTTGCGGCGCGGCGAAATGGAAGTTGCTCGGGGCCTTGCTCAGGGCCACCACGATGGGACCGGAGGAGCCTTTCTGCGATGACGACACCGACGCCAGCGGAGTGACCTCGGCGTCGCGCATCGGGGCGCCCTGCCGACCGGGGGTGGCCGCGACGGCACCAACCAGCATGATCGGTGTGATCACCGCAATTCCGAAGGCAGGAGTGCGTAGCACCCTGCCGATTCGGTCCCCTAGGCCCACTCGTTCGTCCTCAACAGATCAGCCGTCCCAAGCTTGTGAACGAAGTCACCATACATACTGGTGTGACCCCAGTGGTATGCAATGGTCACCTTGGTCACGAACTGATCTTCTTTGCGCGCCGCTCGGCGGCGTCTTGTTTGCCTTGTTTGCCACCCGGTGTTTTGTCGGGCTGCAGCGCCACCAGAAGTTCGCGCACCTCTTCCAGCTCACGGCGCAGGTAGTCGCGGGTCGCCACTTCGCCGGTTCGCAGGCGAGACTCGTCGCGATCGCGAGTTCGTGTCCGAGGCGCTGAAGGTCGAGACCCAGATCGCCGACGCCATCGCCGAGCTCATCGTCATCGACGGCCTCGACGAGCAGCGCCGCCGCCTGTTGGCCTATGCCATCGTCGGCTTGGCCGAGACCACGTCCCGGCACTGGCTGTCGAACGACCTCGACGTGGCCGCGGATCTCCTCGCGCAACAATGCGCCGACCTCGCATGGGCCGGCCTGCGCGGGTTGCACGCCTGAAGGGGACATCAGCGCTACCGTCGGCGGGTGCTCGCGATCATCATCGTGCTCGCCGTTCTCGTCCTGGTGCTGGCCGCGTGGCTCTTCGGCACGCGCAATGCATTGCGCGAAGCGCGCCATCACGCCGATGAGCTGACCGCGCGGCTCGATGCCGCGACCCGAGACGTCGAGCGAACGATGGGCGACCTGGCCAGCGCCGAGAGCAACCTGGCGGCCGAGCGCAAGAAGGTCGTCGCCGCCGACCACGCCGCGGCCGCGTCCGCCAAGGAAGCGGAGAAATCGGACGCGGTGGCGAGAGCCGCCACCGATCGCGCCTTGGCTCTCGAACAGAACACGATCGACGCCGGCGGCCTCTGGGCGTTGGAGGCCGTGCGCTTCGATCGCATGTGGCGCGACCACGCCGCGGTCGGTCCCGACGTGCCGTCGCCTCTCGCCGACACCGTGGACCCCGCCCGGTCCGCGGTCGAGATCATCGCCGAGGCCCTCCGTGAGGACTCGGGGACCGCGATCGACGTGCAGTGGAAGGCCGGCGACCCCCCGGCCGCCGCACCGGCGGCGCGCCTCGTGCGGGCGTGTGAGGAGGTGCTCGCTGTGGCCCGGGCGGCCGACGACGGCGTCATCGAGGTGCACCAGCACGGCCCCGACACCTACGTCGTGCGCGTACGCACCGAGCCGGCCGTGTCCGTGCCACCACACGTCGTGGCCGCCCTCGCCGCGGCGGGATGCGAGCCCGAGGCCCATGCCGACGGTCGCGTCGAGCTCCGGATCACGCGCGCCGGTCATTCCGAAACCGACTGACCGGTTCCAGGAACCGGCCCGACGTCGGCGGCGTTTGTTCTCTTCGCGTGCCCGCACGGGCGGCGATGCCCCTGCTGGGAGCGTGTCGTCGCCCGCGCACGGTCCGTGGGCCCGCCGGATCCGATCCGTGGGACCCCAGGCCAAGTTGGGTACTCTTGTGGAGTCGAGCCGGATGTCGATCCGGTTCGCGGGCCAACCTCACCCGCTTCTCCCTCGACCGTGGTTCACGGCGTGGAGCTGACCGAGGTCAGCCCACCCCGGACAGAACCATCGAGTCAAGGAAGCAGAGAACAGAGGAATGACATCGTTCAGCGATCTCGGCCTGCGCGCCGAGTTGGTGGCCGAGCTGGCCGCCCAGGGCATCGACCTGCCCTTCCCCATCCAAGAGGCGACGATCCGCGACGCCCTCGACGGGCGCGACGTGTGCGGCAAAGCCGCCACCGGCTCGGGCAAGACCCTCGCCTTCGGCCTGCCGTTGCTCCAGCGGGCACCGGGCAACGCCGCGCCGCATGCACCGCAGGCGCTCGTATTGGTGCCCACTCGCGAGCTCGCCCGCCAGGTCCTCGACGTGCTCCGGCCGCTGGGCAAGGCGGTCGGCATCCGCGTGGCCCAGTTCTACGGCGGCACTTCGATCGATCGCCAGTTGCGGGCCCTCGACCGCGGCGTCGACGTCGCGGTGGCCACACCGGGCCGCGTCATCGATCTCATCGACCGGGGCGCCTTCTCCGGCGGCGCGGTCGAGGCCGTCGTCGTCGACGAGGCCGACCGCATGGCCGACATGGGGTTCCTCCCGCAGGTCGACTGGATCCTCCGCCACCTCACGGCACGGAAGCAGACGCTGCTGTTCTCGGCCACCCTCGACGGCGACGTCGACGTGATCATCAGCCGCTACCTGCAGGATCCCGTGCGCCACGAGGTGGACGAGATCATCGACGAGGACGCGGCGGTGGAGCATCGCTTCTTCGCGGTTCACGAGATGGACCGGGTCAAGGTGCTCGCGGCCATCGGCCGCGGGGTCGACCGCACCATCGTGTTCATGCGCACCAAGCGCGGCGTCGATCGTCTGGCCCGCCAGCTCGAGAAGGAAGGCGTGGGCGTGGCGTCGATGCACGGCGATTTGCGCCAGTCGGCCCGAGAGCGGTCGCTCCGTGACTTCGCCGAGGGCACCCTGCCCGTGCTGATCGCGACCGACGTCGCCGCTCGCGGCATTCACGTCGACAACGTCGACGTGGTCGTGCACTTCGATCCGCCCGAGGACCCGAAGGGCTACACGCATCGCTCGGGCCGCACGGCACGCGCCGGCCAGGACGGCCTCGTGGTCACGTTCGTGTTGTGGAACCAGGAGCGCGAGGTCGAGCAACTGCAGAAGCGCTTGCGGTTGCGCGAGCCGATCGTCGAGGTGTTCTCGAACGACCCCCGGCTCGCCGACGTGGCGAGCCTCACGGGTCCCGCTCCCCGCCGCAAGGCCGCCGTCAGCTGACGATGCGGCGCGCCCTCGCCATCGGCATGCTGTTGATCGCCGCGGCGTGCAGTGAGACGACCAGAACCAAGCAGCGGGGCCGACCACCACGGTGGTTACCCGTCCGTACGAGTTCGCCACTTGGACGGAAACCTTCGTCGACCGTTCGCGGCCGACCGAGGCGGGAGCGCTGACCCCGGCGGTGCCGGAACGCACCCTCGCGACCACCGTCTACCTGCCGAGGTCTCCGAGCCTCGACCGCTGATCGTGTTCTCCCATGGGGTCGTGGGCCATCCCGACAAGTTCTCCCAGCTGTTGTCGGCGTGGGCGCGAGCGGGCTACGTCGTCGCCGCTCCCGCGTTCCCGCTGACGAACGACCACGTTCCCGGATCGGCCCAGAACCTCGGTCTGGCCGGCAGCCAACCGGCCGACGTCTCCTTCGTCCTCGACCAGATGCTTGCTCTGTCCGCCGATCCCGACAGCCGGTTACACGACCGCATCGACGCCGATCAGATCGGCGCGGGCGGGCTGTCGCTCGGCGGTGCGACCACGTACGCCGTCGCGTTCAGCCCCTGTTGTCGAGACAACCGGATCAAAGCCGTCGAGGTGCTGTCCGGCGCGCTCCTCCCGGTCGTCGGTGAGTTCGACCTCGACGGCCACGTGCCCTTGCTGATCGCCCACGGCGACCAGGACCCGCTCCTGAGGTACGCCAACACCCAGGCCATCTTCGGCCAGGCGGCACCACCGGTCTGGTTCGTGACGTTGATCGGCGCCTCGCACGCCACGGAGTTCGAACGACGTCACCCCTTACGACGCCATCGCCGAGCAGATCACGACCGATTTCTGGGAAGCCACGATCGGCGGCGACCCCAACGCCTTCGCGGCTCTCGCGCGAACACGCAACGGTCGCCGGCTCGAGCACCCTGCAAACCAAGTAGCGGTGCGACAGACTCCGTGAGCATGACGCCGCGACGGGTGGAGCGGACAGTCGCCGTGGCGGCCGTCGCCCTGGCACTGCTCCCACTGGTCCTGGCGATTATCCAATGGATCGGACGCGACTGGCTGCCGATCCACGACGTCGCCGTCACCGACATGCGGGTGCGCGATGTCTTCACGGCCGACACCCCGCTCGTGGGTCCGTACAGCCGCTACCTCTGGAACCACCCCGGCCCGGCGCTGTTCTGGCTCATGGCCGTACCGGCATGGCTCAGTGGCCACGCGGCCTGGGGCACCCTCGTCGCCGGCGTGCTGGTGCAGGCGGCGGCTGTTCTCTGGGCGGGGATGCTCGCGTGGCGAACCGGGAGGCTTCCCACACTCCTGGTCACGATGGCCGTGATCCTGTTGACGTACCGCGCCATCGGACCCCTCGTCATCCTCGAACCGTGGAACCCGCACATCGCGCTCCCCTGGTTCGTCCTGCTCGTGCTGTACGCGTGGCGACTCGCAGTCGGCGAGGTGCGACGTCTCGCCGGCGCGTTCTTCGTGGCGTCGTTCCTCGTGCAGACGCACATCGGCTATCTGCCGTTGGTGGGGGCGGCCGCCGCGACGGTGGTCGCCTATCGCATCGTCGATCACCGCCGCGGCCGAACGGAGCCGGTGGGCCGGCGAGCGTGGATCGTCAGCGCCGTGATCGCCGTCGTGATGTGGACGCCGGTGCTCGTCGAACAGTTCGTGCATCACCCCGGCAATCTCTCCCGCCTGTGGGACTACTTCGCCGGCGGGCAGAACACGGAAACCCCCGCCGGCGTTCGCGCCGCAGTCGGGTTGTTCGGTTCGATGTTCGCGCTCCCGCCGTCGTGGCTCGGCGGGCAGGAGACCCACGACTACCTGACCGACGCGATCCAGCCGGGTCGGTTGTTGCTCATCGCCATCCCGATCGCGTTGCTCGTCGTGGGGCTGCTCGGGGCCCGGGCGGCGGGCCGGCGCGAGCACTTCCGCTTCGCAGTCGTGGTCACGGCGTTGTTCGCCGGCGGTCTGGTCGCGTTGTCGCGTGTCACCGGCGATCTCCTGGCCTACCTGTTCTATTGGCGCATCCCGCTTGCGCTGTGCGTGCTCGTCGCCGGTGTGGTTGGTGTCATCGACTTCGCCACGACGCCGCGGAAGGCCAGTGCAAACGTGGCGCGCGCCGGCGTGGCAATCGGCATCACCGTGGTGCTCGTGGCGTCGATCACCACCACGGCCGCGGTCGCCACGCACGGCACGTACGTCAAGCCGTACGAGCAGAACGTCCAGCTGATCATGGATCAGATCGAGTCCGAGCAGATCGAGCCGGGTCTCCTCGACGGCCAGACCATCCTCGTTCGCTTCGACGGATCGACGATCGGCGGGCTGCAGGGCGGGATCGTCGACGCGCTCGATCGCGAAGGTGTGCGGGTTCGTGTCGACGACGCCCTCGCATTCCAATTCGGCGAGCATCGAGCGGCAACCACCGACGAGGTCGACCAAGTTTGGTACGCCATCGAAGAGGGCTTGGTGACCTCGATCCGCACGAGCGACCCACGTGGTCGGGTGATCGCCCGTACCGAACCGCTCGGGCCGGAGGCCGAGGCGGAGATGGTTCAGCTCCAACTCGAGCTGCGAGACCAGCTCGGCGCGGCGGGACGGCTGGATCGGCAACGTGCCCTCGACAGCGAGCTCGTCGCGTTTGCCCTGCAGGACGTACCCGGGATCGATCATGCCGCCGTCGCTCGGCTGGGCGACTTGAACCGCCAGCTGAAGGAGACCGAGCAATGTCGCTGCTCGGTCGTGGCCTTCGACCCGGGAGTCACTCTCCCGAATGCCGACGGCTGAGCCCGGCCAAAGCGTTGCCCACCCGCGCTAAAGGGGCGGGAGAGGGGCGTCGAAAGTCACCGCAGGCCGACAATTACACTGTCGGCCGATTCTCCCGGAGGCAGGTCTTTGCACGACGACACCGCGTCGCGGCGGTTGACGCGCCCGTGGCAAGTGCTGGTCATCCTCACCGCGGCCGCGGTGATGGCTGTCGTGCTGGCGCAATGCGGGGCACGCGGTGTCGACACCGCGACCGACAACACTCCCCTCACCGCACCGTCCACGGTCACGTCGACTGCCACCACGTTGGCAACGTTGGCGACCGACGACCGAACCGCCGACGACCGAACCCCCGGCCCCTCCCCGACGTTCCCACCCATGCCGACCGACATGGCCAACCCCGATGCGCCCGGCATCATCTTCGAGCATCACGACCTCGACATCGCCGACTCGTCGATCGTGTGGGACGCCGGGAGCAAGCTCTACTGGTTGTACGCCACGAACTTCGCGAGCATGGACCCGGCCCAGAACCGCAACGTCCAGCTGTGGACTTCGCCGAACATGCGCGACTGGACGCTGGTGGGCGACGCCATGCCTCGCATGCCGCTGTGGGCGCAGCCCGGGCGCACCTGGGCTCCCGAGATCCATCGCTTCGGTGACCGCTGGGTCTTGTACCCGACCGTGTGGGACCGGGCCAGTGGGCGCCAATGCATCGCGTACGCAACGGCGGCGAGCCCCGCCGGTCCGTTCGAGCCCGACGACTCTGGGCCGGTGCAGTGCCAGCTCGACCGCTACGGGTCGATCGACGCGTCGGTGTTCACCGATCTCGACAAGTCGTCATGGCTCATGTGGAAGAGCGAGGAGAACGTCGATCCGGGTGGAATCGGCCCCTCGCACATCTACAGCCAACGGCTCGACGCTCAGGGCGAGCCCAATGGTCCGATCAACGTGTTGCTGACCGGCGATGAACCCTGGATGGACGGTTTGGTCGAGTCACCGTCGATGGCGTGGGGCGGGCTGCGCTACTGGCTCTTCTTCAGCGGGGGCTCGGGCCACACCGATCGTTACTCGGTCGCGGTGACCGAGTGCGCGGGTCCGGCCGGGCCTTGCGTGCCGGCGACCGATGACAAGTTGCTCATCAGGTCGAACAGCCAAGGCAAAGGACCGGGCGAAGAGGGCGTCGTCTACGACAACAAGGGCAACCTGTGGCTCGCGTACAACCCTTGGGCGCCGTTCCTGAAAGGCGGCATCCGTCCGCTCGCGCTGGTCCACATCGACTTCGCGTGGTTCGGGCCCTACGTGGCCAAGCCGCCCGCTTCCTTCTGGAAGTAGCGCACACGCAAGATCTAGGCCTTGGACTCGTGCCGCTCCCACGCGAGCGTCAGGATCGCGGCCGCTTGATGCACCGCGTTGAGCTCGTTCGGGGTCGGTAGCCCCGGGTGCTCACGCCAGAGCACCAGGACGCCACGCGGTGGTGCTCCGATGGCGCCCACCGGCTCGACCCACACCGTTTGGAAACCGCGAGCACGTCCGGCGGTGGCGATCTCCGGTGGGAGCTCGTCGAAGGTGTCGGCGACCTGACGAACGCTCGACGCCAGCACGGCATCCCACGGACCGTCGGCCGCGATCTCGGGTAGGTCGTCACGCGGACGCGGCCACGGTGCGAAACCCCGACGGACCGGCCGACAACAGCACGGCCTCGGCGACCGTGGGGTGACCCCGCATGGCCCGCACCACACGAGTCGCGACCGTGGGGAAGTCGGCGTCGTTGGCCACGGCACCGATCGCGTCGGCCAGACCGACGGCGGTGGTCTCGGCGGTCAGGAGGCAGACGATGCCGTTGACCTCGGGATCGTCGAGCCGGTTCGTCGCCCAGAGATCGGCCGGCTTCGATCGGCCTTCGCCCGCGACCACGATGATCCGCATCGGGCCCATGACGACATTCGGGTGGTCACCGGCCATGGCGACGGCCGCGGCATAGGCCCACGCCGTGTCTTCGTCGACGAACTCGAGCACCGACCGGCCGACGAGAGCATCGGGCGCGCATTCGACCAACTCCGCCGCGGCGCGAGTCGCGAAGCGCACGTTGCCTTCGGTGTCGATGACGAACGCGGCGGCAGGAAGGGATTCGACCAATGCGCGGAGGAAGTCGGGATCTCCGCCACCCGACGTGGCTCGCACCATGGGTTTCAGCGTACGGGATTGCGTGGAGGGGGGTGTCATGGCGAGCCGTTCGGTCGAGGTGCGGGCTCGAGCGACGAGAGCAGGACCTCGGCTGCGGCCCGAGCCGCCTCGTCATACCTTCCCGGGAACCCCGCGGCCCGGAACGAGTTGTTGGCATCGCCCAGGCACAGCAAGGCGTACGCGACCGCTCGGCGTCGGCTGGGCGCGGCGCCCGGATAGATGTCGTCGAGGGCTTCGGCGGCGAGCTCTTCGAAATGTTGGTACATGGCCACCAGCCGCGCCCTCGTCGGCTCGTTGAAGTAGGCCGACGCCCGCAGCTGATCGAGTACGACGACCACGGGCGCCACGGTGAGCTGGCCGCCGAACAGCACGTCGAGGAGTCGATCGAGCAGGTGCCGGCCCTCGAGCCCCTCGAGCGAGGTGTCGAGCAGTACCTGAACCCGCCCGAGCACCCGATCGACCATGGCCGTCATGAGCGCCACCTTGGAGCCGAAGTAGTGCGGCACGATGCTGGTGCGCACCCCGGCTCGGCTCGCGACCCGGGCGAAGCTGACCCCCTCGATCCCGTGATCGATGATGCAGGCCTCGACGGCGTCGAGGATCTGCTCACGGCGCAGCGGCGCCAAGCTGGGTCGGCCCCCGCCGTTCGGGGCTCGCGGTGCGGGCACGGGTTGAGGGTGACTGGATTCGGTCATCAGGGTGTGGAACTCTGACCTTGCTCGGATAGATTGATCACTCGATCAATCTACTTGATCAGGCCTCCCCCCGGTCCTTACCCATGGCTGTGCACCCCCTGCTCGACCACCCCGCGCTCCGGTACCTGCGCGAAGCCGTGACCCTGCTCGACGCGGAGGGTCGGATCCTCGGCACGACCATGGAGCACGACGTCACCATCGGGTACGCACCCGATGTCTGGCGCGGCGTCCCCTTCTTCACGTTCCTCGATCCCGCGACGAGACCGAGATCCGGCGCAACTGGACGGAGTTCGTCACCAACCCGGGTGCCTCGCGTACCTGCGAGGTCCGCTTCCGGACCGCAGACGGACTGCCCAACGTGGTCGAGCTCGATCTCAACAACTACCTGGACGACCCGGAGTGGAACGCCGTCGTGGCCGTCGGCCGCGACGTGACCGACGCCAAGGCCGCGCAGGACCAGCTGGAACATCAGCACGACGGTGATCGACAAGATCGGTCGGGGTGACACCGACGATGCCCTCGTCGACATCGCCGACCTGCTCATGCGCCAGGTCGGCCGAGCCCGCGTCGCGATCGCGTCATTCGACGATTCGGGCGAACGACACATCGAGATCGGACGGGGCCTCGGCTCGGCGACGATCGAGATGCTCATGGACGGAGCGGCGAACGCCCGATCGACCGATGGTGGCGGAGTGGTGGTGTTCGAGCCGGCCATCAGTCCGGCAACCGGTCGCACCGTCGGCGAAGTACTCGTGGTTCTCGACGAACCGCGCGCACTGGCCGAACACGAACGTCGCGTCATCGCCGGGGCGGCGAAGTTCGTGGCCAACCTCATCGAGCAACGTCGTCAAAACGAACGACTCGCCTACAAGGCCCGCTACGACGATCTGACGGGTGCACTCAACCGTTCCCATCTCCGCGAGCGACTGACGCAGGCCTTGCGGAGACGCGACTGCTCCATAGCGTTGCTGCTGGTCGACATCGATCGCTTCCAGCTGGTGAACGACAGCTACGGGCACGACATCGGCGATCAGTTGCTGCGGGCCTTCACCAAACGCGTGCGCCACTTCCTAGACGTCGACGACGTTCTCGCCCGATTCGGCGGCGACGAGTTCGCGATCCTCATCGTCCAGCGCCTCGCCACCGATGCGGCCGAGGTCGTGGCCGAACGGCTCACGAACACGTTGGAGGAGCCCTTCGCCATCGCCGGCCGCGAGATTCACGTATCGGTGGGCATCGGCATCGCGCGCACGCCCTCGGGCGAATGCGAAGGCGTCGATCAGCTATTGGCCGAAGCTGACGCCGCGCTGGCCGAATCGAAGCAACGCGGCCGCGGGGCAACGACCGTGTTCGAGCCCGAGATCCACGATCGCATCATCACGCGCCTCGAGCAGGAGAACGATCTGCGCCGTGCGCTGCGCGAGGACGAGCTGACACTTCACTATCAACCGACCTTCGCCCTCGACGGTAGCGGCGTCGTCGGCGTCGAGGCGCTCGTGCGGTGGCAGCATCGCTTCGACGGATTGCTGCTGCCCACCGCGTTCGTGCCCCTCGCCGAGGACGCCGGGCTGATCGAGCAGCTGGGTAGTTGGGTGCTCGAGCGGGCCGTGACACAGGCGGCGGCTTGGGCGCGCGATGGTGTGATCGACCCCGGCTTCATGCTCGCCGTCAACGTCTCGGCCGGTCAGCTCGCCGCCAGTGGCTTCACCGAGCTGGTGCGCGACATCCTCGACCGGCACGAGTGGCCGGCGGCCAACCTGGTGCTCGAGCTCACCGAAACCAGCTTGATGACCGACTGCGAGCTCGCCCGCCGCCAACTGGAGGACCTCGAGAAGTTGGGCGTCAAGCTGGCGATCGACGACTTCGGCACCGGGTACTCGTCGTTGAGCTACCTCCATCGGTTTGCCGTCGACATCGTGAAACTCGACCGGAGCCTGGTGGCGGCGATGGACGACAGCGAGCAGGGCCCCGCTGTGGCCCGTGCGGTGGCCACCATCGCGGACAGCCTCGATCTCATGTCGGTCGCCGAAGGCATCGAGACCGACGAACAGCTGGCGATCGCCCAGGCCCTCGGGTTCGACTGGGGTCAGGGCATCCTGCTCTCGCCCCCGGTGGACGCCGAGACCTGTCGCGCCGTGTTGCGCCGCTGAGCGCCGAAGCCTCCTGCCGGGGTTCTGCTACGTTCGCTCCGCTCGCAGCCGGGGGGCGCGAGCGGTGGAAGACGGAGGCCCAACGCGTGAGCACCAGGGCGAGCAGACGCCGAGTGGGGGCGATCGCCGCGGCCACGGGCGTCGTGGGTGTCATCCTCGTCGGGCTGCTGTCCGCGCCGACCACGCCCGCCGGCGCCGGGGCCGTTCCCGACGCCGCCCTCGACTGCACGGACTGGCGCTACGGGGCCGCTGACGAGCCGGCGAGCCTGCCACCCGAGTTCGATCGCAACGACTACAAGCGCACATCCCTCCGCGATCCTCGACCGGCGCTCCACGACTCGCCCCAGAACCAGTGCGGCCAGAAGGGCTCGGCCGTCGACCTGGCGTGGGGCCTCACGCGGGGTTCGGACGACGTGGTGATCGCCGTGCTCGACTCCGGCATCAAGTGGCGCGATGCGGGAGCCATGGCCGATCTCGCCACCAAAGCCCACATCGACCTGGGCGAGGCGCCACCGCCCTGCTACCCCGCCGTGACCGACGGTGACTGCGACGGGGATGGCGTCTTCTCGATCACCGACTTCGGCCCGATCGTCGACCGCAACGGCAACGGTGTCGCCGATCCCGAAGACCTCATCCTCGACCCGTCCTACAACAACGGGGTCGACGACGACGGGGACGGCTACGTCGACGAGATCTCGGGCTGGGACTTCCTGTACGGCGACAACGATCCGTTCGACACCGTCAGCTACGGGCACGGCACGGGTGAAGCCAAGGACTCCACCGCGGCCGAGAACGGCGCCGGCAACGTCGGCACGTGCCCCGGGTGTCAGTTCCTGCCCGTGCGAGTGAGCGATTCGTTCATCGCCGACGGTGGACGGTTCGCAGCCGGCGTGCTGTTCGGGCTCGACCAGGGGGCGGATGTCATCCAGGAGGCTCTGGGTGGCATCAGCAACCCGCGCCAGGCCCAGCAGGCGATCGACGCGGCCTACCGCCGTGGCGTCGTCGTCGTGGCGTCGATGGCCGACGAAGCGAGCAAGCACCCGAACGTTCCCTCGTCGATCGAGCACACGATGGCGGTGAACTCCGTCACCGAGAAGCAGATCGACCTCCTGAACACACCCGTCGACGGCTATCTGGCCCTGAACGGCTGCACCAACTTCGGTGGCCACACGTTCGTGTCGATCCCGTCCAGCAGCTGTTCGTCGGAAGCCACCGGCATCGCGGCCGGCATCGTCGGTTTGGTCGAGAGCCGCGCCCGAGAGATCGGCATCGACCCCCGTCCCGGACTCTCCGGCGAACCCGGAACGAACGTGTTGTCGGCCAACGAAGTGATGCAACTGGTGCGGGCGAGTGCGGACGACATCGACTTCTCCACACCGAACAGCGTCGATCCGGCCAACAACTTCGGCACGCCGTCGGGTAATCCACTCATCGACACCGTCCGCTATCCCACCCGGGCCGGTTGGGACGCGATTCACGGCTACGGCCGCATCAACGCCTATGAACTGCTCCGAGCGATCGACGAGGAGCGCATCCCACCCGAGGCGATGATCGACGGACCGGCGTGGTTCTCGGTGCTGCCGGGTTCGGGAAACGTCCCGATCACCGGATCGGTCGGCGCGCCGCGTGCCGATTCGTACGACTACCGCGTCGAGTGGGCGCCCGGTGATCAGCCGCCGGCGTATCCGGCCGCCGACACCTGGACCACGATCGCCGACCAGACGGGCCTCACCACCCCACAGTCGGGCACGCTGGCGAACCTCGACCTCGCGGCCGTCGCCGCCGCGCTTCCGAACGGCGCCACCGGTGCGCCGGTCGACCCCACCGACGCCAACCGGCCCGACGAGGAGCGCTTCTCGGCCCGGCTGCGCGTCGTGGTCACGGCCCATGGTGGTTCCGGCGACGGGCTCACGGGCGAGATGCAGAAACAGGTCTTCGTCCACGACGACCCCGATCTCGTGGCGGGATTCCCCGCCCGCATCGCAGGTGTCGGCACGGCGAGCCCGCTGTTCGTCGACGTCGACAGCGACGGTCGCACGGAGATGGTGCTCGGCACCGACGACGGCGAAGTCCACGCTTATCACTCGGACCTCACCGAGCTGACCGGCTTTCCCGTGCACACCGCGGTGTCGCCGTGGTGGGAACCGGGTTCACCCATCGCCACTGCCGATGGCATCGCGGTGCACCACGCCGGGATCACGATCGGCGGTCCGGCCATGGGCGATGTCGACGGGGACGGACAGTTGGAGATCGTGGCCACCGACCTCGACGGTGGTGTGTCGGTGTGGTCGCACACCGGCGCGCTGCGTAGTGTCGATGCACGTCGATCCGGCCTACTCCCAGGATGACGCCGCGGCCCAGGACGAGTTCAACCGCACCAAGCCCAGCTTCTCGTCGGCTCCCGCCCTCGGTGATCTCGACGGCGACGGTGTGCTCGAGATCGTGGCCGCCGCCAACGACCGCCACGTCTACGCCTGGCACGGTGACGGAAGCCCGGTGGCCGGCTTCCCCGTGTTGGTGGTCGATCCGGCCAAGGTCGCGGCGATCGACCCGATGACGCATCGCGTCACCTTCGTGGCCGGCTCGGGTGTGCGTGAAGGCGGTGAGCTCGTGGCCACCCCGGCCCTCGCCGACCTCGACGGGGACGGACGACGCCGAGATCGCGGTGGGCGCCCAGGAGGAATACGTCGAACCGCCGAACATCGGTGACGGCGCCGCCGTGCTCGGACTCCTCGGGGCCACGGGCACCGCGGGCAACAGCCGGCTGTATCTGCTCGGGTCCGACGGATCATTGCGCCCGGGCTGGCCGGCCAAGATCGCGTTGGTGCAGACCGAACTGCTCCCCTCGATCGGCGACGGCATCGCCATGCCCGCTGCCATCGGCGACGTGAGCGCGAGCCATCCCGGCCCCGAGATCATGGCCGGCTCGGCCGCGGGCCGATCTACGTGCTCGACCCCGCCGGCCACGGCATCTACGGCACGGGCCCGGGCGGGCAGGACATCCCGCTCCTCTGGACGGCCGGTGTCGGGCTGGAGGACGCCGGCCTGTTCGGCCCGGACCGCAATTCGAACGATCTCATCGCGTCCTTCCTCGGCTTCGGCGGTCCGTCGTTCGGTGACGTGGATGGCGACGGCACCGCCGACGTGCTCGCGCCCACGGCGGGGCTCACCCGACTGATCGATCTCCTCGAGCCCGACCTGCAGTTGCCGAACGACGACCAGCTCTCGGCGTGGAACGGCGCGAGCCGGTTGCCGTTGAGCGGCTCGCCGCAGGCCGTCTCGGATCTCGCGTTCTTCGTCGCCCCCGCGGTGGCCGACCTCGACGGCGACGGTGCATCGGAGTCGATCGCGGCCAACAGCACGTACACCGTCGCCGCGTTCGACGGCACGGGCTCGGCGCCCGTCGGATGGCCCAAGCTGATGGGCGGCTGGGCCGTCGGCACCCCTGGCGTCGGCGATTGGGACGGAGACGGCACGTTGGAGGTCGCGGTGCCCCGCCGCGACGGTGTGCTGTTCGTGTGGCACACCGCGGGCACGGGCGCCCCCTCCTGGTCGGCCTGGGGGTGCGACGCCGCCCACACGGGCGCGTGCGTCCCCCCGGCCGAGGAGCCACCGCCGCCCCCTCCTCCTCCTCCCTCGACCACCGCGCCCGCGCCGACCACGACGGAGCCCGCCCCCGCCGAGGAGGTCGCGGCGGCGACCACCGGCGCGCTCCCGGCGACCGGGCGTTCCATCGGCCCGCTCGTGCTGGTCGGCCTGGCGTGCGTCCTGCTCGGCGCCCTGCTCAGCCGGGCCCGCCGGCGCCGCCACTGACGGCGCTGGCCTATCCTGGCCGGTCCGGAGCTACCTCCCGGAGCCACCTTCCGAAGACCCACGCGCCAAACCTCAGCATGACCTCGCCCACGCCACCGCTGCCGACCTTCATCATCATCGGCGCGCAGAAGTCCGCGACACGGTGGTTGCGATCGAACCTGGGCAAGCACCCGGACATCTACACGCCCCCGCACGAGCCGTCGTACTTCAACTCGAGGAACTACACGCTGGGCCTCGACTTCTACTCGGCCCAGTTCCCCGGGTGGGCCGGCGAGCCGATCGTCGGCGAGGCCACACCCGGCTACATGATGTGGCGGCACAAGCCATCGCGTGTCGCCCGGCGAATCCACGAGACGATCCCGGATGTTCGCCTCATCGCGGTGCTACGAGATCCAATCGAACGGGCCAATTCGGCGATGGTTCATCACATCCGCCGCGGCCGGCTCCGTCAGACGCGCCAAGCTCACCGACGTCGTCCGCAAGAAGAAGCCGACCGACGACAAGATGTGCATCGTGACCGGAGGCTGGTACGCATCCAGCCTCGAGCGGTATTTCGAACTGTTCGGCGATCAACTCCTCGTCGTGCTGCACGACGACATCTAGCGGGATCCGCTCTGGGTTTACCGCAGCGCGCTCGAACACATCGGCGCGTCAACCGACTACGTGCCCAAAGCCCTGAGCCAAGTGGTCTTCAGCAACCAATCGCCGGAGAAGACGAAGCGTGACACGTCGATCCGGCCCGCGGATCGCCGCAAGCTCTGGCCGTACTTCGCCGAAGAGGTCGGCAAGCTAGAGCCCATGATCAACCGCGATCTGTCGCCCTGGGATCCGACCGACGACCGTATGCGGTGGCCCGACCTACCCGACGACGTCGAAGCCTTCTACCGAGTCGCCATGAACTGGATCCGGTCGGTCGTGGGGCGGGTCACGCCCTCGCAGTACGACGATCCGACGCCGTGCTCCGAATGGAACGTCGGCGAGTTGCTCGGCCACATGAGCAGCATCGCCTTGTTGAACGCCGTCGCGTACAGCCGGCCGTCGGACCTCGACGCGTTCCAACAGGTACCGGGTGGTGACCCGGTCGAGACCTTCCTCCACCTGGCCGAGGTGTGCGAGCAGACGCTCATCGATGCCCGGCGCCGCTATGTCGCGGTCGCCATGCCCCTCGGCATGCTGCGGGCCGACGAGGCGATGATGCTCGGGCTGAAGGATCAGGTCGCCCATGCGTGGGACCTGGCCGTCGCCACCGGGCAGGATGCCCAGATCCCCGATGATCTGGCGGCACCCCTCGACGTCTTCACGCGCCAGCTGTTCGCCGTGGCTCCCGGAACACGATTCGCGGTCGAGGACGCCGTGGACACGGGTGAGGACGCCGCACCGGCCGAGCAGTACCTCGGCCGGATGGGCCGCGATCCTCGTTTGTCCCTCGAGCTCGACCAGCGTTAACCCGCGACGCGTGTCAACGCGCCGACTTCTGCCACCACACGCCCGTCCAGTCGATCGTGACCATCTCGTCGTCGATGCCGTGCTGGGCGCGGTACTCGTCGGTGGCCTGGCGACAAGCCTCCAACCCGTTGTAGTCGTCGATGACGACATACCCGCCGGGGCTCACCTTCGGTTCGAGGTTCACGAGCGCGTCGATGGTCGATTCGTAGAGGTCGCCGTCGACGCGAAGCAGCGCGACCTGGTCGATAGGGGCCGACGGCAGCGTGTCGCGGAACCAACCCTGGAGGAAGCACACCTGGTCGTCGAGGAGTCCGTAGTGCTCGAAGTTCCCCTTCACCTCGTCGAGCGAGACGGCGAGCACCTTCTTCATGTTGCGTTCGGGTTTGTCGGCTGGATCGAGGGTCAGCGACTCATCGATCGGGAACTGTTCGACGTCGGGCTCGGGCAGACCTTCGAACGAGTCGCACACCCAGACCCGACACGTGGTGTCACCTCGCGCCGCCAACACCGCGCGCATGAAGATCGATGCTCCGCCCCGCCACACGCCCGTCTCGACGAGGTCCCCGACCACCCCATCGGCCACGACGGCATCGACGAGCTGATGCAGGTTGTCCATGCGCTTACGGCCGATCATCGTCTCGGCGTACGGCGGCACGTCCTTCCCGCGCAGCCGGGCCACGGCCCGACCGGGTTTGACGATCTTCCATCCCATGCGATCGAGCTCGGCCCAGACCTCGCGGGGCTTGCCCAGCGCGACCGTTCGGGGCCACCCACCCACCTCGGTCATCTCTTCGTCGAGGAAGAGCTCCCGCGTCAGGCAGCTCTTGATCAGTTCGATGTAGCGGGAGGCCGCATCCCCCTCGGCCGGTAGGTTCATCAGGTCCCCTGCTCGAGCGATGCCGACGGCGCAGGATACGGGTGATCTCCGATCGCCGCCAGCGAGGCGATCACCAGGGTGGACGCCGCAGCATCCGACCGTCGTAGACTTGTTCCGCTATGGCTCCCACCACATCCACGACCGCCGACCAGGGTCGATCCGAAGCGCTCGATGACGGGGCGCGGGCAGAAATCACTGGCGAAGTCGACGCGCTGTTGGCCTCCGACCACTGGGTCGAAGCCGTCGATCTCCTGCAGCACACCTCGGTCGTCCGCGACGATCTCGAGTTGTCGCGCCGCCTCGTACAGCTCCGCCACAGCGCATTCGCCCACCTCCACGGGGCGAAGCCACCCGACGTTTGGCCACCGGACGTCCCGGATCTGTTCCCCGAACGGGGCATCCCCGAGATCGACGACGTCGGAGCTCACCGCGGCACGAGTGGCGAGCGGCATTCGGCACCACGGCTCGATCATCGTGCGGAACGTGCTGGGCGAGGAACAAACCGCACCGCTCGTCGAGGGCATCGATCGCGCACTCGAGGCGCGAGACCGCTGGGTCGAGGCCGGCCGGGCCGCCGACGCGACCTCGCCGTGGTTTGCACCCTTCGAGCCGGATGCCGGCTATCGGCCGGTCAACGGTCCCCGCAACTGGATCTCGAAGGGTGGCGGGGTGTGGACCGCGGACTCACCGCGGATGCTCTTCGACTTCGTCGACCTGTTGGAAAAACGTCACTTCCGGCGGTCATCGCCGAACACCTCGGCGAGCGGCCGGCGCTGTCGGTGCAGAAGTCGACGTTGCGGCGAGTGCCCATCGACCTGAACGGCGCCGACTGGCATCAGGATCGGCGCGTTCTTGGACAAGGGCACCGGGTTGCGGACCGTGAACGTCTGGTTGTCGCTCTCCGATTGTGGCGTCGAGGCTCCCGGGCTCGATCTCGTACCTCGTCGACTCGACGAGATCCTCCAAACCGGCACGGAGGGCGCCTGGTTCGACTGGTCGGTTGCGCCCGATCTCGTCGCCGCCGCCGCGGCCGACGAGGTGCCGGTGCGGCCCGTGTTCGCACCGGGCGACGTTGCCTTGTTCGACGAGTTCAATCTGCATCGCACCGCGCTCGATCCCGCCATGACAAACCCGCGCTACGCCATCGAGTCCTGGTTCTTCGCGCCGTCGATGTACCCACCGCACCACGCACCTGTCGTCATCTGATCGACGCCGTGGGGGTCGCGGTCAGCATCGTCGTCGTCGTGCACGACATGGCGCGTGAGCTGCCCCGCACGCTCGAGACGCTTTCGCCGCGGTACCAGCAGGGCATCGAGGCCGACGAGTACGAAGTGATCGTGGTCGACAACGGATCGGCCGAGCCCGTCGACGCACACGTCGGAGACGACGCCGCCCTGCCGTTCCGCCTCATCCGGCTCGACGATGCACCACCGTCGCCGGCCAGGGCGGCGAACGTCGGCATCGACGCGGCCCACGGCGACCTGATCGGTCTCATCGTCGACGGGGCCGCGGATGGCCTCGCCCGGCCTCCTCGCCGAGGCGCTCCGGGGTGCTTCGCTAGCGGCCCGCCCGATCGTCGCCACGGTCGGCTTTCACCTCGGGACGGCGCGCCACATGGACGCGGCGGGCAACGGGTACGACCAGGCGGCCGAGGACGAGCTCCTGGAGACCGTCGACTGGCGACGGGACGGGTACGGCTTGTTCGGCATCAGCGTGTTCGCCGGTTCGTCGGGCCGCGGGTGGTTCGGTGCGCTGGGCGAGAGCAGTGCGCTGTTCATGCCCCGAGCGCTCTGGACCGAGCTGGCGGGCCTCGACGAGGCCTTCGCGCTGCCCGGGGGCGGGCTGGTCAACCACGACCTCTACCGGCGGGCCAACCAGCTCGACGACACCACTCTGGTGGTCGTGCTCGGCGAGGGGACCTTCCACCAGTACCACGGGGGCGCGGCCACCTCCCGCCGCTACTCCTGGGACGAGATGGCCGCCGACTACGAGCGCATTCGCGGCGAGGCCCACCGCCCACCGCGCAACCCCGCGCTGTACGTGGGCACCGTGGGCCCGCACGTCCTCGAACACCTGGAGTGGTCGGCAGCGGCGCGCCATCGGTCGCGCGCGACCGCTAGAGCAGCAGGTTGCCCGGCGGCGGCGCGCTGGTCTCGGTGCGTTCGACGACGAACGCCATGCCGCCCCAGAACACTTCCTTGAAGCGAACGAACCGCCATTCGGGATGATCGCGCCAGGAACTCCTCGGTGGCGATGCGTTCGCCCGAAGCGTTGTTCGCCGACCAGCAGAACCAGTCGTCGAAGGCCACGATCATGCCGTGCTTCAGCCGGGGCTCGAGGAACTCCAGCACGGTCACGGTGCTCGAGTACATGTTGCAGTCGACGTAGACGAGCCCGATGTCGGTCGGGCCTTGATCACGCCCCAGCGCGGGCAGCGTGTCTTCGTAGAAGCCGGCAACGGTCGTGTAGGCGCTGCGGTCGATGCCGTGGCCGGCCAACGCGGCGTGGAACCCGTCGACGCCTTCCCCGATCCCGCCCGGGATGAAGGCCGGATGCTCGTCACGCGGATCACTCACCGCCGGCAAGCCCTCGAAGGAGTCGAAAGCCCACATGTGGCGGGGCACCTTGTGCTCCTGGATCTGCGTGTGGGCCAACCACATGGTGGTGCCGCTCAGTGAGCCGAACTCCACATAATCACCGCTGATCCCGTTCACGTTGAGGGCCGCGAACGCTTGCCAGAAGAAGTCCGTCCACGCCGTCATCATGCGCTCGATCGAGCGTTGGAAGCTGCCATCAGCCATCCGCTTTGGACCTCGTTGCTCCGGGCGCCGATCGAACGCTTTCGACGACGAACGAGGTTCCGGCCCAGCCGATCTCTCGGTAACGGTGAAAGTTCCACTCCGGATGGGCGTCG
>CAVWBC010000008.1:0-220926 GCA_963753095.1 uncultured Actinomycetota bacterium
GGATGCCCGTAGCAGCTCAGCCCACGCAGCTGCTCGAGATAATGTTCGGAACCGTTGACGACGACGCCCTGACGCATTTCGAACGGAGTGCCGATCGCGTTGGTCCCGGCCGTGTCCTCGGCGCACAGCGCGCCGCTGAGGATGCCGAGCGTCTCCAGGCGACGTTCGACCCGCGTGCCGTCGAACACCCGCCGCACGATGCGACAGTCGCGGTCGGCGAGAAGGACGCAGAGTCCCGTCCCCGCGATCTGGTCTGCCAGCTCTTCGAGGACCGGCACCGCAGACCGCAGCAGTCGGGTATCCGGGTCGGTGCCGGAATCCAGCGGGATCGCCACATCGGGCTGGACGCCGCAAAGAGTCGACCTGCGCCAGGACATCGCGATCTCCGGGCGCATGCCTTTCTCGTTGACGGAATCCAGCTGCACCGATCCTCCTACTTGGTGCGGGACAGTACCGCCGTCTGTGCGGGTCGCGACGCACTTCGGCCAACGCGTCGCCCGATTGGGGCACAAGTGCCCTACTGCCAGGGGACTTGTCGCCAACCTCGCGCCAACCTCACGCTGGAAATGTGGGCCGGACATGGTTGGTGCCGTTCGTCGACTCAGGCAAGCGCAACCGGCCCGAAGCACTGCTGAGGAGATCCCATGACTTATGCACGGCCTGGAACAGCGGGCAGCATCGTCGAATTCGCGCCCAGATACGACAACTTCATCGGCGGCGACTGGGTGGCACCCGTCGAGGGCCGGTACTTCGAGAACTCCTCCCCCATCGACGGGAAGGTCTTCACGGAGGTGGCGCGCTCGTCGGCAGCCGACATCGAACTGGCACTCGACGCCGCCGATGCCGCCGCGGACAAGTGGGGCGCGACGTCGGTAGCCGAACGCGCCGCGATCCTGAACAGGATCGCCGACTGCATGGAGGCCAATCTCGAGCTACTCGCGGTGGCCGAGACGTGGGACAAGGGCAAACCGGTGCGCGAGAGTCTCGCCGCCGACATTCCGTTGGCAACCGACCATTTCCGGTATTTCGCCGCCGCGATCAGGGCCCAGGAGGGCCGCCTGTCCCAGATCAACAGCGACACCGTCGCGTATCACTTCGCCGAGCCATTGGGCATCGTCGGGCAGATCGTCCCGTGGAACTTCCCGATCCTGATGGCGTGCTGGAAAATTGCCCCGGCGCTGGCGGCGGGCAACTGCGTGGTCCTCAAACCGGCTGAGCAGACACCAGTTTCGGTGCTGAAGCTGATGGAACTCATCGCCGACCTGCTTCCGCCCGGCGTTCTGAACGTCGTCAACGGCTTCGGCGTCGAGGCCGGCAAGCCGCTGGCGAGCAGTCCCCGGATCTCCAAGGTCGCCTTCACGGGTGAGACGAGCACCGGTCGGCTGATCATGCAGTACGCCAGCCAGAACATCGTCCCGGTGACTCTGGAACTGGGCGGCAAGAGCCCGAACATCTTCATGCCGGACGTCGCCGCCGCCGACGACGCGTTCCTGGACAAGGCCGTGGAAGGCTTCGTGATGTTCGCCCTCAACCAAGGTGAGGTGTGCACGTGCCCCTCGCGGGCGTTGATCCATGCGTCGATCTACGACGAGTTCATCGAGCGGTGCATCGCCCGCACCAGGGCGATCAAGAGCGGCGACCCGCTTGATCCCACCACGATGATCGGTGCGCAGGCCAGCAACGACCAGTACGAGAAGATCTTGTCCTACATCGACATCGGCCGCCAGGAAGGCGCCGAGGTCCTCACCGGCGGGGCCAAGCGAACCGTCGCCGAATACCCGGACGGCTACTACATCGAGCCCACGATCTTCAAGGGCACCAACGACATGCGCATCTTCCAGGAGGAGATCTTCGGCCCGGTCGTGGCGGTGACGACGTTCGACTCGACGGACGAAGCCCTCAAGTTGGCCAACGACACCATCTACGGCCTCGGCGCCGGGGTGTGGAGCCGCGACGGCAACACCGCGTACCGGTTGGGCCGTGGCATCAAGGCCGGCCGGGTCTGGACCAACTGCTATCACGAGTATCCGGCGCATGCGGCGTTCGGCGGGTACAAGCAGTCCGGTATCGGCCGCGAGAGCCACCAGATGATGCTCGACCACTACCAGAACACCAAGAGCATGCTGGTCAGCTACTCCACCAACGCTCAGGGATTCTTCTGATCCCGCGTTGACGCAGCCAAAAGGGCGGGCCCCTCTCGGGAGAGCTGGTGTCAGACACCAGCTCTCCCGAAAGGGACCCGCCCTCTGTGAAGCTCAGCTGGCGTGGGTGATGACACCCCGAATGTTCTTGCCGTCGCGCAGATCCTGGTAGCCCTCGTTCACCTGCTCGAGGGTGTACCTCGTGGTGACGAGTTCATCCAGCTTCAGCTGGCCCGCATCGTAGAGCCGCAGCAGTCGGACGATGTCGTACTGCGGGTTGGCCGAACCGAACAAGGTGCCCTTGATCGTCTTCTCGAACAGCGTCAGCAGGCCGCCCGAGACGTGCACGGTCAGCTTCGCCGGGTCCGCGAGCGCGGTGATCACCACGGTGCCGCCCTTGCCGATGATGTCCACCGCCTGGGTCACGACGTCTTCGTCGACGGTTCCGACCGTGATGATCGCCTGGTCCGCCATTTGGCCCCAGGTCAGCTCGGAAACCATGTCGGCGGCTTCCGCCGCGGTGGCGAAGGCGTGCGACGCCCCGAACTTGAGCGCGGTTTCGCGTTTGAACTCGATCGGATCCACGGCGACGACGTACTTCGCCCCCGCATGCTTTGCGCCCTGGACGGCGTTGATGCCGATCCCACCGATGCCGTACACCACGGTCGTATCGCCGGCCCGGACCGCACCCGCATAGTTGGCACTGCCCCACCCGGTCGGCACGCCGCAGCCGACCAGCACGGCGGTCTCCAGGGGCAGCCAGTCGTCGACCTTGACCACCGAGTGCTGTGAGATCGTCGCGCGCTCGGCGAATGTGCCCAGCATGCACATCGCACCGAAGTCCTCATCGCCCATGTGGAAGCGGAACGTCCCGTCGGGCATGTTCCCCTCGAGGATCGAGGCGCCCAGATCGCAGAGGTTGGAGCGTCCCGTCGCGCAGTAGCGACAGGTCCCGCAGTTCGGGATGAAGCTGCACACGACATGGTCGCCCGGCTTGACCTTGGTGACACCGGGGCCGACTTCTTCGATGATGCCGGCCCCTTCGTGGCCCCCGACAATCGGGTAGCGGGGTGGCAGATCACCATCGGTGAGGTGCAGATCGGAATGACACAGTCCGGCTGCGACGTACTTGATGAGTACCTCACCGGCTTTCGGGCCGTCAAGGTTGAGTTCGACGATCTCGAACGGTTTACCGGCCTCGAACAACACTGCCGCTCTGGTTTTCATGAATTCTCCTTTACGTGACCTTCTACGTGACCTTCGTTGGCTAGCCGGACCATGTGCATGCCCGGACGCTGGGGTCATCGTCCGCCTGAGAGCAGCCCATAACTGTCCAACTTCCGCACATCGGGACGGACTCGCGACATCACGCGGGGACAGCGGCCGTCAGCGAGTCCAGTGCGCCCGCGCTCAGTCGGCCTAGTTCGGCGAACGTTCGCGTATGGCGGCTCGGCTACCGTTGATGGTGGTGAGGATCACGGGTGAGACCCCATCTGCTTCTGGCTGAATCGTGGCTGACCTCTAGAACGCGGGCATTCGCGACAACGGAATATGCGGCTTGTCGGCGATAGCCACATCGGCTGTCAGAAACATCGCTACCACCGAGACCGCGTTGGCCAGGGCCAATCGGGTTACCTTGACCGGATCCACGATTCCCGCGGCGATCATGTCGCCGTACTCTCCGGTGGCGGCATTCAAACCGTGCCCCACAGTCATGTTCCGGACCTTCTCGACCACGACGTTGCCGTCCAGCCCGGCATTGGTGGCGATCTGTCTCAACGGTGCGGCTAGAGCTGCGCGTAGCACGTTGGCGCCGGTGGCTTCGTCGCCTGTCAGATTGAGCCCGTCGAAACCGCTCACGGATGCCTGCAATAGCGCAACGCCGCCCCCAGCCACGATTCCTTCTTCGACCGCCGAGCGTGCATTGCGAACCGCATCTTCGATCCGATGCTTGCGCTCTTTGAGTTCGATGTCGGTAGCTGCGCCGATCTTGATCACGGCAACCCCACCGCCAAGCCTCGCAAGACGCTCCCGCAGTTTGTCGGTGTCGTAATCCGATGTGGAGTGCGCGATCTCGGCCTCGATGTCCCGGATTCGCGCGGCCACGACACTGGGCTCGCCTGCTCCACCAATTATCGAGGTTTCGTGCTTTGTGATGACCACTTTGCGCGCGCTTCCAAGCAGATCCAGGCCGGCGGTCTCAAGAGTCGCACCGATCGCATCGGAGATGACTTGACCACCGGTCATGACGGCGATATCGCGCAGCATCAACTCACGCCGGTCACCGAACCCGGGAGCCTTCACCGCGACAGAGGTGAAAGTGCGCCGGACGTTGTTGACCACCAGGGTCGCCAGAGCATCGCCAGTGACATCCTCCGCAACGATGACGAGTGGGCGACCGAGCTCCATCACCTTCTCGAGAATGGGGACCAGTTGGCCGACCCCGCTGATGACCGCAGGGACGAGCAGGATGTAGGGGTCGTGGATAACTGCCTCGAGCCGTTCACTGTCGGTAACGAAGTACGGGCTGAGATAGCCGCGTTCAAATCGCAGCCCCTCTTCGAACTCGAGGGTGAGGCCGAAAGCGTCTGATGCCTCGGTGGTGATGATCCCCTGCGCGCCCGCTTTGTTCAACGCCTCGGCGACGATGTCCCCGATAGCCGAATCGCCTGAGGAGATCGCGGCGGTCGCCGCAATCTGTTCGCTCGTTTCGATCGGTCTGGCCGCCTGACGGATCGCCTCGACAACCCGGACCAGAGCGGCATCGATACCGCGCCTCATTGCAAGGGGATTGCCCCCAGCGGCCACGTTGCGCAGGCCCTCGCGCACCATGGCCTGTGCGAGAACGGTCGCGGTGGTCGTCCCGTCGCCGGCGACATCTTCGGTCCGCCTCGCCACCTCCTTGACGAGTTCGGCGCCCATCTTCTCGTAGGGCTGCTCGAGGTCGATGCTGCGCGCGACGGTGACACCATCGTTGGTCACGAGAGGATTGACAACGTCGCGGCCGAGGACGACGTTGCGCCCCTTGGGACCGAGGGTGACTCTGACCGCGTTGGCGAGCGCGTCCACTCCCCGTTGAAGTGCACGCCGAGCATCTTCGTTGTACGCGATCATTTTGGCCACGTTGCCTGCACACCCTTACTTTGATTCGTATCCTCGGTTAATCCGAATTGTGGAGTCGTGACCCTGAAACGCGGTCGCCGTGCGTGCCGGTTGGGGCGTGAGATCTACGCTGTGCCAGGGCCCGGATTCCGTGCCGGCCCGTGGACGCAGGTTTCACCTCACGCGTGGATGATCACGCCACGGATGTTCTTGCCGTCGCGCAGGTCCTGATAGCCCCGGTTGACATCTTCGAGCTGATACCGCGTGGTGATCAACTCGTCGAGTTTGAGCTGACCAGCATCGTAGAGCCGGAGCAGGCGCACGATGTCGTACTGCGGATTTGCCGAGCCGAACACTGTGCCCTTGATCGTCTTCTCATTCAGGGTCAAATCGCAACCGGACACTTGGACGGTCAGTTTCGCCGGATCCGCCAATCCCGTGATCACCACCGTTCCGCCCTTGCCGATCACTGCAGTCGCGGCACTCACCACCTCCGCGTCGACCGTACCGACCAAGATGAGCGCCTGGTCCGCACCCTGCCCCCAGGTGATCTCCTTGACCTTCTCCGCAGCGCTGGCCGCGTCAGCAAAGGCGTGGGTAGCACCGAATTTCACGGCGGTATCACGCTTGAGCGCCACCGGATCGACCACGACGACATACTTGGCCCCTGCGCTGACGGCCCCCTGCACGGCATTGATACCCAAGCCGCCCACACCGTAGATGACGGTGGTGTCTCCAGCCCGCACCGCACCGGCGTATACCGAGGTGCCCCAGCCGGTCGGAACGCCACAACCCACCAGCACCGCAGTCTCCAACGGCAACCAGTCGTCGATCTTCACCACCGAGTGCTGCGAGATGGTGGCGCGCTCCGAGAATGTGCCGAGCATGCACATCGCGCCGAAATCCATTCCGCCGCCGTGGAACCGAAAGCTCCCATCACTCATACATCCCTCGAGGATGTTGGCACCCATGTCGCAAAGGTTTTGCCGTCCAGTGGAACAGTATCGGCACGTTCCGCAGTTGGGGATGAAGCTGCACACAACATGGTCACCGGGTTTGACCTTGGTCACACCCGGTCCCACCTCCTCGATGATGCCGGATCCTTCGTGCCCGCCGACGATCGGATAGCGCGGAGGTAGGTCACCGTCGGTCAAGTGGAGGTCCGAGTGGCACAGACCCGCCGCAGTGTATTTGATCAACACTTCGCCGACGCCGGGGCCGTCGAGGTCGAGCTCCATGATCTCGAATAGCTTTCCGGCTTCCAGCAACACTGCTGCTTTGGTCTTCATGGCATTTCCTAACGAACGATTTGTTGATAGACGATCAGAGTGCGATGTTGACGGCCTTGGTCTGGGTGTACAGATCCAGCGCGGCGGCACCGAGTTCACGCCCCCATCCGGACTGCTTGTAGCCTCCGAACGGCATCGCGGTATCGAAGCCGTTGTACTGATTGATCCACACCGAACCAGCCTTCAGTTTCTTGGCGATCCGGTGGGCCTTGGAGATGTCCTTTGTCCAAATGCCTGCCGCCAGACCGTAGATGGAGTCGTTAGCGTCGGCGACAACTCCGTCCTCCTCGCTGAACGGCATGGCAGCAACGACGGGGCCGAAGATCTCCTCTCGAACCACGCTGAAATCGTGTGTGACGTCGACGAGGACGGTCGGCTCGACGAAGTACCCGGTCTCGCCCCAGCGGCCGCCACCGGTCAGAGCCCTGGCACCATCCGCCAGCCCTTGCCTCAGATAGCTCGTGACCCTGTCGAACTGTTCCTGGGAAACCAGCGGCCCGAGCTGGGTGGCTGGATCGAGCCCCGGGCCGATCTTGACCTTGCTCGCGGCTTCGGCCACGGCTTCGGTGAAATCACCGAAGATCTTGTCTTCCACATACAGACGAGTACCTGCGACACAGCATTGCCCGTGGTTGAACAACCAGGCGTTGAGTGAACCCTCCACGGCGACGTCGAAGTCGGCGTCAGCGAAGACGACGTTGGCGCTCTTGCCGCCGAGTTCCAGGGACACCTTTTTCAGGTTGTCCTTCGCGGAGTCGACGATCTTCTTGCCGACCTCCGTCGAGCCGGTGAAGGCGATCTTGTCGACATCCGCGTGTCCGGACAGCGCCGCGCCCGCGTCCCCGAACCCGGTGACGATGTTGACCACACCCGGCGGGAAACCGGCTTCCATGAACACCTCGCCGAGGAGCAGCGCGGTAAGTGGCGTCTGCTCTGCGGGTTTGAGGATCACCGTGTTGCCGGCAGCCAGGGCGGGACCGAGCTTGAACGCCGCCATCAGTAGCGGGAAGTTCCACGGCACTATCAGCCCGCACACGCCGACGGGCTCACGAAGTGTGTAAGCGTGGAAGTCACTGGCGGAAGCGAACGGCATGGACACGCTGATCGTGGAACCTTCGATCTTGGTGGCCCAGCCTGCGTAGTAGCGGAAAATATCTGCGGACCAAGCGACGTCGACAGCGGTGGCGATCCCGGCCGCCTTGCCGTTGTCGAGGGCTTCGAGCTGGCCGAATTCCTCCGCGCGCTCGGAGAGAATGTCACCGACACGCCACAACAGGCGTTCGCGTTGGTTGGGTTTCATCGCCGGCCATGGGCCCGTGTCGAAGGCTTTGCGCGCGGCGCGAACTGCCCGGTCGACGTCCTCGCCCCGCCCGTGGGCCACCTCGGTCAGGGTCTGCCCGGTGGCGGGATCGATGGTGGGGAATGTCGCACCCGAGGCGGCGGCAACCCACTCGCCGCCGATCAACAGCTTCTTGTTGCCCGTCAAAAATCCGCTGACCTCGGGCATGATCGAATATGCGGCTACAGCCGTCATCAGAATCCTTCCTGCAGATATTTTGCTGACATGAGACCTTCGGTGGGTGTTCAGACGGCGTCGAGAACCGACGCCGATTCCACCGCGGGATAGAACTTGTCGCTGTGAATGCGTGACGCAGGCAAACCTTTGGCCTCGAGAAGCCGACCGACGGCGTCGCACATGTCCGGCGCGCCGCACAGATAGGCGTCATAGAGCGAGCCGTCCTTGACGTCCTCGGCGATGGCCCTGGTGACACGTCCTGATCGGCTGTCGGGTACCGAGTCGAGTTCCCCTTGGGACAAGCAGGGAATGAACTGGAAATCCTTCAACCGTGTTGAGAGCTCGGCGATCTCATCGAGATAGACCAGATCGGCCGCGCCACGGGCTCCGTAATAGAACCGGATGGGAACCTCCGGGTGCCGTTCCGCGGCATCGGTGAGTATCGACAAGATCGGCGCAATCCCGGAGCCGATAGCCGCCGCGATGATGGGGCGGCCGGTGTCCCTGAGGAACATCGTGCCGAAAGGTGCCTCCATGTAAAGCGTGGCCCCAGGTTCAATGTGGTCGAGCAGAGTACCGAACACCCCATTCGGCACGCGTTTGACACAGAAGGTCAACTCGTGCGGCGAACTCGGTGGGTTGACCAGCGAGTAGGAGCGTCGTTCGCCACTGTCAAGCGTGAACTCGGCGTACTGGCCAGCCCGAAAGCTCAGGGGCTCATCGAGTTTGACTCTCAGTTCGACCAGACTCGGCGTCAAGGTGCGTTGTTCGAGGATGGTCGAGCGCCGCCGACTCGGGGGCGTCATCGGCGGAAGTGCTTCGACACCGTCGTGCTGGTGGATTTCGATCACCAAGTCACTCTCGGCGAACGTACAGCAGAGCAGGATCGCCCCGTCCTCACGCTCCTCGCGCGGGATTGCATAAACCGACGCCGCTGAGTCGTCGACATCGCCGTCGATGAGCCAATGCTTGCACGATGAGCAGTTACCGTGCCGGCATCCATACTGCAGATTGATGCCGTGCCGCAACGCCGCGGTGAGGATGTCTTCGCCTGCGCCGACGGGGAATTCCTCCCCCGTCGGCGTCAGCTTTACGTTCGCCACCAGTCGTCTTCAGGCCTGCACCGGGTCGAGTTGCGACATGTCGGCGGTGATGAGGAAGGCGTCATCCTCGACCTGAGCGCGACCGTAGTAACTCGACATACACACCAGGAACCGCGACATCGGTAACGGCTTCCCGAGGTATTCCTCGACCTCAGCCAACGGAATTCGGATCAACCCTTCGGTTTCGAGCAGATAGAACGTGCCTCGATCCTGTAAGCGAATCTCTGGGCACTCGGCCGTTACGTAATCGACGGTGGCTTTCGCCTCCTCGCTTTTCATCAGAACGAGCCCGACGGTTTGCCGCCCGTGCTTCACCGCGCCGGTCATGACGTCACCGCCACTGGCACGCGGAACCCGGCAGCCTCGAGAATGCCCTCAGTGAGGCCAACGACGCGTTGTCTGGCTTGTTCTGCAACGCCGGAACCAAGTGGTACCGAATCGAACACCGGCAAGAAGCCGTCAGCGGCCGCCAAGGCTTCCGGATACCAGGAGTCGATCCATCCTTGGATGCGCTCACGATTCTCCGCCGCCGGCACCGGCTGACCCGCACGGTCGGTGTCGGCGGTGAGCATCTTGACCAATGCCTGTGTCGCCGCACGGTTACGCCGCCGATCCGCTTCCACAGTCATCTCGATCACCGGGGTCACAGGATCTCCGTGCAGCCCAGCGAGGCGGCGGAAAAACTCGCTACCAATCAGGGTGGCGACCAGCGGCTCGACGACCAGGTTCGTCATCATGATCACTTCGCCCCAGTCGTGAAGCGAGAGCAACCGCTCGACCAGGCGGCGCGCGCCTTGGCAGGCCGGATCGTTGAGCCAGGCGTCCATGCCGGCGCCCTCCGTGTAGCCCGGCGCGTTTTCATACAGGTCCAGGCTGTACAGCGCGATGTCCTGCTGGTGGCGAAGCCGGTCCATCCCACTGAAGGTGTAGGTCATCGACAGCGTGTCCGACAACGCCTCCCTGGTAACCATCGCGTGAGCCTTGAACATCCCCCACTCGAACGACCCATACGCCTCGTAGTAGCGCGCCACCAGCGGCAACCACCCGGGGACGATCTCTGCAAAGGAGTTGTTGGCCTTCGCGGACGTGATCGCGCCCGCGATGGACCGTTCCTGCTGTGCTTGGAGCTTGATGTAAGGACGCTGCCAGAGACTGGACGGATCGCGGTAGTCGAACCAGTTCGGATGCACCAGCGCGGTCGTGCGGGCATCCTGGCAGCCGAGCCCGTCGGGGCGCAGCAGATACCAGCCGCCGGAGTCGAACTGGCCCAGGTCGGGCTGGGCGTTACAGATGACCGCTTCGTATTCGGAGATTCTGCGCTTCTGCGGACGGATATAGGTGAGGTCGCGCTCGGCGTAAAACCCCTCGCCCACAACATCGGATACCACAGCTTCGGAGGTCAGCTCGGTGGTCATCAGATCTCCGTAAAGGCTTCGGCCGGAATGGATTTGAGCGGGTCCTGGATAACGACCCCGGTGCGCCGGATGTCGTCGATGGTCCACAACCAGCGTTCGTCGGTGTGCATGTGCGGTTGTCCCATCAGGGTCCGGCCGTCGGATCGCAGCAGGCCAGCGTCTTCGATGTACCGCCATAACTCGATACCGTCATTCACCTCCCACCACGTCATGCCGGAACGCCGCTCCGGTGCCTGCCGAAAGATGTGCTGGCATGCCTCCGAACAGAATGCGTGCCGTTGGCCGGCCTTGTCGATCGACAACCGGATCTCGTTGATGTCAGGCCGCGGAAACACGGCCGGCATCTGGCACGTCCGACAGATCGGGGGCATGGCGGGGAACAGTTCGAGCGCGAGGTGCCCCTTACGCGGATCGCCCATCTCCCGATAAGCCCTCCAGAAGTCGCCATAATGCTCATCCCAACCGGGGTACTTCTCTTCGAAGAAGGCGAAGTCGTCTTCGGCCATGTAGTCCGAACGCCAGGCATGCACCGGCCACAGCGCCGCGGAAACCATCGCCGCCGAATGGCCGCCCCATTCCACGTGCCGCTTCGCATCATGAATCCACCGGGGAACCTGCAGGCCGAACGGCTCCAGCCGCTCGATGTAACTACCTGCCCAGTCCTCCCAGATCCATTGATCCCAATACTCCTTGTAGGACTTCAGCCGCACCTTGGAGAAGTAGTCGTATACCGCGCCCTGAAAGTTGTCGAGGAAGGCGTGCTGCTGCCAGAACGCCGTGTCGAAATCCTCTTGGAGCATCGGCAGATTGTCCGGCTCGCTCAGCACGGCGGCGAGTGTCGAATAGCCGTTGGCCATGTGCCGCGCCTCGTCCGACTGAACCGACAGGAACACCGACGGGGTCGCCTGATCGCCATTGGCGGCCGCCATCTCGGTCATGGCCACGAACAGCGGGTTGGTGTAGGCGGTCTCCGCGACAACCTGCAGGTTCAGTGAATTGGTGATCGGATCGTCGTTCATGAACGCCTCGAACACAGCCCGACCCGGTCGCCCGATCGGGTCGTTGGCACGCATCTGGAACCCTGAATTGAACCCGGCGGGGTCGGGCGCATGCTTGGCGAAGTACCGCATCAAGTACGCCTCTTGATTGGTGTGACGCACCTCGTCGATCATCTGCGCAAGGTAGCCCTGGCGCAGTTCGGGGTTCTCCACCGTGTCGATGAGCATCGCGGTGCATTTCATCGCGGCGTACTCACCGAAGTCGACCAAGGCCAGTACCGGCTTCATGACCTCCATGAAACGGGGCTCCGCCTGGGAGGAGTTGTTCATCCGACTCAGCGCATCCTCCAGCGCACCGTATTGTCGGTCGTCCTTTTCTTCCTCCATGCCGACGTACTCGCGGACGAGCGTGCGAAACGGGTCCTTGGTCTTCGGTGGAATCTTGTATTTCGTCGGGTACAACGCGTCACGATGGAAGTAGCTTGGCTCCCAGTCGAACGATTTGATCTTCTCGTGCTGAGTTGTGACCGATCGCAGTCATGTACTGGCTCCTCCTAGATTCTCCGACGGTTGGAAACCACCATCGACTACGAGAAGGGTCACACTCCGTCCGCGAGCTGACTACCTCCGATCGGAGGTCTTCGCGGGCAGCGGCTCAACAGGCACACGCGGGCGGGATTACAGTCGGCTTCGTGCTTCCTCCTCGACGAGGTCAAATCAGTTCACCCGTCAACTCCGCCGACCGGGTTGGGCATCCAGGTGTGATCCGCGTGCTGGTTGTCGATGACCATCCGATCGTCCATCTCGGGGTGGAACGCCTTGTCGAGGTTGTGCCGACCATTCAGATGTGCACCGGGGCTCGCACGGCGAAGGAGGGGATCGCGACCGCCGCTGCTCAACGCCCCACCGTGGTACTCCTGGATTTGCATCTGCCGGATATGGCGACTGCCCGACGCCGCGGCCGCACTCCACGGTGTATGTCCCGGCGTGAAGCTTGTCCTCTTCACCGGAGACAGCAAGCCGACAGTTGGCCAGATCGCAGGACTCGTCGGGATGGACGCGGTGGTGCACAAGGACAACGCGTGCGCGGTGCTGATCACCGCAATTCAGGCGGTCGCCGCGGGACGGCGGTACTGCGACCCGGTGATCGGCACCGGCGACCCGTTGGCACTTTCCCGGCGCGAATATCAGGTGCTGGAGCGGTTGGCCATGGGCGAGAGCAACTCCGAGATCGCGCAGCATCTGCATCTCGCGCCGAACACCGTGAAGTCCTATGTCCAGTCGCTATTGGCCCACCTGGACGCACGCAACCGGTTGGACGCGGTGGTCAAGGCTCAACAGGCCGGAATGCTCTAGCAGCCGGAACCCAAGCTCGAACGGTTCTGCCGCCCTCTTCGTTGGTTGTCGACGATAACGAGCCACCCACCCGTTCGATCCGCTCGGCCGTGACTCGCAGGCCGAACCCGCGCCTGCGCTCCGCAGCGTCGCCGGCACGTTGCCGTCGGTGCCGTCGGTGCCGTCGTCCGCGACGGTCAGGCCGACACCGTCCCCATCCCGGTACAGGCTGACTACCACATAGCGTGCGGCGGCATGCTTTTCCACGTTGAGGAGCGCCTCCAGCGCTGTCCGCCGCAACACATCGGTCCTCGCCGAATCCAGCAGCGGCAGATCCCCCAGCACCACCAGCTCGGCAGCGACGCCGGCCCGCGCGGCGAACTCACGACAATCACCCTGCAGGGCGACCGCCAGCGCCTTGTCCTCCGGTGGTTGGTGCAGAGAGAGAGTCTGACCCCGCAGATCTGACGTCGCCCGTTCGGTCAGAGCCTGGGCATCGGCGAGCAATTCCAGGCTTCGGCCGGGCTCTTGGGCCGCCAGCGCCGACGCCAATGCCACCCGCAAACTGAAGAGTGTCGCTCCAACGGAATCATGCAACCGGACTCGCAAGCCGTTGACGCTCGCTGAACACGGCAACCTCTGCCATTTCACGCGCGCTGTCGGCCACCTCCATGGCGACCGCAGTCTGCCGAGCTATCGCCAGCAGCTGGTCTCGGTCGTCGGCGCTCCACGCGACGGTGGACCGGCGGGCCGCGTATAGCACTCCGTAGAGCCGATGGGCCCGGACGATGGGGGCAGCCATCGTCGCCCGCAGGCCCTCCGCCCGAATTGCTTGGTCAAAATCGTGGGTGATCGCCCGGCTCATGCAGTAGTCATCAACGGCCACCGTTCGGCGCAACACCGCTGCCTGGCCACCCAGACCTTCCTGCGGACCGATGACCAATCCATTGAGCTCCTCGGTACGCCCGCCCACCACAGACACCAATTCCATCGTGTCGTCCTCAGCGATCCGGTTCGCTCCGGCGGCGAGGTCGGCTCCGAGCGCACGATGGACGATCTCCGCGCCATGTCGAAGAGCTGCAAACCTGTCGAGCAGCGGCAACACGGGGTTGAACTCGGGATTGACGTCCAGGAGAGTGAACCCCCTCTTCGGCGGCGGGGAGCCGACTAGACCTTCGGCTCACCTCGGCGTCCGTGAAAGTGGGCTGCCGAAGTCATAGACTACATCCGGGACGGCCACACACCTTTGGATTGCGGCACCTCCGCGGCGGGCTCGCCCAATCGTCGCCGAACGGATCCGGTGGTACCGGCGATGGCAGCGATACGGCATCGACCGAACGCAGTCAGAGAAGAACTCGGCTCGGCGGTGGCGCCAAGTACCTCCGATCGGAGGTAGTCCGATGCTCATAGTGTTTCGCGCCTGCCCATTTCGCATCTAGAGTCGTGGATATCGCAGTCATCGCCTCTCGCGAAGTCGGTTGTGTCCGTGGGTAGGTCCGCCGCTAGACGAGGCGACCCGAATTGCGCTGCAAAGTTGTTTTGAGACAGGGAGATCGAGGATTTCCTATGCGTGTCCCCTTGACTACCAATGGCTTTGTCGATCGCGCCGAGCTGATATACGGCGAGCAGATCGGTGTCGCAAAGTCGACGGCGCTGAGATCTTGCGGCGCGTGGACGAGTCCGCCTGGCCATGGCGGGAGCGCCGCCCAGCAGAATTCCCCGCACGGCCACCGGAAGATCCAGAAGTTCAAGCTAAGCAACCAGTTTCGGGCTGGTGAGCGCTGATTGAACCAATCGCCTTTCTTGGAATCAACAGATCCATCGACAGCCACGCCTCGGCGTGGATCTTGGCCACGGCTGCGATCACCCCCACAACAGGAAGGTCAGCAAATGACGATCAGGCGCCCCGAGAACTTCACGCATCATGAGGTACAGCTCTCAGATGTGAAGATTCATTACGTACGCGAGGGGACCGGACCCACCCTGTTGCTCCTGCACGGCTGGCCCGGATTCTGGTGGGAATGGAGCAAGGTCATCGGCCCACTTTCGGAGCACTTCGATGTAATCGTTCCGGACTTGCGTGGGTTCGGCGACTCAGAGAAGCCCGACTTGGCCGACCTGGCGCAGTACTCGCTGGAACGGGTCGCCGACGACCAAGCAGGGTTGCTGGACGCGTTGGGAATCGATCAAGCGTATGTCGTGGGACACGACTACAGTGCAATCGTCGTTCACAAGTTCATCCGTAAGTACCGCGAAAAAGTTATCAAGGCGGCGATCTTCGATCCCATTACCCCGGATTTCGGACTCTTCTATCTGGGCTTCCCGCACATCGCCGAGTCGTGGTATTCGCAGTTCCATCAGACAGATATGTCGGTCGAACTCGTTACTTCAAGCCGCGAGGCTTGCCGGATCTACTTCAAGCACTTCTTCGATCACTGGTCCTACCACGCGCCTTTGCTGACACGGGAGGAGCTGGACATCCACATAGACAACTGTATGAAACCGAACAATGTCCACGGCGGGTTCAACTATTACCGGTCGAATCTCTCGGTGACGAGCGACCCGTGGACGGATCTCGATCGGTCGGTAAGCGACCTCCCCGTGACCATGCTCTGGGGCGTGGGCGATCCCGTCGTTCCGTCAACGCTCATTGATCAGGTTCCGAACTACTATTCGAACTACACCATGGAACTCATCCAGGATGCTGGGCATTTCATGATGGTGGAAAAGCCCGACGTAGTCATCGATCGCCTCAAAGCCGCGTTCCAGTGACGAATTAGTGGCCGACGACTGTCCTGCGCGCGACAGCCCTCCCGCCCCCATCGATCGTGGATGCGAAGTGTGCCCAGCTCTCGCCATCGCGGTGCCACACACACGCCAAACTGCGAGGCAGGTGTCGTCGCGGAACCCGGACCGTCGAGCCAGATCCCTGTCGGGTCGGCGACGCAGCCGACCAGATCTGACGCCTGGCTCGACGGCCAACGACCCGACCGTTCAGGCTGGGACGGCAGCCTCCAGCGAGTCCAGCGCGCCTGCGCTCAGTCGGGCAAGTTCTGCGGCCTCGTCCTGATCGAGGCTCGCCGCGAGGATCTCTGCCATCCGCTCGTTGGTCGCCTCTTCGACCCCGGCATAGCGCTCGGCCTTGTCCGCCCCGTCGGGGAACGGCTCCGGCCAGCCGAACAGCGTTGCGTACTCGTGCCCCTTGTTGAGCATGTGCGCCTCGATCGCCGAAATGCCGGAATTGTTGAGGACGTTGAAGTGCACGCCCGCCCGCAACTCCCGCAGAACGAACATCACCTGCATTGCCCGTGCCGGCGCGTCGTCGGCCAACGGCATGGTGCGCCAGCCGGCATAGAGCGGAAGGCCTGCGCCCGGGGTCGCCGCGATGACCTTCTCGCCCAGCTCGGCGAGGCGTTCCAGACCCTGCGCACCGGACAGGTATCGGCGGCCGAACCCGGCGGCCTGCTCCCAATAGAGTTCGGCTGCCTTGGCCGCGCCGCGCACCGCGACGCCGTCCTCCCACAGTCCGCGCAGGGCGCTGGGTTCGAACACCACGAAGATCGAGCTGACTGCCACCCCGGTGGCTTCGCCGAGCACACCGCCGCGGCCCGCGACATATCCCGCGAACGGGTTCTCGTAGCCGGCCGCGACGCTCTCGGCGAATGTCTCAGGGTGCAGCATGAACACCGAGACGACCTTCTCGATGGGACCCCCCGCGGCGCGGGTGGCCTCCAGCATCTCGTTGGGACTCATGTCATTTCCTTCCATCGTGGTTGTCTGGCTTCAGTTCGTGGAGACGCCGACGGGGATGTTGACGTCCGGAGTCGGTGCGGGCGGGGTTCCGTCGTCGCTTTCGCGCCGCAGTTGCCGTCGGGTCAGAAGGCCCAGCACCAATCCGTAGACGATGACCAGTACGCCGACGGCGGTCAGCAGTGGGGCGAATACGGTGAGCGGGGGCCAGTTCGTGTCGACGATGACGTAGTTGCCCTGTTGGCGCTCGAGTGCCGGGATCACGTCGTCGCGGAAGTAGTCGCGGACCACCGGAACGGCGCGGGCCGGCGCGCCGTCGAATCGGGTCAGATTCTCGGTACCGGGCACCGCCGCCCAGCCGTCGGTGACGAGCTTGAGGTTCGTGAACAACCGGTACGTCTGCGGGAAGTCGGCCCGCAGGGTGTTCCACATCTCGTCGGTCGTCACACCGGACTGCCGGCGAGGAACCCCACCAGCTTCGTCGCATCGGCGGTTGACGCCGCGAAGGGCACGCCATCCAGCAGCCTCGCGGTATGCGGGAAGTCCAGATGCACAAGGTCTTTGACGTCCTGTAAGGGAACTCCCACCTTGTTGGCGATCCGGTCCAGCAGCTTCGGATACTCCTCGGTGACGCCGCCGTCCGCAAGGATGACAGGTCCGAGAGCTTGGACGAAGACGTTGATGAACTCGATCCCGGCGCGGTCGCCCTGGATCCGGTCCAGCGCGAAGGCCGACCGGGTGTCGTTCAGTAGCGTCTGGCCGCCGATGAGCCGTGGGAACAGGTTCAGCCCGAGCACCAGGGCCACCACGCCGACACCCACGACCGGCACCACCGCCCAGGCGAACCGCAGCGGATTGCGAGGCACTCCGCGCCAGGTCGCCACCACCATGATGGTGCCGAAGAGGATGACCACGATGCCCAGCACCAACAACAGTGGAGCCAGGAAGCCGACGCCACCGCGGACACCCAGTGGCCGGAAGTTGCCTTGTTGACGCTCGACGGGGGCGATCAGTTCCTTGCTGAGATATGTGCTCAGTTGCGGCATCGTCCGCACGGGGGTGCCGTCGAAACGGGTCAGTCGCCCGGTGCCGGGGATGGCGTCCCATCCGTCGGTGAGCTTGGGCAGATTGTCGATGACCTGGGCGATCTTCGGGTAGTCGGTCTTCAGCATGTGGTCCACCTGCTCCGGCGTCATCATCAACACCGTGCCCAGGTAGTGCACGAGCTTGGGGAACTCGGCGCTGACCGCCGGCAGGGGCAACGATGTCAGGTACCCGTTGATCGCCGGGAAGTCCTGGCGCATCAACGCTTCTGCGTCTTCTCGGGAGCGCCCCGTCTTGGCTGCGACGAAGTCGACCAGCTTGGGCAACTCGGCGGCGGCGCCGTCGGCGTGCATCATCGAATCGGCGGCATTGGTTGCGGCGGCCACGATCTCGATACCTCCGCGGTCGCCTTTGACCCGATCGACGGTGAACGCCGGAGTGAGGTCGTCGACCAATGTCTGCGCGGCGGTCAGCCGGGGGAACAACTGCCAGGACACCACGAGGATGACCACGATCACCCCGAGTGCCGTCACGCCGGCCCACGCCAGCGGCAATGTCTTGCGGCCCATCCGATCCTCCCTTGGTTGGCGGCTAGAGCGTTGGAGTCAGGTCCATGAAGCTGATGGTCGACATCTTGGTGACCAACCACCGCGACCCCTCCCGCTGCATCGTCAACCGGTAGGCGACGAACTTCAGGGACGGAATGTTGTGGGTCAGTGGGCTGGTCGCCGTGGTGTTGGTGAACACGACGACGACCGCGTCGCGGCCGTGCAGCGATTGCACACCGACGCCGACGACCTCGGTGCTGTCGGTTATCTGAGCTTGCTTGTTGGGTGACATGGCCGCGGCGACGAACTTGCGGTACTCCGCGTCGAAGTCGCCGCCGAGGTACTCGGTGGCCCGGTCGGCGAGCGTGTCGACGGTGTCGGGACTGTAGGTCCACAGCGCGGTGACGGCTGCCGCCGCGGTGCGCGCGACCTCGACCCGGTTCGCCGCCGCGGCGCGATCCGCCACGTAGGGATACAGTGCCGCGGCGAAGGCGGCCGCCGCGATGACGAACAGTGTGGCCGCGACACCGACCACGATCGTGAGCCGGCGGCGAATCCGCCCGGTGCCGCTCAGATCATCGGGATCAGGCTGCTGATCTTCCACCGGTCCCCTTCCTGCTTGGTCGTTACCACCCATCGGCTTGCTCTCTCCGCCTTCAACTTCCCGTCCGGCGATGTCGACGCGAGCTTGGTGATCACCAGCACGTCGATGCTGCCGTCGTCCTTGCGTCTCGACACCCCGGCATCGAGGACGGTCCCGGTCGTGGGTTCGGATCTGGCCACTCCGACGAGGATCTCGTTCTGATTCGCCCGGTATTGCTCGGCGAAATCGCCGGTGGCCTCGGCCAGGATCCGGTCGGTGTAGGCATTGGCGTGGAACGGGTCGGGGGAGGTGAACTCCGTCATGAACGACCGCACATAGCCCAGCGCCACGGCATCCCGGATCGTTGCCCGCTGTCGTGTCACGTGCGAGACCAGCACCACCGAGCACACCGCGATCGCGGCCGCCGACACCACCACCGCGATCACAACGGCGACCGCCACGCCGCGGCGATGCCGCCGACCGGGCGCTTCGGCGCCGACCGCGAGGTCAGCGCCTGCTTCGAATTTCCTGCGCGGACTCACGGTTTGGCCTCGACGCGTTGCGGCGCGGTCACGACGGTGATGTCGTCGACGCGCCATGTTCCGCGGCCGGCATCGACGAAGGTGGCCTGCACGGACGCGGTGAGGTAGCGCTGATGGGGTGGGGTCCCTCGCTCCCCCTGCAGGAACAGGAGCATGGTCGCCCGCCCGGGTGTCGCGGTGAGCACCGCACTGTTGGTCACCCAGTACTCGTTGCGGACCAGGCCGGCCTTCTGCAGTGCCTGCTGCTGACTGGACAGCTGACCGGCGTAGTTGTCGGTGACCAGCGATCGCGCGCGGTCGAAGTCCTGCCGGGCGGTCTCGGTGCGATAGCTCAGTATCTGCTCGACCATTCGCGGCCCCGCCGCCGCGATCTGGGTGTCGGCGTCGGCGACCGCCTGATCTTGTTGGTGCACAACGCCATAGCTGACCGCTGCACCGGCGGCGCACACCGCCGCCGCCGTCAGCACCACGCCCGCCGCGAGGCGGTGCCGGACGCCGGCGACACCGAAGACAGCGCCTCCGAGGCTTTGTCCACTGACACGCGGCAGGAGGATCAGGTTGAACGCGGTCACCAGGATTGCGGCCGCGCCAACCGACACAGACGTCCACCACCACGCGCTGTGTCGCGGCACCGACAACGCCACCAGTGCCATCGTCGCGATCACCGCGGCGCCGGGCACCACGTCGAAGGCCAGTGCCCCCGCACGCCGGGCCCAACCCGCGGTCGCTGAATCAGGGGTCACTTGGCCACCTGGTCCAGTTGGGAGATCTTGAACTGTCCGTTCTCAGGGACCAGCCTGACCCTCATCCGATAGCTGTTGTCCCGGTCGGCCATGCCGGTCTGGGACACGGTGGCGCGGAATGCCACCAGCGCGATGATGGACCCGTCTTCGTTGTCGCGCTCCACCGCCGCATGTATTTCGGGCACGCGGACCCGGACGTTGACCGCCTGATACGCCTCGCTGAGGATTTCGCCGTACCAGGCGGTCTGGTTGGCGAAATCCCCTGTGGTGCACTCGCTGAGCTTGTGCTGACTGGCGGGCAGCCCGGCCAGGTCGGGCGGTTGCGTTGCCGCGACACAGTCCTGCGCGACCGCGATCGCCGCAGCCTCGGCGCCGGCCAGGGCCTGGCTCTGGCGATGGGTGTCGGTCACCAGATAGCAACCAACCCCAAGGCGCCGGCCAGCAGTGTCAGACCGGCGGCGATGGCGCCCAGCCAACGCGGGCTCAGGCCCACGTCGCCGGTCACCCTGCTGGGGCCAGCATCTTCTTCCATCCGTCGTCTCCTGGTTCGATCGAGTTGTCGACGGAGTACCTCACGCCGTCGGGTCCCGTGATCTCTGTGCTCTGGGGTGTGTACGCGCATGGGTTCGGCTGCTGCCCGTTGCACTCGACAACGCCCGAACCGGGTGGTGTCAGCGGGTCGCTCACCGGCGGCGGGGTTCCGGGCAGCCGGTCCGCCGGTAGCGGGTTGAGGCCGGTGTTGATCGTCGGCGCGGGGATCACCAGGCCCGGCTTGACGGGTTGGTTGCACCGCGCTGCGGCTCGGGGCAGCCCACGATCTGGTTCGGGTCGCCGTACCACGGGTTGGTCCCCAGCGGGGTATACGGTTGCCCGCTGCGGCATTCCAGCGGCGTCGCCGCCCGCCCGGGTACGTCCACGCACGGGAGGTTCCGCGCTCCGCGCACGGCGTTGGCTCTGGTCTCCTGCGGAATCTTGCAGTACGTCCCGGACGGCAACGGCGCGCTGCTGGTATCGGCCGGCGAACGCCATTGCGCCGCGGGGAGAAAGCCCGTCAGGCAGGGCGGCGGTTGGTTGATCGCCAGTCCGAGATCGATCTGCGCTTCGCCCGGGAAGGCCACTGTGGTCGCCTGGGCGACCGAACCCACCTGCGGCAGCAGCACAAGCACCTGCTCGACACCCTGGCGGTAGCGCAGCAACAACCCGGTGACAATCTCGAGGTTGGCCAGCGTGTGCGGCAGCGATTCACTCACGCCGCCGATCACCCTGTTGGCGGTGTCGAGGGTAGGGGCGGCGTTGGACAGCACGCTCTTGAGTTGCGGGTCCTGCTGGGCGGTCTGAGCGGAGATCGTGTTCAGGTTGCGGATCCATTGCTTGATGTCCTCGCCCGAGGCGGCCTGACTGTTCAGCAGTGGAGCGGCATTGGCGATCACATCGTTGATGTCGGTGGTGTTGGCCTCGAATTCGCCGGCCAGCGATTGTGCCGAGTCGACCAGGCGGTGCAGCGCCGGCCCCAGACCGCCGAGCGCCGCCGAGGTCTCGTCGAGCAGTGAGGCGATCTTGTCCCTCGGCAGCGCCGCCAGGCCGCGATCCACCGCATCGAGCATCGTCCCGATGTCCTCGGGCACGGTGGTGTGGGTGATGGTCTGCCCGGGCGTCAGGTAGGCGCCGGAATCCCGGTCGGACACCAGATCCAGATACTGCTCACCAACTGCGGACACCGAATGCACATTGGCCGTCGCGTCGATCGGGATCTTGTAGCGGTCTTCGATGCTCATGGTCGCCCTGGCGCCGTATTTCGTCGGCTCCACCGCGGTCACTTTGCCGATCGTGGCGCCGCGATAGGTGACGTTGGCGGTGCCGTACAGCCCGCCGGCCGTCGGCAGGTCCGCGTGCAAGGTGTACTGCCCGATGCCGACCGCGGCCGGCAGTCGCAAGTAGTACAGGCCGAGTACGGCGAGCGTGACCACCGCCAGGACGGTGAACACGATGATCTGAGTCCGGACGAGGCGGGTTCTCAACGCTCACCCCGCTCGACCAGCGGCCCGCCCGGCGCGTCGTTCGGGTTCGGAGTGAACCGCACGTCGGGAATCATGGTGGCCGGGTCGCGTCCCCAGCTCTGCTCGAGCGCCCGCAGGGATCCCGAAACAGCCGGTGCCGGTGAGGAGACCCGTTGTCGATGGAGCTGAGCGTCAGGTCGACGTTGAGGGAGGTGTTGATGAAGTCGCCCCGGAACGTCTTCGGGCACCGCGTCGATGTTGAACGGTGCCGTCAGGGCCAGCTTGAGTGCCGGCACCACGTAGGGCGCAGCCTTGACGAGCTGAGCGAGCGGCCGCTGCAACGACACCAGATTGCGGTGCAGGTTGTCTCGGGATTGCCCGACCGTCTGGAGCGTCGCGTCACTGAACCGGCCCAGGGGCTACGACGGCGTCGATGACGCGCCCGCGCGAATCGCTCAGATACTTCACCAGCGGCGGCAGCGCGGTCAGCGCCCCGTCGAGGGTGGCGGTGTGTTCGGCGGCGATGGCCAGCAGTCGATCGGCGGAGTCGATGGCGTGGGTGATGTCGCCGATCTGTTCGTCGAGTTTGGCCGTGAACGTGTCCAGGTTGGTCAGCAGCGCCCGGATCTTGTCGGCCCGCCCGTTGACGATGTTGTAGACCTCGTTGCTGATGACCTCGAGGTTCCCGACTCCTCCGCCGTTGATCAGGGTGGCGATGCTGGCCAGCGTCTGCTCGGTGGTCGGGTACGCCGAGGAGTTCTTCAGCGGGATCGTGTCGCCGTTGCCCAGCCGCCCGGTCATCGGGTTGTCTTGCGGCGGAGCGAGTTCGAGGTGCTGGGAGCCCAACAGACTGGTCTGTCCGATCTTGGCGGTGGCGTTGGCGGGCAACGTCACACCGTCTTGCAGATCGACGGTCAGGGTGGCGACCCAGTTCCTCAGCGTGATGGCCCGCACCTGCCCGACGACGACGTCGGCGACCATCACCTTGCTGTTCACGGTGAGCGCCAGCGTGTCGGGCATCTGCACGTACACGGTGTAGTTGCGCGGCCCCGAGCCGGGCCCACCGGGCATGGCGACGTTGGCGATGCCTCGCCACTGCGAGCACGAGGTGACCGACAGCGCGATGGCGAGCACGGCGAGCCCCAGCCAGGCCGCATGCCGGGCCCGGCGCACGGCGCCTGCCGCGCTCATCGGCCCGGCTCCGGCGGCGCTTCGGCGGCCATCGGGGCCTGGGCCGGCTGGGATACCACGGCGGCGGAAGCGGGTTGGTCTCGTCGTACGCGTTGGGCGGGCCGGGCAGGTTCTGTCCCCGGTCGGGTGCGGCGGCGTCGGGTCCGCCCATCAACTCCGACAACGATTGTGGTGTCAGCAATGTCGACGTCGAGGGGCCGGGCTGCACGCCCTGCATTCCCGGTGCACTCACCCACCCGGGTTCGAAGTTGCCGTGGGAGAACAGTGTGTCCGGGGAGAAGATGCCGGGCACGGTGGTGTCCTTGTATCCCGGCGGAGGCTGCAGCCGCGGCTCGGAGTAGGCGACGTCCTTGGGCAGTGTCTCCGCGGTGCTGACCGGCATCAGACCGAACGGCAAGTGGTTGAACTTGATCGCGTCCAGGACCGGCGTCAGGTACTGCGCACACAGCTCGGCGGAATCCTGATACCCCAGTCGGCTGCCGGCCTGAATCGAGCTGCACACGAGCTCGAGCGGGTTGGCGAAGTTGGTGACCGCCGGAACGATGGTCAGCGCACCGTGCGTGGGGTGGTATGCGTTGTTGGCGTTGGCCGCGAAGGTCGGGAACACGTGCAGGAACGTCTCCAGGTCGTTGGCCGTGTCGGGCTGCACCAGCGGCGTGGTCGCCTCGTCGAGGTTGCCGACGTCACGGGTGAGCACCTGGCCGTTGGCGTCGAGGAACCTGTGCAAGGTGGGCAACATGGTGTTGAGCTGCCCGACGGCGTCGGCGACGGCATGGTCGTTGGGAGCCAGGCTCGTGGTGATCTGCGCCAGATTTCCGTTGAGCGACACCAGCTGCTGCTCGTTGATCTGAAGGGCGTTGAGGAAGGTCGCCAATCCACGCACGATCGCGAACGTCTCACCGCGGCTGTCGTTGATCGCGGAGAGCGCGGTGGACACGCTGTTCAGCGACGTGTTGATGGCCTCGCCCTTGCCTGCCAACCCGGTGGCGAGGGAATCTATGGTGTCACCGAACGGCCCTTTGGGCTGTTGCGGCGTGGGGCCCAGCGCCGACACGGTTCGTCCGATGCTGTCGCGCAGGTCATCCCACTCCACCGGCACCTGGGTGCGTTCGATCGGGATGACCGTGTTGTCGGTGAGCACCGGCCCGCCGTTGTACGGCGGCTCCAGCTGAATGTTGCGTGACGCGACCAGACTGGGGTTGAGGATCACCGCCTCGGCGTTGGCCGGCACCTTGTACTTGCTCGGGTAGTGGAACGTGACTTTCATCTTGTCGCCGGCCGGTTCCACCTTGTCCACCGAACCGACCGCAACGCCCATGATCGAGACCTCGTCGCCGGGATAGAGCGCGTTGGCCTGCTCGAAGTAGGCGACGATCGTGTTGGTGGTCGCAGCGCGGAACAGCCGCCAGCCCACGACGACGACGACGGCAACCAGAGCCACCGTCAGCGCGGCCAGGATTGTCCTGCGGGTCAACCACTTACGATCGGTTGCGAAGGAGTTGCTCATCAGTTGCCTCCGCTTCCGCCGGACGTCGCAGGCGGCTCGACCCGGGCCCCGGGCGGCGCGGTGGCCGGAAGTGGCACCGGCTTACCCGCGACGCCGGGGACCGGCATGCCGGGCGATGCCGCGCTCGGGACCCCGGGCGCCATCGGCTGGCCGTCGAAATTCGGGGCCGAGGTCGCAACGTCGACCGGCGCCGGATATCCGGGACCACCGAACGGGCCGGTTTCGGCGGCGGCGCAGGGCAGCGGATCGTCGGGACGCGGCGACCCGTCGGCCGCGGGCGTGTACGAGCACGGTGAACCCTTCGGGACGGCCGGGCCCGGATGCTCCGGGGTGCCCTCGAGCACCGGTCGGAGCCGGGGGCGGGGCGCCGTTGGGCATCCTCGTGCCGTTGGGGTCGGGCCACTGGAACGCGGGCAGTCCCGCTCCGCGCCAGAAGTTCTCGGGATCGATTCCGCGCCTCTTGAACGCCGCGTCGACGAACGGCTGCAACAGCTGGTAGGGAACGATGTTGAAGATGGCTGCCTTGACGTAGGGGCCCGAGGACACGATCTCCGACAGCGACGCCACGAACTTTCCGAGTTCGCCGACCGTGCTCACCAGATCGTCCTTGCGCGCGACCAGCACGTCGCTGATCGAGTTCACCTGCTTGAGAACCGTGTTGAGGTTCGGGTTGTCGTTGATCAGGCCCTGAATCTGGGCGGCGACCGCGGTGACGTTGCCCAGCAACGCCTCGAGTGCCTGGCTGCGCTGGTTGATCGCGGACAGCAGTGCCTGCGCGTTGACCAACAGCCGGTTGATCTGCTCGCCGTGGATACCGAGAACCCCGGCCACCTTGCTGGTCTCGCCCAGCAGATGCTGGATGCGCTCGTCGCGCTTGCCCACCGTGTCGGCGAACCTCTGCACCCCCTCGAGGGTGGCGCTCAGATGCGGATAGGTCTGGTCGACGGTCTCCGAAAGCACCTGCAGCGACTGCTTGACGGTGTCGAGATCCCAGCCGGACGCGGCTTTGGTGGCGTCGCGGAACGCTTCATAGATCTGATAGGGGGTGGTGGTGTGATCCAGGGTCAGCGTTCCGCCGGGCCGCAACGCCTGCTCGCCCCGGGTTTCGACCTCTAGCACCTTGCGGCCCAGGATCGTGTCGGTGCGGATGGACAACCTGCTGTTGGCGCCGATGACGTTGTCGCCGATGGTGAATCGGACCACCACGTGGCCGGTCGCGAGCCTGATCTCCTGTACCGATCCGACGTCCATTCCCGCAATGCGCACGGTGTCGCCGGCATGCAATGCGCTGGCGTCGGTGAACTCGCCGTAGTACCGCGCCTGGGCGAACAGCATCGGCACGCTGCTGAAGCTCTGGCCCACCAGCGTGGCGAGCACCGCAAGAACGACGGCCATCACCCCGGTTCTGACCCGGTTCTCCGGTTCGAGCACCCTCATTGCGGCGTGCACCTTCCGGTTGGCTGCTGCGTCAACTTGACGGTCCGAACCGGTCCGCCCGGCTGTAATCCGTTCAGCGTCAACGTGATGTCGCACAGGTAGAGGTTGATGAAGTCGCCGTAGGTGCCGGCGCTGCGGCCCAGCAGTGTCAGGGCCGTCGGGAGCCTGTGCAGCAGGTCGTCGAGCTGCTCGCGTTGTTCGACGACCGGCCCCAACACCTGCTGGGCCGAAGCGACAGTCGACTGCAGCAGCGGCCGGTTGTCGCCGAGCAGATCGGCCAGCTCACCGGTCGCGTGGTTCAGACTGTCGATGCTGTCGGCGAGCGGATTGGCCTGTCCCGACAGGCCGGTGATCAGCGTCTCCAGGTTGATGACGGTCGAGTCGACTTCTCCTGCCTTGGCGACGATGCTGTCCAGCACGGTGCTGAGGTTCTTGACGACGGCGCCGATGGCTTCGTCTCGATCGGCCAGCGCCGAGGTCAATTGTGCGGTCTGGTCGAGGATGTCGTTGATCGTGCCGCCCTGCCCCTGGAACACCGTGATGATCGCCGACGCGATGGCGTTGACCTTCTCGGGCGCCAACGCGCGGAACACCGGCCGAAATCCGCCGATCAGGGCGTCGAGATCGAGGGCGGGTTGGGTACGGGCAACCGGGATGACGCCGCCGGGCGGCAGAACCCGCTGCGCACCCTCGCCCTCACCGCGCTTGAGTTCCAGGTATCGATCGCCGATCAGGTTGGCGTACCTGATGTGCGCGGTCGTCGACTGATACAGCGGCAGTGCACGATCGACGTCGAAGTCGACCTCGATGTTCCTGCCGCCGTTGATCAGACGCAGGTTGGTGACCTTGCCGACCTCCACGCCCGAGGCGCGCACGAACTGGCCCTTGTGCAGTCCGCTGGCAGAGGAGAACTCCGCCCGGTAGCTGTTGGTGCGGTCGAATCGGAACTGGCCGAACACGACGATGGTGAACGCGGTGAACGCCAGCAGCACCACTGCGATCGCGCCGAACTTGACGGCATTCGAGGTCGTCTTCATGGGTTGATCGTGTACTCCCCGACCTGACGGCCCCAGACGTACTCATTGGCCCACGGCGATCCGATCTCGAAGTGGTTGTAGGGGGCCAGGCTGGCGCCGGTGTCCAACACCAGACCCGGTGCGGGCCAGAGGTCGCGGGTGATCTGCTGCCAGCAGCCGGGTGCGCCGCCGGGTCCGCCGTGGGCATTGACCCGGGGCAGGTTGTCGGGGAAGAGGTAGGGATTCGCACCGCCGATGACCTGCGTGTGCGCCCGCAGTGAGTACCCGGTTCCGGTGCCTTCCGCCGCCGCCACCACGGGGGCCACCTGCGCGACATTTCTTATGGTGCAGAACAATTCGGGACTGTAGGTGTCCAGCAAGGCACTGGTGGGGGCGAGCTGGGCAAGAGTCTGCACCAGTGCGGGTCGACTGCGGCCGATCACGTCGGCACCGGTGTTGGCGAATCCGATCGCCGCCAGAAGCGTTGCGTCCAAGTCTCTTTGCTGATCGTTGAGGGTCCGTGCCGTGGTGGTCAGGTTCGACAGCGCGCTCCAGAGGTCGGGCGATGCGTCGGCCAAGGTGTCGGTCAACGTCGCGAACTGGTGCACGTCATGCTGGAGCTGACCCATCCGCGGATTGAGGTCTTCGAAGACCGTGTTCGCGTTCACGAGCGCGGCGCCGAACTTGTCGCCCAGCCCGGACACCGCCTCGGCGGCTCCGCTCAGCGTCATGTTCAGTTTGACCGGGTCCACCGACCGTGCGATCGACGTCAGGGTCTGGAAGACCGTGTTGACCTCGGTGGATACCGACGTCGCCTCGATCACGTCGGTGCTGCTGATCGCCGGCCCGGGATTCTTCGGCGACGCGAGCGACACGTACTTCCCGCCGAACACGGTCGTCGCCTTGATCGCCGCGACCACGTTGACCGGAATCAGCGACGCGTAGCGCGGCGCCACGTTCAGGGTGAACTTCGCCGCCGGTTTGCCGTCGCGCTCGATTAGGTCGATCGCGGCCACCTTGCCGACCTCGACCCCGTTGAGGGTCACCTTCGAGTCGGTACCGACCAGCAGACCGGCCCGGTCACTGATCATCGTCAGCGACTGCTTCGGGGTGAACCCACCGCGGAACTGCACGAAGACCAACGCGGCGATGAGCGCCAGCACCACCAGACCCGCCACCGCCAGCACCTTGTACGGCGGTGTGCGCTCTGCGTTCTCGATCGGCAGCGGCATGTCGTTCACACCGTCAGGTTGAAGTTGGGGTCGACGCCGTACAGGGCCAGTGACGACAGCATCACGACGACCACCACTGCGACGAGGGAGAAGCGCATCGACCGGCCGACGGCCTCGCCGACGCCGACCGGTCCGCCGGCCGCGGTGTAGCCGTAATAGCAGTGCGTGATCATGACGATCACGGCGATGACCACGGTCACTGCGAACGACCAGAACACGTCGTCGGGCCGCAGGAAGGTTCGGAAGTAGTGGTTGTACGTGCCGCGCGACTGCCCGTAGATCACCGTGGTGACGAGCTGCGGTGACATGAACGCCATCACCATCGCCAGCCCGTACAGCGGCACGATCACGACAACCGCGGCGATGATCCGGGTGGACGCCAGGAATGCGATCGACTTGACGCCCATCACTTCCAGCGCGTCGATCTCCTCGCTGATCCGCATGGCCCCCAGCTCGGCGGTGGCGCCGGCGCCCACCGTCGCCGCCAGCGCGATACCGGTGACGACCGGCGCCGCGATGCGCACGTTGACCAGCGCCGCGAAGAACCCGGTGAACACCTCCACCCCGATGTCACCGAGCGACGAGAAGCCCTGGATCGCGACCAGCGAACTGCCCGTCAACGTCACGAAGGCGACGATCGCGACCGTGCCGCCGACAACCGCCAGTGCACCGCTGCCCATGCCGATCTGGGCGATGAGCCGCACCGTCTCGGCGCGGTAGCGCCGCAACGTCATGGGAATGGCGCCGACGCTGGCCAGCGTGAACCAGACCATCCGGCCGAACGAGTCCAGCCCGCGCGCGGGGCTACCGGCGTATCGGTCGACTCCGGCGACCGTCCGTGGGAACCGGGCGCGCACCACCGCCGCACTGGTCATCTCAGTGCCCCGTCCCGAATCGCACACCGATGGTGGTCAGGATGACGTTGACCGCGAACAGCGCGATCACGCACAGCACGACCGTCTCGTTGACCGCGGTTCCCACGCCCTTGGCGCCGCCGGACACCGTCAGGCCCCGGTAGCAGCCGACCAGTCCCGCGATCAGGCCGAAGGACACGGCCTTGGCCATCGCGATGACGACCTCGGGCAGCCCGGTGACAAGCGTCAGCGTCGATAGATAGGCACCGGCGGAGACATGCTGCAGATAGACGCTGAAGATGAAGCCCCCGACCAGGCCGACGATGATGACCAGGCTGTTGAGCAGGCTGGCGACGATCGTCGCCGCGAGCACGCGCGGCAGTACCAGGCGGCGGATGGGATCGATGCCCATCACCTCGAGAGCGTCGATCTCCTCCCGGATCGTGCGCGCACCCAGGTCGGCGCAGATCGCGGTGGATCCCGCACCCGCGATCACCAGGACCGTCGTCAACGGGCCCAGCTGGGTGACGGCGCCCAGGGCTGCGCCGGCGCCGGACACGTCGGCCGCTCCGAACTCGGCGAGCAACACGTTCAAGGTGAAGGTCAGCAGCACGGTCAGTGGTATCGCCGCCATGATTGTCGGCAGGATCGTCACGCTCATCAGGAACCAGCACTGCGCGATCAGCTCGCGCCACTCCCAGGTCTGGCTGAACAGCGCCTTCGCGGTAAGCGCCGACATCCGGGCGAAGCCACCGACGTGCGCCATGGGGCCCCGTGCCCATCCGGCGACGGAGCGCGCGATGGTCGCCGATGTCGTCACCGCAGCACCCCCTCTCACGACACCCTTGCGGCCAATTCGTGTCCCGCACCGTGGCATCACAAGGTTGGATTACGGTTGGACGCAGACGGTTTCCCGTCCCCGTTACGGGGCCACAAGCTGGCATTTCTGGAACGGGCAGGGGCTGGGCCCGCGACGAGAACGGTGTCGAATCGTGCTGGCACGGCTGACACCGGGCCCTCACTATATGCACGCGACCTGCCTGGCGATGCCAGATCTTGCGATACCGGCGGTATCACCTTTACGGTCGGATTGTGACGTCACGCGAACCGATCCATTCAGGGGCGGGCGAACCGATCCTGCTGCTCCATCCCTTCATGATGTCGTCCTACGTCTGGACCGACGTGGCCCCGCGGCTGTCCGACACCGGCCGCTTCGAGGTGTTCGCACCGACGATGGCCGGCCACAACGGCGGCCCACCGACCCGGTCCTGGTTCCTCGACACCGACACGATGGCCAACCACATCGAGACCCAGCTCGACGAACTGGGCTGGGACACCGCCCACATCGTCGGTAACTCACTGGGCGGCTGGGTGGCCTTCGAACTCGAGCGGCGCGGCCGGGCCCGGACCCTCACCGCCATCGCTCCGGCAGGTGGCTGGCACCGATGGTCGCCGGTCAAGTACGAGATCGTCGCGAAGTTCGTCGCCGGCGCCCCGGTGTGGCTGACCGCGCTGCTGCTCCGCGAGCGGGCGCTGCGCCTGCCGTTGGCCAAGCAGGCGGCCAGCGTGCCGATCAGCGCCACCCCGGGCGCGCTGTCCGACGAGCAGCTGCGGGAGATCATCGACGACGTCACGCACTGCCGGGCGTACTACCAGCTGTTGATCAAGGCCCTGTTGTTGCCGGGCCTGATGGAACTAGCCGAGACCACCATCCCGACCCATCTGGTGATCTGCGAACGCGATCGGGTGCTGCCGCACCCGCGGTTCACCAAGCACTTCCTCAAACACATCCCCGAGATCAGCACGGTGACTCAGCTCGACAACGTCGGGCACATCCCGATGTTCGAGGCGCCGCAGCGCATCGCCGACCTGATCGCCGCCTGGGTGGATCAGCACACCCAGCCGATACGCGAGGCGGAATCGGCCGGCTGAGCGGGCGCCGACGGTTAGTCTCGTGGCCAAGAGCTTGTCGCAGTCAAGGGGAAACATGTTCCGAGCCGCGATGGCGATGGCGGTGCTCGTCGTCATCGTCCTCACCGGTGCGGGCTGCGGTGGTGGCGCAACGTCTGCTCCGTCGCAGACCCCTGTGCCGGTCGAGCGGTACGGCGACGTCATCTCGAATGACGGCGCCTCGGACTTGGATCCGTCGCTGCAATCGGTCACGGCATGGGCTCAGCATTTCACCTACGCATCGAGATCGGGGATCGACGACAGCACGAGCCACGTCACCGGCGCGCTTTTCGTGCCGAAGGGCGAGGCACCAGCAGGCGGCTGGCCGCTGGTGGCGTTCGGCCATCCTGCGACCGGCACTCTGCCCGGGTGCGCGCCGTCGCTGTCACCCAACCTCTTGGGTTCCGCGCCGGTCGTCGAGACCCTGTTGAAAGCCGGCTACGCCGTTGTCATGTCGGATTACCAGGGGCTGGGACCTGTCGAGAAGACCCAAGACCTGACGAAACGACATCCCTACCACCCGTATCTGGACTCGACGACGGCCGGTTACAACCTGATCGACTCCGTGCGGGCGGCTCGCGCCCTGTTCGCCCAAGCTCTCGATACCGTCTCTGATCGCTGGCTCGCGATCGGGATCGGCCAGGGCGGGCAGGCGGCGTGGGCAGCCAACGAGCTGGCACCAAACCAGGGACAGGGGCTGACATTGCTCGGCGCGGTCGCCATCTCCCCGGTCGCGGACATCAACGGCCTGGCCGACGCCGCCGAGGTGGGCACCCTCAGCGTCGCGCAGGGACTCGACCTGCAGGCATTCCTGGCGGCGCTGGAGAACGAGTATGGCAATGACTTCAACCTCGACGACTTTCGCGGCGGCATCGTGAAAGAGAAGTGGGATGCCCTGCTGGCCTGCCAGGCTCCGTCGCTCGACGAACGCGCCGGGATTGCCGCTCAGATCGCCCCCGACGACTACGGCCCCACACGTCGGCCGCGGTTGCCGCGCTTCGCGGTTACCTACATAAGTCGAGCCTTCCCCAGGGGCCAACGCAGGCGCCGATGCTGGTGATGTACGGCGGGCAAGATCCGTCGATCCCTCCGGCCTGGACCGAGCGGGCGCTTGAGCGCGCCTGCAAGATGGGCGATGTCATCCAGATCGTGCGACTGCCCGACGAAACCCCCGGCCCGGTCGACCTCGCCGCCGCAATCGACTGGATGGGTCAACGCGTCAACTCCGTTCCTGCGCAGAACGACTGCCAGGGCAGAACGCCGTGACGCTGACACACGGCTGGCTGCCGATCACGCTGCAGATCCTCACCGGTGCGGTGCTTTTGGCGACGATCGGGTGGAGATCCCGACGGTGGTTGCGAGTTTGGGTGCCCATCGCTGGCCTCGCGGGCGCCGCGCTTGCGGCGTCGGTCCATTGGTTCATCGGTTACCAGGGACTGGCGCAGGACCCAGCCCCCGCGATCCGTGGGTGTGGATCGGGTTGAGCGGCGCGGCCGCGGTCGTGGCGATTGTGGGCTGGCGCGGCCTCGGATGGTGGCGGCGGGCCTTGTCGGTGGTTGCCGTCCCGCTGTGCCTGGTGTGCGCAGCCCTCGCGCTCAACATATGGGTCGGTTACTTCCCGACTGTGAAGTCCGCGTGGGACCGGGCCACCGGCACCGAGCCACCGCGTTGGGTGGACCAGACGACCCTGGCTGACATGCAAAGTCGCGGGATCAGGCCGGCCGAGGGCGTCGTCGTCAAGGTGACGACACCCGATGCCGCATCGGGATTCCCGCACCGGCAGGAGTTCGTGTACCTGCCGCCGGCATGGTTCGCGACGACGCCCCCACCGCGGCTGCCGGCAGTGATGATGTTCGGCGGAGAGTTCGGTCATCCCGACGACTTGCTACGGTCGGCCAACGTGCTCGGCGCGCTGGACGCGTTCACCGCGAGACATCGCGGCAATGCTCCAGTGATGGTGTTCCCCGACGTCGGTGGGCAATTCAGCAACGATACCGAGTGCGTGAACGGCACCCGCGGCAACGCCGCCGACCACCTCGTCAAAGACGTTGTGCCTTTTGTGATCTCCCAGTTCGGGGTCAGCCCCGACCCTGCCAACTGGGGGCTCGCCGGCTGGTCATCGGGCGGCACCTGCGCTCTCATGCTCGGAGTGCTGCACCCCGAACTGTTCAGTGCGATCGTCGACCTCGACGGCCAACTCGGTCCCAACGCGGGAACACGAGAGCAGACGATCGCGCGTCTGTTCGACGGAGACGCCGAGGCGTGGGCGGCATTCGACCCCAAGACGATCATCACCCGGCACGGTCGATACGACGGAATGTCCGCCTGGTTCGGTGTTTCAACGGCGACCGCCACCGTGTACCACGACGGCAGGCAATCCACCCAGAACCCGGCAGAGCAGCCGGAGTGGAATACGAACTCCGAAGATCACGCGGTCGTCGCCAACGCCATGTGCTCGCTGGCGAGCGGCTACGGCATCGAGTGCGCAGTGGTGAGCTATACGGCGTCTCACGATTTCGCCGGCGCGGGTGCCGCCTTCGCCGACGCCCTGCCGTGGCTCGCCGGAAGGATCGGCACCCCCGGTGCTCGCCGGATTCCGATGCCGGGCGCGCCGGGTTAGGCGAGCGCCTTGTCGAGGTTTTCGGCCAGTGTGGCCAGATACTCCTCGCTGGTCTGCCACGGCTGATCGGGGCCGATCAGGATTGCCAGGTCCTTGGTCATCTGACCGCCCTCGACGGTGGCGATCACCACCTCTTCGAGCTTGTTCGCGAACTCGACCACCTCGGGGGTGCCGTCGAGTTTGCCCCGGTGCTCCAGCCCGCGGGTCCAGGCGAAGATCGATGCGATCGGGTTCGTCGAGGTCGGCTTGCCCTGCTGGTGCTGCCGGTAGTGCCGGGTGACGGTGCCGTGGGCGGCCTCCGCCTCCACCGTCTTGCCGTCCGGGGTCATCAGCACCGACGTCATCAGGCCCAGCGAGCCGTAGCCCTGCGCGACGGTGTCCGACTGCACGTCGCCGTCGTAGTTCTTGCAGGCCCACACATAGCCGCCCTCCCATTTCAGGCAGGAGGCCACCATGTCGTCGATCAGCCGGTGCTCGTAGGTCAGGCCCTTGGCGTCGAACGCGCTCCTTGTACTCCTCGTCGAAGATGCGCTGGAACTCGTCCTTGAACATGCCGTCGTAGCCCTTGAGGATGGTGTTCTTCGTCGACAGGTACACCGGATAGTTCTGCTGCAGGCCGTAATTGAACGACGAGCGGGCGAAGTCCTGGATCGACTTCTTGAAGTTGTACATGCCCATCACGACGCCGCCGCCCTCGGGGATGCGCACGACGTCATGCACGATCGGCTCGCTGCCGTCCTCCGGGGTGAACGTGACGGTGAAGGTGCCCGGCCTGTCGACCTTGAAGTTGTCGGCCCGGTACTGGTCGCCGAAGGCATGCCGGCCGATGATGATCGGCTTGGTCCAGCCCGGCACCAGCCGGGGTACGTTCGAGATCACGATCGGCGCGCGGAAGATGGTGCCGCCCAGGATGTTCCGGATCGTGCCGTTGGGCGAGAGCCACATCTTCTTGAGGTTGAACTCCTTGACCCGGGCCTCGTCGGGGGTGATGGTGGCGCACTTGACGCCGACACCGTGCTTCAGGATGGCGTGGGCGGCGTCGATCGTGACCTGGTCGTCGGTGGCGTCGCGGTGCTCCATGCCCAGGTCGTAGTACTCGAGGTCGACGTCGAGGTGCGGCAGGATCAGCGTCTCCTTGATCAGCTTCCAGATGATGCGGGTCATCTCGTCGCCGTCGAGCTCGACTACCGTGCCTTCGACCTTGGTCTTGCCACTGGACATGCGGCCACCCTACTTTGCAGCCTCCAGCGCAGCGTTGAACGTCTTGCTGGGCCGCATCACCGCCGTGGTCTTCTCCGGGTCCGGGTAGTAGTAGCCACCGATGTCCACCGAATCGCCCTGCGCCGCCGGAGTTCGGCCACGATGCGTGTCTTCGTTCTCGGTCAACGCCTTGGCAAGCGCCGCGAAGTGCTCGGCCAGCTCCTTGTCCTCGGTCTGCGCGGCCAGCTCCTGCGCCCAGTACATGGCCAGATAGAACTGGCTGCCCCGGTTGTCGAGCTCACCGGTCTTGCGCGACGGGTTCTTGTTGTTCTCCAACAGCTTTCCGGTCGCGGCATCGAGCGTCTTGGCGAGGATCTTGGCCCTGTCGTTGCCGTCCTTGGCGCCCAGGTCCTCCAGGCTGGCGCCCAGCGCCAGGAACTCGCCGAGCGAATCCCAGCGCAGGTGGTTCTCCTCCACCAGCTGGCTGACGTGCTTGGGCGCCGAACCGCCCGCGCCGGTCTCGTACAGGCCGCCGCCGGCCATCAGCGGCACGATCGACAGCATCTTGGCGCTGGTGCCCAACTCCAGGATCGGGAACAGGTCGGTGAGGTAGTCGCGCAGGATGTTGCCGGTCGCGGCGATGGTGTCCTGCCCGCGCATCGCGCGCTCGATCGTGTGCCGCATGGCCCGTACCTGCGACATGATCGGGATGTCGAGGCCCTCGGTGTCGTGGTCCTTCAGGTAGCGTCAGGACCTTCTTGCGCAGTTCGTTCTCGTGCGGACGTTCCTGGTCCAGCCAGAACACCACCGGCATGCCGGAGTCGCGGGCCCGGGTGACGGCCAGCTTCACCCAGTCGCGGATCGGTGCGTCCTTGACGACGGGCATCCGCCAGATGTCACCGGCTTCCACGTTCTGCGTCAGCAGCACCTCGCCGGTGTCGACGTCGACGATGTTGGCGACGCCGTCCTCGGGGATCTCGAAGGTCTTGTCGTGGCTGCCGTACTCCTCGGCCTGCTGGGCCATCAGGCCGACGTTGGGCACGGTGCCCATCGTGCGTCGGGTCGAACTGGCCGTGCGTCTTACAGAAGTTGATGATCTCCTGGTAGATGCGCGAGAAGGTGGACTCGGGGTTGACCGCCTTGGTGTCCTTGAGCTTTCCGTCGGCGCCGTACATCTTGCCGCCGGCGCGGATCATCGCGGGCATCGACGCGTCGACGATGACGTCGCTGGGCGAGTGGAAGTTGGTGATGCCCTTGGCCGAATCCACCATCGCCAGCTCGGGCCGGTGCTCGTGGCAGGCGTGCAGGTCGCGGATGATCTCCTCGTGCTGCGACGCCGGCAGCGACTCGATCTTGTTGTAGAGGTCGGACAGCCCGTTGTTGACGTTGACGCCCAGCTCGTCGAACAGCTTCTGGTGCTTGGCGAACGCGTCCTTGTAGAAGACCTTCACCGCGTGCCCGAACACGATGGGGTGGCTGACCTTCATCATCGTCGCCTTGACGTGCAGCGAGAACATCACGCCGGTCTCGTAGGCGTCCTCCATCTGCTCCTCGTAGAAGTCGCACAGCGCCTTCTTGCTCATGAACATGCTGTCGATGACGTCGCCGTCGTCGAGCTTCACCTCGGGCTTGAGCACGATGGTCTCGCCGTCCTTGGTCTCCAGCTCCATCTTGACCGTGCGGGCCTTGTCCAGCGTCAGCGACTTCTCGCCGTGGTAGAAGTCGCCGTGCCGCATGGTCGCCACATGGGTGCGCGACGCCTGCGACCACGCGCCCATGCTGTGCGGGTGCTTGCGCGCGTACTCCTTGACCGCCTTGGGTGCGCGGCGGTCCGAGTTGCCTTCGCGCAGAACCGGGTTCACCGCGCTGCCCAGGCACTTGGCGTAGCGCTCCTTGATCGCCTTCTCTTCGTCGGTCTTCGGGTCGCCGGGGTAGTCGGGCAGGTTGTAGCCCTTGGCCTTGAGCTCCTTGATGGCCGCCAGCAGCTGCGGCACCGAGGCGCTGATGTTGGGCAGCTTGATGATGTTGGTGTCGGGCTCCTGCGTCAGCTCGCCGAGTTCGGCCAGGTTGTCCGGCACCCTCTGCTCTTCGGTCAGGTAGTCGCCGAACTCGGCCAGGATGCGCGCCGCCACCGAGATGTCGCTGGTCTCGACGTTGATGCCGGCCGGCTCGGCGAAAGCCCGCACGATCGGCAGGAAGGCGTACGTCGCAAGCAGCGGCGCCTCGTCGGTCAGCGTGTAGATGATGGTCGGCTGCTCGGCGCTCATGTGCTCTGTGTTCTCCCGGCGTCGTGGTGATCGTGTGCAAGGCGGCTATCAGTATCACGTCGGATCCGACGCTACGTGAACGGTCCGCTGCGCAGTCGCGATACCCGCGCCTGACCGGTGCAGGATTGCGCCTTTCTGGTCGGTCATGAGTGCCAGCGTCAAGCCCCGGCTCGCTGGCCGGCAACCCTCCAACCGCGGTGGGGTGCCCCGGGTGATTGACCAGGTTGAGTAGCCGCTGCCGGCTACACGGCAAGCGCGGGCCCGCCATGACGGGCCCCAGAGTAGACAGGGAAACCTGATGCGCACCTATGGCCCACGTTGTGGCCACTGTCGCTGAACCCATCGCCGACGCGCTCGATTCCCGTGCGAGCTTGCCCGGTACCACGACCTGACCGTCCCCTTTCCGAGGAGCCATTCCCCATGAGCACGCCTGAACTGACGATCCCAGCTGCCAACTGGTCGTTCGAGACCAAGCAGATCCACGCCGGGCAGACCCCGGACGCCAGCACCCACGCCCGCGCGCTGCCGATCTACCAGACCACGTCGTACACCTTCGACAACACCGATCACGCCGCCGCGCTGTTCGGGCTGGCCGAGCCGGGCAACATCTACACCCGCATCATGAACCCCACCACCGACACCGTCGAGCAGCGCATCGCCGCGCTGGAGGGCGGGGTCGCGGCGCTGTTCCTGGCCTCCGGTCAGGCCGCCGAGACCTTCGCGATCCTCAACATCGCCGGCGCCGGGTGACCACATCGTGTCCAGTCCCGCGGCTCTACGGCGGCACCTACAACCTGCTGCACTACACGCTGCCCAAGCTGGGCATCGAGACCACGTTCGTCGAGGACCCCGACGACCTGGACTCCTGGCAGGCGGCCGTGCGGCCGAACACCAAGGCCTTCTTCGCCGAGACCATCTCCAACCCGCAGATCGACATCCTGGACATCCCCGGCTGTCGTCGAAGGTCGCCCACGACAACGGCGTGCCGCTGATCGTGGACAACACCATCGCGACGCCGTACCTGATCCAGCCGATCGCCCACGGCGCGGACATCGTGGTGCACTCGGCCACCAAGTACCTCGGCGGGCACGGGACGGCGATCGCCGGCGTGATCGTCGACAGCGGCAACTTCGACTGGACCAACGGCAAGTTCCCCGGGTTCACCACACCCGACCCCAGCTACCACGGGGTGGTGTTCGCCGAACTCGGCGCGCCCGCCTACGCGCTCAAGGCCCGGGTGCAGCTGCTGCGCGACCTCGGTTCGGCGGCCTCGCCGTTCAACGCCTTCCTGATCGCCCAGGGCCTGGAGACGCTGAGCCTGCGAATCGAGCGGCACGTTGCCAACGCGCAGAGGGTCGCCGAGTACCTCGACGGCCACGACGACGTGGTGTCGGTCAACTACGCCGGGCTGCCCGGCTCGCCGTGGCACGACCGGGCAAAGAAGCTGGCGCCCAAGGGAACCGGCGCGGTGCTGGCCTTCGAGCTGGCCGGCGGCGTCGAGGCGGGCAAGGCGTTCGTCAACGCGCTGCACGCTGCACAGCCACGTCGCCAACATCGGCGACGTGCGCTCGCTGGTGATCCACCCGGCGTCGACCACCCACCAGCAGCTGTCCGCCGAGGAGCAGCTGGCCACCGGCGTCACGCCCGGCCTGGTGCGGCTGGCGGTCGGCATCGAAGGAATCGACGACATCCTGGCCGACCTGGAGCGCGGCTTCGCCGCCGCCAAGTCCGTGTCGGCAGCGGAGGCTTCCGACCCGCGGGCCGTGGCGGCCTTTTGAGGGAGCCCGACGTGACCCTGCTCCCAGATGAGCGCACTGTGACGTTGCCCGCCGAAGGCGAGGTCGGCGTCGTCGACATCGGCCCGCTGACGCTGGAGAACGGCGCCGTCATCGACGACGTCTCCATCGCCGTGCAGCGCTGGGGCGAGCTCTCCCCCACCCGCGACAACGTCGTGGTCGTCCTGCACGCGCTGACCGGCGACTCGCACGTCACCGGACCGGCCGGGCCGGGCCATCCGACGCCGGGCTGGTGGGACGGCGTGGCCGGCCCCGGCGCACCGATCGACACCGAGCCGCTGGTGCGCGGTGGCCACCAACGTGCTCGGCGGCTGCCGCGGCTCCACCGGACCCAGCTCGCTGGCCCGCGACGGCAAGCCGTGGGGCTCGCGCTTCCCGCTGATCACGGTGCGCGACCAGGTGAACGCCGACGTCGCGGCGCTGGCCGCGCTGGGCATCACCGAGGTCGCCGCGGTCATCGGCGGTTCGATGGGCGGCGCGCGGGCGCTGGAGTGGATGGTCGGCTACCCCGAGCGGGTCCGGGCCGCGCTGGTGCTGGCCGTCGGCGCGCGCGCCACCGCCGACCAGATCGGCACGCAGAGCACCCAGATCGCGGCCATCAAGTCCGACCCGAACTGGCAGGGCGGCGACTACCACGGCACCGGCCGCACCCCGGAGACGGGACTGCAGCTGGCCCGCCGCTTCGCCCATCTGACCTATCGCGGCGAGGTCGAACTGGACACCCGGTTCGGCAACGACGCCCAGGGCGACGAGAGATCCGCTGGCCGGCGGCCGCTACGCCGTGCAGAGCTACCTGGAGTACCAGGGCGCCAAGCTGGTCAAACGGTTCGACGCGGGCAGCTACGTCACGCTCACCGAGACGCTGTCCAACCACGACGTCGGCCGCGGACGCGGCGGGGTGAGCGCCGCGCTGCGCTCCTGCCCGGTGCCGGTCGTGGTCGGCGGGATCACCTCCGACCGGCTCTACCCGCTGCGGCTGCAGGAGGAACTGGCCGATCTGCTGCCGGGCTGCACCGGGCTCAACGTCGTCGAGTCGATCTACGGCCACGACGGCTTCCTGGTCGAGACCGAGGCGGTCGGTCAGCTGATCCGCCGGACCCTCGAGCTGGCCGACGGCGAACGCACCCGCACGCCGTGACGGAGTCACAGCGCGACCGTTCGCTGTCCTTCGGGTCCGAGGCCGCCGCCTACGAGCGCGGCCGCCCGTCGTATCCGCCGGAGGCGATCGACTGGCTGCTGCCGCGACGGTGCCCGCGACGTGCTCGACCTCGGTGCCGGCACCGGCAAGCTGACCACCCGGCTGGTGGAGCGCGGTCTCGACGTGGTCGCCGTCGACCCGATCGCCGAGATGCTGGAGCTGTTGAGCTCGCGCGCTGCCCGCCACCCCGGCACTGCTGGGCACCGCCGAGCAGATTCCGTTGCCGGACAACAGCGTTGATGCCGTGCTGGTGGCGCAGGCCTGGCATTGGTTCGATCCGCAGCGGGCGGTCGCCGAGGTGGCCAGGGTGCTGCGCCCGGGCGGGCGGCTCGGGCTGGTGTGGAACACCCGCGACGAACGGCTGGGCTGGGTCAAGGATCTGGGCCGCGATCATCGGCCACGAGGACGACCCGTTCAGCGCACAGGTCAGCCTGCCCGAGCCGTTCACCGACGTCGAGCGCCATCACGTCGAATGGACGAGTTACCTGACGCCGCAGGCGCTTATCGACCTGGTCGCGTCGCGCAGCTACTGCATCACCTCCCCGGCGGCCGTGCGCACCCGGACGCTGGAGGAGGTTCGCGAGCTGCTGGCCACCCATCCGGCGCTGGCCAACTCCAGCGGCCTGGCGCTGCCGTACATCACGGTGTGCATCCGGGCGACGCTGCAGCTGCCTAGCTGGTGCCCAGGGGGTCGATCGTCGAGGCGATGTAGACCATCACCGCGCAAACCGTCGTCATGGTGGCGAAGTCGATGCCCTTCGGAACGCACGACCAGCAGGCCGGCCCGGTCCTCGGACAACACCAGCCGCAGCACGGCCGCCACGCCCACGCCGATGCCGATCAGCAGCGAGCCGCGCCGCCAGAATCCGGCGGCGACGAGGGCGAACGCCAGCACGAAGATCACCCCGACGCTGACAGGATCGGCCACTGGGCCCGCACCACCCGGCGGATGAACTCGGCGACGCCTCCGCGCGGCGTGGGCCGTTGCCGTCTGGCCCGAGCGGTCATCGCGCCGCTTCGGCCAGCTCGACGACGTTGGTCAGCAGGAACGCCCGCGTCAGCGGGCCGACCCCGCCGGGGTTGGGCGAGACGTGGCCGGCGACCTCCCACACCTCGGGGTGCACGTCGCCGGTGAGCTTCCCGTCGACCCGGCTCACCCCGACGTCGACGACCGCCGCGCCGGGCCGCACCATGTCGGCGGTCAGCATGTGCGGCACACCCACCGCGGCGACGATGATGTCGGCCTGCCGGGTCAGTGCGGGCAGATCGCGAGTTCCGGTGTGGCACAACGTGACTGTCGCGTTCTCGGTGCGCCGGGTCAGCAGCAGGCCCAGCGGGCGGCCGACGGTGACGCCGCGGCCGATCACCACCACATGCGCGCCGGCGATCGGCACGTCGTAGCGGCGCAGCAGGTGCACGATGCCGCGCGGAGTGCACGGCAGCGGCGCAGCCTTGCCCAGCACCAGCCGGCCGAGGTTGGTCGGGTGCAGGCCGTCGGCGTCCTTGTCCGGGTCGACCCGCTCCAGGGCGGCGTTCTCGTCGAGGTGCCGCGGCAGCGGCAACTGCACGATGTAGCCGGTGCAGTCCGGGTTGGCGTTGAGCTCGTCGAGCGTCGCGTCGAGCTCGGCCTGGCTGACGTCGGCGGGCAGGTCACGGCGGATCGAGGTGATGCCGACCTTGGCGCAGTCGGAGTGCTTGCCCCGCACATAGGCGTGCGAGCCGGGGTCGTCACCCACCAGCACGGTGCCCAGCCCCGGGGTGCGGCCCGCAGCGGTCAGCGCCGCGACGCGTTCTTTGAGGTCGACGAAGATTTCGTCGCGGGTGAGCTTGCCGTCCAGGGTGATAGCGACCACGGGCCGTATTGTTCCACCCCACTCGTTGACAGCACCGAGTACCACATGGTCAGCTGCGGCTATGAACAACGCGCCAGATGTGTTCAGTCCGGCCAAGCTCGGTCCCATCACGTTGCGCAACCGCACGATCAAAGCGGCGACCTTCGAGGCGCGCACGCCCGACGACGTGGTCTCCGATGACCTGATCTCCTTCCACCGGGCCATCGCCGCCGGTGGCGTCGGCATGACCACCGTCGCCTACACCGCGGTGAGCCAGGGCGGGCGCACCAACGGCGGGCAGATCTGGATGCGCCCCGAGGCCGTTCCCGGGCTGCTGCGACTCACCGACGCCATGCACGCCGAGGGCGCCGCCATCAGCGCGCAGATCGGCCATGCCGGCCCGGTGGCCAACGCACGGTCGAACAAGGCCCCCGCGCTGGCGCCGGTCCGGTTCTTCAACCCGATGTCGATGAAGTTCGCCCGGCACGCCACCCGTCGACGACATCAACGACGTCATCGCCGCGCACGCCGCGGCCGCCCGGTATCGCCATCGACTCCGGCTTCGACGCCGTCGAGATCCACCTCGGCCACAACTACCTGGCCAGCTCGTTCCTGTCCCCGCTGGTCAACCGGCGCTCCGACGAGTTCGGCGGATCGCTGGAGAACCGCGCCAAGGTGGCGCGCGGCGTCGTGCTGGCGGTCCGCCGCGAGGTGGAGACGGCTCGGGCCGGCGCCCATCGCGGTCACCGCCAAGCTGAACATGGCCGACGGCGTGCGCGGCGGCATCAGCATCGAGGAGTCGCTGCAGACCGCGAAGTGGCTGCAGGACGACGGCGGTCTGGACGCGCTCGAGCTGACCGCCGGCAGCTCGCTGCTCAACCCGATGTATCTGTTCCGCGGCGACGCCCCGGTGAAGGAGTTCGCCGCGGCGTTCAGAAGTGGCCGCTGAGCTGGGGCATGCGCATGACCGGCAAGAAGTTCATGCGCGAGTACCCCTACCGGGAGGCCTACCTGCTGCGCGACGCCCAGCAGTTCCGCAAGGAGCTCACGATGCCGCTGATCCTGCTCGGCGGCATCACCAACCGCGAGACCATGGACCAGGCGATGGCCGAGGGGTTCGACTTCGTGGCGATGGGCCGCGCACTGCTGGCCGAGCCGGACCTGATCAACCGCATCGAGGCCGACGGCGACCGGCACACGGTGAAGTCGCTGTGCACGCACTGCAACAAATGCATGCCGACGATCTACTCGCGGACGCTGTGCGTGGTGACAGGCGCCCCGGGCTGATACCGGGCCGGGCCCGCCGCTACCGATAGAGTTGGTGCCGATGAGTCGACCAGTCGCGCCTGTTCTGACCGTTCGCAATGACGGGTCGCAGCGCACCTTCGCCGCAGGGCACGACGTCGTGGTCGGCCGCGACCTGCGTGCCGACGTGCGCGTGGCGCACCCCCTGATCTCGCGCGCCCACCTGGTGCTGCGGTACGACCACGGCAGATGGATGGCGATCGACAACGGCTCGCTCAACGGCATGTTCGTCAACGGCCGCCGGATGCCGGCGGTCGACATCACCGACCGGATGACGCTCAACATCGGCAACCCCGACGGCCCGGCCCTGAGCTTCGGGCTGGGCCGCGACCAGGGTTCGGTCGGGCGGCCGCCGCCGACGTCGTCCGTGCGGGTCGCGGCGCCGCCGTCGACACCGTCGTGGCCGGCGGCACCGTCGCAGGGCGCCGTCGACCGCCGGCGCGTGGCAGCAGCCGCCGTCGCGATCGCACCCGGCCTACCCGCCGCCGGACCGCCGCTCGCGCGTCCAGCCCGGCCTACCCGCGCCGGCCGCCGAGCGGCTCCGCGCCGCGTGCACCGCCGCCCGCGGCGGCGCCGACCCAGATGCGCCCGGTGGCGGTGAAAGTCGGCCGGGTCGTCGAACCTCGCGACCTCGATGCTGAAGATCCTGCGGCCCGGCAGCGCCCCGCCGGAGGCGCCGCCGGGTTCGGTCAAGATCGGCCGCGCCACCGACAACGACATCGTCATCCCCGACGTCCTGGCCTCGCGTCACCACGCCACCCTGATCCCCACCCCGGGCGGGATGGAGATCGCCGACAACCGCAGCATCAACGGCACCTTCGTCAACGGCAGCCGGGTGGACACCGCGCTGCTCAACGAGGGTGACGTCGTCACGATCGGCAACGTCGACCTGCTGTTCACCGGCGGCACGCTGGTGCGCCGCACCGAGACCGGGGCCGCCACCGCCACCGGCGGTCTCGACGTGCGCGGCGTCACCTGGACGATCGAGCACAACAAGACGCTGCTGGACAACATCTCGCTTACGGCGCGCCCCGGCACGCTGACCGCGGTCATCGGGCCGTCGGGTGCCGGCAAGTCCACGCTGGCGCGGCTGATCGCCGGGTACACCCACCCGACCAGCGGCACGGTGACCTTCGAGGGCCACAACATCCACGCCGAGTACGCCTCGCTGCGCAGCCGGATCGGGATGGTGCCGCAGGACGACGTGGTGCACGGGCAGCTGACGGTCAACCAGGCCCTGATGTACGCCGCCGAGCTGCGACTGCCCCCGGACACCACCAAGGAGGACCGCCAGCAGGTGGTCGCGCAGGTGCTCGGCGAGCTGGAGATGACCCAGCACGCCGACACCCGGGTGGACAAGCTCTCCGGCGGCCAGCGCAAACGCGCCTCGGTGGCGCTGGAACTGCTGACCGGCCCGTCGCTGCTGATCCTCGACGAGCCGACCTCCGGTCTGGACCCGGCGCTGGACCGCCAGGTGATGACGATGCTGCGCCAGCTCGCCGACGCCGGCCGCGTGGTGCTGGTGGTCACCCACTCGCTGACCTACCTCGACGTGTGCGACCAGGTGCTGCTGCTGGCGCCCGGCGGCATGACGGCGTTCTGCGGCCCGCCCAGCCAGATCGGCGCCGGCGATGGGCACCACCAACTGGGCGGACATCTTCAGCAACGTGGCCGGCGATCCGCGAGGCGGCCAACCAGCGCTACCTGTCCCAGACCGGACCGGCGCCGCCACCGCCGCCGGTGGAACAGCCGTCGGACATCGGCGAGCCGACGCACACCAGCCTGATGCGCCAGTTCTCCACGATCGCGCGGCGCCAGATGCGGCTGATCGTCTCCGACCGCGGCTACTTCGTGTTCCTGGCGCTGCTGCCGTTCATCATGGGTGTGCTGTCGCTGTCGGTGCCGGGCACGGTCGGGTTCGGGGTTCCCGACCCGATGGGCAACGCCCCCAACGAGCCCGGCCAGATCCTGGTGCTGCTCAACGTCGGCGCCATCTTCATGGGCACCGCGCTGACGGTCCGCGATCTGATCGGCGAGCGCGCGATCTTCCGTCGCGAGCAGGCGGTCGGGTTGTCGACGACGGCGTATCTGCTGGCCAAGGTCTGTATCTACGCCGCCTTCGCCGATCCTGCAGTCCACGATCGTCACGGCGATCACGATCCTCGGAAAGGGCGCGCCGACCCAGGGCTCGGTGACGTTCCTGAGCCCGACGGTCGAGCTGTTCGTGGTGATGGCCGCGACCACCGTCGCCGCCGCGATGGTCGGTCTGGCGCTGTCCGCGCTGGCGAAGTCCAACGAGCAGATCATGCCGCTGCTGGTGGTCGCCGTCATGAGCCAGCTGGTGTTCTCCGGCGGCATGATCCCGGTGACCGGCCGCCTGGTGCTCGACCAGCTGTCCTGGTTCACCCCGGCCCGCTGGGGCTTCGCCGCCTCGGCGTCGACGGTGGATCTGATCAAGCTGGTGCCCGGGCCGCTGACGCCCAAGGACTCGCACTGGGAGCACACCGCGAGAGCGTGGTGGTTCGACATGGGGATGCTGGCGGCGATCAGCGTCGGCTATCTGACCTTCGTGCGGTGGAAGATCCGGCTCAAGGGCGCGTAGCGCGGCCGGCTCACTCCCCCGAGCACGTCGAGGCCGTGCGCCACGGCGAACGCCAGTGCCTGCGCGACGTCGATGCGGGCGCCGCGGCACGCCGCCGTCGTCCACAGCGTGGCGTCGATACGGGCACCGCGCAGGTCGGCCTGCTCCAGGCGCAGGCCATTGGTACGGGCACCGGAGAGGTCCGCACCGCGCAGCACCGCCTTGCGCAAGTCGGCGCTGCACCAGACCGGTTTCCCGCAGCCGGCTAGCCGGACAGGTCGACTCCGCGCAGGTCGGCGCCACCGAGCACGGCGAGGGTGAAGTCCACCTCTTCGAACACGATGGGCCGCAGCCGGCAGTCCTCGAATGTCGAGCCCAGCATGCTGCAGTTGCCGGAACGTGCTGTGCCACAGCACCGTTCGAAGAAACCGACAGTTCCGGAAGGCGGAGCCCTGGTGCACCGATTCGGCGAGATCGGCGCCGCCGAAGTCGCATTCGGTGAAGACCACCCGTTCGGTGCTGCAGTTCGGCGAGATCTTCGTCGCGGAAGTCGTGGCCGACGAACTCGCGGTCGACCCAGTGCTGCACCGGCTCCCCTAGCTCGGGGTCAGGCTCTGCCAGCGCGTACTCACTGACCGCGATCAGCGCGTCGGTGGCCGACTTGCGGTCACGCGCGTCGACGGCGATCACCGGGATGTCGTCGGGCAGCGGCGAGCGCCGTGCGTATCTCGTCCATGGGATATGTTGGGGCGTCGTCGAATTCGTTGACGGCGATCAGGAACGGCAGCCCGCGGTGCTCGAAGAAGTCGACCGCGGCGAAGCTGTCCTGCAGCCTGCGCACGTCGACCAGGACGATCGCACCGATCGCGCCCCGCACCAGGTCGTCCCACATGAACCAGAAGCGCCGCTGCCCCGGGGTGCCGAACAGGTAGAGCACCAGGGTGGGGTCCAGGGTGATCCGGCCGAAGTCCATCGCCACCGTCGTCGTCGACTTCTCGGGCGTGGCCTCCAGCGCGTCCACCCCGGCCGATGCGTCGGTCACCAGAGCTTCGGTGCGCAACGGCATGATCTCCGAGACCGACGCCGACGAAAGTGGTCTTGCCGGAACCGAACCCGCCCGCGATGACGATCTTCGTCGAGGCGGCGTCGCGCCTCTCAGAGTTCGCCCGGTCAAAGTCCGCGGAGCCCACGCAGGGTCCTTCCTATGAGGTCTCGGCGCTCGTCGGAGGTGGATCGGTCGGACAGGCTGGTCTGGATCTGAAGATAGTCCGAGGCGACCAGGTCGCCGACGAGGACGCGCACGACACCGAGCGGCAGATCGAGGCGCGCCGAGATCTCGGCGACCGAAGGGCTGTCGGTGCACAGCCGGCAGATCTCGCCACGGACGTCGCCGGCCGGCCAGTGCTGCGACAGCGCCGGCCGCAGCGTTCGAACCGGCGCCTCCAGCGGCAGTTCGATCGTGGTGTCGGTGCGCCCGGCGGTCAACGCGTAGGGGCGGACCAGGTTCACGGCTCGAGGTGTCAGGTCACGACGGTTGCGCGGTTCGCCGCGACGGGGAGACGATGTTGCCCACCCGTTCGACCAGAACCGCCATCTCATAACCGATTTGGCCGATATCGCAGTGGGGAGCCGCCAAGGTGGCCAGCTGTGAGCCGTCACCGACCCGCATCAGCAACAGGTAGCCCCCTGTCCATCTCGACCACCGACTGCAGCACCCGGCCGCCATCGAAGAGCTGTGCGGCGCCGTGGGCCAGGCTGGCCAGACCGGAGGTCACCGCGGCCAGCTGATCGCCCCGTTCCTTGGGCAGCTTCTCGCTGGCGGCGAGCAGCAGACCGTCGACCGACACCAGCACCGCGTGCGACACCCCGGGAACCTCGCGGGCGAAGTTGGACAGCAGCCAGTCCAGCGAGCTGGGTTGCGGGCGCGGCGGCGAGGTCATTGGGGTCCGGTCCTGTCTCCGGGGAACGCCCGGACCGCGCCGGGATCGCGCTGTGGAAGCCCGGGTGCCGGGTCCCGCTCCGGCGGAGGAGCGCCGTTGGCCTCCGCCGCCGTTGCGCGGTGCCGCCATCGATTCGGCAGCGCCGGGCACCAGCCGGGCGCCGGGCTGCCGTACCGGCAGACCGTGATCGGTGTGCGCAGCCACCGGCACGTCATCGACCTCGGCGGCGGCCGTCCAACCGCTGTCCCACACCGACTTCCAGTCCTGCGGGACCGCCAGCTTGTGCGGGTCGACGAGGAATTCGGACAGCATCCGCTGATAGATCAGATCGGTATCGGCGTCGTCGGTGCCCGGAGCCGCCAGGTCGGCGGCGAGCTCATCGGAGTCGCTGAGGTCGACGCTGTCCTGAAGAGCCTCTTCGACGCGGGACCGCGACCCGAAGAACGACGAGGTGTCCGACGGGTGATCGTGGGCAGCGGCCGGTTCGCCGACGGCGAACCACCGCGGCTGGTCGGACGCCGGTTCCGGTTCGGGTCCGGGTTCGCTGAACGGCCGGGCGTCGGCACCGATGGGCGACGCGTGCTCGAGCAGTCCCGCAGGCACATACAGCTCGGCGGTGGTGCCGGAGGAAGGCTGGCCGGCCACGGTGTTGCGCAACCGCACCACCATGCCGTGCATGTCCGAAAGCCGACTGACCACGAAGAGTCCCATGTGCCGGGCGTTGTCGGGAGTGGCCTCGCCACCGGCCTCTAACCGCATGTTGGCGATCCGCAGATCGCCGTCGGTCATCCCGATGCCGTCGTCATGGATCTCGATCAGCACTCCGGCGTTGCTGGTGTGCACCGCCGACACCCGAACCGGTGCGATCGGCGGTGAGTAGCGCAGCGCGTTGTCGATCAGCTCGGCCAGCATGTGCACGGTGTCACCGGAGACGCGGCCGATCAGCGCGGAGTCCGGGAGCGCTGCCCACCTCCACCCGCTTGTAGTCTTCGACCTCGGACAGGGCGGCGGTGACCGCCGCCGCCAGCGGCATCGACTGGCGGTGATCCCGCGAGACCTGGGCGCCGGCGAGCACCAGCAGGTTGGCGCCGATCCGGCGCATGCGGGTCGCGAGGTGATCCAGCCGGAACAGGCTTTCGAGCCGCTCGGGGTCCTCCTCGTTGCGTTCCAGCCGGTCGATCAACGCCAGCTGCTGGTCGACCAGTGAACGGTTGCGCCGCGACATCGTCTCGAACATGTCGTTGACCAGCAGCCGCAGCCGGGCCTCGTCGCCGGCCAGCAGAAGGGCCTGGGTGTGCAGCTCGTCGACGGCATGCGCGACCTGTCCCACTTCCTCGGTGGTGTAGTATCGGCAGCGGCTCGGGCTCGCGCTCGTCGCCGGCGCGTGCCCGGGCGATCTCCTGCTCGAGATCGGTGTGGGCGACCTTCAGCGCGCTGTCGCGCAGGGTGCGCAGCGGCCGGATCAGTGACCGGGCCACCAACCACACGACGAGCAGCGCGATGACGAACGCGACCAGGAAGCCAACCGCGTCGCGGATCACCGCCGCCCGCCGTTCGCTGGCCTGTTGCTGCACCGCCGCGGTGACCGCGGGGGTGGTGCGGCTGATGATCTGCGCGGCGATGGTGTCGGTGGCCTGCAGCGACTGGCGCAGGTCGAGGTTGCCGACGAGCACCTGCTCGGGGTCGGAGAGGATGGCTTGGCGCCGAACCATCTCGGCCTGCAGGGTCTTGGTGTCCGCGGAGTCCACGCCGAGAACCTGGCTCATGTCGAAGATCGTGGACGGTTCGGTGCCGGCGACGGTGATCATCGACGTTCGCAGTTCCGGTTCGGGGAGATCACCGCCCTGCTCGAGGAGCAGCTGCTGCATGAACATCTGGCCGCGGGCGCCCACAGCGCGGCTCAGCCCCTGGGCCTGGGCGCGGATCTGCTCGTCGTCGATGCGCACCGAGCCGTTGATCGCATCCTCGGCGGTGAGCAGGATCGGCGCGTAGGTGGTGATCCGCTCGCGCAGCCCGATCGTGTTTGCCGACGTGGCATCGATCAGCTTCTGGCCGTCGTCGAGCAGGGTCGTCACACCGCCGCGCACATCGGCTGCGGCATCAGTGCCGTCGACGCGGGTCTGCAGCGCCGTCTTGCTGGCCTGGAAGGTGTTGCTCGGCCGACGCGGTGTCCCCGCCGGCGGAGTAGGCCAGGAGTGCGCCCTGCAGGGATGCCATGTAGTCCTCGATGGCCGGGATCATCTGCGCCCGATCGACGGCAAGGTGAAGATTGCGCGCCGAGTTGACGCCGGCAGTAGATCCGCGCGCCGCCGAACGCCAGAGCCAGAGCCAGCGGAAGCAGCGACGATCGCGAACACCTTTCGGCGAACCGGCCAGTTGCGCAACGACCAACGACGTGGGCGCTTCTGCGGCACATCGGGCATCGGCCGCGCAACCCCGTCCGGGGCGCCGAACATCGTCACCGGTCCCGCGGTCGGGTGCTACCTGCTTCATCGGAACTTCCTGGTCATCACCACCCATTCCGGGCTCAATGGGCGAACGAGTTTCGCCTGGCAATTCGTCGAGTATGACAGTCACCGGCAGCCATCACCAGGTTCGTTACTGAACAGAGAGATTCCAAGCGGCACGGCCGATATCGCGTGAAGTGGTCCCGAGAAAACACGATGTCCGACAAACGTACGCAGCGAGGACCATCGGCCCTAGAGAGCGCCGAGGCACGGAGCGCACTCTTGACACCGAGTCGTTCGGACTCACTTCCGCATCCGATCCAAAGGGGCGCGACCATGGCTGAAATCACCGAGAACAAGTCCGCGGCAGAACGAGCGTCGGACCTGGCGGAACGAGCGGCAGGCCTGTCCGACGAAGTGCTCAAGTCGGTGGAATCCGGACAGCGGACCGCGATCGACGCCGTGCGCAAGTTCGTTGGCGCTGTGGACGAGTCGATGCCCGCCCACGATGACGACCATCCCTCGAGACGCGACACCATCGTCAACGCCGCCCTGGATATGGCGGACAAGCTCGTGGAGACGCAGTACCAGTTCATCCGAAGCGTCGTTGGCAGCGCGAGCGAGGCGCTGAAAAAGCAGGGTGACACGAAGCCGGGCGCCGATTAGTCGCGCTGCCTTCCGCTCCGGGCCGGCAAGTCCTACGCCGGTCGAAGGATGGCGACGAGGAAGTCGGAGTCATCGGTCGAACGGTCGCAGGTCCCAGGTCGACAGCAGCAGATCGGGGGTGAACCCCGCAGCTCTCCGCATCGTCGAAAAACTGGGCGTACTCGTAATCACGACCCGCGCCGAAGCCGATCACAGCTCGACCGTCATCTTCAGGTGCGCGCGCAGTCGGCCCAGTACCTGAGTGCGCGTACCCGGCGCGAGAAATGTCATGACGTTGCCGGTCGACACAATGAGGTCGAACGGTTCGGTGATGCCGCGCGCGGGCAAGTCGAGCTCGGCGAGGTCACCGACGAGCCAGCGCGGCCCGGGATGGTCCTGCTCGGCTGCCTCGATGAGCGCGGGGTCGACATCAACACCGACCACGTGGTGCCCGGCCGCGGCCAGATAGCCCCCCACCCGTCCGGGGCCGCACCCGGCATCGAGAATGCGGGCGCCGCGCGGCGCCATCGCGTCCACGAGGCGAGCCTCCCCGGCCAGATCATCGCCGGCCCGCGCCATGGCACGAAAACGCTCGACATACCAGTGCGAATGCCCGGGATCGGCCGCAACCTTCTGCATCCAGATACTCGTTTCGGCCATGGCTCGCATTATCCCCGACCCGGGCAGAGGCAGGATGGGGAGTTGTGTTCAGGGTGATGTTCTACTCGCCGCGAATAGCGCCGAACACCGGCAACGCGATTCGGATGGTGGCGGCCACGGGGTGCGAACTGCACCTGGTCGAGCCGCTGGGCTTCGATCTGTCCGAACCCAAGCTGCGCCGGGCCGGACTGGACTACCACGACCTGGCGTCGGTGACGGTGCACCCGTCGTTGGAGTCGGCGTGGTCGGCACTGGGCCCGGCGCGAGTCTTCGCCTTCACCGCCCACGCCGGCCGCTCGTTCACCGACATCGCCTACCGAACCGGGCGACGTTCTGCTGTTCGGTCCCGAACCGACCGGGTTGGACGACGCGACGTTGGCCGACCCACACATCACCGAGCAGGTGCGTATCCCGATGCTGGCCGGTCGACGCTCACTGAACCTGTCCAACGCCGCCGCCGTGGCCGCCTACGAGGCGTGGCGGCAGCACGGGTTCGGCGGGGCGGTCTAATCCGCGCATTACCAGGTGTCCCAGTGGGTCAGCTGCTCGGCGGGCAGCCGCTTGGCCGGCTTGAAGCTGGTGCCCTTGGTGTAGGCGATCGGGAACAGCCCGCCCTGCGTGAAGTCCTTGAAGGGGATGCCCAGCAGATCGGCGGCCTGCTTCTCGCCGTCACCGATCAGGTGCAGCGTGGTCCACGCCGAGCCGAGGCCGCGGGAGCGCAACGCCAGCATGAAGCTCCACACCGCCGGCAGCAGCGAGCCCCAGTACGAGGCCTGCATGCCCGCATCGGCGCCCTCCGGGCGGCCCTCCAGACACGGGATCATCAGCACCGGCGCCTTCTCGAAGTTCTCGTTGAGGAACGTGGCCGAGTTGCGAACCGCATCCTGCTGCTCGTCGCGGATGTCGCCGCGCACGGGACTCGGCAGGTTCAGATACGGCGTCGCGTTGGCTCGGTAGATGTCGGCCAGCGCCATCTTCTTCGCCGGGTCCTCCACGAACACCCACTGCCAGCCCTGGGCATTGGAGCCGGTGGGCGCCTGCAGAGCGAGATCCAGACACTCCATCAGTAGCTCGCGCGCCACCGGCTTGTCGAAGTCGAGGCGCTTGCGAACCGATCGGGTGGTGGTCAGAAGTTCATCGCCGGTCAGATTGAGTGTCATGGCTGGAGACTACAACTCGCCACTCAGCGGAAGTCGCGCGAGCGGGAGCCCACCGTCATCGAGAATGCGGCCCAGCCGTTCGGCGATCACCGTCACCGCCCCGGTGGCGTTCTGCACCTGGCCGCGGATCAGCAACGCCGACGCCGTCTGCGCCAGCTTGCGGTGCCGGGCCCACACCCCCGGGGTGCACAGCACGTTGACCATGCCGGTCTCGTCCTCGATGTTCATGAACGTCACGCCCTGCGCCGTCGCCGGCCGCTGCCGATGCGTCACCGCGCCGGCGATCAGCACCCGGCTGCCGTCGGGCACCGACAGCAGTTTGTCGGCGGTGACCACACCCAGCTCGTCGAGGTCGTCGCGCAGGAACTGCGTCGGGTAGGTGTCCGGCGAGACGCCGGTGGCCCACACGTCGGCGGCGGCCAGTTCCACGTCGGTCATGCCGGGCAGCGTCGGGACATGCGACGACGAGCCCACCCCGGGCAACCGGTCGGGTCGCTGGGCGGCCGCCGCCCCGGCCGCCCACAGCGCCTCGCGGCGGGTGATCGAAAAGCAGCCCAACGCCCCCGCGGTGGCCAGCGCCTCGGTCTGCGGCACCGAGAGTTGCACCCGCCCGGTCAGATCCAGCAGCGACGTGTACGGCCCCGCCGCGTCGCGCTCGGAGACGATGCGCTGCGCCAGGTCGTCGCCGATGTGGCGCACCGCGCCAAGACCCAGCCGCACGTCGAGGCCGCGGTTCTCACACGTGGCGTGCGCCAGGCTGGCGTTGACGCACGGCCCGTGCACGGCGACCCCATGCCGGCGCGCGTCGGCGACCAGCGACTGCGGTGAGTAGAACCCCATCGGCTGGGCCCGCAGCAGCGCCGCGCAGAACACCGCCGGGTGGTGCAGCTTGAACCAGGAGGAGTAGTACACCAGCGAGGCGAAGCTCAGCGAATGGCTCTCCGGGAAGCCGAAATTGGCGAACGCCTCCAGCTTCTCGTAGATCCGGTCGGCGACCTCGCCGGTGATGCCGTGGCGCTGCGGCCATCCCGGCGTAGAACCGGTCCCGCAGCCGGCGCATCTTCTCGGTGGAGCGCTTGGAGCCCATCGCCCGGCGCAGCTGGTCCGCCTCGGCCGCCGGAGAAGCCCGCGCAGTCCACCGCCAGCTGCATCAGCTGCTCCTGAAACAGCGGCACTCCCAACGTCTTCCGCAGTGCCGGCTCCATCGACGGATGGTCATAGGTGACCGGGTCCAGGCCGTTGCGCCGCCGGATGTAGGGGTGCACCGAACCGCCCTGGATGGGGCCGGGCCGGATCAGTGCCACCTCCACCACCAGGTCGTAGAACATCCGCGGCTTCAGCCGCGGCAGGGTGGCCATCTGCGCGCGCGACTCCACCTGGAACACCCCGACGGAATCGGCGCGCTGCAGCATCTCGTATACCGCGGGATCGGACAGGTCGAGCCGGGCCAGGTCGACCTCGATGCCCTTGTGCTCGGCCACCAGGTCGATGGCGTAGTGCAGCGCCGAGAGCATGCCCAGACCCAGCAGGTCGAACTTCACCAAACCGATTGCCGCACAGTCGTCTTTGTCCCACTGCAGCACACTGCGGTTCTCCATGCGGGCCCACTCCACCGGACACACGTCGGCGATGGGGCGGTCGCAGATCACCATGCCGCCGGAGTGGATGCCCATGTGCCGCGGCAGGTTCTTGATCTGCATCGCCAGGTCGATCACCGACTCGGGGATGTCCTCGATGTCGGGGGAATCGTCCAGCCCGTTCCAGCGGCTGATCTGCTTGCTCCAGGCGTCCTGCTGGCCCTGGGAGAACCCGAGCGCACGGGCCATGTCACGCACCGCGCTGCGCCCGCGGTAGGTGATGACGTTGGCGACCTGGGCGGCGTAGTCGCGGCCGTAGCGGTCGTAGACGTACTGAATCGCCTTCTCCCGCAGGTCCGATTCGATGTCGATGTCGATGTCGGGTGGCCCGTCGCGGGCCGGTGACAGGAACCGTTCGAAGAGCAGCTCGTTGGCGATCGGGTCGACGGCGGTGACCCCCAGCGCGTAGCAGACCGCGGAGTTGGCCGCCGATCCGCGGCCCTGGCACAGGATGTTGTTGCGCCGGCAGAACTGGGTGATGTCGTGCACCACCAGGAAATAGCCCGGGAACGTCAACGCCGCGATGACATCGAGCTCCCGCTCGATCTGCGCGTAGGCCTCCGGTGCCGACGACTCGCGGGCCGTACCGCCGGGCGGCGCCGACCATGACCAGCTCGCGCAGCCAGCTGTCCTCGGTGTGGCCGTCGGGAACGTCGAACGGCGGTAGCTGGGGCGCGATCAGCGCCAGCCCGAACGCGCACTGCTCACCCAGATCGGCTGCCGCGGTGACAACTTCGGGGACCCTCGGCGAACAGTCGGGCCATCTCGTCGCCGGAGCGCAGGTGCGAGCCGCCCAGCGGGGCCAGCCGGCCCGCCGCCTCGTCGAGCGACTGCCGCGCCCGGATCGCCCCCATCGCCATGGCCAGCCGGCCGCGGCTCGGCTCGGCGAAATGCGCTGCGGTGGTGGCGACGACGTCCACGCCGAACCGGGGGGCCAGCGCGGCGAGCGCGGCGTTGCGCTCGTCGTCGAGAGGATGGCCGTGGTGGGTCAGCTCGATGCTGACCCGATCGCGGCCGAACCGCTCCACCAGGTCGGCCAGCGCGCGTTCTGCCGCCGTCGGGGCCGCCGGTCGACAATGCTTGGCGGACATGGCCTTTGCGGCATCCGGTCAGGATGTGCCAGTGTCCGCCGGCGGCCTCGGTGAGAGCGTCGTAGTCGTAGCAGCGGCTTGCCCTTCTCCCCCCCGGCCAGGTGCGCGGCGGCCAGCTGGCGGGACAGCCGCCGATAGCCTTCCGGCCCGCGGGCCAGGACCAGCAGGTGCGGGCCGGGCGGGTCGGGGTCCTCGGTGCGGGCAGTGTTGCTCAGCGACAGCTCGGCGCCGAAGACGGTGCGCATGTCGAGTTCCTTGGCCGCCTCGGCGAACCGCACCACCCCGTACAGCCCGTCGTGGTCGGTGAGCGCGATGGCGCGCAGGTCCAGCCGCACCGCCTCCTCGACCAGCTCCTCCGGGGTGCTGGCGCCGTCGAGGAAGCTGTACGCCGAATGGGCGTGCAACTCCGCGTAGGGCACCGCCGAGCTGACCGGGCGATGGCCGGCTGGCGGTTGGTAGGCGGTCCGCTTGCGCGACCAGGCCGGGCTGTCCCCGCCGTCGCCGACCAGGCGGCGGCTTGCTGTCGAGCACCCGCTGCATCTCGGCCCAACTCGGCGGCCCGTTACTCCAGCCCACACACCAACACTAATCGAACATGGGTTCGAACACCATGCCTCCGATGAGTCCCGATGGCCGCCCGAGTCAACACTGGAAAGAACCCGACCGGAAGGAGACGCACATGTCCGCCCTACCCCCCGTCGTCGACCAGCCGACCTGGCGCGCCGCAGCTCGAAGATCTGCGCAGGCGGGAGAAGGCCGCCACCCGTGAACTCGACGCGATCGCCGCCCAGCGCCGCCGGCTGCCGATGGTCGAGATGGAGAAGTACGTCCTGATCGGCGCGGACGGGCCGGTGTCCCTGGCCGAATGTTCGACGGCCGTTCGCAGTTGATCGTCTACAACCATATGTGGACCGACGGCGACGAGTGGCAGTGCCCGGGCTGCACCGGCTTCACCTCGCAGTTCACCCGGCTGGAGTTCCTGGACAACTACGACGCGCGCTTCGTCATCGTCACCAACGGTCCTATCGACGAGGCGCTGGCCTACAAGGCCAAGGTCGGCAACACGATGGACTGGTACTCCTCCTTTGAGAGTTCGTTCGGCGCCGACGTCGACGCCGCCCCCGGCGAGGGGTTCGCGGTGAACGTGTTCCTGCGCGTTGCTGATCCGGCTGGCGAGACCGTGTACCGCACGTGGCATACCAACGGTCGTGGCACCGAGCAGCTCAGCCATTCCTTCGCGCTCATCGACCTGCTGCCGTGGGGCCGCCGGGAAGAGTGGCAGGACTCCCCCGACGGATGGCCGCAGCGGCCCACCTACTCCGGCTGGGCGGGTTCGGAGGACATCGCGCGGCTGTATGGCGGGGGACCTACGCTGCACACGTGACTTCCACACCGGATTCGTCCCCACCCGGCCACGCCGCCGAGCCGCATGCCGGGGCGCTCGGCAACAAGCTGAACTGGTTGCGCGCCGGGGTGCTCGGCGCCAACGACGGCATCGTCTCGACCGCAGGCATCGTCGATCGGCGTCGCCGCCGCCACGCTGGAACGCGGCCCGATCTTCACCGCCGGCATCGCCGGGCTGGCTGCGGGTGCGCTGTCGATGGCGGTCGGCGAATACGTGTCGGTCAGCACCCAGCGCGACACCGAGAAGGCGCTGCTGACCAAGGAACGCCGCGAACTGGACGAGACGCCCGGCGTCGAGCTCGAAGAACTGGTCGCGCTCTACGAGGCCAAGGGGCTCTCGCCGACCACAGCGCGAACCGTGGCCGAGGAGCTCACCGACCACGACGCGTTCGCTGCGCACATCGACGTCGAGCTCGGCATCGACCCCGAGGACCTGACCAATCCCTGGCTGGCCGCGATCTCCTCGGCCATCGCCTTCACGGTCGGTGCGGTGCTGCCGCTGCTGGCGATCCTGTTGCCGCCGGCGGGATTGCGCATCCCGGTCACCGTCGTCGCCGTGCTGATCGCGTTGGCGATCACCGGCTGGATCAGCGCCCGCCTCGGCGGCTCCGACCCGCGCCGGGCCACGATGCGCGTCCTGATCGGTGGGGCGCTGGCCATGGCCATCACCTTCGGCATCGGCCACCTGGTGGGCGGCGCTGTCGGCTAGCTCCGATCAGCCGGTGTATTCGGCGACGCCGTCGTCGAGCACGACCCGCGCGTTGGATCCGTCCGCGCCGCTGGCCTCGGTGCGGTAGACCGCCCGGCCCGGCTCGGTGCGCCAGATCGACGTGGTCAGCGTCTCGCCGGGGAACACCGGCGCCGAGAAGCGGGCCGCCATCGCGGTGAGCTTGGCCGCGTCGTTGCCGGCGAGTTCGGCCAGCAGCGCCCGCCCGGCGAACCCGTAGGTGCACAGCCCGTGCAGGATCGGCGTGTCGAAACCGGCCATCTCCCGGGCGAACCAGGGATCGCTGTGCAGGGGATTGCGGTCACCGGACAGCCGGTAGAGCAGGGCCTGGTCCTCGCGGGTCGGCGAGGCGATCCGGGCGTCGGGCTCCCGGTCGGGGAACTCGCGGGGCCGCCGGGCGCTGGCCCGGCTGACCGCCGAATCCGCCTTCACCGCGGATGACGGCCGTCGCCAGCGTCTCGGCGATCAGTTCGCCGGTGTCCGGATCGGTGCCGCGGCCACGCATCATCAGGATCGCGTTCTTGCCCTCGCCCTTGTCCTGGATGTCGGCGACCTCGGAGACCACCGACAGGGAGCCGGAGGCGGGCAGCGGCGCGAACAACCGGATCTCCTGCGACCCGTGCAGCAGCATTCCCCAGTTGAACGACCCCACCTTGGCCGCCGCGGCGAAGCCCATGCAGCAGATGACCGCGAAGGTCGGCAACACCTGCTGGGTGATGTCGTGGCTGTTCTCGGTGGTGAACGACAAGTCGCCGGTACCGGCCCCGACACCCAGCGCGTAGAGCATGGTGTCGCGTTCGGTCCAGGTCTGGATGTGGGGCTCGGTCACCGCGCCGATCGCCGTCGGGATCGATTGCCATGGGCGTCCTCCTGAAGGTCGAAGGTGGGGATCTCATCCTCGCACTGCGAAATTCTCGCCCGCCCGCGCCATCGACAGGGCACCCTTATGGGCATGCAGCATTCCCGCGCCCGAACGATCATCGCGACGATCACCGCCCTACTCGCGGTTGTCGTGCTCGCCGCCTGCAGTTCGCCGCCGCCGACCCAGCGCACGATCACGTTGACGTTCATCCGTCACGGCGAGTCGCAGGGCAACGCCGACGGCGTGATCGACACCTCGATTCCGGGGCCGTCGCTGACGCCGAAGGGAGAGCAGCAGGCCGCCGCGCTGGCCAACCGGCTCGAGGGCAACCGCTATGACGGCATCTACGCCTCGCAGATGGTGCGCACCCAGCAGACCGCGGCGCCGATGTCGAAGGCGCTCGGCGAACCGGTGAACGTGTTGCCGGGACTCAACGAGATCTCCGCGGGCTGGTTCAACGGCGGGCAGGTCTCCGGCATGGAGGCCACCTTCCTGGTCGCGCCCGCTGGATTGGCTCAACGGCGACCACAACTTCGGCATCCCCGGTTCGGTGACCGGCCGGCAGTTCAACGACCAGTTCACCGGTGCGGTGCAACGCATCTACGAAAGTGGTGACACCAAACCGGTCGCGTTCTCCAGCTCTCTCTCGATCATGATGTGGACGCTGATGAACGCCCGCAACGGCAAGAACAGCCTGGCCACCGATCACCCGCTGCCCAACGCCGGCCGGGTGGTCCTCACCGGGAACCCGACGCAGGGCTGGACGCTGGTGGACTGGGACGGCATCACCTCGTTCTGAAGGACATGGGTTCCGCACAGTTCGCCATGCCGCTGCGGGTGCGCTACGTCGAATGCGACATGCAGGGCCGGGTGTTCAACGGTCACTACCTGACCTGGGTGGACATGGCGCACACCGAGGCGCTGCGCGGGATCGGCGGCAGCTATCAGGCGTTGGTGCAGCGCGGCATCGACTTCGTGGTGGTCGCGGCCGAACTGCAGTTCCGGCAGCCGGCCAGGTTCGACGACGCACTGGTGGTCGAGGTGTCGCTCGCCGCGCCCGGACGGACGTCGCTGCGCAGTGAATTCGCCATCCGACGCGACGGCGAGTTGATCGCCGAGGCGGTGATGACGCATGTCTGCGTGGATGCGACGACGTTCGCCAAGCGGCCCTGGCCGGACTGGTTCCGGGACCAGTTCGCAGCGGCGGCGAAGGGCGGTTGACCACAGGCCGGATCGCGGCCACGATGACACCCATGCGCTATGTCGTTACCGGCGGTACCGGGTTTATCGGGCGGCGGGTGGTGTCGCGGCTGTTGGCCGTGCGCGACGACGCCGAGGTGTGGGTGCTGGTCCGCAGATCCTCGCTGAGCCGGTTCGAACGCCTCGCCGCGCAGTGGGGTGAGCGGGCCCGGCCTCTGGTCGGCGACCTGACCGAAGCCGACCTCGGGCTCTCCGATGCGGCACTCGACGGCCTCGGGCCCGTCGACCATCTCGTGCATTGTGCGGCGATCTACGACTTGGCCGCCGATGCCGCCGACCAACGCGCGGCCAACGTCGAGGGCACGCAGGCGGTGATCGGTCTGGCCCGCAGGTTGGGCGCCACACTGCACCACGTGTCGTCGATCGCGGTGGCCGGTGACTTTCGCGGCGAGTACACCGAGGACGACTTCGACGTCGGCCAGGCGTTGCCCACGCCCTATCACCAGACGAAGTTCCAGGCCGAACTCCTGGTGCGCTCGGCGTCTGACGTGCGCTCCCGGATCTACCGGCCCGCGGTGGTGGTCGGCGATTCCCGCACGGGTGAAACGGACAAGATCGACGGGCTGTACTACTTCTTCGGCGTGCTGACAAAGCTGGCCAAGCTACCGAAGGTGACGCCGATCCTGTTGCCGGACATCGGCCGAACGAATGTCGTGCCGGTCGACTACGTCGTCGACGCGCTGGTGAGTCTGATGCACGCGCCGGACCGCGACGGCCAGACGTTCCATCTGACCGCGACGGAAGCGATCGGTCTGCGCCAGATCTATCGCGGCGTCGCCCGAGCCGCCGGGCTGCCACCGCTTCGGGGTGCGCTGCCGCGCCGGCTCGCCACGCCCGTCCTGCGGGCCCGCGGTCGGGTCAAGGTGCTACGAAACATGGCGGCCACCCAACTGGGCGTGCCCGCCGAGGTGCTCGACGTGGTCGAATTGGCGCCGACCTTCCGCTCGGAGCTGACCCGCGAAGCCTTGCGCGACAGCAGAATCACTGTGCCCGACTTCGCATCCTATGCGCCGGCGCTGTGGCGGTACTGGGCCGAACACCTCGATCCCGACCGGGCCCGCCGCGATCACCCGGACGGACCGCTGGTGGGCCGACACGTGATCATCACCGGTGCGTCCAGCGGAATCGGCCGGGCCGCGGCGATAGCGGTCGCCGAACGTGGGGCATGCGTGTTCGCGTTGGCCCGCAACGGATCCGCCCTCGATGATCTGGTCACCGAGATCCGCGCGGCAGGTGGTCAGGCTCATGCGTTCACCTGCGACGTCACCGACAGCCATTCGGTCGACAGCACCGTCAAGGACATCCTGGGCCGGTTCGGGCACGTCGACTACCTGGTCAACAACGCCGGTCGGTCGATCCGCCGGTCAGTGGTCGCCTCCACGGACCGGTTGCACGACTACGAGCGGGTGATGGCCGTCAACTACTTCGGCGCGGTGCGGATGGTGCTGGCGCTGCTGCCGCATTGGCGTGAGCGCCGGTTCGGGCATGTGGTCAACGTGTCCAGCGCCGGGGTGCAGGCCCGCAACCCGAAGTACAGCTCCTATCTTCCGACGAAGGCCGCGCTGGATGCGTTCGCCGACGTGGTCTCCACCGAGACCCTGTCCGACCACATCACGTTCACGACCATCCACATGCCTCTGGTCAGGACGCCGATGATCGCGCCGTCGCGGCGGCTGAACCCGGTGCCCGCCATCACTGCGGAGCACGCTGCGGCGATGGTGGTGCGCGCCCTGGTCGACAAGCCGGCGCGGATCGACACCCCGCTGGGCACGCTGGCCGATGTCGGGCAGTACTTCACGCCCAAGCTGGCGCGCCGGGTGCTGCATCAGCTGTACCTGGGCTATCCGGATTCACCGGCCGCCCGCGGCGACGTGCCCAAACCCGAGCCGTCTCGTCCGCGCAGTCCCCGGCGACCCGCCCGCGCGGCGGTGCGACTGCGGGCACCGGGTCCGGTGAAGCGGGCTGTGCGGCTGGTTCCCGGCGTGCATTGGTGAGCTGACGCCGCCGGTATCGTGACGGCGTGACAGCGGCGCAGGAGCAGGCGGTGACACTGCCCGTGTTCGCCGACGTCGACACGGGCGTCGACGATGCGATGGCGCTGGTGTACCTGCTCGCCAGCCCCGAGGCCGAGCTGGTCGGCATCGCCTCGACCGGCGGCAACGTTCCCGTCGATCAGGTGTGCATCAACAACCTCGGACTGCTCGAACTCTGTAGAGCGCACAACATCCCGGTGTCGAAGGGCGCCGGGCAGCCGTTGAGCACACCGATGCGCACCGCCGAGGACACCCACGGCCCGGCCGGGCTCGGCTACGCCGAACTACCCACCCATGATCGCGAACTGACCGACTACGACGCCGCCGACGCGTGGGTGCGTGCCGCGCACCAATGGCCCGGTGAACTGATCGGCCTCGTCACCGGCCCGCTGACCAACCTGGCGCTGGCACTGCGCGCCGAACCGGCCCTGCCGACGCTGCTGCGGCGACTGGTCATCATGGGGGGCGCATTCGACTACCGAGGTAACACCACCCCGGTGGCCGAATGGAACATCAGCGTCGACCCGGAGGCGGCCGCCGAGGTGTTCACCGGCTGGGGGCGGGCCGTGGATGCGAAACAGATTGCGGTTGGCGATCTTCCGATCGTCTGCGGGCTGAACCTCACCGAGAGCATCGCGCTGACGCCCACCATCCTGAACCGGCTGGCGACCGCGGCAGCATCCTCCACGGTGGCGATGAGTGTGCTCGACGCCAGAGGCACCCGGTCGGTGGCCGACAACCCGCTGCTGCGGGTGCTCGAAGATGCGATGCGGTTCTACTTCGAGTTCCACTTCGATCAGGGCGAGGGCTACCTGGCGCATCTGCACGACCCGCTGGCAGCGGCCGTCGCGCTGGATCCGGGCATGATCGGCACCCGCCCCACCACGGTCGACGTCGAGCTGACCGGGACGCTCACCCGGGGTATGACGATCGCCGACTGGAGCAGGCGGTGGGGCCGGGAGCCGAACGCGCAGATCGGCGTCACGGTCGATCCGGCGGCGTTCTTCGAGCGGTTCATCGAGCGGGTGGGCCCGTTCGCGCGGTGCCTGGCTCACTCGTAGACCCCTTCCAGGTACCACCGGCGCTGCCGATAGCACAGCAGCAGCGCGGTGCCCGGCTCGTCGGCGCCGGAATCCACCAGCACCTGGGCGCGTGCGGTCCGGCCGGCCCGGGACTGCTCGGCCTGGTCCCACCACCGTTCGTCGACCGGCCACGGCCCGGCCCACCAGCTCAGCCTGCCCCCATAGTGGTGGCCGGCCCCGTCCAACCGCGCCGGCGCGGCGGTGAACATCCCGCGGGCCGTCACCCGCACCGGATTACCTTGGGCGTCGAGCAGTTCCACCGGATCATCGAGAAGTACCGTCGGCGACGGCTCCGGCAACCGGCCCGGCCAGGACTGGTCGGGGTCGGCCCGGGGCACCAGCTCGTCACCGAGTGGAGTCAAGGTGATGCGCTCGGCGGGCCCACGCCCGCCGGACAGCACCGGCAACTGCACGGCCTCCTGGCCCAGCAGCCCCTGCACCCGCACCAGCGCCCGGCGGGCCCGCAACCGGTCCGCCTCCCCGCCGCCACCCCACAGCGACAGCTGAAGCGCTTCGGCCGACACGACCTCCACCGGCTGCAGCCGCAGCATCGTCACCGGGCCGGTCGGCCGGTCTCCTGCCCGCCGACGATTCAGCCAGCCGTCAAGCTGCCAGCGCACCCGATCGGCGGTGGCGTCCTCGGTCAGCGGCTCGGCGCACCGCCACACCCGGCTCAGCTCACCACCTCCTGCCGTGACGGCGTGAATGGCCAGCCGGGTACATCCCACCCCCGCGGCCTCGAGGCTGCGGTGCAGGTCGCCGGCCAGCGTGCGCCCGGCGAACGCGGCCGCATCGACCCGGTCGATCGGCGGGTCGCAGTGCAGCACGGCATCGAGCTCCGGCGGCAGCTCACGCCCTGACGGTCCGCGCACCGACTCGCCGCGGGCGAACCGGTGTGCGGCCACCCCGTCGGCCCCGAACCGGGAGGCCACATCGGTGCGAGACAGTGCGGCGAACTGACCGATATTGCGGATCCCCATCCGCCACAACAGATCCGCCAACTCCTCCCGCCCGGGACCGGACAGGCTCGGCTCGGTGGCCAGCTGACGGATGGACAGGGCCGCCAGGAACACCGCGTCCTGGCCGGGTTCCACCACCCGGCCGGCGCGGGCGGCGAAGACGGCCGTCGGGAGTTGGTCGGCGATGCCCACCTGGCATTCGGCGCCTGCCGCGGCCACCGCGTCGACCAGCCGCTCTCCGGCGGCCTGCTCGGACCCGAAATAGCGGGCCGCGCCGCGAGCCGGCAACACCAGCAGCCCCGGCCGCAGCACCTCGGCGCGGGGGACCACGTCGTCGACCGCCGCCGTGACCCCCTCGAAGAAGCGGGCATCACAGGCCGGGTCGGCCGCCGCGACATGCAGCTGCGGGCAGCGAGCCTGGGCCTCGCGGCGGCGCAGACCGCGGCGCACCCCGCCGGTGCGCGCCGCCGCCGAGCAGGCGATCACCCGGTTGGCCAGGGTGACCGCGACGGGGGCGGTGTGCGGCAGCCCCGCGGCCGCCGCCGCGGCGACCGCGGGCCAGTCCATGCACCAGATCGCCAGCACCCGAGCGGTCACGTCAGCCGGCCCGTCCCACCGCTCGGCCCCGCGCCCGGACCGACAGCCGCACCCGGTTGATGCGGCCGCAACCCGCCGCCGGTGCGCCATCGGGGCCGGCGGTCATCTCGTAGCCGTGCACCCGGGCGTCGAGCCGGATCGAAGCCCCCTGCCAGTCCCCCCGCGTGACCAGCAGGGTGCAGCCCTTCTGCCGGGCCCGGGCCACCACCGCCCGCGCCCGGGTGGCCGGCACCGATCGGCCGGCCAGGCCGAGCACCACCAGATCCATCCCGTCCATCAGCACCGCGGCCACCTCGACCGGGTCGGTGCCCGGATCTGCGATCACCGCCAGCCGGCTGAGGTCCGCGCCCATCTCGACGGCCGCCAGCAGTCCGAAGTCCGGCAGACCCACGATGGCCGCATGCCCGCCGGCGGCCGTGACGGCGGCGGTCATGCTCACCGGCAGCGACCGGGCTCCCGAGAGCACTGCCACCACCCCCCGTGGCAACCCCGCGGGTAGCAGGCCGGCCAGCGATTCGGGGATCGGCAGCAAAGATTCACACGCCGGCAGCACCTCCTCGGCCCGCTCTGTGGCGCGCCTGCCGGCGCCCACCTTCCCCGACACCGCCGCCATCTGACGGCGCAGCTGTTCTAGCTGCTCAGCGCGGTCGAGCTCGCGCTTCTCCAGGGCGATTGCCGCCGTCATCGCCCACCTCCAGATGCGATCGACGTCCACTGTGTTCGAATGTATGTTCGATACCGTGAGTAAACACCCACCCTCCGACAGCGTCAAGAGATCGCCACGTCCGCCGCAGGGGTCACATCCGGGCTGGCACGATGCAGACTATGGGCATGAACACCGAACAGGCCGATAAGGTCGCGAACGGCACCGGCTTCGTCGCCGCGCTCGATCAGAGCGGCGGCAGTACCCCCAAAGCACTGAAGCTGTACGGCATCGCCGAGGACGCCTACTCCGGCGACGAGCAGATGTTCGATCTGGTCCACCAGATGCGCACCCGGATCATCACCAGCCCGAGCTTCAACGGCGACCGGATCATCGCGGCGATCCTGTTCGAAGACACCATGGACCGCGACATCGACCGCCGCGCCAGCGCCGACTACCTGTGGGACGTCAAGAACATCGTGCCCATTCTCAAGGTGGACAAGGGCCTGGCCGCCGAGGAGGACGGGGCGCAGCTCATGAAGCCCATCGCGGGCCTCTCCGAATTGTTGTCGCGGGCGAATGCCAAGGGCATCTTCGGCACCAAGATGCGCTCGGTCGTCAAGCTGCCCGGCGGCGGGCTCGACGCGGTGGTCGCCCAGCAGTTCGAGGTCGCCAGCCAGATCCTGGCCGCCGGGCTAGTCCCGATCATCGAGCCCGAGGTGGACATCCACAGTCCCCGCAAGGCCGACGCCGAGGATCAGCTCCACTCGGCGATCGTGAGCCATCTCGGGGAACTCGGCGACGATCAACAGGTGATGCTCAAGCTCACCCTGCCCGACACCGACGATCTCTACCGCGATCTCACCGACCACCCCAAGGTGATGCGGGTGCTCGCGCTCTCCGGCGGCTACACCCGCGCCGAGGCCTGCGAGCGGCTGGCGCGCAACCACGGCGTCATCGCCAGCTTCTCCCGCGCACTCACCGAGGGACTGACCGCCCAGCAGAGCGACGCCGAGTTCGACAAGACCCTGGACGACGCGATCGCCGAAATCGCGTCCGCCTCAAGGACTTAGCGCTTCCGCATTGAGAAGGCACTCAGAGCGACGTCCGGGCCGGATTATCGCTCTCAGTGCCATTTCAACGTCGGCGCCCTAGGCGAGTCACTCCCACTCGATGGTGCCCGGCGGCTTGCTCGTCACGTCGAGCACCACCCGGTTGACCTCGGGCACCTCGTTGGTGATGCGCGTCGAGATGCGCTCCAGCACGTCATAGGGCACCCGCGTCCAGTCGGCCGTCATCGCGTCCTCGCTGGACACCGGGCGCAGCACCACCGGGTGACCGTAGGTGCGGCCGTCGCCCTGGACGCCGACCGAGCGAATATCGGCCAGCAGCACCACCGGGCACTGCCAGATCTGGCCGTCCAACCCGGCGGAACTGAGCTCCTCCCGGGCGATCAGGTCCGCCCGGCGCAGCGTGTCCAGCCGGTCGGCGGTCACCTCGCCGATGATGCGGATACCCAAACCCGGTCCCGGGAAAGGTTGGCGCCCAACGATTTCCTCGGGCAGGCCGAGCTCGCGGCCGACCGCGCGCACCTCGTCCTTGAACAGCAGCCGCAACGGTTCGACGAGCTTGAACTTCAGGTCGGCCGGCAGTCCGCCGACGTTGTGGTGACTCTTGATGTTCGCCGTGCCCGAACCGCCGCCGGATTCGACGACATCCGGGTACAGCGTGCCCTGCACCAGGAAATCGATGCCATGCTGGTCATCTGCTTCGCTCTCGGCCAGCAGGTCTCGCACCGCACCCTCGAACGTCCTGATGAACTCGCGCCCGATGATCTTGCGCTTGCCCTCCGGGTCACGCACCCCCGACAGGGCGGCCAGGAACTTCTCCTCGGCGTCCACGGTCACCAGCCGGGCACCCGTGGCGGCCACGAAGTCCCTTTGCACCTGGGCGCGCTCGCCGGCACGCAACAGGCCGTGGTCGACGAACACACACGTCAGCCTGTCGCCGATGGCTCGCTGCACCAGGGCGGCGGCCACCGCGGAGTCCACTCCCCCGGACAGCCCGCAGATGGCCCGGCCGTCACCGATCTGCGCGCGGACCTGCTCGACGAGGCTGTCGGCGATGTTGGCCGGCGTCCAGGCCGCGCCGATGCCGGCGAAGTCGTGCAGGAACCGGCTGAGCACCTGCTGGCCGTGCGGGGTATGCATCACCTCGGGGTGATACTGGACCCCGGCCAGCCGGCGGGCCCTGTCCTCGAAGGCTGCGACGGGCGCGCCGGTGCTGGTGGCCACCACGTCGAACCCGGCCGGCGCCGAGGTCACCGCGTCGCCGTGGCTCATCCACACCGGCTGTCTCCCGGGCAGGCCCGAATGCAGTTCGCCGCCAACGACATCGAGCTCGGTGCGGCCGTACTCGCTGGTGCCGGTCCGCGCGACGGTACCGCCCAGCGCCTGCGCCATCGCCTGGAAGCCGTAGCAGATGCCGAACACCGGAACCCCGAGGTCGAACAGGGCCGGGTCGAGCCGGGGGGCGCCCTCGGCGTACACGCTGGCCGGCCCGCCGGACAGCACGATCGCCTGCGGGTCCTTGGCCTTGATCTCCTCAACGGTCGCGGTGTGCGGAACGACTTCGGAGAACACCCTCGCTTCGCGCACGCGGCGGGCGATCAGCTGGGCGTACTGGGCGCCGAAGTCGACCACCAACACGGGACGGGGCGATCGGGATTCCTCAGGTTCCACCGGCTCAGTCTAGTGGCGGGGCGCCCCGCGCCGACTCCCGACGCATGTTCTGCGGTGAGAACGGGAATGGAACCCGTGAGGCGCATCAACCGAGCACAGGGAGGTTGGCCGTGTTGGGTCTACCCGACGGAGTGCATGCGTGCCTGTTCGACCTCGACGGCGTCCTGACCGACACGGCCAGCGTGCACACCAAGGCATGGAAGACCATGTTCGATGCCTATCTGCAGGACCGTGCCCGCCGGACCGGGACCACGTTCGTCCCCTTCGACACCTCGGCGGACTACCAGAAGTACGTCGACGGCAAGAAGCGCCAGGACGGCGTGCGCTCGTTCCTGGCCAGCCGCGACATCGAACTTCCCGACGGGGACCTCGGCGACTCGCCGGGTACCGAGACGGTCAACGGGCTCGGGAACCGCAAGAACGAGATGTTCCAGAAAATCCTGCGCGACGACGGTGTGGAGGTGTTCGACGGGTCGCGGCGCTATCTGGAGGCGGTGCACGACGCGGGACTGCCCGCCGCCGTCGTGTCGTCGAGCGCCAATACCCGCCAGGTGCTCGAGATCACCGGACTCGACCGCTTTGTGCAGCATCGCGTCGACGGCGTCACGATGCGCGAGGAACACATCGCGGGAAAGCCCGCGCCGGACTCCTTTCTGCGCGGCGCCGAACTGCTCGGGGTGCCGCCCGCACAGGCTGCGGTGTTCGAGGACGCACTGGCCGGCGTGCAGGCCGGCCACCGGGGCCGGTTCGGTTTCGTGGTCGGCGTGGACCGGGTCTCGCACGCAGGAGCATTGCGGCACAACGGTGCCGACATCGTCGTCACCGACCTGGCCGACCTGCTGGAGTCCGGGTGATCAGCGGGGACGGCTTTCCGATCGAGCCCTGGCAGGTCCGCGAGACCCACCTCGATCCGGACCGGCTGGCGCAGACCGAATCCCTGTTCGCGTTGTCCAACGGGCACATCGGCCTGCGCGGCAACCTCGACGAGGGCGAGCCGCACGGGATGCCCGGCACCTACCTCAACTCCTTCTACGAACTGCGACCGCTGCCCTACGCCGAAGCCGGCTTCGGCTATCCGGAGTCGGGCCAGACGATCGTCAACATCACCAACGGCAAGGTTTTCCGCCTGCTCGTCGACGACGAGCCGTTCGACGTGCGCTACGGCGACGTTCAGGAGCACGAGCGGGTCCTGGACCTGCGCGCCGGCACCTTGACCCGGCGGGCGCGGTGGCGCTCGCCGGCCGGCCAGCAGGTCCGGGTGGTCTCGACGCGACTGGTGTCACTGACCCAGCGCAGCGTCGCGGCCATCGAATACATCGTCGAGGCGATCGACGAATTCGCCCTCATCACAGTGCAATCCGAGTTGGTCGCCAACGAGGATCTGCCACATACGGGCGAGGATCCGCGGGTGTCGGCGGTGCTGAAGAATCCACTGGAGCCTCTCCACCACGAGGTCACCGAGGAAGGCGCGCTGCTGCTGCATCGGACCAAGGCGAGCAAGCTGTCCGTCGCGGCCGCGATGGACCACCTCGTGGAAGTGCCCGGCCGCGTCGAGGTCGACACGATCGCACGGGAGAACCTGGCCCGTACGACGGTGATCTGCGGCCTGCGGCCGGGACAGCGGCTGCGCATCGTCAAGTACCTGGCCTACGGCTGGTCGAGCCTTCGGTCGCGACCGGCGTTGCACGACCAGGTGGCCGGTGCGCTGGCCGGGGCACGCTACACCGGGTGGGAGGGCCTGCTCGCCGCCCAGCGCGACTACCTCGACAACTTCTGGGACTGTGCCGACGTGGAGGTCGACGGCGACCCGGACTGCCAGCAGGCGGTGCGGTTCGGACTGTTCCACGTGGTGCAGGCCAGCGCCCGCGCGGAGCGCCGCGCCATCCCCGGCAAGGGGCTCACCGGGCCGGGTTATGACGGCCACGCGTTCTGGGACACCGAGGGTTTCGTGCTGCCGGTGCTCACCTACACCGCGCCCGCCGCAGCCGCCGACGCGCTGCGCTGGCGCGCGTCGATCCTGGACCTGGCCCGGGAGCGCGCCGCCCAGCTCGACCTGAACGGTGCGGCCTTCCCGTGGCGCACCATCCACGGCGAGGAGTGCTCTGCCTACTGGCCGGCGGGCACGGCGGCCTGGCACATCAACGCCGACATCGCGATGGCCTTCGAGCGCTATCGCACCGTCACCGGCGACAACTCGCTGGACGCCGAATGCGGTCTGTCGGTGCTCGTCGAGACCGCACGGCTGTGGATGTCGCTGGGCCATCACGACCGGCACGGGGTCTGGCATCTGGACGGGGTCACCGGACCCGACGAGTACACCGCGGTGATGCGCGACAACGTCTTCACCAACCTGATGGCCGCGGCCAACCTCCATGCCGCGGCGAACACCTGCATGCGCCATGCCGAGGCCGCCCACGCCATGGGCGTGACCACTGAAGAGACGGCCGCGTGGCGCGACGCCGCCGACAGCGCACACATCCCCTATGACGCGGAACTGGGTGTGCACCCGCAGTGCGAAGGATTCACCACGCTGAAGGAGTGGGATTTCGACGCCAACACCGTCTACCCGCTGCTGCTCAACGAGCCGTATGTGCGGCTCTACCCCGCGCAGGTGATCAAGCAACCCGACCTGGTGCTGGCCATGCAGTGGCAGAGCCACGCCTTCACCGAGGAGCAGAAGGCCCGCAACGTCGACTACTACGAACGGCGGACCGTGCGGGACTCGTCGTTGTCGGCCTGCACGCAGGCCGTGATGTGCGCCGAGGTGGGCCACCTGGAGTTGGCGCACGCCTACACCAAAGAAGCCGCGCTGGTGGACCTGCGCGACCTGCACGCCAACACCCGCGACGGGCTGCACATGGCCTCGCTGGCCGGAACGTGGACGGCACTGGTGGCCGGGTTCGGCGGACTGCGTGATGACGAGCACGTGCTCTCGCTGAATCCATGCCTGCCGGAGGGGATTTCACGCCTGACGTTCGGCCTGCGCTGGCGCAACTTTCGGTTGCGCGCCGCGATCGACCACAACGAAGTGACCTACACCCTGCGCGACGGCCCGGACGGGGAACTCACCATCCGCCACGCAGGCGACGACCTCACGCTGAGCACCCGCCATCCGACAACGGTGGCCGTCAAGGCGTGCGAGCCGCTTCTTCCCGAGCCGCCCCAGCCGCCCGGCCGCGAACCGCAAGGGCGCGGGCGGCGACTGCCAGCCACCGGGGACTAGCCGCGGGAGCTGACCGGTTCGATCGGCAGGTGCCGCAGCCCGCCGGGGGCGTCGACCGGCACCATCGGGTTCTTCGGAGCGATCGGTGCGAGCCGTTGGTAGGGCTGGCCCTGCTTCGGGCGCAGGTCCTCCTCGCCCTTGTTCGGCCACAGCGCCGCAGCCCGCTCGGCTTGCGCGGTGATCGACAGCGACGGGTTCACCCCGAGGTTCGCCGAGATCGCCGCCCCGTCCATGACATGCAGGGTCGGGTAGGCGTACACCCGCTGATACGGGTCGATGACTCCGCGCTCTGGACTATCGCCGATCGCCGCGCCGCCGAGGAAGTGCGCCGTGAGCGGGATGTTGAACAACTCGCCCCAGGTTCCGCCCGCCACACCGTCGATCTTCTCGGCGATCCGGCGGGTGACCTCGTTGCCGACCGGGATCCAGGTCGGGTTGGGCTCGCCGTGGCCCTGCTTACTGGTCATCCGGCGCACCCCGAGTGCAGTCTTCTTGGTGTACGTGGTGATCGAGTTGTCCAGGTGCTGCATCACCAGGGAGATCATGGTGCGCTCGCTCCAGCGCCGCGGACTGAGCATGCGCAGCATGCCCCGCGGGTCCTCGCCGGCGTTGAGGAACAGCTGCTTCCACCGCGGCACGTCCGATCCGCTCGGGCCGGGGCCGTCGGTCATCAGCGTCTGCAACAGCCCCATCGCGTTGGAGCCCTTGCCGTAGCGACACGGTTCGACGTGGGTATCGGCGGTCGGGTGGATCGACGATGTGATGGCCACGCCGTGGGTGAGGTCGAGATCGGGACGCGCCTCCAGTCGCCCGGCGCCGACGATCGACTCGGAGTTGGTGCGGGTCAGCACGCCGAGCTTGTCGGACAGCTTCGGCAGCCTGCCGGTGTCGCGCATCTTGAACAGCAGCTTCTGAGTGCCCCAGGTACCCGCCGCCAGGATGAGGTGATTGGCGGTGAAGGTGCGCCGGTTGCGGCGCACCGAGCGACCGGTGCGCACCGTCTCGATCTCCCAGGTGCCGTCCGCGCGCTGCGTGAATCCGGTCACCGTCGTCATCGGAATAACTTGCGCCCCAGCCTTTTCCGCCAGGCCGAGATAATTCTTGACCAGAGTGTTCTTGGCGCCGTGCCGACAGCCGGTCATGCACTCGCCGCACTCGATGCAGCCGGTTCGCGCCGGTCCGACTCCGCCGAAGTAGGGGTCCGGCACCGTCTTGCCGGGGGTCTTCTCCCCGTCCGGGCCGAAGAACACGCCGACCGGAGTGGGGGTGAACGTGTCGCCCACACCCATCTCGTCGGCGACCTCCTTCATGATGCGGTCGGCGTCGGTGAAAGTCGGGTTCTTGACGACGCCGAGCATGCGCTGGGCCTGGTCGTAGTGCGGCATCAACTCCGAGCGCCAGTCGGTGATGTGCGCCCACTGCTGATCGTTGAAGAACGGGGCCGGTGGCACGTAGAGGGTGTTGGCGTAGTTCAGCGAACCGCCGCCGACGCCCGCGCCGGCCAGGATCATCACATTGCGCAGCAGGTGGATGCGCTGGATGCCGTAGCAGCCGAGCCGGGGTGCCCACAGGAACTCCCGCAGCCGCCACGAGGTCTTGGCGAACTCGTGGTCGGCGAAGCGACGGCCCGCCTCGAGCACACCGACCTTGTAGCCCTTTTCGGTGAGCCGCAGCGCGCTGACGCTGCCGCCGAAACCCGAACCGATGATCAGAACGTCGTAATCCGGCTCCATCGGACCAGCCTAACCTCAGCGGTCGACGGTCAGGCCGACCTTCTGGAACTCCTTGAGGTCGCAGTAGCCCGCCTTGGCCATCGACCGGCGTAGGCCGCCGACGAGGTTGAGCGAGCCGAACGGGTCGTCGGACGGGCCATTGAGCACCTGGTCCAGGGTGGGCCGCTCCTCGACGGCGACCTGCAGCACCGCACCGCGGGGCAGCGACGGATGGGCGGCCGCGACCGGCCAGAACCAGCCGCCGCCGAGCGCCTCGGCCGACACCGCCAGCGGCGTTCCGAGCACCACCGCGTCAGCGCCGCAGGCGATGGCCTTGGCCAGGTCGCCGGAGCTGTGGATGTCCCCATCGGCGAGCACGTGCACGTACCGGCCCCCGGTCTCGTCGAGATACTCCCGCCGGGCGGCGGCCGCATCGGCGATCGCGGTGGCCATCGGCACGCTGATGCCCAGCACCTCGTCGCTCGTGGTCGCCCCCGAAGTGGAGCCGTAGCCGACGATCACCCCGGCCGCCCCGGTGCGCATCAGATGCAGGGCCGTGCGGTGGTCGAGCACGCCACCGGCGACCACGGGCACGTCCAGTTCGGAGATGAAGGTCTTCAGGTTCAGCGGCTCCCCGGCTCCGTCTCGCCCCAGGGCGACCCGCTCCGCGGAGATGATGGTGCCCTGGATGACCAGCAGGTCGATCCCCGCCGACACCAGTATCGGGGTGAGCGCCTGGGCGTTCTGCGGGCTGACCCTTACAGCGGTGGTGACCCCGGCGTCGCGGATGCGGGCGACCGCGGCGCCGAGCAGCTCGGGATCGATCGGCGCGGCGTGCAGCTGCTGCAGCAGCCGGATCGCCGCCGACGGCTCGGGTTCCTTCTCGGCGGCCTCGATCACCTCGGCGATCCTGGCTTCGACGTCGGCGTGGCGGCCGATCAGGCCCTCGCCGTTGAGCACGCCCAGACCGCCGAGCCGGCCCAGCTCGATGGCGAACTCCGGTGACACCAGGGCGTCGGTCGGGTGGGCGATGACCGGGATCTCGAAGCGGTAGGCGTCGAGCTGCCAGGCCGTCGACACGTCCTTCGAGGAGCGGGTGCGCCGCGACGGGACGATGTTGATGTCATTGAGTTCGTATGTCCGGCGGGCGGTTCGGCCCATGCCGATTTCAACCATGTCGCGCATCTGATCGCCTATCGCCTAGCGGGCGTAGTAGTTCGGGGCTTCGACGGTCATCGTGATGTCGTGCGGGTGGCTCTCCTTGAGCCCCGAGGCGGTGATCCGCACGAACTGCGCCCGCTGCAGCGCTTCGATGGTGGGCGCCCCGGTGTAGCCCATCGCGGCCCGCAGGCCGCCGGTGAGCTGGTGGATCACCGTGGACAGCGGCCCGCGGAACGGCACCCGGCCCTCGATTCCCTCGGGCACCAGTTTGTCCTCGGAGAGCACGTCGTCCTGGAAGTACCGGTCTTTCGAGTAGGACTTGGCCACACCCCGGCCCTGCATGGCACCGAGCGACCCCATGCCGCGGTAGCTCTTGAACTGCTTGCCGTTGACGAAGATCAGATCACCCGGCGCCTCGGCCGTGCCGGCCAGCAGCGAGCCCAGCATCGTCGTCGACGCGCCCGCGGCCAGCGCCTTGGCGATGTCGCCGGAGTACTGCAGCCCGCCGTCGGCGATCACCGGCACGCCGTGCGGCGCGCACGCGGCGACCGCTTCCAGGATCGCGGTGATCTGCGGGGCGCCGACCCCGGCCACCACCCGGGTGGTGCAGATGGAGCCGGGACCCACACCGACCTTCACCGCGTCCGCGCCGGCCTCGACCAGCGCGGCTGCCGCGCTGCGGGTGGCGACGTTGCCGCCGATCACCTCGACGCGGTCCCCCACCTCGGCCTTGACCTTGCCGACCATGTCGAGCACAAGCCGGTTGTGGGCGTGGGCGGTGTCGACCACCAGCACGTCGACCCCGGCATCGGCCAGCGCCATGGCGCGGTCCCAGGCGTCGTCCCCGACGCCGACGGCGGCGCCGACCAGCAGGCGGCCGTCGCTGTCCTTGGTGGCCAGCGGGTGTTGCTCGGTCTTGACGAAGTCCTTGACCGTGATCAGCCCGGTGAGCCGGCCGCGACCGTCGACGATGGGCAACTTTTCGATCTTGTTGCGCCGCAGCAGGCCCAGCGCGGCGTCTGCGGTGACGCCCTCCTGCGCGGTGATCAGCGGCGACTTGGTCATCACCTCCGCGACGGGCTTGCTCATGTCGACTTCGAAACGCATGTCGCGGTTGGTGATGATGCCCACCAGCGAGCCGACCTCGTCGACGACCGGCAGCCCCGAGATCCGGAACCGTGCGCACATGGCGTCGACCTCGGCGAGGGTGTTCTCCGGCGAGCAGGTCACCGGGTCGGTGACCATGCCGGCCTCGGACCTCTTGACCATCTCGACCTGGCCCGCCTGCTCGGCGATGGACAGGTTGCGGTGCAGCACGCCCATGCCGCCGGAGCGGGCCATGGCGATCGCCATCCGCGCCTCGGTCACGGTGTCCATCGCCGAGCTCACCAGCGGCACCTTGAGGCGGATCTTCCTGGTGAGCTGGCTCGAGGTGTCGGCGGTCGCGGGCACCACATCGGAGGCCGCCGGAAGTAGCAGTACGTCGTCGAACGTCAGACCCAGCATGGCGATCTTGTTGGGATCATCCCCCCCGGTCAGAACCTGTTCGCCGGGCAGATCGAGCAGACGCGCGGAGATGCCGTCGATGCGGCCGGTGCTGCCTTCGGCAATGGACATCGGTGGGGCCCCCATCAGCAGGCGGAGTGAAGACACCATCCTATCGGCTGCGGGTATCGATACCTGGCGCGATACCTACCCTGCTGCGTAGGGTGGACACCGTGCGCGACCACCTTCCACCAGGGCTGCCACCGGATCCCTTCGCCGACGACCCCTGCGATCCTTCGGCCGCGCTCGACGCCTTGGAGCCGGGCCAGCCACTGGACCCGCAGGAGCGCTCCGCGGTCGAAGCCGACCTCGCCGACCTGGCGGTCTATGAGGCGCTGCTGGCCCACAAGGGTGTCCGCGGACTCGTGGTCTGCTGCGATGAATGCCAGCAGGACCACTATCACGACTGGGATATGTTGCGCGCCAACCTACTTCAGCTTCTCGTCGACGGAACCGTCCGTCCGCACGAGCCGGCTTACGATCCCGAGCCGGATGCCTATGTCACCTGGGACTACTGCCGCGGCTACGCGGATGCCTCGCTGAACGAGGCCACGTCGGATTACGACGGCTCGCGCTGACCGCCTGATCTTTCGGCGTTGATCAGCCGGCGGCGCCGGCCGACGGCACGGGCACGGGCACGGGCACTGCAACGGTGGTGCTGATCACAACCGGGGGCGCCTGCTTCGTCGGCACAACACTGGGCGTGTCCACCGTGACCGGCGCGGGCGCGCTCGTCTTTATCTCGACCGGCGACGACGGCGCCACCGATGCGGCCGTCTGCTGGATGGCAGCCGTGGTGGTCACAGCCGTCGCCGGTGCGGCAGCAGTCGTCGTGGCGGCCGGCGGTGGCGTCGTGGTCGCGACCGGCGGTGTGGTTGTCGCGCTTGCCGCGCTCGGCGCAGTGCTGGCCTGCGTCGTGGTCGTGGTCGTGGGCACCGTGGTCGTCGTGGGCACAGTGGTCGTCGTGGCACTCGGCGACGGCGAAGCTGTCGTGGTGGGCGCGGCCGTCGTCGTCGGATCCGTCGTCGACGACGGCGCCGTCTGCTCGGCCGGCGACGTCGAGGCCGACGTGGGCGGTGAGGTCACCTCCGACGGCGACGTACTCGGGCTGCCCGGCGACGTCGGAACCGACGTAGTGGAGACCGTAATCGGCGGAATCGGCGTGTTGGGCACAGTGGTCGCGGCCGGTGTGGCCACCAACTCGGTGAGGGCCGGCGGCACCGTGTAGGTGACCCCGGGCGGCACCGTGGCCTCCGGATCGCGATCCACGACCTTGGCGGACAACTGGTTCCACTGGTCGAACAGCTGCTGCTTCTGATCGGCATCGCCGACGGCCGCGACCTGGGTGCTCACCGCGACGAGTTTGTCCTGCGCCCCCTGCCAGTCACCGCGGGCGATCAGGTCCTGCACCTGATTGAGCTCCGTCTGCGCGGCGAGAGCCACCTGGTCGTTACGGACCTGCTTGGGCGCGCCGAAGAGCATCGAACGCATTCCGTATAGCGCGTCGCCGGGACCAGAACCGGCCACGACCGCGCCGAACCCGCCGATGCACAACACCGCGGCGGCGGCGGCGCCGACGACACTCAGTCCGCGTCGGCTGCGGCCGGTCGTCTGCTTCTCCGCCAGGCCGCTACGCAGCGCGGCGACGGCATCCTGCTCGGTGACCAGCCCGGTGGCAGGCGGCCAGCGCATCTCGTCGCGCCAACCGCCCAGCAACGCCGCCAACGTGGCGTCGGCCTGGTCCTGCGCCGGAACCGGCGCTCCGGTGGCGAGGGCCTCGATGAGCCGGTCGCTGCGCAGGACGGCGTCCAACGATGCGTCGTCGTCGCGTGAGGTACGTCCGAAGTCAGGCATGCTCGGGCCCCGCCTCGATGATCTCGGACTTCAGCCTGGCCAGAGCGCGGTGCTGAGCGACCCGTACCGCGCCAGGCGTGCTGCCGACCGCGTCGGCGGTCTCCTCGGCGGACATCCCGACGACGATGCGCAGGATCAAGATCTCGCGCTGCTTCTCCGGCAGGATCTCGAGGAGTTTCTTCATCCGTGCCGCGGAGTCGGCTTGCATGGCCATCTGCTCGGGACCTGAGTCGAGCGAGTACCGCTCCGGCACCGAATCAGTCGGTTCAGAGCGGTTCCGGCCGGCGGCGCGATGAGCGTCGGCGACCTTGTGAGCAGCGATGCCGTACACGAAGGCCAGGAAGGGGCGACCCTGATCCTGGTAGCGCGGCAGCGCCTGTATGGCGGCCAAGCAAACCTCCTGAGCGACGTCATCAGCTGACAGACCAACCCGCTCCGCGGTCCCCAGGCGAGCCCGGATGTAACGGACCACGATGGGACGGATGGTCTCCAGCACTTCCCGGAGCGCATCCCGGCTGCCGGCCACGGCCTCAGCAACGGCGGCGTCGAGACGATCTCCTGGAATTGTCATCGACGGCGATATCTCCAACGTTACGAACGGCGCTCTTCCTGGCAGCGTGATTCAGCTAGACAATATCTGTCTGCGCTGGGTATCGGCGTTAGCCGCCGCCCCACCGGCCGCCGCGCCGCGTCACCAGGTCACGGCATTGATCCCGGATCGTTATCACTTCGTGCGGGGAATGCGTCGCGCTCCCGACGTCGGCCAGCAGGCACGCCAGCGCCCATTGCAGGGGTACCAGGCCGTAGTCGGTCGCGTCGGCCAGCGTCGCGTCGGCGACCTCCCGGGCCCGCTCCGGCAAACCGGCGCTGCACAGTGCCGCAGCGAGCACCACGTCGCTCTTGACCCGGTGTCGTCGCAGCGCCGGCAGGGCCTGCTCGGCAAGTTCGACGCCGCGCTCGGCCTCCGCCAGGGCGCGGCGGCCGTCACCACCGGCCATCGCCAGCTCGGCGCCCACCCAGGCCCGCCTGATGACCTGCCGGGCCGGCGGTGCCTCGATTCCGCGCGAGCAGACCGTCCGCCCGGTCCAGCAGCGCGGCCGACACGGCCAGCCGGCCCACTCCCAGGGCGTCGGCAGCGAGGCCGACGACGGCGTCCACCGCCGCCTCGACGGCTCCCGGGCAGTCGCCGGCGGCCTCGGCGAGAGCGAGTGCGCGGCCATCCCAGCCGCGGGCCGGGAGGTGCCCGCCGAGCTGGCGCAGGAACGACGCCTGCGTGCTCAGGGCCAGCGAGGCGAGCGGGCCGGCGCCGTCCCGGCGGCGCAGAGCGGCAAGGTCTGCCCGGGCGCTGCTGTAGCGGCCCTGGCCGCCGGCGGCCACCGCACGCAGCCACAGCTCAACCGGCGTGTGCGCGGGCGGGAGCGGCCACAAACCGGGGTCGTCACCGAACGCGGCGGCGCAGAGCGGGGTGGAAGTCATCTGATCCGCGACGCTATCAAGGCCAATCGACAGATGAGTCAGTTAACAGTTTGTGGTCGCCGTGTTACGTCCACGTCAACTACCTATTGAGCGCTAGGAAATCCGGGCGCGGCAATGCCCGAGTTTTGCTGCCGAAATCGGCATGCTGCCAAGCTCACAGGCACCGGGCTAGCACTCCGGCCGTTGGCGCGGGGTCGCAATGATGAACGTGATGTAAATTCTCGAGCTGCGGTTATGTGATTGCGCACATAAGTCGACTATTGACCGCCTCACCGACGACCCCATAGCTTTGTGAGCACGAGTAGTCACCGGCGACAGTGCTCGGATCGGTTCCACAACTCACGCGTGCGAAAGATGCGCGGAGAGAGGGGTTTTCCAATGCCACAGCCGCAACAACTACCCGGACCCAACGCAGACATCTGGGACTGGCAGATGGCCGGGCTTTGCCGGGGCGTCGACTCGTCGATGTTCTTCCACCCGGACGGTGAACGTGGCCGGGCGCGGGCCCAGCGCGAGATGCGCGCCAAGGAGATGTGCAGGAGTTGCCCGGTGATCGCCCAGTGCCGCTCTCATGCGCTGGCCGTCGGCGAGCCCTACGGAATTTGGGGCGGCCTGAGCGAGTCCGAGCGCGAACTGCTTCTCAAGCGCGGAATCCGCCGCACGGCCTGACCGCCAGCAAACAGAATCAAAGAGGCCCATCCCCGCGGGGGTGGGCCTCTTTGGTTTGTATTCAAGTCTGTAGTGCGGGGTTTGACTACCCGGGGCAGCCGGGTAGCCGAACCGGCGAGGGGGTCGTGACAGTTCCCACGAAGCCTCAGGTGATCGGGGGGGAATTCCGCATCACCTGGGCAGACAAGGAGATTCACGAATCATGGACGACACGACCATGAAGAAAATCGCAGCCGGCACCGCCATGGCGGGGGCACTGGGCCTGGGCATCATCGGTTTTGGCAGCGGTGTCGCGGCGGCTAAGCCGGACAACCCGATTCCCAACCCGCCGGTGCCCGTCGTCGGCGATGACGACCACGGCAACGGCGGAAGCACCTGGGACCACGGCGATGACTGGGGCAACGGCACCATCGGATGGACGCCCAACACGCCTCCCGGACAGAACCCGTTGGGTCCTCCCGGACAGGTGATGCACGAACCGTTCATCAACGGCGTGCCCAACCCGTTCTTCAACGTTCCGCCTGGGCATTGGGATGACGTCGTGCTTCCGACCACCTGGCAGCCGAACCTGCCCGGGGTGACCGGACCACTCAACCTCGAGTGGAACGCGCAGCTCAACCAGTGGGGTGTGTACGTGAACAGCGAGTTCGTTCCGTACCCGATTCCGCTGCCGGCGCCGCATAGCTAAACCGGTCGAACCACCCCAGCGGCCCGTCGTGCCCCGCACGGCGGGCCGTTGGCATCCTCCGATCAGAGGATGCCGAACCATCATGAACATCCTCGAACTGCTCGATACCGGGCACCCGCCACATCCGGCAACGTAGGTGTCAGCACGCCGGAGACGCCGGCGAGTAGGACAAAGGAAAACATGATGAAGCGTTTCGCGGTTTCGACAATGGTCGCCGGCGGGTTGTTCGCAGGCTTGATGGGCGTGGCCGGAGCCGCCCACGCCGACCTCAGCGACGTGATCTGGAACCAGCAGCAACAGCAGCGCGTCTACGTCCCGCACGTCGACACCACCGTGCACCACAGCCGCTGATACGCAGCATCGGTCAAACGCCATCGGCCCGCCACCTTCACAGGTGGCGGGCCGCGTAACGTGCGATGACTGCCGCAGCGACATACCGTTCGCGACGTCCGAAGGAGGGCACCCCGATGCCGAACGGCTGCAGCTGGGCGATGGTCGGGATCGCCGCCGCGACGTCTGCCCTGGCATTGCCGGCACCCGCGCACGCCTCCCCGCTGCCCGACTTTTGCGCGCCGTCCATGGTCGTCGACGACGTGTGCACCGTCCGGCTGACAACAGTGACCGCCGATGCCATCGACGGAACGATCACCGGTGCCCCCGTCGGTGGCGGCACGGCGGTGACCGCTGCCGGCCAACTGGACGCGTATCAGAAGTCGACAGGATTTGGCGGTGCCCCGCCGGACCCCATTGCCCGCTGGGACTCGGCAATCGACAGCGTGAGCGTCCTCGACGTCGACCCGTCGGATCCCAACTGGTACGGCAATGCCAAGTCGAGGGTGTTTCTTCCCAGGACTCTGGACGACCTTGCCAGCCAGTTTCCCCCCGACGTCCTGGTAGTCCGGTTCACGCCCGACGACGCCCGGCCGGGCACCTTCCGCCTGGTATCCATTCAGCCGACAGCACGGTAGCGCCCACTGACCCGTCAGGGCCGGCGAGCCTGTACCAGGCGGACTATTCCGTAGGTGACACCACCGGCGACGACCAGCACACCCAACCACGGAAGCAGCAGACCGAAGAGCAGAACCAAGTTTCCGACGAGGGAAACCAAGGCGTCCCAACCTCTTTCGACCTGACCGAAGAAGCCCCGATACTTGCCGGGCTCCGGGCCGCCGAGGGTCTGGGATATGAAGGTGACGTTGACGGTGCTGTATGCGATCTGGTCGCCAAGCGCGTCGCGTTGTGCCCGGAGGCCGTCGAGTTCGGCCTGGCGTTCGGATAGGGCGTCCTCGGCCTTGATGAGTGCGTCGGGGTCTCGCGCATCACGCATGATCGCCAGCAGCCGGTCCACCGACGTCTGCAGCGCCTTGATCCGGGCATCGAGATCGACCCGCTGGGCGGTGACGTCGTCGGTGGTGATCTCGACGTGTTCGACGGTGCCGAGCGCCTCGATATCCCGCATCACGTCATCGAGTCTGGCCGCCGGAACCCGCAGGATCATCGCCGTGCGCGCCCTGCCGGCACCCGATCCCGCGTCTTCGGATCGGCTGTCGACCCGGCCCTGCGCGTTGTCGACGGTGGTGGTGGCCTTGTCGGCGGCCTCGGCCGGGTTGCTCACCGTGATAGTCATCGAGGCCGTCTTGACGATGTCGCGCGTAGTCGGCGGCGGCGCCTTCGGAACGTCCTGGGGCGCCGGTGCTCCCACCGCATCGGCCGTACCGACAGGGGCCTGGGACGGACGCCCGGGTCCCCCCGCGCACGCGGTCAGCAGGCTCAGCGCTGTCAGACCTGCGATCAGCCAGGCCGAAATCCGCACGCGCGACGTCCGGTTCATCTAGCGAGGCTAGCCCAGACGCCGAACGTGGGGCCTATGCACGCAGATCGTTGAGATCCCGTGCATAAGCCCCACGCTCGAGGACAGTCCTAGTGCGAATGCCCGTGGTGATGGCCGTGACCGTCACCTTCGTGATCGGCAGGCTTCTCGACGATCGCGGTCTCGGTGGTGAGGATGTACCACCGCCATTGAAAAGAAAAGGCGCGCGTCCAATGAGTCGCCGCGGGCTGGCCCGCGCGAACAACGAGTAGATGGTGAGAGGTCGCCACCTCGTCGAGGCGGCGCTGCTCGAAACGCGGAGCGATGATCTCGGCGATCGGGCGCAGCTTGAAACCGTAGGCAGTATGCGGCTTGACTGTCGATCGAGACGTTCCGAACCCGGTTTGGCGGGTTGTTCATCCCGCGTCCACCCAGATGGCGAGGGCTACGGTCGCGATCGCCAGGGCAGCGAGGGCCAAGGTATCGGCCATGCCGAGTCGCGACGGAGCAGTCTTGGCAAGGCGATATTCGCGGGCGATCAAGAACAAGGGGAACGTCACGCTGATCGCGACGGCCCCTCCACCCAGAATGTAGAGCCACACGAACCTGATGCCGTGCTTCCTTGCCTCCAGAACCATCAGCACCGCGGCGGCCAGGAAGATGAAAAGCACTTCGACCGTCACGGCCCGCGATGCCGGGGTGATCTTGGTGTCACCGAGAAGTGCGGAGACGATGCTTGCGGGGCGGTCGAAGTAGGCGATGGCCTGGCTCCAGTAGGCAACGAACGCTGCGACCGAGATGGCGGCGTAGACGGTGCAGAGGGCCTTGCTGGCTGTCGGCATGCCGGTTGAGGGCGGAGGAGCGCTGGTTTCGGCCATACGGCATGCTACGGCGCGTCCCATCCCCGGCGGGGCATCGTCATCGCGGGATTGCGATAACGCCGAATGTGGGGCCTCTGCAGCGAAAGTCCGAACCTCTCCGTGCATAAGCCCCACAGTCGGGGGGGGAATCAGTACCTAGTGCGCGTGGCCGTGATGGCCGTGGCCGTCACCTTCATCCTCGGCGGGCTTCTCGACGATCGCGGTCTCGGTGGTGAGCACCATGCGCGCCACCGACGCGGCGTTGACCACCGCGGAGCGGGTGACCTTGACCGGGTCGATGACGCCGTCGGCGATCAGGTCGCCGTAGGTCAGGGTGGCGGCGTTGAAGCCGTGCCCGGCCGGCAGCTCGCTGACCTTGTTGACCACGACCGCGCCGTCGATGCCGGCGTTGGTGGCGATCCAGTACAGCGGCGCCGACAGCGCCGCCGAGAACACGTCGACACCGAGGGCCTCGTCAGCCGGACAGCGACTCGCGCAGCGGTCGAGCGCCTTGCGGGCCTGCACCAGGGCGCTGCCGCCGCCGGCGACGATGCCCTCCTCGACCGCGGCCTTGGCCGCGCGCACCGCGTCCTCGACGCGGTGCTTGCGCTCCTTGAGCGCGGTCTCGGTGGCCGCGCCGACCTTGATCACGGCGACGCCGCCGGACAGCTTGGCCAGCCGCTCCTCGAGCTTCTCGCGGTCCCAGTCGGAGTCGGTGGCCTCGATCTCGCCCTTGAGCTGCTTGACGCGGTCGGCGATGGCCTCCTTGGTGCCGCCACCGTCGACGATCACGGTGTCGTCCTTGCTGACGACGACGCGGCGGGCCGAGCCCAGCACGTCCAGGCCGACCTCGCGCAGCAGCAGGCCGACGTCGGGGTTGACCACCTGGCCGCCGGTGACGACGGCGAGGTCGTCGAGGAACGCCTTGCGGCGGTCACCGAAGAACGGCGCCTTGACCGCGACGGCCTTGAGCGTCTTGCGGATGGCGTTGACCACCAGCGTGGACAGCGCTTCGCCCTCGACGTCCTCGGCGACGATCAGCAGCGGCTTACCGGACTGGGCGACCTTCTCCAGCAGCGGCAGCAAGTCGGGCAGCGAGCTGATCTTGTCGCGGTGCAGCAGCACCAGCGCGTCCTCGAGGACGGCTTCCTGCAGGTCGAAGTCGGTGACGAAGTAGGCCGACAGGAAGCCCTTGTCGAAACCGACGCCCTCGGTGATCTCCAGCTCGGTGCTCATCGTCGAGGACTCCTCGACGGTGACCACACCGTCGGTGCCGACCTGGGTCATCGCCTCGCCGACCATCTCGCCGATCTCCTCGTCACGCGAGGACACGGTGGCGACCTGGGCGATGCCGGTCTTGCCGGCCACCGGGGTGGCGGCGGCGAGCAGCGCCTCGGACACCGCGTCGGCGGCCTTGCTGATGCCCGAGCCGAGCGCGATGGGGTTGGCGCCGGCCGCGACGTTGCGCAGGCCGTTCTTGATCATCGCCTGCGCCAGCACGGTGGCGGTGGTGGTGCCGTCGCCGGCGACGTCGTTGGTCTTGGTGGCGACCGACTTGACCAGCTGGGCGCCGAGGTTCTCGAACGGGTCCTCGAGCTCGATCTCGCGGGCGATGGTGACGCCGTCGTTGGTGACGGTCGGGCCGCCGAAGGCCTTGGCCAGCACCACGTGGCGGCCGCGCGGGCCGAGCGTGACCCGGACGGCGTCGGCAAGCTTGTCGACACCGGCTTCCATTGCGCGACGGGCGGTCTCGTCGAATTCGATCAATTTGCTCATATGTATCTGCCTGACTCTCGCTTCAGCGCGTTCCGCCCCGGAAACCGGCCGCGACGAGCGCGGGGTTTCCGGGGCGGTACACGGGTGCTACTTGTTGACGACCGCCAGCACGTCACGGGCCGACAGGATCAGGTACTCCTCGCCGTTGTACTTGATCTCGGTGCCGCCGTACTTGCTGTAGATGACGGTGTCGCCTTCGTTGACGTCCAGCGGAATCCGCTTCTCGCCGTCCTCGTCCCACCGGCCGGGGCCGACGGCGACGACGGTGCCTTCCTGCGGCTTCTCCTTGGCGGTGTCCGGGATGACCAGACCCGACGCGGTGGTCGTCTCGGCCTCGTTGGCCTGGACGAGGATCTTGTCCTCGAGTGGCTTGATGTTCACGCTCGCCACGATGGAGCCCTCCACTGTTATGGGTGCGGGCCCGGGGCTCTTCCCCGGACCAGTCGAATTAATCAGGTGTTCGGCATACGTCCGTGCCCTCGCGCCGTCGTCGCGGGTGCCGACACAGGGGTTGTCCGCGTGCCACCTAGCACTCTATACATGAGAGTGCTAGCACTCAAGGGTGGCCCGTGGCGTATTCGCTGTACGGCTGACCCGCGGCGCCCGTCAAGATCGCGTCGGCCCAGTGCCCGACCTCATGCGCACCTGGCCGGCGACGACGGGCAGACCCGGGTCGCTGGCCACGTCCAGCGGCGACGGCGAGGCTCCGGCGGCGATCAGGTGCGCGGCGAACGAGGCGATCATCGCGCCGTTGTCGGTGCACAGCCGCGGCCGCGGGATTCGCAGCGTCAAACCCGGCTGCGGCGCAACGCTCTTCGGCCAGCTCACGGAGCCGCGAGTTGGCCGCCACGCCGCCGGCGATCAGCAGGGTGGACACCTTCAGCTCGGTGGCGGCCCGCACCGCCTTGGCGGTCAGCACGTCGGCGACGGCCTCCTGGAACCCGGCCGCGACGTCGGCGGCGTACGTAGTCGGGATGGCCTCTCGACGTAGCGGGCGACCGCGGTCTTGAGCCCGGAGAAGCTGAACGCGAACCGCTCGTCGCGCGGTCCGGTCATGCCGCGCGGGAAAGGCGATGGCGTCGCGGTTGCCGGTGCGGGCCAGGTCGTCGAGGGCCTTGCCGCCGGGGTAGCCCAGGCCCAGCAGCCGGGCCACCTTGTCGTAGGCCTCCCCCGCGGCGTCGTCGACGGTGCTGCCCAGCTCGACGATCGGCTCGCCCAGCGAGCGCACGTGCAGCAGGTGGGTGTGTCCGCCGGAGACCAGCAGGCCGACGCATTCGGGCAGCGGGCCGTGGTCGTAGACGTCGGCGGCGAGGTGGCCGCCGAGGTGGTTGACCGCGTAGAACGGCACGCCCCAGCCGGCGGCGTAGGCCTTGGCGGCGGCGACGCCGACCAGCAGTGCGCCGGCCAGGCCGGGCCCGATGGTGGCGGCGACGACGTCGGGCTTGGTCGATTCCGGCGGTCTGCAGCGCGCGGCGCATCGTCGGGCCCAGGGCCTCGAGGTGCGCCCGGGAGGCGATCTCGGGCACCACTCCGCCGAAGCGGGCGTGCTCGTCGACGCTGGAGGCCACCTCGTCGGCCAGCAGCGTGACCGTGCCGTCGGCGATCCAGCCGCGCGATGCCGACTCCGGTCTCGTCGCAGGAGGTCTCGATGGCCAGGATGTTTCCTGAGAGATTCATGGCCGGCGGGCAGGAGCGAAGCGAATCGGGATATTCATGATGCGTCCCGCCGCATCGTGTAGGCGTCGGCGCCGCTGACCCGGTAGTAGCGCTTGCGCAGCCCGACCGTGCCGAACCCGAGGCTGGTGTAGAGCCCGATCGCCGGCTCGTTGTCGGTACGGACCTCCAGATAGACCACCGCTGTCGGCCCCGGCGTAGTCGAGCAACTCGGTCATCATGCGCCGGCCGATGCCCTGACCCTGATAGGCGGGATCCACGCCGATGGTGTGGATCTCGTACTCGAACGGCGGGGTGCGCCCGAGCCGGGAGATGCCGGCGTAGCCGACGAGCTTGTCGTCCACCCGGGCGGCGACGTAGCGGTTGTGCGGCGCGGCCAGTTCGCGCACGAAGGCGATGTCCGGCCAGGGGTCGTCGCCCTCGAACAGCAGCGCCTCGAGTTCGGCGCAGCGGGCGGCGTCGTTCTTGCGCAGAGGACCGTAGCTGACGGTCATTGCAGGATCCCCGCTCGGCGAGCGTCTTGGCGTCGGGCCGGCGCAGATACAGCGGCACCAGCGGCGCCGGCTCGCCGGACCAATCCGTCGACGGCGGCGACCAGCCCGGCCGGTGTCGGGTAGCGGGGCTCGATGCCGGGCAGTCCGAACAGGTCCGGCGTGCTCCGGCGATCCCGCCACCCGCTCGGCATCGCCGATCGGCACGTCGGCCGCCGCGCTGACGCCGGGGCCGTCGATGCGCACGCCGTCGCGGTAGCGCGCCCAGTACACCTCGCGGCGGCGGGCGTCGGTCACCACCAGCACGTCACCGGTGGTCAGCACGCCGATGGCGTCGAGGCTGCACACCCCGTACACCGGCACGCCCAGGGCGTGTCCGTAGGCGGCGGCGGTGGCCATGCCCACCCGCAGCCCGGTGAACGGTCCCGGACCGCAGCCCACCACCACCGCGTCGAGGTCGGCCATGGTCAGGCCGGCGTCGGCGACTGCCGCGATCACGTTGGGGGTGAGCAGTCTCGGCGTGGGCGCGCGCATCCACGCTGACCCGTTGCGCCACGACCGTGATGGCGCCGGCGTCGCTCGCGGCCACCACGGCGGCGGTGACGGCCGGGGTCGCGGTGTCGATGGCCAGTACGGTGCGCGTCATCCGCGGTTCCACTGCCAGCGTGCGGTCCGCACATCGGTGTCGGCGCAGCGCTGCAGCGCGATGTCGAGGTGGTTGTGCCGACAGCCGCTCGGCCAGCCCCTCGCCCCACTCGACCACGACGACGGCGTCGTCGAGGTCGGTGTCCAGATCCAGTGAATCCAGCTCGGCGAGCAGGTCGGCGCCGGTCGCGGTCGAGCAGTCGGTAGACGTCGACGTGGACCATCGCCGGGTATCCGGCGCGGCGCGGGCGGTGCACCCGGGCCAGCACGAACGTCGGCGAGGTCACCGGACCCTCGACATCCATGCCGAGCGCGATTCCCTTGGTGAGGGCCGTCTTTCCGGCCCCGAGCGGCCCGGACAGCACGACGACGTCACCTGCGCGCAACTGCTCGCCCAGCCGCTGCCCCGAAGGCGATGGTGTCCTCGACGGTGGGCAACTCGAGGGTGCCGCTGTCGGCCCGCAGGTCGCTGAGACGATCAGGCACGAGCGCCGCGCCTTCACCGCCGGGTCAGCGCAACGAGTTTCGAGGGTGTCGCCCGCTCGACCAGGCGAACCAGCGCTTCGTTGATGATCTCGGGCTGCTCGAGCTGCACCAGGTGGCCCGGCACCCTTGACGATCACCAGCTCGGAGTCCGCGCAGCACCGCCGCCATTTCCTCGGAGTGGATGACCGGCGTCAGCACGTCGCGGTCACCGCAGGCGATCATCGTCGGGATCCGGGCCAGCACCGGCAGCGCCGCGCTCTCGTCGTGAACTTCCAGGGCGTGCAGGAACTCCACCAGCGTGGCGATCGGGGTGTCGTGAATCATGGCCTCGGAGAAGGCCACAACGCTCGGGCTGATGTGCCTCGTCACCGTAGGAGGCGGTCCGCAGGATGGGCCGCAGCACCTAGCGCGCGGCGCCGCGGGTGCGGTGCACCAGCTTCGGGGCGTACCGCGCGGCGAAGCGCACCGCCTCCAGCGCCGGGTTCTGCAGGATCTCGCCGAGCGGGGAGCGCGACAGGCCCTCCGCGGCCGAGGAGATCAACGCCGCGCCGACGATGCGCTTCCCGTAGTGCTGCGGGGAACTGCCGGGCATGCGAGAGCACCGTCATGCCGCCCATCGAGTGCCCGACCAGGATGACCGGCCCGCGCGGGACCATCACCTGCAGAACGGTTTCCAGGTCCTGGCCGAGCTGCGTCACGGTGTAGGTCTCGCACCGGGGCCGAGCCGGACTGGCCGTGGCCGCGCTGGTCGTAGAACACCATCCGCACCTGATCGCCCCACTGCTCGGCGAGGGCGGCACGCTGGAAATGGAACGACCCCATCCGCAGACAGAACCCGTGCGCGAACACCACCGTCAGCGGCGCGGTGACGGGCCCGACCTCCCGGACGACCAGCGGTACGCCGTCGCCCGTGGTGACCACACAGCCGCGGTCGGCATCCAGCAGCGCGAAATCCTCACCGGCGTAAGCATCTTCGATGAATTGCTTGTGCCGCATGGCCCGGGCCGCCGAAACGCCGGCGGCGGTGCCGACAGCGCTCAGCCCGGCGACGCCGGCCATCAGCCCGGCCTTCTTGCCGGTGCCGAGGCGGCTGGATTGCCGGCAGCCTCGGCGTTGCGGGCGGCGTTCATCAATGCCGTGCGCTTGCCTTGGCGTCTTGAGTCACCGCCACCGGCGTCGGCCTCCCGGTAGGTGCGCACCACGCGACCGCGCGGGCTGGTGACCACCTCGTAGTGGATGCGTTCCCACCAGATCGGCCCAGTCCTGGGCGGTCGGCTCCCCGGATGTGCCCGGCCCGAACAGGATCGCCTCGTCACCCTCGGCTGACGTCCGGGTCACCGGGCCCGAGGTCGACCATGAACTGGTCCATGCAGATCCGGCCGACACCGCGTCGCAGCCGGCCGTTGATCAGCGACATCGAGGCGCCCGCTCAGAGTGCGGTAGATGCCGTCGGCATAACCGACCGGCAGCAGCGCCAGGTTGGTGTCGCGGTCGGCGATCCAGGTGTGGCCGTAGGAGACTCCCTCGCCGGCCGTCACCGACTTGACCATGGCGACCGTGCATTTCAGTGTCATCGCCGGTCGCAGTCCCATGTCGCCGAGCTCGGGGATCGGGCTGAGCCCGTAGACGGCGATGCCGGGCCGCACCATGTCGAACGCCAGGTCCGGTCGGGTCATCGCCGACGGCGAGTTGGACAGGTGCGCCACCTCGAAGTCGATACCGCGCCGGCGCGCCTCGGCGAGCATGTCGGTGAACCGTTGCGCCTGAAGGTCGTTGAGCGGATCGTCGGGCGACGTCGCCGTTGGCCAGGTGCGACATGATGCCGCGCACCCGGATCGCCTCGTCGGCGGTGGCACGCTGCAGTGCGGTCGAGCACCGCGGGATATTCGGCTGCGCTGACCCCGTTGCGGTTCAGTCCGGTGTCGACCTTGACGGTGACTTCGGCGGTGCACCCGGTGCGGGCGACCGCGTCGAGCAGGTCGTCGATCTGGCGCACCGAGGACACCGCGATCTGCACATCGGCGGTCAGCGCCGGTGCGAAGTCGGTGCCGGGCGGGTGCAGCCAGGCCAGCACCGGGGCGGTGATGCCGTCGCGGCGCAGGCGCGAGGGCCTCGTCGATGGTGGCCACCCCAGTTCGGCGGCTCCGGCCGCCAGCGCGGCACGCGCGACCGCGGGTCGCGCCGTGGCCGTAGGCGTCGGCCTTGACCACCGCCATGACCTGCGCCGGCCCGGCGTGTTCACGCAGAACGCGCACGTTGTGGGCGATTGCCCCGAGATCGACGACGGCCTCGGCGCCTGGCGCCGGGGACTCGGGAGTGCGTCGACGGGGTCACCGATGTCGTGTGCATGTTCATCTCACTGCCGGCAATTGTCCCAGAACCGGCCCGCCGGTACCCCGAACAGGGCGCTGAGCTGACGGTTCGGCGCTCGTTGCGGGCGGTAGAGTCGGCGCTGTGCGGGTGCTGTCGATGACCGACGACGTGCTGGCCACGCGTCCGGATCTCGGCGGTGCCACCGGGCTTCCGGCCCATGCCCGCATCGCGACCTGGCTGGAGCAGCTGATCGCCTCGCGGGCGCTCGCATCCGGCGACAAGCTGCCCGCCGAGGTGGACATCGCCGCCGCGCTGGGAGTCAGCCGGATGACTCTGCGCCAGGCGTTGGCCGCCATCGAGGCCAAGGGGTTGATCCGGCGCAGCCGCGGCCGCTTCGGCGGCAATTTCGTCGAGGTTCCGCGCCTGGAGTTCGACCACACCGGTCTGCCCGGCTTCACCGAGCAGATGCGCCGGCTGGACATGATCGCCGGCGCTGCGCTGGTGAGCGCGAAAACCTGCCGGCCGGCCGCCGCGGTGCGCGAGGCGCTGGCGCTCAAACGCGGGTGCGCGGGTGCACGAGATCATCCGGATCCGGTCGGCCAACGCGCACGCCCGTCCTGCTCGAGGAGACCTACCTGCCCGCGACGCTGTTTCCCGGCTTGCTGGCCGCGCGACCTGACCGGGTCGCTGTACGCGCTGATGGTGAGCAGTTCGGCACCGCGCTGTACTCGGCCGACGAACACATCGAGGCCACGCCGGCGACCGCGGGGCGCGCCGAACTGCTCGGGGTGTCGGTGGGTGATCCGCTGCTGCTCGTCACCCGCACGGCCTACTGACCGCGACGGGGTCGCGGTGGAGTTCTCCCATGACTACTTCCGCGCCGACCGCAGCCGCATCCGGGTGAAGTCGTGGGATGACCGTGACACCCAGGCCCGGGTGGAGACCTCGCCGGCGTCCTGAGCGCGATCAGCGCCGCCGGTTGCGCAGCGCTGGGATGCGGGGCCGAGACGCGGCTGACAGACGCGCGACGAGAGCCGGCGCCACCGATCCGCAGCTCTGGCTCGGCTGCGCGCCGACCGCGATGCAGCGCATGCCGGCCGCCAGCGCGCCGCGCACGCCGGGCACCGAGTCCTCGAACACGACCACGTCGGCCGGGCTCGCGGCCCAGCTGCGCCGCTCCGGCCAGGAAGCCCTCCGGGTCGGGCTTGCCCCGGCGGACGTCCTCTTCGGCGACCACGACGTGATGAGTCGGCCCACCGGGCTGCTCTCCAGGACGGCTCGACGTCGTCGCGCTGGGCGCCGGTGACGATGGCCAGCGGCACGTCGTGGTCGGCGAGCAGACGCGCACGAGCGCAGCGTCTCGGTCGGATGGGGTTGTCGTCGGCGACCAGTTCGCGGTAGCGCCGCTTGCGCAACCCCAGCAGTGGGTCGACGCGACGCGTCGGACCCCGGTGATCTCGACAGCGCCTTCTCGATGATCTCCCGGTCGCTGTGGCCGAGCAGGTGCCGGTTGTAGTCGGCCTCGGTCATCGACCAGTTCAGGTGCACGCCGAACAACTCGGTGAAGATCTGGAAGAGAATCGGCTCGTCGTCGGACAGGGTGCCGTTGAAGTCGAAGATGACCGCCGGGGTTTCGACCGCCGGCCCACTGCGCGATCACGGCATGCGGGGTGAGCCGGGACGGAGAGGACGACGGCCGAGTGAAACATCGACGCCACGACAAGTCAATAGTCTAGTCTTTTGAAGCATGCCGCTGCCCCGCGACTCCGAACTGGACGCCTGCTGGAGCAGCTGCCCGCCCTGGCCGGCCAGCCCCGCCGGCTCGAGGAACTCTCCGGCGGACTGACCAACCGCAACGTCAAGGTCACCACCCCGCGCGGCGTCTACGTCGCCCGCTGCAGCGTCAACAGCCGAACCTGCTGGGCATCGACCGCGACAACGAGTACTACAACAGCACGGGCCGCCGCCGCAGGCCGGTGTCGGCGCGCCGGTCGATCGACTACCGCCCGGATCTGGGCATCCTGGTGGTCGGCTTCCTCGAGGGCGTCACGCTGACCAACGCCGACATGCAGCGCCCCGGTGTGCTGGCCCGGGTGGCGACCGGCTGCAAGGCCCTGCACGCCGGGCCGCGGTTCCGGGACGCGCTTCAACATGTTCGAGCGCCAGCCCGCCTATCTGAAAGTCGTTCGGGACAACGGGTTCCGGCTGCCCGCCGACTACCTCGGATTTCGCCGACACGTTCGCCGACATCCAGCAGCGTGCTGGAGGCACCGACCAGACCACGGTGCCCTGCAACAACGACCTGCTGGCCGGCAACTTCGTCGACAACGGCGAGCGGGTGTGGATGATCGACTACGAGTACTCCGGCAACAACGACCCCTGCTTCGAACTGGGCAACATCTGGGGCGAGTGCGGGTTGTCCACCGAGCAGCTCGACGAACTCGTCACCCTGTACTACGGGCGCCCGCTTCGCCACAAGACCGCGCGAGCCCGGCTGCAGGGCATCGTCGCCAAGTACGGCTGGACGTTGTGGGGATGCATCCAGAATGGTTCCAGCGCTAATGGATTTCGACTTCTGGGGCTGGGCGATGCGGAGCGCGTATCGAGTCCGCGCTGCGGTGGCACCGAGTTCCGCGAGTCCGCGACTGTCCGACCCGCGCTGTCGATATCGCGCAGCCGACAGCACGACAACGACAGCTTGGATGGCGAGGGGCATGCCGACTGCTACGAATCAACGATCACGACACTGACCCGTAGGAACACATGTCCACCCATCGCTGCCGGAGCGCGCCCAGATCGTCATCATCGGCGGGCGGCGTCATCGGCACCAGCGTCGCCTATCACCTGACCAAGCTCGGCCGCACCGACGTGGTGCTGCTGGAGCAGGGCCAGTTGTCCTGCGGCACAACGTGGCACGCCGCCGGCCTGGTCGGCCAGCTGCGCGCCTCGGAGAGCGGCACCCGGCTGGTGCAGTACTCCACGGCGCTCTACGCCGAACTGGAGGCCGAGACCGGGCTGAGCGCCGGCTACAAGCAGTGCGGCGGGGTGACGGTCGCCCGGACCGAGGACCGGATGACGCAGCTGCGCCGCACCGCGGCCAGCGCGGCGGCCTACGACCTGCGACTGCGAACTGCTCAGTCCCGAGCAGGCGTTCGAGCGCTATCCGGTGATGCGGGTCGACGACCTGGTCGGTGCCATCTGGCTGCCGGCCGACGGCAAGGCCAACCCGACCGATCTGACGATGGCGCTGGCCAAGGGTGCCCGACAGCGCGGCGCGAAGGTCGTCGAGCATGTCCGGGTGCTCGACGTGCTCACCGCACGGCGGTCGGGTGACCGGCGTGCGCACCGACGCCGGCGACATCGAGGCCGAGATCGTGGTGAACTGCGCCGGGCAGTGGGCCAAGGCCGATCGGCGCGATGGCCGGCGTCAACGTGCCGCTGTATTCGGCCGAGCACTTCTACGTCGTCACCGAAACCATCGCCGGCGTGCACCCCGACCTGCCGATCCTGCGCGACCCCGACGGCTACACCTACTTCAAGGAAGAGGTCGGCGGTCTGGTCATCGGCGGTTTCGAGCCGGAGGCCAAACCGTGGGTGGCGCCGGATGAGATTCCCTACCCGTTCGAATTCCAGCTGCTGGAGGAGGATTGGGAGCACTTCGAGATCCTGATGGACAACGCGCTGCTGCGGATCCCGGCACTGGAGCACACCGGGCTGAAGAAGCTCTACAACGGCCCGGAGAGCTTCACCCCCGACAACCAGTTCATCCTCGGTGAGGCACCCGAGTGCGCGAACTTCTTCGTCGGCGCCGGCTTCAACTCGGTGGGCATCGCCTCGGCCGGCGGCGCCGGGCGGGCGCTGGCCGAGTGGATCGTCAACGGCTCACCGACCACCGACCTCACCGGCGTCGACATCCGCCGATTCGCCCCGTTCAACGGCAACGTCGCCTGGCTGCACGACCGGGTCGCCGAGGTCCTCGGCGTGCACTACGAGATCCCCTGGCCGAACCGCGAGCTGACGACCGCGCGGCCGTTCCGCCGTTCGCCGGTGCACCACCTGCTGGCGGCGGCAGGAGCCAACTTCGGCAGCCGGATGGGCTGGGAGCGGGCCAACTTCTTCGCCCCGCCGGGCGCGAGCCGGTGATCGAGTACTCCTGGGGCAAGCAGAACTGGCTTGCGATGGTCGGCCGCCGAACAGCTCAACACCCGCGACAGGCGTGACGGTGTTCGACCAGACGTCGTTCTCCAAGTACCTGCTCGCCGGCCCCGACGCCGAGCAGGCACTGCAGTGGCTGTGCACCGCCGATGTCGCTGTCCCCGTGGGCAAGTCGGTGTACACCGGCATGCTCAACGCGCGCGGCACCTACGAGTCGGACGTCACCGTCACCCGGACCGGCGCGCAGGAGTTCCTGATCGTCAGCAGCGCGGCCACCACCGAACGCGACAAGGACCACATCCGCAAGAACATGCCCGCCGGCGCGCAGCGCCGAACTGGTCGACGTCACCTCGTCGATGGCGGTGTTCGGGGTGATGGGCCCGAAGTCGCGCGAGCTGCTGGCCAGCACTGACCGACGCCGACCTGTCCGACGCGGCGTTCCCGTTTCGGGACCAGCCGGCTGATCGCGCTGGGATACGCCACCGTGCGGGCCACCCGGATCACCTATGTCGGCGAATTGGGTTGGGAGCTCTACGTTCCCACCGAGTTCGCCGTCGGGGTCTACGAGGACCTGCATGGCGGCCGGCGAGCGGTTCGGCATCGGCCGCGGCGGCTACTACGCGATCGAGTCGATGCGCCTGGAGAAGGGCTACCGGGCTTTCGGCCGCGAGCTGACGCCCAACGACGAATCCTGTCGAAGCCGGCCTGGTGTTCGCCTGCAAGCTCAAGACCGACGTCGACTTCCTGGGCCGCGCGGCGGTGGAGAAGGCCAGGGCAGCAGGTCCGCGCAAGCGGCTGGTCGAGCTTCTGCCGTCGACGATCCCGAACCGATGCTGTGGGGTGGCGAGCTGATCCTGCGCGACGGCGCGGTGGCCGGGCAGGTGAGCTCCGCCGCGTGGGGTGCGACCGTCGGTGCGCTGCGTCGGGCTGGCCTACGTCCGCTCCGCCGACGACGCCGTCGTCACCGCGGACTGGGTGCGCGCCGGCCGCTACACCGGTCAACGTCGGCGGTGAGGTCTACCCGATCACCGTGTCGCTCAAGGCCGATCTACGACCCGGCCAACGAGCGGATCCGCTGAGGCTCAGTGCGCGAAGTGCTCCTGATCGAAGTGACCGGCGGGCTTGATCGCGTCCAGGTGACCGAGCACCGCGTTGAGGTCCTCCCACAACGAGCGGGCCAGGTCGGCGGAGAAGCCTTCCCGCACCACCACCCGCAGCACCGAAACATCCTCTGCGCCGTCGGGCATGGTGTAGGCCGGCACCTGCCAGCCGTAGGACCGTAGCGCGGCGGACACGTCGAACTCGGTGTAGCCGAAGTCACCGGACAGCTTGAACGCCACCACGGGGATCGTCCGACCCGTCCGAGATCACGTGGAAGTGGTGGCAGCCCTCCAACTGGTCGGAAAGCCAGCGCGCGGTGGTCGGAAAGGGATTGCATGACATGGGTGTATCCGGCGCGGCCCAGGCGGAGGAAGTTGTAGTACTGCCCGACCACTTGGTTGCCCGGCCGGGAGAAGTTCAGCGTGAAGGTCGGCATGTCGCCGCCGAGGTAGTTCACCCGGAAGACCAGATCCTCCGGCAGCGCATCGGCGTTGCGCCACACCACGAATCCGACGCCCGGGTAGGTCAGCCCGAACTTGTGGCCGCTGACATTGATCGACGCCACCCGAGGAAGGCGGAAGTCCCACTTGATGTCCGGGTGCAGGAACGGCACCACGAACCCGCCGCTGGCGGCGTCCACGTGCACCGGGATGTCGAGTCCGTTGTCCTTCTGGAGTTGGTCCAGCGCCGCGCAGATTTCGGCGATCGGCTCGAGCTCACCGGTGTAGGTGGTGCCCAGGATGCCGACCACGCCGATGGTGTCCTCATCGACGGCTTCGACCACCTGCTCGGGGGTGATCACGTAGCGGTCATCGGCCATCGGCAGGTAGCGCGGCTCGACTTCGAAGTAGCGGCAGAACTTCTCCCACACCACCTGCACGTTGGAGCCCATCACCAGGTTGGGGGTACGGGTCTTCCAGACTTCTTGCCCGACTCTTTGCTTCCACCGCCATTTCAGCGCCAACCCGCCCAGCATCACCGCCTCCGATGACCCGATGGTCGATGCCCCGATCGCGGTGGAGGCGTCGTCGTCGCGCAGGTTCTCGGCGTGGAAAAGATCGGCAACCATTGCGATGCAACGGGATTCGATCGCCGCTGTGGCCGGGTATTCGTCCTTGTCGATCATGTTCTTGTCGAACGTCTCGGCCATCAGCTTCTCGGCCTCGGGGTCCATCCACGTCGTGACGAAGGTCGCGAGGTTGAGCCGCGAACTGCCGTCGAGCATCAACTCGTCGTGGATGAACCGGTAGGCCGCGGCCGGCTCCATGGATTTCGCGGGCAGGCGCAGCGACGGAATCGGGTTGGTCGACAGCCGTCCGGTGTAGGCCGGCGCGATCGACGGGGAGCGGTACTTGACGTGGGGCATGGACGTCCTTCTCTTTACAGGGCTGCTACAGCGGAACGAATGTGGGCGAGGATGCGCGATGCCGAGGTGGGTACCGGCGCCGGGCCCGGGTCCTCGGCCGAGATGTTCGCCGCGCGGGCATGCACGAACGCCGCCGCGGCGGCCGCTTCCACCGGTGGCAGACCCGCGGCCAGCAGCGCGCCGATCATGCCCGACAGCACATCACCGGAGCCGGCGGTGGCGGCCCACGAGCCCCCCGCGGGGTTGAGGTAGACCAAACCGGATGGTTCGGCGATCACCGTGACGTTGCCCTTGAGCAGCACGGTGGCTCCGAACGCGTCGGCGAGCCTGCGGGTAGCGGCCACCCGGTCATCCGCCCGGCGGGCCGCCGGCCAGCCGGGCGAACTCCCCGGCGTGCGGAGTCAGGACCGTCGGGGCGTCGCGCCCGGCGACCAGGTGCGGGTGGTCCGAAAGGATGGTCAGCCCGTCGGCGTCGACGATCACGGGCAGGTCGGTGTTGAGCGCGTAATTCAGCGCCTCCACGCCGGTTTCGTCGGTGCCCAGTCCGGGTCCGACGACCCAGGCCTGCACCCGGCCGGCCGCGGATGCGGATTCGGCGCGGCGACGACCTCCGGCCAGTGCGACACCACCTCGGCGGCGGCGGTTCCGGCGTAGCGCACCATCCCCGAGGTGGCCGCCACCGCGGCGCCGCTGCACAGGATGGCGGCGCCGGGATACCTCGACGAGCCGGCCAGCACGCCGGTGACGCCCTGGGTGTACTTGTCGTCGTGCGGGCCGGGCATCGGCCAGCGGGCCTTGACGTCGGCGGCCTCGAAACCCAGCACATCGGTGCCCGGCAACTCCAGCCCGATGTCGACGAGTTCCACACGACCGCAGTCGGCCAGGGCGTGAACGGGTTTGAGCCCGCCGAAGGTGACGGTGACCGCGGCCCGCACCGCCGGACCTGTGATCGCGCCGGTCTGCACGTCGATGCCGCTGGGGATGTCGACGGCCACCACCGGGATACCGGCCTCGTCGACCGCCGCGAAAACCTCGGCCGCGCCCGGCCGCAGCGGCCCGGTACCGGAGATGCCGACCACGCCGTCGATCACGAGATCGGTTGGCTCGGGCACACTCTGCACCACCCGGCCACCGGCGGCGCGGAACGCGGCGAGAGCCTTAACGTGGGTGTGCTCGGGGCTCAGCAGCACCGCGGTCGCGCCGCGCGCCGCGACGGCGCAGGAAGGTCGCCGCCCACAGCGCGTCGCCACCGTTGTCGCCCGAGCCGACGACGGCGCACACCGACCGGCCGGCGACACCGCCCGTCCGGCGCAGGAGTTCCGCCGCGATCACGGTGGCCAGACCATGGGCCGCGCGGCGCATCAGGACGCCGTCGGGCAGGCTCGCCAGCAGGGGCGCCTCGGCCGCACGGATGGCGTCGGCGGTGTAGTAGTGCCGCATCGGGACCAAGGGTACGTGCTGGGACGGCGATATACACCCCAGTCCGGCAGGGCATTCACAACCATGGACGATCAGCAGTTGCTCGAGGATCTGCTCGAGCTCGAACGCGCCGGATGGCGATCGTTGTGCGAGTCCACCGGCGACCGGTTCTATGGCGATCTGATGACCGAGGACGCCGTGATGGTGCTGGCCAACGGTGCGGTGATGGACCGCGACGCGGTCACCGCCGCCCTCGGGCAGGCGCCGCCGTGGCGGGCCTTCGAACTCTCCGACCCGCGGGTCGTCCGGCCCGGCGAGGACACGGCGGCACTGGTGTACGTCGGCACGGCCGAGCGCGACGGCTCCGACGAGCCGTTCGTCGGGGCCATGTCGTCGGTGTACCGGCGCACCGCCGACGGCTGGCGGCTGGCGCTGTATCAGCAGACGGCCGTGGCCGGCTGAACAGGCGGTCACTCGACGGTGACGGACTTGGCGAGGTTGCGCGGCTTGTCGACGTCGTAGCCGCGGGCCCGGGCCACCGCGGCGGCGAAGACCTGCAGCGGGACCGTCGACAGCAGCGGCTGGAAAAGCGTTGACACCGCCGGGATCTCGATGATGTGGTCGGCGTACGGACGGACCGTGTCGTCGCCCTCCTCGGCGATCACGATGGTGACCGCGCCGCGGGCCTGGATCTCGCGGATATTGCTGAGCAGCTTGGCGTGCAGCACCGCGGCGTTCTTCGGCGAGGGCATGACCACGATGACCGGCAGCCCCTCCTCGATCAGCGCGATCGGGCCGTGCTTGAGCTCGCCGGCCGCGAAACCCTCGGCGTGCATGTAGGCGAGTTCCTTGAGCTTGAGCGCGCCCTCCAGCGCCACCGGGTAGCCGACGTGGCGGCCCAGGAACAGCACCGTCGGTGACTGGGCGAACCGCCGGCCGAGCTCGGTGACCGGGTCCGATGTGCTCGAGCACCCGCGCCACCAGGTCGGGCATGGCCTCCAGCTCGTCGTACTCGCGCTCGACCTCGTCGGGGTACTTGGTGCCGCGGGCCTGCGCCAGCGCCAGGCCGACGAGGTAGTTGGCGGCGATCTGGGCCAGGAACGTCTTGGTGGCCGCGACGCCGATCTCCGGGCCGGCACGGGTATAGAGGACGGCGTCGGCCTCACGCGGGATCTGGCTGCCGTTGGTGTTGCAGATCGCCAGCACCTTGGCCTTCTGGGCCTTGGCGTGCCGGACGGCCTCCAGGGTGTCGGCGGTCTCCCCGGACTGCGAGATGGCGATCACCAGCGTGCCGCGGTCGAGAACCGGGTCGCGGTAGCGGAACTCACTGGCGAGCTCGACTTCCACAGGCAGCCGGGTCCAGTGCTCGATCGCGTACTTGGCCAGCAGCCCGGAATGGAACGCCGTGCCGCAGGCGACGATGAAGACCTTGTCGACCTCGCGCAGTTCCTGGTCGCTCAACCGCTGCTCGTCGAGCACGATGCGGCCGTCGACGAAGTGCCCCAGCAGCGTGTCGGCGACCGCGGCGGGCTGCTCGGCGATCTCCTTGAGCATGAAGTAGTCGTAGCCGCCCTTCTCGGCGGCCGACAGATCCCAGTCGATATGAAAATGCCGGGCGCTGGCGCCGGCGTCGTTGCCGTCGAAGTCGGGGATCCGGTAGCCGTCGGCGGTGATGCACGACGGCCTGGTCCTGGCCGAGTTCGACGGCCTCGCGGGTGTACTCGATGAACGCCGCGACGTCGGAGCCGATGAACATCTCGCCCTGGCCGACGCCGACCACCAGCGGGGTGGAGCGCCGCGCGGCGACGATGGTGCCCGGGTCGTCGGCATGGGCGAAGACCAGCGTGAAGTGGCCCTCGAGCCGGCGCAGCACCGACAGCACCGACCGACGAAGTCACCGGCGGTGGGGCCCTCGCGATAGGCGCGGGCCACCAGGTGCACGGCGACTTCGGTGTCGGTGTCGCTGGCGAACTCGACGCCAAGCGGCCTCCAGTTCGTGGCGCAGCGTCGCGAAGTTCTCGATGATGCCGTTGTGGACGACGGCGAACTTTCCCGCGGCGTCGCGGTGCGGGTGGGCGTTGCGGTCGGTGGGCCGGCCGTGGGTGGCCCAGCGGGTGTGGCCCATCCCGGCGGTTCCGGCAAGCGCGGCGGCGTCGGTCTCGGCCAGTGCGGCCTCCAGGTTGGCCAGCCGACCGGCGCGGCGGCGCACCGTCGAGGCGCCGTGACCGTCCAGGAGCGCCACGCCCGAGGAGTCGTAGCCGCGGTACTCCATGCGGCGCAGTGCGTCGATCACGACGTCGCCGGCCGGGCCGATGCCCGACGTAGGCCACGATTCCGCACATGTGTATCCAGGGTAGTGCAGCGCCGGTGCGCGAGCGCGTGGGCTACGGTCATGGGGTGGCCCGGACACGCAAGCTCTTCGCGGCGCTGACTCGCCGCGGCCCGAACAAGGTTTTGCGCGGTGACCTGGCGTTTGCCGGCATCCCGGGCATCGTCTACACCCCCGCGAATCGGGGTTCAACCTGCCCGGTGTGGCGTTCGGCCACGATTGGCTCACAGACGTCGACCACTACACCAGGGACGCTGCGAGCATCTGGCGTCGTGGGGCATCGTCGCGGCGGCACCGGACACCGAGCGCGGCCTGGCGCCGTCGGTGCTGAACCTGGCCTACGACCTGGGCACGACGCTCGACATCATCGCCGGGGTGCGACTCGGGCCGGGCAAGATCAGCGTGCACCCGACCAAGCTCGGGCTCGCCGGACACGGTTTCGGCGCCTCGGCGGCGGTGTTCGCCGCGGCCGGACTATCGGGCGGGTCCGGGCATGCGACCCCAAGGCGGTCGCGGCACTGTTCCCGTCGGTCACCAAACCGCCTTCACAGCAGCCGGCGGCGACCCTGAAGGTGCCGGGCCTGGTGCTCAGCCGCACCCGATGAGCCCAGTCGCTGCGCACCGACGCCCTCGAACTGGCGCAGGCATGGGACGGCGCCGTGCTGCAAGGTGGTCAGCAAGGCCAAGGCGGCCGGCCTTGACCGAGAGGCGCGGCACTTCACCCGGGTGCTGGGCGTGCCCGGCTCGGAGCAGGGCACACAGAAGACGGTGCGGGCGCTGCTGACCGGCTACCTGCTGTTCCATCTCACCGGCGACAAGACCTACAAGGAGTTCGCCGAACCCGAGGCCGCGCTGCCCAAGACGGAGCAGCCCGACCCCGAGGCGCCGCCGGTGACGCCGGAGGACCGGATCGTCGCGCTGCTGCGCTGACCCATTTCCGGCCAACCAACTGGTTGGTGATATAACCAGACGATGCGTACCGGCATTTTTCTGGACTATTCGGGCGGTTTCCGCGAGGCCGTCGACCACGTCGTCGTCCTGGAGAAAGCCGGCGTCGACATCGTCCTGGTGGCCGAGGCGTACTCCTATCGACGCCGTCAGCCAGCTGGGGTTTCTGGCAGCGAAGACGTCGACCATCGAAATCGGCTCCGGGGTCTTCCCGATCTACACACGCACCCCCACACTGCTGGCGATGACGGCCGCCGGCCTCGACTTCGTCTCCGACGGTCGCTTCCGGCTCGGTATCGGCACCTCCGGCCCGCAGGTGGTGGAGGGCTTTCACGGCGTGCCGTTCGATGCCCCGATGGGCCGCACCCGCGAGGTCGTCGACATCTGCCGCCAGGTATGGCGCCGGGAGCGCGTTGAGCATCAGGGCAAGAGCTACCAGATTCCGCTGCCGGCAGACCGGGGAACGGGGCTCGGCAAACCGCTGAAGATCATCAACACCCCGGTCCGCGAACGTATCCCGATCACCATCGCCTCGCTCGGCCCCAAGAACGTGGAGCTGACCGCCGAGATCGCCGAGGGCTGGCAGCCGGTGTTCTTCTACCCCGAGAAGGCCGACGAGGTCTGGGGGGACGCGCTGCGGGCGGGAAAGGCCAAGCGCGACAGTCAACTCGGCGAGCTCGACGTCATGGTCGGGGTGTCGCTGGCCATCGGCGACGACGTCGAGGAGCGGCTGAACTGGGCCAAGCCGCATCTCGCGCTCTACATCGGCGGCATGGGCGCCAAGGGCCGCAACTTCTACCACAACCTGGCCACCCGATACGGGTTCGGCGACGTGGCCGATCACATCCAGGAACTGTTCCTGTCCGGGCGCAAGGCGGAGGCCGTCGCCGCGGTGCCCGACGATCTGGTCCGCAAGGTCTACCTGATCGGCCCGCGCGGATTCGTCAAGGAACGCATCGCGGCATTCGCCGAAGCCGGTGTCACCACGCTTCTTGCCACCCCGGTCACCACCGACGGCGCCGAATACGTCCGCTATGTCGAGGAATTGCAGCAGTTGCTGCCCTGAGGCGTCAGCGCGGCCGGATGACCGGTGGCGCCGCTGCCCGCTGCTGATCGGCTGGGCGCAGGACGCGCCGCGACGGCGTCGGCATCGCCGGCCGGTGGTTCTTCTCGGTCATTGGCCGACCTGCGGGAGTTCGTCGGCGGCGATCTCGCACGGAGTCGCCGCATCGTCGGACGCCACGTCGGCCGGAGTCGGCGGCGGCAACACCGGCTCCGGTGCCGGTGCCGGTGCCGGTGCCGGTGCCGGTGGGATGGCCGGCTCCGGTGCGGGCGGCTCCACCTCGGCTTCGGGCAGTGACGCGGCAGATGCCTGATCGTCCGGACTTGGCAGTAGTGCACCATCAACGGCGTCCGGAGCCGCCTCGTCGTCAGCCGCCGGATCGTCGGTGTTGCCATCGACGGAATCCTCACCGTCCGTGGAGTCGATCGGATCCGGCTCCGGCAGGCCGGCCGAATCCGGTGCCGCATCGCCGGGCGCGTCGAAGAGGCTGCCGAGTGAATCGATGATGTCAGCGACCAGCCCCGAGAGCCCCCCGGCGCCGGGCGGGGGCGCGACATCCGCGCCCAGCGGTGCCGAAGGTGGCTGCGCCGAAAGCGGTTGCGCCGGAGTCGCTTGCGCCGGCGGTGGCGTGGTGGGCATCTCCGGGGCAGGCACCGGCGCGACCGGTGGGGTGGCTGGTGCGGCCGCGGGCGCGGTGAGCGCCGGCGCGGACGGCGGCTCGACCGTGGGTGCGCCCGGCCGCCGGTGTCGGGGCGGATGGGATCGACGGTCCCAGCTGTGCCGGGAATCTCGAATCGCACCGCCCCATGGGAGTTCAGCGCATGTTCGGTGTCGTCATAGGCAGCACTCACGGATGCGGTCGCCGACCGCATCGCGCCCACCCAATCGGTACGGATGTCACGCATCGACGTAAGGCGTGATCTTCTGCTTGACGATCTCGGCGGCATCCGTCCGGTCCGCCGCGCCGGTCGTCACGGTCTGGGCCGCGGCCAGCCAGGTGGCGCGCTCCGCGGAACAGCGGTCGTCAATGGTCAACGCCGCGATCGACCTTCTCGTCGACCCGCTGCCACAGGTTGTCTCGCAACGCGATACACGTCGCGGCCGCGGCCTGCAGCGCTTCGGCCACGACGGCACCGGCCGAACAGTGCCGATCGATGAAGTCGGTGGCGGTACCACCTGAATCGCCGTGCCACGCCGATGCCAGCGCGGCCATCCCCGTCTGCTCGATCCGCAGTGCCTCGTCGGCGGCCCCCGCCGCCGACCGTAACGCGGCGCAGTCGGCATCGAGTGCATTCAGATCCATGCCGTCCTCGCTGGCGTACCACTCGTGGACCTGGGCGCCGCGGACGGTCAGGTCGGCCTGCTGATACCCCAGGGCGTGGCAGGCGTCGACATAGGTCTGTGTATTGGTCACTGCCGGCCGCCCCTCGGCCAGCCTGGTAGCGACGTCGAATGTCATTGCAGCACCGCGACTGCGCGCAGTTCAGCCTCGCCGTAGCGGTCGGCATCGGCGCGCAACGCCGCAGCGATCTCGGCAGCGGACCTCGACCACTGCGCGAGGGCGGCGGCCAGCCGGTCCAGCGGCGGCGCGTACCGCGTCACCATGTGCGGCATGCGCGCGCCCGGCGGCCGCACCGTCGAATCGCAACCCGCTCAGCGCTGCGCTCAGGATGTCGGCGGCGGTATCGAAACGCGCGGCGGCGATCCGCACCGCCGCGGTGTCCAGGTGTGTTTCGCTCACATCCGGGTATGACGCAGCAACTACTCCGATCGGTTCCGCGTCCGGGCGAATCAGCCCTCGGCGCTGACCGATTCGGCGACCCGCAGAGCGAGCTGCCGAGCGGTGTCCTCGTCGGACGGCTTCCACCATCACGCGGACCATCTGCTCGGTTCCGGAGGGGCGCAACAGAATTCGCCCGGTATCGCCGAGTTCGGCCTCGGCCTGGCGCACCGCGCTCTGCACGGCGGGCGCTTCGGCCACAGTGGCCTTGTCGGCGACCTCGACGTTGATCAGCACCTGCGGAAGCGATTGCATGGGCGCCGCCAGCGCGGCCAGCGAGGACCGGGTCTGCGCCATGCGCGACATCAGCCGCAGGCCGGTGGCGATGCCGTCGCCGGTGGTGCCCATGGCGGGCAGCACGATGTGGCCGGACTGCTCGCCGCCGAGCGTGTACTCGCCGGCCCGCATCTCCTCGAGCACGTAGCGGTCGCCGACCCCGGTGGTGCGCACCGTGATTCCGGCCTCGCGCATCGCCAAGTGCAGTCCGAGGTTGCTCATCACGGTGGCGACCAGGGTGTTGGAAGCCAGCTCGCCGGCTTCGTGCATGGCCAATGCGAGTACCACCATGATCGCGTCGCCGTCGACCACCTGACCGGTGGCGTCGACGGCCAGGCACCGGTCGGCGTCACCGTCGTGCGCGAGCCCGAGGTCGGCCCGGTGCGCGATGACGGCAGCCTGCAGCTGTTCCAGATGCGTCGATCCGCAGCCCTCGTTGATGTTGAGGCCGTTGGGCTCGGCGTTGATCGCGATGACGCGGGCGCCGGCGGCGTGGTAGGCGCGCGGTGCGGCCCAGGACGCGGCGCCGTTGGCGCAGTCGACGACGACGGTGAGACCGTCCAGCCTGGTGGTGGCGGCCGTGCCGACATGGCGCAGGTAGCGTTCCAGCGCGTCGGTGGCGTCCACGATGCGGCCGACTCCCGGAACCGACCGGCCGAAGCCCCGGTCCCTGGGCCACCAGTTCCTCGATGCGGTCCTCGGCGGCGTCATCGAGCTTGTGGCCGCCGGGACCGAAGATCTTGATGCCGTTGTCGGGCATCGGATTGTGCGAAGCCGAGATCATGACCCCGAAGTCGGCGTCGTAGGCGGCGGTGAGATGGGCCACCGCGGGCGTCGGGCAGCACGCCGACCCGCAGCGCGTCGACGCCTTCGCTGGTCACTCCCGCGATCACCGCGGCCTCGAGCATCTCCCCGCTGGCCCGCGGGTCGCGGCCGACGACGGCGACGCGCCGCCCCGCACCCGTGGTGGCGCCGAGCCGGCGGGCTGCCGCCGCCCCCAGCGCCAACGCCAGTTCCGCGGTCAGTTCCTGGTTGGCGACGCCACGGACCCCATCGGTCCCGAACAGTCGACCCATGCGGACAAACCTCTCACAGACGCCAGGCTCAGACACAACCGACGAGGTTATCGGCCGTGTTGCGGCCAAACCGCGATACCAGCGAGACCTGTCGGCGGCGGTGACCCGTCCCACAACACTGCCCGCACCCTGACGGGGTGCGGGCAGTGTCTTCGCTGTTAGACGCTACCGGCTCGGAGCGGCCGACGGGGTGGTCGGCGTCGCACTGGCACTGGGGGTCGGGGGCATGGGCGTGGGGCTCTGGGCCGGCGCGACCTCCGCTGCCCCGCCGTTCTGGCTGAACGTGTAGCTCAAGCCGCCCGTCACGCTGTTGCATGCCGGAACGGTCTGAACCAGGTTGGTGTCCAGGTCCGACAGACGCGGCGACAGGTCGTCAACCGGGCACACGGCCGCGGCCAGGGACTGCGCGCTGGTCAGCGACACATCCTGAATGACGCCGAGCCGCTGGCCGTCGACGCTGAGGGTGACATTGAGCTTGCCGTCGCCCACCACCGACTGCGCCTCGGGCGGAGCCGCGTGCGCAAGGCCGAGACCCCCTGCGACGAGCATCGATCCTCCCAGCAGGGCTCCCGCGGCAGTCTTCTTCATCGTGTTCATGTTCGTTGTGCTCATGTTCGCTCCTTTGTCTTCTGCGTTCATTGCAGGAATCCAGAGCTGCGGGACATTCACCACACAGCCCTCGAACGAGGACAGCGACCCGGCAGGGTCCGCCACTCACCTCGGGCAGCCGACACGGTCGTCGGCTCCCACGAGGCATTGCCGAAGGCCGGCGAACTCAAACCATTTTTTAATGATTGGTCGCAGCACGACCGTGAGCAGCGACGATGCGGTGTGAGCCGGCACACAGAAAAACTCGCCGGACGTGTCCAGCCCTGATGAGGTCTTGGAACACGTCCGGCGAGTGATGCGTCTGCGACGCCGCCGATCAGCGCTTGCTGTACTGCGGAGCCTTGCGGGCCTTCTTGAGGCCGTACTTCTTGCGCTCGATGGCGCGCGGGTCACGGGTGAGGAAGCCGGCCTTCTTCAGCGCCGGCCGGTCCTCGGGCTGCACCAGGATCAGCGCGCGGGCGATGGCCAGGCGCAATGCGCCGGCCTGCCCGGACGGGCCGCCCCCGTCGAGGTGGGCGAAGATGTCGAAGGCGTCCACCCGGTCCACGATCACCAGCGGCGCCTTGATGAGCTGCTGATGCACCTTGTTCGGGAAGTAGTTCTCCAACGAGCGGCCGTCGAGATTGAACTGGCCGGTGCCGGGAACCAGACGCACCCGCACCACGGCCTCCTTGCGGCGGCCGACGGTCTGGATCGGGCGGTCGAGGATGACCGGCTCGCGGCGCGTGACCTCTTCGGTGACCTCGGGGGTCACGTCCGTCGCGACATCGGTGGTCACGTCGGCAGTCTCTTCGGTCGTCTCGACCGTGGTGTCGGTTTCGGTTGTGTCGGTCACTGGGCCACCTGCTTGATATCGAACGGAATCGGCTGCTGGGCGCTGTGCGGATGATCCGGCCCGACGTAGACCTTGAGCTTCTTCTGGATCTGCCGGCTCAGCTTGTTATGCGGCAGCATGCCCACGATCGCCTTCTCGACGACGCGGTCGGCATGCTTGGCCATCTCGTCACCGAGAGTGCGGGCCCGCAGACCACCGGGATAACCCGAGTGGCGGTAGGCCATCTTGTTGTCCAGCTTGTCGCCGCTGATGGCGATCTTGTCGGCATTGATGACGATGACGAAATCGCCACCGTCGACATTCGGCGTGAATGTCGGCTTGTGCTTGCCGCGCAGCAGAGTGGCTGCTGCAACGGCGAGCCGGCCGAGCACCACGTCGGTGGCGTCGATGACGTACCACGAACGTGTGGTGTCACCCGCCTTCGGCGTGTACGTAGGCACAGCGCTACCTTCTCTTTCTCGGGTGGGTCCCGGTGTGACCGGGTGTCGGTCGGGCGTCGGCGGTCCGGGCCTGACTCTCGGCGACCAACACTGACCCGAGATCCCGGCTTACCCCGCGAAGAATCTCGCGGCGTACCGCACGCCAACGCAGGAGCTTACCTGCGGTTATCGGCGCAGGTCAAAACGCCCTTCCCCGGTCGTAGGCGATGTTGGCCACCGCGCGGGCGTACAGCGTGCCGATCGAGTCGGTCATGGTGGCCGACACCGTGGCCAACCGACGACCGACTCGCTCGGTGGTAGTGGCCAGGGTCAGGGCGCCGCGGTCGGCCGGCGGCGAACGGAAATAGAAGACGCTGAGGTCGGCGACGGTATGGCGGTCCCCGGGTCCGGTGTGGTTCTGGCCGGCCATCGAGCAGGCCTGACCCACGATGGACGCCATCACGCCGCCCTGGATGGCGCCGAGCGGGTTGGCCATCCACGGTTGCGGTGACACCGTCAGGATCGGGTCATCGCCGTCCGCCTCCAGCGTGATGGCGAGCAGCTCGGACAGCGGCCCTGCGGAGATGTCGCCCCGGCTGATCGCGGACAGGATCGTGGCGCCGTCCCAGCCCGGATCGATCGGGGCCACATCGGGGCCGACGTGCGGAGTCGGCGGCACCTCGCCGGATGACTGCGACAGCTCGTCCTTGTCGATGGCCAGCAGTGCCTCGCTGGTGCGACCGACCCGCACCGCGCGGGCCACCCCGGTGCAGATGATGTCCGCAGATCCGTTGGTGATGCTCACCGTGGCGGTTCCATAGAGGTCGTCGCGGTGCGACAGCACCGACACCGCACGCAAGCGGTCCCCCGGCCGGATCGGCGCGCCGGCGGTGAGCGCGAGCCAGGCCTGCACCGTGGACACCGGCTCGCTGAACGAGTACCAGTAGGCCCCGCTCGTGACGGACTCCGCCATCACCGCGTACGCCGGCATCTCCACCACCCCGCGATGATCGGCGAGCGCCCCGGTCACCTGCTGCTCCAGGGCGATGCCGGCCTCGTTGACGCGGGTCGAGCCGACCCCGAACGCGGCCTGGGGTCCGTTGACTGTGCTCATCGCTTGGCATCCTTGCAGATGAGCGGAGAGGATCGCCGATGCCAGAAGACGCCTACCCCTATCAGGACGCCGGGTTGCCGGTGCAGCAGCGCATCGAGGACCTGCTGTCGCGCCTGACGCTGGCCGACAAGGTCGGGCTGATGTTCCACACGATCGCGCTACCGGCCGACGTAGACCAGGTTGTCCCACTCTTCGGGGAACGGTCGCTGCGCTCCCTTCTCGACAAGGGCTTGCGGCACTTCAACATTCTGGGCTCGTTGCCGGATGGGCGATCCTTCGCGCAGTGGCACAACAGTGTTCAGCGGGCTGCCCTGCAGCACCCGATGGGCATCCCGGTCACGTTCTCCTCCGATCCACGGCATCACTTCGGCGACAACCCGCTGACCCAGATGATGGCCGGACCCTTCTCGTTGTGGCCCGAACCGCTTGGGCTGGCGGCCATCGGATCGGACGCCCGGGTGCGGGAGTTCGCCGACATCGTGCGGCGGGAATACCTTGCGGTCGGCATCCGCGTCGCGCTGCACCCCCAGCTGGACCTGGCGACCGAACCGCGCTGGTCGCGCATCAACACGACCTTCGGCGAAGGTGCGGACCTCACCTCCCGCCTGGGTGTGGCGTACGTGCGCGGGCTGCAGGGTGCTCGGCTGGGCCGCGACTCGGTGGCCGCCATGGTCAAGCACTTCCCCGGCGGTGGACCGCAGCGGGACGGCGACGACCCACACTTCGCGTGGGGACGCGAGCAGGTCTACCCGGGCCACAACGCCGCATATCACCTACAGCCCTTCCGCGCCGTGCTCGACGCCGGTGCGGCGGAGGTGATGCCTTACTACGGCATGCCCGTCGGCACCGACTGGGACGAGGTGGGCTTCGGCTTCAACAAATCGGTGATCATCGGCTTGCTGCGAGAACAACTGGGCTTCGACGGGATCGTCTGCACCGACTGGGGTTTGGTGAGCGACCACCCTGGCCTGGGTGACCTCGGCGTGGCACGAGCGTGGGGCGTCGAGCACCTGAGCCGGGAGGAACGGGTGCTGCGGGTCATCGACGCCGGAGTCGATCAGTTCGGCGGTGAGGACTGCACCGATGTGCTCCTGGGGCTGGTGCGCGACGGCCGGGTCACCGAGTCGCGGATCGACCAGTCGGTGCGGCGACTGCTGCGTGTCACATTCGCCCTCGGGCTGTTCGAGCGGCCGTTCGTCGACGAGGACGTGGCAGCGAACACTCTGTGCAGGAGGGACTTTCGCGATGCCGGTGTGGCAGCCCAGCGCGACTCTCTGACCCTTCTGACCAACAGCGGACTGCTGCCGTTGCACCGCGGAATCACGGTGTTCGCCCCGCAGATTCCTCAGACCGCACTCGAGGGGTACGCGACGAAGGTCGACGACGCCGCCGACGCCGATGTCGCGGTGCTGCGGATCAAGGCGCCCTTCGAGCCCCGTTCGGAGGGCATGGGGGCGTTGTTCCACCACGGATCACTGGAGTTCGGAGCCGACGAACGCCGCAGGATTCTCGACGTCTGCGCACAGGTGCCGACCGTCATCGACGTGTATCTGGACCGGCCCGCCGTCCTGACTCCCTTTGCCGGAACCGCCGCAGCGATCATCGCGAACTTCGGTGCGGCCGAGGACCCTTTGCTCGAGGTCTTGTTCGGGCCTTCCGGACCGCGGGGCAGTCTGCCGTTCGACCTGCCGCGGTCGAACGCCGCGGTGGCGGCGAGCCGGACCGACGTCGCGTTCGACACCGCCGACCCGCTGTTCCGGTTCGGCCACGGTCTGCGGTACTGATTTCGACCCGCTTGTTGTCGATCTACCGGCTCCCGGCGTCGCGTTGATCTAGCCTGAGACCGCTCACACCGAAGGGATGACCATGAGGAAGCTCTCCACTGCCGTACTGGCCGCGTTGGCGATGACGCTGCTGCCGATGGCCATAGCCCCCAGCGCGCACGCCGAGGTGTGCGGCGAGGTCGGCGGCCCGTACGCGAACGTCAACGGCTGCGTGCCCGGCGAAGGCGCCGCGATCGTCGGCAGCGTCGTGGCGGCGGACGCCTGGGACGAGGCCCGGCAGCGTTGGGAAGGCCGGCCGCCGTGCTTCACGCCGGCGGGCGTGCCGTACTACACCCCGGGTGACATGCCCTGCTAGTGAGCTGACCGGGGACGTCAGTCCCGGTGGTACACGACGTTGATGACGTTGCCGTCCGGCGCCCGAACGAAGAACCTGCGAACGCCCCACGGCTCGGTGGTCAGCGGGTGCACGATCTCGTAACCGAGCTTGCGGGCTTCGGCATACGCCGCTTCGACGTCGTCGGTATGGACCGAGACGACCGGATTCTCGGGTGCGGTCGCGTCTTCGGTCACTAGTTGCAGGTTCACTCCGGTGTCGGGGGCGGTGCAGCGGGCCACCCAGCCCAGGTTGAACTCCTCGGTGCTCAGTCCCAGATACCCGGTGTAGAAAGCCTTCGCCGCCTCGATATCAGTGACGTGAAGGTTGGCCGTGATGCGGTTGGCTCGCATGGCTTGGTATTGCACGGACCGTGGAGTGCCAAACACGCATCGCCTAGCCGGGAGGCGGCAACGACAGACCGGCGTAGATTTCGTCCAGCATTGTCGGCAGCAAAGCCTGAGCCGTCGTCCGGCCGTCCGGCGAGAGCGTCAGGTTCGTCCAGATCACCAGTGTCACATCGTTATCCGGGTCGTAGCCCATGAACGAGTTGAAGCCGGGCATCTCGCCGCCGTGGTAGTACATGGCGGCGTGCGGGCCGAAGCGCTGGTAGGAGATGCCATACCCGTACTTCTGCCCGTCGGGCGCCGCCGGGTCCTCGGGTCGGGGGCTGGCCAACCACTGCTGCTGGAAGTCGGCGTTGAAGACCTTGCCCGAGACGAGGGCCTTCATCCAGGTGGCGAGGTCGTCGGCGGTCGAGATCGCGCCGCCCGCCGCGGTGGCGTAGGACGGGTTCTGATTGGTGTAGTCGACCGGTCGCAGCGTTCCGGCTCGTGCGGCAGCCTGCATGTCGGCGGGGTACGGGTCGTCGGCCAATGCGTAGTAGCTTCCGCCGTACATGTAGCCGTGTGAGTACGGCGCCGGCATGGCGGTGTCGGTCGCGGCGGGAAGCGACGTCTGGGTGAGGCCGAACGGTCCGAAGAGCCGTTCCCGCAACTGCTGGGCCAGCGGTTGCCGCCCGACCTTCTCGGCGACCAGACCCAGCAGCGCGTAGTTCGTGTTGTTGTAGTCGTAGGACGCGTCGGGCGCGAACAACGGCGGATGCCGGAAGGCGATATCCAACGCCTCCTGCGGTATCCAGGCTTTGCCGGGATCGGCGTCCATCGCGGCGGCCAGTGCGGGGTCGCCGGTGTAGCCGTAGAGGCCGCTGCGCATCGTCAGAAGGTCTGCGAGGGTGATGTTCTCGCCGTTGGGCACGTTCGGTACGTAGGTCGAAACAGGGTCGGTGAACTTCAGCTTGCCGTCCTGGGCGAGCAGCACGATCAGTGCCGCCGTCATTGTCTTGGTGTTCGACGCGATCCGGAAGTGCGTGGAGGCGGTGGGCGGAGTCTTCGCGCCGAGTTCGGTGGTGCCGACCGCGATGTCGACCCTGCCCTGTGGGGTGCGCAGGAGGACCATCGCACCCGGCACCATCAGCTTGGCGGCGGCGGCTTCGACCACACCCTGAAGCGCGGTGGGATCAATCGTTTTCAACGCGGAGTCCTTCGGCGCGGACGACGAGCAGCCGGGGATCAGCACCGCGACACTTGCGGCGAGCGCAGCGATGCGCGAGAGAACTCCGCAGAACCTCGTCGCCACCACCGCCTCAGCTTGAGCGTTACCGAACCCTAGCAATGGTGGCCGCGGCGAGTAGCCTCGAATGCCATGACCGACCGGCCCCAGGATGCGAACACTCGCCTGGCGGCGGAACGCAACCGCCTGGCGCTGGAACGCACGTTGATGGCGTGGACCCGCACCGCCACCTCGCTGATCGCCTTCGGGTTCACCGTCTACCAGATCTTCCGGACTCTCGCGTCAAGCGAACGACTGCGCGACCCCATCGTGAGTCCCCAGGTGTTCGGCACCGCCATGATCGTTGTCGGGCTGATCGCCTTGATACTGGCCTGGATTCAGCATCTGCAGGAGTTGAAGGCGCTGCGGGCGGACTTCGGACCGATGCGCTACTCCATCGCGTCCATCGTCGCCGCGATGGTCGCCGGCCTCGGCCTCCTCGCGTTGCTCGGGGTGACATTGCGGCTCTAGTGGGACTCATCGACGAACGGAACGCCGACCTCGGCGCCGACGGCCCTCAGCCGCTTGTCCCTGGTCCAGAGTTGCGCGCCCTGCACTACCGCGACCGATCCGAGAAGGTTGGCGGCTATTGCGCTCAACCCCTTGCCCCATAGTCGGCGATGCTGAACCAGATGAAGGACTTCTTGGTGTGAAAGCATCGGGAATTGACGAAGATTCGACAGCAGATCGAGCACAGCATCGCGTTGCTTGATCGAACCGAGCGCCAGCTCTTCGATGACCAGCGGGTGGCAGCCGACCTCGTCGTCGGCCAACAGATTCACGAGCCGGTCCTCGGTGACGTGCAGATGGTCAATCCATATCGACGTGTCGACGAGAATCACCCGGCAGACGTCCTCCGTCGGGGTGCGCCTGCCGCTTGCGGATCGGAGCCTCCGAGAGCGGCCAGGCGACGGCCACTCTCCACACGAATCAGGGTCTGCAAGCCCTGACGAAGCAGCGCCACACTCTCAGTCACCCCGGTGAGTTCCGCCGCCTTGGCCAATAGTGCGTCATCGATGGTCACCGTCGTTCTCATTCGACACCTTCATCCGCATCATTGATGCAGATAATGATGCCACGGTTCGGTCGAGCGCGCCAGATAGCGGTTTCTCACTCAACGCCAATCGCCGGGGCACGTAGCCTCGGGGCTATGGGGGTAGCGCTGGACGAAGGTCCGTTCTTCCACGGCACAAAGGCAGAATTGGGGGTCGGAGACCTGCTCATCGCAGGCCTGCGGTCCAACTACCGGCCAGAAATCATCATGAACCACATCTATTTCACCGCCCAGCGCGACGGTGCCGGGCTGGCGGCCGAGCTCGCGGCCGGCGATGGCACCCCACGGGTGTACCTCGTCGAACCGACCGGTGCGTTCGAGAACGACCCGAACGTCACCGACAAGAAGTTCCCCGGGAATCCGACCCGCTCCTATCGCAGCCGTGAACCGCTCCGGGTCATCGCCGAGGTCGACGACTGGACGCGGCTGTCTCCCGAGACACTCCAGGGGTGGCGCGACCGATTGGCCGCCCTTCGAGCGGACGAGTGCGACGAGATCATCAACTGAGCTCGCCTACACGTTGAAGCGGAACTCCACGCTGGGCGTTTGTCGCGGTTGAGCGCGTTGGCTTCGTTAAGTCTTGGCAGGTCAGGAGGTTGGCGAGGTTGGCTGTTGTTTACGGCGAATGGAGCTGCTGCGGACGCACTGCGGACTGGCTGCCGTTCGCGAAAAGCAGGGAGAGAGAGCAGTCCGCAGTGGGACACCCCCCACCCCCATCTGCTCTCTGGGATGGCACCGCCTGCGGGGTTAGAACTTCACCGCTAGGTCTTGGCGTACCAGCCTACGAACGCCCCAGAAGTAGGTGACGAGGGGCATGGTGCACCACAGGAGATTGAGGACCACGAACTTGATCCACATCTCCACTGGACTGGTCATGCTTTGCAGGTTGTTGGCAATCTCAACCCCGAAGTAGACCGCAGGCAGGGTGACCTCCACGATCATCCCGCCCATGATGAAGGAGAGTTGAGTGCTGGTGAATCGCTTGCCGTTTCGGAAGAATTGCACCATCGCATACGCCTCGAATAGCCCAATGAAGAAGGCGATCCACTCTAGGACGACGATGAGCGGGTCACCGTTGAGGTAACGCGCATCGCCTCCCAGCAGGATCGGCGACCACATGTAGGTCCAGACCGCGCCCTGCTCGACGCCTGCCCTGATCTGATCGAAGAACAAGAGCCACGGTAGCTCCCAGATGAATCGTGGGATCAAAGCAATGAACACCCACACGATGACCATCGCGCCCAATCGCTCCGACTTCGTCCGGTCGCGTTGATCCGGCAGCGGGAGCCACGGCAGGGCAAGTGCGGTCAGGAAACAGCCCACCACGACGACGACCAACGCGGTGGACGCCACGACGTGGGACACCCCGACATGAAATTCGAGATACCAGAACACGACGTGGATCACGAAGAAGAACGCCAGCACGCCGAAGAGCGACTTTTGCAGCGCTGACAGTCCGGGCCGCGCCGGGGAAGCTCGCTTGTCTTCGGCGTTGACCGTGTCTGTCATGAGACGAGCCTTCGAAACGTAGGTAGCTGACGTCATAGCATGGCACGTGCCATGTTTTGGCTGCAAGGGTTGTTCCCGCGCAGGTGAGCACCGCCCAAACGACAAGCAGCGATCCCCGGTGTGTGCCCTAGCGTGGCAGTGGTGAAGCGACACGGAGAGCAGAGCGGAGAGCGACGGTGACTGCCGACAAGCGGACCGCTCCGCGTCGTCCGGCGAGTGGACGACAGCAGCGGGGGGACCGAACACGCGAGCTACTGATCGACGAGACGGTTCGGTGCATCCGCGAGGAAGGCTTCTCAGCGGCTAGCGCTCGGCGCATCATTGAACGGGCCGGGGTGAGCTGGGGTGTCATCCAGCACCACTTCGGGGACCGCGACGGACTGCTGACAGCCGTGATAGACGACGCCCTTGAACGTTTGATCGCAGCCCTTGAAGTGTTGTCCGATCCAGCGCAGGTCGCGGACACGGAGCATCTGGTGCGGGCGACCTGGGAGGCGTTCGCGAATCCAAAGGCGATGGCGGGGTTGGAGATTCTCATCTCAACGAAGGAGTTGCGTACTGCACTTGATGGGCGACACATGGAACGCCTTGGTGCGGCGCTAACAGCCTTGATGGCTCGTTTGGACACCGGCTCCAACGGAGAACATGCGGTCGCGTTGGGCATGCTGCTGTGGACGACGCCAGTCGCGATGATGATCGCGGAGATGTTCGCGACCGTCCCGCTGGCCACCAGGGATGCGCAGAAGGCTGTTGCCGCTCTGATTGATGGGCAACGCTGAGCATCCGGCTCGGAGGGTTAGCGGCTCGGCGCGTATCCTCAGTGCGCGCTCCTGCGACTGCTCGGATACCGGCAACTCCGCTAACATCCGGTAGACCGTGGCACGGCTGACAGCCAAAGTGGAGGCAACCGTGCCCGCAGATTCTCCACTCGCGTAAGGCTGCGGCGAACCTGTTCCTGGCGGCGGTCAACCCTGTTGCGGACGGACTGCGGACGGACAGCAACTAAATAGCATGTGATCTGGGCCTTTAGACGTTGAAGCGGAACTCCACCACGTCGCCGTCGGCCATGACGTAGTCCTTGCCTTCGATGCGCACCTTGCCGGCGGCCTTCGCCGCAGCCATCGAGCCGGCGGCGACGAGGTCGTGGAAGGACACCACCTCGGCCTTGATGAAGCCCTTCTCGAAGTCGGTGTGAATCACCCCGGCCGCCTTGGGTGCGGTATCGCCCTGATGAATCACCCAGGCGCGCGCCTCCTTTGGGCCCGCGGTGAGATACGTCTGCAGCTTCAGGGTGTGAAAACCCGCGCGGGCCAACGCATCCAGGCCCCGTTCGGTCTGGCCGATCGACTCCAGCAATTCCGCGGCCGATTCGTCGTCGAGTTCCTGCAACTCCGACTCGATCTTGGCGTCGAGAAACACCGCGTCCGCGGGGGCGACCATCGCCCCCAGCTCGGCGATCCGGTCGGCGTCGGTGAGAACCGACTCATCGCAGTTGAAGACATACAGGAACGGCTTCGTGGTCAGCAGATTGAGCTCACGCAGCGCCGCCGAGTCCACCTTGGCACCGGCGGCGAACAACGTCGTGCCGCTGTCGAGCACCTGCTGCGCGGCCACCGCAGCCTCGTGGACCGCCTTGCGGTCCTTGTTGTTGCGGGCCTCCTTCTCCAGCCGCGGGACCGCCTTCTCCAGCGTCTGCAGATCCGCCAGGATCAGCTCGGTGTCGATGATCTCGATGTCGGAGCGCGGGTCCACCTTGCCGTCGACGTGCACCACGTCGTCGTCGGCGAAGACCCGCACCACCTGGCAGATGGCGTCGCACTCGCGGATGTTGGCCAGGAACTTGTTGCCCAGCCCCGCCCCCTCGGACGCGCCCTTGACGATGCCGGCGATGTCGACGAACGTCACCGGAGCAGCGAGGATGCGCTCGGATCCGAAGATCTTCGCCAACTCGGCCAACCGCGGATCGGGCAGCGGCACCACGCCTTCGTTGGGCTCGATCGTGGCGAACGGATAGTTCGCCGCCAGCACGTTATTGCGGGTCAGCGCATTGAACAGCGTCGATTTCCCGACGTTCGGCAGGCCGACGATTCCCAGGCTCAGGCTCACAGGGTCCACAGTGTAGGAGAAGACGCCGATCTGACGTCGGCGTCATGGACGCGCCACGGGCGTCGCGGCGGTCGACATGGGGCCAAAACCGGTACGGTCTATGTGTGTCAGCACAGCGGGCCCGATCGTCGGTGGTGGCCGATCATCGCTCCGCGCACCCGAATCTTCCTGGTGTGCCGTGGTGGGCAGCCGTCCTGATTGCTGTGACCGCCACCACAATTGGGTTTGGCATCGACGCCGGCAGCGGCGGCAAGGAACTCGGCGGCTTTTTCGCCGCGCTGTATGTCCTGGGCTGCGTCGCCGCCGTGCTGGCCGTGCGGCACTCCGCAATCTTCACCGCTGTGATCCAGCCGCCGCTGATCTTGTTCGTCGCGGTCCCGGGCGCGTACTTCCTGTTCCACGGCGCCACGTTCACCGGCCTGAAGGACACCCTGATCAACTGCGGCTATCCGCTGATCGAGCGTTTCCCGCTGATGCTGTTCACCTCGGCAGCCGTGCTGCTGATCGGCATGGCGCGGTGGTACTTCACGATGTGGAGCAGCGTCCGCACACCCGCCGCCGCGGAACCGGCGGGGGCCACCGCGACCGCTACGCCGAGCCGGTTCAGTGGCCTGGCGACGAAGTTCGCGTCGTTCTTCGGGGCCGGCGAGGCCGCCGGTGACGAGGTGGTCGAGGAGAGGCCCAAGCGCAAGCACGGAATCGACCGGCCGGCGACCGCCGAACGGCGGGCACGCTCGGGCCGGCCCACCAACGCATCGGCACCCACTCGTTCCCGCCACGCACGCCCCCCTCTCGACGACATCGGCGAGCGGCCGGAGGAGCGTCCCCGTCGGCAGCCCGGCCGAAGCCGTTCGGGCTCCTCCCGGGATTTGGACCCGCTGGCTCCCCGGCCGTCCGAGGCGCCCCTCCGGCGGCCCCCGCCGTCCCGCCGGCAGCCGCCGGAGGGCCGCGAGCCGTATCGTCCGCGGCCGACTCGCGGCAGCCGATTCGAACCGTACGAGCCGTACGAGCCCTACCCGCCGTACGAGCCTCCGCCGCCGCCCCGGCGCCGTCCACCGCCTCCTGAGCGTCCCGCAAACGGCGACAGCACTCACCACCCGGTCTCGCGGGTGCGCTACCGCGACTCGGGCTACGACCGCTGAGTCAGGATCGCGCCGGACGAATCTCGCGCGGCAGCGCGAACACCAGGGTTTCGTTCGCGGTGGTCACCGGCTGGACCGTGCCGTAACCGAGCTCGGCCAGCCGATCCAACACCCCACGAACCAGCACCTCGGGAACCGAGGCGCCCGACGTCACCCCGACCGTCGTGACGCCGTCCAACCAGGCCGGGTCGATGTCGTCGGCATAGTCCACCAGATGTGAAGCGGCCGCGCCGGCGCCCAGGGCCACCTCGACCAGGCGCACCGAGTTCGACGAGTTGCGCGAGCCGACCACGATCACCAGCTCGCACTCCGGCGCCATCGCCTTGACGGCCACCTGGCGGTTCTGGGTGGCGTAGCAGATGTCGTCACTGGGCGGATCCTGCAGCGTCGGGAACTTCTCCCGCAGCCGCGCCACCGTCTCCATGGTCTCGTCGACGCTCAGGGTGGTCTGCGACAACCAGATGACCTTGTTCGGGTCGCGCACGGTGACCTTGTCCACCGCGTCCGGGTTGTCGACCACCTGCACGTGCTCGGGCGCCTCACCGGCGGTGCCGACAACCTCCTCGTGGCCCTCGTGGCCGATCAGCAGGATGTCGTAGTCGTCGCGGGCGAAGCGCTTGGCCTCGTTGTGCACCTTGGTCACCAACGGGCAGGTCGCATCGATCACCTGCAGGCCGCGTTCGGCGGCTGTCTCGTGGACGGTCGGGGCCACGCCGTGGGCGGAGAACACCACGATCGAGCCTTCGGGCACCTCGTCGTTGTCGTCGACGAACACCGCCCCGGCCTTGGCCAGGGTTTCCACGACATGCCGGTTGTGCACGATCTCGTGACGGACGTACACGGGGGCGCCGTGCTTCTCCAGCGCACGCTCGACGGTCTCCACCGCGCGGTCCACCCCGGCGCAGTATCCGCGGGGCTCGGCCAGCAGGACCCGTTTACCGGACGGGGCGCCCGGGGCCACCGCCGTCCGGCTGGCACCAGGAATCCCCATGTTCACGGTTGGAGGCATGGTTTCAGGGTACGTTCTGCCGCGGCCGGCAGGCCAGCCGTAGGCTGGAGCCCATGGCAACAGCACCATATGGGGTTCGTCTGCTGGTGGGCGCCGCCGTGACCGCCATCGAGGAAACCAGGAAACTGCCCCAGACCATCCTGATGTACCCGATGACGGTGGCCAGCACGGTCGCCCACGTCGTGATGAAGATGCAGCAGGATTTGGCTGACCTGGTGATCAAGGGCGACTCGGCGCTGGAGAGCCTGTTCCCGCCGAAGGACGAGCAGCCCGAGTGGGCGACGTTCGACGAGGACTTCTCCGACCGGGCCGACGATACGACGGCGGGCGGCAACGGCGAGCGCCGGACCGAGGGCCGGTTCGCCCTGTATTCGGTGGCCGACGCAGCCGAGACCACGATCTCCGAACAACCGGTCGCCAAGAAGACCAAGAAGGCGACGGTCGAGCGCGCCCCCGATCGCCGAGGAGATCGACTACGAGTCGCTGACCCTGGCCCAGTTGCGGGCCCGGTTGCAGTCGCTGAGCGTCGCCGACCTCGAGGCCCTGCTGGCCTACGAGGAGGCGGCCAAGGCCCGCGCCCCGTTCCAGACCCTGCTGGCCAACAGGATCACCCGCGCGACCGCCAAGTGACCACCGCGCAGGGTAGCTCTGCGGAGAACCCCTTCCCGGTCCGCGCCGTGGCCATCCGGGTCGCGAGTTGGATCGACAAGCTGGGCATCGTCTGGGTCGAGGGCCAGCTGACTCAGATCAAGGTCCACAACGCGACCGCCTTCATGGTCTTGCGCGACCCGGCCGCCGACATGTCGCTACCCGTCACCTGCAGCGCCGAGTTGGTCCGCAGCGCGCCGGTGAAGCTCACCGATGGCACCCAGGTCGTGGTCTGTGGAAAGCCGCAGTTCTACACCGGTCGTGGAGCATTCTCATTGCGGCTCAGCCAGATTCGGGCAGTCGGCCTTGGCGAACTCCTGGAGCGCATCGCCCGGCTGCGCCAGCTGCTCGACGCTGAGGGACTGTTCGAGCCGCGACTCAAACGCCCGCTGCCGTTCCTGCCGTCGACCATCGGCCTGATCACCGGACGGGCCAGCGCCGCAGAGCACGACGTGACGACGGTCGCCGCCGCCCGCTGGCCGGCGGTGCGCTTCGCGATCCGCAACACCGCGGTGCAGGGACCCAACGCCGTCGCTCAGATCGTCGACGCGCTGCGCGAGCTCGACGCCGATCCCGAGGTCGACGTCATCGTCATCGCCCGTGGTGGCGGCAGCGTCGAGGACCTGCTGCCGTTCTCCGACGAGACGCTGTGCCGGGCGATCGCCGCGTGCACCACACCGGTGGTCAGCGCGGTCGGCCACGAACCCGACAACCCGCTGTCCGATCTGGTGGCCGACGTGCGCGCCGCCACCCCGACCGACGCGGCCAAGAAGGTGGTACCCGACACCGCCGCCGAGCTCGCCCTGGTCGGTGAGCTCCGGCACCGCAGCGCCCAGGCGCTGCGCAACTGGGTCGTGCGTGAACAACGCACGCTCGTGAACCTTCGCAGCCGGCCGGTGCTGGCCGATCCGATGCGGGCGGTGACCGAGCGGGCCGAGGTGGTGCACCGCGCCCGCGCGGCGGTGCGCCGCGACATCACCAGGCTGGTGGCCGCCGAAACCGATCGGATCGGCCATCTTGCGGCACGGCTGGCCACTCTCGGCCCCGCCGCCACGTTGGCCCGCGGCTACGCCGTGGTGCAGACGATCGACGGCAGCGCCGCGGTGCTGCGCTCGGTCGCCGACGCCCCGGCGGGTACGCGGCTGCGAATCCGGCTTTCCGACGGCGCACTGGGCGCCACCAGTTCCGGACGTGAGGATGGAGCTCCATGAGTGAGACGGCGACGCCCACCAGCGAACTGGGCTATGAGCAGTGCCGCGATGAACTGACCGAGGTGGTCCGCGCCCTCGAGCAGGGCGGACTCTCGCTCGACGCGTCGCTGAAACTGTGGGAGCGGGGCGAGGAACTGGCCAAGCGTTGCGAGGAGCACTTAGCCGGGGCGCGCAAGAAAATCGAGGATGCGCTGGACTCCCGAGAGGAACCCGAGGGCTGATTCGTCGGCCGAGCAAACCCGCGATGGCCAACTTGGGGCAACGTTTCAGTATGCTCGTCGGATGGGTGATGCATCGCTGACGACCGATCTGGGCCGCGTTCTGGTGACCGGGGGCGCCGGATTCGTCGGAGCCAACCTGGTGACCGAACTGCTCGACCGCGGCTACTTCGTGCGAGCCTTCGACCGCGCACCATCACCGCTGCCCGACCACGAGCGCCTCGAGGTGCACGTCGGCGACATCTGCGACACCGAGACCGTCGCGTCCGCCGTCGAGGGCGTCGACACCATCTTCCACACCGCCGCGATCATCGATCTGATGGGCGGCGCCTCGGTGACCCAGGAGTACCGGGACCGCAGTTTCGGGGTCAACGTCACCGGCACCAAGAACCTGGTGCACGCCGCCCAGGCGGCCGGCGTCCGACGATTCGTCTACACCGCCTCCAACAGCGTCGTCCTCGGTGGGCAGCGCATCTCGGGCGGCGACGAGACCCTGCCGTACACATCGCGCTTCCACGACCTCTACACCGAGACCAAGGTGATCGCCGAGAAGTTCGTACTCGCCCAAAACGGCGTGGACGCACTGCTGACCTGTTCCATCCGGCCCAGCGGCATCTGGGGCCGTGGCGATCAGACCATGTTCCGCAAGATGTTCGACCAGGTCATCGCGGGCCGGTTGAAGGTACTGGTCGGCAGCAAGCACGCGAAGCTCGACAACTCCTACGTGCACAACCTGATTCACGGATTCATCCTGGCCGCCGAACACCTGGTTCCGGGCGGCACGGCACCGGGGCAGGCCTACTTCATCAACGACGGCGATCCGATCAACATGTTCGACTTCGCCCGCCCGGTGGTCGAGGCGTGCGGTGAGAACTTCCCGACGTTCCGGGTACCCGGCCGAATGGTGCATGTCGCGATGACGGCCTGGCAGCGGATGCACTTCAAGTTCGGGCTGCCCGAGCCGCTGATCGAACCCCTTGCGGTGGAACGGGTTTACATCGACAACTACTTCTCCATCGACAAGGCCCGCCGCGACCTGGGCTACGAGCCGCTGTTCACCACCGAGCAGGCGTTGCGCGACTGCCTGCCGTACTACGTCGACCTGTACGACCAGATGAAGGGTGCCGCAGCGCCGGCGCCTGCGGCCGCGTCGCGCTGACCCATGAACATTCGGTGAGAACCCGCTCGATACCCGCATCCCGGTCCCGAACTCGCCTAGTGTTCGATGCCTGAGCGCGGTCTAACACGAGCCGGAAGCGAGGCCCACGTCCATGCCTGCAGGCAAACCGAACATCCTGGTCATCTGGGGCGATGACATCGGCATCACCAATCTGAGCTGCTACAGCGACGGCCTGATGGGCTACCGCACGCCCAACATCGACCGCGTCGCCAAAGAGGGGATGCGGTTCACCGACTCCTACGGCGAGCAGAGCTGCACGGCGGGCCGGTCGTCGTTCATCACCGGCCAGAGCGTCTACCGCACCGGCCTGAGCAAGGTCGGCATGCCCGGCGTCGACATGGGCCTGTCCGCCGAGGACCCCACGATCGCCGAGTTGCTCAAACCGCTGGGGTACGCCACCGGGCAGTTCGGCAAGAATCACCTCGGTGACCTGAACAAGCACCTGCCCACCGCGCACGGCTTCGACGAGTTCTTCGGAAACCTCTACCACCTCAACGCCGAGGAGGAGCCGGAGAACCCCGACTACCCGACCGAGGACGAGGCGCCCCTGCTGCGCAGGCAGCTACTCCCCCGCGGCGTCATCCACTCCTGGGCGACCGAGGAAGCGTCCGACGAGGTCGACGAGCGGTTCGGGCCCGCAGGCAAGCAGCGCATCGAGGACACCGGGCCGCTCACCCGCAAGCGGATGGAAACCATCGACGACGAGACCACCGAGGCGTGCATCGACTTCATCAAGCGCCAAACCGATTCGGAAACACCGTTCTTCGTGTGGATGAACATGACGCACATGCACTTCCGCACCCACACCAAGCCCGAGAGCGTCGGGCAGGCCGGTCGCTGGCAGTCCGAATACCACGACACGATGATCGACCACGACCGCAACGTCGGGCAGCTGCTGGACTTGCTCGACGAACTCGGCATCGCCGAGGACACCATCGTCATGTACTCCACCGACAACGGCCCGCACGCCAACAGCTGGCCGGACGGCGCCACCACTCCGTTCCGAAGCGAGAAGAACACCGGCTGGGAGGGCGCGTTCCGGGTGCCGGAGATGATTCGCTGGCCCGGAAAGATTCCCGCCGGCGAGGTGTCCAACGACATTGTGCAGCATCATGATTGGCTGCCGACATTCCTGGCCGCCGCCGGTGAACCGAACATCGTCGACAAGCTCAAGCAGGGCCACACCATCGGTAAGAAGACCTACCATGTGCACATCGACGGCTACGACCTGCTGCCGTATCTGACCGGCGAGGTGGACGAGAGTCCGCGCCGAGGGCTCATCTACTTCTCCGACGACTGCGACGTCCTCGGAATCAGGTACGAGAACTGGAAGGTCGTGTTCCTCGAGCAGCGCTGCCAGGGCACCTTGCAGATCTGGTTCGAGCCGTTCACCGAACTGCGCGCGCCGAAGCTCTTCAACCTGCGGACCGATCCGTTCGAGCACGCCGATGTCACGTCCAACACCTACTGGGACTGGGTGTTGGATCGAATCTTCATCGTGCTCTACGGCAACGCGCTCGTGCTGAGGTTCCTGGACACGTTCAAGGAGTTTCCGCCGCGGGCCGAGCCGGCCTCGTTCACCATCACCGCGGCGGTGGAGAAGATGAAGAAGGCCATGGAATCGGTGGGCGGCTGAAGTTTGGCCGACCTGGACTCCTGGCGCGACGGGCCCACGAAGTCGGCGATCGTCGACTTCGTGGCCCGCGTCACCGCCGAGGGCACCGATTACGTTGAGCCCGAGGCTCGTATCGCCGTCTTCGACAACGACGGCACCCTGTGGTGCGAGAAGCCGATGTACATCCAGCTGGACTTCATCGTCCGCAGGCTCGCCGAGCAAGCGGCCGCCGATGCCTCGTTGGCCGAGGGGCAGCCTTATCAGGCCGCGGTGACCGGTGACCTTCAGTGGTTCGGCGGTGCGATCACCAAGCACTATCAGGGTGATGACTCCGACCTGAAAGTGCTTGCCGGTGCGGTGATGTCGCTGCATGAGTCGATGACGGTCGAGGAGCATGCGGCCAGAGTCGCAGCGTTCTTCGCCGAGGCCACCCATCCCACACTGGGGCGGGCGTACCAGAAATGCACCTATCTGCCGATGGTGGAGTTGCTGCGGTATCTGGAGTCCTACGACTTCACCTGCTACATCGTCTCCGGCGGCGGCCGCGACTTCATGCGCCCGGTCACCAGCGACATCTACGGCATCCCGCCCGAACGAGTGGTGGGCAGTGCGCAGGATCTGCGCTTCGAGGGCGCGGACGGCGGCGGACATCTGCTGATCCAGCCGACGCTGGCCGTGTTCGACGACGGGCCGGAGAAGCCCGTCCGGATCTGGAACCGGGTCGGCCGGCGACCGATTCTTGCCGCGGGTAACTCCAACGGGGACGACGAGATGCTCATGTATACCGGAACGCCCGATACGCCGTCGCTGAAACTGCTGGTGCTCCATGACGATGCGGAGCGCGAATTCGACTACACCGCAGGGGCGGAGCGCGCGCTGGAGCACGCGGCCCAGTTCGGTTGGACGGTCGTCAGCCTCAAGAACGACTGGGCTGGCCGTCTTTGCCGACTGACGCCGACTTCGTCTGGATTCCGGGACAAACCGCCACACTGGGATCGGATGTCCACTACCCCGAAGAGGCCCCGGCCCGGCCGGTCGCCGTCGACGGTTTCTGGATCCAGGCCCGTCAGGTCACCAACACCGACTTCGCCGAATTCGTTACCGCCACCGGCTATCTCACCGTCGCCGAGCGGCCGCTGGATCCCGCCGACTATCCGGACGCGCCACCGGAGAACCTGGAATCGGGATCGATGGTGTTCCACCGCACCAGCGGACCGGTCGACCTGCGTCACCTCAGCCAGTGGTGGATTTGGACTCCCGGCGCGTCGTGGCGTCACCCGGTCGGGCCGCTCTCGTCGATCGCCAAACGTGCCGATCACCCCGTGGTTCACATCGCCTACGAGGATGCCGAGGCGTACGCGGCGTGGGCCGGGGTTCGCCTGCCCACCGAGGCCGAGTGGGAGACCGCTGCCCGCGGCGGCCTCGACGGCACCGCATACACCTGGGGCGACACCCCGGAGCAGCCCGGTCAACGGCTCGCCAACTACTGGCACGGTGACTTCCCGTGGCGCCCCGAGCCCGGCTATGGACGTACCAACCCGGTCGGCAGCTTTCCGGCCAACGGATACGGCCTGTTCGACATGGCGGGAAACGTGTGGGAGTGGACCAGTGACTGGTACGCCGACAGCCGGGCCGGGGAGCCCGGTTCCGAGGACGGCAGCTACGACCCGGCGCAGCCGCAGTTCAAGGTTCCGCGCAAGGTCATCAAGGGCGGCTCGTTCCTGTGTGCCGACGTCTACTGCATGCGCTACCGACCGGCCGCCCGGCGCCCGCAGATGATCGACACCGGCATGAGCCACATCGGCTTTCGCTGCGCCAAGAGCTGAGGCCGGTAACGATGCGAGAACGAGCCAGGTAGGTTCACTGCAACTCGTTGTAGGAAAAGGGGGATTGATGTCCGACGCTGTGCTGGTGACCGGTGCGTTCGGTCTGGTGGGGAGCGCGACGGTCAAGCACCTCGCTGCTCATGGGCGCCATGTCGTCGCGACCGACCTGGACACGCCGGCCACCCGTAAGGCCGCGGCGAAGCTGCCGTCCGGCGTCCAGGTGCGCTGGGCCGATCTGACCGACCCGGCCGCCGTCGACGCGCTGCTACGCGAGGTGTCGCCCGCTGCGGTGATCCATCTCGCGGCCGTGATCCCGCCATTGTGTTACGCCAAGCCCCAGCTGGCCCGCAAGGTCAACGTCGAGGCCACCGCCAACCTGGTGAAAGCGGCTGAGGCGCAACCCAAACCGCCACGTCTGGTGCAGGCGTCCAGCATCGCGGTGTACGGCCCGCGAAATCCGCATCACATCACCGACGTACTCACCGCCGACACCCCGGTCAATCCGTACGACAACTACGGTAAGCACAAGGTCGAAGCCGAGGCGATCGTGCGCGGCTCGACCCTGGACTGGGTGATCCTGCGGCTCGGCGGGGTCTTGACGGTCGAGCCGAACCTGGGCATGGATCCGAACCTGATCTTCTTCGAAGGTGTGCTGCCCACCGACGAGCGGCTGCAGACCGTCGACGTGCGCGACGTGGCGCATGCGTTCGTGGCGGCGACCACCGCCGACGTCGTCGGACGAACCCTGCTCATCGGTGGTGACGACAGCCACCGGCTGGTGCAGGGCGACATCGGGTCGTCGACTGCGGCGGCGATGGGGCTGGTCGGAGCGCTGCCTCGCGGACGCAAGGGCGACCCGAACGACGACGACGCCTGGTTCAGCACCGACTGGATGGATGCGGCGACGGCACAGCAGGTGCTGAAGCATCAGCATCATTCGTGGCCGGACATGCTGACCGAGACGGCGAACAAGGTCGGCGTGAAGCGCTACCTGTTCCGGCTCGTGGCCCCACTGGCCCGCGAGTACCTCAAGAGGCAGTCGCCCTATTACGGCAGCCCCGGCCGGTACGCGAACCCGTGGGAGGCGGTGCGCAGCAAGTGGGGCGCACCCGAGGACGATGGGAGAACGCCATGACTGGCACGGCCCGGATAGCCGTCGTGATCGGCGGCGCATCGGGAATCGGCTGGGCAACGGCCGGCAGGCTGGCCGCCGAAGGCTGTTGCGTCACCCTCGCTGACCGCAACGTCGACGGGGCCCGCGAACGCGCGGCGCAATTGGGCGAACCGCACACCTGGGCCGAGGTCGAGGTGACCGACGAGGACAGCGTCGCCCGCCTGTTCGACGACGTGGTCGCCCGCGAGGGCGCCCTACACGTGGTGGTCAACTGCGCCGGGTTCAGCGGGTTCGGCCTCATCACCGAACTCGACGCCGAGCAGTTCCGCTCGGTGATCGACGTCTGCCTCACCGGCGCGTTCCTGGTCCTCAAGCACGCTGGGCGGCACCTGGGCGAGGGCGGGACCGTGGTGTCGCTGACGTCGCTGAACGCCCGCCAGCCCGCGATCGGGATGAGCGCCTACTGCGCGGCCAAGGCCGGCCTGTCGATGCTGACCGAGGTGGCTGCGCTGGAAATGGGGCCGCGCGGCATCCGCATCAACGCCGTCGCCCCCGGCTTCGTGCACACCCCGCTCACCGAGGGCGCCGCCGCCATACCCGGTGTCGTCGAGGAATACGTGGAGAACACCGCACTGGGCCGGGCCGGGACGCCGGAAGACATCGCCGATGCGGTGGTGTTCCTGTGCTCCCCCGCGTCCTCCTGGCTCACCGGCGAGGTTCTCGACCTCAACGGCGGCGCGCACCTCAAGCGCTACCCGAACATCCACGAGCACCTGACAAGGCTGATGTCACAATGGTTGAGTTTCGCGGGCAAGAACGCCATCGTCACCGGCGGAGGTTCCGGCATCGGTGCGGCGCTGTGCCGTGCCCTCGTCGCAGCGGGCGCCGACGTACTGTGCACCGACATCGACGGCGATGCCGCCGCGGCGACCGCCGCCGCAGTGCGCGGGCCGGGTAGGCGCGCGGGCCGCCCGCCTGGATGTCACGGATGCCGCCGCCGTGCAGGCGGCGGTCGACGAGGTCGTCGCGCGTGACGGGCACCTGGACCTGATCTTCAACAACGCCGGAATCGCCTGGGGTGGCGACACCGAACTGCTGACACTCGATCAGTGGAACGCGATCATCGACGTCAACATCCGTGGTGTCGTGCACGGCGTGGCCGCCGCCTACCCCGTGATGCTGCGCCAGGGGCACGGCCACATCGTCAATACCGCGTCGATGGGTGGGCTGACGGCCGCGGGCCAGATCACCAGTTACGTGATGACCAAGCACGCCGTCGTCGGGTTGTCGCTGGCGCTGCGCTCGGAGGCGGCCGCCCATGGCGTCGGGGTGACGGCGTTGTGCCCGGCCGCGGTGGAGACGCCGATCCTCGACAAGGGCGCTGTCGGAGGCTTCGTGGGCCGGGACTACTACCTGAAGGGGCAGGGCATCAAGACCCCCTACGACCCCGATCAGCTGGCCCGGGACACCCTGGTGGCGATCGAGCGCAACAAGGCGCTGCTGGTCAAGCCACGCCTGGCGCACGCCCAGTGGCTGTTCGCCAGGCTGGCCCCGGGGTTGATGCAGCGGATGTCGATTCGATTCGTCGAGCGCCAGCGGGCCATGCAGGCCGCGATCAGCGGCTAGTCTTCACCCCGGTGAACACGGAATTCACGCAGACGCAGAAGCGCGCGCTGGCGGTCGTCACGGTGATCGCGCTGCTCTTCGGCGCCTACTTCCTGCGGCACTACTTCATCCTGATGGTGATCGCGGGCATCGTCGCCTACCTGTTCACGCCCCTCTACAACCGCTGTCGCGGCCGGTTCAACACCGGGCTGTCCGCCACGCTGACCGTACTGGCCGCGCTGGCCACGGTGATCATCCCGGTGGGGTTGCTGATCACCCTTGCGGTACTTCAGATTTCGCACATGGTGGTGCACGTCGCCGAGTGGGTGGAGACCGCCGATATGTCCACCCTCGGCGACCGGACGATCGAGTTCATCAATCAGGCGCTGGCGAAGTTGCCGTTCGGGCACTTCACCGTCACCGCCGAATCGCTGCGGCACACCCTGGTCAGCGTCTCGCAGAATGTCGGCCAGTGGCTGCTGCGCTCGTTGCAGGGCGCCGCCGGTGGCGCGATCGGTGTGATCACCTCGGCGATCATCTTCCTCTACGTGCTGATCTCACTGCTGACCAACCAGCAGCAGCTGCTGACGCTCATCCGCAGGCTCAACCCCTTGGGCGAAGAGGCCACCGACCTGTACCTGGCCAAGATGGGTGCGATGGTCCGGGGAACGGTCAAGGGCCAGTTCATCATCGCCCTGGTTCAAGGCGTCCTGGGTGCCACGTCGATCTACATCGCCGGCTTCCACGACGGATTCTTCATCTTCTGCATCTTCCTGACCGCGTTGTCGGTGATCCCACTGGGCAGTGGCATCGTGACGATCCCGTTCGGCATCGGGATGATGTTCTTCGGCAATATCGCCGGCGGGCTGTTCGTGGTGCTGTTCCACCTCATCGGCGTCACCAACATCGACAACTTCCTGCGGCCCATCCTGGTGCCGCGCGAGGCACGCCTGGACCCCGCCCTGATGCTGCTTGCGGTGTTCTCCGGCCTGGCGATGTTCGGGTTCTGGGGCATCGTGCTCGGCCCCGTGTTGATGATCATCATCGTCACGACGATCGCGGTCTACCTCGCGGTCTACAAGGGTGTGGAGATGACGGTGCACGAGCCACCGGAGAAGCGCCGCAAGATGTTTCGGCGCCGGCTCAAGGAAGAGACCGCGGCCGCCGCGGTCGGAGGACTAGAACGGCGGCGGCTCGTCATCCTCGGCCGAGGGTGTGGAAGGGGAGAGAATGGATTCTCGTCGTCGGCGCCGCTCGTCCCGGACCCGCGCATTGTGCGCGCGTTCCGCTCTGATCCGGGCGGCCCGGTACTGACTGCGCGACCTGGCCCGGGTCGGCATCATGGCCACTCGCTCACCGGCACGATCGTCGACCTTCGCCGCGGGCGGCAGGTCTCCCGTGGGCGCACTCAGTTGCGGGAACAGCAGTGCGCTGCCCGGCATGGTGACGTAGGTGCGCCCCGACGGCGTGGTCCAGATGACCGTGCCGTCGGCCGATTGCGTGTCCTTCCAGCCCCAGAAGGTCTTCAGAAGATGATGCAGACGGCATAGGCATTTCAGGTTGGACGCGTGGGTGGCTCCGCCGTCACCGTGGGGCACCGTGTGGTCGATGTCGCAGATTGCGGCGGGCCGGTCACAGCCCGGAGCCCGGCACGTCAGGTCACGGGCGCGCACGAACTCGGCCAGCGCCCGCGATGGTTGGTAGCCGGTTTCGGCAGGCAGTCCGAAAGGGGTCTTCAACGGTTGCACCTTGGCCGACTTCGCCAGTTCGCGAACGACTTCGGCGGGCACGGTGCCTTCGCCGTGTATCCAACCGGGATTCTCGCCGGTGCCTGCCAGCGTCGCCTGATCGGCAACCACATGCACCAGCACAGTGCTGCGCTGACCACGACTCGAGGCCATCGGGCAGTCTGGGCGATCGCAGCCGCAGCTCAACCGGTCGGACCCCGACGCCAGCGCCCCCAGGGCGTCGGCGCGTCGCTGCGCCGCGGTTCGCGGATCGTCCGCGCACACGGTGTCGGCCAGTTCGTTCAGCCGGCGATCCAGCGCGTGACCGGCGCTGGCCAGCACGACACCGTTTACCCAGCTGAAGCCGGTCTCGGTCGCGATGACGTTAACGTGCCGTTCGGACAGGTCTTCGCGGGTTCGGCGCACCGCGTCCCGGTCGACCTTCGCGACGATGCGGTCCACTTCGGCGGCAAGCTTGCGCCCGGTCATCGACGGCCAGCGGCGGGCCCGGATCGCCAACCGTTCATCCACGGCGGCGAGGGCTTCGGCGTCAGTGATCAACTCGGTGCGGTACACGATGACGCGGAACAACCTGAAGTCGATGTCTCCGGCGAGAAAACTTCGGCCACCCGCGGAAGCCGCTCCCGCATGGCGCGGGCGTAGCTGAGGCTGCTGTGACCCATCGCGACGCTGGTGCGAAGAACGGCGGCGACTTCGGCGGCCACCGCATCGCTGGGGTCGGCCGCCCATTCATGGCGTTCGCCATGCTCACGCAGGCGGATCGCATACAACTCGCCGATGCTCATCAAGTCGTTCAGCTGCGGCCCTGGCCTCGGAGCGCGCTGCCTCGCCGATCCGGTCCAGAACCGCCGCAGCATCGCTACCGAACATATGTTCGATGATGCCATGGGCCCCCGACGACAATTGCCGGGCGCTCAGAACGAGCGCTACGTCAGCCGCTCCTTGAGGAACTCCACGACCCGCTTGCGCGCCTCGTAGGCCGGCTGGCCGTCCACCTCGCGGACCTCCGGCGTGAGCACCGAATGGGCCATCCGCCCGAATCCGCCGGCGTTACCCGGCGAACGAGTCGATCTCGATGACCTCGAAGGCGTCGCCGAGACGGTCCTTGAGGGTCTTGAACCGCTCCGCCGGGCGCCAGCGGGTCGCCGCTGAACCGCAGCGCCAGTGCGCACAGGCCGTCATCGGCGGCGCGCCTCTCGATGACCTTCAGCTCGGCTTCGGACATCCCGGGGTCGCGCTTCTGCTTGGCGGTCAACGCCGATCGGCACCGACGGCTGGCTGAGCACCGGAGCCAGGACGCTGTCGTCGACCGCCGCCGCGAGCGCGAACCCACCGGAGAAGCACTGCCCGATCACCCCGACGCCCTTGCCGCCCGTCTTCTCCTTGAGGTCTCGGGCCAGCGCCCGCAGGTAGTGCGTAACCGGCCGTTCCTTGTTCGTCGCGAACGCGGCGAACTCCTTGGCCACACACCCGCGCGCCATTATCGGTACCGCGCCGGACACTGACCGCCGGCGCCCCCGGCGTACCGTACAGCGACGGGATGGCGACGGTGAAACCGTTGTCCACCAAGTGATTACCCAACGCCAACACGCCGGGGTGCGCACCGGGCATCTCGGGGATGAGCACCACACCCGGGCCCTCACCCTCTGCGGTACACGTCGTGGGTGAACCCCGCGGCGGTGAACGGCTCGCAGGTCCATCCGGTGAGGTCGGCCTCGGGTGCGGTCATGGGTGTATCTCCTCTATCGGCCGGGCGCGATGGGCTGCTGGGTCTGGGTCGCAACGGCCAGCGTACGGAAGTCCTCGCTGTCCGCCGCGCCGGTGATGGCCACCTGTGCGGGGCCGCCCGGGCTGCCCAACCGGGTGGTCCACACCGGCTCGGTGCCCTCGCCGCCCTCGTACACGATCCACCTGACTCCGTTGACGTCCTGCGTCCCGGTGGGAACGAGGTCGCGGTGAATGGACGCCACCAGTTTGTCCTCGTCGGCGTTGCTCTGGGTCAGGCTGACATACATCTTCGAGGGCGCGATGTAGCCGACCGTGGAGGTGACCGCGCGGATTCGCTGCCCGGTCGTGGGGTCGGTGCGGCCGGCGTCGATACCGCCGCGGGCCCCGGAGTTGGCCTGCCACCCCGCGGGCGGCTTCGGAACCCGGATCGGGAAACCCAACGTGGCCGCATCGGCCTGCAGCGCCGCCGCCGCGTCGTAGGACGGGACCTTGCCGTCCTCGGGTCCGTTGGGGCTGAACGAGCACATTCCCACCAGGCCGGCCAGCACGACGCAGGCCACCACCAGCGGCACCAGCGACCAGAACATGTCGCGACCGTCCTGGAGCAGGCGCGGCTTGGCAGCCTTCGGAGGAAGGCCGGGGTCCGGCTCCGTCGGGGTGGTCACGACTGCAGTATCCCAGGTCTAGACGGCAGACCCGCTTCTGGGACAATCTCACCCATGCCTGCCGCCCGTCGTCGCGAAGCACCCGACCGCAACCTCGCCATGGAACTGGTCAGAGTCACCGAAGCGGGCGCGATGGCCGCCGGCCGGTGGGTCGGCCGCGGTGACAAGGAGGGTGGCGACGGTGCTGCCGTCGACGCAATGCGCCAATTGGTGAACTCGGTGTCGATGCGCGGCGTCGTCGTCATCGGCGAGGGCGAGAAGGACAACGCCCCGATGCTCTACAACGGTGAAGAGGTCGGCAACGGCGACGGGCCGGACTGCGATTTCGCCGTCGACCCGGTCGACGGCACCACCCTGATGAGCAAGGGCATGCCCAACGCGATCTCGGTGCTGGCGGTCGCCGAGCGCGGCGCGATGTTCGACCCGTCGGCGGTGTTCTACATGAACAAGATCGCCGTCGGCCCCGACGCCGTCGACGCCATCGACATCACCGCGCCGATCGGCGAGAACCTCCGCAAGGTGGCCAACGCGAAGAATTCCTCCGTAGCCGACCTGACCGTGTGCATCCTGGACCGCCCCCGGCACATCCAGCTGATGGCCGACGTCCGGGAGGCCGGCGCCCGTATCCGGCTGATCTCCGACGGCGACGTCGCGGGCGCCATCGCGGCCTGCCGGCCCGAGTCGGGCACCGACCTGCTCGTCGGCATCGGCGGCACCCCCGAGGGCATCATCACCGCCGCGGCGATCCGCTGCATGGGCGGAGCCATCCAGGCCCAGTTGGCGCCCACCGACGACGCCGAACGGCAGAAGGCCCTCGACCGCGGCCACGACCTGGACCGCGTGCTGCACACCGAGGACCTGGTGTCCGGCGAGAACGTGTTCTTCTCCGCCACCGGCGTCACCGACGGCGATCTGCTCAAGGGTGTCCGCTTCTTCGGCGGCGGCTGCACCACCCAGTCGATCGTCATGCGCTCGAAGTCCGGCACCGTCCGGATGATCGAGGCCTATCACCGGCTGTCCAAGCTCAACGAATACTCCGCGGTGGACTTCACCGGGGACAAGTCCGCGGCCTACCCACTCCCGTAAGAAAGGCATTACATGACCGACAGCGCGGTCGAAGGCGACTATCGCATCGAGCACGACACCATGGGCGAGGTCCGGGTACCGGCCAAGGCGCTCTGGCGAGCACAGACCCAACGGGCCGTCGAGAACTTCCCGATCTCCTTCCGTGGGCTCGAACGCACCCAGATCCGCGCCCTCGGTCTGCTGAAAGCGGCCTGCGCACAGGTGAACAAGGACCTCGGCAAGCTCGCCCCGGAGAAGGCCGACGCGATCATCGCCGCCGCCGGTGAGATCGCCGACGGCCTGCACGACGACCAGTTCCCGATCGACGTGTTCCAGACCGGTTCGGGCACCAGCTCCAACATGAACGCCAACGAGGTCATCGCATCGATCTGCGACCGCAACGGCGTGACCGTGCACCCGAACGACGACGTCAACATGTCGCAGTCCTCCAACGACACCTTCCCCACCGCCACCCACATCGCCGCCACCGAAGCAGCTGTGCGCCAGCTGATTCCGGCCCTCGAGGTGCTGCACGAGTCGTTGGCGAACAAGGCCCGCCAGTGGCGCACCGTGGTGAAGTCCGGGCGCACCCACCTGATGGACGCCGTACCGGTCACCCTCGGCCAGGAGTTCGGCGGCTACGCCCGCCAGGTCGAGGCCGGCATCGAACGGGTCAAGGCCACGCTGCCGCGCCTGGGTGAACTGGCGATCGGCGGCACGGCGGTGGGCACAGGCCTCAACGCCCCGGACGGCTTCGGCGCCAAGGTGGTCGCGGTACTCGTCGAGCAGACCGGCCTGGCCGAATTGCGCACGGCCAGGGACTCTTTCGAGGCCCAGGCCGCCCGCGACGGACTGGTCGAAGCCTCCGGCGCACTGAAGACCATCGCAGCGTCGCTGACCAAGATCGCCAACGACATCCGATGGATGGGCTCGGGCCCGCTGACCGGGCTGGCCGAGCTGCACCTGCCGGACCTGCAGCCGGGCAGCTCGATCATGCCCGGCAAGGTCAACCCCGTCATGCCCGAAGCCGTCACCCAGGTGGCCGCCCAGGTGATCGGCAACGACGCGGCCGTCACCGTCGGCGGACTGTCCGGCGCCTTCGAGCTCAACGTGTACATCCCGATGATGGCGCGCAACGTTCTGGAGTCGTTCACCCTGCTGGCCAACGTCTCGAAGTTGTTCGCCGCCAACGCTGCATTGACGGCCTCATCGCCAACGAGGAGCACCTGCGCGAGCTGGCCGAGTCCTCCCCGTCGATCGTCACGCCGCTGAACTCGGCGATCGGCTACGAGGAGGCCGCGAAGGTCGCCAAGCAGGCGCTCAAGGAGAAGAAGACCATCCGGCAGACGGTCATCGACCGCGGACTCATCGGCGACAAGCTGTCCGAGGAGGAGCTCGACAAGCGCCTCGACGTGCTGGCGATGGCGAAGGTCAAACAGGTCGACTAGCCGCAAACCGGCCGATGCCCAGCGGGGCGGTCAGGCTGTGTATCAGCAGGCTGATCGTCACCGCGACCACCACGACCTGTGTAATCAAGTCGGCCTCTGAGATCTGGCCGCGCTCGAGCACGATCAGGCCGAGCACCACCGTGCCGATGCCCCGCGGGCCGAACCAGCCGACGAACACCCGGCTGTACGTCGGAAGGCCGCTGCGAATCAACGCGATCAAGACCGCGACCATCCGCACCGCGAACACGGCCAGCACCGCGAACAGCACCACCCGCCAGCTGGCGTAGTGCCAGCCCTCGCTCACCGCGAACGCCCCGAACATTGCGAACACCACCAGTTCCAGTAGCTGACCCGCAGCGTCGGACACCTGCGTCGGTACCTGCTCCTCGTAGCGGCGCGCCACCATCGCGGAGACTAGGCCGCCGGCGAACGCGGCGACGAACCCGCTGCCGTGCAACTGCTCCCCCGTCTCGAAGCAGAGCAGCGCCACCGCCACCGTGGCCAGCTGCGCCCAGGTGTCACTCATCCAGCCGCGCTTCCACGATGTCGCGATGGCCCATCCGCCGATCACCCCGATGGCCGCGCCGGCCACCACCGAGACCACCTCGGTGCGAAACGCGAACCACGCCCAGCGCCCGGGGTGCGCGTCGTTGCTGGCCGAGGCCAGCGCGACCGCCGCGAGCAGAGCGGCCAGCGCGAACCCGTCGTAGAAGCCGCTCTCCACCGACAGCGTGTGCCGGACCCGCTCGGGAATCCGTTCGTCCTCCAGCAGCGCGTCGATCAGCGCCACCTCGGTGGGTGCGACGATCGCGGCCAGGCACACCGCCTCCCACCACGGCAGCACCGGCAACAACAGCGTCGCAGTCACCGCCCCCAGGATCAGCGTCAGCGGGATGCCGATGAACAACAGCCGGAAGGTGACGTGGCCGCGGCGGATGACCCGCAGCACGTCGAGCCGGGCTGCCTGGTTGAACAGGATGACCGTCAGTGCCAGCTGCGCCAGCACGGTGAAGCTATCGGCCTCGGGGCTGGCGTCGATGAGGTGCAGCCCCGACGGCCCGAGCAGCATGCCGAGGGCGATGAAGATCAATGCCGGCGCGACGTACCACCGGCTGACCAGAGCCGACACGACGGCGTAACCCAGCACCAGCAGGGTGAGAACCAGCGCGGTGTCGGAGTGCACGTGCGACTAGGCGCCGTTGTTGGGGCCGCCCGAGTTGGCCCCCGCGATGTCGGTGATCGGGAAGTTCGGCATCGGCGCGGGCGACGGCGTGGCCGGCAGGCTCGGAATGTCCGCGGCCGGGATGTCCTGCAGCAGGTTCACCGGCGGGCCGTTGTCCCGCCCGCCGTAGACGCTGCCCGGGGCGCGCGGACCCAGCAACTGGCTGACGGTGACCAGGTGGTAGCCATTGGCCTTGAGCACCGGGATGAACTGGGACACCAGATCGACGGTGGACGAGTAGCTGTCGTGGAAGAGCACCACCGAGCCGGGCTTGATCTGGCTCATCAACATGTAGCGGGTGGCTGCGGTGTTCGAGTCGTTGATCCAGTCGAACGGGATGACATCCCAGAGGATCGCGGCCAGGCCGTACCGGGCGGCGACGACGTTGACCGCGTCGTCGGTCAGCCCGCCGGCGGGACGCCACAGCTTCGGCGTCTGGCCGGTGGCTGCGTTGATGGCGTCATTGGCCTTGGCGAACTGGGCCGGCACATCCTCGGCCGGGATCGCCGTCATGTTCGGGTGCTCCCAGGTGTGATTGCCGATCTCCATGCCGGCGTCGGCCACCCGCTTGGCGCCGGCGGGGTTGGCGGCGACCTTGTTGCCGATCATGAAGAACGTGGCCTTGGCCCCGGCATCGCCCAGCACGCGGAGCAGTCGGTCGGTGTACGGGGTGGGGCCGTCGTCGAAGGTGAACGCGACGCATTTATCCACCGAGCAGTCGACGGCGTCGGCTTTGGCGACTTTGGCCGGGGTGCTGCAGGCCGCGACGGTGACCGCGAGGGCGGCCAGCAGGAGCATCGGTCGGCGCGGCACGGCCGGAAGTTTACCCGGGGCGCCTGACAGAACCCTTACGGCAGCGCGTTGGGGCTGATCTCCTCGAGCATCTCGGTGACCAGTGCCGCGATCGGCGAACGCTCGCTGCGCATCAGCGTGATGTGGGCGAACAACGGGTGGCCCTTGAGTTTCTCGATGACCGCGGCGACGCCGTCGTGGCGGCCGACGCGCAGGTTGTCGCGCTGGGCCACATCGTGGGTGAGCACCACCCGCGATCCCGCCCCGAGTCGCGACAGCACCGTCAGCAGCACGTTGCGCTCCAGCGACTGCGCCTCGTCGACGATGACGAACGAGTCATGAAGGGAGCGTCCTCGGATGTGGGTCAGGGGCAGCACCTCGAGCATGCCGCGGGAGAGCACCTCCTCGAGCACCGCCGGGCTGGCCAGACCTTCGAGGGTGTCGAACACCGCCTGGGCCCAGGGCCCCATCTTGTCGCTCTCGCTGCCCGGCAGGTAGCCCAACTCCTGGCCGCCGACCGCGTAGAGCGGCCGGAAGACCACGACCTTGCGTTGGGTGCGCCGTTCCAGGACCGCTTCCAGGCCGGCGCACAGCGCCAGTGCCGACTTGCCGGTGCCGGCCTTGCCGCCGAGCGAGACGATGCCCACCGACTCGTCGAGCAGCAGGTCGAGGGCGACCCGTTGCTCGGCGGAGCGGCCGCGCAGCCCGAAGACCTCCCGGTCGCCCCGGACCAGCTGAACCTTCTTGTCGGCGTTGACCCGCCCCAGTGCGTGAGAACTGCCGCCGAGCAGCCGGATTCCGGTGTGGCAGGGCATGTTACGCGCATCCTCGAGGTCGATCTCGCCCTCGGCGAACAGCGCGTCGACCTCCTCGGCGGCTACGTCGAGCTCCGACATCCCGGTCCAGCCCGAGGTGATCACGTCCTGGGCGTGGTACTCGTCGGCGGGCACGCCCACGGCACCGGCCTTCACGCGCAGCGGAATGTCCTTGCTGACCAGGGTGACTCGCTTGCCCTCGGCGGCGAGGTTGGCCGCGCAGGTCAGGATCCGCGCGTCGTTGGTGTCGGTGCGGAAGCCGGCCGGCAGCACCGTCGGGTCGCTGTGGTTGAGTTCGACGTGCAGCGTTCCACCCTGTGTCCCAACGGGAATCGGCTGATCGAGCCGGCCGTGCTCGATGCGCATGTCGTCGAAGAGTCGCAGCGCCTGACGTGCGAACCAGCCCAGTTCGTGATGGTGGCGTTTGGCTTCCAGTTCGCTGATCACCACGAGTGGCACCACCACTTCGTGCTCGGCGAACCTGGTGCACGCCCACGGATCGGACAGCAGGACTGAGGTGTCGAGCACGTAGGTCCGAACGGGCGACTGCGAATCGATCACTGGGCGCTCCTCGAGCCCGCGCGGTCCCGCGCGAACTTCTCGGCGGACACTGCGGCACCAGGACCGGGACCGGTCCCGTCGTAGTCGAAACGAAAGGTGCCGCCCGGACGACAAAGCATGTCGCTAGCCATCGAAAGCGACGCTACTCCCGTCGCAGTACCGGTGCCGATCAGGCGCGCCGCGCCACGTGCGTTACTCGCAGACGAACCTTTTGAGTACCGCGACGTCGTCCAGTCCCCAGGCCTTGATCCGGTCGGAGACCACCGTGCGCGACGCGTCGAGGTCGAAGATCCCGGCGTCGGCGACGGCCTGCAGCTTGCCCTGATACTCGATGATGTCGCCGCCGACCAGGCCGAGGCTGCTGCCGCGGCGCGCGATCGCGGCGATGGTGGACTCGCGGTGGGTCTCGACGCAGTGGGCCACCAGGTTGTGGAAGAACTCCTCGTGGCGCTCCTCGTCGGCGGCGATGCGCCCGACGAGGCCCTTGAGCACCGGCTCGGTGACCTTGGCCTCGAGGTTGCGCAGATACACGGCGTGGGCGCGCTCGTAGAGCGCCATGAAGACCAGCGTCTCGATCTGGGTGAAGCTCGTCGGCCCGGTAACCCCGCATCACGTGCGCGACGCGGACCTCCTCGTTGGCCGTCGGGTCGAAGTTGCGGGTGACCACGAGGTACTCGCGGATCGCGATGGCGTGCAGGTTCTCCTCGGCGGTCCACCGGCCCAGCCAGCGGCCCCACTTGTTCTCGAGGATGAAGTGCTCGACCAGCTCGCGGTGATACCCGGCCAGGTTGTCCTTGGTGACCAGCAGGATCTCGAGGGCGTCGACGACGTCGGAGGGCAGGGTCACCTGCGAGGCGTCCCAATCCTTCCCGCCCAGGAAGGCGAAGTTCTCACCCTGGTCGAACGGGACGAAGTCATGGGCGTACCACTCGTTGGCGGTGTCCAGGTAGCGGGCCAGATTGTCGGCGACAACCGGCTCCAGCTCGAGAGTCAGCGCGTTGGGGACAGGTTTCTGTGCCATGCGGTAACTGTAACTCGACTGACACGGCTGTCAAAAAATCGGCAACCCCGGCGTTTCGGGTCTGCTAGAGCGTCAGTCCGGGATAGAGCGGATTGGCCGCCAGCAACTCCGCGGCGGCGGCGTGCACCCAGTCGGCCGTGCTGTCTGCCAGCGTGTACTTGGCTTTCGAGCGTGCCCTGCGACTCGGTGTTGGACAGCACCTCGACGACCAGCTCGGCGACCCGGTCGAACTCGGCCGGTCCGAAGCCGCGGGTGGTCAGCGCCGGGGTGCCGAACCGGATTCCGCTGGTGTACCACGCGCCGTTGGGGTCGGCCGGGATGGAGTTGCGGTTGGTGACGACGCCGGAGTCCAGCAGCGCCGACTCGGCCTGGCGCCCGGTGATCCCGAAGGACTGCACGTCGAGCAGGACGATGTGGTTGTCGGTGCCGCCGGTGACCAGCCGGGCGCCGCGCTTGAGCAATCCGTCGGCGAACGCCTTGGCGTTGTCGGCCACCCGCTGGGCGTAGGCCTGGAACGACGGCTGGCGGGCCTCGGCGAACGCGACGGCCTTGGCCGCCATCACGTGCGACAACGGGCCGCCGAGCACCATCGGGCAGCCCTTGTCGACGGCGTCGGAGTACTCGGCGGTGGCCAGCACCAGGCCGCCGCGCGGCCCGCGCAGCGACTTGTGCGTGGTGGTGGTGACGACGTGCGCGTGCGGCACCGGGTCCTCGTCGCCGGTGAACACCTTGCCGGCCACCAGCCCGGCGAAGTGGGCCATGTCGACCATCAGGGTGGCGCCCACCTCGTCGGCGATCTCGCGCATCTTGGCGAAGTTCACCCGCCGCGGGTAGGCCGAATAGCCGGCGACCAGGATCAGCGGCTTGAACTCGCGGGCGGCGGCGGCGACGGCGTCGTAGTCGAGTCAGCCCGGTCTGCCGGGTCGGTGCCGTAGCTGCGCTGGTGGAACATCTTGCCGGAGATGTTGGGCCGGAAGCCGTGGGTGAGGTGCCCGCCGGCGTCCAGCGACATCCCCATCAGGCGTTGGCTGCCGAGCTTGCGCGCGCAGCCGCTCCCACTCCGACTCGGACAGGTCGTTGACGTTCTTCACACCGGAGTCGCCCAGCGCGGGAGCCTCGACCCGGGTGGCCAGGATCGCCCAGAACGCCACCAGGTTGGCGTCGATCCCGGAGTGCGGCTGGACGTAGGCGTACGGGGCGCCGAACAGTTCGCGGGCGTGCTCGGCGGCGATGCTCTCGACGTCGTCGACGTTCTGGCAGCCGGCATAGAACCGGTGGCCGACGGTGCCTTCGGCGTACTTGTCCGAGAGCCAGGTGCCCATGGTCAGCAGCACCGCCGGGGATGCGTAGTTCTCGCTGGCGATCAGCTTGAGCGAATCCCGTTGGTCGGCAAGCTCTTTGCGCGTCGCGGCGGCGATGCGCGGTTCGACGGACTCGATGACCTGCAGTGCCGCCCGGTAGGCCTCGCTGGCGGTGGCGGCGTAGTCGGCGCCGGGGGCGGTCACGATCGACTCGGTAGTCATGGCCCAAGCCTAATCCCCCGCCGCGACGGCGCCTGTCAGCCCGCGTCGACGCGCAGCGCCGACGGGATCAGCGGTTCGTCGAGCAGCCGGCCGAACCGCTCGGTCAGCCCCACCCCCGCCGGCCGGTCGTCCAGCCAGCCCCGCAGCAGCCGGTATCCCTCGACATAGGTGCTGGTGTAGGCCCGCCACAGCGGCGAGGACAGAAAGCGCAGCATCTGGCGGGCGCGGGTCGTCGTCGACCAGCAGCCAGCGCTGCAGGAACGCCACCACGTCGTCGACGTCGCGGTGCTCGTCGTGCAACATCAGCGCCGCGTCCTGGCGGACGTCGGCCAGCGCGGCGGATGCCTCCGACAGCGCCTCGGCCCGTTCCCCGTCGAAACGCAGGCCCAGGTCGGCGTAGATCTCGGCGGCCCAGCCGTCCCCAGCCCGGGCCCACCGCGGCGTGCAGTGCCAGATCCGCCAGGCCCTCGGCCATCAGGCACTGCGGGGTGTTGACCAGGAAGATCGTCTGCTCGGCCTGCCCCAGACCCGCGACCAGGCCGGCCTCCTTGCGGCAGTGCTCGGTGTGATGGCCCGGATAGGACTCGTGGGCGACCAGGCGCGGCAGGTTGGCCATCTGCTGCTTGAGGTCGGCGTTGACGGCGACCCGGGAGCGGTAGTCGCCCTCGTAGTAGTTGAAGCCCGACCACGGCTTGTCGGTGACCACCTCGTAGACGACCGTCTCGGCGTCCGGCAGCGGGTAGTCGGCGCGCACTCGTGTCGCGCAGGGCGCTGGAGAACGCGTGGATGCATTCCTCGAGCCGGTCCGGCGGGATCTCCTCGGCGCTGCGGTGGGCTTCCATCCGCTCGGCCAGCGGGCCGCTGCCGCCGAGCACCTCGTCGAGGCGGGCGTGTGCGGCGCGGTAACGCTCTGGGTCGCCGCGGCTGATCTGCACGTCGAAGTAGTCGCGCACCTCCTCGACGAAGCCGACGGGCTCGCCGGCGAACTTGCGCCCGGCGCAGGCCAGCGCCCGCAGGTGCGCGCCGATGAAGTCGGCGCGCTGGTCGGTGAAGCCGTCGGCGCGGGGTACCAGCGGCAGATCGGCGAGCAGCCGCTGGCCTGGCGCGACCAGATCGGCCGGTTCGGGGTGCGGCTCGTCGGCCACCAGGCGGCGCAGCTGCCGGGTCTCCGGTGAAGGCGTCGACGTAGCCCTCCTCGATGCGGTCGAACCGCAAGCCGAGCATCAGGTAGTCGCGGATCAGGGTGCCGGGCGTCCATGGAGCGACCACAGCTCAACTGCAAGCACTGGGCGCATGGCGCGGCTGAGCGAACCCAGCCCCTACGTGGAGTTCGACCGGACTCAGTGGCGCGCACTGCGCATGTCGACGCCGTTGAAGCTCACCGAGGAGGAGCTGATCGGGTTGCGCGGCCTCGGCGAGCAGATCGACCTGCTCGAGGTCGAAGAGGTGTACCTGCCGCTGGCCCGGTTGATCCACCTGCAGGTGGCCGCCCGCCAGGGGCTGTTCGCCGCCACCGCGGAGTTCCTCGGTCGAGCCGCAGCAGAACCCGGACCGGCCGGTGCCGTTCGTCATCGGCGTCGCGGGCAGCGTCGCCGTCGGCAAGTCGACCACCGCCCGCGTGCTGCAGGCGCTGCTGGCCCGCTGGGAGCACCACCCCCGCGTCGACCTGGTCACCACCGACGGCTTCCTCTACCCGAACGCCGAGCTGACCCGCCGAAACCTCATGCACCGCAAGGGTTTTCCGGAGAGCTACGACCGCCGCGCGCCTGATGCGGTTCGTCACGACGGTGAAGTCCGGTGCCGATCAGGTGTGCGCCCCGGTGTACTCGCATCTGATCTACGACATCGTCCCGGGCGAGAAGCACGTCGTCGCCCACCCCGACATCCTGATCCTCGAGGGCCTCAACGTCCTGCAGACCGGTCCCACGCTGATGGTCTCGGACCTGTTCGACTTCTCGGTGTACGTCGACGCCCGGATCGAGGACATCGAGCACTGGTACGTCGAACGGTTCCTGGCGATGCGCGCCGGCGCGTTCGCCGACCCGGCTTCGCATTTCCACCACTATGCGGGCCTTACCGACCAGCAGGCGGAGGCGGCCGCGCAGGACATCTGGCGCTCGATCAACCGGCCCAACCTGATCGAGAACATCCTGCCGACCCGGCCGCGCGCGACCCTGGTGCTGCGCAAGGACGCCGACCACGCCATCAACCGGCTGCGACTGCGCAAGCTGTAGCGCCCCGCGTCACTCCTTGATGCGGCGCACCCCGAGATACTGCAGGTCGGCCATCACCAGGGTGTACACACCGGTGGCCAGCGTGATCACCACACCGGCCGTCGTCAGGTCCACGGGCCGGGCCAGCACCACGATCACCGCGGCGACGGTGAACAGCACGTTGCCCACCGCGAGGGCGGCGCCCGCCGGGCGCACCCGCTCCTGGCCCGCGGCCCAGAACACCACCACCGCGAAGACGACGAAGGCCGCGCCGACGCCGTACTCCACGGACGTCGAGTAGCCGGTCAGCCCGGACAACGGCCCCGCCGCGACGAGAAGCGCCAGGCCGGACAGGCCGGACAGCACCGCATCGGCGCGCATGGCCAGGCGCAGCAGGGAATCGGAGGTCGTACGGGAGGTGGACAGAGCAGTCATGGGAATTCCTTTCGTCGGTTGTTCGCCAGATGTCAGGGCCGGTGCGGGGCGGTACGCCGCAATCTCTTTCGGCGTCGCCCCGCACCAGCGCGGGAAGGGGTCACGCCAACCGGCGCACCCCGAGGTACTGAAGAACACCGAAGACCGCGGTGTACGCACCGCAGCCCAGTACGACGGCCGCTCCCCCAGAGGTGAGCGCGAGTAAGCCGGTGGCGGCGATGCCCACGAAGCCGAGCGTGCCGACGCCGTTGAACGCCGCGAGTACGGTGCCGACGCGGCGGATCCGGGGCATCGCGGCCAGCGAGTAGACGGCCAGCCCGTACAGCACGAAGGCCGCACCGATGACGTACCCCTGGGCCGGCGTCAGCCCGGTCAGTGCGGCGAAGGGATCTGCGGCCACGGCGACGCCGAGCCCCAGCGCACCGGTGAGCACGGCGTCGAGGCGCATTGCGAAGCGCAACAGTGAGTCGGTGGAATCGGACAGTGGTCGGTTCACGATGGCGGTCATCTCGTCGGCTCCTCGGTGAGCTGCGTTGTCGGACACCATCGACACTGCCGAGAAGCCACTGCCAGATCGACGCCGGGCGCTGCCAATCACTGCCAACGGCAGGTCAGCGACGATGCGGGCGAGGAACGAGCCCGAGGAGAAGTTGACCAATCAGACCGGGGTCAGGCCCGCGCTACCGCCGATTGCGAACGCAAATCGACCGCGATCAACCGCGCCGCGGCGTTCTGCCAGTTGTGCAGCGAGCGCTGCGGCACCTCGGTGACGAACCACTGCCACGCCTGCCGGGCCACCGGATCAAGGCCGGCGGCGGTGGCGTTCTGCGCGTACGCGCGCACGCCGACGACGTAGGGGAAGTACAGCGAGTTGTAGTAGCGCCACTGCTCGGTGGTGCCGAATTCGCCGCCATCGCGCGGCTTGAGCCGGCCGATGTGATCGGCCAGCAGCGCCCTGAGTTCGTTGGCCCGTTCCAGCGGCTGATCGGACGCGCCGCGGGCGGCCAGCCGCTCGTCGATCACCGGCAACCGGGTCAGCGGGCTGGCGACGAGCTTCGACAGGTCGCCGTAGTGCCCCAGGGCGCGACGGGTCAGCCGGGCGAAGGTGTCGTCGTCGAGATGGTCCAGCGGCCCCGGCGAGCGCAGCGGGAGCGCGGCTTCGGTGCTGCGCAGCGCCGCGCGGTCGGCGCGCAGGGCCGGTGACCGGGAGAAGGCGACCCGGTCCAACACCCCGGCCAGCGGGTCGGCCAGCACATTGATGGCGATCGCGATCGCCAGGCTGGTGAACAGCAGCAGGGTCAGCGCGGTACGGCCCGGGCCGTCGCCACCGGTGACCGCCATGCCGATCAGCGCCTGGCCACCGAAGAGCACCGCCACCACGACGGTGCCGGCGAACGAGCGCAGCATGTCCGCCCGCAGTGCCTGACCCTCGTCGAAGGCGTCCCACAGCGCCACCGCGACACCCAGCAGGAGGACGTCGACCCCCGTCGACGCCAAGGCAAGCCAGCTCGGCACCAGCCCGAGCGGGATGATCAGGATGGCGTTCCCCAGCGCGAAGAACAACGTCGCGACCACCACGACACCGACCACCGACACCGGCTGCGAACGCCGGCGTACCGCGGCGGCCGTCGCACCCAGGGTCGAGGCCGAGATCACCGCGAACATCACCCAATGTCCGGCGCGCAGCGGCCCATCCACGCTGCCGGCCAGCGCGGCGCCGGCCAGCGTCAGCGCCGCGACGACGCCGACCAACGTCCACTCGCGGGCCCGGCCCCGGGCACAGTCACACGGCCGCGCCAACTCGAGCACCACGGCGAACCACGCCACCCCCGGCACCGCGACGAGATAGATCTCCACCTGACTCAGCAGCCCGGCGTGCGCGACGCTGACCAGCCGCACCGCGTCGAGCGCCACCACGGCCGCGAACCCGCACAGCCCGATTGCGGCCAGTGCCAGCACCGGTTTTCGCGGATCACGCGCCAGCAGGTACAGGCCCAGCCACCAACTCAGCGTGAAGACCACCGCCGACAGCGCAGCCATGGTTTCAGTGTCGCACGTGCCCTAGTGGCCGAACCGCCGATGGCGCCGGCTGTAGTCGCGCAGCGCCCGCAGGAAGTCGACGCGACGGAAGGCCGGCCAGTGCGCCTCGGTGAACCACATCTCCGAATAGGCGCTCTGCCACAGCAGGAAGCCGCTGAGCCGCTGCTCACCGGAGGTCCGGATGACGAGGTCGGGGTCGGGCTGGCCTGAGGTGTAGAGGTTCTCCGAGATGCCGTCGATGGTGACGGCCTCGATGAGCTGTTCGGCGGTGGCGCCGTCGGCGAGCTTCTTGCCCAGCAGCCCGCGTACGGCGTCGACGATCTCCTGGCGGCCGCCGTACCCGACGGCGACGTTGACGTGGAACGCGCCGGCGGGCGCCGTCAGTGCGGTGCCCTCGACGGCGTCACGCAGCCGCCGGGCCTGCTCCTCGCCCAGCAGTTCCAGATCACCCACCGTCCGCACGGTCCAGCGGTTGGCCGGCGCGCAGATCTCCTCGACGACGTCGGTGATGATCGCGATCAGGGAGGCGAGCTCGCCGGGGTCGCGCTGCAGATTCTCCGTCGACAGCAGATAGACGGTGGCCATCTCGATCCCCGCCTCGTTGCACCAGCGCAGCATCTCGGCGATCTTGTCCGCCCCGACCCGGTAGCCGTAGCTGACGTCGTCGTGACCGGCGTCACGGGCCCACCGGCGGTTACCGTCGCACAGAACGGCGATGTGGCGGGGCAGCTGGGGTTTGGAGCGCGCCAACTCCTGGCGCAACCGCATCTCGTAGAGCCGGTAGGCCGGCTCCTTGAGGCGAGGCGGGATGAGCTCCACGAAAATCCAGACTAGTCTGGCGGCTGGGAATCATGCCCCCGTGCGCGCAATGTGAGGTGACATGACCGCAGGAATCAACACCGAGGATCCCAGCCGGTCGCAGTCCCCCGGTACCGACGCACCAGTGGCGGACGCCGAGGACTTCCCCGAGGCCGTCGTCGACGGCGTCGCCCAGTTCCTCGGAAAGCCCCGCGCCCGCGGCTGGATTCACGTCTACTCCGCCGTCGTGGCCGCCATCGCGGGCGCGGCGCTGGTATCGGTGTCGTGGTCGCTGGAGTCGACCCGCGCCGGCCTCGCCACCCTGCTCTACACCTTCACGATCGTGGCCATGTTCGCCGTCAGCGGCACCTACCACCGGGTGAACTGGACATCGCCGACAGCCCGCAAGTGGATGAAGCGACTGGATCACTCGATGATCTTCGTGTTCATCGCGGGCAGCTACACGCCGTTCGCCCTGCTGGCGCTGCCGGAGCACAGCGGCCTGGTCCTGTTCTGGATCGTCTGGGGCGGCGCGGCGGCTGGTGTGCTGCTCAAGATGTGCTGGCCGTCAGCACCGCGGTGGGTGGGCGTCCCGCTCTACCTGCTGCTGGGCTGGGTCGCGGTGTTCTTCATCGTGCCGATCATGCACGGCGCGGGCGTCGCGGCCATGGTGCTGCTGATCGTCGGTGGCGCCCTGTACAGCATCGGCGGAGTGCTGTACGCCCTGAAGTGGCCGAACCCCTGGCCGACGACGTTCGGCCATCACGAGTTCTTCCACGCCTGCACGGCGGTGGCCGCGATCTGCCACTACATCGCCATGTGGTTCGCCGTCTTCTCGTTCTAGCTCGGCGGGCTAGGTCGTGATGTTGTCCGGGCCCCAGTAGGCCTTCATCGACGCGATCTTCGCGTCCGCGTCGAACGTCATCACGCTGATGATGCTGATCTTCATGCCGTGGATCGCCAGGGTCCAGTAGAAGGCCGCCTCGTTGCCGAGCACGCGCAGCGTCTCGACATCGGCTTGGCTGGTGGCGTTTTCGACGGCGGTGTAGAAGCTGCGGATGGCCTGGCGGCCGACGTGCACCTCTCCCCCGACCGGGTCCTCGACCGTCGCGTCGACGGCGTAGAGGGTGGCGATGTCATCGACCAGGCCCTTGCCGACGAACTCGAGATACTGGTGGACGGTCTGGGTGATCTGCTCCGCGCTCGGCATGCGCCGAACGCTACACGGGCACACCCAGGGCAGCCGAGAGTTCTCCGGCGTCCGTGACCGGAAGGTCGCACACCCGGCCGCGGCACACATAGGCCGCGTCTGCACCGCGCACCCGGTCGCGCCCGGCCAGCAGCGGCGACGTGTCCACCGGGCCGCCGACCACGATGGCGCCACCGGGGGCCATCCGCCGCGCGGAGGCCAGCAACGGCGAGCCCGGATCATCGCAGGCGACCGCGACCTGCAGTGGACCTCGCACTGCGGCCTCGGCCACCGCCAGCCAGTGCCCGGCCGATCGGGGAGCGCGCGCCAGCAGCGGCGAGTGCGCCAGCAGGGTCTCGGCTGCCGCCTGGCCGTAGCGCTCGGCCCACTCTCCGTCGACCAGGTGCGCCGCGGTCAGCAGCGCCTCGGCGATCAACGACGCCCCCGACGGGGTCGCCCCGTCGAGCGGATCGGCGGGCCGGACCATCAGCTGCTCGGCGTCGTCGGCATTGTCGAACCATCGCCCCGGCCGGTCCGGGTCGGCGAAATGGGCGAGCGCCATACCGATCAGTTCCGACCCGGTGTACAGCCACGCCGAGTCCCCGGTCACCTGGAAGAGCGTGAACACAGCGGTCGCCAGCGCGGCGTGGTCCTCCAGGATCGCCGCACTGTCGCCGACCACCCCGCCCAGACTGGCCCGGCGCAACCGCCCGCCGACGATGTGGCGATCGACCACTCCGGTCGCACACCACACCGCGGCGTCCAACAGCGCGGGATCGCCGAGGGCCACGCTGGCTTCGGCCAGTGCGGTGATGGCCATCCCGTTCCAGGCGGTGACGACCTTGTCGTCGCGCGCCGGCTGCACCCGGGTCGACCGGTGCGCCAACAGCGCGCCGCGGACCCGCTCGAAACGCTCGGCGTCATCGGGGTCCGCGGGAAGCTGCAGCACCGATGCCCCGGCCTCGAACGTGCCTCTCTCGGTGACCTCGAAAAGCCCTGCTGCCCAACGCCCGTCGCCGTCTCCGAGTACCGAGCGCAGCTGCTCGGGAGTCCACACGTAGGTGGAGCCCTCGACACCGGCCGCGTCGGCGTCGAGCGACGACGTGAACATCGCGCCGTCGCCGAGGTCGTTGATGATGAACGCCGCGGTGTCGGCGGCGACGCGGCGTGCCAGCGGATCACCGGTGCGGCGCGCCCAGTGCGCGTAGGCCCGCAGCAGCAGCGCGTTGTCGTACAGCATCTTCTCGAAGTGCGGCACCACCCACTCGGCGTCGACGCTGTAGCGGGCGAAGCCGCCGGCGAGCTGGTCGTAGAGCCCGCCGCGGGCCATCGCTGTGCAGGTGCGCGCCACCGCGCCGAGTGGGACCGGCGATCGGGTGCGCTCATGGGTGCGCAACAGCGCCTCGAGCAGCGCCGAGGGCGGGAACTTGGGTGCGCGGCCGAAGCCGCCGCGCTCGGCGTCCTCGTCGGCCAGAATTGCCGCGACGGCCTGGTCGCACAGGGCGGGATCGATGTCCGGGCCGCCGCCGGGCAGCCCGGCAGCCATCCTCTGTAGCTCCCCTGCGACCTGGTCGGAGGCCTTCTCGACCTCCTCACGCTGGGTGCGCCAGGTTTCCGTCACGGCGGCGAGCAACTGCAGGAACTGCGCCTTCGGGTAGTAGGTGCCGCAGAAGAACGGCCGCCCGTCCGGGGTGAGGAAGCAGGTCATCGGCCAGCCGCCCTGCCCGGTCAGCGCGACCGTGGCGTTCATGTACACCGCGTCGAGGTCTGGGCGCTCCTCGCGGTCGACCTTGATGCAGACGAAATCGGCATTCATGGCCGCAGCGATGTCGTCGTCTTCGAACGACTCGTGCGCCATCACGTGACACCAGTGGCAGGCGGCGTAGCCGATCGACAGCAGGATCGGCACGTCCCGGTGGGCCGCCTCGGCCAGCGCTTCGGCGCCCCACTGCTGCCAGTGCACCGGATTGTCGGCGTGCTGACGCAGATACGGACTGGTCGCACCGGCGAGGGTGTTAGCCGCCCGGCTCATGCGCGGACTTCTCGGTGCCGTCGGCGTCCCCGCTCGGTTCGGTTCCGGCCTGGTCGGGCTGGTCTGACTGGGCTGGCCCGTCGCCGTCGAATGTCTTGGGCAGCCGCTTGAGGTGCCGATTCATCGACCACACCAGAGCGAAGGTGCCGATCAGCAGCAAGACGACCACCAGCAGGCCCACCGGGCTGGCCTTGCCGAAGTCGGGTCCGGTGTTCTTGGGCGGTTCGGCGAGAACCGACACCGCGGCCGCCAACAGGTACGTCATTCGAAGATCTCGATTCCGGCGAACAGGTCGTCTTCAGGCAATTGAGCGGGAACTCGGGAGCGCGCCAACTCGAACTCCTCGGTCGGCCACAACCGCTGTTGCCACTCTATGGGGGTGGCGAAGAAGAATCCGGCGGGGTCGATCTGGGTGGCGTGGGCCTTCAGCGCCTCGTCGCGCTGGGTGAAGTAGTCGGCGCAGGGCACCCGGGTGGTCACCCGCCCCGCGTATGCGTCGAGTTCGGGATCCCAGTGCTCGAGCCAGCGGGCGAACGGGCCCTCCTGCCCGTTCTTGGCGAACTCGTCCTGCAACATCTGCATGCGCTCCCGAAGGAACCCGTGGTTGTAGTACAGCTTGCTGACCGACCACGGCTGCCCCGCGTCGGGATACAGCCGATGGTCGGCCGCAGCTTCGTAGGCCGCCACCGACACCTGGTGACACCGGATGTGGTCCGGGTGCGGGTACCCGCCGTTCTCGTCGTAGGTGGTCATGACGTGCGGACGGAAGTCTCGGATGAGCTTGACCAGTTCGGCGACCGGCTCCTCGAGCGGCACCAGGGCGAAGCAGCCGTCCGGCAGCGGCGGCAGCGGGTCGCCCTCGGGCAGACCGGAGTCCTCGAACCCGAGCCAGCGGTGTTCGACGCCGAGAATCTCCGCCGCCTTCGCCATCTCGTCACGGCGAATGTCCGCAATCCGGCCACGCACCTCCGGCAGGTCCATCGCCGGGTTGAGGATGTCGCCGCGCTCGCCGCCGGTCAGCGTGACCACCAGCACCCGATGGCCCTCGGCGGAGTAGCGAGCCAGCGTGGCCGCTCCCTTGCTGGACTCGTCGTCCGGATGGGCGTGCACGGCCATCAACCGCAGTTCCGTCACGTCTCCCTCTACTTGTTGGTCGTCAGCTGTTGGCTTACGTACTGCTGAAACAGTTGCAGCACGCCCTATAGTTCCTGTCCTAATGGTCCCATCCGGACAGTGGGTACCCGCAACGCAGCCTGCTATGAGAGACGCACGACACCCATGACCGAGTCACCCAAGCTGCCACCGGAGTCCCGGTACGGCCATCGCACGCCCGCGGCAACCCGGCGACGGATCGCGATCGCGCTGGGTGTGCTGGTGCTGGCCGCCGGAGTCGTCGTCGCGGTGCTCGGCTATCAGCGCTTCGAGGGCAACGACGTCGAAGGCAGCATCGGCGCCTACCAGGTCCTCGACGACCACACGGTGTCGGTCACGATCAGCGTGACCCGCAAGGATCCCGCCCGGCCCGCGTCGTGCATCGTGCGGGCCCGGTCCAGAGACGGTGCCGAGACCGGTCGGCGGGAAATCCTCGATTCCGCCGTCGGATGGCGAAAACGGTGCAGGTCACGACCACCGTCAAGTCCTACAAGCGGCCGTTCGTCGGCGACATCTACGGGTGCGGGATCAACGTCCCGGATTATCTGATCGGGCCCTGAGAGCCGTGCTCTCGGGCGTCTCGTGAGCAAACAGCGAACTGCGAATTCGTAAAAATCCGCCGACATCGCGGTGGTAGACTTTCTTCTACACGGTTCCTGCTGGGAGCCGTTTATTGCGTCTTTAGCGCGTTTACACGCGGCTCTGAGGTGGCAATACACGGGCATTGTCCGCGCGTTCCCGGCAGCCACACAAGACTGCAACGCGAATATCGCGGAACCAACGAATGAGGAGCGCGACGAGATGACCGATACCCAGGTGACCTGGCTGACGCAGGAGTCCCACGACAAGCTGAAAGCCGAGCTCGACCAGTTGATCGCCAATCGTCCGGTCATCGCCGCCGAGATCAACGATCGCCGCGAGGAAGGCGATCTGCGCGAGAACGGTGGCTACCACGCTGCGCGCGAGGAGCAGGGCCAGCAGGAGGCACGCATCCGCCAGCTGCAGGAACTACTCAATACCGCGAAGGTCGGCGAGGCCCCCAAGCAGTCCGGTGTGGCGCTGCCCGGCTCGGTCGTCAAGGTCTACTACGACGGCAACGAGTCCGATACCGAGACCTTCCTGATCGCCACCCGCCAGGAAAGCGTCAACAACGACAAGCTCGAGGTGTACTCCCCGAACTCGCCGTTGGGTGCCGCGCTGCTTAATGCCAAGGAAGGCGAGACCCGGACCTACACCATCCCCAACGGGAGCATCGTGAAGGTCACGCTCGTCAGCGCCAAGCCCTACCACTCCTGACCGGCGCCGCCGGAGTCGGCATTACAGTTCCCGCTCGTGGCGCGGATCGCCGAAGACCTGCTTCTGCTGCTGCTCGACAATGCGTCGGCGCAGCCGGGACTCCAGCGCGCCAGGGTGAGACGGCTGCTGGCCGCCGCGGTCCTGCTCGATCTGGCCTACGAATGCCGCGTCCGGCCCGCCGTGGCGGGAGAACCGGTGCCGCCGGGCCGGCTCGTCGCACTTGCGGGTCCCGTCCCGCTCGATCCGGTGCTGCGGCCCGCCCTGGGCCTGCTGCAGCGGGGGCCCATCACTGCGGCCGCAGCGATCCGCAGTTTGAGCAAGCACACCGAGGACGTTGTGCTGGACCAGATGCTGCGCACCGGACAGCTGCACCAGCTGGAGCTGCGCGCCGGCCGGATCCGTCGGCGCAGAGGAGTACGCCTGGCCGATCAACGATCGCGCCCGGGCCGATCGGGTCCGCACGGACCTGATGGCGGCGCTGTTCGACCAGCACCGCCCCGGGCCGTCGACGGCCTCGGTCGTCTCCCTGCTCTCGGCTGTCGACGGCCTTGGCGCACTGCTCAGCCTGAACGAGCGCGGTTGGCAGTGGGTTCACAACCGCGCCAGCGAAATAGCAAGTGGCACTTGGGTTGACGATGCCAAACTGGCCGAGGTCAACCTGGCGGTGACCACCGCCGCCGTTCGGGCCGCGCTAGGCTAGCGCCTGCTCCAGGTCACCGAGCAGGTCGGTCGCGTCCTCGATGCCGACCGACAACCGGACCAGGTCGCCGGGCACCTCCAATTGCGAGCCGGCCGTCGAGGCGTGCGTCATCGCTCCTGGATGCTCGATCAGCGACTCCACTCCGCCCAGCGACTCCGCAAGGATGAAAACCGCGGTGCGCGAACACAAGTCGTGCGCTGCCCGAGCGCCTCCACGCATCCGCACCGAGACCATGCCGCCGAACCCGCGCATCTGCCGCGCGGCGACCTCGTGGCCCGGGTGGTCCGGCAGTCCCGGATACAGCACCTGGCTCACCGCGGGGTGATCGGCGAGGAATTCGGCGACCTTGGCGGCGTTCTCGGAGTGCCGCTGCATCCGCAGTTCCAAGGTCTTCAGACCGCGCATCGTCAGGTAGGCGTCGAACGGGCCGGGAACCGCGCCGGCCCCGTTCTGCAGAAAGCCGAACTTGGCGTCGAGCTCCTCGTTGTCGGTCACCAGCGCGCCCCCCACCACGTCGGAGTGTCCGCCGATGTACTTCGTCGTCGAGTGCAGCACGATGTCGGCGCCGAGAGTGAGCGGCTGCTGCAGTGCCGGCGAGGCGAAGGTGTTGTCCACCAAAACCTTCACCCCGGACGTGCCGGCGAGTTGGACGATCGCCGGGATGTCCGCGATCGACAGCAGCGGGTTGGTGGGTGTTTCGACCCAGATCAGCCGGGTCCGGCTGGTGACGGCTACCCGGACGGCGTCGAGGTCGGACAGCGGCACCGGAGTGTGGTGCACACCCCACTCCCGGAAGACCTTGTCGATGAGACGGAACGTGCCGCCGTAGGCGTCGTCGGGGATGACGATGTGGTCACCGGGACGCAGCAGCGCCCGCAACGCGCAGTCCGTGGCGGCCATTCCGGAGCTGAACGCCCGACCATAGGTGCCGCCCTCGACTGCGGCCAGCACCGTTTCCAGGGCCGACCGCGTCGGATTTCCGGTGCGCGCGTACTCGAAGCCCCCGCGCAGGCCGCCGACCCCGTCCTGCGCGAACGTGCTGCTGGCATAGATCGGCGCGTTTACGGCGCCGGTCGCCGGGTCGGGGCGAAAACCCGCGTGGATCGCCTTGGTCGCGAATCCCTGGGTCCGGTGGGAGTCGGCCGCCACCATTTCCCGGGTCGCTTCGCTCCTGCCCTCCGTGCTGCGCTTCTCACTCATCGCATCCGAGCCTAACGGTGCCGGTTCGGCCGGCAGAACTAGGCGGTCGGCAGGCAGACCGTCGTCATGATCTTGTCGGCCAGCGTCTGTCGCTTGCTGTCCCACAACGGGAACAGGTAGCCGATGTAGCAGATGATCGCGTCCACGATGTGGGCAAGTTGCCGCACGATCGACAGCCCGAACCCGATCGGCTGGCCGGTGCTCTCGCTGACCACCTTGAACTTCAGGACCGACTTGCCGATGCTCGAGCCCGTCGTGCCCTGCCGGTAGCCGTAGTTCCACAGCGCGAACGCCAGAGCGCCGACCGCGAACACGAACTGCAGGATCACTCCCAACGCCGAGGGCTGCGAGGTGCAGTACACGCCATAGCCGCCGTCAGGGCCTTCGGTGGTGCAGTTGTTCTCGCCGGAGGCCAACATGATGCCCTGCCCGATACCGGACAGGACCAGGATCGGGATGCTGTCGATGACCCACGCGCCGACCCGCCTGAGCCACGGTGTGTAGGCACTTTGCGGCAGTGCGCCGACGGCACCGGCCCCGGGCGCCGGCGGCGGGTAGTTCCCGGGCGGCGGGGGTGGATAGTTGCCGGGTGGCGGCGGGGGCGGGTGGCCACTCGCCGAGGGGTAATTCCCGGCGGCGGGATCGGGACCGCCGCCGGGCGGAGGCGGGATGTCGGCGGCGGAGGGAAATGCCGGGGTGCGTGTGTGGCTGGTCATCAGACTCCTCTTGTACAGGATTGACGTGCGGCCAGGCTCAGAGCGGCAGACAGACCGTCGTCATGATCTTGTCGGCCAGGGTTTGACGCTTGCTGTCCCACAGCGGGAACAGGTAGCCGATGTAGCAGATGACGGCGTCCACGAAGTGGGCCAGCTGACGCACGATCGACAAGCCGAAACCGATTGGCTGGCCGGTCTTTTCGCTGACCACCTTGAACTTCATGATCGACTTGCCAATGCTCGAGCCGGTGGTGCCCTGCCGGTATCCGTAGTTCCACAACAGATAGGCCAGGCCGATGAGCAGGCAGATGCCGAACGCGACCACCCCAGAGGCGAATTGCTCCCGGTGGCAGTAGACGTCGCGTGGTTGTACTCGGAGGAGTCGGTCACGCACGCCGATCGACTGGGTTGCGGCCTCGATGCCGTAGCCGATGCCGACGACCACCAGGTAAGGGAGGTAATCGATGACCCACGCCACCACCCGGGTGAACCACGAGGTGTAGGCGTCCTGCGGCAGAGTGCCGTATGCGTGGCCCGGGGCCGGTGGGTAACCGCCCTGCGGCGGCGGTGGGGGTGGGGAGGCGCCGGGGGGCGGTTGCGGGTAGTTCTCCGGCGGCGGGCCTGGCGGTTGTTCGGTCATGATGCCTTCCACTGCATAGGTGTTCGCTGAGGCAAAGCGGCATTACCCTACCCGAGAACAATCCCGTTGGGACGGCCGTTTGACGGGTCACCGGCCAAGGAATCAGCGCCGGCGGTGCGCCTCGGAGAGGAATCCGAGCATGTCGTGGCGGGTGATCACACCCACGGGCTTGCCCTCCTCGACGACCATCACCGCGTCCCAGTCGCGCAGGGCCTTCGCCGCGGCGCTCACCAATTCACCGGCGCCGATGAGTGGCAGCGGAGGGCTCATGTGCAGCGAGACCGCGTCGGCGAGTTTCGCGCGGCCTTCGAAGACGGCGGAGAGCAGTTCCCGTTCGGAGACGCTTCCGGCGACCTCGCCGGCCATCACCGGAGGTTCGGCCCCGACGACGGGCATCTGCGACACCCCGTATTCACGCAGGATGCCGATCGCGTCGCGAACGGTCTCCGACGGGTGGGTGTGCACCAGGTCGGGCAGCGCGCCGGACTTGCCGCGCAGGACGTCGCCGACGTTCGGTTCGGGGAGCGAGTTGTCCAGCGGCGTTCGCAGGAAGCCGTAGGACGACATCCACGCGTCGTTGAAGATCTTGGACAGGTAGCCGCGGCCGCCGTCCGGCAGCAGGACCACGACGAGTGCGTCCGGGCCGGCCTCCTCGGCCACCTTCAGCGCAGCCACCACGGCCATCCCGCACGATCCGCCGACCAGCAGGGCTTCTTCCCGGGCCAGTCGACGCGTCATGTCGAACGAGTCGGCGTCGGAGACGGCGATGATCTCGTCGGCCACCGACGGGTCGTAGGCCGCGGGCCAGAAGTCCTCGCCGACGCCCTCGACCAGATACGGCCGGCCGGTGCCGCCGGAGTACACCGAGCCCTCCGGATCGGCACCGATGACCTTGACCTTCCCGCCGGACACCTCCTTGAGGTAGCGCCCGGCGCCGGTGATCGTTCCGCCGGTGCCGACGCCGGCGACGAAGTGGGTGACCTTGCCCTCGGTATCTGACCAGATCTCCGGCCCGGTGGTTTCGTAGTGGCTCGCCGGTCCGTTCGGGTTGGAGTACTGGTCCGGTTTCCACGCGCCCTCGATCTCCTCGACGAGACGATTGGAGACGCTGTAGTAACTGTCGGGATGGTCCGGCGGCACCGCTGTCGGGCACACGACGACATCGGCGCCGTAGGCCCGCAGGACGTTCTGCTTGTCCTCGCTCACCTTGTCCGGGCAGACGAACACACACCGGTAGCCACGCTGCTGCGCCACCAGAGCCAGCCCGACACCGGTGTTACCGGACGTCGGCTCGACGATGGCGCCACCCGGCTTGAGCTGGCCGCTGGCTTCGGCGGCATCGATCATCTTGACCGCGATGCGGTCCTTGGAACTTCCGCCGGGGCTGAGGTACTCGATCTTGGCGGCGACCGTGCCGGCACCCTCGGGGACGACGGAGTTCAACCGGACCAACGGTGTGTTGCCGATGAGCTCGCTGATGTGGCGCGCGATTCGCATGCCTACATCGTGTCACCGAACGGTTGCGCCGGCGTCAGCCGGTGGCTTCGCGGATGTACTCACCGATCTGACGCAACGACCGCGTCGCCTCCGGAATCAGCGGAGCGGCCATCTGGAAGTCGTGGATCTGGCCCGGCCACACCCGCACTTCGGTGGGCACGCCCGCGGCGGCCAGCCGGCGCGCCGCAAGCCGGGCGTCGTGCAGGAGCACCTCTGAACCCGAAACGTGGATCAGCGTGCGCGGCAGGCCGGGCTCGATGTGGTCGAGCGGTTCGTAGACACCCTCCGGCTCGCCGTCGACCACCGACTTGGCGGCCGCGCGGGCGACCAGCGCCACAAGCGCGTCAAAAGCCTTGGCCGAGAACAACGCATCGCTGTGGATGTTCGGGTGCGACAGCTTGGGCTCGTGGTCGAGTTGAAGCAGCGGCGAGATGGCGACCAACGCGGCGGGCTCTTCGCCCTCGGCCTGCAACCGCTGCGCCAGAGCCAGCGCCAGGTAGCCGCCGGCGGAGTCGCCGGCCAGCACGATCTGGTCCGGCTCATAGCCGCGCAGTCGCAGCCACTGGTAGCCGTCGTAACAGTCGTCGATGGCCCGGCCGATGCTGTGCTTGGGGATCAGCCGGTAGTCGACGACCAGGACCGGCGAGTCGGCGTACTTGGACAGCGCGACCGAGATCCTGCTGTGCGAGTTCACGCCGCAGGTCAGGAACGCCCCGCCGTGCATGTAGAGGATGACCCGGCGCTTGCCGTCAGCGGGCAGCACGCCGGGTGCGCGGACCAGCTGCGCGGAGGCATGAGGCAGACCGACGGTGGCACGGACGGTACCGGGGGACGGCAGCAGCGCTCGCGCGACGAAGTCGACGAGGCCGAACGGCCAGGGCAGGTGCGGCACGTGGCTGAGAACGGAGAGTGCGGGCCGGAACGACACCCGCAGCGAGAGCGACGTGAGGCGGGCCTGGATGCTCGGCCCGCTCTCGATGACCTCGACGGGGGCGCCGTCGCTCACCGGATAGCGGCGGGCGCGATACCCCCCGACCGGATGAACACGATGGGCGGCCGGTGCCGGGACCTTACTCGGTGCGGTCATCGTCAACACTCCCTACGCCGTTGTAGTCGTGTCTGCCAAAGCTCCAGCGAACCCCGGCAACTCAGCTTGACACCTGCATTGCATACAACAACTAACGAGTTGCTTTCTTACCGCAAGTGATACCTGTCTGTAATCGCGGGTCCACTGTGGCGACCGAATTCCCACGGTTTCGCCACCTAAACTGGGCGCGTGGCCATACGCGCTCCGCGTGGTTCGGCAACGGCGCTGGCGGTGGCGGGAGTTCTCGCATCCACCGGCACCGCCGTGGTGGGTGCCCGGAACCTGCTCAACATCCAGGCTGACCGCGCACGCAGCGTGATCCCCAAGGCCTGGGAAGTGCCGCCGCGAGCCGACGGTGTCTACGCACCCGGCGGCGGACCGGTACGCCGTTGGGAACGCAACATGCACTTCGACCTGCACCTGATGGTCTTCGGTGACTCCACCGCCACCGGCTACGGCTGCCGGGACGCCGACGAGGTGCCCGGTGTGCTGATCGCCCGAGGGCTCGCCGAGGAGTCGGGAAAGCTGATCCGGCTGTCGACCAAGGCGATCGTGGGTGCCACCTCGAAGGGACTGTCGGGACAGGTCGACGCCATGTTCGTCGCGGGTCCCCCGCCCGACGCCGCGGTCATCATGATCGGGGCCAACGACATCACGGCGCTCAACGGAATCGGCCCGTCCGCGCGCCGCCTGGGTGCGGCGGTCCAACGCTTGCGGGCCAGCGGCGCGGTGGTGGTCGTGGGCACCTGCCCGGACTTCGGCGTCATCACCGCCATTCCGCAGCCTCTTCGGTGGGCGACCCGGTCGCGAGGACTTCAACTGGCCCGTGCCCAGGCCGCGGCCGTGCGGGGTGTCGGGGGTCTTCCGGTGCCGCTGGCCGATCTGTTGACACCGAACTTCCTGCAGACCCCGGAGCTGATGTTCTCCGAGGACAACTTCCACCCCTCCGCCGCCGGATATGCGTTGGCCGCCAACCAGTTGCTGCCCGCGCTGTGCCACGCGCTCGGTGAATGGACGGGTGCGACGGTGCCCGAGTTGCCCTGGGCGGCGCAGTCGGAGGCACGGCCTTTGACCGCGCGGTTGCGACCGCTGACGCGCCTGTTGCACCGCCGGACGACCGGGGTCCCTGCGCCGATCGTCGTGACCGCCAGCTAGGTTCGATACCAGCTTTCGTCGCGAACAGGAGTCGTCATGCCCGAAGCCGTCATCGTTTCCACTGCCCGCTCTCCGATCGGCCGCGCCATGAAGGGCTCGTTGGTGGACATCCGGCCCGATGATCTGGCCGCCCAGATGGTGCGCGCCGCGCTGGACAAGGTGCCCGCGCTGGACCCCCGCGAGATCGACGACCTCATCATGGGGTGCGGGCAACCCGGCGGTGAGTCCGGCTTCAACATCGGCCGTGTGGTCGCGGTGGAACTGGGCTACGACTTCCTGCCCGGCACGACCGTGAACCGATATTGCTCGTCGTCGCTGCAGACCACCCGGATGGCGTTCCACGCGATCAAGGCCGGCGAAGGCCACGCCTTCATCTCGGCCGGCGTGGAGACGGTGTCAAGGTTCGGCCACGGCAACGCCGACGGCTGGCCCGACAGCAAGAACCCGCTCTTCAACGACGCCCGGGAGCGGGCGGATGCCGCCGCCGAGGGTGCCACCGAGTGGCACGACCCGCGCCAGGACGGCCAACTGCCGGACGTCTACATCGCGATGGGCCAGACCGCCGAGAACGTGGCGCTCTACACCGGGATCAGTCGTGAGGACCAGGACCACTGGGGAGTGCGCAGCCAGAACCGCGCCGAGGAGGCGATCAAGAGCGGCTTCTTCGAGCGCGAGATCGTGCCGGTGACACTGCCGGACGGCACGGTGGTCAGCACCGACGACGGGCCTCGCGCGGGCACGAGCTACGAGAAGATCAGTCAGCTCAAGCCGGTGTTCCGGCCCAACGGCACGATCACGGCGGGTAACGCGTGTCCGCTGAACGACGGCGCCGCCGCGCTGGTGATCATGTCCGATACCAAGGCCAAGGAGCTGGGACTGACCCCGCTCGCGCGCATCGTGTCCACCGGGGTGTCCGGCCTGTCGCCGGAGATCATGGGCCTCGGCCCGATCGAGGCGGTCAAGAAGGCGCTGGCGCTGGCCGGGAAGTCGGTAGCCGACATCGACCTGTTCGAGATCAATGAGGCGTTCGCCGTGCAGGTGCTGGGCTCGGCACGCGAAGCTGGGCATCGACGAGGACAAGCTCAACGTCTCCGGCGGGGCGATCGCGCTGGGCCATCCGTTCGGCATGACGGGTGCACGTATCACCGCCACGCTACTGAACAATCTGCAGACCTACGACAAGACGTTCGGCGTCGAGACGATGTGCGTCGGCGGCGGGCAGGGCATGGCGATGGTGATCGAGCGCCTGAGCTGGGGCACGTTGAGTGTGCATCCAGAGCGCGAATTCGCGCCGAAATGCGCCACGAGTGCACACGCAGAGTCGATCCGCGAGTTCCAAAGCGCTGATCGAACTCGGCGCAGGATGCTCGCCCGGCGAGTCCTCGGCGACACGCGAATCAATCAGTCCAGCCAAGGCGGCGAGGCGTCCGACCCGTACGGATGTCTTTGGCGTACTGCGCGCGGTCGGTACGGTGCTGGTCGCCGTCGTACTCGACGGCGACCTTGAGGTCCTCCCAGCCCATGTCCAGGTAGTACGCGTCCAACCATCGGAACTCCGCACCGGGATCTGCGTACGCGGGCGTGGCAGGCCGGCTCGATGAGGAGCATCCGCAGCCAGCTCTCCTTCGGCGACTGCGCGCCCGGATCAACCAGGTCAAGGACCCGCTCCAGATGACGTAGCCCGCGAACGTGCGGGTGCCGCGCGACATCGCGCGATGACATCGGCGACTGAGATGCCCGTCGCACGCATAACCGCATCCACCCTTGCTACAGCGCTGGTGATGGATCCGCGGCGGCCGAGGTCGAAGGCGGTGCGCGCCGCCGAAGTGGTACCGGCAGGCCGCGGACGAGCTGTCGTCTGCCCCTCAGAGAGACGATCTCGGCGGTGTACGCACACCTCGCGGCGCGCGAGGGCGGTCGCAGATGAGCTCTATCGCTATGTCCTGGTCGACCCAGTTCGAGCCCAGCCATGCCGCCGCGGCCAAACCGGCCACGACGCCACAACGCCCTGACCAGAGCCAGGCCGCGATGGTGCGCTCGGCGAGCGGCGGCTCGGCATTCAGCGGCACATACACGCCGGGAAGCACGGCACGGAACCTGGTGCGCAACTGGTGCCGGTTCAGCACCCCACTGCGCAAAGCCTCCGCACCGATGAACGGTCCGCTGCCGAAACCCACGCCGGGAGGCTTCCATCAGCTGCGGAATCAAGCACTTCACCCATGTTGAGAGTGCTGTGAGGGCGGGATTCCGAGACCGATTCCCGCCCTCATTGCACACTCGAAATCACCCGACCAAACGAAAAGCCGGCACGCAATGGCATGCCGGCTTTTCGAGGGAGTGAGATCAGTTTCGCTGGAAGTAGCTCAGCAGCCGCAGGATCTCCAGGTACAGCCACACCAGCGTCACGGTCAGGCCGAGGGCTACGCCCCAGGCGGCCTTCTCCGGCGCGCCGGCGCGGATCATCTGGTCGGCGGCGTCGAAATCGAGCAGGAAGCTGAACGCCGCCAGCGCGATGCACACCAGCGAGAAGACGATCGCCAGCGGGCCGCCGTTGCGCAGTCCCGGCCCCCGCCGTGCCGACGCCGAACATCGAGAGACGAAATTGCCCAGCATCAGGCACCAGCACGCCGACCATGCCCGGCAACCAGCATGCGGGTGAACTTCGGGGTGACCCGGATGGCGCCGGTCTTGTAGACGATCAACATGCCCGCGAACACCCCGACCGTGCCGAGGATGGCCTGGCCGATCAGCGCGCCGGCGCTGACGCCGGAGACGTAGAGGTTCGCGAACACGAAGCGAGATCGCGCCGAGGAACAGCCCCTCGAGCGCCGCGTAGCTCAGCACGATGGCCGGATTGTCCTGCTTGCGGCCGAAGGTCGCCACCAGCACCAGGGCCAACCCGCCGAGCGCGCCCACCAGGGTGAACGGCATGGCCAGCGCGACGTTGGCCGACACCAGGAAGTAGGAGACGACGGCCACCGCGGAGAGCACGGCAAGGGTGATGCCGGTCTTGGTGACGACGTCGTCGATAGTCATGGGCCGCGAGACACCCGTCTGCGGCGTGTAGTAGGGGGCCTCGGTCTGATAGCCCACCTGCTGGGCACCGGCTACGCCGGTACCGAATTGCGCGTACCCGCCTTGTTGCTTGGGCAGCGAACGAAATACCGGGTTACTGGTCTCCCGCACCGTCGGATCCTCTCCAGAAATGTCGAGTGAACACACCGTCAACGTTCGAGTGCCCGGCCCGGTTCCCGCCGAAGTCGACAATCTTCTCTGGGACTTTCTCCGCCCGGGCGTCCATCCGCACCGTCGATGCCAGACCCTACCTGGGGCCGGCATCCGGTGGGCGCGGATCCTGAGCGCCCTGGTAAAACTAGGATGTCCAAGCTTTGACATGACGGAGGACCTGACTCCTGTGACGGCGCAATCCGACGAAATCCTGACCCGGGTCGACGGCGGTGTGGGCTTCGTGACGCTCAACCGCCCGAAGGCCATCAACTCGTTGACCCACACCATGGTCACGGTGATGACCCGGGTGCTCACCGACTGGGCCGACGACGACGCGGTGCGCGCGATCGTCGTCTCCGGCGCCGGCGAACGCGGCTTCTGCGCCGGCGGTGACGTGGTGGCGGTGTACGACAGCGCCCGCGCGGGCGGGGCCGACGCCCGCAAGTTCTGGTACGACGAGTACCGGCTCAACGCAAAGATCAGCCGCTACCCCAAGCCGTACATCTCACTGATGGACGGCATCGTGATGGGCGGCGGCGTCGGAGTCTCCGCGCACGGCAGCGTCCGCGTCGTGACCGACACCTCCAAGGTCGCCATGCCCGAGGTCGGCATCGGGTTCATCCCGGACGTTGGCGGCACCTACCTGCTGTCCCGAGCACCGGGACTGCTGGGCAGCCACGCCGCCCTTACCGGGGCGCCTTTCTCCGGGCCCGACGCCATCGCGATGGGGTTCGCCGACCACTTCGTCCCGCATGATGCACTCGCGGAGTTCACCGCCGCCATCGTCGCCGACGGCATCGAGACAGCGTTGCGCACCCATGCCCAGCCAGCTCCGCCGAGTCCGCTTATGGCCCAGCGAGACTGGATCGATCACTGCTATTCCGGCGAGACGGTCTCCGACATCATCGCCGCGCTGCGCGGCCACGATGCGGGCCCCGCCAACGACGCCGCCAACCTGATCGAAACCCGCTCCCCTGTCGCCGTGTCGGTCGCGTTGGCCTCGGTGCGCCGCGCCGCGAAACTTCCGATACTGGAAGATGTTCTGGTGCAGGAGTATCGGGTGTCGTGCGGCTCGCTTCGCTCGCATGATCTGATCGAGGGCATCCGCGCCCTGATCGTCGAGAAGGACCGCAACCCGAAGTGGTCTCCGCCGTCGCTGGCCGCGGTGACCGCCGCGGACGTCGATGAATACTTCACACCGGCAGATCCCGACCTGAGTTTCGAGGAGGACAAGTGAGCTACGAGACCATCCTGGTGAGCCGCGAGGAGCGGGTCGGCACCATCACGCTGAACCGTCCGGAGGCGCTGAACGCGCTCAACAGTCAGGTGATGGCCGAAGTCACCACGGCGGCAGCCGAATTCGACGCCGATGCGGGCATAGGTGCGATCGTGATCACCGGATCGGCCAAGGCGTTCGCCGCCGGCGCGGACATCAAGGAGATGGCCTCGCTGTCCTTCTCGGAGGTGTTCGACGCCGACTTCTTCGCCGCATGGGGCAAGTTCGCCGCCGTGCGCACGCCCACCATCGCCGCGGTCGCCGGCTACGCCCTCGGCGGCGGCTGTGAGCTGGCGATGATGTGCGACATCCTGATCGCGGCCGACACCGCCAAGTTCGGCCAGCCCGAGATCAAGCTGGGCGTGCTGCCCGGCATGGGCGGCTCCCAGCGGCTCACCCGTGCCATCGGCAAGGCCAAGGCGATGGACCTTATCCTCACCGGACGCACCATCGACGCCGCGGAGGCCGACCGCAGCGGCCTGGTGTCGCGCGTCGTTCCGGCCGATGCGCTGCTCGACGAGGCCAAGGCGGTCGCCACGACGATCTCGCAGATGTCGCGTTCGGCGTCGCGGATGGCCAAGGAGGCGGTCAACCGCGCCTTCGAATCCACCCTCACCGAGGGTCTGCTCTACGAGCGCAGGCTGTTTCACTCGGCATTCGCCACCGACGACCAGAGCGAAGGCATGGCCGCCTTCACCGAGAAGCGCCCTGCGAACTTCACGCACCGCTAATCTGCTCTGGTGACCGAAGCCGAGTCCGTCGCCACCGAGGAGCCCACCCCGCCGACGCCGGTCGAGACGACGGAGCCGAAGCGAGACTGGTGGCAGCGCCGCTACACGTTCACCGGCACCGCGGTCGGTCTGGTCTTCCTCTGGCTGTCGCTGGGCCCGTCGCTGCTGCCCCGCGGGCCGCTGTTCCAGGGTCTGGTCAGCGGTGGGGCCGGCGCGATCGGATACGCGCTCGGCGTTTTCGTCGTCTGGCTCGTCCGCTTCATGCTCTCCCGGCCCGCCAGCCCACCTGCCCCGAAGTGGGCGTGGCCGGTGCTCGTGATCTCCGCCGTGATCGGCATGGTGCTGGGAATCTACTGGTTCCACCTCTGGCAGGACGAGGTGCGCGACCTGATGGGCGTGCCGCGGCTGAAGTGGTTCAACTACCCGCAGGCCGGATTGATCGCCGTGATCGTCCTGTTCCTGTTCGTCGAGATCGGCCAGCTCATCGGCAAGCTGATCAGGTACCTGGTCCGTCAGCTCAATCGCGTTGCGCCACCCCGTGTCTCCTTCGTCGTGGTGGTCGCCCTGCTGCTCGGGTTGAGCATCGCGCTACTCAACGGCGTGGTGGTCCGCGGCACCATGGGGGTGCTCAACAAGACTTTCGCCTCGGTCAACGACGAGATGGACCCGAACAATCCGGCACCGACCTCGCCGCTGCGCTCCGGCGGCCCGAGCTCACTGGTCTCCTGGGCCTCGCTCGGTCATCAGGGCCGGATCTTCGTCGGCGGGGGGCCGACCGTGGCACAGCTGACCCGGTTCAACGGCACCCCCGCGGTCGAGCCGATCCGCGCCTACGCCGGGCTGAACTCGGCCGACGGCATCCGGGCGACCGCCGAACTGGCCGCGCGTGAGCTGGAGCGCACCGGCGGACTCAAGCGCAAGGTGATCGCCGTGGCGACCACGACGGGCACCGGGTGGATCAACGAGGCGGAGGCCTCGGCACTGGAATACATGTTCAACGGCGACTCCGCCATCGTGAGCATGCAGTACTCGTTCCTGCCGAGCTGGCTGTCGTTCCTGGTCGACAAGGAGAACGCCCGCCAGGCCGGCCAGGCGCTGTTCGAGGCGGTCGACGAACGGGTGCGGGCACTGCCGGAGGGGCAGCGGCCCAAGATCGTGGTGTTCGGCGAAAGCCTCGGCTCATTCGGCGGGGAGGCGCCGTTCCTGAGCCCGAACAACATCATCGCCCGTACCAACGGCGCGCTGTTCTCCGGCCCGACCTTCCAGAACACGATGTGGGAAGACGTCACCGTCAACCGCGATCCGGACTCGCCGATGTGGCTGCCCATCTTCGACGACGGCCAGAACGTGCGGCTGGCCGCCCGCCCGGAGAATCTCGGTCGCCCGGACAAGCCGTGGGGCAATCCGCGGATCGTCTATCTGCAGCACGCGTCCGACCCGATCACCTGGTGGAACCCGGATCTGCTGTTCGCCGAACCGGATTGGCTTCGGGAGCCCCGCGGATACGACGTCTCCCCCGACATGAACTGGATTCCGGTGGTGACGTTCCTCCAGGTGTCGGCCGACATGGCGGTGGCCATCGACGTACCCGACGGGCACGGCCACCGCTACGTGCGCGACGTCGTCAACGCGTGGGCGGCGATCCTGCAGCCACCCGGCTGGACGCCGGCGAAGACCGAGAAGCTGCGCGGGATCGTCCACGATCCGGAGTAGTCAGGCGAGCTGGGCCAGCACCCCGGTGTCGGCAAGCGCGTGATACCCGCCGATGACGTCGGTGGCCCGGTGCAGCCCGAGATCCACCAGTGCGGCGGCGGCCAGGCTGGAGGTGTAACCCTGCGAGCAGAACACCACCCACTCGACGTCGTCGTCGACGGCCTGCGGCAGCCGGGCGTCGCTGGTCGGGTCGCACCGCCACTCGAGGACATTGCGCTCGATCACCAGGGCCGCGGGCACCTCCCCCTCCGCCGCGCGCTGCGCCGCGGGCCGGATGTCGACCAGGATTGCACCCCGCGCCAGCGCGGCGGGCACCTGCGGTGCCGGCAGGCGCTGCAACCGCGCCCGGGCTGCCGTCAGCGTCCGGTCGATGCGACTGGTCATCGGGTCATTCGCCTTCCGGTTCGTCGGTGAGCTCGGTGCGGGTTCGGCGCAGTGTGTTGCGCTCGCTAACTTCGTAATACGACATCGCCGTCAGCGGCGGCGAGTAGGCGTGCACACTGAGCGCCGGCTGGGCGCCGACGACATCGTGCACCCATCCCAGCGGGAACGCCGCCTGGTCGCCGGCGTCGAGGCGGCGGCGGCGCAGTTGCTCACCGTCCCAGCGGTATTCGTGTAGCGCCCCGGACAATACGGTCAGCGCGCCGAGCGATACGCCATGGTCGTGCAGCTCGGTGGTGTGGCCCGGCACCCAGCTGATCAGCCAGACGTCGAGTTCGTCGTCGGCGTGCAGGCGGGTGAACCAACGAGCGTCGGTCGGCGGCCCGCCGGGTGGCAGGAGATGGTTGAACTCGCCGCGCAACACGAGGTCGGCGTAGTGATCGGTGGTGTGCAGCAGATCCGCGGGACGGAGCCGGGTGGGTGCAAGAACAGTGGACGGCATGGTGTGACACTCCGGAAGAGAGGGACGGATCGGGGGTCGCTTAGCGGCGACAACACTCCACGGACCCGGTGCCCTTAGTCACGGCCGCCAGTGTTGCATAGATTTATCCCCATGCGCAGGCACCCACGTCGCTTCCCGGTCGGCACCGCGGTGTGCGTCGTCACCTCGGCCGTCGTCCTCGCCGGCTGCTCGTCCGGCGGCGGTGAGCACCCCTCCTCCTCGGCCCCGCAGCCGTCGTCGAGCACGCAGGGCACCGACGCCGGCGCGTCGGGACAGCAGCCCATCGGGGTGTCACCCGGGGGGGTCACCACGAAGATCGACGTCCCCGCGCAGTCCACCGAGGAGCAATATGCGCAGGCCTGCCTGGCTGCGAAGCAGTGGATGGACTCGCAGGGCGGTGATCGCACCACCCTGGTGGAGCCGTTCCTCAAGGACGTGCAGAACTCGACGGCCAGTGGCCCCGCGACGTTCAACACCTCGTGGGCGCAGCTGTCGACCGCGCAGCAGGCCGCGGTGATCGTCGCGGTGCAGGCCGCCTCCGTGGGTGGCTGCGACTGAGTCGGTCGGCGTTTGAATCACGGCTAGCTGAAGTCCGCGCCGGATCGTTATCCTGCCAGCCGCCGCTTGATTACTGCCACCGGAATTAATGCGCTGACCTGCTGGTTCTGTCTGGCATGAGCAAGTACACATTCATCGCCTTGACGGCGAGCGCGGCGAGCGCCGCCCTGATCGGGCTGGCCGCACCGGCGGTCGCCGCCCCGAACGGGCCGACCACCGGCCAGGACACCACCATCATCGATTCGCTGAGCTCCACCGTCTCCGTCGACAAGCTCGGCGCCATCGACGCAGTGCAGCGGGACTAGCGCCTGACCCAGCACAATGGATTGATGGCCGGAAACCGGGTCGCGCTCGCGCTGGGCAGCGGCGGCGCGCGGGGTTACGCCCACATCGGCGTGATCAACGAACTTCACAGCCGCGGCTACGAGGTGGTGGGAGTGGCGGGTTCCTCGATGGGCGCACTGGTGGGCGGCCTGCACGCCGCCGGGTCTCTGGATCAGTTCGAGGAGTGGGCTAAGACGTTGACCCAGCGCGCGGTGCTGCGACTGTTGGACCCGTCGATCACCGCGGCCGGGGTGTTGCGTGCGGAGAAGATTCTCGACGCGGTCCGCGACATCCTGGGCGAAGCGACGATCGAGGAGCTCCCGATCCCGTACACCGCGGTCGCCACCGACCTGATCACGGGCAAGTCGGTGTGGCTGCAACGCGGGCCGGTCGACGCGGCCATCCGCGCCTCGATCGCCATCCCGGGCGTCATCGCCCCTCACGTGCTCGACGGGCGACTGCTTGCCGACGGTGGCATCCTCGACCCGCTGCCGATGGCGCCGATCGCGGCGGTCAACGCCGACCTCACCATCGCGGTGAGCCTTGCCGGGGCCGAGACCGACGCCGGCGCCGAGGAGCCCCCGAGCGGCGAGACCCGCACCACGGAATGGCTGAACCGCCTGCTGCGCAGCACCAACGTCCTTTTGGACACCGGCCCCGCCCGGTCGGTGCTGGGCCGGTTCGCGACGAGTTCTGAGACCGGCACCCTCGACGATCAGCCCGACACCGATGTCGATGACACCAGCAGCGAGGAGCAACTGGTGGACGCGTCGAGAGAGGCGTCGCTTCCGAAGCTGGGCAGTTTCGCGGTGATGAACCGAACGATCGACATCGCTCAGGCCGCGCTGGCCCGGCACCAGATGGCCACCTACCCACCCGATCTGCTGATCGAGGTGCCGCGCTCGGCGTGCCGCAGCCTCGATTTCCACCGCGCCGCCGAGGTGATCGACCTCGGCCGCGAACTCGCCGCGGCCGCGCTGGATGCGATGGACGGAACGGTCGTCCGCGCCGCGCCGCTGCCGCTACACCCCGAGGAACTCACCGACCGCTGACGCCACCCGGCGGCCCTGGTCGCGGCCGGCCAGCGCGGACGGCACCCGGCACCGCGGGTCCAGCGGGTTGGGTCCGAACGCGGCCAGCGCCGCCTCCTCGGCGAACACCGCGAATGCACGCCCGCCGAACGCGGCGATCTCGGCGGCGGTGCCGGCGCTGAACGGCGACGGCGCGAACTCCCCCGCCGGAACCAGTACCGTCACCGTTTCGCAGTCGGCGGCGACGGCCGTGTTGACCGAGCTGGCGACGCCGCCGTCCATGTAGCGCCGGTCGCCGATGCGTACCGCCGGCCAGCTGCCGGGCACCGCACAACTGGCGGCCACCGCGTCGACGAGCGCGACGCCGGAGTGCGGGCCGAAGACCACGACCTCGCCGGTCGCGGTGTCGATGGCGGTGATCCGCAGATCCCGATCCGGCCAGTCATGTGAGGCCAGCCGGCGCTCGATCACGTGGCGACGCACCCGTTCCTCGACTGTAATTGTGCGCAGGGCGATTTCGCCGATGTGCTGCAACTTCTCCCGGACGGTGGTTCCGGGCCGCGAGATCGCGGACAGGAACATCTCGGCGATGGTGTCGATGTCCACCCCCGGGTGCAGCTCGTGGGATTCGGCGCCCACCTGGCGCTCGTAGAGCTCCTCGAGCGTGGACGGGCCGCTGATCTGGGCCGCGACGGTCGATCCCGCGGAGGTGCCGACCAGGACGTCGGAATCGATGAGCGCGTTGGCGGTGGCCGGTGACTCGTCGGCGATACCCCGCAGGATGCCGGTCTCCCAGGCGATCCCCGCCAGTCCACCACCGGCCAGGATCAACGCGCGCTTCGTCGTCACAGCCTAGGAGTGTGCCAGTGCTCAGCGCTGGCCGGTGTAGGCCCGGGCGACGCGGGTGACGAACTGGTACACGCCGTCCTCGGCGGGGGCCAGCGGGCCGGGCCGCGCCTGCGGTGAACTCAGCCCTCGCTGCACCGACTCGCACGCCGCCCAGTCCTGCCGGTTGGTCAGATCCCAGAAGTCCACCGCGTAGGACGGATCGAAATCCGGCCTCTCCAACGCCTCTTGCGGGAACGCCCAGGCGCACTCGACATGCGTTCGGTCGACGGCCAGCGGCGTCATGGTATGGGTCATCACGTAGTCGGGGTGCAGGCTCACCAGAAGGTTGGGGAAACCGACCAGATACATCACCGAACGCAGCTCGTGTTCGGACAAGCCCTTGATCGCGACGCCGCCGCTCTGCCCGCTCAACGACATCGTCTGTGCCTCGTCGATCATCGACATCCAGCCGCCCATCCAGTCACCCGGCAGGTCGACGTTCTCCCCGCTGGTGGGCGGGCTGATCCGGGACAGCTCGGGATGGATCGCCGCGCAGTGGTAGCACTCCTGGTAGTTCTCGACGATCACCTTCCAGTTGGTGTCCAGCTCGTAGGAGTGCCGGGCCACCACCGTCAGGTCCTCGGGCCGGTACGGGCCGACGATGTCTTCCATCCCGGCGACGTGCTGCTCGAAGTCGACGTCTTCACCGCTGGGATCGACGAAGAGGTAGCCGTGCCAGTTGACCACACGCAGTTCGGCGAGCCCGAATTGGCTTGAGTCGAAATCGAATCCGTCGCCCGAGTCGAAGCCGGGGGCATTGCGCAGTTCACCGTTGAGCTTGTAGGACCACGAGTGGTACGGGCAGACGATGCCGCGGCGTTTGGCGGTAGCGCCGCAGGCGAGCAGCTCGTGTCCACGGTGCCGGCAGGTGTTGGCGAACGCCCGCACCCGGTCGTCGTCACCCCGCACCAGCAGGATCCCGTTCACCCCTGAGCCCACCGCCTTCTGGGCGCCGACGCCCTCGAGGTCGGCGGCATGGCCCACGCAGTGCCAGCCGGCGAAGATGTTCTGCTTCTCCCACTCGAAGACATCTCCGTCGACATAGGCCTCACGCGGCAGCATGCGGGACTGCCCGAACTGGGCGAGCGATGCGGCGAGATCGGCGGCCGGAACCGGTGCAGGCTCTTGTTTGAACATACAGTCAGACTAGTCGGTCACGAGGTCGCGGTCCAGAGACCGCTACACTCAGGCCTCGCCGGCGAACGCCGCGATGCCCTTGCCCGCGGTGTGGTCACCGCGAGTCATTCTCCGGTACACCAGGTATCCGACGGTGACCGCGAGCAGTGCCGCCGCCAGCAGCAGGGTGGCCAGCGCGTTGAGCGCAGGCGTCGGCGCGGCGCGGGCGGTGTTGTAGATCTTCACCGAGACCGGCTCGGTCGAGGAATTGCCGGACAGGTAACGCACCAGCACGAAGTTGTCGATCACGTCGGCGAACACCAGAACCGTGCTGGCGAAGATCGCCGGCCACAGCATCGGCACGGTCACCCGGCGCAGCGCCTGCATCGGCGATGCACCCAGATCCATTGCCGCTTCCTCGTATTGGCTGCCGATGGTGGCCAGCCTGGCCCTGACCAGGACGGCAGGATAGGCGATCTGAAAGGTGATCAAACCGACCACCTGCGCCGAGGTCCCCAACCCGATCGGCAGCGCCAATGAAGTGATCGCAAAGAGCAGCGCGACGGCCAGCAGCACCTCGGGGATGACGAAGGACACCAGCATCAGCATGTTGGCGCCCGACGGCAGCCGACCGCGCCACCGGTCGATGCCGATCGCGAACATGACACCGAGCGGGACGGTGAGCAACGTGGCGATGACGCCGAGTTTCAACGTCTGCAACAGCGCCTGGTGCAGCGTCGCGTCGTGCCACACCGAACGGGTCGCATCGCCCCAGTACCAGCGAAACGAGAAGCCCTGCCACGTCGTTCGCGACTTGCCATCGTTGAACGAGAACATCACGGCGATCAACACCGGCAGCAGCGACCAGACCAGGTACCCGACGGTGACCGCCACCAGCACCCGCGGCGGCCGCCACGGGTCATTCCACCATGCGATCGGGCCCCTCATGTGGATACCTCGTCGGCACGCGCGGTGACTCGCACGTAGTAGAACATCGGCAGCACCGTCGCCAGCAGCACCAGCATCACGAAGGCACCGGCCTGCCCGGTCTGCCCGGGGGACTGCACGCTGTCGTTGATCAGGTTGCCCACCATCGCGGTTTTCGGTGAGGCCGAGAGCATGTCGGAGGTGAAGTAGTCGCCGAGCATCGGCAGGCAGGTCAGCAGAACGCCGGCCACGATGGTCGGCCGGCACATCGGCAGGGTCACCCGCCAGAACGACGCGACCCGGTTGGCCCCCAAGTCGCGGGCCGCCTCCAGCGTCGACTGCGGCAGCCGGTCCAGCCCGGCATACAGCGGCAGGATCATGTACGGGACGTAGCCATAGACCAAACCGAGTACCACCACCACGGGCTGGCCGGTCAGCCAGTGCACGTGCACGTCGAACAGACCGCCCATACTCGCGATCCGATTGACCCACCCGTCGTCCTGAAGCAGGTTGACCCACGCCAACATTCGCATCATGTAGCTGATCCAGAACGGCGCGATCAGCGCGGCCAACAGGAGGCCGGCCCACCTTCCGGAGAGCCGGGCCACGTAGTAGGCCACCGGAAAGGCGATCAGAAGGCAGAGCATGCTGGCGACCAGCACGTAGACGCCGGTGCGAATCAGCGCGGGGCCGTAAGCACCGTCGGGCCCGATTCGCGACAGCACATAGGTGAACTGGGTTGGGTCCCACTGCAGGGGGTTCCAGACCGGAACGGGGGTGCGGAAGATGGGGTCGATCTGCCCGAAGACAATGGCCAGCACCACGTACATCGGCGCCAGGAAGAAGACCAGTAGCCATACCACCCCAGGCATGGCCAGGGCGGGCCACAGCGGGTTGGTCCGAGTCCGGCGCGCCGCTCTGAGCGGCTTCGGCGGATCCTCGACGACCGTCACCGCGGTCAGGATCCCCCGGCCTTGAAGGCGCGCCAGACATTGTGCCACGCGGCGTCGTTGGCCGCGTCGAGCTCGAGCAGCCGGTATCCCACGTCGAAGTACTCCGGTCGCACGATGGCGCTCTTGAGGTTCTCCGGCACAAGGCCTTCGGTGACAAGGGAATCCGGGCTCAGCGACACCTGCGGGGGCTGGTAGCCGATCTGCTGGAAGTTCTGCTTGGCGACCTCGGTCTCCAGCATGTGGTTGAGGAACAGGTGTGCGAGCACCGGGTTCTTGCCGCCGCGCAGGAGCACGTTGAGATCGTTGTCCACGACGCCCTTGCCGTCGGCGGGGAACCAGTAACGCAGGATGTCCGGCTTGACTCCCTCGGGCAGGTAGTTGACGGCGTTGATGACGTCGCCCGACCACATCTGCGACAGGCCGATCTGGCCGGCCGGTAGATCGCTGTACATCGTGACGGTGACCTTCGGCGAGGTGGCCGCCACCAGCTGGCTCAGCGCGTCGCCGACCTTCTTCAAGTCGTCGGCCGAGGAAGTGTTGATGTCGGTGATACCGAGCTTCAGCAGCACCATCGCCATCGCGGTGTGCCAGTCGTCGATCACGGCGGTCTTGTTCTTGTAGGCCGGATCCCACAGCGACTCGTAAGGATTCTTCAGAGCACCGATATCGGCGGGGACCTGATCGTTACGCCAACCGATGCCGGTGGTGTAGACGGTGTACGGCACGCTGTATCGCCACTCCTGGTCGTACCAGGGGTTGGCGAAGAACGGCCAGACGTTCTTGATGTTCGAGATGTAGCTGTGGTTCAACGGCCGCAGCAGCCCGCCGGTGACCAGCCGGCTGATCTGGTCGTAGCTGGGAAAGTAGACGTCGTAGTCGACGTTGCCGCCGCGGATCTTGGTCAGCGCCTCGTCGGTGTCGTTGAACGTCGACACCTGAACCTTGGTCGCGTACTTCTCTTCGAACGACTTGATCGCGTCGGGCGCGATGTAGTCGGCATAGCTGTAGAGCTGGAGGGTGGCGCCCTTCTCCGGGCCGAGGCCGTCGGCAATCGCTTTGTTGTCCGCCGGGATGTCCCATGTGACCGGATTGCTGGGCGACGCGATCTTCAGGCCCGGCGACGAAGTCGATTGTCCGCCTTTGGAACACGCGTCGAGAAAGGCCACCAGGGCCGGCGTGCTCGCGGCCAACAACGCGGCCCTTTGGAGAAACTGTCGGCGGTTCGGGCCGGGTCGATTGGGAACGGGCATCCGCACCTCCGTGAGTCTCGTGTCTTGTCGCTATCTGGACTCTGACATAGACTGAACGCTCAGTCAATAGCTGGTGCGGCGCTTATTCGCAGGTCCGCACGGCATTCGAGCGGAGGTTCCCCGTGGGTTCGTCGATTATCGAGAGCCCGGTTCAGGACGCGGTCGACCAATTGATCGCCGACGAGGAGAAGGTGTTCCTGGCGCGTCAGCCTCGCAGCACCGAGATGATCGCGCACGCCCGCGCGCACCTTGCCGGCGGCGCGACGTCGAACTGGCAGATCGCCCAGCCGCAGGCGGTGTGGATGAGCCACGGCGCCGGGTCGAAGGTGTACGACGTCGACGGCACCGAATACGTCGACATGCACGGCGGCTACGGCGCCTCGATCGCCGGCCATGCCCACCCTGCGATAGTCGAGGCGGTCAGCAGGCAGGTGCGCCGGGGCACGCACTTCGCCCAGCCCACCGAGGACGCGATCTGGATCGCGGGAGAGCTGGCCCGCCGCTTCGGCTTACCGCTGTGGCGCTTCGCCAACTCCGGCACCGAGGCCACCATGGACGCCGTCCATCTCGCCCGTGCGGCCACCGGCCGCGACCTGATCATCAAGGTCGAGGGCTGCTACCACGGCCATCACGACAGCGTCGAGGTGTCGGTGCTGCCCGAGGCGGACGAGGTGGGGCCCCGCGACCATCCCATCGGCGTGCCGGGCAACAGCGGCATCCCGGCCGCGATCCGCGACCTGGTGGTGGTCGTGCCGTTCAACGATCCCGAGGCGGTGTCCCGCGCGCTGGCCGAGCACCGTGGCCAGGTTGCCGGAATGATCCTCGAACCGGTGATGATGAACGCTGGGATCATCCCGCCTGACGACGGGTATCTCGCCGCGATCCGCGACCTGGTACATGCCGAGGGCGCGCTGCTGATCTTCGACGAGGTCAAGACCGGCTTCACCACCGGTCCGGGTGGAGTGACCGCGATGAACGGAGTGGTGCCCGACATGATCTGTCTGGCAAAGGCTTTGGGCGGCGGCATCTCGGTCGCAGCCATCGGCGGCACCACAGAGGTGATGTCACTGATCGCCGACGGACGCTACGAACAGGTGGGGACCTTCAACGGCAACCCGCTGGCGATGGCCGCAACAAGGGCCACCCTGTCCGAGGTGCTCACCCCGGCGGCCTACGAGCGGATGACACGGCTGGCGGCGCGGTTGCGCGGCTCGTTGGACGCGACGATCGCCCGATACGGCTACGGTTGGCACGTGGTGAGCGTCGGCGGCAAGGGCTGTGTGACGTTCAAGCGCGAGCCGGTGCGCGAGTTCCGGGATTTCCTCACGATCGACGACCGGCTGGGCCATCTGCACTGGCTCATGCAGCACAACGGCGGCGTCTTCCTGCCGCCCTGGGGCAAGGTGGAGCAATGGCTGTTGTCTGTTCAGCACGACGAGGACGATGTCGACCGCTTTGCCCGCAACTTCGCCCGACTGGCAGAGTCGGTGGCCGGCTGAACGCGTGCTGTCGGGACGACCGCCGGTGACCGGCGGCGCGATCCGGCTGCACCAGCTAGCCAAGGCCTTCGACGGCGTTCCCGCCGTCACCGGAATCGACCTGGACATCCCTGCCGGACAGTTTTATTCGCTACTAGGTGCGTCGGGCTGCGGCAAGACCACGACCCTGAGGATGATCGCCGGATTCGAGAAGCCCGATTCCGGCCGCATCGAGCTCGACGGCCGTGACGTCGCGCAGGATCCGCCTCATAAGCGTCCGGTGAACACCGTCTTCCAGACCTACGCCCTGTTCCCCTTCATGACAGTGTGGGACAACGTTGCATTCGGTCTGCGTTACCAGAAGACCGCAAAGGACGAGACTCGCAGGCGCGTCGGCGAGGCGCTCGAGATGGTGCGGATGAACGAATTCGCCAAACGGCGGCCCACCCAGCTGTCCGGGGGCCAGCAGCAGCGCGTCGCGCTGGCCCGGGCGCTGGTTCTGGCGCCGCGGGTCCTGCTGCTCGACGAGCCCCTGGGCGCACTGGATGCCCAGCTGCGCAAGCAACTTCAGCTCGAGCTGCGTGCCGTGCAGCGCGAGGTGGAGATCACCTTCGTCTACGTCACCCACGACCAGGACGAGGCACTGACGATGAGCGACCAGATCGCCGTGCTCGCCGAAGGCTGCGTCGAACAGGTGGGACCGCCGCAGGAGATCTACTCGGCGCCCGCCACCACCTATGTGGCCGGATTCCTCGGTGCGGCAAATATTTTCGACGCCGACGTGCTCGAATGCGCCGATGGCTCGGCGGTCTGCTCGGCGCTGTCGACCCGGCTCGGCGCCGCCGTCGACAGCAGCTGCAAGCCCGGGCCGGCGGCAATCGTCATCCGCCCGGAACGGATCACACTGACCGACCGGGACGTTCCGGTGCCCGCAGGAAGCAATGCCGTAGACGGCACCGTCGCGCAGGTGGTGTACCACGGCGCCTCGACGCAGGTCCATGTCGATGTCGGCGAATCCACCGCGCTGATCGTCGACGTGCCTAACCAGCACGGCCCGCAGTCGGTGGGCTACGAATCGGGAATGCCGGTCACATGTGTGTGCAGCCAGGACGCCGTGCGCGTGCTGAGCCGCAGCACTGCGGTGTTGACCACCGATCCGGCCGCGGAGCTGGAGTCGCTCAGCGTCTCTTAGCGGGCAGGTTGAGTTCGCGTTCGGCGAATCGCATCGCGATGTCGTAGGCCACTGTCGAGTCGACCTCCGGATCCTCCAGGGCCACCTGGATCGACAGGCCGTCGAGCAGTGCGGAGAACTCGAGGGCGAACATCCTGGCGTCGACCTCGGTATCGAGGTCCGCCGACTCGACGGCGTCGGCGATCATTCGGCGCCATCGCGCGTCGAGTTCGACGCGACCAGCTTTCACCTCATCGTGCCGGAAGGCTTGCGCCCACAGGTCGAACCACAGCCCCCAGGCGCCGGGGATCTCGTTCTCGGCCTCCGGAACACACGTCCACTTGATCAACAGCGAAAGCCGTTCGCGCAGTGAGGGGATCTCGGCCAGCATCCGCTCGGCGGCCTCATAGCCCGACTCCTCGGAGTACCGCAGGGCATCGACAAGCAGCCGGTCGCGGGTGCCGAAGTAGTAGATGACCAACGCCGAACTGACGCCGGCTCGCTTGGCGACGTCGGAGATCCTGGTCTCGGAGAACCCACGCTCGCAGACGAGCTCTGCTGCGGCACGCAACATCTGAACACGACGAGCCTCGTTGTTCTCGGTCGCGGGTGCGGGTTCGGCCATGTCGTCAAACTCCCCTCGGCAGTACCGGCACTGGCACTTGTTCAAAGCCTAACACTTCGTTAGATTGAACAGTCAGTCAAAGATGTCTGCACGGGCGGACGGAAGTGGGGCGCGCCATGTCGAACAACTACGACGCCATCGTCATCGGCGGCGGCCACAACGGCCTGGTTTCGGCCGCCTATCTCGCGCGGTCGGGAGCCAGGACCCTGGTTCTGGAGTCGCGCGGCGCACTCGGGGGCGCGGCCACCACCGAGGCGCCTTGGGAGGACGCCCCGCATCTGCGGGTGACCCGGCTGTCGTACGTGATGAGCCTGATGCCGCCCACCATCGTCCGCGACTTGAGCCTGGAACGGCACGGCTACAAGGTGCACCCGATGGGCCCGTCCTACCAGGCGTTTCCCGAAGGGGGGTCGCTGATCATCTACGAGGACGATCCCAAGCGCACGCACGAGCAGCTGTCCAAGTTCTCCAAGAAGGACGCCGACGCGCTTCCCGAGTACTACGACTGGATCGGGGGCATTGCCGAGGTGATGGGCCCGCTGCTGACCCAGGTGCCGCCGAACGTCGGGTCCAAGCGGCCCAAGGATCTGCTCGACCTGGCCAAGCTGGCGTGGCCGTTGCGCAAGAGCATCAGCCCACGCATGACCGCCGACATCACCCGACTGCTGACCATGAGCATCGCCGACCTGCTCGACGACTGGTTCGAATCACCGCAAGTCAAAGGCCTGATGGCGGTCAACGGCATCATCGGCACCTGGGCCGGGCCATGCGAGCCAGGCACCGCTTACGTGATGGCCCACCACTCGATCGGCGACGTCGGTGACGGCCAGCTGGGCAGCTGGGGTTATCCCGAGGGCGGCATGGGTGGCGTCTCGGAGGCCATCGCGCGTTCGGCTCGCAGCTTCGGCGCCGAGATCCGTACCAACGCCAAGGTCTCCCGGGTGCTGACGCGTGGCGGTCAGGTCAGGGGTGTCGTGCTCGAGGACGGGCAGGAGATCCTGGCCCCGACGGTGGTGACCACGTTGCACCCGAAGATCGCCTTCCTCGACCACCTTTCGCGCACCGAACTTCCCGACGACTTCGTCGGTGACATCGAGCACTGGAAGACCCGCAGCGGCGTGGTGAAGGTCAACGTCGCACTGTCCGAACTGCCCAGCTTCACCGCCGACCCGAGCTCAGGCATGGCCGAACACCACACCGGTTCGATCGAGATGGCACCGACGATCGAGTACCTCGAGGCCGCGTTCCAGGAGGCGCGTGTGGGCAAGCCGGCCACGCTGCCATTCAGCGACGGCGTCATCCCCACGACGCTGGACAAGACGCTCAATCCCGATGGCACACACATCATGTCGCTGTTCACCCAGTGGGTGCCCGCCGAGTGGGCCAACGAGCCGCACACCGAGGAGCTCGAGGCCTACGCGGATCGCGTCATCGACACCTACGACCAGGTCGCGCCGGGCTTCAAGGCCTCGATCACCCACCGCGACGTCGTCGGCCCCCACGAGATGGAGGTCGAGTACGGGTTGATCGGCGGCAACATCTTCCACGGCGAGCTGTCACTCGAGCAGCTCTTCCACATGCGGCCCGCGCCCGGCTTCGCCGACTACCGCACCCCGATCGCCGGGCTGTACAACGGCAGCTCGGCCACCCATGCCGGCGGCGGCGTGTGCGGCATCCCCGGCTGGCAGGCCGCCACGGCCGCGCTCGCCGACAAGAAGAAGGGGCTGAAGCGGTTCCGCAGCGCATGACCCCGAACAGCGCCGTCGCCGCGATGCTGGAAGCGCGGTCGGTCGCGCTCGTCGGGGCCAGCCCCCGGCCCGGCAGCTTCGGTGAGCGGATGATCGTCGAGGCCAGGCGCAGTTCGGCCCGCATGCACCTGGTCAACCCGCGCTACGCCGACATCGACGGAATCCCCTGCGCCCCTTCCCTGGCGGCCATGGATGAACTGGTCGATCTGGTGTTGCTCGGCGTGCCGGACGGCGCCCTGCTCGGCGAACTGAAGGCGGCGGCGGCGATCGGTGCGCGCTCGGCGGTGATCTTCGGTTCAGCCAACGGCAGCGAGCTGCGGGGGTCCGTTATCGCCACCGCTACTGATGCCGGGATGGCGGTGTGCGGCGCCGGCTGTATGGGCTTCGTCAACAACGTGACCGGCCTGCGCGCGCTGGGCTACCTCGAGCCGGATCCCCTTCCGGCAGGGGGGGTTTCACTGGTGACTCACTCGGGTTCGGCTTTCTCCACCCTGCTGCGGGCACGTCGCGGATTCGGGTACCGGCTGGCCGTGTCCTCGGGACAGGAACTGGTGACCAACACGGCCGACTACGTCGACCACATTCTCACCGACGACGGAACCTCGCTCATCGCGCTGCTACTCGAGACGCCGCGGGCGGTAAGCCGGCTGCGGAGCGGACTACGCCGGGCTGCCGAACGCGATATCCCCGTGGTGATCCTGCCGGTCGGGCACTCCCCCCGCGGGCGGGCCATGGTGGCGGCGCACTCCGGGGCGCTGGCCGGTGACGCGGCGGGCTGGCAGGCGTTCTGCGCCGACAGCGGCGCCGTGCAGGTCCGCGATATCGCCGAGTTGACCGATACCATAGAGCTTTTCGAGGCGAAGCGGCGCCGACGCCCGGGCACCCACGGTATCGCCACGGTGCACGACTCCGGGGCGGAACGGGCGCTGTGCGCCGACCTCGCCCACGATCTCGGCGTGGAGTTCACCGGACTGGCCGACCAGACACTGGCCGCCATCGGCAAACAGCTCGACGAGGGCCTGGCGGCGGGCAACCCACTCGACGTGTGGGGCACTGGCGCCGACACCCGCGACCTGTTCGGCGCATGCCTGCAGGCGATGGTCGACGACCCTGGCGTCGCCGTGACGGCGCTGGCAATCGACCTGGTCAGCGAATTCGACGGTGACACCGCCTATGCGGACGCGATGCTCGACGTGGCGGCGACCACAGACGCGCCGTTGGCGGTGCTGGCCTCGGTCGGCTCGGCGATCGATCCGCCGACAGCGCAGCGACTGCGCGGCAACGGCATTCCGGTGCTCGAGACTGCGCGCAGCGGCCTGGCCGCACTGGGCCACCTGGCCCGTTGGCCCCGTCCGCTGACACCGGCGGCGGTGCCGGTCGATGACGAGCGCCGACGGCGCTGGTCGGCCCGGCTCGCGCAGCCCGGCTGGGATGCGCCCGCCGCTTTCGAACTGCTTGCCGATTACGGCATCCCAGTGGCGCGTTCCCGCACCGCACACGACCTCGCCGAAGTGCTGACCGCGGCCGACGACGTCGGCTACCCGGTTGCGCTGAAAACCCTCGGCGCCGATCACAAGAGTGACGTCGGCGGGGTCGTCCTCGGCATTGCCGACGGCGCCGCCCTGAAGCAGGCCTACCTGCGGATGGCCGAGGAGCTGGGTCCCGACGTCAGCATCGACGCGATGGCCGCGCCCGGGGTCGAGATCTCGGTGGGTATGGTGCGCGACCACAACTTCGGCCCGCTGGTGATCGTAGCCGCGGGCGGGACGCTGGTCGAGCTGCTCGCCGACCGCGCGGTCGCCTGCCCGCCGGTGACCCGGCAGAACGCGATCGACATGCTCCGGTCACTGCGCACCGCGCCGCTGCTGGCGGGCTGGCGCGGCTCCCCGTCGGTCGACCTCGAGGCGTTGGCGGACGTCGTCGTCGGATTCTCCTCGCTGGCAACCGAACTCGGTGAGCGGCTCGATGCGGTGGAGGCCAATCCGGTGATCGCCTCACCGGACGGTGCAGTGGCCGTGGACGCGCTGGTCGTGCCGCGCCGCTAGCTCAGGCCATCAGAAGATGGCGTAGGCCTTGCGCAGGGTCTCGCGGATCACCCAGGTACCGGTCCACCCGAGCGGAAAGACCGCGAGGTCGCCGGCGCCGATCTCGCTGGGCTCACCGCCGTCCGGGGTGACGGTCATCCGTCCGGAGACGACGTAGATGACCTCGTTGACGTCCAGAGTCCAGTGCGACGGGCCGGGCGCGCACTCCCAGATACCTGCCGATTTCTCGCCGTCAACCCAGATCTCGACGCCGTAGGTCGCCATCGGATTATCGGTGGCCTCCTCCAGCGGACCCCAGTCCTCCAGTTCAGCGTCGGCCGCGTTGGCCAGGACGGTGGTGAGTACAGCAGCGGTCATGGTGGAAACCTTTCGTTGTCAGGCGTATTCGGGGAACGGCAGCGAGATCGGTTCGGGCGCGATTCGGCTGTTGCCGTCGGCGTCGAAGCGGTCCAGCCCGAGATCGGTGAGGTCGAGCCAGTCGCATCTACCGTCGAGGGTCAGGTCGGCGGCCGCCTCGGCGACCGCGGGGCCCCACATCATGCCGTGGCCGGCGGGGCTGGCGACCACGGTGCCCTCGATCGGGCCGTCGTCGGTGAGCAGTGGACCCAGGATCGGCAGGTGGTCGTTCGTGTAGTCGATCGTGGCCGCCCAGGTGCGGCGCAGGCCGAGGCCACGCACGGGCGGGAACAAGTGCTCTATGCGCGCCTTCGCCTTCTCGTAGTACGCCCAGTCGAACTCGGTCGCCACGCCGGGCGCTTCGTCGGGGTTGCTCATCCCCCACAGCACACCGCCGAACTCACCCGGGCGCCAATAGATTCCGTCGGTGACGTCGAAGACCATGGGCAGGTCCTCGATCGCCCTGTGGCGCAGCGGCTCGGTGACGACCACCTGGTGACGGGTACCGCCGGCCGGGATGCGTCCGCCCGCGTGCGCACCGACGTCGCCGAGGTCGGGGCCGCCGGTGAGGACCACGCTGGCGGTGTCGATCGGACCGTCGGCGGTGTCGACACCGACGACGCGGCCGCCCGAACGGCGGAGACCGGTGAACGCACAGCCTTCCCGGATGTCGACCTGATGGGCGGTCAGCGCCGCGGTGTAGGCCAGCACATTGCGCGGTGCGTTGATGTATCCGTCGCCGGGTGCATAGGAGCCCCCGAGCGTCACGCCTGACGCCAGCCCGGTGTCGCGGCTGTCGATGTCGGTACTGGACAGCCATTCGACAGTCAGCCCGAGGCGGTGTTGCAGCGCGATCCGCTCGCGGGCCTGGGCGACTTCGGCTTCGGTGAAGCACGGCATCAGGTAGCCCTGTGCGACGAACCCGCATTCCAGCGGGTAGCGATCGCCGCTGGCGGCGTAGAAGGCCTGGCTGCGAAGCCCCAGCCGGATCGCGGTCTCGGTGCCGCCCTGGGCGCGAACCATTCCCGCGGCGCGGCTACTGGCGCCTTCTCCGAGGGTCTGAGCCTCGACGAGGACAACGTGCCCGGCGCCGCGCTCAGCCAGTTGGACCGCCGTCCACGCACCGACGGTGCCACCGCCGACCACCACGACGTCGGCACTCTTGCTGCTGGTCATATCCGAAGACCGTGACATAGACTGAACGCTCAGTCAATAGGTCGAACGAGCGGAGAGCACGGCGCATGTACGGGTTGACAGCCGAAGACCTAAGGATCCGGGACACCGCCCGCGAATTCGTCGAAACCCTGATCCCCTACGAGGCCGAGGCCGAGGCCGCCGGCGGTCAGCTACCCAAGGAGATCACCGCGGAGCACCATGCCCGCGCCATCGAACTGGGCCTCTACGCCACCAACATGCCCAAGGCGGTCGGCGGGCCGGGGTTCACAGCGCTGCAACAGGTTCTGGTGCAGGAACAGGTGGGCCGGGTGACCAATGCGATCGCGTGGGTATGCCACACGCCGCCGCAGTGGTGGGCCGAGGTGGCCACCGACTACCAGAAGGAGCGGTGGCTCTACCCGGCGGTGCGCGGGGAGAAGCACGAGGCCTACGCCATCACCGAGGAGTTCGCCGGTTCGGACGTTTCCGCACTGGCCGCCACCGCCCGCCGCGACGGCGACGAGTACGTGATCAACGGTGTGAAGTGGCACGTCACGTCGTTCAACCTGGCCGACTACTGCTTCGTCCAGGCCGTCCTGACCGACGGCCCGCACCGGGGTGACCACGTCCTGCTGGTTGTCGACCTACCGTGGCCCGGTGTGACAGTTGTTCGCACGCCACACTATTCGCACAATATTCCCGACGAACATCCGATCGTTTCGTTCACCGACGTCCGGGTGCCGGTCAGCCATCTGGTGGGCGCCGAGGGCGAAGGCATGACGTTCACGCAGGACTGGTTCCGCTTCGAGCGGATCATGGTGGCCTCCCGTTGCGTCGGCGCCGCGCAACGCCTGGTCGACGAGGTGACCGCCTTCGCCACGGAGCGGATCGTGGACGGCAAACCGCTCGGCGAGCACCAACTGGTGGCGGGCATGCTCGCCGACAGCGCGACCGAACTGTTCGCCGCGCGCAGCCTGCTCTACGAGGTGGCCCGCGGTATCGACGCCGGGCTGGACCGCAAGGCACTGCACGGACAGGCGTCCATGGCCAAGCTGTATTGCTCGGAGATGGCCGGCCGGGTGGCCGACCGGGCGGTGCAGATATTCGGCGGACGAGGTTACATGCGCGAGAACGTCGCCGAACGGATGTTCCGAGAACTGCGCGTCGAACGCATCTGGGAGGGCGCCAGCGAGATCCAGCGGATCATCATCGGTCGCCAGCTGTTGAACCGGGGGCCGTCGGCGGTGCTGGAACCGCACTGAGGCTCGGACGCGACAGCAGATGGCGCGGCGGGTCCGGGAACGCCAGCCGGTGTGCGATGTTCAGGTCGGCATCGACGTGCACCAGTTCGCCCGGCGTCGAGCAGACGCCAGGCCGGGTTGTCATCCATCGGCTCACTGGCGAACACCACCGACGGCAGCCGCGTCAGATGGTCGGACTGGGCGCGGATCCGGTCGGTGCGGAGCTCGAGCGGTGAATCGCCGACGGCGCCGCGACGGTCGAGTACGTAGAGCATCGTGCGAGTCCGGATAGCGCAGCGCCCAGAAGTCGGTTGCGGTGCAGAGCAAGATGTTGACCGAGTAGAGCGGCAGGTTGTCGGCCACCCAGCCGCATCGCGTCGATCATGCCGGCACTCACGTCGTCGCCTCGGTTGCGGATGCACGCGGTGATCAAGGCGAAGACCCGCTCGGAATCGGTCTGGCCCTGCACCGAGTTCCGAGCGCCCCGAGCGAGGCAGCCGCTCGTCGAGCTGGTCGAGCCCCTCGACCACCCCGTTGTGGGCGAAGATCCGCGCCGTCCTGCAGGAACGGATGGGTGTTGACGACGTCGAGGTGCCGGTGGTGGCGTAGCGGACGTGTGCCACGAACGTCGTGCCGGTCATCTGCTTTGCCTCACAAGCGAAGTCGCGGTCGTGCCAGGCCGCCATCGGCTGCTTGCGTAGCTGCGGTCCGCCGTCGGCGTTGAACACTCCCAGCCCCGTGCCGTCCGGGATTGCGGCGGCTCTGCGCCGCCAGGTTGTCCGGGTGCGTCCAGAAGCCAGAACGTCGCGGTGACCACGGTGCGACCGGCGTGCAGGCCGAACAGTCGGCACACCGCGCTCAGCCGACCAGGTGGCCGACAGCGTTTCCAGGGCTTGGCGGGCGTAGCCGCGCCAGATCCGGGCGAACACCGGCAGAAGCGGGGCGCTGAGCGCCGACTTCGGATGCAGCGTCCAGCGCCAGGTCACCTTGGTGCCTGTGCCGTGCGGTGTGAAAACCCATTCGCCCTCGACGTGGTCGATCAGCGGTGCCATGGCACCGCGGACGTTGTTGAGCGTGTAGCCGAACGAGTGCGGAGGGTCGACGCTCGTCAGCGTTTCGCGCATGCCGCCCCCGCCGATGAGCGCGATGGTGCGGGTCTGCCCGACGGTCTTCCAGTCACCAGCCTGGCCGTGCACCGCCTTGATCGGCGGGATCGGCCCATACCAATGCGGGAACAGGCTGGGCAGCGGGATGGGCAGTGTCTTGGCGAGTGCTTCTTCGGGCGAGATCGGGATCGCCCGGGACTGCTCGACGACAATGGGGTCGGCCATGGAGCCGATGGTAGTGCGAAGTCAGCGGCTTAGGTGCGGGGCGGCTCGGCCGGTGATCAGCGGCAGGTCGAAGAAGCCCTTGATGCCCGGCTCGGCGGCGCACGTCGCCGGGATCGCGTTGACGCAGTGGGCGGCGGTCGCGACGACGCCCGGGTTGCTCGAGCAGGCCCTCTTCGACCTCTCGGGTTGCCAGCCCTTCACCGTGACGAAGGTGTCGGGGTTGCCGCTGCACCTCCATCTCGTAGCGCTCACCGGCCGGGCCGAAAGACCAAGCAGGGTCGAGGTTTTCCTCACCCATCAACCAGTTGACGGTGATCCGGACGACCACTGTCGTCGCCCACGATGGCGTCCCAGTGGAAGCGCCGTGCCTGCCACCTGGCCCGGTTCGATCACCCCCATCGGCGAGTCGATCGGCGGCGGTGGCGACGGCGATCTCCTGCGAGGTGCGGATCTGCGGGTCGGCGGCGAAGCCGAGCCGGTCGACGATCAACCGGACCGACTGGAAGAACCCACCGTCGAGCAGCTTCTGCATCGGCCCGGTGAGCGCCTTTTCCGGGGTGCCGCCGAAACCCATCACGTGAGCGCAGGACATCGGGAGCACCGTAGGTGCGCAGGTCGGAGTACTCCTCGGCGCGAACGAAGGTCACGCCCGGTGGACATCACCGACAGCAGCAGCGGGAAAAGTTCGGTGGCCGCGCCCGGCCCGATCCCGGCCCCGTGCAGCGTCACGCCGCCCTCGCGGGCGGCGGCTTCCAACGGCGCGGCCTCCGACTCGCTCGGGTAGAACCAGCCGATCGGGCTCACGACGTTCTTGCCGGAGCGCAGCAGCGCCGTCACCTCGTCGAGGTTGGGCAGCAGCGGCGCGTAGATCACCGCGTCGGCATCCAGCGCGAGGATGTCATCGAGGCTGTTCGTGGCCGTCACACCGAGTGGCTCGCCGCCGATCATCTCGCCGACGTCCTTGCCGGTCTTCGCCTCGGAGTGCACCCAGCAGCCGACCAGTTCGAGTTCGGGATGTTCCAGCACACCCCTGATCGCCGCGACACCGACCGAGCCGGTCGCCCACTGCACGACGCGTAGGGCCATGTGGTCCACCTCCCAAAGAAACTAGAACAGGTTCTAATCGGGTTTACACTAGCGGGATCGTCAGAGCGGACGGAAGGAATGGAGCCATGGCCAGGACCAAGAATCGGGTCTACGTCGTCGGGGTCGGGATGACGAAGTTCGAGAAGCCCGGGAGCCGGGAGGGCTGGGACTACCCGGACATGGCACGCGAATCGGGCACCAAGGCCCTCGCGGACGCCAGTGTCGACTACGGCCAGGTGGAGCAGGGCTTCGTCGGCTACTGTTCGGGTGACTCCACCTCCGGCCAGCGCGCCCTCTACGAGCTCGGAATGACCGGCATCCCGGTGGTCAACGTCAACAACAACTGCTCCACCGGCTCCACCGCGCTGTTCCTTGCGGCGCAGGCGATTCGCGGCGGGCTGGTGGACTGTGCGCTGGCGCTGGGCTTCGAGAAGATGCAGCCCGGCTCACTGGGCGGCGGCGCAAGTGACCGCGAGTCACCGCTGGGCCGCCACATCAAGGCGCTCGCTGAGATCGACGAGTTCGCCTTCCCCGTCGCGCCGTGGATGTTCGGCGCAGCGGGCCGGGAGTACATGCGCGAATACGGCGCCACCGCCGAGCACTTCGCGAAGATCGGCTACAAGAACCACAAGCATTCGGTCAACAACCCCTATGCGCAGTTCCAGGACGAGTACAGCCTCGAGGACATCATGGCGGCGAAGATGATCTCCGACCCGCTGACCAAGCTGCAGTGCTCCCCCACCTCCGACGGATCGGGTGCGGTGGTGCTGGCCTCGGAGAAGTTCGTCGATGAGCACGGGCTGGCCGGTCAGGCGGTCGAGATCGTCGGCCAGGCGATGACCACCGACTTCGCCTCGACGTTCGACGGCTCCGCGAAGAACATCATCGGCCACGACATGAATGTCCAAGCGGCGCGGAAAGTTTACGACCAGAGCGGGCTGGGCCCGGAGGACTTCCAGGTCATCGAGCTGCATGACTGCTTCTCGGCCAACGAGCTGCTGCTGTACGAGGCGCTCGGACTCTGCGGCGAGGGCGAGGCCCCCAAGCTGATCGACGCGGGCGAGACGACCTACGGCGGGCGCTGGGTGGTGAACCCCTCCGGCGGCCTGATCTCCAAGGGGCATCCGCTGGGCGCGACGGGCCTGGCCCAGTGCACCGAGCTGACCTGGCAACTGCGCGGCACCGCCGACAAGCGCCAGGTGGACAACGTCAGCGCCGCACTCCAGCACAACATCGGCCTGGGTGGGGCGGCGGTCGTCACCGCATACCAGCGCGCCGAGCGTTAGCCGAGAGTGGTGACCTCGTAGGCGTTCTCGGCGTGGCGTGAGCGGATAGTCTTCTTGTCGTACTTGCCGACGCTGGTTCGCGGAATCTCGTCGACGAACGTCCAGCGTTCCGGTAGCCACCACCGAACAACCTTGTCCGACAGGAATGTTCGCAGCTCTTCCGGAGTGATCGTGGCCCCCTCCTGCAGGACGACGGCGGCAAGGGGCCGTTCCTGCCAGCGGTCGTCGGGCACCCCGACGACGGCGGCCTCCCGCACTGCGGGGTGGGCGATCAGCTGGTTCTCCAGCTCGACCGAAGAGATCCATTCGCCGCCGGACTTGATGACGTCCTTGGCCCGATCAGTCAGCGTGATGTAGCCCTGCTGGTCGATCCGGCCCACATCGCCGGTGCGCAGCCAGCCGGACTGGAACTTCGAGTCGTCGGTGTTGCGGTAGTACGAGCCGGTGATCCAGGGTCCGCGTACCTCGAGCTCACCGACCGCCTCGCCGTCGCTGGGCAGTACGCCGCCCTCGTCGTCGACGATGCGGGTCTCGACACCGCACATCGGCCGACCCTGGGTGGCGCGGATCTCCCACTGCTTCTCGTCCGGCAGGCCCGGCGGGGGCCACGCGATCGTCGCGATCGGTGACGTCTCGGTCATCCCCCACAGCTGGCGGATCTGCACACCGAACTTCTCCTCGAACGCCTTCATCAACGACACCGGCACCGCGGAACCGCCGCAGGACACCATTCGCAGTGACGAGATGTCGTGTCCCGGATTGCGGTCCAGATGGTTCATCACGTCGTTCCAGATGGTGGGCACCGCGCCGGCGACGGTCGGGCGCTGCGTCTCGATCAGGTCGACCATCGACGTGGCATCCATGTACCGATCGGGCAGCACCATGTCGGCGCCGGCCATCAGCGCCGCGTACGGCAGACCCCACGCGTTGGCGTGAAACATGGGGACGATCGGCAGGGCCTTGTCGGAGAAGCTGAGCCCCAGCCCATTACCGCTGCAGACCGCCATCGAATGCAGGTAGCTCGATCGGTGGCTGTACACCACGCCCTTCGGGTGGCCCGTGGTCCCGCTGGTGTAACACATTGCCGCAGCCGAGTTTTCGTCGATTTCGGGCCAGTCGAACTCGTCGGATTCGGCGGCGGTGATCTCGTGGTAGCGCAGCACCCGCTTGCCTGAAGCCTCGAATGGGGCCAGGTCGCCGTCCCCGACGGCGATCACGGTGTGCACGGTCTCCATCCTGTGCAGCAGCGGCCCGAGGATGGGCGCCAGCGACAGGTCGGCGATCACCACCCGGTCTTCGGCCTCGTAGGCGACGAACTCGATCTGCTCCGGGAACAGCCGGATGTTCAACGTGTGCAGCACCGCGCCCATCGAGGGAACCCCGACGTAAGCCTCCAGGTGTTCCTGGTTGTTCCACATGAAGGTGGCGACCCGATCGTCACCCTCGATACCGAGGCGTCGCAGGGCGTTGGCCAGCCGGGCGGCCTGTCTGCCGACCTGCCGGTAGGTCGCATGCCGGTACCCGTCGCCGGTCGCGGTGGTGACCGTGCGGTCTCCGTGCACGGAGGTTGCGTAGCAGAGGATGGCGGCTACCGTCAGCGGGACGTCCTGCATGGTGCTTTGCATGTGGGGATGCTATCGCCCAAACACCTTTCGCCATCGGCTGTTGCCGACAGCGGCCGTTATCCCGCCGCACGGGTGGGGACCGGAAGAACGGGACGTCCCCAACGCCGGCCGAACCGGCCGAGTCGGCGACGCGAGTGGCGGCGGGGCGGCGGTGGACCGCAGCGCAGCCGCTCCAGATCGACCGAACGGGGCGCTTCTCGCCCGAGGATCTCGGGTTGAGGGTGTTCGCGAAGTGGTGAGTCGGCGCGCAGCATCGCCTCCTGCCAGGCATCGGCCGCGTCGCTGATGCGCTCGTGGTCGGCCGCGGAGCGCAGCGCCCGGCCGAGTTCGGCATCGAGCAGCTGGCGCATCATGTCGGCCGCTTGGCGCGGGTTGGCCAACATCCACGAGTGGTGCGCACCCGGAACCCGGTACAGCGCCGCGTCGGCCCGTTCGGCCATGTCGTGCGCGTTCTCGAACGGCACGACGCCGTCCTTCTCGCCGTGCACGACCACGGTCGGCAGGCGGTGCCGGCGCATAGCGGCGAGCATGGGGGTGAAGTCGCCGGAGCCGACGATCGCCCGCAGCGCACCCGAAAGGCCCAGCGGCGCGCGGGCGTTTCGGGCCAGCGCAGCGGCGATGACGCGCAGGTACAGAGTGAGCTCCGCGGCCGGCAACCGGGCCGGGTCACCGTGGGCGTCAACGGCCGCGGCCAGGAGTCGGGTCGCCACCGTGCGGGGCGAACGCAGGCTCGCGGCGATCGACTCGTCGAACGGCGCTCCCGCGGCGGCGTTCAGCAACACGGCGGCCAGCACCCGCTCGGGATTGCGCGCCGCCAGGTCGATGATCATCCGGCCACCCATCGAGTGACCGAGGAACACAGCCTTGCGCACACCGAGTGCGTCCAGGGTACGAAGGGTCAGCTCCACCCGGTGCTCCAGTGCGGCCGCGCCGCGCGGTAGGCCAGGGGTTTCGCCGTGACCGGCGGCGTCGGGAGCGATGACCAGAAAGCCCAACCCGCCGAGCCTGCTCAGCAGCCGCACGTACGCCCGGCGGTTGAGCCCGAAGCCGTGCAGGAACACCAGCGGCACCCCCGCCCCGCCGACGGATACTCCGATGTGGTGTCCATGGTCGAGGGTCAGCAGGTGATGGGTGAGGCGAACGCGACTCGTTGATTCCGATGACACGCCCTCAGGGGTAGCCGGTGCCACGGTGGCGAACACACGATTCGGCTGTGTTCTTGCCGACCGTTTCGGCCACCTGTGATGATCCGCGCACGCGAAAGGGCCCGGGCCGGGATGACCGGCCGGGCCCTTCGAGCGCAGCGACTACTGGTGGGACTTCTGCCGCTGCTCTTCGGTCTTGGCCTCGCCGCGCGCCTTCTCCGCCTCGGCTTCCTTGGCGGCAGCATCACGCTGAGCGTCGGCCTTGTCCTGTTGGGCCTTGCCCTCTTCGGTCAGGTCGCCACGGCCGGTGACGGTACCGGCGGCTTCCTTGGCCTTGCCCTTGACGTCTTCGACGACGCCCCTGATGCCCTCTGCGGGTCCGCTGTTGTCTGCCATGGGTCCTCCTCGATGGCTCGGTTGACGGTCCGAAATGAGACGGTCTTGCCGCCTCGGGACTCGGTTATCCGTTGCACCGTGGGGCTAAACGTCCGTGGCGCAATGCCAAAGCACCTCCCCGGCGGGGAACGAAACGGGCGCCGCGGGCGATGTAAGAGGAGAATCATCGAAACACAATTAGGAGGCGCGGCTATGCGTACAGCACGGACGCTTGCCGTGATCGCGGCCATCTGCGGCGCGGTCGCGGGACCAGCCGTCGTCGCGTCGGCTGACGATTCGGCCCAGACCACGATCAGCCAGCTTCAGCAGCAGGGTTACACCGTCAACATCGACCGGATCGGCACCGCGCCGATGTCGCAGTGCGTCGTCACGGGGGTGCGTAACCCACAGACCATCACCCAGTGGGTGCCCTACACCGGCCCCGGACGGGGCAACCGCGACAGCAACTTCCTGGTTCCAGTGGTCACCAGCCAAACGATCTCGGTGTCGTTGGACTGCACCGCCAACCGCTAACGGTCCAGATCGACCCGGATGGTGAGCAGGTTGTCTCCCATCGCCCGCACCGCCGCGCTGTTCATCGTGGGCAGCGCGGCGAGCCGTGTCGCAGCGTCATCGTCGGGCAACAGGTGCGCCGTCCCGCTGTGCCAGCGACCACGGACCCGGACCCGCACCCGCGGGTCGGCCACGATGTTGCGGACATACTGGGAGCGCTCACCGAACTCCGATACCAGCCAGAACCGGCCGTCCTCGAGTAGGCCGCCGACCGGGGTGCGGCGCGCTTGCCCGGACTTACGCCCGGTGGTCTCCAGCAAGGTCTGCGTGGGCACCAGCCGCATTACCGGATTGGCGATGTGTCGCTGGACGAATGTGACGATGCGCTGCCGAGAAGTCGAGGCCATCGCTCGATTCTGTCAGTCGTCGGCTCAGGACGCCGCAGCCGCGAGTTCGTGCAGTTTGGTGGTCATCAGCTCGTCCAGCGAGGCGGAGGCGCCGTCCTCGACCTGCAGCACCGTGATGCCGCCGGCGTAGTCGGCGGCGTACAGGCGCGCGCCGTCCGGGCTGGCGGCCAGGCAGGAGAGCTGGCCACCGATCACGACGCTGTCGACGATCTCGTTGGTGGCGGTGCACAGCACGAGGATCTGGTCGCGATCGACGATGAAGACCGCGTCACCGCCTCGTCCGACGACGAGCTGGGTCGGAAGCCCGCCCACGCCGATGGTGTCGACGACCCGGGCCGCAGCGACGTCGATCACGTGGACGACGCCGCCCAACTCGTTGTCCCAGCCGGTCACGAAAGCCTTGCGGCCGTTGGGCGCAACGGCGATGTCACCAATCGATCCGTCTACCGACGCTGTGCTTTGCAGCACGCGGCGGCGGGTGTCGACGATGGCGAGCGACCCGCCCGAGGTGGTGGTCAAGGCGACGAACAGCCGGGTCCCGTCGGCGCTGAGACGCACGGCGTCCAGCGACGCTCCCGGCACAGTCGTGATCTCGATGACCTCGGTCGCGCCGGTCTCGACGTCGATGGCGGCGATGTCGACGGATTCGTGACCGTTGCGCCCGACGTAGAGCACATCGCCGGCGGGACTGACGGCGAGTCCCCCGGCAGTCATGTCGACGGTCTTGGCGGCGAGTGCCTTGCCGGTGTTCGGGTCGATCGCCACGATGGCGTCGTCGGAATCCGATGCCGAGCTGACGTAGGCCCGATCCGCCACGGCGATCCGACACGGCTCGGGAACATCGGTGATGGCCGCTGCCACCGACAAGCTGGCGCTGTCGACCACAGAGACGACGTCGGCCCCGAAGTGCGCGGCGATCAGTCGGCTGCCGTCGGCGCTGACGGCCAGATCACTGATCGGCCCGTGCCCGGCGGCGATGGCGCCGACAACTGCCAGTGCAGGCGCGGCGATCGGCTCGGTGCGCGGTTCGAGATCGGCGGTGCGCAGCAGCTGGGGAAGCAGCCCGCCGACAGGGGCACGCCGGATCGTCGGCAGAGTCGACACCCACAGCGCGTGGGCTGCGGCGACTCGCTCGGCCACCGCGACACCACCGGCGGCGCCGGCGGCTTCGGTGATACCCGTGGTGTTTGCCATGATCCTTTTACCTCCGTCGGCCAGTACTACGCCGAACTCTGCGATTTGGTTTGTTCGCGACACCGCGTGGTGCCGGTCCTCGAAGAGTCTACCGAGCAAATTCGCCCTGAATTCCGGTTGTTGGAGGCGAAATTCACATCCGCCACTGCCGTCTCAGCCGACGCTAAGGAAGCGGTTGTTATGCGGTTGTTGTAAAGGTCCGGCAGCGAATGCGGAAGCTATCTTCAGCTGGCCTTTAAAGGAATTGGCAACCGCGCGTGGATAGGCTGACGAAACGGGTTCGGCTGAGAAATTCTCAGCCGATCAGGCGCAAAAGAGGCCGAAATCACAATGTCTCAGTGGTGTCTAAATTATTAAGGAAAGTCCTTAATTAATTGACACCCGAGGAAGCCCATTAGCGATCCCGTTGCCCAACGCCGGATCGGCTCGGCACAAAGTTCGCTGGGCGCGCCGCATCCGAAGAAACCTCATCCGATCAGCGGTGACTGCGACCTCAGCCGCCCGGTGATGCGGGCACCGTGGTGGTCGTCGGCTCCGGCGGGGTGGTTGTCGAAGCGGACGGCGTCGTGCCCGCGGAACTGCTCGTGGTCGTCGGCGGCGGGGTCGAGGACTCCGTTGTCGTCGGGGCGGCGCTCGGGGGGATCTCCGTCACGGTCGACGTCGACGTGGAGACAGATGTCGATGTCGACGTCGAGGCCGACGAGGCGCTTGCCGGGGAGAGCACGCCGCACGCCAACCGCTTGCCGGCATCGCCGGTGGCCAGCGTTTCGGTGTCCGCACCGCCAGCGCCGTTCTCCGTGTACCGGGGCGGGATGTTGGCGAAGTTGTCCGGCCCTTCGTGAATCATCAGGGCACTGCCCTCGGCGCCCTTCAGATCAGCCGCGGTGAACGCGTCGGTGGTCGTGACGAGTTTCGCCGAACCGTCCGACCGAACCTCGAGCGACGTCAGGTCGCCGCTGGCGGGATGGCCGGTGTGCCCGGGCACCTGATAGTGACCGCCCGCGGAGTTGAAGTCACCCGCGGCACCGCCGGTGGGGGCCACGGAGTTGGGCTCGCACCTGCCGACCTTGTGAATGTGCAGCCCGTGAAAGCCGGGCGACAGCACGCCCGACTTCACGGTCTCCACCGTGACCGTCGCGTAGCCGTTCGCGAAGTCGATGGTGGCGTCGGCGACGGTCGTGCCGTCGGCTGTCTTGAGTTGGGTGGTCATGTTCTCCCCCGAGGCGGCCGTGCCTGAGGTCGTGGCGGAGCCCGAGGGGTTGTTCGACTCGTTCGATGCGCAGCCGCCGAGCACTGTGAGCAGCGCGGCGGCGATGGTTACCTGCTTCAACATTGATGTGGCGTACCCCACTGAACCGGAAGCTACGCAGCCGTCCGCCGACGAAACGCGACGATGGGCCGTTCTCGGACGAGCCGCTCCCTGGCCTCGGGGCTGCCGTCGTAACGCCACCCCAGCAACGACGTCAGCACTCGGCGCACGATGGGCCGGACCCACCGGTTGCGTCGTTCGTAGTCTGCGATGACGCCCTCTGCTTCGGCGGGTTCGAGCACCCGACTGTCGGCGGCGAACGTGTTGCGTCCCAGAGTGATCTCCGCGCCGGATCCGGCCTCGAGGTTGCGGAACCAATCCGACGTCGGACCCAGGCCCGCGATGACCATCACCTCGTCGCCGTCGATGCCGATGACTTCGAGCACCGTGCGATAACGCCGTCCCGACCGCCTGCCCACGTGGGTGAGGCAGACGAACCGTCTGCCCAGAATCCATCCGAGGCCATGCTCATAGAGGCGGGCCGGGGCGCGAAAGAGCATCCGCAGTAACGGACCCACATGGGTCACGGGGGCCTGCCCGGTGGATTGCGCGACGATCGCGGCGGGCTTACCACCGACCGCGGCGGCGATCCATCGATTGAGTCCGGGAAGTCGCGCCGCGGCCAGCACGACATGGCGAATCCGCACCTGAAGCGCAGTCGATGGGAGGAACCACCTTGCCGCCGACCGCCCGGCAGCTTGTCTGTCCTCGGCGACCGGGCGCCAGCGCTGCTCGTATCGGCGCAGTGCCTCGCCCACCGACTCCGATCTGGACAGTTCATCGGCAAGCACGTAGGCGCCTGCCATCGCAAGCGATGCGCCCTGGGCGGCGACCAGCGATACCGCGTATGCCGCGTCCCCGACGAGCGTCACCCGACCCCTGGACCACGTCGGCATGATGATCTGGCCTACTTGGTCGTAGTAGATCTCGTCCGACGGGGGAAGACGCTCGAGCAACTCGGCCACCACCCAGCCCATCCCGCGGTAGGCCTCGCGCACAGCGGCCCGACGATCCGCGGGCATCGCTGCGGACTGCGTACGGTGCACCGCGAAAGCAGCTACGCGCCCGTCCCGAAGACCGTAGAGGCCTAGCTGCCGTTCGACGGTGTCGGTCAGGAACGCCCGGTCGCGGACGGCATCGTGAATGTCCGGTGCGTCGACGACGAAGGCTGCGGAGTGGTAGCCCAGGTGCCGGAAGAATGCCGGTTCGGCACCGAAGACCAGACTGCGGACCGTCGAGTGAATGCCATCCGCCCCCACCAGCAGGTCGGCCTCGAGTTCTCCGCCGTCATCCAGGGTGACGCTCACCCGTTCGGCGCCGTCGAGGACCTGTACCGGCGACGTGCTCATCCGCACGTCGACCTGGTGGGGTAGATGGTCGAACAGTAGCTTCTCGAGATCCGGACGCATGACGTCGAGCAGCGGGCCGCGGGCGATGGTCTCCGGCCGGATTCCGGCCCTACGCCTGCCCCGGTCGTCGACCAGGATCGCTTCGACGATGTGGTAGGCGACGTCCTTGACAGCGGGCAGCAGGCCCATCGCGTCGGCGGTTTCGTATCCGGGCCCGAAGAAGTCGATCATGTACCCCTGCGACCGCAATCCGGTGGCGCGTTCGAGCAGCACGACGTCATTACCCAACGTCGCCAGCCGGTTCGCGAGCGTCAGACCCGCGATCCCTGCACCACATACAATTACTCTCATATCCCCCTCCTCCCTTGCAGACGCTCGATCCGTGAGCCCTGCGAAACGGGTTGCCGAAGCCGTCGAATGGCCACCTGATGCACGGAATCCCATTGAAATCATGCGACAACTGGCCGCTCGCACGCCATAGTCATGGGCATGGATCCGAACGACGACCCGGAGAGGCGGATCCGGGACCTCGAGCGCGGCCTGTCCGACGCCGCCCGGACAAGCGAACTCGGCACGACGGGCCAACCGGGTGCCTATGTTCCGCCACCTCCGCCACCGCCGCCGGGCTACTACGGCGCTCCGATGCCGCCGCCGCCCCCGACGTACTACTCCGACGCGCCGAAAAGCTCTGTCGGCCTTCGGTTCGGCTGGATCGCACTCGGTTTGCTGGTCGTCGGGTTGGTGGTCGCGGGTGGCTTCCTGGTCGCGAACAACCTGCTCTCGCGGACCCAGTCAGTCATCACCACGCCGACGACGCCCGGCATGTCGGGCGGCGGCGGGCCGTTCACCACGCCGAGTCGGCGCACCAGTTCCGCACCCACCCGCACCACACCGACCACCGCGCCGACCACCTCGGCGGCGACCGTGTCGACCGCCCCAGCCGGCGGCAACATCAGCGTGTCCGGCGTCGGGGAGGACAGGACAATCGCCTGCAACGACAGCTCCGTCACCATCAGCGGGCTCGACAACACCGTCGTACTCACCGGCCACTGCACGCGCGTCGACGTGTCCGGCTTGCGCAACGTCGTCACGGTCGACGCCGCCGACTCCATCGTCGCGTCCGGGTTGAACAACGAAATCACGTACCGCTCGGGCTCACCCGAAGTCAGCAAGTCCGGGCTGGACAACACGGTCAAGCAGGGCTGAGCACGGTCTCATTCGTCCGGTTTTCCGCCTGGGCTGGCGCCACCGCACTAGCGTGAGGCACATCGTTGTCGGGCGCAGACGGGAGTCAACCATGGGAGCCGCACGGTCACGGCAACTCCGGGGGGCGTGCCGAAGGCGGCCACACGTTCTCGCAGCCCTCGTCGCGGTCCTGCTGATGGCAGTGCTCGGCACGTCCCTGCTCTCGCCCGCCCGTGCGGCGGCGGAGGGTGAGACCTACATCGTCGCGACGGACACCACGTTCGCGCCCTTCGAATTCCAGGACAAGCAAGGCAAATTCGTCGGAATCGACATGGATCTCATCCGTGCGATCGCCGAGGACCAGAAGTTCAACGTCGACATCAAACCGCTCGGCTTCGACGCCGCACTGCAGGCCGTGCAGGCCAACCAGGTCGATGGCGTCATCGCCGGCATGTCCATCACCGACGAACGCAAGCAGGTCTTCGACTTCTCCGAACCGTATTTCGAATCCGGCATCCAGATGGCGGTGCTGAAGACCAACGACGACATCAAGTCCTACGAGGACTTGCGTGGCAAGCGGGTGGCGGTCAAGAACGGCACCCAGGGTGCCAATTTCGCCAACTCCATCAAGGACAAGTACGGCTTCCAGGTTGTCTCGTTCGCCGACTCGTCGTCGATGTTCGACGAGGTGAAGACCGGTAACTCGCAGGCGGTCTTCGAGGACTACCCGGTACTGCTCTACGACATCGCGCAGGGCAACGGGTTCAAGACCGTGACGCCCAAGGAGGAGCCGACCGGCTACGGCTTCGCGGTCAACAAGGGCCAGAATGCCGAACTCCTCTCAGAAGTTCAACGCCGGGTTGAACAACCTCAAGAAGTCCGGGCGCTACGACGAGATCGTCAACACCTACCTCGGCGAGAAGGCCAGCACCGACGACACCTCGTTCCTCGGGCTGATCAAGAGCACCTACCCGACTGCTGCTCGCGGGCCTGAAGATGACGATCATCCTGACGGTCATCTCGATCTTCTTCGCGCTGATTCTCGGCGTGATCTTCGGGCTATGCCAGGGTGTCCCGGTCGATCTGGTTGCGGGCCATCGGCACCACCTTCGTCGACATCTTCCGCGGCACCCCGCTGCTGGTGCAGGCCTTCTTCATCTACTTCGGCATCCCGGCGGCGCTCGGTTTCCAGATGTCGGCGTTGACGGCAGGCATCATCACGCTCTCGCTCAACGCCGGCGCGTACATGACCGAGATCGTCCGCGGCGGAATCCAATCCGTCGACAAGGGGCAGATGGAGGCTGCCCGCAGCCTCGGCATCGGCTACCTGCCGACGATGCGCAAGGTGATTCTGCCGCAGGCCATCCGCACGATGATCCCGTCCTACATCAACCAGTTCGTGATCACGCTGAAGGACACCTCGATCCTGTCGGTGATCGGCATCGCCGAACTGACCCAGACCGGGCGGATCATCATCGCCGGCAACTACAAGTCGTTCGAGATGTGGCTGATCATCGGCATCATCTACTTCATCGTCATCATGGCGCTGACCAAACTCTCGGACCGCCTCGAGAAAAGGATCGCGAAATGACCGAACTCGTCCCCGAGGCCGCGGCCGCCGAGCCTGCAGGACACCGTCAAGATCCAGATCGAGGAGCTGAAGAAGTCGTTCGGTGAGTTGGTGGTGCTCGATGGCATCACCACCGACATCAAAGAGGGCGAGGTGGTCTGCGTCATCGGGCCGTCCGGCTCGGGCAAGTCGACCTTCCTGCGGTGTCTGAACAAGCTCGAGGACATCACCGCCGGCAAGGTGGTCATCGACGAGTTCGACCTCACCGACCGGAAGGTCGACCTGGACAAGGTGCGCCAGCACATCGGCATGGTGTTCCAGCACTTCAACCTGTTCCCGCACATGACGGTGATCGAGAACATCACGCTGGCGCCGTTGGTGACGAAGAAGTTGGACAAGGCCGCCGCCTCGAAGAAGGCGCTGGAGTTGCTCGACCAGGTCGGACTGGCCGACAAGGCACAGGTCAAGCCGGCCACGCTTTCTGGTGGCCAGAAGCAGCGGGTGGCGATCGCCCGGGCGCTGGCGATGGACCCGTCGATCATGTTGTTCGACGAGGCCACCAGCGCGCTGGACCCCGAGATGGTCGGCGATGTTCTCGAGGTGCTGCGCAAGCTCGCCGAGGGCGGGATGACGATGGTGGTGGTCACCCACGAGATGGGCTTCGCCCGCGAGGTGGCCTCCCGGGTGGTCTTCATGGCCGACGGCAACATCGTCGAGGACGGTCCGCCGACCGAGATCTTCGACAATCCCAAAAGCCAGCGCCTGCAGGACTTCCTGTCAAAAGTGCTCTAGTCAGGCCGGTTGCGCGCCCCGGCCCAGCGCCACCACGTGTGCCGGCGAAACCGGCATCCGTTGCGGCAGAGTGATATTCAGCATGCCGTCGGCCACCTGCCAGTCCACCGGCTCGTCGAGGCCGAGCACCCGCACCTCGCTGACGGCCGTCGCATCGAGGCCGCGGAAGCCGAACGAACGCATCGGGAGGTCGAGCAGGATCGCGTAGACCTCGCCGTCGCGTTGGGTGAACCGCACCGCGCTTCCCTCGGTGGTGATGGAGTTCGCGGTCTCCCACGGCCGGGTCGCGTAGATCGCCTCGCCGTTGAGGCGCAGCCAGCGTCCCAGCTCACGCAGCGGCACCAGCTGCTCGGCGGGCAGGTGCCCGCGCTCATCCGGACCGATACCGATCAGCAGGTTGCCGTTCTTGGACACGATGTCGGCGAACGAGCGCACCAACTCGGTGCCGGTGACGATGTCCTCGGGGCGCTCGTTGCGGTTGGCGCCGAATGAATGGCCGACCCCCCGGGTGGACTCCCACTTCTTGGCCTGGATCGTCTCGAATGCGGCGTACTCGGGGGTCCGGAAGTCGAAGTGGTGGTCGGCGGGAAAGGTCAGCGACTTGCGAGCGTCGGGTATCAGAGACCAGAAGCGCTGTACCGCAAGGCCGCCCAGCCGCGCCAGCGCATCGGTGACCAGCCCGCGGTGTCCGGGCGGCTCGATCCACCGGTCGTTGATCACCCCATCGGGCACCGCGTTGTAGTAGTCGGCGAACAACGCGGGCAAGTCGCCCCCGGCGGGCCAGCAGATGTCGTTCCAGAGCACCGAAGGTTGGTAGCGGCCGATGAGTTCGCGCACGTGCGCCGAGGCGTACTCGACGTAGTCGGGTGAATCGGGCACCGCCAGATAGCTGTCGGCGACATTCTTCAGGACCGCATCGTTGTACGGCCAGTCGTATCCGCCTGAGTAGTACAGACCCATGCGCATGCCGACGGCGAGCACTGCGGTGCGCAACTCTCCCACGAGGTCACGACGCGCGTGATACCGGCCCTTGCGGGGGTGCCGCAGGCCGGCGGGCCACAGACAGAACCCGTCGTGGTGTTTGGTGGTGAGCACGACGTAGCCGGCGCCGGCATCCCGACAGGCAGCCGGCGATCGCGTCCATGTCGGCGCCGGCCGTTCCGTCGTCGAAAGCGGGGACGAAGTCGTCGTACGTCGCGTCCGGCCCGTAGGTCTGCCGCTGATGGTGCCAGGTCGGGCTGCCGGTCAATCGGCTGGAGTTCAGATACCACTCCGCATAGGGGTTGTCCCGCAGCATCTGCGCGGGCCCCTTCTCCCTCAGCAGTTGCTGGATGTCGGGCACTTGCGGGGCCCAGCCGGGCACCGAGTACAGGCCCCAATGGATGAAGACCCCGAGCTTGGCGTCGTCATACCAGTCAGGAAGGGGGTGGGCTGCCACGGACTCCCAAGTGGGCTCGTACCGGACAGGCGGTGCCACGCCGCGGGGACCCTGGTCTGTAGCGGTTTCTACGCGGCGAGCGTGAGGTGACGTCGCTGGCGGGTCTGAGTACGGGCGGGGGCCGGAGCACTCTTCGAGTTGACGGCGATGAAGGAACCGGACCGGACGACGCCCAGCGGGCCGGCCGGGGCGAAGCGCATGATGCCCGTCATCTCCATCGCGAACCCGAACTTGGCCTGGCGGTGTCCGACGCGGACCCCGGTTGCGAAGAACAGCAGGAGTCCGGCGAGGCCCGGCAGCGCGGCCATGGCCAGTTCGGCGACGGACGCGGTGCGGATGGCGTCGACGATGGCCCGCATGATCTGGCCCGGAAGGTTCGACAGCCAACTACCGCTGGGCGTCGGCACCGCGGCCGGCGGCGCAACGTCGATGGCGAAGTTGGCCGCCAACAAGTTGGGGGTCAGCGCCTCCGGCACAACGCCCGTAGGTGCGGCCAACGTACGGGGCAGTTCCTGGGCGAGCGAACTTGCGACCTGCGGCACCACGACGCCGGTCGTTGTCAAAGCTCCGACAAGACCGCCCGCCAGGGGCTTGACCGTACCGACGGCGGGCACACCGGCGTGGGGAAGCAGCGAGAGGAATCCATCGGCGATCGACCTGACCACGATCTCGACCGAGGCCAAGAGCTGGAACCCGGGCTCGAGCAGCTTCGGCAACTGCGCCATGAGTTGGGTGATGGGCTCGAGCAGTTGCGGCGCCAACGGATTCAGCAGCGACGGCAGCTGTGCGATCGCGACGACCAACGAGTGCACCGCATCGGTGACCGGCGTTGCCGCAGCGGTCGATGTCGCCGGAGTAGCGGCGGGGGTCGACGGGTCGGCGGACGCCGCGGCGATAGTTGCGGCAATGGCGGCCGGAGTGCTGGCCACCGACGAGTTGTTGTCGGTCGTGGTGGCGGTGGCCGCTGCGGTCGTGGTGGCGGTGGCCGCTGCGGTCGTGGTGGCTTCCGCGGTGGTGGTGCCCGCGGAGGTGGCCGCCGCCGACGAAGCCGCAGAGTCGTTCGCGGGGGTCGTCGACGCCGCGGTGACAGTTTCTGAGGTGCCGGCCGGGCTGGTGGTCGCGGCGACGACGAAGCCGGTGTCGACGCGTCGACGGCAGCACTGGTCGCGGCCGATGGGGAAGCGGGGGTGCTGTCTGCCGCACTGGTGCTGGCCGACGCCGCGGAGGTAGAGGTGGATGTGGAGGCGGAGGCGGAGGTGGAATCCGCCGGCTTGGTCGTGTTGTCAGAGGTACCGCTTGCACTACTCACCGATGAGGGTGAGTCGGCGACGTTGGCGACACGGGTGGCCGCGCTCGTCGCGGACACCGTGACGCCGCTGGTGACTGTCGGCTTGTGGGTGCCGGAGGCTCCCGCCGTGGTGTGCTTCCGCGCCGAACGCATCGCGGCCAGGTCGTTGAGGGCCTTCTGAATGCTGCTGGTCAGGCGGGCGATAGGTCCGCGCGGACCGGTGGCGACACCGCTGCTGCTGGGAGCGGTACTGACGTTGGCGGTGCTCGCGGGGCTGGACTCACCGCTGCTGGTCGTCGTCCCGGAATCCGGGCTGGCCGCGGCGATACCGCCGCTACCAGCCAGAAGAACGCCGCTGGCTACCACACATGCGCCGACGAAGGCGTTCACATGAGTAAGAACCACGACTGCTCCCCGGGCGTTACAGGACCTTCGACAAAGCCAAGCTCACACTACGTGAGTGCCCCGACGATACTCTAAATTTGCGCCCATTCCTGCATTCCGGACGACCGAAGTTTGCCAGAGCGTAAAAAACCTTCGGATCAGTGCCCGGTCGGATCCCCCACCGGGCGAGACCCAGGTTGCTACGGTCGCAGGGACCCGGAAGGACACCATGAAGCACGACATCTATGTCCTGGCGGCGGCACTGCTGGCCACCAGCCTCGTTGCAGCGGCGTGCGGCAGTTCGTCGGACTCGACGACGACGTCGACGGTCACCGTCACCGGAACCAGCGCCGGCACGTCCGCTCCCCCGGTCACCACGACGTCGTCCGCTTCGGCGGCCGCGCCCACCGGTAGCCCGGATTTGCCCTCATTGGTGCCGGCACCTGCGAACAATCAGCGGGCCGATGGTCCTGACCCCGTTCAGGAGAACGGCATCCACAAGCACTTCCTCGTCAACGGCTCGCCGACCGAGGTGATGGATTCCTACAAGACCCTGCTGGAAAGCACGGGCTGGTCGCTGACCGTCCAGAACTCCGGTGGCGGCGGCGGTGGCGGCGGAGCCACCTACACCGGGACCCACGGTGCCGCCTACGGCGTCTTCACCGGGGGAGGCTACGGCGGCACGACCGACGTCGACGCCTGCGCATGGCCGTCAAAGCCGGCGAACACCAATTGCGGGCAGCAGAACTGACGCGTCACCGACGAATCTCGGGTGGGGCCGCGACCGGTGTACCCGCCGCGATCACCGCGCGATTACGCTCCGCCACGGCGGGCATCGCCACCTTCACCACCCGGCGGTCGTAGCTCAGATACCCGTTGACCTCGCCCTCGACGTCGGTGGTCTGGGTGTAGATCGCGCCCGACAGACCGCCCCTGCGGACGACGTCCTCCAGACTGCGGCTCACTTCGACATACCGCTGGGTCAGACGCGCCTGGCTGCGGGTCATCTCGTAGGCCTGCGCCCGGCCCGGCCAGCGGTTCCCGTCGAGCACCAGGCCCAGTCCGCCGTATTCGCCGTCCACGCGAACGCGGCCGTCCGCGGAACCCGGACCCCGCGTGCGGGCCCGGTTGTCAGGCACGGCCGGCCGGCCGGGACCGACGTAGGTGTGATCGTCGTAGATGTCACCGGCCCTGGTGTCACCGCGCGACTTGCAGCAGTTCACCCCGCTGTTGGCGTTGACCATCCGGGTCGGGTCGGCTGCTTTCACGGCGCCGGCGATCCGGGCGGCGTCGAACTCACCCCATCCCTCGTTGAACGGCACCCAGCCGACTATCGACGTCACGCTACGGAGTTGATCGACCATCGCCAGCAGCTCCCGCTCGAAATTAGCCTTGGCCGCGGGCAGCGGATCCGGGGCGGGGCCGACCGGGATGGCGAGCGAGACATTCAGTGACGGCATGTCCTGCCACACCATCAACCCGAGCTTGTCCGCCCAGTAGTACCAGCGCGCCGGCTCGACCTTGCCGTGCTTGCGCACGAAGTTCATGCCCAACTCCTTGATCCGCTGGAGGTCGGATTTCAGCGCGTCGTCGGTGGGCGCCGTGTAGATGCCGTCGGGCCAGTAACCCTGGTCGAGCGGGCCGTGCAGGAAGGTGATTCTGCCGTTCAACGCGATCCTCGGCCGGCCCTTCGCGTCGGCGACAGTGCCGATCGTGCGCAAACCGGAATAGCTGGAAACCTGGTCCACAACCGTCCCGCTCGGGCTCACCAGCGCGACCTTCACGTCGTAGAGGTAGGGGTCGTCCGGAGTCCACAGATGCGCTTTGGGTACCGGGAGGCGGATCGGCCGTCCCGGCGCACCGGACGCGATCGACACGACGCGACCACCGCGTTCTGCAACGAACACGACCGCCCGCTCGTCTTTCGTCCCGGAAACCCTCGGGGTGACCGTGAGGCTGGTCAGGTCCGGGGTGAGGTCCAGCTTGTCGATGTGGGCGGCGCGCACCGGCTCCATCCACACCGTCTGCCAGATGCCCGAAGCGCCGGTGTAGAAAAGCCCGCCCGGCTTGTTGCGCTGTTTGCCGACCGGGAACGGGTTGGCTTCGTTGCGGTCCTGCACCCGCACCGTGATCACCTGCGGGCCCGGCCCCCGAAGCGCTCGGGTGACGTCGGCGCTGAACTCGGTGTAGCCGCCTTCGTGGTGGGCTACCTGCTGGCTGTTCACCCAGACGGTGGCGATCTGGTCGACCGCGCCGAAGTGCAGCAGCACGTGTTGCCCCCGCCACGAACTCGGCACTTTGACGACTTTCCGGTACCACATCTCGTCGTCGTGGCGACCGATGCCGGAGAGCGCCGACTCGGTGGGGTACGGGACGAGGATCTGCTCGCGGTACGCGGATGCCGGGGGAAGCGGCGCCGCTGCCGCCCCGGTCGTGCGGCCCGCATACCCCCACACTCCGTTGAGGTTCAGCCAGTGGGTCCGCACCATCTGTGGGCGCGGGTACTCGGGCAAGGCGTTGTCCGGGCCCACCAGGTGGGTCCACGGCGTGGGCAGAAGTGCTGGCTTACGGTGCCACATCACAGCCGCGCCGGCCGGCGCGTAGCCCGTCGCCAGGAATGCCGCCAGCGCGAGCGCCACTGCCGCGAACCGTCTGATCCACACCACGACCGCTCCCCAACGTAGAAAACCACGCGCGGCACCGAGCACCGCCGCCTCAATTTCCAGCAAACGACTCGATCCCGTCGCGAAAGAGGAAATTCGGCGGTTTCTGCGCGGTTGACCCGAGACGGACCGGGAGGATGTGATTGCCGAGGGCACTGTAGCCTGCCCAGGGCCAAGATCGGTACCGAAATCCAAAACCCTTTTCGGCGGATAGTTTTCAGTGCAAATGTCTATGCGGCATTTCGGGTGGCGGTGACTCCCGGCAAGCGTCGCGACCGGTGACTATCGGGTCGGCGGCGTCCTGGCCACAGTCGAAATCGAGTTACCCGGTGAGCCACCAGGAGCAAAATCGTGTGTCTGCCGGCAGGGTGTCGGCCCTCAGCCGGCGGGGGTGCCCTGGTCACGTTCTGACGCCATGATGGAAGGTGGCGCGAGCCACGGCGAGGAGAGCGAATATGAGCACCGCAGCGCAGCCAGTACCCGACTACCCCCAGATGGCCGCGGCGCGAGGGCGCATCGAGCCGGCGCCGCGACGAGTTCGCGGCTTCCTCGGCCACGAACTGGTCTTCGACACGAGCTCGGCGCGATACGTCTGGGAGGTGCCCTACTACCCGCAGTACTACGTCCCGTTCTCCGACGTGCGGGCCGTCTTCCTGCGCGACGAGGACCATCCGCAACGGGTGCAGTTCGGTCAGTCGCGGACGTTCTCCCTCGTCGGGGACTCGCAGACACACCCGTCGGCGGCCCGGGTATTCGACGACGGTGCCGTCGCGGGCCTGGTGCGATTCGACTGGGAACCCCTGACCTGGTTCGAGGAGGACGAACCGATCTACGGTCATCCCCGCAATCCCTACGCGCGGGTTGACGCCCTGCGTTCACACCGCCATGTCACCGTCGAACTCGACGGCGTGCCGTTGGCCGACACCCGCAGTCCCGTACTGCTCTTCGAAACCGGTTTGCCGACAAGGTATTACATCGACCGCACCGATGTGTCGTTCGAGCATCTCGAGTCCTCGGACACCGAGACGTTGTGCCCGTACAAGGGCGTGACGTCGAAGTACTGGTCGGTCCGTGCGGGCGGCAGTGTGGTGCCCGACCTGGCCTGGAGCTATCACACTCCGTTGCCTGCCGTCGCGCCGATCGCGAACCTGGTCGCCTTCTACAACGAGAAGCTCGACATCACCGTCGACGGGATCAAGCTGGCCCGGCCCCGTACCCACTTCACCTAGGGTGATGTGATGGCAAAAGTGTTGTCGGTCAACCTGGCCCGGCCCACACCGAATCCCGATGCGCGCGCACACGGCAAGATGACCGGAATCGACAAGGTGGCCGCAACCGAGGCCGCGATGGTGCGGGCGCCGGGACCGAAGCGCGGCAGCGGACTGGTTGGTGACGCGATCGGCAACCAGAAGCTTCACGGCGGTGACGACCAGGCGGTCTACGCCTATGCCCGAGAAGACCTCGACGGGTGGGAAACCGAACTGGCGCGCCCGATCTCGAACGGGATGTTCGGTGAGAACCTCACCACCGTGGGTGTCGACGTGACGCGGGCCCGGATCGGTGAACGCTGGCACATCGGTACCGACGGCCTGGTGCTCGAAGTCTCCGCGCCCCGCACCCCGTGCCGCACCTTCGCGGCGTTTCTCGCGCAGGATCACTGGATCAAGACCTTCACCCGGGCCGGTAAGCCGGGTGCCTACCTTCGGGTGATCTCTCCCGGTGCGGTGCGGGCCGGCGACTCCATCTCCGTGGACCATCGCCCCGACCACGACGTGACGATCGCGTTGGCCTTCCGGGCCCGGATGTCCGAGCCGGATCTCCTGCCGGGCTTGCTGGCGGCCGATGCACTCTCCGAGGAGTTCAAGGGCTATGCCCGCCGCCGCGCCGGCGCGAACGAAAGCTAGGCACCGTGCAGATCACAGCATCTGCTCGACCTTGTCGCGGCTGCGGACGGGATCGCTGCCCAGGACGTAGGCCGGTTCGGTGTGATCGACGACGGTGCCGTTGGCCACGCGGCGCTGCGCCTGCTGGAACTCCGGTAGCTGCCCCATCGCCGCACGGGTGCCGTTGATGGCGGCCCAGGTGGCGGCTCGGCGGGCAGCGCGCTCGACCGGGTGTGGTGGCCGGTGCGAGATGAGCTGGGCCGCCCATTCGGGCATCGCATCCCGGATCGCCCAGTCGAAGAACTTCGCCGTCGCGGGGACGTCGGGGTTGTTCATCAGGTTGGCCCCCGTGGACATGGCCGCGCCGTGGGTCAGGGCCAGGCGTGGCAGATACGACCGCAGGCATTCCGCCGTCTCGGCCTTGGTGGCGGGCAGGTCGGTACCGCCGAGCGCATGCCCGACGCGGACGAACTCCCGGTAGTAGCGGTCGATATCGCGCAGCGGCATCGGATGGTAGAACTCGTGGGCGGTGGCGATGCCCCACACCACCGTGGCGTAGTTCCAGCGCAACCACTCCGGATCGTCGGCGTCATAGGGCAGGCCGTCGGGCCGAATTCCCTTGATGGTGTGGTGCATCGCACGCACCGTCTGGGTCACCTTCTCGGCGGTGCGGGTCGATCCGTATGCGGTGCCGATGAAGAAGGCCAATGAGTGGGCCAGCCGCACCTGGGCGCCTTCGATGTCGATCCGGCCGGTCGGGTTGCCGTCCTCGTCGCGCTCCACCAACCGGGAGTGATCCGAGCCCATCCAGAAGATGCTGGGATCCAGGCGCTCCATGAAGGCCGCGCACTGCAGGCCGAAGATCAGGGCCGTCGTGTGGGAGTGCACGTGCCAGACGGCACTGCCGGGTCCGAACCACCCGGGATCGCCCGCGGGGCCCGCAAAGTCCAGTCCGCGGAAGAACCGCTGCCGGATGTCTCTGTCGAAGTCGGACCGCACCTTCTCCTCGACGAGTTGGTGGGGCAGCAGCAGTTTCATCTCGCCGGCTCCTTCTGGGCAACCCTCGTAGTTCTGGTCACGGTTGTCGCCAAAATAGCATGTCTGGTTACACCTGTCACCAAACGCGTATCCTCGTCCTGTGACGCGCGCGACGAGATGGGCCGGGGTGTCGCCCACCGACCGCCAGACCGAGCGGCGCGCGCTGCTCGTCCGGGCCGCTTTCGAGTTGTTCGGCGATGGGGGTGAGACCGCGGTCTCGGTGCGATCGGTGTGCCGCGAGGCGGGCCTGAACACCCGCTACTTCTACGAGAGCTTCGCCGACACCGACGAACTCCTCGGCGCCGTCTACGACGAGGTGGCGGCCGAGTTGGGCCACGTCCTGACCGGCTTGATGGGCGGCACTCCGAACGACGACAGCGACCGCCTCAAGGCCGGGATCCGGGCCGTCCTCGACTTCAGTTCGACCGACCCGCGACGCGGCAAGATCCTGTTCACCGAGGCCCGTACGAATCCCGTTCTCGCCGCGCGACGGACCATGGCCCAGGACAACCTCCGCGAGCTGGTGCTCAGCGAGGGTCGGCGAACCTTGCCCGAAAGTGGCAGCATTGCGACCGAAGTCGGGGCCGCGATGTACGCGGGGGCGATGGCCGAGCTGGCCCAGCAGTGGCTGGCCGGCACCCTCGGTGACGACCTGGACGCGGTGGTAAACCAGGCGGTGGCGCTGCTCTTGCCGAACTGAGGCCAGGCTCAGGGAGTGACCGCCGTGGTGTTGGTCGTGGCCTCGCCCCGCGCTGGCACTGCCGTCACGGTCGTGGCGGTACTGGTGGGGTCAGCAGACCGAAAACGACTCACACCGAGAGGCACGAAATCGGCAGAGCGGCAACCGATCCGACTTCGAAGTCGGGATGTTGCCGAGAACGATGGCAAACGCGGTTTGGAGCCGGAACGAATTGGTCACCTCTTCGAGGATGGATAGCGTACCGCCGATCGGGGCGTCGGAGGCGACCGCCAAGCCCGCGGCACCTCTGGCGGTCTGCAGCATCCGCATCTTGGCTTGTCGTCGCTATCTTCTCACCGCCGCCTTGCAAACCGCCGGGGCCGTACCGGGCAGCAACACCGAACACCTAGGCACCAAGTGATGGCAGCGCAAGACGAGGGCCGGCACCTGTGGTCACGCCTGTCACGGTCCGCAATGGCCGCCCGATCGCGGCTGCGGCGGCGTGGCGCAGCCCTGTTCGCCCGGCTGCCCAGACCCGCGCAGCAGTGTCTTCGGCTGGTCGACCGTACCGGTCGCCAGACACTGGACGACCGGGTCCCCGGGCTGGCGGCCGAAGCCGCATTGTTCACCCTGATCTCGTTGCCGGCGCTGTTGTTGGCCGTCGTCGGATCGCTGGGTTTCGTCGCGGCAAGCCTGGGCCCGGAGGGCACTGACCAACTTCGTCAGCTGGTACTTGGTATCCCCAAGTCGTTCCTCTCCGACCCCACCTACGCCTCCTACAAACGGGTGGTCGACACGGTGCTGGCGCAGACCCACGGCAGCGTCGTCTCGATCGGCATCGTGCTCAGCATCTGGACCGGTTCTCGAGCGGTGAACAGGTACCTGGAGACGATGACGATCGCCTACGACGTCGAACCCCGGCCCGGCTGGCGTCGACGGCTGCTGGCTCTGGGCCTCACCGTCGGAACGCTTCTGGGCGCGGTGGCGGTGCTGCCGCCGATGGTCTTCGGGCCGCGGCTCGTGCAGTGGCTGACTCCCGGAGCCATGGAGGGCCCGACCCTGCACATGCTGCACCTGTTCTTCTGGCCCGGCGTCATCCTCGCGGTGCTCGCCGGTCTTGCGACCGTCTACCACGTCGGCGTGCCGTGGAAGACGCCGTGGCGGCGCGATGTGCCCGGGGCGCTGCTGGCGATGGTCATCTGGCTGCTGGCGTCGGCCGGCCTGCGGGCGTATCTCAACCTGAGCGTCCAGCACGACGCCGTCTTCAGTCAGCTTGCGGTGCCGATTGCGGTTGTTCTGTGGCTTTACATCACCGCGTTCGCGGTGCTACTCGGCGCGGAGTTCAACGCCGAGATCGAGCGGATGTGGCCGCATGAGGAGCATCCCTGGCGGCTGGGGGCACACCGCCGGCGTGCGGAAGCGAGCGCCGGCTGAGTCAGCGACCGCGGGCAGTCGCGCGGCGGTTCGCCTTCGTGATCGCCGTCAGCAACTCGCTTTTGTTCATCGTCGAGCGGCGCGGGATGTCGAGCTTGCGCGCGACGTCGGCGAGGTGCTTCTTGGTCGCGTCGGCGTTTACGCCCTCAGCGGTCCTGCCCTTGGCGTTGGGACCACCGCCGCGGGCCAATTCGTCGGAGGGACCCTTCTTGTCCTTCTTCTCCCAGTGGTCGCCGACCTTCTCGAACTTGTGCTTCAGCGCGCTGTAGGCGACCCGGTGGGCGCGCCCGCCGTCGCCGTATTCCTTTGCCGCGGCGTCGTGGGCTTTGGCGAACGTGCGCTGCGCCTTCTTACCGGACTTCTGCAGTGTGCCGGGCAGCTCGTCCTTCTTGGGCTTGCCGCTTTTCTTGGTCATCGGCATGGTGATATTCCTTTCCGCGTCGTTTGGGTGGCGGCCGCAATCACGAACGGGCCGCCGAGACGGCACGTAGATGGCCTCAGCGGCCTTGGGTATCTCGTACCCGATGGCGACCCAGCTAAACGCCTCTAGAGCTCAGCGCGACCCCCCATTGTCATTGCCGATGGTGCTGTGGCCCGCCTCGCATCAGGTCCATCGAAAAGCTGAAAAGCTCTGCCCAGCAACGATTTCAGTGCGATCAGCTCACCACCGCGCCGGGTGTTCGTCAGGTGCCGGTCACACGTTCGCGTTCAACTGGGTATTTACCGGGTAGTCAACGGCGAGTTCGGCAAGCCTGAAGCGGCGATCGGAGGTTCGGATGCATCCGGCCGGCTGGTCCCTGCCCGTGCTCATCCTGGTACTGGCCGGCAGCGGCGGGGTTCTGCTCGCCGCAGGGGTGCGTTTCACCAAGATCGTCGACGAGATCGCGGATCGCACCGGTGTGGGGGAAGCCAGCGCCGGCGCGGTGTTGCTGGGCGCCACGACGTCGCTGCCCTGGCTGGTGATGCTCGCTGCGGTGTGGATCGGCGCGCTCACGTTGGCGGTCGCCGACATCATCGGCGGCAACACCTTCGACGTGCTGTTCGTCGCCGCCGCCGACGTCGCCTACCGGGGTCGGTCGATCTACCACGCGGCGGACCAGTCCGCGGTATTCACGACGGCGATGACCGTGCTGCTCACCGCAACACTTGCCGCGGGAATGCTCGGCCGAGAACGGCGACGCATCGGGTTTGAGGGCGTCGGCATCCTGGGCTTCTACGGCTTGGGGGTGGCGTCGCTGATCGCCCTTGGTTGACGGCGCGATTGCAAACTGACGAGGGCCGGTGCCGAGCCGGCTGAACACGATTGGATCGGTATGGACCACGAAGCGCCCACCGGAGTTGATCTCCTCCGCGCGTTAGCCGAGAGATCGGCGAATACTAGCGCCGACCGGGACAACGGTAGCGACAACACCGACGCAGGCGGTCGCGTCTCGGCGCGGGACGACGGGACCGCACCGCTCGATGACGGCAGGACGAAGGTGGCGTCGCGGATGGACGCCTTTCGTCGGCTGGCCCAAGCGCGTGCCGACGGCGAGATGGTGCCATTGCCGCGCACGCTGACAGGCGATGACCGGCGGATTCACGTCCGCCAGACGATCCGGGAGGATCACCAGCTGCGCATCGCCCGGCACAACGAGGAGGCGTTCGGCAAGTTCGACAAACTGGCCGCGTCGCGGTTCTCCTTCTTCCGTGGCACCGCACTGTTGTTCTACCGGGACATGGTCGGCGAGGACGCCTGGATGCCGACCGTCCTGGCGGCCGGCGACGTACACCCCGAGAATTTCGGCGTCATGCCCAACGCCGACAACGTACCGATCTTCGCCATAAACGACTACGACGAGGTGTTCTACGCGCCTTTCACATGGGATCTGAAACGCGGTGCAACGGGATTCGCGATAGCGGCCGACGAGATCGGCGGGTACGGCAAGGGCAAGCGGCGCAAGATCCTGCGCTCGTTCGTGCGCGGCTACGCCGACAGGATCACCGCCTTTGCGTTCGACCACACCGAAATCGATTCGGAGATGCGTCAGGACAACGCCCCGAAGCTGATTGCCGACCTCATCGGCGACGCCGTCTCCAGCGGTCAGGGCACGTGGCTGCGGGGGAAGTACTACAACGAAACGGAAACCGGCTTCAAGTCCAGCAAGAAGCTGGTGCCCGTCTCGGGCCGTTGCGAGGAGTTCCAGCAACTGATCGATCGTTACGTGCAGCAGTCCGGCATATCGCTACCGCAGCGGGTGGGCTCGATGCGGGTCAAAGACGTCGCCGAGCGCCGCGGCCAGGGAACGGCCTCGCTGGGGTTGGTGCGCTACTACGTGATGATCGAGGGGCCGCTTCCCGGTGCGGCCGACGATGTCCTGCTTGAGCTAAAGCAGGCGCGACGCTCAGCGTTGGAGGGCCTGGTTCCCCCGTCGCCGCACCTGGTGGACGGCAACGCCGACCGGGTGGTCCACGGCCAACGGGTGCAGTTGGTCAGCGGCGACAGGTTCTACGGGAGCATCAAACATCAGGGGGTCAGCTTTCTGGTGCGGGAACGCTCCTGGTTCCGCGACGACATCGACCTCGGCGACCTCTCGTTCAAACAGTGGCGCCGCTACGCGCGGATCTGCGGTGGGTTGCTGGCCCAGGCGCACGCGCTCTCCGACGAGGCCGGCTTGGTCGACCACGATGTCGAACCGGACATAGTCGAGGCCATGGGCATCCCCGACCTGTTCGTCGACGACGTCGTGCGGTTCGCGGAGGAAGCCGACGACCGTTGTTCGCGCGACCACCAAGCGTTTCGCGCCGACCACGCGCTCGGCGCCTTCCGGCGCATCGATCTGGTCTACCGGTGAGCAGTTGGCGGGCCAGATACCCACTCCCCCAGAGTCCACCGTGCAGGATCACCTTGTCCGGCGATGTGCTCGATCTGCGCTGTACTGGCCTTGTGGTCGGTAGCAGCCGGAATCGACGTCACCACCGAGTCTTCTCGGAAACGTTCTAGCGCAGGGTGACGTGGCGGGACGCCCACCCCGTGCCTGCCAGCAGGTCATATCCCAGCTTGTCGAGGACGCGGGTACTTCCGGTCACGCCCATTTCCCTTGCTTGCAGCCACAATTGCAGACCTCGGTGATCTGCCCGTCGACCACGCGGAACATTTCCATACTGCCGACCTGCATCTCGTCTACGTCCTTGTTGGACATCGACGCGTTGTAGAGAATGGTCTTATGCTCGCCGTCATCGCCGGCGATGACCGCGTCAAGCTCAAAGTGCAGATGGTCGAACATGTTCCACATATCGGTGAGACGTTTGAGAGCCTCCGCACGTGTCAGCGTATGCGATTCGCCGACGTCATGGCGGACCATGGTTTCGGCGATCAGCTCATCGGCGAGCCCGAGTTGACGCTTGTTCCACAGGTACAGGTTGTACAACTCCACGACCTCGCGAGCACTTCGTTTCGAAGAGCTCATGCGTATGCCGTCCCTTCCTCGATGACCTTGCTGTTCGCCCGCACCGCGATCGGGGTCAGGAAGCCTTGCGTTCGATCAGTCACGTTGCGTCACTTTCCTCACGGCCGCCCGGTGGCTGTTTTCCGGCAACTGATCGTGGGCATAGAGGACCTATGAGCAAGCTGGTCCGACTGCGACATACCGAGCAGCGCGTCGTCAAACTTCAGCGCCGGGTCTGGCTGGCTCAGATTTTGATGTGGCCGACGATCGTCGTCGGCGCACTCTTGTCGGCGGTTGCGCTTGTGGGATTCCTTCAGCGCCGATCGGGCGGTGGGCGACACGAGATGCCAGAGACCCCCGGAGCGCACGAGGCAGACGTCGTCGATGCGCACGGCAGTGACCTCTAGCGGCACTGAGAACCATCAGCAGATCCACTACCGCCCTGCCGCATACCAACTCGGGCTTTACCGAGAACAGGCAACCACAGGGAACCGGTCGGCCGCACTTACCAGATGCGGATCCAGTCGATGAGCATCGCAGCCGGCCAGGTACCCGTAGAAGGATCACCGCCGCCGGGTCCCCCGACGGCGAGGTTGAACATCGGCGACAGCCAATACCCGGGATTGTTGAACGGCCAGCGCAGGTCGGTGGGGTTGCCGTGGACCGGGATGGGCTTCGGGGGCACCGTGAAGTACGGTTTCGCGCCGTCGACGTAGTCCCGCCAGAATTTGAACCCGTCAGCGTCCCAGCGCATCCGCCAGGTGTGCCAGGCACCGTCGACCAACCCGGCAATCGGTTTGCTTTCCCACGTCTTCCCGTTGGATGCGGCGTGGACGGTGGTTCCCGGGGCCCAGGTGCGGTTGCCGTAGAACTCGAAGATGTCCACCTCGCCGTCGGGCAGCGGGTCTTCGTTGACCGCCCAGTACGCGGGCCAGGCTCCCGAGGTCAGGCAGTCCAGTTTCGCCCGCACTTCCCAGGTGTGGCCCATCGGGATCCGCCAGTTCCCCCGCACCTTGCCGCTGAAGTACTGATCGTCTTCTCGGGTGGCGAGGATCACGAGATTCGAATTCCCGTCGAGGAAGACGTTGCGCCGGTCATCGCGGTACTGACTGTCGACCGGCGGCCACACGTCGTCCTGCCAGTTCTGGATCGACCAGTTCGCCGGGTTGGGGGCCGACCCCGACGGTCCGTCAAAGTCGTCCTGGAACAGGTAGGGCGCGTCCGCCTGGGCGCTCGGGACCGGGATTGCGGCGGCCAACAGGCCCAACCCCGACATCAACAACATGCTTCGACGGTCTAACTCGGGCACGGCTCGACCATAAGGCAGCGACCGCCCGCAGACGCGGAATCGGTCAGTCAAAGATTTCCCCGTCGCGGTAGAACCAACGACGGGCTCGCACGGCGAACCGCGACCGCTCGTGCAACGTCCCAGGCTGCTGGCCTTGCCGGTACCGTGCTCGGAATTCCACTTCGCCGGTGTCCTCACCCGGCTGACCGTCGACAGTGTCGACGATTTCCAGCCCGATCCATGTCAACCCGTCGGTCGGGGTCAACGCGTCGGGCCGAGTTCTCGGATGCCACGTCTGCCACACGTAGTCGAGGTCACCGACGGCGTAGGCGCTGTATCGAGACCGCATCAGCTGCTCGGCGGTGGCTGCCTGACTCTCGCCGCGGTGCAGTGGCAGGCAACAGCGCCCGAATTGCGCTCCGGAGCCGCACGGGCACGCATCGATCGGGCGCATCCTGCCAGTGTGGCAATCAGCTAGGCGCCGACCAGCTCCGGGTGGAACTTGACTGCCATTCGGCGCATTCCATCGCGCCAGTCGACGGTCGTGGTTCCGATCAGCTCGTGCATCTTGGTGACATCCAAAGGATTCCCACGCAGCGTCTGATCGCTCTCCTCGAAGACCGGCGCCTTGCCGACGAGCGACCCAAGGTAGGTGCACCACTCCTGGAGGCTGACGTATTGGTCACCGCCCCAGTTGACGGTGGTCACCGGAACCGACGCCACCTCAAGGAGTTTCGGGATCATGGCGATGATGTCGTCCTCGTGTATCGGATTGTAGACCGCAGGTCCACCCGGCGGAACCGGGATCGGCATGCCGCCAAGCATCATGTCCAAGTGGAAGTGCGGCCACCCACCGTTGTCGCCGTAGGGAACGTTCAGCCGTGCGATGGTCGCCGGCACGCCGAGAACACGTGCCATCGTTGCGACGACGACTTCCCCGGCGATCTTGGTGATGGAGTACGTCGGCAGCAAGGGCTTGTGGTTGTCGCCGTATACGGTGCTTTCGGTTCGCAGTTCGTCGCCCGGCGGGTCGTAGACGGCCCCGGATGAACAGTGCAGGAAGGCTTTCGCGGTTCGGCAATGCGCCATGAGAAGGCCCGCCGATTCCGCGTTGGCCGCAAGGTCCTTGTCCCAGCGCCCGCTCTTCGCGACGGCCAAGTTGAGGACGTAGTCGAAGTCCGACGGGAGCCTGGAAAAGTCCCCGGCAACCATGTTGACGGCCTCGCACCGGACGCCGGCCTGTGCCAGGGTGTCCCGTGCTGCCGAGTCGGTGAAGCGGGCGATGCCCCACACCTCGTTGTCGGCCGCCAGGGCGATGGCGACAGGCGTCGCAACCTGGCCGCTTGCTCCGGTGATCAGAATCTTCGATCCGCGCATCGGCTGATGGTAGGCACGTCGGCGGGTTGCGACAGCGATTTGTCTCACTGCCGGTATCGACGCCCTCAGACGACTGATGTCGTCCTTCAGAGTGCTGAGCAGTCGCTCAAAGTAGCTGCGTCGCGACTACGTCGAATACCGTGAATGTCTGCGGCCGTGAACCGCGGTTGCCCAGCCGCTTTAACGACCGCGCGATGGGTACCTGTGCATCACCTGAAACGGAGCCACGAATTGAACGCCCGAATCTGCCTGTTGCTTCCTGCCGCTCTGCTTGCCGCGGCGCTCCTGTTCGCACCTGGGGCTTCCGCTGAGACGATCCCCGGAGCCGAAGCGGCCATCTCCAAGGCCGAAGGCGCGCTCGGGACAGACCAATTCGGCCCATTCGGATGCGAGGCCTTTGTGGCTTACGCCTACGACGTGCCGCAGGCAAAGTACGGTTGGGACGGCGCCGCCGAAACGATGTACCACACCCTCCTTCAAGAGGGTCGGATACACACCGACATGAATGCCCCGCGGGGAGCCCTCGTCTTCAGCAAGAGTCCTTATGGCGCCCACATCGACATTGCCCGCGGTGACGGAACGTATATCTCCGGCGGCGTCCAAGGACTCAAGCGAGGGTACGGCGACGGGCACAACATCCAGATTCTGCCGAGTCCCCACGTGGGGTCCGGCTGGCTTTACCGGGGCTGGAGTCTGGGCTACCCGCAATGACTTCGTGGGATCCCGCTGACAGCACACATAGGGTGCCCCCAGTGGGACTCGAACCCACACTGTGCGGATTTTAAGTCCGCTGCCTCTGCCAATTGGGCTATGGGGGCATTGCATTTGCGAGGGTACTTTCCCGCCGACGGCTACCGGCCCGCCGGCTGGTCGAAGGGCGAGCCGTCCCTGCTGCAGCCGGTGCCCACTCGCGGCAGCGCACCGGAGAACAGGTACTCCCGCTTGACCCGCTCGGTGCACGCACTCACCACATACATGCTGCTGTGCCCGGCGCCCTCGGTGACGACGAGGCGCGCGTCGGCCAACTCGGCTGCCCCTTGGTAGGCACCCTCCAGCGGAGTGGCGGGATCGTTCCTGGTGTTCAGGACCAGGATCGGCGCGGCGGTACGCCGATTCCACGGTCCGAGGTACCGGTCGGCGTCGACACCGGGCCAGAAAGCGCACGGAATGGTGTCGAACACCGAGATGCGCCCAAAGTCGGGCTGCTGCTCGTCGGCAATCACCGCTGCCCGGCTATATGCCGCGGGATCGGTGGGCACCGTGCTGTCGACGCACTGGATCGCGGAGTATGCCTCTTGCCGGTTGCCCAGATACGGACCGTCGCCGGCGTCGACCGGCGCGGGCGAACTTCCGGTGATGTCTTCGAGCAGCCCGACATCGGCCGTGCCCGTCGTGAAGAGCTCTTGCAGGAGCTGGGCGAGTTGCGGATAGCCGGCGGGGTTCGACAATGCCGAGACGACCAATTCGGGGTAGGTCCAGACATGCTCGTCGACCATGACCGATGCCCGTCGACCGACCAAAGCCGCCCATTTGGCTCGCGGATCTCCCTCGGAGAACGCACATCGCGGGCCCGCCGCCGCGCAGTCGTGCAAGAACTGATCGAACGCCGCCGACGTCCCGGTGGCGATGTCTTGGCGGGTGTTCAGCGGGATCTCGGTTCCTTCCGAGCCATGCCCGGTGACGTTGCCCACGAAGTCGATCGATCCGTCCAACACCATGGCGCGGACCCGGCCGGGAAACAGGTTGGCGTAGATCGCACCCAACTGGGTGCCGTAGGAGATGCCGTGGAAGCTCAATGTCGGATCGCCGACGGATCTTCGCAACAAGTCCAGATCGCGGGCCGAATTCGTCGAAGACACGTGGTCCAGGATCGGGCCGGCCTGCTGGCGGCAACGCTCGCCGAACTCGGCCGCCCAGTCGAGCAGTGCTTGCTCCCCGCCCGCGTCGGTGGGCAGCCCGGGCATCGGTGCCAGGAAGTGCCATTGCTCGGACTCGCCGGAGAAGCAGCGCACGGCAGCGCTGCGCGATACCCCGCGTTGATCCCACGAGACGACGTCGAAGCGTGACCGCAACTCCTCGGAGAACAACCACGGCCATCTGGCACGTGCCCGCAGCCGATCTACCCCGGATTGCCCCGGGCCGCCGAAGTTGACGAACAGTGTCCCGATCCGCCGGCTCGGATCAGCGGCGGGCAACTTGATCAGCGCCAAGTCGATCTGCTCGTCGCGGGGCCGATCGTAGTCCATCGGGACTCTTGCTGTGGCGCAGAGGAATCCGTCTGCACAGTCGTCCCATGCCAGTACGGGCGTATCGGCTGCTTCGGCGAGCTGGTCGAGATACGGATCTGTGGGCTATCGGCCGTCGCCGCCGGTGACGTCCCCACTAAGCCGGCGCCGATCATGAGCGCGGCAACTGCGGAGACGGCCCGGCGACGCCATGACGACTCCACACTGCTCCGCTCGTAGCCCAAGGACGGGAAGGCCAACGTTACGCGGGTGAACTGCGCCGGGCGGCGCAACCGGCTGGACCCGTTACAGCACAGGATGTTTCAGAGCACCGTCAGTTGTTGCTGTTCGGGCAGGACACAGTCAGGTAGACGGTGGTGTTCGGCGGCGGGTGGTCGCCGCGCAGGCCGTCGACGCCGGTGATCTTGCAGGTCGACAGCGGACGGTCGGCCGCGTAGCCACCCCCGTTGTTGAGTTGCACGATGTAGCCCTGGCTCTCCAACGCGAGCATGCCGTCGGCGGCATTCTGGTTCTGGTTGAACGCCTTCGGCGGCATGTTGATCACGCCCTTCTCCGTCGGGGACGGCGCCGGAGGACCTGCTGCGTGCTCGACGGCGCTTCCTTGTTGCTACTCGAGCAGCCTGCCGTCAGCGTACCCGCTCCGGTTAGTGCCGCGCCGCCGGCGACCACCGTGCAGTCTGGCCACGGGCGATCGGCCGTAGACGCTCATGAAATCCCCTCCGCATGGCCCGCCTAAGCGGCGCTGTCCGTGAGGCGAGGTTAACCCGGCACATTGCCGCCAGATGTTCGGCCAGAGTTGTACTCGGTTAGCGTGACGTTCAACGCACGACACCCCGGGATGCCGTTGGGTGGGACCGATCAGGCGGGGACCGCATCCGGTTTCGGTGCGCCGCCGTGGAGTCGGCGTCGTCGAGCATGGTGAGCTCGTCGAACGGATCCTTACCGGACAGCACCGACTCGACCCTGTCCATGTCCACCGTCTTGGTCCACGAGCCGACCAGCAGCGTGGCCACCGCATTTCCGGAGAAGTTGGTAACCGCCCGCGCCTCGGACATGAACCGGTCGATCCCGACGATCAGCCCCACCCCGTCGAGCAGTTCGGGCCGGTGTGCCTGCAGCCCGCCGGCCAGGGTAGCCAGCCCCGCGCCGCTGACACCGGCCGCACCCTTGGACGCCACGATCATGAACAGCAGCAGCCCGATCTGCTCACCGATCGACAGCGGGTCGCCCATCGCATCGGCGATGAACAGCGAAGCCATGGTGAGGTAAATCGCGGTGCCGTCGAGGTTGAACGAATATCCGGTCGGCACAACAACACCCACGGTGCTCTGCTGCACACCGAGGTGTTCCATCTTGGCGATCAACCTCGGCAGCGCCGACTCCGACGACGACGTCGCGAAGATCAGCAGGTACTCCCGCGCCAGATAGCGCACCAACCGGAAGATCGACACCCCGGACACCATGCGCAGCAGCGAACCCAGCACACCGAAGACGAACACGAGGCAGGTCATGTAGAAGCCCAGCATCAACGTCAGCAGTTGGGTCACCGCGCTCCAGCCGGTCTGGCCGACCACATTCGCGATCGCACCGAACGCTCCGATCGGCGCCAGCCACAGCACCATCGCGAGAATCTTGAACACCAGCCGCTGCAGCTGCACGACGACGTGCGAGGATGGGCTCCCCCTTGCTGCCCATCGCCTGGATCGCGAACCCGACCAGAAGCGCCACGAACAGCGCCTGCAACACATTGCCTGCCGTCAGCGCGCCGAACAGCGAGTCCGGGATGATGTTCTGCACGAACTGCATGACGCCACCGGACTCGTGGGCCTTGTCGGCGAGTTCGGCGCCCTTGCCCGCGGTCGACTCGGTGATGTTCAGGCCGTCACCGGGGTGCAGCAGATTGCCGACGACCAGACCGATGGCCAACGCAATCGTCGACATCACCAGGAAGTACACGAATGCCAGGCCGCCGACCTTGCCGACCGTGGCGGCTTTACGTACGGATCCGATACCCAGCACGATCGTGCAGAAGATCACCGGCGCGATCATCATCTTGATCAAGCTGACGAACATGGTGCCCAGTACGCCGACTTCCTTGCCCACCGACGGGGCGAGGAGCCCGACGATCACACCGGCGACCACGGCCACGATGACGGCCAGATACAGCCAGTGAGTGCGGTCGCGGCGCTTGCCTGGCGGGGGCTGTTGATCGTCGGTGGGACGATTCACGGCGGTGGTCAAATTCGGATTCCTTCCGGGCCTGCTGCGGTGCGGTCTGTA
>CAVWBC010000009.1:0-235465 GCA_963753095.1 uncultured Actinomycetota bacterium
GAGATAGCCCAGCGCCATCACGTAGTCGCGGGCCTCGGAGACCTGGGTGATGTCGACGATGTCGTAGGTCAGACCCTGCTTGTCGAGCGCCTTGTAGGTGGCGTTGCACTGCACGCAGGCGGGCTTGGTGTACACGGTGATGGTCATCTGCGGTATGGCTCCTCAGCGAGACGTAGAGATGAAGTGCGGTGACGACGGACGAGGGACATGGGACAGGCTGTGCGCGGGCACTCGTGAACGCTTTGGGGGCTTTCAGACCCCGGAATTCCGGGCGACGGAGCCGCTCGGCTCAGCAGAAAGGTGCCGGTTGAGCGGTCCGGCGAACCTGCGAACTTCACGGTCTGTCGGCTTGTCAAACACTACACCTAGTGGGTGACAACGAGAAGAGATACAAGATGTTCTGAATAACAAACCTGAAATTCCCTGGTCGTCGCGGCTCCACCGACGTCCGATCCGGCGTGTCGTAGCTCACAACACGCCGGACCGCGTCCGACTCGCCCATCTCTACCAGCGGGCACCGACAGGACAGCTCTCAGCTGACCTCGGCGGCAAGCTTTTCGACCACGTCGCGCAGCGCCGCGGCCACCTCGGCGTTCTCCCGCGGGTGCTTGCCGTCGAGCGACGCGCTCGGCACCGACAGCTTGATCGCCTCGACGACCCGGGGGCCGGCGATCCCGAACGACTTGCGGGTCTCGTCGTGAGCCCACACTCCCCCGTACTGGCCGAGCGCCGCGCCGATGACGACGAGGGGCTTGTCCTTGAGCGCACCGTTGCCGAACGGCCGCGACAGCCAGTCGATGGCGTTCTTGAGCACGCCGGGGATGCTGCCGTTGTACTCCGGGGTCACGACGAGCGCCGCGTCGGCGTCAGCGGCGGCGGCCCGCAGCGCCGCCACGGCGGCCGGCGCGTCGGCGGTGTCGATGTCCTCGTTGTAGAAGGGCAGCTCGCCCAAACCCTCGTAGACGGTCACGACGATCCCGTCGGGCGCCGACTCCTGGGCCAACTCGGCGAGCTGCCGGTTGACCGAGGCCGCGCGCAGGCTGCCCACCAATGCCAGAACCTTGATTTCCGCCATGTCTGCAAATCCTTCCCAGTTCGAATGTCTACCCGATCGAACCGGACCGTGGTCCGATTTATTTCAGGCTGAGCTAAAGTGACTGGAGTGAGGGCCATGGACGGGACTGGGGTCCGGATTGGGGAGCTGAGGGTTTCCGCACCCCAGGAACGCGGCGACGCAGCGCGCAACCGGCTGCTCCTGCTCGATGCCGCCCGCATCCTGATCGCCGACCGGGGCGCCGATGCGGTCACCATGGACGACATCGCCACGGCCGCCGGTGTCGGCAAGGGCACATTGTTCCGCCGATTCGGCAGCCGCGCCGGCCTGATGATGGTGCTGCTCGACGAGGACGAACGCGCGTTGCAGCAGGCATACCTCTTCGGGCCCCCGCCGCTGGGCCCCGACGGCGCGCCGCTGGAACGGCTGCTCGCCTTCGGCCGGGAGCGGCTGCGGTTCGTCACCACCCACCGCGCGCTGCTCTCCGAAGCCAACCGCGACCCGGAAGCCCGCTTCAGCGCGCCGTTCATGGTGCAGCACACCCACGTCAAGGTGCTGCTGCAGGCGGCGGGCAGCACCGGCGACCTCGACGTCCAGGCCGACGCCCTGCTGGCGCTTCTGGATGCCGACTACGTGTCACACGAATTGGTCGACCGCGGCCGCACGCTCGAGACTCTGGGCGACGGGTGGGAGAGCGTCGCACGCAAGCTGTGCGGCAAGTGACCCCGCAGGATCCGCAGCCCTGGGTCCTGCATGTCGACCTCGACCAGTTCCTGGCGTCGGTGGAACTGCGCCGTCATCCCGAACTGGCGGGGCTCCCGGTGATCGTCGGCGGCAGCGGCGACCCCACCGAGCCCCGGAAAGTCGTGACCTGTGCGTCGTACGAGGCCCGCGAATTCGGCGTGCACGCCGGGATGCCGCTACGCAGCGCCGCCCGCCGCTGCCCTCAGGCCACCTTCCTGCCGTCGGACCCGGCGGCCTACGACGAGGCCTCCGATCAGGTGATGGGCGTGCTGCGCGACCTCGGTCACCCGGTCGAGGTGTGGGGCTGGGACGAAGCCTACGTCGGCGCGCCGGTGAACGACCCGATGGAGCTGGCCGAGCAGATCCGCGCGGTCGTCGCCGCCGAGACCGGGCTCGCGTGCTCGGTGGGCATCAGCGACAACAAGCAGCGCGCGAAGGTGGCCACCGGCTTCGCCAAACCCGACGGCGTCTATCTGCTCACCGACGCCAACTGGATGACGGTGATGGGCGAGCGCCCGGTCGATGCCCTCTGGGGCGTGGGACCCAAGACCGCCAAAAAGCTTGCTGCCGTTGGCATCACCACGGTCTGGCAACTTGCGCACGCCGACGCCGAGGTACTGACCACGACCTTCGGACCGCGAACCGGTCTCTGGTTGTTGCTGCTCGCCAAGGGCGGCGGCGAGGAGTCGGTGAGCGCCGAGCCGTGGATCCCGCGCTCGCGCAGCCACGTCGTCACCTTCCCGCGCGATCTCACCGACCGGGCCGAGATGGACGCCGCGATCGACGAACTCGCCCGCCGGGCGCTGGCGGAGGTGGCGGCCGCATCCCGGACCGTCACGCGGGTCGCGGTCACGGTCCGCACGAATACCTTCTTCACCCGCACCAAGATTCGCAAGCTCGACGAACCCGGCACCGATGCCGACATCATCGTGGGCGCGGCGCTGCGGGTACTGGATCTGTTCGAACTCGACCGTCCGGTCCGGCTGCTCGGCGTGCGACTCGAACTCGCCCCGCCGCAATAACGGTCAGGCCGGCGGCAGCGAGCGAGCGCTGCGCGGGCGCAGCGCGCGGGTGAAGGCGACGTTCACCCGGGTCATCGCAAAGCTGTAGGGCCGCCAGGCGAGCCGCTTGAAGGTGTACAGCGCACGGATGTCGGCCGAGGTGTAGATCAGGAAGCGGTTCTTGGCGATCCCGGCCAGGATCTTGTCGGCCACCTTCTCCGCGCTCACCGCATGGCCGCTGAACAGTTTCACCAGCCGCTGCACCTGAGGATGCTCGCGGTCGACGCCGGCGATGTGAACGGTGTCCACCAACGGGGTGTTCACCGCCCCGGGAACCACGAGCGAGACGCCGATGCCGTGCCGGGCCAGATCGAACCGGAGCACTTCGGACAGGCCGCGCAGCCCGAACTTGCTGGCGCTGTAGGCGGCGTGCCAGGGCAACGCGACCAGCCCAGCCGCCGAGGACACGTTGACCAGCTGGCCGCCCCGGCCGGCGGCCATCATCGGCGGCAGGAACGTCTCGATGACGTGCACGGGGCCCATCAGGTTCACGTCGATCATCGAGCGCCAATGCTGGTGGGTGAGGTGCTCGACGGTCCCCCATGCCGAGATCCCGGCGATGTTGCACACGATGTCCATGGCGCCGTGGTGGGTGTGGATGTCGACGGCGAAGTGCGCGACCTCGTGGTAGTCGGAGATGTCCAGCGCGCGGTGCGCGGGCACCTCGGCGCCCAGGGCGCGGGCGTCGGCAACGGTCAGCGCGAGGCCGTCGGCGTTGATGTCGGTGAGGTAGAGCTCGGCCCCTTCGCGGGCCAGCCGCAGCGCGGTGGCCCGGCCGATCCCGCTCGCCGCGCCGGTCAGGAAGACTCTCTTGCCCGCGAAGCTCTGCACCATGGGGGCGACGATACCGGCGGTAACGGCCGGTTAGCCGCTGACCTGCCCGCCCCACAGGGCGCGTAGCCACAGCTTTTCCAGCACCTGGACGGCGGCGTCGACGTCGCGGTCGGGTCCGACGAACGCGGTTTCACCGGACAGGGTGAACGCGGTCGTCGCCGCCAGGCTACGGACCAGCCTGCGCACGTCCGTGGTGATCGGGTCGGCGGTGCCCTTGGCGATCTCGGCCTCGACGATGGGCACGATCTGGTCGATGATCACGTCGTTGTAGCCGTCGAGGATGTCGCGGATCTCGGCATCGCTGTTGCGCGCGGTGTTGCAGGCCGTCATCACCGGGTCGTTGTGCGCGTACACGGCGGCGGCGCTGCCCACCATGCGCTTGGCGAACTCGGCCGGAGTCTCGTCGTCACCGCGCGGGGCGAAGTCGTGCGTGAGCTCTTCGAGCTCGTGGGTCACCTCGCCCAGAATGTGCGCCAGGACGGCGTACTTGGAGTCGAAGTAGAAGTAGAAGCCCGAGCGCGCCACGCCGGCCCGGTCACTGATCGTGCTGACCGACAGTTCGGCGAACGGTTTCTCCTCGAGCAGCTCGCGAACCGCCTGCACGATGGCGTGCCGCTGCTTGTCCCCGCGGCGCTTCGGCGCCTCGGTGGGTTCCTGCTGTGCAGTCACCGCATCACCTTGCACCACGCCACCGCCCAGAATGAAACTTGACATGCGTCAACTTCTGTTGTGAGGATGGTCGGACCAGTGGTACCGGTCACAGCCCGAACCACGGAGATCTGCCCGACCCCTGCCCCAGGAGCGCCGATGGCCACGATCAGCACCCAGCAATACCTGTTGGACCAGGCCCGACGCCGGCTCACCCCGACGCTGAACACCATCCCCGGGATGGGCGCGCTGGACAAACGGCTGCGCTCGAGGGAGTGGCCACAGTTCCCGATGGCTGAGCCGCCGGCTGGCAGCGGCCTCAAACCGGTGATGGGCGACTCCGGCCTGCCGGTGGTGGGCCACCTGATCGAAACCTTCCGCAACGGCCCCGAGTTCCTGCTCGAGGTGTACCGCAAGTACGGCCCGCTGCACTACGCCAAGACCCCCGCGCTGTCCGCCGTCGCCGCCCTGGGCCCGGACGCCACGCAGGCGGTGTTCTCCAACAAGGACAAGGACTACTGCCAGAAGGGCTGGCATCCGGTCATCGGCCCGTTCTTCCGTCGCGGGCTGATGCTGCTCGACTTCGACGAGCACATGTATCACCGCCGGATCATGCAGGAGGCCTTCACCCGAACCCGGCTGTCCGGCTACGTCGAGCACATCGACCGGGTCGCGTCCAAGGTCGTCGCCGACGACTGGGCCACCAACGACGCCCGGTTCCTGTTCCACCCGGCCGTCAAGGAACTGACGCTGGACATCGCCTCGGTGGTGTTCATGGGCCACGCACCCGGCACCGACCACGAGCTGGTGACCCGGATCAACCAGGCGTTCACCACCACGACGCGATCCGGTGGCGCGATCATCCGCACCTCGGTCCCGCCGTTCAAGTGGTGGCGCGGTCTGCAGGCCCGCAAGCTGCTGGAGGACTACTTCGGCGAGCGGGTCAAGGACGGCCGCAACTCCGAGGGCACCGACATGCTGACCGTGCTGTGCCACACCACCGACGACGACGGCAACGGCTTCTCCGACGACGACATCGTCAACCACATGATCTTCCTCATGATGGCGGCTCACGACACCTCGACCTCGACGCTGACGACTATGGCCAATCAGCTTGCCGCCAATCAGGATTGGCAGGAGCGCTGCCGCGAGGAGTCGGACCGCCTCGGCGACGGTCCGCTGGACATCGACGCCCTGGACAAGCTGGAGACCCTCGACCTGGTGATCAACGAGTCGCTGCGCCTGGTCACGCCGTTGCCGTTCAACGTGCGCCAGGCCGTCCGCGACACCGAGCTGCTGGGCTACTTCATCCCGGCCGGCACCAACATCAACCTCTGGCCCAGCCTCAACCACCGGCTGCCCGAGCTGTGGACCGACCCGGAGAAGTTCGACCCGGACCGCTTCGCCGAGCCGCGCGCCGAGCACAAGCGGCACCGCTACGCCTTCGCCCCTTTCGGCGGCGGCGCCCACAAATGCATCGGCATGGTGTTCGGCCAGTTGGAGATCAAGACGGTGATGCACCGTCTGCTGCGCAAGTACCGGCTCGAGCTACCGCATCCGAGTTACCGGGCGCGCTACGACTACGCCGGAATGCCCGTGCCGATCGACGGCATGCCGATCGTGCTGCGCCCGCTGCACTGATCAGGCAGGCGCGCCGAGCGAGTCGATCGCCGTCTGCAGCTTGGCGGTGACCTCGTCGGCCACCGGCTGCAGTGCAGCCTCGCCGCTCACCTGCACCAGCAGCTGCGGATTCATCGCCTCGACCAGCACGCTGGCGTCGTCGGCGGGGTCGCTGCGCACTACGACGTTGCACGGCAGCAGCAGCCCGATCTGCCGATCGATGCTGACCGCGCGATGCGCCAACGGCGGGTTGCACGCGCCGAGGATCAGGTAGGGCTCCATCTCCTCGCCGAGCTTCGCCTTCAGCGTGGCCTGCATGTCGATTTCGGTCAGCACCCCGAAGCCCTGCGCGGCAAGGGCCTCCCGGGTGCGCGCGACCGCGTCCTCGAACGAGGTGTGCAGCCGGGCCGACAACGCGATGCTCATGCCAGCGCCAGGAACAGCTTTTCGAGCTCCGCCTCGGTCATAGGCGCGTTGCCGTCGGCCGAGGCGCCGGTGACGCACTCCCGCAGCCCGGTGGCCACGATCTTGAAGCCGGCGCGATCCAGCGCACGCGACACCGCGGCGAGCTGAGTCACGACGTCCTTGCAGTCGCGGCCCTGCTCGATCATCGAAATCACACCAGTGAGCTGACCCTGCGCGCGGCGCAGCCTGTTCAGCACAGCGACGATGGCATCCTCATCACCAACCATTGGGCACCCTCCTTCGGACGATGGGACAAGCGTACCCGGTGGGGTATAACACCGGGACGTGCCCTTTCATGCCGCGTCAGCGCGCCGCGGGGGCGGTCCAGTGCGCCAGCACCCGCCGGATCGGGCAGTGGGCGTAGCGGGTGCAGGCGACGGACATCCCGGCCGCGACGGCGGTCGCCGCGGCGACCGCCACGCCGACCCGCGGATCGACCTCCTCGCCCAGCACGACCGCGGCCATCACCAACACGAACCAGCCGAAGGCCTTCCGCAACGTGGCCGGCTGCACGTGAGAGGTCAGCCGTCCGCCGATGACACTGCCGACCACGGCGGCCGCGGTGACCATGGCGGCCAGCTTCCAATCGATCTGCTCGTTGGCCAGGTGTCCGGCGAACCCCGCGAAGGACTGCATCGAGATGACGACCAGCGACGTGCCGACCGCGACCGGCATCGGCAGCCCGCCGAGCAGCGCCAGCGCAGGTACCAGCAGGAAGCCGCCGCCGGCCCCGACGAGTCCGCTGATCAGCCCGACCGAGGCGCCCTGGAGCACGATCTTCGCGACGGGCAGGGGTCCGACCGACGCGTCGGCAACCTCCTTGCGGCCGCGCAGCATCGCGACGGCAGCGGCGATCATGATCCCGGCGAAGGCGATCATCAGCACCGTGCCGGGGACGAAGCGGGCCAGCCGGCCACCCCCATAGGCGCCGGCCATCGCGGCGGCGCCGAATACCGCGGCGATCTGCCACCGCACCCGGCCCGCTCTGGCGTGGGCGATCGCACCGACCGCACTGGTGATTCCGACCACCAGCAGGGAGGTGGCGATGGCGGGCTTGGCATCCATTCCGGCCACGTACGCCAGCAGCGGCACGGTCAGGATCGATCCGCCCCCGCCGAGCAGACCCAGCGAGATGCCGACGAACACGGCCAGGGCGATGGTCAGCGCCATCATGGCCGGCTCTCCGAAACCCGGCTGGGTGAAGATGCGTGCATTCGCCGTTCCGTTCTCGATCGACTGATACCCTTGGGGGTATATTGCGCTTCATCATAGCAATACCCAAGGGGGTATTGGCAAGGCGGAATAGATATACCCCCTGGGGTACTTATGGATGATGCAGAAGTACCCCGACCGAAAGGACACCAGCATGACGACCGTCGACCTCACCTTCGACGACTTCGAATCCACGATCACCGGGAAGCCGATCGTGCTAGTCGACTTCTGGGCATCGTGGTGCGGCCCGTGCCGCGCCTTCGCACCGGTCTTCGACGGCTCGGCCCAAGCCCACCCCGACGTGGTGCACGCCAAGGTGAACACCGAGGCAGAACAGGAACTCGCCGCCGCGTTGCAGATCCGGTCGATCCCGACGATCATGGCGTTCCGCGAAGGTGTCCTGGTCTACAGCCGGCCCGGCGCGATGCCGGCCCCGGTGCTCGAGGAGTTGATCACCAAGATCAAGGATCTCGACATGGCAGAGGTCCGTGCCGCGATCGTGGCCCGCAAGGCCGACACACCCGCCTGACCGTCACCCATCCGAGGAGTCATCATGTGTTACCCCGTCGAATGCCCCCGCTGCCACAAGACCACCTGGGGTGGTTGCGGCGAGCACGTGGCCGAGGTCATGCGCTCGGTGCCCGCGCCACAGCAGTGCACGTGCAACCCAGAGCCGCCACGCCACTGACCCACCGCTATTCAACCGGTGAGAGCGCCTGCACGAACAGCGGCAGGAACGGCCGATGGTTGGCCTCTCCCCCGCGCCGGAACGGCATGCTGTCCCGGGATGCGCCGTACCACTGCGAGCGGGTGATCCCGCTCAGATCCAGCCGGTGCCCGCACAGCGCGGCGAGGGTGTGCAGCAACAAGGTGGCGGTGCGCCCGTTGCCTTCCCGGAACGGGTGCACCTGGTTGTAGTCGGCATACCAGTGCGCGAACTCGAAGGCCAGCCGCCCGGTGTCGCGCTCGGCCAGCTGCGCGGGAAGCGCGCGGGCGGTGACCTCGAGCCGGGACACCGCCGGTGCCAGATCGGCCTGCCGGGCGAAAACCGTCTCCCCGCGCCGCAATTCGGTGATGCGCAGTTCCCCGGCCCAGGGATAGACGTCGGCGAACAGGTGCTGATGAGCGGCGCGGACGTCGAGCGCGCCGGCGTCCACCGCGCCCGAGGCAAGCAGATGATGCCACTGCACGGTGCGACCGGCGGTTGCGATGAACTCCAACTCGGCCAGCACCTCGGCGTCCCCGGTTCCGAAGTTGTTGCGCAATACCGTGCTTCCCGGAATCAGGTAGGGCCGCTTACGGCGGATGCTGCGTCGGGCACGTTGCGGCGGTGGGTGCCGGGATCTGTGCTCGGCCAGGCAATCGGCGAATGTGCGTGTGCCGCCGGCCAACGCGACGAGCATCTCGATGTGCTCGGCACCGGGCCGCCAGCCTTCCAGCCGCTGGGCTGCCACGGTCTGGTCGATACCGTGCCGAAGTCGCGGCGGCAGGCGGTCGCGGGGATCCATTCAGTCCAGCGACGGGATCGAGGCCAGGAAGTTCAGCTTGCGCCGGATTCCGTTGACCTCACGGGCGATGGTGCGCAGCATGGCCCGCTCCTGAGGAGGGAGGTCCGACATCGACACCGTGTCGTCGACGGCCCCGCCGGCCAGCCACGGCGCCGTTCTGAGGCGCCATCGGATTCGCGAGAGCGCCACGTAGCAGTCGCACAGCGTGGATGCGTCGTCGGTGTCGATGACCGACGCCGCCGCCGCGTCGTTGAGGCGTTCCATCGTCGCCAGCGCATCCGAACCGGCCGACAGCGCACCCCAGCGGGCGATCTTGACGATCGGGTCGATCACGGACGCTTTGAGGTCGGCCCGGTCGGCATGGGTGGCGAAGATGCGCAGCCGCGACGGGATGCCGGCCCGCACCGCGGTCGCGTCCTGCAGCATCGACTTGCGCGCGACCGGGTGGCGCTGCGCCGCGGCGATCACCAGGGGGCGGAGTCGCTCGCCGCGCGCCGCCTCGGTGACGCTCCAGGCGTCGGCGAGCAAGCCGATCATCACCACACCGCGGTCGGCGGCGGGTTGCGCCGCCCACTTCTCGATGCCCTCGTCCCAGCTGGCGTCGCGGCGGCAGAACCGCGGCCGGCTGGCCAGCACGCCGTTGTCGTCAAGCGGCAGCCCGCACTTCTCGAGCAGCCCATTCACCTCGGCGGCCGACACCATCGCCCGCGCCTTGCCCTGTTCGTCGACGTCGTCGGCCAGGGCGATCAAGGTTTCCACGTCCGATCCCGGGACGGCCTCGCCGCGTCCGACGCTGCCCGAGACGAACCAGGTCCACGGGGGCGCGCCGGCGCCCCCGACCAGGCGCGCGGCGGTCGCGACCGTCGTCCGCATGGCCTCCGACCAACCCGCCGCCAGGGCCAGCGTCGGGGTGTGCCGGCCCAGATCGGCGGCGACTGCAGCCCGGGTTCGGCTGATGGCGGCCAGCAGGCTCGCCTCATCGCTGGCACCATCTAGTTCGGCAATGGTCGCGACAATGCCGTCGCGGGGCGGCTCGTCGACGGACATGACCATGATTCTGGCCCCGACGCGCCCACTACGGGGTCCCTTGGCCCGGTCACACAGACGTGACACGGCGGAAACGCCCTCAACAAAAAGCCACTCTAATTTCTGTCATACGACAGTTATCGGACAGGAGCCGCACCATGACCACCTTCGATCCCGGGATCTCCTCCCAGGAGGACGCCGACACCCTGGCCGAACTGGGGTACACCCAGGAGTTGCACCGCGGGATCGGCGGTTACGCCGCGTTCGCCTCCGGGTTCTCCTTCGTCTCGATCCTGACCACGGTGTTCGCGTTCTTTCCGCTCGGTTTCGCCCTGGGGGGCCGGCGTTCTTCTGGACCTGGCCGATCGTGTTCATCTGCCAGTTCTGCGTGTGTCTGGTGTTCGCCGAACTGTCCGGCAAGTTCCCGGTGGCCGGGGCCATCTACCAGTGGTCGCGGCGGCTGGCCGGTAACGCCGTCGGCTGGTTCGCCGGCTGGTTCATGCTGATCGGCTACATCGTGTCCATCGCCGCGCTGGCGATCGCCATGCAGACCGTGCTGCCACCGATCTGGAGCGGCTTCCAGATCGTCGACGGCGACATGGATCCGCTGTCGGTCACCGGCGCGGAGAACGGCATCATCCTGGGTTCGATCACGATCGTCCTGTGCACCATCATCAGCGCCGCCGGGGTGAAGTTCATGGGCCGGATCACCGTCACCGGCGTCACCATCGAGATCATCGGCGTGTTCCTGATCATCGGCGCGATGTTCCTCAATGCCGAACGCAACCCGGTGCAGGCGGTCGCCAACTCCGGCGACCACGGCACCGGCTTCGGCTATGTACCCGCGTTCCTCGCCTCGATGCTGATGGCCGCCTACGTGATGTACGGATTCGACAGCGCCGCAGAGCTTTCCGAGGAGACTCGGGATCCGCGCAAGACCGCGCCCAAGGCGATCGTCAACGCGCTACTGGTGTCGTTCGTCGGCGGCGGGCTGATGATCATCGCGGCCCTGATGTCGGCGCCGAGCCTCGGCGACGACCTGGCCACCGGTGGCATGGCCTGGATCATCGAAAGCCAGCTCGACACCTGGCTCGGCAAGACCCTGCTCGCCCTGGTGGCGGTCGCGATGTTCTCGGCGACGCTGGCCATCCAGGCCTCGGCGTCCCGGGTGATGTTCTCGATGGCCCGGGACAACCGGCTGCCGTTCGGCAAGTTCCTGTCCAAGGTGAACAAGCGCACCGGAACCCCGGTCATCACCGGCATCGCGGTGAGCCTGCTGGCCATCGGGGTGCTGCTGGTCAACATCGGCCAGTCCAGTGTCTTCGCCGCCATCGCCTCGGTGTCGGTGGTCATCGTCTACATCGCCTACCTGATGGTCACCGTGCCGGCGTTGATCCACCGCCTGCGCGGCACCAGCCTGTCCTACGGGCCTCCGGTGATGGACCTGGGCCGCTGGGGCATCCCGGTGAACCTCATCGCCGTGGTGATGGGCGGGCTCCTGGTGGTCAACATCGGTTGGCCCCGCACCGAGGTCTACGACGTCGCGGGTGCCGGGTGGTTCATGCAGTACTTCGCGGTGATCTTCGTGGCGCTGACCCTGGTGGTCGGCTACATCGCCTACCGGGTGGTGCGGGACCGCGAGGGTGCGCCGGACCCGCTCGACGCGCTGGTGGGCAAGAAGAAGGCCTAGCCATCCGCCTCGAGTGTGCGGTTTCGTACGCGACACGCCGCGGCGAGCGTACGCAACCGCACACTCGACGGGCGGCGAAAGCCGGTCAGCAGATCCGCGGAAGTTGTTCGCCCAGTTCGCGTTCGATGACCCGGGTGGTGCCGAACGCGGTGCGCCCGACCACCATGCCCGGATGCTCGGCGACCACCCGGCCGATGACGGTGGCGTTGACGCCCTCCGGCCGCGACCGCATCGCCGCCAGCACCGCCTCGCTGTGCGCCGGGTCGACGAAGGCGACCATCTTGCCCTCGTTGGCCACCTGCAGCGGGTCAAGGCCCAGGAAGCTGCACGCCGACGCGACGGTGTCAGGCACCGGGATCGCGCTCTCGTCGAGCTCGATGCCGACGCCGGCGGTGCGCGCGATCTCGACCGTCGCCGCCACCAGCCCGCCGCGGGTCGGATCACGCAGTGTGTGTACGACATTCGGGTCCGGTACCGCCGCCAGCATCGCGGCCACCAGCCGGTGCAGGGGTGCGCTGTCGGTGGTGACGGTGGTGCCGAAGTCGATGCCCTCGCGCACGCTCATGATGGCGACCCCGTGCTCGCCGACGTTGCCCGAGACGATGACGTGGTCACCGGGGCGGGCCTGCTCGGGGCCGATGCGCACCCCGTCGGGCACCACTCCGACACCCGCGGTGTTGATGAAAAGCCCGTCGGCGCCGCCCCTTCCGACGACCTTGGTGTCGCCGGTGACGATGCCCACCCCGGCGTCGGCCGCGGCCTTGCCCATCGTCTGCGCGACGGCGCCGAGCACCTCGATCTCGAGACCCTCCTCGAGGATGAAGCCGGCGGTCAGCGCAAGCGGCTGCGCGCCGCTGCAGGCGAGGTCGTTGATGGTGCCGTGGACCGCCAGGTCGCCGATGTTGCCGCCGGGGAAGAACAACGGGTTCACCACGTAGGAGTCCGTGGTCAGCGCGATGCGGCCGGCGGCGACGTCGAGCAGGGCCGAGTCGCGGGACGGTCCCCCGGATGATCCGAATGCGGGCAGGAACAGGTTCTCGATCAGTTCCTCGGACAGGATGCCGCCGCCGCCGTGGCCCATCAAAATGCGTTTGGTCTCGCGCAACGGCAGCGGGCAGACCCAGTCCGACGGATCGATGCCGGTGACCGGATTGTCGAGTCGACATGCGCGACCGACGAGGCTTCCAGCCGCCGGAACTGGTAGTAGGCCGCGCAGGCGCCCTCGCTGCTGACCATGGTGGCGCCCAGCGGGGTACGCGGCGTGCAGGTCGTGCCGAACGCCGGGCACTGGTTGGGTTTGAGCAGGCCCTGCAGCACCTCGCCGGCATGGCATTCGGCCGACTCCTGCACCTGCAGCTGCCCGACACCGAACTTCAGCTCCGCGTCGAACTGCGCGTACTTCGGGGACAGCGTCCAGCCCGACTTCGGGATCATGCCGATGCCCCGCCACTGCCGGTCGGTCACGGCGAACACGTCGGCGAGCACCTCCTGGGCCACGGTGTTGCCGGCGTCGCTGACCGCGCGCGGGTAGGCGTTGCGCAGCTCGACCTTGCCGGCCTCGAGCAGTTCGACCAGCTGACGCACGCCCTCGAGCAGGTCGAGCGGCTCGAACCCGGACACCACGATCGGCACCCCGAACTTCTCGACCAGCGGGCCGTACTCCGAGGTCCCCATCACCGTGCAGACGTGGCCGGCGCCGAGGAAGCCCTGCACGCGGTTGGTCGGCGAGCTCAGGATCGCGGTCATCGCGGGCGGAACCAGGACATGGGAGATCAGCACCGAGAAGTTGGTCAGACCGAGCCGCTGGGCGTGCAGCACCGACATGGCGTTGGCCGGCGCGGTGGTCTCGAAGCCGACGCCGAAGAAGACCACTTCCTTGTCGGGGTTCTCGGCGGCCACCCGGGTGGCGTCCAGCGGCGAGTACACGATGCGGACGTCGCCGCCGCGGGCGCGCACGCTGAACAGGTCCTGGTGACTCCCGGGCACCCGCAGCATGTCGCCGAACGAGCAGAAGATCACGTCGTCGCGGGAGGCGATCTCCAGGCCGCGGTCGATCATCTCCAACGGCGTGACGCAGACCGGACAGCCGGGCCCGTGGATGAACTCCACAGCGCCGTCGAGCAGCTGGTCGATGCCGTTCCGGATGATCGAATGTGTCTGCCCACCACAGACTTCCATGATTGTCCAGGTCCGCGTGGCGGTGCGATGGATGCTGTCGACCAGCGTCTTGGCCGCGACCGGATCGCGGAACTCGTCGAGATACTTCATGCCGGTTCCCTCCTGCTCTGCCCCTCCGCGCCGCTCAGCTCCTCCTCCAGGATGCCGAGGTCGGCGAACATCTTCAGAGTCTCGTTCGCCGACGCCTCGTCGAGGCGGGTGATCGCGAAACCCGCGTGCACGATCGTGTATTCACCGATCTCCATGTCCGGCAGGTAGGCCAGGCACACCGTCTTGGTGGTGCCGCCGAAGTCGACGGTGGACATCCGGGTCCCCGCCTCCTCCCAGATCTCGATTACCTTGCCGGGGATTCCGAGGCACATATGCCGTTCCTTTCCGGTACAGCCGCCGCGTCCGCGTTGGTCATCAGCGCGGCGGCAATGGTGGCCTGGCCGAGCGCCAGTCCTCCGTCGTTACAGGGCACTACTCGGTGGGTGAGGACCTCGAAGCCTTCGTCGGTGAGCTGGCGTCGAAGTCCTTGCAGCAGAAGACGGTTGGCGAACACGCCGCCGGTCAGCCCGATCGCGGTGGTACCGGCCGCACGGGCGCAGGCGGCGGCGGCGGCGGCGGTCGCGCGGATCACCGCGGCGTGGAATCCGGCGGCCAGGTCGGCGGCATCGGCGCCTGAGCGCAGTCCCGCGACCAGGCCGGCGACCACCGGCGCCGGGTCCATCACCCCGTCGGCGACGGCGAAATCCACGGCGTACGGCCGCCCGGTGCGGGCCAGGTGCTCGAGTTCGACGGCGGCCTGCCCCTCGTAGGTGACCTCCTGGCAGACGCCGAGCAGGCTGGCCACGGCGTCGAAGAGGCGGCCCATGCTGGTGGTGGGCACGCAGCCCAGGCCGCGCGGGATCTGCTGGCGCAGGATGTGCAGGCCGTCCTCGCCGACCGCGGCCACCGGCGGCAGATCGGCGGCCCAGTCGACGCCCGCCCGGCTGAGCAGATCCAGCGCGATGCGGGCGGGACGCCGCGCCGCGCCGTCGCCGCCGGGCAGCGCGAACGGCCGGAGGTGTCCGACCCGGGTGAACCCGGCGAGGTCAGCCAGCGACAGCAACTCCCCGCCCCAGATCGTGCCGTCGGTGCCGTACCCGGTGCCGTCGTAGGTGACCGCGATGACGGGGGTGCCCAGCCGCCCGTGCTCGGCCAGCAGGGAGACGGCGTGGGCGTGATGGTGCTGGACCGCGACGACGGGCCGACCTGCCGCGTTCCGGTGTGCCCAGGCCGTGGTGGCGTAGCCGGGATGCATGTCGCAGGCGATCACCTCCGGCCGGCGGTCGGTCATGAAGGCCAGGTGGTCCAGCGCGCCCTCGAAGCAGCTCTGCGTGCGGGGATCGGCCATGTCGCCGAGATGCGACGACATGTGCGCGTAGCCGTCTGTCCCCATCAGGCAGAAGGTGGTCTTCAGATCGCCGCCGGTGGCCAGGACGACCGGCGGGGCGCCGCCAGGCAGGGAGACCGTCACCGGCAGCGGCGCGTACCCGCGCGAGCGCCGCAGCGGCAGCTGGTCGCCACGGTCGTCGATGGTGACCACGGAGTCCTCGCACGGCACGTGAATCGGCCGGTCGTGGGTCAACACCGAATCGGCCAAGCCGGCGATCCAGTGCAGGTCGGCGTCGCGGAACACGATCGGCGAGCCGCCCTGGTTGGCCGAGGTCATCACCAGTGGGACGCGGCACGATGTCGCCGGCCCGGCGGCTCCGGTCCCGAGTCGGTCGAATAGCTGGTGGTGCACCGGCGAGTAGGCCAGCATCACGCCGAGGTCGGCGAGGCCGGGCGCCACCGCGTCGGCGACCGCTCCGGGCCGGCGCGGCACCAGCACGATCGGGGCGGCCGGCGAGGTCAGTGCGGCGGCGGCCGCGTCGTCGATCACCGCGATCTCGCGGGCGGCGTCGAGATCGGCGGCCATCACCGCGAACGGCTTGGCCGGGCGGGTCTTGCGGCGCCGCAACTCGGCGACGACGGCGGCGTTGTCGGCGCGACAGGCCAGATGGAAGCCGCCGATGCCCTTGACGGCGACGATCTGCCCGGCGCCCAGTGCCGTCACCGCGGCGCCGATCGGGTCGTCGCACGGCGCAGAGTCCGCATCGGCGGGCCGCCAGGCCAGCCGGGGGCCGCAGTCCGGACAGGCGACGGTCTGGGCGTGGTAGCGACGGTCGAGCGGGTCGGCGTACTCCGCGGCGCAGGCGGCACACATGCCGAAGCCCGCCATGGTCGTCACCGGGCGGTCGTAGGGCAGGTCGGTGATCACCGTGTAGCGCGGGCCGCAGTTGGTGCAGGTGATGAACGGATGCCCGAAGCGGCGATCGGCCGGGTCCCGCATCTCGCGCAGGCAATCGGCACACGCCGCGATGTCGGGCGGGACCAGCGTCCGCGACGCCTCGCCGCTTCGGCTACTGATGATCTCAAACCCATTGACGCCCAGGGGATTCAGTGCCGTCAGGCGCAGAGTGTCGATTCGGGCCATCGGCGCCGGGACAGACTCGATGGCCGCGACGGCCGCATCGACGACGTCGCCGGCCCCCTCCAGCTCGCAGTGCACCGACCCGGCGTCGTTGTACACGAAGCCGCCGAGCCCGTGCTCGGCGGCGATCCGCGCGACTGCCGGGCGGAACCCGACACCCTGCACCACGCCGGTGATGTCGAGACGAACCCGAACAGCCATGGGGTCGCTCACGACTCAGCCCGCAGGGCGCAGGGGTAGAAAGGTGCTCATGAACCTCCTGAGCGAATACGGCCGTTCGCGGCGGTGGGCTGTCCGCGCGAGCAGGTGCAGACCACGCTAGTCCCGCGCAGCAATGACCACAATCACAATCTCGCACCGAAACTCTGCGTATTTTCGCCCTGAATCGCTTCGGACGCGGGGCCGGCCCACTGTAGGGTGCAGCCCTGCCGATGCGGGCACGACAATGGGCGCCAGCAGGACCGACTGGGAGAAGGGACAGTAGCCGACCGTGCACGAGTTGTCGCTGTGCCACGCGATCGCCGGGGTGGTCAAGCCCTACGCCGCCGGGCGGCGCGTCGATGTGGTGCGGGTCCAGGTCGGCGCACTGCGGCAGGTGGTGCCCGATTCGCTGACGTTCTGCTGGAGCCTGGTCCGCGACCACGAGAGCATGCCCGAGGCCGAGCTCGAGCTGGAGTTGGTGACCGCCGAGGTGGACTGCCGCAGCTGCGGCCAGCGCTCCGAGATCGAGTCGCGGTGGTCGGTGTGCTGCCCACAGTGCGAAAGCGGTGACGTCGAAGTGATCCGCGGTAACGAATTTCTGGTCACCTCCCTCGACGTGACCTGACCGGCAAGACGAAAGGTCATCACCATGGGTCGATTTCATCGCCATGACGACGGCACCGAACACGAGCCACGACCACGACAATGGCCACGACCACGACCATGGGCATGGGGACATGGGCATGACCATGGGGACCACAGCGGCTACGCGACCGGTTCGCAGCGCATCGAGGTCCTGGAGTCGATCTTCTCGGAGAACGACACCCGCGCCGACATCAACCGCGCGGCCTTCGAAGCCAACGGGATTCGCGCGCTGAACCTGATGAGCTCGCCGGGTTCGGGCAAGACCACGGTCCTGGCGGCCACCCTCGACGAGTTGGCCGGCGACATCGCCGTCGGCATCGTCGAGGGCGACATCGCCACCGACCTCGACGCCGCCAAGCTCAGCGGCCGCGGCGCGCAGATCTCACTGCTGAACACCAACAACGGGTTCGGCGGCGAATGCCACCTCGACGCACCGATGGTCAACCGCGCACTGCAGGGCCTCGACCTCCCCGCCCTGGACCTGGTGATCATCGAGAACGTCGGGAATCTGGTGTGCCCGGCCGAATTCGACGTCGGCGAACACGCCAAGGCCATGGTCTACTCGGTCACCGAGGGCGAGGACAAACCGCTGAAATACCCGGTGATGTTCCGGTCGGTCGACGTGGTGTTGCTGAACAAGATCGACCTCGTGCCGCACCTCGACGCCGATGTCGACACCTACATCGCGCACGTTCGGGAAGTTAACCCGACCGCGACCATCTTCCCGGTGAGCGCGCGCACCGGCAACGGCATGCCGGCGTGGTTCGACTGGCTGCGCGAGTTCGCCGGCAACACCCGGTCCTGAGGCTGGAAATCGACAAAAATTAACGCGGCCGCAAGCAAATTCGTCGCGGTCTGATGTTTCCGGTCTATCAGAACTCGGTTAGCTCCGTACCCGGTTTTCCCAACGATCCGGCAAGCGTTGACATCCTCGGTGGCCGGGAGTAGACCCAGAAACAGCGCCGCGCAAGAGGGCCGGGGGTCGGCTCCGGTGGCGCAGGGACGGCGGGATCGCCCCGGAAAGCTGCCCAGCATGCCAACAGAAGCAGCAGTCAAAGCAGAAGAAACACTGATCCACGTTCTCTGGATCAACGCAGGCCTCAGTTGTGACGGTGATTCCGTGGCGTTGACTGCCGCCACTCAGCCCAGCGTCGAGGAGATCGCCCTCGGGGCGCTCCCCGGGTTGCCGAAGGTCGCCGTGCACTGGCCGCTCATCGATTTCGAATGCGGACCCAACGGCGGAGCCGACGACTTCCTCGAGTGGTTCTTCAAGGCCGACCGCGGCGAGCTCGAGCCGTTCGTCCTCGTGGTCGAGGGGTCCATCCCCAACGAACAGCTCCACGATGACGGCTACTGGTGCGGTTTCGGCAACAACCCCGCCACCGGCCAGCCGATGACCACCAGCGAGTGGCTCGACCGGCTGACACCCAAGGCGACCGCCGTGGTCGCGGTCGGTACCTGCGCAACCTACGGGGGCATCCATGCGATGGCCGGCAACCCGACCGGCGCGATGGGTGTTCCGGACTACCTGGGATGGGACTGGAAGAGCAAGGCCGGCATCCCGATCGTCTGCGTTCCGGGTTGTCCGATCCACCCGGACAACCTTTCGGAGACCCTGACCTACCTGCTGTACATGGCCACCGGTCAGGCGCCGATGATCCCGCTGGACGACGCGTTGCGGCCGCAGTGGCTGTTCGGCCAGACCGTTCACGAGGGGTGCGATCGGGCCGGCTACTACGAGCAGGGCGACTTCGCCACGGAGTACGGCTCCCCCAAGTGCATCGTCAAACTCGGCTGCTGGGGTCCGGTCGTGAAATGCAATGTGCCCAAACGAGGTTGGATCAACGGCGTCGGCGGTTGCCCGAACGTCGGCGGGATCTGCATCGGGTGCACCATGCCGGGCTTCCCGGACAAGTTCATGCCGTTCATGGACGAACCGCCCGGCGGCAAGCTGTCCACGGCGGCCTCCGGCCTGTACGGATCGGTGATCCGCAACCTGCGCGAGATCACCGGCCGCACCGTCGACAAAGAGCCGCGCTGGCGGCACAAGGGCAAAGAGCTCACCACCGGCGCACGCCGTACCTGGTAGCCCCCACTTCGAGTATCGAAGGAACCAAGTTCGATGACAACGATCATTCCCGAGCCATCGCAGATCAAGAACGAGCCAGGATCCCTTGTCGAGATGGCGTGGGATCCGATCACCCGCATCGTCGGCAGCCTCGGCATCTACACCAAGATCGACTTCGACAACCGCGAAGTCGTCGAGTGCCACAGCACATCGTCGATCTTCCGCGGCTACTCGCTGTTCATGAAGGGCAAGGACCCGCGCGACGCCCACTTCATCACCAGCCGCATCTGCGGGATCTGCGGCGACAATCACGCCACCTGCTCCTGTTACGCCCAGAACATGGCCTATGGGGTGAAACCGCCGCACCTCGGCGAGTGGATCGTCAACCTCGGCGAGGCCGCGGAATACATGTTCGACCACAACATCTTTCAGGAGAACCTGGTCGGGGTCGACTACTGCGAGAAGATGGTCGCCGAGACCAATCCGAGCGTGCTCGCCAAAGCCGAGAACGCCCAGGCGCCCCACGCCGACGCGCACGGCTACCGGACCATCGCCGACATCATGCGGGCGCTCAACCCGTTCACCGGCGAGTTCTACCGGGAAGCGTTACAGGTCAGCCGCTACACCCGGGAGATGTTCTGCCTGATGGAGGGCAGGCACGTGCACCCGTCGACGCTGTACCCCGGCGGCGTGGGCACGGTGGCGACCATCCAGTTGATGACCGACTACATGACCCGACTGATGCGCTACGTCGAGTTCATGAAGAAGGTCGTACCGATGCACGACGACCTGTTCGACTTCTTCTACGACGCGCTGCCCGGTTACGAGAAGGTCGGCCTGCGCCGCACCCTGCTCGGCTGCTGGGGCTCGTTCCAGGACCCCGAGTACTGCAACTTCGCCTACAAGGACATGGAGCAGTGGGGACGCAAGATGTTCGTGACGCCCGGCGTGGTCGTCGACGGCAAGCTGGTCACGACCTCCCTGGTGGACATCAACCTGGGCATCCGGATCCTTTTGGGCAGTTCGTATTACGACGACTGGACCGACCAGGAGATGTTCGTCAAGACCGACCCGCTGGGCAACCCGGTGGACCGCAGGCATCCGTGGAATCAGCACACCAACCCCAGGCCGCAGAAGCGCGACATGGACGACAAGTACAGCTGGGTGATGTCGCCGCGCTGGTTCGACGGCACGGACCATCTGGCGCTGGACACCGGTGGCGGGCCGCTGGCCCGGCTGTGGTCCACGGCGCTGGCCGGCCTGGTCGACATCGGCTACGTCAAGGCCACCGGTAACAGCGTCAAGATCAACCTGCCCAAGACGGTGCTCAGGGGGCCGGTCGAGCTGGAATGGAAGGTTCCCGCGCACGGCAGCAACACCATCGAGCGCAACCGGGCCCGGACGTACTTCCAGGCCTATGCCGCGGCGTGCGCCCTGCACTTCGCGGAGAAGGCTCTGGTGGAGATCCGCGCCGGGCGCACCAAGACCTGGGAGCGCTTCGAGGTACCCGACGAGGGCATCGGCTGCGGTTTCACCGAGGCGGTACGCGGCGTGCTCAGTCATCACATGGTGATCCGCGACGGCAAGATCGCGAACTACCACCCCTACCCGCCGACGCCGTGGAACGCCAACCCACGCGACAGCTACGGCACGCCGGGGCCCTACGAGGATGCGGTACAGGGGCAGCCGATCTTCGAGGAGAACGACCGGGAGCACTTCAAGGGCATCGACATCATGCGCACGGTGCGCAGTTTCGACCCGTGCCTGCCCTGCGGGGTGCACATGTACCTCGGTGAGGGCAAGTCGCTGGACAAGCTGCACTCGCCGACGCAGTCGCTGACCGGGGAGTGATGCGTGGACGCCGGGGAGCTCGACGACACGCGGTGGCGCTCGGCAGGTGAGCGGATCCAGACGCTGCTGGATGCCAGCGCGGCAGGGGGTCCCGTGGCACTGGCGCGAGCCGAGCAGTTGGTGCGGGAGGTCGTCGACCTCTACGGGGCCGCACTGGCGCGTGTCGTCCGGCTGATCGACGAGGCGTCCGCGGATCGGCTCACCGCGGACGACCTCGTCGCCAGCCTGCTGCTGGTGCACGGCCTGCACCCGCACGACGTGACCCGGCGGGTGGCCCAGGCTCTGGACGGGGTGCGGCCCTACCTCGGCTCGCACGGCGGCGACGTGCAACTGCTCGACGTCACCGATGGCGTCGTGCGGCTGGCCTTCTCGGGCAGCTGTAAGAGCTGTCCGTCGTCGGCGGTGACGCTGGAGTTGACGGTGGAGGACGCCGTCCGCGCCGCGGCCCCGGAGGTCGGCGCCATCGAGGTGCTCACCGTCGAGGCGCAGGCATCGGCCGCGGTCATCCCGGTGGACTCGTTGTTGTCGCGGGTGCGGGCCGACGAGCATGCGCCGGCCGCCTGGCACCCGGTGCCCGACCTCGCCGAACTGGCACCCGGCGAGGTGGGCGGTTTCGCCGTCGGCGACACCGTCGTCCTCGCCTGCCGGGTCGGTGATCAGGTGCTGGCCTATCTCGACCACTGCCCCGGGTGCGACGGGTCGCTGGCCGGGGCCCGGCTGTCGGGTGAGGTGCTGCGCTGCCCCCGCTGCCACGCCCGCTACGACGCGGTGCACGCCGGAGCGGGGGTGGCCGGCACCGACCAGCACCTGTTTCCGGTGCCGGTGCTGGCCCGCAACGGTGTGCTGTCGATGGCGATGCCCGCCGAACCGATGGGCGCCTCCGCATGAGCGCCTTCGACGTTCTCAGCCGGATCCGAACCACCGCGCAGCCGGCCCCGGTGCCCGGCGAGCGCTGCGAGATGTGCGCCGAAGCGATCGCCGACGAGCACCAGCATGTCGTCAATGTGGCTGGGCGGCAGCTGATGTGCGTCTGCCGCGGCTGTTACCTGCTGTTCACCGACCAGACCGCGGCGCTGCGCTACCGGGCGGTGCCGGATCGCTATCTGGCGTTCCCCGACTTCGCGCTCAGCCGGCGCGAGTGGGAGGCCCTGCAGATCCCGGTGGGGTTCGCCTTCTTCTTCCGCAACTCCGACCTGGACCGTACCGTCGCGTTCTACCCGGGCCCGGCCGGTGCGACCGAGTCCGAACTCGACGTGGCGGCCCGGGCGACGGTCACCGTCGATCCGCGGGTCGGCTTGCTCGCCGACGACGTCGAAGCACTGCTGGTGCGCGTTCCCGAAGACGACTCGGAAGCCGGATCGGCTTTGCAGTGTTTCCTGGTTCCCATCGACGCCTGCTACGAGTTCGTCGGCGGCCTGCGGTTGCTCTGGCGGGGATTCGACGGTGGTCGCGAGGCCCGCGACTTCATCGACGGATTCTTCGCCAAGGTGGCCCGCCGCAGCGTGGTGCAGTTGCCATGACCGCCGCGCTCCCGGATACCACCTTCACCGTCCTCGACGTGACACCCGAACGGCATGCCGTCGCACCGATTCTGGCGGCCCACATCGGCATCACCACCACCGGTGAGGATGCGATCGGGGCGATCGCGCTGCGCGCCCAGGTGCGCATCGAACCGCTGCGCCGCGGCTACACCGACCGCGAGGCCGAGGGGCTGCTCGACCTGTTCGGGCCCCGTGAACGCTGGGCCGCGACGCAGCGGACGTTCCTGTGGCAGCACTGCGCGTCGATGGTGCCCGGCTTCAGCGGAACCACCCAGGTGGCGCTGCCGCTGCAGTGCACCTACGACCTCGAGGTCGCCGCCGCGAAGTACTTCCACGCCCTGCGTGACGGCACCATCCCGCTGCAGTTCCTGTTCAGCGGAACGATCTTCAGCTCCGGGGACCGGGGACTGCTGGTGCGGCAGGTCTCGTGGGACTGCGAGGACAGCTACGACATGCCCGTCTCGGTCTGGCGCGACCTCATCGCCCAGCACTTCCCGAATGCCGGCTGGGTTCGGCTCTCGCACCAGACCATCGCGGCGCTGATGAGATACAAGTCAGGTCAGGGGCTGCTCGACCTCGACGATGCGGTGAGCACGCTGCTGATCGGCGCCGGCCCCGCCGCGCTGCGCACCAACGGCGTCCAGGTTCAGCAGCCATGAGAACCGGCTGGGACCGGGCCCGCACCATCGCCGACGCGGTTCTCTACGAGGGATACCTGCTCTACCCCTACCGGGCCAGTTCGCGAAAGAATCAGTGCCGCTGGCAGTTCGGCGTTATTGGACCGCCCGGCGCCGCCGAGGACGGCCTGGGCGAGGAGGGGTCGTTGGACGCGCAGTTCCTGGTGGCCGGCGGCGGGACGCTGACGGTCGTGGTGCGCTTCCTGCAACTGCAGAGCCGGCAGGCCCAACGTGCGGTGGGCCACGGGTTCGTCCCGGTCGACGAACTCAGCACGTCGGACGGCTCATGGCTCACCTGGGACGAGGCGACGGAGTGCGAGATCGCGCTGCCGCCTTTGACTCTCGCCGACTCGGGACGGTCGTGGACCTTGCCGCTGGACGCGCCGGCCGGCGTCGACGTCCAGGACCTCGACGGCGGTCGGCTGGTACGTACCCGGCGCGAGATCCGCGGAGCGATCACCGTCGTGGTGCAGCCGGACGGCGACCTGGACAGGGTGAGCCTGACAATCGCCAACATCGGTCCCCCGGCGCTGGACAAGTCGGAGGCGATCGCCACCTCGATGATCGGCACCCATGCCATCGCCGAGATCGCCGGCGGCCGGTTCATCTCACTGCTCGAGCCGCCCGAAGATGCCGCAGCCGCGGTCGCCCGGTGCAAACAGCACCGGTCGTTCCCCGTGCTGGCCGGCCGGCCCGGCGACACCGACCTGCTGCTGATCTCCCCGATCATTCTCTACGACCATCCCGAGATCGCCGAGCAGAGCGACGGGGCGCTGTACGACTCGACCGAGATCGACGAGATCCTCACCCTGCGGGTGATCACGATGACCGACGAGGAGAAGGCTGCGGCGCGGGCCACCGACCCGCTCGCCGCCGGGATCATCGACCGATGCGACGCCATGTCGCCGGAGGCGTTGCAACGGCTGCACGGCGTCCTGCGCGACCCGCACGCGACGACGGACGGCGGTCCCGGCCTGGTGCCCGACATACCGGACGGTGTCGACTGGTGGGATCCCCTGGCGGACAACGCCGTCCGCCCCGAACTCGATGCCGTCCTGGTCGACGGCGTACGGGTGGCGCGGGGCAGCCGGGTGCGCCTGCGCCCGAGTCGGCGGGCCGACGCGCAGGACATCTTCGTCACCGGGCGGACCGCGCGGGTCACCTCGGTGCACTCCGACGTCGACGGGAACACCCACGTGGCCGTCGTCGTCGACGACGACCCGGCCGCCGACCTGCACGAGTGGTACGGGCGCTACCTGTACTTCGCGCCCGATGAAGTCGAACCGCTGGACACCGCACAGTTCAGCGCAGAGAGGAGTTCGCAATGGACGTCGTAGGGTGGATCGCCACCGGCGTGGTGGCGCTGGTGGTGCTCGTCGGTGTGGTGATCGGTCTGCGGTCGATTCCCGACGCTCGCCGATACCTGAAGATGCGGCAGATGTGAAGCGGCCGGGGGTGTGATGGCGTCCCGCATCCTGATCGCGGGAATCGGCAACATCTTCCTCACCGACGACGGCTTCGGTCCCGAGGTGATCCGCCGGCTGGCCGATCGCTTCACCGGTGACGACGGGGTGCGGGTGGCCGACTACGGGATCGGCGGCATGCATCTGGCCTATGACCTGTTGGAGGACTGGGCCGCACTGGTTCTCGTCGACGCCGTACCGGACCGAGGTGCCCCGGGCTCGCTGCACGTCTTCGAGGCCGACCACGAATCCGCCCGGGGGCCGGCCGGTCTGGACGCCCACGGGATGGACCCGGGCACGGTCTTCGCCAGCCTTCGCGCACTCGGCGGCGCGCCGCCGCGCACCGTCGTCGTCGGATGCGAGGTGGCCGACACCTCCGAGGGCATGGGGTTGAGCCCACCGGTGCAGGCGGCCGTCGCCGCCGCGGCCGACGCGGCACAGGCGGCCGTCGCGATGCTGCGTTCGGAGCCGGCAATGCGGGGAGCGAACTGATGTGTCTGGGCATTCCCGGTCGCGTGGTGTCGATGATCGGCGGCTACGGCGACCAGTTGGCGCTCGTCGACGTGGCCGGTGAACACCGCAAGGTCAACATCGGCATGCTCCCCGAGGAAACGTTCTCTCCGGGCGACTGGGTGATCATTCACATGGGGTTCGCCGTCGAGAAGACCGACGGGGCGGGCGCGCAGGCGGCTTTGGCGGGATTGAGGCTCATGGGCTCCGGGTTCGACGGCGAGGACGGCCTGCCGTGACCGCCGCGAGCCCGTCGACTCTGCAAGGCTGGGAACTGTTCGCGCGGTATGCCTTTCCGCCCAACGAACTGGGCTACTGCGGCCCGGCGGATGCCTCGGTGCTGCTGCGGGTCGGGGGGCACGACGAGGTCAGCGGGTACGCCCGCGGTTTCGACGGCGCCTGGCCGTACCTGCTGGAGATCGCGGCCGCGGCCGGGGTCTCCGACCCGCTGGACACCGCAGTGGTGCGCAGCTACTGGATCGGCGGCGGGCTGCTCGGCGCCGTCGACGGTCAAGCTCTGACGAGGCGGCTGCGGGCTTCGCTGGCCACCCAGCCCACCGGCGTGCTGGAGACGGTCGACGGGCCACGCGCCCTGGCGCACCACAGTTTTCAGGTGTTCGCCGTCTATCCGTGGATCCGGTTCCTCGACGCCGATGCGGGCACGCCACTGCGGATTTTGCAGGCCTGCCGCATCCGGTGGGGCCGGGTCGACGCGGTGCACGACGAGCACGTCGACATCACCTCCCGTCCACTACGGTTCGACGGCGGTCTACTCAGCCTGGGTGACGCGGTGCCCGAGGTGGTGCGGTGGCGGCGAGGCACCACGTCGTTGGCACCCGCACCGGCGCCCGGCGATGTCGTTGCCGCCCACTGGGATTGGATCTGCGGCACGCTCGACGACGAGGAGGTCGCCGCGCTGACCGCCGCTACCGTGTCGACCCTGGACCTGGTGAACGCGACGCGTCGCTAGCCCGTGGCGGTTCGGCCTCCCGGAATCGCACCGCGACCACGCACACGTCGTCGGCCCGTGGCGGCGGCGCCAGTGTGTCGGACAGCCGCCGGCACGCCGCTGACAGCGACGTCTCACCGGGCCACCCGGTGATGGCCTGCTGGGCGCGTGTCATTCCGGTTTCGAGGTCCTGATCGCGGCGTTCGACCAGGCCGTCGGTGTACATCACCACGACGTCGCCGGGCTCCACACTTACCTGGCCCTGGGTGTAGGTGGCGTCCTCGACGGGCCCGAGGACGGGGCCGTGGCCGCCCGCGAGCCGGATGACCTCGCCGGTGGCGAACCGGCGCAGCAGCGCCGGCGGATGCCCGGCCGATGCGTAGACCAGTGATCCGGTGACCGCATCGTGGAGCGCGACGCTCATCGTCGCGAACTTGCCGTGGCTGGCGTGCCGGGTGAAGGTGTTGAGCTCGGCGAGCAGCCGGGCCGGCGACAAGCCCTGCAGCGCGAAGGCCCGCCCCGCGCTGCGCAGCTGTGCCATGTCCTCAACGGCCGGGAGACCGTGGCCGACCACGTCCCCCACCGCGAGATACGTGAGCCGCTTGGGCAGTGCCATGACGTCGTACCAGTCGCCGCCGAGTCCTTGGGCGACGTCGGCCGGTTCGTAGTTCACCCCGACGTCGAGTCCCGGTACGTCCGCGGGGCTGGAGGGCAGCACCGCCGCCTGCAGCACCGCCGCGCGTGCATGCTCGTCGGCGTAGACCCGAGCGCGGACCAGCGCCTGGGCCACCAGGGTGGCCACCGCCGAGGTGTACGCCAATTGAGCGGTGTTCAGCGGCTGCGGCCGGGTCCACATCAGCACCAGCACCCCGATCGACTCGCCGCCGCCGCTCAGCGGCCAGCTCACCAGGGACGCGCCGCCCGCCGCCTCCAGCCAATGCCCGTTCTTGGGATAGAGCCGCCGGTACTCGCCGGGACCGTGGATCACCACCGGTTGGCCGGTGCGCACCGCCTCGGTGGCCGCGGTGTCCTCGCTGAGCTTGACGCCGGATCTGAACTCGGCGACGACCCGGTCCGGGTAGCCGGCCATCGTCACCCACTCCAGGCCGCGGCCGTCGGCTCGGACCAGGCCCAGGTTGAGCGCTTGCGCGCCGGCCTCGTTGAGCACCTGACCCATGACGGCGTCGCCGATCTGTTCGGGGGTGATCGCGGCCGACAACACCTGTGCCAGCTGGGCCAGGCTCTGCAGCCGGTCGCGCTCCCGCCGCTCGGCCTGACGCTGTCGGACCGCGGCGACCCGTCCGGCGGCTTCCTGGGCAATCAGCATGGAGATCAGCACGACGACCGCGATGAACGCCTGCGTCACCGCCAGCCGGGCGGGTCCCGCCAGATGCAGCTCGGCGAACGGCCCACGTCCCGAATCGGTCATGTAGTTGGCCGCGAACGCGAGGACCGCCCCAGCCAGCGCGGCACCGATGACATCGAGCCGGAACGCCGCCCACGCCAGCACCGGCAGCAGGAGCAATGACGGCGGCGCCTGCAACCAGAACGCCGCGACCGCCAGCGTGGCGGTCGCCGTCAGCACCAGCACCGTCTCTGTCAGCCGGGCCCGCAGTATGTGAGATTGACTGGACCACAACAGAATCGGCGCGGCGACAACCAGCGCCCCGATCCCGTCGCCGGCCCACCAGTGCAGCACCGCCGTCGGCCACCAGGTCCCCTTCTGCAACGCGGTGATCCCGCCGCCGATCAGCCCACCGGCCAGCGGTCCGATCAGACAGGCGCCCGCGACGAACTTCGCCAGATCGACACGGTTGCGCAGATCCGGCGCACCGTTGCACCACGCCCACACCAGCGACGCCCCGATCATCGGCTCGACCGAATTCGCCAGGCCGAATCCGGCCGCCGCGGTCAGGCTCGAGCCGTAACGGAGGTCGACGGCCAACTCGGCGACGACGATCGCGGCCACGATCACCGGCCAGCGCGACCGCGGGTTCAGCAGCATCGCGGCCACCGTGACACCGGCGGGCGGGAAGAATGCCGGACCGAGCCCGGCGCCGAACGTCTGCCAGGACAGCACCGCGCCGGCCAGATAGGCGAGCGCCACCCAGCCGAACAGGCCGGCCGCCGAGCCCACGCGATCGCGGCGGGTCGAAATGGTCACCCGACCACCCTATCGGCGCCGCGGAACGACAAATGTGGCCTCGACTTGGGCGCTGATCTCGACGTCCTCGGGGCGCAGGGTGAACTCCGGGGCACCGTCGGCCGGCGCCGCCGCCGACGCCAGCACAGCCATCCGCGCCGCGGGCCGGTTGAGGCCCGGATCGCTGACGGCATGCACCGCCACCGCGCCGAGATCGAGGGCGTCGGCGTAGTCCTGCGCGCGGCGTCTGGCGTCGCGCACCGCCTTCTGCCTGGTCTTGCGTTCGACCTCCAGGCGTCGGCGGTCAGTCAGCGCCCAGTTGATGTATCCGATGCCGAGGCCCTCGATGCCCGCACCCCACGCCACCCACGTGGCGAGTTCGTTGAAATCGCTGAACGTGGCGGCGACGGACACCGAGGCGGAGTGCACCAGCGGCAGCTGTTCGCCGTCGGCGTTCCACGGCCGGTGCGACCCCATCCGGACCTGATCCACCGCGTACCACGTCACCGGTCCGCGTTTGCGATGGTGCAACTGCTCGATGGATCGGCAGACCTCGGCGAGGCTGGCCGCGACCCCCTCGAAGACCGGTTCCGGCGCGGGGCCTTCCATGGCCACGGTCGCGTGGACGGTGCCGCGTTGCGGCGGCAAGGTGACGGTGTGCGAGCCGCGAACGTTGATCTCGACTGTTGTCATGGCGCTCACGATATGTTCACCTGGAACTCGCTGACTAAGATCGGCCCGAACGATCGACCGCAGAGGTAGCCCATGTTCAGCGACACCCCGACGGCTTCGGTGGACGGGGTCGACGAGCGCGACGCCACGCCCCCCGATGTCAGCCGCCGCCAGCGCTGGACTCCGGTACTGCTGGGTGTGGCCGCGTTGGCCGTACTTGCCCTGCTGGTGGCCGGTGTGATCACCGTCGAAAAGGACTCGACGAGGCCGGCCGAGATCGCGCCGCGCATCACCGCAACAGCCCCGACGTCAGCGGCGCCGGCGACGCGCGCCCCGGCGACCACCACGGCCATGCCGTCACCGTCGGCCGCGCCGTCCTCGTCCGCGCCCCCTCCGGTCCCGCTGGCGCCGGTCACCGCCACCGCGTCGACGATGGTGATCGCCCCGCCGCCCACTTCATACGAGCCGGGACCCGATGTGCGCCAACGGCTTCACGATCTGTTCCCGAACCTTTTCCCGAACCCCTAGGGGCGCCGCCGCCCGGTGACGACGAGGTACTCCCACTCCATCGCCGGGGACCCGGCGAGCCCGGCGTCACCCAGCGCGGCGAGGTCGGCATTAAGCGCGGCGACCTTGTCTTCATAGTCGGCGATGCCCCGGTAGGCCGCGATGGTGGGGCCGTAATGGGCCTTGAAGTAGTCGCGGAACGCTGCGCCGTCGGCGAAGTGATCCACCGCCAGCGTGCCGCGCCGGGCCTCGATACCGGTGACCCGTTCACCGAAGAGCGCCCGGACATGGCCCTCGTCGCCCCACAACGGCGGCGGCTGAACCCCCGGCGGCGGTGCGGCCACGTACGGCTTCATGGCGGCGAACAGCCGCCCGATGAATCCCGCCGGCGTCCAGCTCAGCACCGCGACCGTGCCTCCCGGCCGGCAGACTCGGATCAGCTCGTCGGCCGACTGCTGATGGTGCGGGGCGAACATCACCCCGATGCACGACATCACCGCGTCGAACTCGGCGTCGTCGAACGGCAATGCTTCGGCGTTGGCCTCGCGGAAGGCGATGTCGATACCCGATGCGGCGGCCCGCGCCCGGCCCTGTTCGAGCAGCTGTGGACACAGGTCGCTGGCGGTGACGTCGGCGGCGGCCGCCGCTGCGGCGAACGCGGCGTTGCCGGTCCCGGCGGCGACGTCGAGCACCCGATCCCCGGGGCGAATGTCCGCTGCGGCAACCAGTTCGGGTCCCAGCGGCGCCACCACCTGCTCGGCGATGGCGCGATAGTCGCCCAGCCCCCACAGCGCTCGATGCCGGCTTTCCAGTTCGGGGTCAATGGTGGTGATGCCCATGATGATCTCCTTTTATCGGGGCTCATCTCATCGTCTGCTCATGACTGAACCGAATCCAGTGCCTGATGTGAATCGGCACCGGTACAACATCTGTACTAGTCAGGGCCGGGCTCGGTGACGTCTACTGGAATGCAGTGGGAGAAAGGGGTGGTCGATGTCGACGTACGGACAGTTCTGCCCGGTCGCCAAGGCCATGGAGCTGCTGGATGAGCGCTGGACGCTGCTGGTGGTGCGTGAATTGCTACAGGGGAGCGCTCATTTCAACGATCTGCGCCGCGGTGTGCCGAAGATGTCGCCGGCGCTGCTGTCCAAGCGGCTGAAGTCATTGGCCCGTGCCGGGGTCGTGGAGCGCACCGAGGTGGACGGGCGCACCACCTACTCGCTGACCGAGTGCGGGCGGGAACTCTCCGGTGTCGTCGACGCGCTCGGCTCGTGGGGGGTGCGCTGGATCGGCGAACTCGGCGAGGATGACCTCGATCCGCACCTGCTGATGTGGGACATGCAACGGCACCTCCCCATCGACAACTGGCCCCGAGCGCGCACGACCGTCGCCTTCCAGTTGAGCGACGTGGCGCCGAAAGCCTCGCGATGGTGGCTGGTGGTCACCGAGGGCCATCCCGACGTCTGCGATTTCGACCCGGGTTACGAGGTCACCGCCACCGTGGCCGCAAGCCTACGCACCCTGATCCGGATCTGGCGCGGCGACGTGTCGTGGTCGCGTGCCCTGCTGGAGGGAAGTGTCGCCGTCTCCGGAGACGCCGAGACCCGGCGCGCCGTGCCGAACTGGCTGGGTCAGTCGAAGCTGGCCGCCGTCGCACGCCCGGCCTGAGGACGCTAGTCCTTCAGGCAGGACCTCGCGCCGTTGATGACGCCGTCGCGGTAGTGCCGGATCCGCTCGAAACCGGCGCCCTGCCGCTGCACGTCGCCATCGCCGCGGAACACCAGCAGCGCGGTGATGGCCTCGTCGAGGTCCCCGGGCGAGATCTTGAAACTACTGGTCTGCGAACGGTTTCCCAGCACGACGCTGGCCGTGTAGGCACCGGCGAAGCAGTCCCCGCGCAACGACTGGACCTTCTCGTCGGACTGATCGTTGGCGCGCGTCATCGCGGCCAGGGCGTACTGCGTGGCCAGTAGTGTCGCGACGGCGAAGTCGCCGCCCTGCCGGTACACCGTGGGCATCGTGTCGACGTTGTCCCACCCGATGTAATCGTCTGGGACGCAATAGAACAGCGAATAGCCGGTGGTCGGCTTGCCGCCGCAGGCCGGCGGGTTGGCCGGGTCGAACGGCTCCAGACCCTTGACCGGAACCCAGGGCTGGCCGTCGGTCAGCTCGGGATAGACCTGGGCCCAGTAGTCCTCGAGGTCGTAGGGCACGCCGTTGATGATCGAGTCGTAGGGCGCGTCGCCGCCGGTCGCCTCGTCCGCGGCATCGTTGAAGGGCAGTTCGATGACCACCGGGTCGTCGTCGCGGTAGGCCTTGCAGGCGGTGGGCCCGGTGTCGTAGCCGTCCTGGAACGCGCCGACCCGGTCGAATCCGCTGCCGTGCGCCGACGGGTCGATCTTGCTGGTGCCGGGCGAGTCGCGAAGCTCGAGAATGCCGGCCAGTGCGGTGTCCAACTCGCCGCCGTTGACCTTGTACACCCCGGAGGCCTGGGCGTGTTTGGCCCAGCCGCCGGCGAAGCAGTCGGCCTGTAGTTCCTTGGTCACCGTCCGCGCGGTGAAGTTCGACCTGGTCTGGATGGCATGTCCCCATTCGTGGGCCAGCACGATCGGGATGACGAAGTCGCCGAACTTGGCCTGCAGTTCCGGCAGCAGACCTTGGGCGTCCCAGGCCACCACGTCCTTGGATCCGCAGTAGAACGCGTTGCCCGAGATGTCGGCGGCGTCCGCCGCGCAGGGCGGCAGATCCCCTGATGTCGGGATCACCGCGTAGAAGCCGCCCTCCACCGGCTTGTAGTCGCTGCCGTAGAGCTTGGGGTATTCGTCGGTCCAGTACTTCTGCAGGTCATCGATCGCGGAGATGGCGATCTTGTTCACCGGGCTGGCCGCGTCACCGGTGATCGTGATGTCACCGACATCGGCCGCTTTCGATATGGGGGTGGCCGCAACGGGTTTGGCGCCGCCGCCGCACGCCACCAGCACGATCGCCAGCGCGGCGACCGGGAGCACCTGAATTCGCATGCACGAAGGTTAGCCAACGCTCACCGCACCTGCGGTGCATACCGCAAAACCGCCCTGCGCGCGGCTGCGCGCACGTTGCTGCCCTACTTGATCAGCGGGTCACGCGGCATGCCGAGGATGCGCTCGGCGATCTGGTTGCGGGTGACCTCCGAGGTGCCACCGGCGATGGCCATCCCACGCGCGCCCATCGCCGCCCGGGCGGCGAGTTCGCCTTCGCCGCCCTCGAGGGCGAGTTCCGGGCCGAGCAGAGCGGCCGCGATCGCGCCCTGCTCCTGGAAGTGCTCGGCCAGTTTGAGTTTGGTGATGTTGCCCTCGGGGCCGGGGCCCGCGCCCTCGATGCTGCGGGCGGCCCGGCGAAGGTTCAGCAGGCGCAGCGCGTGGTCCTCGGCCAGGAACCGGCCCAGGCGCTGCACGGCACCGGCGACCCGGTCACCGTGGGTCCGGGTCAACTGCACCAGCCAGGCCGAGGCCGGCGCGATCCCGCCCGCGCCGCCGCCGATGCTCACCCGCTCGTTGCCGAGGGTGGCGCGGGCGACCGTCCAGCCGGCGTTCGGCTCGCCGACCACGTCCTCGTCCGGGACGAAAACGTCGTTGAAGAACACCTCGTTGAACTCCGAGCCGCCGGTGATCTGCCGTAACGGCCGCACCTCGACCCCGGGCGCCTGCATGTCGAGGATCACCATGGTGATGCCGGCGTGCTTGGGACCGTCGAAATCGGTACGCACGGTTGCCAGTCCGCGCTTGCAGTAGTGCGCACCACTGGTCCACACCTTCTGCCCGTTGATCTTCCAGCCGCCGTCGACGCGGGTGGCGCGGGTCTTGACCGCCGCGGCGTCCGACCCCGCGGACGGCTCGGAGAACAGCTGGCACCAGATCTCGTCCTTGCGAAGCGCCTTCTCGACGAAACGTTCGATCTGCGAAGGGGTTCCGTGCTGAATCAGAGTGAGGATCACCCATCCGGTGATCCCGTAGTCCGGCTTCTTGACTCCGGCGGCGGCGAACTCCTCCTCGGTGAGCAGCTGCTCCACCGCGCCGGCGGCCCGGCCCCACGGCTTGGGCCAGTGCGGCATGATGTAGCCGCTCGCGATCAGCTCGTCGAGCTGAGCCTTCTCGTCCAGCTGGGCGATCTGGTCCGCGTCAGCGCGAATCTGCGTGCGCAGCTCGTCGGCCTCCGGCGGCAGGTCGAGGCTGTTGGATCGGCTGAGTCCGCCCGCGGTCAGCTCGAACACGTCGGTGGCGGGCGCGTCCCCACCGAGCAGCGCCTGCACGGTCAGCGCCCGGCGAAGGTGCAGGTGCGCGTCGTGCTCCCAGGTGAACCCGATTCCGCCGTGCACCTGAATGTTCAACTCCGCGTTGCGAACATAGGCCGGGAAGGCCAAAGCAGCTGCGGCAGCGGCGATCAGGGTGAACTGTTCTTGCCCGTCCTCGGCGGACTCTGCTGCCGCACGCGCCGCGTCCCACACGGTGGCCACCGCCGACTCGGCGCCGACCAGCATGTTGGCGCAGTGGTGTTTGACCGCCTGGAACGTGGCGATGGTGCGGCCGAACTGCTCACGCACCTTGGCGTATTCGACGGCGGTGTCCACACATTCCGCGGCCCCGCCGACCGCCTCCGCCGCGAACAGGGTCCGGGCCCGCGCGAGGGCTGCCGTCCGCGCGCCGGGCAACACGTTGTCGCCGACGGCCACGTCTTTCAGCGACACCCGTCCGGACCGCCGGGTCCGGTCCAGGTTGCCCGGCACTTCCACCGAGACACCGTCGGCACCCGACTCCACGACCAGTACGTCATCGCCGGCGACCAGCACCAGCAGATCGGCCAGCCCGGCGCCCAGCACCACCCCGGCGTTCCCGGTTGCCCGGCCGCCGGAGACGCTGACGTCACCACCGAAACCGACTGCGGCGGTGACGGATCCGTCGATCAGGCCGGGCAGCAGGCGCGCCTTCTGCTCGTCGCTGCCGGCCGCGGCCAGCACCGCGGAGGCCACGACGGTCGGGACGAACGGGCCGGGTGCCACCGCACGGCCCAGTTCGTCGATCACGACCACGAGCTCGGGCAGACCGAAACCCGACCCGCCGTACTGCTCGTCGACGTGCAGCCCGAGCCAGCCCAGCTCGGCCAGGTCGGTCCAGAACGTCGGCCGGGTCTCCTCCTCGGCGTCGAGGAGTTCCCGGGCCGCCGCGCGCGCCTTCTGAGCGGTCAGAAACGAGCGCGCGACCTCGCTGAGTTCGCGGTGGTCGTCGGTCAGTGCGATACCCATTGGGTCCTCCTGAAAGGGGCTGTCGGTTACCTAATGCCTTACCACGAACCGGGCGACCGGCTCGCGGGCGCCGTTCTCACTTGGGTGCGAAGCGCTGCCCCGCGTCGAGGCGGATGCACTGCCCGTTGAGCATTGGGTTGTCGACGATCGCGGCCACCAGCTTGGCGAACTCCTCGGGCCGGCCCAGCCGCTTCGGGAAGGCCGCGTCCTTGGTCAGCGCCTTGGCGAACTCGTCGGGGATGCCCTTGGTCAACCCGGTGGCGAACAGGCTCGGCGCGATGGCCAGCGCCCGGATCCCCAGCGACCCGAGGTCGCGGGCCATGGTCAGGCACATGCCGGCGATCCCGGCCTTGGCGGCGGTGTAGGCGATCTGACCGATCTGCCCTTCGAATGCGGCGATCGAGGCGGTGTTGATGATGACGCCGCGCTCCTCGTCCTCGGGCTCGTTGGTGCTCATGTGCGCGGCGGCCAGCCGGCTGATGTTGAAGCTGGCGACCAGATTCAGGTCGATCGTGCTGCGGAAGGTCTCCAGGCTGTGCGGGCCGTTCTTGGACAGCGTGCGCTCGGCGACGCCGCCGCCGGCGGTGGTCAGCACCACGTGCAGGCCGCCCAGGGCGTCGACTGCCGACTGCAGCGCGGCCTCGGTGCCCGCGAAGTCGGTGACATCGACGGTGAAGAACTTCCCGCCGACGCCGTCGGCGACCTCCTTGCCGTCGGAGCCCTCGCGGTCGAGGATCGCCACGCTGGCACCGCGGGAGGCGAGAAGCTCCGCGCTCGCCCGCCCGAAGCCGGACGCGCCGCCGACCACGACCACCTTCTTGCCCGAGATCTCCATCCGAACCTCCTGTCGCTGCTGCGGGCGACCGGCAGCCGCCCAAACCGGTACGGACGTTACCGCTCGTCATCGAATGGTCATCGGCGCGGGTGCCAACCTCGGCGAATACGCCGCCGGACGCGGGTAGGTTGTCGGCATGGCGCCACTTTCACCGGGCTTGCGCATGGGTGCCGGTGTGGCGGCCGCCGCGGTGGCCGTGGGTGTCGCTCAGCTGGTCGCCACGTTGTTCTCCCCCGCCGCCGACGTGCGCACCGCCGTCGGCACCGCCGTCATCAATCTCACGCCCGGGCCGGTCAAGGAGTGGGCGATCCAGACGTTCGGTACCGCCGACAAGCTGTTCCTGTCGGTGATGGTGCTCGTCGTGATCGCCGTCCTGGCGGCCGTCGCCGCGCTGTGGGAGCCGTCAAGGATGTTGGGCACCGTCGCGATCGTGGCCGGGGCCGGGGTCGGGTGCGTCGCCGTGCTGGCCCGGCCGGCGGCGGGGCTCGCCGACATCATCCCGACGCTGATCGGTGCCGGCTGCGGCCTCGCAGTGCTGCGGCTGCTGACCTCGGGCCGCATCACCGATGGCGCTTCCGGCAAGGCTGCCGACGGGGCTGCCGAGGAGGACACCGAGCGGGCCGGGGTCGACCCGGGCCGCCGGCTCTCGCTGGTGACGTTGGGCTTCGTCGGGCTGGGGCTGCTGTCCGGGGTGGCCGGCGTGGTGCTCACGCGCCGGTTCCGCACGGTGGAAGGTGACCGCGACAGCTTCGCGCTGCCCACGCCGAAGACTCCTGCGCCCCCGGTTCCCGCCGACGTCACCCCGAAGGGCGTGGCGCTGCCGAGCTTCATCACCAGCAACGAAGACTTCTACCGGATCGACACCGCCCTGAGTGTGCCCCAGGTGGCGCGTGCCGATTGGCGGTTGCGCATCCACGGGATGGTCGACCACGAGGCGGTGTACAGCTTCGCCGATCTGCAGAAGTTCGAGCCCATCGAGAAGACGGTGACACTGACCTGCGTGTCCAACCCGGTGGGCGGCAACTTGATCTCCAATGCCACCTGGACCGGTTATCGCGTACGGGACATCCTGCGCGACAGCGGGATTCATCCCGACGCCGACATGGTGCTGTCCACCTCGGTCGACGGTTTCACCGCCGGCACGCCGGTCGAGGCACTCACCGACGGCCGGGATTCCCTGCTCGCGGTCGGAATGAACGGTGCGCCGCTGCCGGTGGAGCACGGCTACCCCGCGCGGCTGGTGGTGCCGGGCCTGTACGGCTACGTCTCGGCCACCAAGTGGGTCGTCGACCTGGAACTGACCCGCTTCGACCGGGCCGAGGCGTACTGGACCAAGCTGGGCTGGTCGGAGCGCGGGCCGATCAAGACCGAGTCGCGCATCGACGTACCCCGCGACGGCCAGGAGGTCGCGAAGGGCCCGGTCACCTTCGGCGGCGTCGCGTGGGCGCAGAACCGCGGTGTCAAGGGTGTCGAGGTGAAGATCGACGACGGGCCGTGGCAGCCCGCCCAACTCGGGGCGTCCTACTCCAAGGACACCTGGCGGTTGTGGAGCTTCGGCTGGGATGCCACCCCGGGTGCGCACACCATCACCGCCCGCGCCACCGACGCCACCGGCGCGGTGCAGACCGAGGATCAGAATCCGCCTGTTCCCGACGGCGCGACAGGATGGCCCTCGGTCTCGTTCGACGTCAGGTGAGCGCTCGCCCATGTTGCTCGCCGACGTCGTAGCCACCTCCACCGACGTCGGCGCGGCGTCGGCCCGGCTGGCCAAGATCGGGCATATCGCCGAGTTGTTGACGCGCTCGGCCGTCGACCCACGGCAGGTCGCCGTCATCGTCTCCTGGCTCTCCGGTGAGCTGCCCCAGCGCCAGATCGGCGTCGGCTGGGCGGCGCTGCGCACGCTGCCCGCACCGGCGGACGAGCCGACGCTGACCGTGACCGACGTCGACGCGGCGTTCACCGAGATCGGCGCGGTAGCAGGCAAGGGCTCGCAGGCCCGGCGACAGGAACTCCTCGCCGCCCTGTTCGCCGCGGCCACCGCCGGCGAGCAACAGTTCCTGCGCCGCCTGCTCAGCGGCGAACTGCGCCAGGGTGCGCTGGCCGGCCTGATGAGCGAGGCGGTGGCACGGGCGGCGGACCTGCCCGCGGCGTCGGTGCGCCGGGCTGCGATGCTCGGCGGTGCCCTGCCCGGCGTTGCCGCGGCCGCACTCACCGGCGGGGCCGCCGCGCTCGCCGACTTCGCGCTGCAGGTGGGCCGGCCGGTCGGGCCGATGCTGGCCCAGACGGCGACCGGTGTCGACGACGCGCTCCAGCGCCTCGGCGGCGAGGCGGTCTTCGAGGCCAAACTCGACGGCGCCCGCGTCCAGATCCACCGCCGCGGCGACGACGTGAGCGTTTACACCCGCAGCCTCGACGACGTGACCGCGCGGCTGCCCGAGGTGGTCGAGGCGACGCTGGCCCTTCCGGTCACCGACCTCATCGCCGACGGCGAGGCGATCGCCCTGCGGGCCGACCTGCGCCCGCACCGGTTTCAAGTGACCGCGTCGCGGTTCGGCCGCTCCGTCGACGTCGCCGCGGCGCGGGCGGCGCAACCGTTGTCGGTGTTCTTCTTCGACATCCTGCATCTCGACGGCACCGATCTTCTCGACGAACCCACCCACGCCCGCGCCGCCGCGCTGGAGCGCATCGTGCCGCCGCAGCACCGGGTCGACCGGCTGGTGACCTCTGAAACCCTTGCGGCACAGCAGTTCCTGGACATCACCCTGGCGGCGGGCCACGAAGGTGTGATGGCCAAGTCCCTGTCGGCGCCGTACGAGGCCGGTCGCCGCGGCGCGGGCTGGTTGAAAGTCAAACCGGTGCACACCCTGGATCTGGTCGTGCTGGCCGTCGAGTGGGGCTCCGGGCGGCGCACCGGCAAGCTCTCCAACATCCATCTCGGCGCCCGCGATCCGGCCGGCGGCGGATTCGTGATGCTGGGCAAGACGTTCAAGGGCATGACCGACACGATGCTGGACTGGCAGACGGTCCGATTCACCGAACTGGCGACCGGCGGCCTTGACTCCTACGTGGTGACGGTGCGCCCGGAGCAGGTCGTCGAGATCGCCTTCGACGGTGTGCAGCGCTCGAGCCGCTACCCCGGCGGCATGGCGTTGCGGTTCGCACGGGTGCTGCGTTACCGCGACGACAAGAGTCCCGCCGAGGCCGACACCATCGACACCGTGCGCGCCTTCTACGAGTTGGGCGGACCCTAGACCCGCGCGAATTCCGCTGTGCCGCGCTCGAATTCGGCCAGCATATCGGCGGTCAGGGTCGGCCGGATCACACCGATCGCTTCGAGATAGTCCTCAGTGGTGGCCGGATCGCCGCGGCCGTCCCGCATCTCCCGCTCGAAGGCGGCCTGCGCCCCCTTGCGGGCGGCGAACTCGATGTCGGCGGGGGTGAAGAACTCGGATGCGCCGACCAGGCGGTCGACGTCGACATACACACACGCCTTGCCGAGGTAGCGCTGCCACACCGCGCGGCGCGCGGGCTGATCGGGCGGGCCGACCGGGATCACGTAGTCGAACCGGCCGGGCCGCAGGAACGCCGAGTCCAGCGAGTGCACGGCGTTGGTGGCGCACACCAGCAGCCGGCTGTCCTTCTGCCGGAACGCCGGAATCAGTTTCAGCAGTTCGTTGGTGACGCCGAGTTCGGTCGTCGTCGCACCCGAACGTGCGGTGGCGATCTCCTCGACCTCGTCGATGAACAGCACCACCTCGTCGAGCTCGGCCAGCTCGGCGAACGCCTCACGCAGCGACGCGGCCAGGCCGCCGTTGCTGGTCGCCGCCAGCCGGGATGGGAACAGCTCCACGAACGGCCAGCCCAGCCGCGAGGAGATCGCCTTGGCGAAGCTGGTCTTGCCGGTACCGGGCGGCCCGAACAGGATCACCGCCTTCGGCGGCTGCACGCCGTAGCGTTCGGCGACGTCGGGGTGCGCCAACGGGTCGACGATGCGCCGCTCGATGATCTGCTTTTCCTGCTCCATGCCGGCCATCTCGTTGAACAGGCCGGGCGGCAGGATCTGGCCGCCGAGTTCGTCGAGCAGGTTCGCCTGGTCCAGCCCCAGGTGTTCGAGCATCTCGTAATAGACGAGCCCGTCGCGCCGGACGTAGCCGGAGTTCTCCATCGCCGCGGCACCCACCGCCCCGTCGGGCAGCACCGCACAGATCCGGCGCACCCCCTGCGAACGCAGCCGGCGTTCCAGATCACCGAGCAGGGCGCTGCCGATGCCGCGATGGCGCCACCGGGACCCCAACGCCACCAGCTGGATCCAGGCCCGCTCGCCCTGCGTCTGGGCCACCGCCATGCCGACCACTTCGCCGCCGACCTCGGCCACCACCGCGGGCTGGCCGGCCCGCGCCGCCGCCATCACCTCGGCGACGGTGAACACCGGCTCGGTCGAACCCGGGTGCCGGCTCTGGTCCCAGACCTGGATAGCTTGGTCCAGATCCTCGTCGTGGTAGTCGCGCAATCGCCACGGTGGCATCGTCCACCTCCTCCGGTGTCGCGCGAAGCCTTCCGCAACGAACTGCCGGCGGCATCCCCCGATCGGTGGTTTTCAGGTGTGGGCCCAGATTTTCCGGCCGTCCACGGCCGCGGCCGTGTCGGTGAGTGAAAGGATCACGACGACACCGACAATCCGCGCCGACGATAGGGAGAACGCCGTGGCCAGGCCCACCGCAGCGCCGCCGGAAGGCATCCGGGAGACCACCGGAGACATCACCCTGATCCGCACCGATACCGACCTGCCGCCGGTGGCCGTCATCGACCGGTCCCCGATCACCGTCCGGCACCGACTGGCGTTCGGTGCGGTCGCGGTGCTGGGTGCCATCGCCTGGGCGGTCATCGCGTTCTTCCGCGGCGAAACGGTGAACGCGGTGTGGTTCGTCATCGCCGCCGTGTGCTCGTACGTCATCGCGTTCCGGTTCTATGCGCGCCTGGTCGAGATGAAGATCGTCCGCCCGCGCGACGAGCACGCCACGCCGGCCGAGATCCTGGAGAACGGCACCGACTACATGCCGACCGACCGGCGGGTGCTGTTCGGCCACCACTTCGCGGCGATCGCCGGGGCGGGTCCGCTGGTCGGCCCGGTCCTGGCCATCCAGATGGGCTATCTACCCGGCACCATCTGGATCGTCGTCGGAGCCGTGTTCGCCGGCTGTGTGCAGGACTACCTGGTGCTGGCGATCTCCACCCGCCGCCGCGGGCGCTCGCTGGGACAGATGGCCCGCGACGAGTTGGGCGTCGTCGGCGGCGTGGCGGCGATCGTCGGCGTGCTGGTCATCATGGTGATCCTGCTGGCCGTGCTGGCTCTGGTGGTGGTCGGCGCGCTCGCCGAAAGCCCGTGGGGCGTGTTCTCCATCGCGATGACCATTCCGATCGCGATCTTCATGGGGCTGTACCTCCGATTCTTCCGCCCGGGGCGGATCTCCGAGGTGTCGCTGATCGGGGTGGTCCTGCTGCTGCTGGCCGTGGCGTCCGGCGGCTGGGTCGCCGGAACCGATTGGGGCACCGAGTGGTTCACGCTGTCCAAGATCACGCTGTCGTGGTGCATCATCATCTACGGCCTGGCCGCATCGGTGCTGCCGGTGTGGTTGCTGCTGGCTCCGCGCGACTATCTCTCGACGTTCATGAAAGTGGGCACGATCGGCCTGCTCGCCGTGGGCATCGTGGCGGCCCGGCCGATCATGGAGGCGCCGGCCCTGTCGCAGTTCGCCAAGTCCGGGACCGGCCCGGTCTTCGCGGGTTCGCTGTTCCCGTTCCTGTTCATCACCATCGCCTGCGGCGCGCTGTCGGGTTTCCACTCGCTGATCTCCTCGGGCACCACACCGAAGCTGCTGGAGAAGGAAAGCCAGATGCGGCTGATCGGCTACGGCGGCATGCTGACCGAGTCGTTCGTGGCCATTACCGCACTGATCACCGCCGCCATCCTCAACCAGCATCTGTACTTCGCGATCAACGCCCCGGCCGCCGCCACCGGCGCCACGGCCGAGACCGCCGCGGCGTACGTCAACAAGCTCGGCCTGTCCGGCCCGGCGATCACCCCGGCCGAGATCAGTGAGGCCGCCCGCAGCGTCGGCGAAGAGTCGATCGTGTCCCGCACCGGCGGCGCCCCGACCCTGGCGTTCGGCATGTCCGAGGTGCTGAGCCAGGTGTTCGGCGGTAATGCGTTGAAGGCCTTCTGGTATCACTTCGCGATCATGTTCGAGGCCTTGTTCATCCTGACCACCGTCGACGCCGGCACCCGGGTCGCCCGCTTCATGCTCTCCGACGCTCTCGGGAACCTCGGCGGGCCGCTGGACCGGCTGCGCAACCCGAGCTGGCGACTCGGGGCGTGGCTGTGCAGCATCGTCGTGGTCGCCGCGTGGGGCAGCATCCTGTTGATGGGTGTCACCGATCCGCTGGGCGGGATCAACACGCTGTTCCCGTTGTTCGGTATCGCCAACCAGTTGCTCGCCGCGATCGCGCTCACGGTCGTCACCGTGGTCGTCATCAAGAAGGGCCTGCTGAAATGGGCCTGGATTCCCGGCGTTCCGCTGCTGTGGGATCTGATCGTCACGTTGACCGCGTCATGGCAGAAGATCTTCTCCGGTGATCCCAAGCTCGGCTACTGGACCCAGCACTTCCAGTACCGCAATGCGCAGGAGGCCGGCAAGACGGCGTTCGGCTCGGCCAAGAACCCCGAACAGCTCAGCGCCGTCATCCGCAACACCTTCATCCAGGGCACGCTGTCGATCGTGTTCGCACTGCTGGTGATCGTGGTGGTCGCCGCCGCGATCGTGGTGGCGCTGCGGGCGATTCGCGGAGCCGGGCGCCCGCTGGCCGAGGACGAAACCGTGCCGTCGCGAATCTTCGGCCCATCGGGCCTGATCGCCACCCCCGCGGAGAGGGAGGTGCAGAAGCAATGGGACGAGCTACCGTCATCGCACGCCAAATCCGTTGGTACATCGGCACATTGATGGGTGATACCCACTACCGGCGATACGTCGAGCACCGCGGCCGAACCCATCCCGGCGAGCCGGTGCTCAGCGAGCGGGACTACTGGAAGATGCGCCACCACGCCACCGAGACCAGCCCGAACCCGCGCTGCTGCTAGCCGCCGACAGTAACGCCACGGCGGAAATCGACGTCGAGAACCGCCATGAGGTTACTGTCGTGAACGCTCAGCCGGTGACCACCGCATCGCAGAACTGCCGCGTCGTCGCGATCAGCCGGGCGTTGGGCTCATCGACATCGTCGGCCCACGCCGCGGCGGCCTGCGGGGTACGGCCGCCCTCGATGTGCCGCGCCACCAACCGTTCCCGCCGAACCTCCGTCGGGCAGTCGACGTAGTAGAGCCGGTCCAACAGTTCCCGCACCAGGGCCCACTCCCCCTCGGGTAGAGCCAGGTAGTTGCCCTCGGTGATCACCAGCCGGGATTCGGCCGGCGACCACGAGGCCCGCGGCCACCGGCTCGTCGAGGCCGCGGTCGAAGTCGGGCACGTAGACGTCGCGGCCGGCGTAGTCGGTGCGCACCCGGTGCAGCGTCGCCACGTAACCGGCGGCGTCGAAGGTGTCCGCCGCCCCCTTGCGGTCGCGGCGGCCCAGCCGGTCCAGCTGGGCGTTGGACAGGTGGAAGCCGTCCATCGGCACGATAGGACGCCCGCTCGACCGGGCGCGGCAGCGCCCGCGCCAGCGTCGACTTGCCCGCGCCCGGCGGCCCGGTGAGACCGACGAGCAGCCGTCCGGGGCCGGCGTCGAGCAGTGCCGTCACTTCTGACGCACAAAGTCCGCTGCGGTCATGGGGTTTCGCCGGCAGTAACTGATGGCTAATCGCCTCCGATAACTTCCATGGGTCGGGAATGACCGAGACACAGAGCGGGAAATTCAATGAACGCAATTCGCGACGATACGCAGTCGGGGAATTGTTCGGTTGGCGGTGGCCATCGTCGCGGCGGTGTTGTTGCCGGGGTTCGGTGTCGTCGCGGCCCAACCGCCGGCGGCGTCGGCGGCGGCGGTGGAGTTCCTGAGCGTGCCGTCACCGTCGATGGGCCGCAACATCACCGTCCAGTTCCAGGGTGGCGGCCCCAAGGCGGTGTATCTGCTCGACGGTCTGCGCGCCCAGGACGATCGCAACGGCTGGGACATCAACACCGGCGCGTTCTCCTGGTTCGACGGTTCCGGGGTCTCGGTGGTCATGCCCGTCGGCGGTGAGTCGAGTTTCTACACCGACTGGTACCGGCCCGCGGCGGGCAACGGCACCACCCAGACCTACAAGTGGGAGACGTTCCTGACCTCCGAACTGCCGGCCTGGCTGTCGGCCAACAAGGGCATCAGCCCGAGCGGCAACGCCGTGGTCGGCCTGTCGATGTCGGGTAGTGCCGCACTGATCCTGGCGGCCTACCACCCGGGGCAGTTCACCTACGCCGGGTCGTTGTCGGGCTTCCTCAACCTCTCGGCGGACTACTGGCCCGTCCTGGTCTCGGTGGCCATGGCCGACGCCGGCGGCTTCAACGCCCTCGACATGTGGGGTCCCTTCGGCGGGTCGGCGTGGCAGCGCAACGACCCGACCGTGCAGGTCGGCCGGCTGGTGTCGAACGGAACGCGGATCTGGGTGTACAGCGGCAACGGCAACCCGACCGACCTCGACGCCGGCCTGGGCAACGCCCAGATTCCGGCGCAGTTCCTCGAGGGGCTGACCACCCGAAGCAACCAGGAGTTCCAGCGGCGCTACCAGTCCGGCGGGCGGGCGCAACGGGGTCTTCAACTTCCCGCCGAGCGGCACCCACAGCTGGGGCTACTGGGGTGGTCAACTGCAGGCGATGAAGCCCGACATCCAGCGGGTGCTGGGCGCCTCACCGACCGCCTGAGCCCGACCCGAAGCCTGAATGGCCAGTTGCGACACGCTTTTTCGACAAGCGCGTGCCGTAACTGGCCACTCGGCGCGGGTGGTGGGTCCAAGACGAAAGGCCCGGCCCCTTGTCCAGGGACCGAGCCTCTCCGTGTCACGTCTGGTCGGTCTGTTCCCCCCATCGCGGTGGGTCCAAACCCGACATCGCACACTCACTTCGAAAGGGCTACCGTCTGTTCTGGGAACGGCCGTACGCAGATAAGGGGACATGCATGGATCTGGCCTGGTCGGCCGCGGACCTCGCGTTCCGCGACGAGGTGCGGGACTTTCTCGACGAGAAGTTGACCGAGGAACTACGCCAGGCGGGCCGGCTGATGACCAGCGTGTACGCCGACCACGAGGCCAGCATGGCCTGGCAGGCGATCCTGCACGAACGCGGCTGGGCGGCCCCGGCCTGGCCGGTCGAGTACGGCGGCTGCGACTGGACCCTGACCCAGCACTACATCTTCAGCCGGGAGTCGACGCTGGCCGGCGCACCCGCGCTGTCCCCCATGGGCATCCGGATGGTCGCGCACGCGATCATCGCGTTCGGCACCGCCGGAACAGAAGGACTACTTCCTGCCGCGCATCCTCACCGGCGAGGTGTTCTTCTGCCAGGGCTACTCCGAGCCCGAGGCCGGCTCGGACCTGGCCGCGCTGTCGATGTCGGCCGTCATCGACGAATCGGCCGGCGACCTGGTCTGCACCGGCTAGCAAGATCTGGACCACCCATGCCGGCGAGGCGAACTGGATCTTCGCCCTGGTGCGCACCTCCCGCTCGGAGAAGAAACAGCAGGGCATCACGTTCGTGCTCATCGACATGTCCACGCCCGGAATCGAGATCCGTCCGCTGGTGATGACGTCCGGGGAGGAAGATCCAGAACCAGATCTTCTTCGACGCCGTGCGGGTGCCGAAGGACGAACGTCATCGGCCAGCATCGACGACGGCTGGACGGTGGCCAAGTACCTGCTGGAGTTCGAACGCGGCGGCGGCGCGACCGCGCCGGCATTGCAGGTGATGGCCGAGTCGAGATCGCCGCCAACGGCCGCCGAACAACCCGGTCCCGGCGGCGGGCCGCTGATCGAGGACCCCGCGTTCGCCGCCAAACTCGCCGACGTCCGGATCCGCACCGAGGTGCTGGAGATCCTCGAGTACCGGGTGCTGGCCGCGGTCGCCGAGGGCAAGAATCCCGGAGCCGCGTCGTCGATGCTGAAGATCCTCTCGACCGAGCTGAGCCAGGCGATCACCGAACTCGCGATGGAGGCGGCCGGTCCGCGCGGACGGGTCTACCAGCCGCACGCCACCCGCCCCGGCGGTCCGGTGGCCGAATTCGAACCGCCCGCCGACGGCTACGTCAGCGGCGAGCCGTGGCAGGCGGTCGCCCCGCTGCGCTACTTCAACGACCGCGCCGGCTCGATCTACGCCGGCAGCAACGAGATTCAGCGCAACATCCTGGCCAAAGCAGCCCTGGGACTCTAAATGGACTTCAACCTCAGCAAGGAACAGGAACTGCTGCGCGACGGGCTCGGCAGGTTCCTGTCCACCCGCTACGACCTGGAGAAGAGCCGGACCGCGGCCAAGGTCGGGCCCGGGCTGGCAACCCGACATCTGGCGCGGCTTCGCCGAGGAGCTCGGGCATCCTCGGCGCCACGCTGCCGGAGTCGGTCGGCGGGATCGGCGGCGGCCCGGTCGAACTGATGGTCATCGCCGAGGAACTGGGGCGCGCGCTGGTGATCGAGCCGTACGTCGACACCGTCGTGGTCGCCGGCGGCCTGCTGCAGCGGGCGCGGCGGCGCGGCGGCCGAGGCGCTGCTGGAGCGGATCGCCGCGGGCACGGCCGTCGTCGCGGTGGCCGCCACCGAGCCGACATCGGGCGACAACTGGGCGACGTGTCGACCACAGCGGTGCGCGACGGCGACCGACTGGGTGCTGAACGGCGCCGAAGATCGTGGTGGTCAGCGCGCCGCTGGCCACCCACCTGCTGATCACCGCGCGCACCTCTGGCGACCGGCCGAGTCCGGCCGACATCTCGCTGTTCCTGACCGAGTTCGACGCCGCCGACCCGCCGCCCGGTGTCACCGTGCACGGCTACCGGACCATCGACGACCGCCGCGCCGCGGACCTGGTTCTGAGGATCTGCGGCTGCCCGCCGACGCATTGCTCGACCGACGGCGCAGGCTGGCCTCGCTGGCGCAGGCCCGCGACGAGGGCGCCGCGGCGGTGTGCGCCGAAGCCGTCGGGGCGATGCGCAAAGTGCTCGCCGACACCGTCGAGTACTGCAAGCAGCGCCAGCAGTTCGGCCAGCCGATCGGCAGCTTCCAGGTGCTGCAGCACCGGATGGTGGACATGTACATGGAGCTCGAGCAGGCCGTCTCGGCGGTCTATCTCGCGGTGCTCAACCTCGACGCCGAGCCGCACCTCCGGGCCAGGGCGGTGTCGGCGGCCAAGGCCACGGTCGGGCGGGCGGCCCGCTTCATCGGCCAGAACGCGGTCCAGCTGCACGGCGGCATGGGCATGACCGAGGAGCTGGCCATCGGTCACTACTTCAAGCGGCTGACCGCGCTGCAGTACGAGTTCGGATCGACCGATCACCACCGAACGCGCTACGCCGCGCTCATGCGGGCCTAGGTTTCGCCGGCCAACCGGGTTTACAGTCAGGGTGGCGAGGACTGGGAGAGGTTGCATTCGTGTCCACGCAAGGCGACGACCGGATGCAACCACGGTGTTAAGAAGTCAGCAACGGGTCCTGAGTCGCCGCTCCCCCGGGCGGCAACGGCCGACGGAACTTCACTCACCTCCATCGCGTTAGAAAGTCGTCATCGGCGGCCGCCTGACATCCGCGGCACCGAGGGTTTGACTGGAGTCATACGAATCGAAAGGGGTGGGGCATGCTCGGGAAGATCGTGGGCGCACTGGGACAGGTCGCCGAGGCCGGGGGCTCGATCGTCGGAATCCGGGCCGGCACCGAGGAGCCCGACTTCACCGTGGAACGCAAGATCGGTGACGTCGAGATCCGTCGTTACGGCCCCAGGATCGCCGCCGAGACCACCGTCGACGCCGACGAGGAAGCCGCCCGCAACGAAGGTTTCCGGCGGCTGGCCCGCTACATCTTCGGCGGCAACAACGGCAAGGCCAAGATCGCGATGACGGCCCCCGTCGCCCAGCAGCAGAACGAGAAGATCGCGATGACCGCCCCGGTGGCCGCCCAGCGCGGGCCCGGCGACGAATGGGTGATCCGCTTCTTCATGCCCTCGAAGTACACCCTTGACTCCCTGCCGACACCCAACGACGACGCCGTGCGACTGGTTTCGGTGCCGTCCGAGACGGTGGCGGTACTGCGGTACTCCGGGCTGATCGGCACCGACGCGGTCGAATCGCACACCCGCCAGCTGCTCGACACCTTGAAAGCCAACGGTGTCGAGACGGTCGGCGACCCGATGTCGTGGTTCTACGACCCGCCCTGGACGCTGCCGTTCCTGCGCCGCAACGAGGTCGCTGTGGGCGTTTCCGCCGCTGCGTGATTAGCTTTCCCGATGGGTAAACCGCCATCGGATGACCTGACTCCGCACTTCGAGGATGTGCAGGCGCACTACGACCTGTCCGACGAGTTCTTCCAACTCTTCCTCGATCCGACCCAGACCTACAGCTGCGCGTACTTCGAGCGCGACGACATGACGCTGGAACAGGCGCAGCTCGCCAAGATCGACCTGGCGCTGGGCAAGCTGGGCCTGCAGCCCGGGATGACACTGCTCGACGTGGGCTGCGGCTGGGGCGCCACGATGATGCGCGCGGTGGAGAAATACGACGTCAACGTCATCGGCCTGACCTTGAGCCGCAACCAGGCCACCCACGTTCAGCAGCTACTGGACGCCTCCGGCAGTTCCCGCTCCAAGCGGGTGCTGCTCGAGGGCTGGGAGAAGTTCGACGAGCCCGTCGACCGCATCGTGTCGATCGGGGCGTTCGAACACTTCGGGCACGAGCGCTACGCCAGCTTCTTCGACATGGCGTTCGATGCGCTGCCGGCCGACGGCGTGATGCTGCTGCACACCATCACCGGGTTGCACCCCAATGAGATGGTCGAGCGCGGAATGCCGCTGTCGTTCGAGTTCGCCCGGTTCATCAAGTTCATCCTGACCGAGATCTTCCCGGGCGGGCGGTTGCCGACCATTCCGATGGTGGAGCAACGCGCCACCGGCGCCGGCTTCGAAGTGGCCCGCGTCCAATCCCTGCAGTCGCACTACGCCCGCACTCTCGACCTGTGGGCCGAGGCGCTGGAAGCACGGCGTGACGAGGCGATCGCGATCCAGTCCGAAGTGGTCTACGACCGGTACATGAAGTACCTCACCGGCTGCGCCAAGATGTTCCGCATCGGCTACATCGACGTCAACCAGTTCACGCTGGTCAAGGGCTGACCCGCGGGGCGCTATGGCGTCGCGGGAACCGGCTCGGCGTCCGGGGCGGCGGCGGATGACCCCACCGGTCCCGACGGGCCGGCCGACACCCCCGGTGGCGGAGTGGAGTTGGCCGTCATCGGGCGCTGCGCGAGGAGCAGCAAAGCGTCATTGGCCGTGACGTCCTGGGTACGGATCGCATGCAACAGGTCACGCAGGTACCCCAGCCCACGGCTCTGCTGCGGGGTGGACGTAGTGCCCGGCGGCAGGTTGTCCGGACTGGTCAGATGGGGCACCTCGGCCGACGGCGACGCCACGGCCTCGGGAGCCGCGGCGGGGTTCGCCGACACCAGCTGTGCGCCGCCGTCGGAAGGCGGTGCGGGGTCGGCCGAATCGGCCAGGGCGGCCGGAGCCGTCAGAATTCCGACCGACATCCCCAGCGCAGCCAGCCCGAGGCCGGTGCGGGCACCCGTGGTCATGATCTTCACGTCGTGTCCTCCGCAGGTCGTGCAGGGCCGCGTTCACCAGATCCGCCGGTGAACGCCCTGTACCGGTGATTCCGTTCTTGCGGCACTTTCGTTACACCCGTCACTTCCGTCACCCCCGCCTCAGGTGCTCGAGGACGCATCCCCGGGCCGGGTTGAATCCGTCGGGGCCGGGATGTCAAAATTCGATGCCCGCAGAACCTGGGAATCCACGGGGTTCTGGTGTGCGCGGAAAACCCCTGAATCTCCCGACGCCATGCGGCTCGCGCCAAGAAGAATGCCGGTGTTCGGACGAGAGGTAGCGATGCAAGTTCCGTCAGAGGACCACGGTGCTGCCCCGTCGGGCAGTGCTGACGTCGTCCTCGAAGCGGCGACCCCGGGCGGGCGTCCGCAACATGTCGGCTGGTTCCGCTTCTTCTTCGACGGCGAGCGCTGGGAGTGGTCGCCGGAGGTCGAGCGAATGCACGGCTACGAGCCCGGCACCGTCTCCCCGACCACCGAGCTGGTGCTGTCGCACAAACACCCCGACGACTATCAGCACGTTGCCGCCACGCTCGACGACGTACGCCGCCACCACCAGGCGTTCAGCACCCGGCACCGCATCATCGACACCGCGGGCCGCATTCATCACGTCATCGTGGTGGCCGACAAGGTCGCCGATGCCGGCGGTGAGATCGTCGGCACGCACGGCTTCTACGTCGACGTCACCCCGGCCGACGACCATCACCAGGAACGGATGACCGCGACGATCGCCGAGATCGCCGAGAATCGCGCAACCATCGAACAGGCCAAGGGCATGCTCATGATCGTCTACGGCATCGACGCCGAGGCGGCCTTCGACCTACTGCGCTGGCGCTCCCAGGAGGGCAACATCAAACTCCGGGTGCTGGCCGAACAGGTGGTCGCCGACTTCCTGCATCTCACGCAGAACGAGACGGCGCCGGGACGATCGGCCTATGACAACCTGCTGCTGACCGCTGATCAGCGCATCCGCGACGGACACGCCGGCTGACAGTCCCGCCACTAGGCTCGCCTCGGCTACAGGAGAATGCTGACATGCAACTGATGCGTGCCGCGGCGGTGCTCCTCGCCGGGTCGATGCTGCTGGCACCGGCGGTGCAGGCCGCCCCGGACAGCGGGGTGCCGCCGGTCAGCCCCCAGGCCGCCGCCGCAGGCCTCGTCGACGTGCGGACCGTGGTTCCGGACGCTGTGATCGACCTGCGCTACGCCACGGCCAACAACTTCGTCGGCGTACCCCTGTATCCCGCCGACGCCCGTTGCCTGGTGCACGAATCGATGGCGCCCGGCCTGGCCGCGGCAGCCCAGTCCTTGCGCGCGCGGGGCGACCGGCTGGTGTTCTGGGACTGCTACCGCCCCCACGAGGTACAGGTGCGGATGTTCGACGCGGTGCCCAACCCCGCGTGGGTGGCCAAGCCCGGGCCCTATGCGCGCAGCCACGAGGCCGGCCGTTCGGTGGATGTGACGGTCGTCGACGCCACCGGGCGCCTCGTGGACATGGGCACCGACTTCGACGATTTCACGGCGCGCGCCACCGCGTACGCCACCGACGGCGTCAGCGCTGCCGAGCAAGCGAACCGGGCGTCGCTGCGCGCCGCCATGGCCGACGGCGGGCTGGCGGTGTACTCGGGTGAGTGGTGGCATTTCGACGGCCCCGGCGCCGGGGTGCAGCGCCCGATTCTCGACGTTCCGGTCGACTGAAGTCGATTTCTGAGCCAGGCCCCGTATCGCCCGCAGGCATATAGTCTGAGCACCTTCGAGGCACTTGCAGGGGTGCGCCGCGTCGAGGAGGGAATCTCGGGCGTTGGATCTCAACACCGTCACCGAAGTCGTGCGCCGACCGTCCGCGCGGCCGGGTGCCGACTGGCGTCCCGACGACGCCTATTTGGCCGGGGGAACATGGTTGTTCGCCGAACCGCAGACCCACCTGCGCCGGCTCGTCGACCTGACCACACTCGGGTGGACACCACTGCGCGCCGACGAGTCCGGCCTGGAGATCGGCGCCACCTGCACGATCAGCGACCTCTACGCCCATCCGCTGCCGCCGGAGTGGCCTGCCGCGCAGCTGGTGCGGACCAGTTGTGAGGCCTTCCTCGCATCGTTCAAGATCTGGAACGCCGCCACCGTGGGCGGCAACGTCTGCATGGCGCTGCCCGCCGGGCCGATGATCACGCTGACGGTGGCGCTGGAGGCCACCTATCGGCTGTGGGCGGCCGACGGCTCCGAGCGAACCCTGGCCGCGGCGGATTTCGTCGTCGGCAACAACCAGAATGTGCTGCGGCCGGGCGAACTGCTGCGCAGTGTGCACATTCCCGCCGTCGCGTTGCGAAAGCAGCATGCGCACCGGCGTTTCTGCCTGACCAAGCTGGGCCGGTCGACGCTATTCCTGGTCGGCACCCGGGATCGCGGCGGCGGCGACGTCCTGCTGACCATCACCGCGGGCACCACCCATCCGGTCTGTTTGAGCTTCGGCGCCCTACCGGAGCCTGACGAGCTCGCCGAGCGGATCGATGCCATCGCCGACACCGTGTGGTTCGACGACCCGAACGGCTCACCGGCCCACCGCCGGCATCTCGCGCGGCACTTCGCCGAGGAGATCCGCGTCGAGCTCGGCGACGGGCTCGGCCGTGAGCTACCTCGTCAACGGAGAGTCGTTCGACCAAGAGCCTCAGCCCGGGCAGTGCCTGCGAACCTTTGTGCGGTCGCTGGGCTGGCACGGCGTCAAAAAGGGTTGCGACGCAGGTGATTGCGGCGCCTGCACGGTCTGGCTCGACGACAAACCGGTCCACAGCTGCATCACGCCGGCGTTCCGGGCCGAGGGCCGACAGGTCACCACGATCGAGGGTCTGGGCAGCGCCACCGACCTGCATCCGGTGCAGCGGCAGTTCCGCGACGCACCGGGGTTCCAGTGCGGATTCTGCACCGCGGGAATGATTATGACCTGCGCCAGTTTCACCGACGAGCAGAAGGCCGACCTGCCGCGGGCGCTGAAGGGCAACCTGTGCCGATGCACCGGCTACCGCGCCATCGAGGACGCGGTCAACGGCATCGCCGAGATCGAGACGGCCCTGCCGGGACAGGCGGTGGGCACCAGCATCGGTGCGCCCGCGGCAACCGACATCGTCACGGGCCGTGCCGAATTCACGATGGACGTCGACATGGCGGACATGCTGCACCTGAAGATGGTGCATTCGCCGCACGCCCACGCCCGCATCGTGTCCATCGACAAGACCGCGGCACTGGCCGTGCCCGGCGTGCATCGCGTCTACACCTGGGAGGACGTGCCCCGCAAGCGGTTCAACACCGCGATCCACACCGATCACCTCGTCGACCCGGACGACACCTACATCCTCGACAACGTCGCACGCTTCGTGGGGCAACGGGTGGCCGCGGTGCTGGCCGAATCCGTTGCCGCCGCCGAGGAGGGCTGCCGGCGGCTCGTCATCGAGTACGAGATCCTGCCGGCGGTGTTCGACCCCGAGAAGGCCATGCAGTCCGGGGCGCCGGCGCTACACGGGTTCGACGACCCCTTCCTGCGCGATCCCGAACGCAACATCCTGCTGGAGTTGCACGGTGAGATCGGCACCCCCGCAGCAGGATTCGCCGACGCCGACGTGATCCACGAGGCCACGTACATCACACCGCGGGTCCAGCACGCCCATCTGGAGACCCACGGCTCCATCGCCTGGATGACGGATGGCCGGCTGCACGTGCGCACCAGCTCCCAGTCGCCGTCGATCGCCAAGGTCAAGCTGGCGCACCTGTTCGACCTGAGGCCCGACCAGCTGCGGGTGTTCTGCAAGCGCGTCGGAGGCGGTTTCGGAGGCAAACAGGAGGTGATCACCGAGGACCTGGCCGCACTCGCCGCCTTCGACGCAGGTGGCCGCCCGGTTTGCCTGGAGTACACCCGCACCGAGGAGTTCACCACGGCCTCCCCGCGCCACCCGATGACGATCACCGTCAAACTGGGTGCGAAGGCCGACGGGACACTGACCGCCTTCGCGTTCCACAACATCTCGAACACCGGCGCATACGGCAACCACGGTGGAGAGACCTTGTTCGCCGCCGGCGCGGCGGTCGCCATCTACCGCTGCCCCAACAAGAAGTTCGACGCGTACGCGGTCTACACCAACACCGTGCCCAGCGGGGCGTTGCGCGGGTACGGGATGACTCAGCCCGCCTTCGCCGTGGAGTCCGCGATGGACGAGTTGGCGGTGGCCCTCGACATGGACCCGCTGGAACTGCGACGGCGCAATATCGTCCGGCCCGGCGACGCCCTGCTCGCGATCGACGAACATCCCGACGACGTCTCGTTCACCGAGGACACCCTGGCCCGGTGCATCGACCTCGTCGACCGGGCACTGGCCGAACGGTCCGAGGTCGACGACGACCTGGGGCCGGACTGGCTGATCGGCACCGGCACGGCCAGCTCGCTGCACGAGACGGCGCCGCCCACCGAGCACGTGTCCGAGGCGTGGGCCACGCTGTGTGACGACGGCGTCTACGAGATCGCGGTCGGCACAGTGGAATTCGGCGAGGGCACCTCGACGGCCCATGTCCAGATCGCCGCATCCGTTCTCTTCACCACGCCCGCGCGGATCCGTCTCATCCAATCCGACACCGACCGTACCGGTTTCGACACCGGCGCCTTCGCCAGCGCCGGACTGTTCGTCTCCGGAAATGCCGTGCTGCGCGCCTCGACCGCGCTGCGCGACCGGATGCTGCTGTTGGCCGCCGACCACACCGGGGTGGACCGCGCCTCCTGCTTCCTGGCCGACGACACGGTGATCTGCGGCGGCAAGCGGATCCCGGTGACCGAACTGTCGGCGGCCGCCGGCGCCCGCGGGATGCGGCTCACCGAGGCCCGCAAGGCCTACGGCTCGCCGCGCAGCGTCACCACCAACACCCAGGGGTTCCGGGTCGCCGTGCACCGGGTAACCGGCGAGATCCGGATTCTCTACAGCGTGCAGGCGGTCGACCCGGGAATCGTCATCAATCCCGCACAGGTGCGCGGACAGATCGAGGGCGGCGTCGCCCAGGGCATCGGTTTCGTGCTGACCGAGAACTTCCGCGTCGACGACACCGGCACGATGGTCAACCCGAACCTGCGGAACTACCGGATCCCGACCTACGCCGACATTCCCCGTACCGAGGTGCTGATCGTCGAATCCACCGACTCGGCCGGCCCGATGGCATCGAAGGGCATCGCCGAATCCTGCATCAACCCGGTGGCGCCGGCACTGGCGAACGCCGTGTACGACGCCACCGGAGTCCGCTTCCGGGAACTGCCGCTGACGCCTGAGCGGATATTCGACGCAACTCAAGGTTGTCGGCGCCTCGATGTCGCGCGGCTGAACGGGAAGATGCAATGACCGCGAACGAGCTCACCCACAACGCCGCCACCGTGGTCATCGGTCAGAAGGTCAAACCCGACCGCGCCGACGACTTCCTGGTCTGGCAGAACGAGATGAACCGCGTCGCCTCGACATTCCCCGGTTTCGTGACCGCGGAGGTGACGCCGCCGACCGCCGCCCAGCCGGACTGGGTGGTGGTCTACCGGTTCGACTCGGTGGCCAATCTGCAGGCGTGGATCAACAGCGCGGCCCGGCAGGACCGGCTCACCACCGGACGCCAATACCTCGACGGCACACCGACCCAACAGGTCATCGCCGGAGCGTCCACCCCACCGGATCAGTTGGTCACCGTCGTCGTCACGCACCGGGTCGCCCCCGAGCACGTCGATGAGTTCCTCGCGTGGCAGAGCCGGATTCGCGCCGCGGAGAACAAGTTTCCCGGCTACCGCGGCTCCGAGCTGTTCCGGCCCATCGAAGGCCTACAGGACGAGTGGACCGCACTGTACCGGTACGACTCGGCCGCCGAACTCGACGCCTGGCTCACCTCACCCGAGCGCAAGCGGCTTCTGGCCGAGGGCAAGGCTTTTCACGACTTCGAACTGCGCACTGTCGACAACTCGTTCGGCAACTGGTTCGCGTTCGAGACCGACGGAGAGTCGGCGGCGCGGCCGTCGGACTTCAAAACCGCGATCGCGGTCTGGGTCGGCCTGTACCCCACCGTGGTCCTGCTCGCCATCGCCACCTTTCCCCTCCACATGCCGCTGTGGCTCGGGATGCTGATCGGAAACCTGTTGTCCAGCTTGGCGATGAGCTACTTCACAATGCCTTTCTACGTCAACCCACTGCTCAAGAACTGGCTGTCCCCACCCAAAGGCGTTCCGCGCAAGCGAATCGAAGCGCGCGGTGTGGCCACCATCATCGCCGTGATGAGCGCCTGCACGCTGGCGATCTACCTGGGTACGACCGTCCTCTGGCACCTCCGGTGACACCCGGGTCGCGGACAAAGCGGACGGTCAAACGGCTTGGCGCGCTGGCGGCGATCAGCCTGCTCGTGCTGATGGGCACGTCATGCTCGGATCATCACCCACCTCAGCCCGCGGCCGGACAGTTCGCCGGACCCGACGGCAAGCCGGTTCCGTTCCGTGAGCCGGTCCGGTTGTCCAGCACGGACGGCGTGCTGGAAGTGCGGCTGTCCGCGCACCAGGGCACCGTCAACCTCGACACGGTGACCAAGCCGGTGTCGGGCTTCATGGTGTTCGGCTACACGCTGATCAAGGGCACCAGCTCGGACGGCTCCGGCACGGGCGACAACCTCTATCCCGCCCCCACCCTGCGGGTCGACCCCGGGCAGCGGCTCGTCGTCCACTTCGACAATGACCTACAGGACTTGACGATTCGGGACTTCTACGACCCCGCGTTCACCAAGGCCGGTGGGCAGGTGCCCCTCTACCCGCCGACGCTCACCTCGGCCCCGCTGAACCTGCACACCCACGGCCTACACGTCAGCCCCAGCGGCAACGCCGACAACGTGCTTCTCGACATCCCCGCCGGGATGGGCAACACCTACACCTACGACGTGCCCCCGGACATGCCGCACGGACTGTACTGGTATCACAGTCACCGCCACACCCTGACCACTCAGCAGACCTACGCCGGGCTGGCGGGACTGCTCGAAATCGGCCGCCCCGACGGCAATCTGCCCGCAGTGACGAAGGACAACGTGCCGATCCGCGATATGGCGCTGCAGTACAACTACGTGTTCGACCGCAAGGGCAGCGGCCACGAGCTCAACAACCCGTTCTGGCCGCAGTTCGTCAGCACGCTCACGCCCCCGGTTGGGAATCAGCTCGCCGACGGGACCTACCGGCCCAGCCTGGCCCCGGTGAACTTGGCGGAGACCACGAAAGGTTCGCAGTACCTGACGAACTGGTACACCGGCCCGCTGTCGACGAACAACCATCGCGGCCAGAACCAGATCATGCCCGGCAATCTGCAGAGTTTCACCGGCGATTCGGTCAACGTTCCCGCCGACCCCACGCTGCCGGAGAACGAACGCGACGTGCAGTTCACCGTGAACGGCCAGTTCCAGCCGGAGCTGAAACTCAAACCGGGGCAGACCGAGATCTGGTCGCTGGCCAACATCAGCGACGTCGCCTACCTGCCCCTGCAACTCACCGAGACCGCGACGGGCCGCCATCCCGTGATCAAGGTCGTCGGGCAGGACGGCAACCCGTTCACCCAGGTTCAGCGTCCCGTCCAGGGTGACGGCACCAGGCTGGTGATTCCGCCGGGATCGCGCTACGCCGTCGCCGTCACCATGCCGGCCACCGGTGACCTCGTCCTCGCGATGCCCCCGCTGCCTGGGGCCAGGCCGATCGTCCAACCCGGGCATTCTGTACACCAACAACGGGACCGAGAACGCACCAGCGGTGCTGGGCACCGCACGCGTGGACCCGGCCTACATCAGCTACTTCGACGGGTTCTTCACCTTCCCGATTCAGACTGTCCTGCACGTCACCCCGGACAGCGGGCAGGGCCGGACCACCGCCTTCGACATCGGCCAGAACCTCGGCGCGTACACCTCCTTCGTCGACACCTCGGTGATGACGCCGGCCGTCACGCGCGAACTCGTGGTCACCGGCGGCTTCAGCAACAACATGGCCAGCAACAACGACCCGAAGGCCTTCACCTACGACTTCGCCAGCAGCACCTTCCCCAACATTCCGTTGATCCAGCCCCGGCTCGACTCCGTTGAGGAATGGAAGATCGTCAACCTGAACAACGACGAGCATCCGATGCACGTGCACGTCAACGACTTCCAGGTGATGCAGATCGTCGACCCGGTCGCCGGCACCACCACCGGCGTGCAGCCCTGGGGTGAGGACAACGTCAACGTTCCCGCCCCCGTCACCGACGCCAACGAGAACGCTCTGGTGCCGGCGTCGACCACCATTCGCACCAAGTTCACCGAGTACACCGGAACCTTCGTGATCCACTGCCACCGGCTCAATCACGAGGACAACGGGTTGATGGCACTGGTGAACGTGATCCCCGCGGTGTCGAGCTACGCGGTGGCGGTGCCCGGCGCCCAGGGCCGGCCCGCGCGCGTCGAGGTCCACGACGGGAGCGGCGACAAGGTGCTCGGATTCGTAACCCCGTTCCCGGCGTTCGAGGGCACACCGAGCGTGGCGATGGCCGACATCAACGGCGACAATGTGCTCGACCTGATCGTGGGCACCGGGCCGGGGGTTGCCCCCGAGGTCGTCGCGTACAGCGGCGCCGACGGCGGCCAGGGCCCGTTCAGCAGTGAGCTGGCCCGCTTCAGCCCGTTCGATCCCGGCTTCCGGGGCGGGGTCAGCGTCGCCGGAGCCGATGTCGACGGCAACGCGCACGCCGACAACATCATCGTCGGGTCGGGGCCGGGCACCGAAAGTCAGGTCACGGTGTTCTCTTCGGCGCTGCCGAAAGTGGGTGACACTCCGGGGACGTTCTCCACCTTCGCGCCCTACCCGGGATCCCGCTCAGGAGTCACCCTGGCCACCGGCACCGTTGACATCGGCACCGGGCGCCCCAGCATCGTCACCGCCCCCGGACCCGGAGAATCGGCTCAGGTCAAGACCTTCCGGTATGACCTCTATGCCCCGACCGAGGCGGCGAAGGCGCGCGGCGGCACCGACGAGCACAGTCACGATCCGGCGATGACGTCGCAGTTCCTCGCCTACGACCCGAGCTATACCGGCGGGGTGTCGCTGGCGACCGGCTGGGTCGCCGGCGCGGAGGGCGGTGCCCAGAGCGTGATCACCGGGCAACTCGGCGGTGACGGCACGGTACGGGTGTGGTCCACCGGTTCGCGTCTCGACGGCGGACCGGCGATGTACCTGCACAGCCCCGAACATCACTCCGCGATGACCGAATTCGCCCAGATCGCCTCGTTCACACCGTTTCCCGGCGGGACGGCCGGTGTACGGGTCGCGACCAGCAGCACGACGACCGGGGCAGACCTGATCGTCAGCGGGATGGGTCCGGGCGGGTCCGAGGTGCGCAAGTACGCGCTGGCGCGCCCCGATCCCGCAGCGCGCACCGTGGCGCCGACGTTGGTTACCACACTGCCGCCGGTGCCCGCGGGCGCGCCGGCGCCCGTGGCCGGCCGCTGACTTCTGGCATCGAGTGAGGAGCTACGCACAAGGCCTCTCGCACTTCTCCTGCGAGAGTCCTCAGTCGAAGGTCAACGACACGGTGCCCAACCCGCTGATGGTGGCCGATGCGGCATCGCCGGGGTGGACGAACGCGGCGGTGGTGAAGGAGCCGGACATGATGAACTGGCCGGGAAGGATTTCGGTGCCGAACGGGGCAAGCGCGTTGGCCAGCCACGCGACGGCCGCCACCGGGTCGCCGAGTACGGCCGAGCCCAGACCGGAGTCGATCTCGGTTCCGTTGAGGTGCAGCGATGCCCGGGCGGCGGGCAGGTCGATGGCGTCGCTGTAGGGCACCCAGTCCCCGAGGACCACGGCACCGGAGCTGGCGTTGTCGGCGACGGTGTCGCGCAGGGTCAGCTTCCAGTCCGCGATGCGGCTGTCGACGATCTCCAGTGCCACCGCGACGGCCTGCGTCGCCGCGCGCACCTCGTCGAGACCGATACCCGGCCCGCGCAACGGCTTGTCAAGCAGGAAAGCCACTTCCGGCTCGACCCGCGGTGCGCAGAACAGGTTCTGCGGTGCCGTCGATCCGTTGGCGATCACCATGTCGTCGAGGATGTAGCCGAAGTCCGGTTCGTCGACCCCCAGCAGTGTCTGCATCGGTGCCGATGTCAGGCCGATCTTGTGCCCCACCAGCCGCGCACCCGATCCGAGTCGGCGACGCAGGTTGACCTGCTGGATGGCGTACGCGTCGGCGACGTCCATGTCGGGATGGAGCTGCGTGAGCTGGCCGATCGGGTCGCGATCTACGCGGGCAACGTCAAGCGATGCGGCGACGTCGTCGATGGTCGTTGCGGTTCAGCATCATCGGCCTTCGTTCTCGGCGATCATGCGCTGCGCGGTGTCGAAAAGCGACCTGACCGTGCAGCTCGAACATCGCGATCAGGTCGACACTGTCGCCGCCGACCTCCTTGGCGATGAACAAGCCGTCGGCACCGGCAATGGCGTAGGTCGCCAGCTGCGCGACCTGCTCCTCGGTCAGACCGGGCGCCAGGTCGCCGAGACTGCGGGTCAGCGCGCCGAAAGCCTGCTCGCGGACCTGCGACGAACATCGCCCGCGCCCGCGGTTCGACGGGACGGCGCTCCAGCGCGAGCATCAGGCCGAGGCGCAGGAAGTCGGGTGAATCCATGATCGCCTTGGCCGTGCCCGTGGCCGACCTCCACCAGCCGGTCGCGGGCGACCACGATCCTCCGGGCAGCTGCCAGACTTTCAGCCAGTTGTCGAAGCTGCGCTCGATGACCGCCGCGATCAGATCGTCCTTGTCCTTGAAGTGCCAGTAGATCGAGCTGGCCGGCAGGCCGCATTTGGTGCTCACCGCGCCGATGCTGGTGCCCTCATAGCCACGCTCGGCGGCGATTTCGGTGGCCGCGTCGAGGATCCGGGCGCGGGACAGCTCGCCATCGGCGCGGCGCTGCCGGCGCTTGGCGTTTCCTGTCGGGGCCATTCGGTTTCCCACCTCTTGACTCTGTAGTGATCGATACATTACCGTATCGATCACTACAGGAACAAGCTCCTGGTCGACGAGGACCCGACGAGATGAGAGCCAGCCATGAGTGACGCAGCACCTACGACGTGGCGATCGTCGGCTACGGCCCGGTCGGCGCCACCGCCGCCAACCTGCTGGGCCAGATCGGGGCTCAATGTCGTCGTGATCGAACGTGATCCCGACATCTACTTCCGGGCGCGCGCCATCTCCACCGACGAGGAGGTGGTGCGGATCTGGCAGCAGGTCGGCCTGGCCGACCGACTCAACGCCGACATGCAGCCCGGCGCGGGCGCCAACTTCGTCGACGCGGACGGCGTGCCGTTCGCCAAACTGCTCCCGGCCGACCGGGGCAACGGCCATCCGCCGCAGCAGTTCATCTATCAGCCTGCCGTGGACAGGGTGCTGCGCGCAGGGCGTCGACCGCTTCCCGAACGTCTCGACTCCTGCTCGAACACGAGTGCCTGCGCCTCATCCAGCACGCCGACACTGTCGAGTTGATGCTGGCCGACCTCACCACGCGACGAGTTCACGCGGATCCGGGCCTCCTACGTGATCGCCGCCGACGGCGGCTCGAGCTGCCATTCGCGGTCAGCTGGGTGTCGGGTTCAGCGGCCGGACCTACTCGCGAGCGCTGGATCGTGATCGATACCAAGGTCCTCGAGGAGTGGCCCGGCCACGACCGGCTGCGGTTCCACTGCAATCCCGCGCGGCCGACGGTCGACTGCCCCACTCCCCTGGGCCACCATCGCTGGGAGTTCCCGGTGCGCGACGAGGAGGACGAGAAGGACCTTCTCACCGACGACGCCATCTGGAAGGTCCTTGCCGGCCAGGGAATCACCAAGGCGAACGTCGAGATCATCGGCTTCGCCTGCTACAGCCACCACGTCCGGTTCGCCGACCGGTGGCGGGTCGGCCGGGTGTTCCTCGCCGGCGACGCCGCGCACGCGATGCCGCCGTGGATCGGCCAGGGCATGTGCGCCGGCGTGCGCGACGTCGCGAACCTGTGCTGGAAGCTGCGACGCGGTTCTAGCCGGCTCGCTGCCGGAGTCGGTGCTCGACACCTACCAGGCCGAGCGGCTGCCGCACGTCAAGGAAGTCACCAACCGCGCGGTCAAGATCGGCAAGCTCATCATCGAGCGCAATCCCATGCGCGCTGCGGTGCGCAATCACGTTCTTCCGCACCGCCAGCCAAGGTTGCCCGTACTTCACGACGTGGCTGCGCAATCATCGCTGGCTGCCCGATGCGCGCTACCGCGACGGCCTGCTTGGCCGCAATCGGCAACCCGGCCGACGGGCTGGCTGATCCCGCAGCCATGGGTCATCGACGAGAAGGGCGACCTCGTCCGCCTCGACGACGTCATCGGCGGCCGATGGGCGGTGCTGCACACCGGCGCGGAACAGCCCATGGCAGGCCTGGCGGTCGGCCGGCGTACCGGGCGTTGCAGGATCGCGCCAGCCGGGAGCGCGCCCGGCCGCCGACTGCATCGTCGACCGCGACGGCACGCTCACCGCGTGGCTGGACAAGAAGAAAGCCACGGTTGTGGCCGTGCGACCCGACGGATTCGTCTACGCCGCCGGCAACGACGATCAGCCACTGCCCCCACCGCCGGCCGGATTCACCGTCCGCCGACCCATCCGAGTGAAGGACCACGCATGACCGTCACCGAACTGACCGAGCACACCGTCACCGTCGCGGGCAAGCAGATCTTCGTCGCCGAGAAGGGCGACGGGCCAGCCGTGGTCATGCTGCACGGCGGCGGACCAGGCGCCTCCGGGGTGTCGAACTACTCGCGCAACATCGACGCACTCGCCGCAGCACTATCGGGTCATCGTACCCGACATGCCCGGCTACGGCCGCTCGGCCAAGCACGTCGACCACAGCGATCCGTTCGGCTACCTCGCCGACATCATCCGCGGCCTGCTCGACGAATTGGGCATCGCCAGAGCACATCTGGTCGGCAACTCCTACGGCGGTGCCGCTGCGCTGCGGCTGGCGCTGGACACCCCGCACCGTGTCGGCAAGCTCGTGCTGATGGGCCCGGGCGGCATCGGCACCACCCGCGGCCTGCCCACCGACGGACTGAAGAGCCTGCTGTCGTACTACGGCGGCGACGGGCCGAGCCGCGAGAAGCTGCGCACGTTCATCCGCACCTACCTGGTCTACGACGGCGCCGCGGTGCCCGACGAACTGATCGACCTGCGCTACCAGGCCTCGATCGACCCGGAGGTGGTGGCCAACCCGCCGCTGCAACGGCCCGTCCGGACTGCGCACGCTGTGGCGGATGGACCTCACCCGCGACAAGCGGCTCAGCACAGCTGCCCAACCCCACCCTGGTGCTGTGGGGCCGCGACGACAAGGTCAACCGGCCCTCGGGCGGCGCCGCTGCTGCTGCGACCTCATGCCCAACGCCGAGCTGGTCATGACCTCGCACACCGGGCACTGGATGCAGTGGGAGCGGGCCGAGTCTGTTCAACCGGCTCGTCGCCGACTTCCTGCCCCCGAATCGGATGTTGGCGATCGCATGAGCGTGTTCGGCAAGGTCCACCTCGGCTACGTCGTCATCGAAACCGAGAAGTTCGCCGACTGGCGGCGATTCGGCCGCGACGCCGTCGGCATGCATCTCGACGAGACGCTGCCCGATGTCATGCGGTTCCGCCTCGACGACAACGAATGCCGCTTCCTGCTGCAGCGCGGCCCCGCCGAGGACGCCACCGCGCTGGGCTGGCAACTCGACGACCACGCCACCTTCGAGACCATCGAGGCGCGCGTCGCGCGAGCCACGGGGTGCCGGTCACCGAGGGCTCGGCCGAGGAGCCGCAGCTGCGCGGCGTCGAGCGATTCGTGCGGTTCCCCGGCCCCAACGGGCTGACCCAGGAGATCTACGTCAACCCCCGCACCGGCACGGCGCCATTGCGGCTTGGCCGCCAGCGGCGGATTCGTCACCGGCGCCGGCGGAATGGGCCACGTCGCGATCGCCACGAAGAAGCCGCATCAGATGCGCGGCTACTACAGCACCGTGTTCGACGCCCGGCTCAGTCGACTACATCGACGAGACGATCAGCGGCCTGAAGTTCAAGATCCGATTCCTGCGGGTCAACGAGCGCCACCACACCGTCGCGATCGCCGTCGGTGAACCGCCTGCCGATCAACCCGATTCGCACCAGGATTCAGCACTGTCAACGTTCAGGTCGCCGAGCTCGAACGACATGACGCCTGGCCTACCAGCGGGTCAAGGACCTCGGGTTCGACATGGCGCTGTCGGTCGGCCAGCACACCAACGACAAGGAGCTGTCGTTCTACGCGATGACCCGTCCGGGTTCGAATGGGAGGTCGGCTGGAACCCGATCGTCGTCGACGAATCCACCTGGGAGCCAACCACTCACCAGGGCATCAGCATCTGGGGCCACACGCCCGAGGGGCAGACGATCGTCGAGCTGTTCGAGCGATTCAAGACCGGCGCGCAATCGGTGCTTCATCGCGAAGACACCGTGCCCGCGCTGGCCGGAGCCGGTATCGCCGACGACTGAACGATCAACCGTTGGCGCGCGCCAGGAACGGCAGCAGCAGGTCGGCGAACCGCTGCGGGCATTCGATCTGCGGCATGTGGCCGACCCCGTTCAGCAGATGCACCTCGGCGTGCGGGTACACCCGCATGGCCTCGTCGATGTGGTGGGCGGGCAGGATGCGGTCGTGGCGTGCCCCACATGATCAGCGTCGGCCGGGGGTTCGGCGGCACGGCGGCGGCGAGTTCACGCCGCCACTGCGGCTTCACGCCGCGGCCGGCGGCCAGTTCGAGGGCGGTTTCCCGCAGGGCCGCACCGTTATCGGGCTGGCGAGCCGACAGCGAACGCGTGGTCGATGCGCTCCTTGGTGGCCACCGAGCTTGTTCGCGTGGATCGTGCGCTCGAAGAGCGCGGCGCTCGCGCGGGTGGGCCGGCGGGTGCTCAGTGGCTCCGAGCACCGGCATGGTGAGCATCCGCAGCAGCAGGGTGACCTCGCTGCCGAACCCGGCGCTGTTGATCAGCGCCAGGCTGGCGACCCGCTCGGGTTGGTCGGCCAGCAGCTGCTGGGCGATCGCCCCGCCGAGCGAGTTGCCCACCACGTGGACGGGCCTGGTCTCGCCGAGCGTGTCGAGGGTGTCGGCGACGCCGCGGGCGAAGCACCGCCGATGTGATCGCCTCCCGGTGCGCTCGGAAAACCCGAAGCCCGGCACGTCGAGGGCGATGGTCCGGTACGACTGGGCCAGCCGCTCGTACTGGGGCGCCCAATCCTCCAGGCTGCGGCCGATCCCGTGCACCAGCAGCACCGGCGGGCTGTCCGGGTCACCGTCGACCCGGACCCGGGTACGCCGGCCGTCGACCTCGATGAAGGTGGGCCGGCTCATGCCCGTGGCGAGGTCCAGCCCCGAAACGGCTCGGCCGGAACGGCCGTGCTGAACCGCAGCGCGGGATCCTCGACCGGGCCCTTGCGCAACCGGGCGTGGTCGGACCAGAAGTCCATCTCGACCGTCCACGGCCCGCTCGTGCCCTGCTGCGGGAACAGGTCCACCCCGCGCTGGATGTAGCCGGCCGAGAAGTCCAGCATCGGGCGCTTCTCGATCATCGGGTTGTCGACGACCGGAACGACGGTGGTGTAGCCGTGCGGTCCATGTAGCCCAATCAGCCGGCACAGGTGTTCGCAGACCAGGTCGACCTTCAGCGTCCACGACGAGTTGGTGTAGCCGAACGCGAACGCGAGGTTGGGGATATCGGAGAGCATGAAGCTCTTGTAGACCAGCGACTGGTGCGGATCCTTGACCTCGCCGTCGACGGCGACCTGGATGCCGCCGAACGGAAGCAGCTTCAAACCTGTTGCGGTGACGATGATGTCGGCCTCGAGCTCACGGCCGGACTGCAGCAGGATCCCGTTCTTGGTGAACCGCGCGATGCGGTCGGTGACCACCTAGGCCTTGCCACGACGAGATCGGCGCGGAACAGATCGCATCGGGCACCGCGCACAGCCGTTGATCCCACGGGTTGTAGTTGGGGTTGAAGTGGGTGTCGACGTCGTAGCCCTCGGGCAGCGCCTTGACGTTGATCGCGTGGATGATGCGGCGCGCCTGCTTGGGATGGCGCTGGCACAGGTTGTAGATCGGGCCGGCCCTTGCTGATGTTGAACGGGTGTCGCGGCATAGGCCGCCTTGGCCGGCAGCACCTTTCGCAACGTCGTTGGCGATCGGGTCCTGCGCGGCAGCGGCATCACATAGGACGGCGAGCGCTGCAGCATGGTGATGTGTTCGACGTCGTCGGCCATGGCGGGAATCAACGTGACCGCGGTCGCGCCGCTGCCGATGACGACGACCTTCTTGCCCTTGTAGTCGAGGTCCTCCGGCCAGGACTGCGGGTGCACGATCGACCCCTCGAAGTCCTCTTCGCCCTCGAAGTGCGGGCGTGGCCGCCGGCGTAGTCGTAGTAGCCGGTCGCGCCGAACAGCGAGTCGCAGGTGACCTCGAACTGCTCGCCGGCACGTTCCAGGGTGACCGTCCACTGCGCGGTATCCGAGTCGAAGTTGGCCCGTATCACCTTGTGCTGCAGGTAGATCCGGCGGGCCAGGTCGTCCTCGTCGATGACCTCGTGGAGGTAGTCGAGAATCTCGTGGGCGTCGGCGATCGCGTTGTCGACTGGTCCACGGCTTGAACTCGTAGCCGAAGGTGTGCAGGTCGGAGTCCGACCGAATGCCGGGGTACCGGAACAGATCCCAGGTGCCGCCGATGGTGTCGCGGCCGTCGACGATCGCGAAGGTCTTGCCGGGCTGGTTGGCTGACCAGGTAGTGGCCCATCCCGAGACCGGAGATTCCGGCTCCGACGATCAGCACGTCGACATGGCCGCTGAGCGGCTGCGTCGGGCGGGCCTGGTTGAGCGAGTTCACGGTCATCGAGCACTCTCCGGTTCGTGGGCTAGAAACTGTAACGCGAATAGTGTTATAGTTTTGCGAACAGCTGTCAAGGGGTTCCGGAGAAGAGGACGCAGATGACCACAGCGTCGGTTCCGCGGCGGGCACCCGTTCAGGCCCGCAGCCGGCAGACCGTGGCCCGCATCCTCGATGCCGCCGTGGCGATCGCCGACCAAGAGGGCGTCGACGCGGTCACCACCCGCGCGATCGCCGACCGCGCCGGGGTGTCCTATCCCTCGCTGTACCGGTTCTTCGCCGACCGCGACGCCATCCTCGACGAGCTCATGGAGCGCCACTGCGCCGAGATCGACGCGCTGCTGCGTGGCCGCCGAGCAGACCTGGGAGATCACCTCGTTCGCCGAGTTGCTCAACAACGAGATCGACCTCCACGTCGACTACTACCGCCAAGCACCCGAGCTCGGCGAGCTTGTGGATGGGTGGGCGGACCTCCCCCACCGTCACCAAGCACGTCCACCTCCGGATGCAGACACTGGCCAACCGGCTGCACGACATCCTGGTCGACCGCGCGGGCTGATTCCCGCCGACACCGACCGGCGCAACATGCTGGTGGCCGTCGAGATGGCCGACCGCGTGCTGGAGTTGTCCTACCGCGACAACAGCGACTTCGACGAGGCGATCCTCGACATCGGCCGCACGGCTCTGGTCGCCTTCGGCGAAGCGCTCGCCGCCTCCTGAACGCCTTGAGACCGCACTCAGATCGACAATTCGCCCGGAACGTCGCTCTGTGCGCGATCTCAACGCGTCAGAGCTCGGCGCTGGCCTCCCGCAGGCGTTCGAAGGCCGCGGCGAAGCCGTCGACGATGGTCTCGTGGTCGGGCACCAGTGTCTTGTCGCAGGCGATGCCGACGATCACCGTGCCGTTGTAGCTCGAGATGGTGAAGCTCATCGGCTGGTCACCGGACACCGGCGCCCATCCGACGATGCCCTCGACCCGGCTGCCCGCCAGGTACACCGGCATCGGCGGGCCCGGGACATTCGTCAGCGTGCCGAGGGTCCGGTTGGTGAACAGGTCGACCGACGCCTCGTAGAGTCCCCGGCTCAGCCCGGCGATCGCCTCCTGCAGCCGAAACGCCAGCGCCGCCTCATGGCCGTGCTTGATCCGGTTCATCCGTCGCTTGGCCGCGGCCAGTACCCGCCGCGCATCCGGTTCGTCGGTCGGCAGTTCCAGTTGCACCAGGGCGAAGTCGTTGCCGAGCGTGTCGGGCAACGTCAGGTCGAGCGGCTTGAGGTTCACCGGCACCATGAACGTCACCGACGAGCACCGGGCCTGGTGCGCCTGCAGGTAATCGTGCAGGGCCGCTGCCACACCGGCGACCAGCACGTCGTTGACCGTGCAGTTGTTGGCCTTCGCGACCGCCTTGACCGTGGCCAGCGGCAGCGGTTCCGACCAGGCGACTCCCTTGTCCTCGCCGGCGGTGCCGGTCCACATGGTGGCGTCGTTGCGGGTGCCGAGCAGCAGTTTGCGCGCGGTGTCGACATCGCCTGGCGCAGCGGAGAATACGTCCACCAACGCGCCGCCGCCGGGCAGCGCTGCGCGCATCGAGGTGGCGACGTCGGCGCCGGTCGCCCAGGCCGCCGCGATCAGCGTGTGGCCCGCCCCTACCGGGTTGCGCAGAGCCAGCTGCCCGAAGTCATTGGCCTGCTTCAACATGCGCGGGGCATCGGTGACGGTGGCGATCACCTCGCCGACGCGGGAGATCGCCTCGCGGGCCGTCGTCGCGGCATCCGCGGCACCCGACCGTACCCGCTGTGCCAGCGGCTGGCCGGGCGGATGCGCGTGGGCAGCGTGCTGGACGACGCTCGGTGCGAGGATCGGGCCGCCTTGCGGGGAGGCGTCGAAAAGGCTCATCGACAGCTGCACCATCCGCATGCCGTCGGCGATCGCGTGGTGGGTCCGCAGGATCATGGCGCTGCCGCCGCGATAGCGATTCACCCAGATCAGCTGCCACAAGGCCTTTTCGCGGTCGAGCATCTCGGTGCGATGAGCTGCCACCGCGGCTTGCAGTGCGCGCGGGTCACTGCGCTTCTTCAGCGTGACGCGCTTGACGTGCGCGTCGAAGTCGAAGTCCTCGTCGTACTCCCACCACCACGATCCGTCGGGATCCTTGACCGCGCGGCTGCGGAACACCGGATAGCGCTCGATGAGTCGCTCTTGTAGGACCCGCCGCACCGCGGTGAAGTCGAGCGGCTCGGCGGTCCAGATCACCGAATCCACGACCATCAGGTTGTGCGGGCGGTCCATCTCCAGCCACAGGGCATCCTGGACGCCGAGCCGCTGCCGGTCGTGCGTCATCGGGGATCAGCACCCATCGCAGCCGCACTCGCCTGCGCGATGAGGCGCACCGCGTCGTTGCGCGGCATCGCGGCCATCACCTGACCGAGGGCTCGCAGTTGATCGCCGACCATCAACGTCGGACCGTTCGACAGGTTCTCGAACGCCTCGGCGATGACGTCGCCGACGGGAACGGCGTCGGTCGCCGGGTGGTCCTCGGAAGGAATCCGGCCCCGACTCACTTCCAGGCGGCGCAGGGCCGGGGTGTCGGTCTTGCCCAGAATGAGTCCGAGGACGTCGACGCCGTGGTCGTGGACTTCGGTCCACAGCGCTTCGGCGAACACCATGTCGAAGGCCTTCGTCGCTCCGTAGGCCACCATGTTCGGGCCGCCGGCGAATCCGGCGCCGGAGCCGAAGATCACGATGCCGCCGCGTCCGCGCCGCACCATGGGTGCCGCGAAGTGATGGCACAGCTGAACCGGCACCACGCAGTTGCGCTGGATCATCGACTCCGCGGCTTCCAGCGGGCCGGCCAGAAACGGGGCGAAGTCGGGATCGGCGCCCGCGCAGTAGACCAGGAAGCCGACGTCGATGTCGGCGGTGGCCTCAATGATGCCGGCAGACGCACCAGGTAGCGCGAGATCGGTTGCCAGCGTTCGCGTTTGCAGCCCGGTGCGGTCGGTGATGGCGGCGGCGACCTCGTCCAGCACGGCCTGGCGGCGCGCCACCAGAACCACATTGAGTCCGCGGTGGGCGAGCTCTTCCGCGAAGGCGGCGCCGACGCCGTCGGATGCTCCGGCCACCACCGCCCACGGACCGTACTTTTCTGCGAATGTCGTCATGTGTCACTGCCCGTCGATGGTGGTGATCCGCACCTGGGTGAAGCGTCGGCGGGCGATGCGCCAGCCCTGCGGGGTCCGGACGAGGTCGTCGTCGTAGAAGCCGGCCGCATTCACTCCGGTCGGATTGTCGGCGGCCATGATCAAAACATCGACGTAACTGCGGGCTGCTGCCCGGTCGCCATCGACGTCGACGGCCTCGTTGGTGATGCGGTGCAATGTGTGGCCGGCCGCCGCATGCACATGGTCCATGAAATCGGTGACGGCGTCCACGCCCCGCCACGACCCGATCTGGCCGTAGTCCAGTTCGCAGTCGTCGGTGAACACGGTGCGGAACAACGGCCAGTCCCGCCGGTCGATGCCGGTCGCATAGCGGATCAAGAGCTCACCGATGTCCTGGCGGTCCTCGCGTTCGCTCATTCGCTGTCTCCGTTCATGTCAATGCCCGCTGGAGAGGGTTTTACCACCGAAACGGCACCGGGAGGCCGTCGACTCCTGCCCAACAGCCACGCCTCGCCGCCGCCCTCGCCGGCGTCGACGATCTCCAGGCCGGAGAACGCGGTACGAAGCTCACCCGGCTCGGCGCGGAACGGTCCGGGGACCGCGCCGACCTCGCTGAGGGCCGAGATCGCCAGCAGCCCACCCGGTGCGAGGCGCGCGACGAGGTCCGGGTCAAGGGTGCGGGCGCGGAACTTGTGGCAGACGATGACGTCGGCGGGTGGCCCCGGCGGCAGCCCGTCGTCGAGGTCGACCACGTCGAACCGGCACTGGACAGCCACCCCGGCGAGTCGAGCCAACTCCCGCGCCTGATCGACGGCCACCGGCGAGACATCCCACCCCCACACCTCCAGACCACGGCGGGCGAGCCAGACGGCCGCGATGCCCCCGCCGCACGCCACGTCGAGGGCTCGCCCCGCAGTGGGGAACTCGTCGGCGTGAGCGGCGAACACCGACGGGAGCTCAATCGCTTCCACCGTCGCCGGTCCTCGGCTGCGATACCTCTCGTCCCAGCGCAGACGATCCTCGACCGACATCCGCATGACCTAGCGGCGCTCGAAGTGCTGGTAGTCGACCGGGTTCCGCCATGCGCCGCCCCAGCGCCACCCGCGATCGGTGAACGCGAGCACCGCCGGGTCGCCGGCGTGCAGGATCCCGGGATCGGTGCGCTTGCGGTCCAGGTACTGCGCCGCGATCCGCGGTTGCAGGTCGCCGGTGTTGTCGATGTAGGGGTTGAGGAGCGGGTTGAGATCGATCGCCCGGCCATAGGCGTGCAGCGACCAACGATCCGAGTTCGGCAGCGGCCGGCAGTTGAACGCGGAGGTGTTGTTGTCCTCCATCGACAATTCGTCCTCGGCGCCCGGATAGTGCTCGACGGTCCGCATTTTGGCAACGGGGTAGCGCAGCCGCAGGAGTTGCTCGAAGATCGCGATGACGTCGGGTACGAGGTCCTGGTGCACGATCAGATCACCGCGGTGGATCAGACCGTCGAATCCGAGGTAGTCGAGTTCGACCCGGCGCAACTGTTCCGGCCCGACCGGGCATCCCGGCCGCCAGGTCGCACCCAGTTCCGCCGCGCCGACCGGGTGAACGACGGCGGGACGCGGCGCCTGCGACGGGGTGGTCACCGGCGGCGACGGGGCGGCGACCACCGGAGGTGGCGGCGCGGGCGGGCGCGGCGCACATTGAACCAGGGCGACACCGGCGGTGGTCGCTGCCACTAGGACGCCGAGCCGTCTGGACACCAACGATGCTCGGCTCACGCCGGCCCGTCGGGCAGCTGGGTGTGGACGAGATCACGCAGGGTGACCGCACTGAGTGGATCCATCGACTCCTGCACCTCCCGCAGCACCACGGTGACCGTGGTGCGGGTGCAGGACGGCGGGATGACGTACAGCACCGCATCGCGCGAATGCGTTCCGAGCAACAGGATCGTGTCCCGATGGGTCAGCTGATACGGGTCAACGGGAATGGTCGATTCGCGGCGGATGAGTCGCGACGGTGCGGGCAGCCAACTGCTGGGGTCGTAGACGACGCGGCGGATCGGCCCGATCCAGGATCCGAGCACGGCCACCAGATCCGGCAGTTCCACCTGAAGGTTCAGGCTGTTGGGCCACCATGCGCCATCGACCGCGCCGTGGAATTCGGCGCGTCCACACAATGCGAGGCGAGCTACGTTGGGATCGCCGGACTTCGTGGGTGGCACTAGGCCTCCCGTTCACTGTTCCTGCCGTCGCACTACCGCGACTCATTCACTGTAAGCGCCGTACGCCGACGGATCCGCGAATCGCCTTATCGGCCGCGCAATTGATCGATCAGGTTATAGCCCGACGGATCGTCGGGCAGGACCCAGGCGAAGCCCTCCAGAGCAATGATGGCGATGACGTTGGCGGCGATGACGCCGAGGAAGATCCACACGACGACCGTCGAGACCAGCCGGGCCGGGGTGCCGGCAGCCGGAGCCGCCGGGATGCTCTTGGGCATCAGCATCAACACCACGCCACAGAAGATGAGCACGATGACGAAGGTGACGAACGCCCAGGTGTACAGATGCAGCCGGAAGATCGGCTCGCCGTAGCCAGGGTCGCCGGGCTTGATGTGCAGTTCGATCTGGCGCACCGACACCGAGGCGCCGGCCAGGGCTCCCACGATTCCCATGCCGAGGCCTTGCGCGTAACGCGACGCGGTGAGGGTGCCACGGCGGGCCTGCATGATCACGAACAACGCACCCAAGGAGGAGAGGAACATCCCGTACCGCTGCAGCATGCACAGCGGGCAGGGGAACTCCCCCATGACGAACTGGATGTAGAACGCGCTGAGCACCACCACGCTGTATCCGAGGATCCACGCGTGCAGGCTCCAATAGGCGAGAAAGCCCCACACCCCGCGACCCGGCATCGACGTGTCGTGGTTCTCCGCCGACCGTTCGGCCGCAACCGGTGCGTGCGCCACGTCCTCCGGAATCATCAGAAGCTCAGATCCAGGACGGAGGTGACGTGGTACCGGAACAGGCCCACCACGGCGACGACGCCGAGGAACCACAGACCGATGACGAGACCCCGCTTGGCACCGCGCCAGATCAGGATGGCGAGCGTCAGTAGCAGCGCCATGATGAGAATGTCCACGGTCGCACAGTAGGACCCGCCGGGTCCGTCCGGCGCGTTCTCGCAATCTCCGCCGAACTGAGTCCAGCGCTACAACGTGGCGGAGTAGGGCCCGAGCACCTGGCAGAGCGGGGCGGGCAACTGTCCGCCCCAGGCTCCGCACCCCCGGCCCGTCGCAATGTAGGTCAACCCGGGCCGGTAGGGCACAAAGACCTGCGCCGCGTCGGCTCCGTGCGCCTGGGTGCACTGGTTGCTCAGATCGCTCGCCAGCGGTTGCACACACGCCACGTTCAGGTAGGGGCCGGCACCCGCACCGCAGCCTCCAGTGGACGCGGTGGCGGTGACCATGGCGGTGCCGTTGACATCGGTCACCTCCGGCGTCGACAGGGTGAAGGCACACGGCACCGGAGGCTCGGCGTGCGCGACGGCCATGCCCGCTGCACCGCACATCGCCACGGTCAGAGCCACCCGAAGAACCATGCTTAGCCGGATCATGCCTGGATGGTAGATCACCGTGAGCGCGTGCCGATCGGGATTGAGCAGGCCAGGTCCCACCATCGGCCGGCGCACCTGTTTCACCGCAATGACCTCGCCGCAAGACCCGTTATGGCGGTGATGACCTCGAAGTCTGCATCTCGGTGAATGACGCTGACGCGGTGGCGAATGGATACCGCGGCAATCAGGCAGTCGTTCATACTTCGGATCGTGTGCCGGCCCGGAGAGCGGCCCGGTAAATCACTGCAGCGCTACGAAAGTCCAATGCGTCATCAAGTTTCAGCGATAGCAACCCATTCACCAGTTGCTCTAGCCTGGCGTGCCTGGTGTCATCGGCATGGAAGGGTTCCCGGTGATCGAATCCGCCCGGTGGCGTGCCGCCGGTTGTGCCGTCGTCAATCAGTGCTGCCAGCGCCGCCATCGGCGTGGTGGTCGTACAGGCGTACGCGGACGATGTGCTCGACGAGGATCGGGACGAACGCTTGGATCGGTGCCTCGCGGAACTGTTCGGCGGCTTCGGCGACCCACCCGGAGATCAACGCGGCCTCCCGGGGGTCGGTGTTGCCGGGTAGCCGGGCAAGTCGCGTTGCCACCTCATCGATTGAGGTCGCCGCGGCCTTGTCAGCGTTAGTGGCCGGACCACCATCGTCGTGCTCGTCGGAATCATGAGCGGCCGCCGCTGCGATCAACTCTGCGGCAGTTGCCGGGTTGGTCTCGGGTGGCACGACGAGCATCGTCACCCGCCGCCCACTGTCATCGACCACGACCAACGTCGGAGGACCAGATGAGACGAAGCCCTGCAGGTGCACCGGGTGCCCGTCAGACCTCGAGGTGACCGGGTACAGGGTCCCAGGCGTCGCGGTGATAGCCGATGAGCGCTATCGGACCGAGCTGCGCGGACAGCGCTTCGAGCAGCGGCGGCAACTCGTCCGGCAGATCGGTGGAACGGGGCCACCAGGCTCCGTCCAGGTAGGGATCGGGTTTGTCCGGGTCGAGCTGCAGCCGCGGCGCCGTCGGCGCAGCGGGGCTGCCGGCGGGGGCCGCTGATCGGACGGCGTTCGGGTTCGGTGTCATGCGGCTTACTCCTTAGCCCGGTCAACAGATGACCGGGAAGATGCCGAGAAACCGCTCAGCGGAAACGCCAGGCGCTTCAGGGCTCGATGCGCTCGAGCGTAGCCCGCCGGGGTGGACGGTAAGTGAACTCCGAGTCGCCAACCATCATGGCTGTCGAGCCGCGGTGAGCAGGACCTTCAACGCTCCGGTCTTGGCGGCGTCGGCGAAGACGTCATATGCGGTCTCGAATTCGTCGAGGCCGAATCGGTGCGTGACCATCGGTGTGGTGTCGAGGCGGTGGCTGGCGACCAGCCCGATAAGCGTTGGCGTGGAATAGGTGTCGACCAGTCCGGTGGTGATGGTCAGGTTCTTGATCCAGATGTCTTCCAGGTGCAGGGTCGCCGGCGCGCCGTGCACACCGATGTTGGCGACGTGCCCGCCGGGACGAACCAGCCGCACCGCCTGCTCGAACGTCTGCTGGCAGGCCGACGGCCTCCATCGTCACATCGGCTCCCAGTCCGCCGGTCAGTGCACCGATCACCGCCGCGGCATCGTCGCGGTCATTGTTGACCACGGTGTCGGCGCCGAACTTGCGCGCCGCCTCCAGCCGGGAGTCGGCCAGATCGATCGCCACGATGTGGCTGGGGCTGAACAGTTGCGCGGTCATGATCGCGGCCAGCCCGATGGGTCCTGCACCGATGATCGCGACGACGTCGGCCGGGACGGACCGCGCCGTTGAGCACTCCCACCTCGTAGGCGGTCGGCAGAATGTCGGCAAGCACGATCATCTGCTCGTCGGTGACTCCGTCAGGGACCTTGTAGGTGGAGTTGTCGGCGAACGGAACCCGCACATATTCGGCTTGAGTGCCGTCGATCAGGTGGCCGAGGATCCAGCCGCCGCCGCCAAGGCACTGCCCATAGCTGCCGTCGCGGCAGTAACGGCAGCTGCCGCACGACGAGACACACGAGACCAGAACCCGATCGCCGACGGCGACTTTCTGCACCGACGAGCCGACCTCGGTGACGGTGCCGACGGCCTCGTGGCCGAGGATTCGGCCCGGAGTCACTTCGGGCACGTCGCCGCCGAGGATGTGCAGATCGGTACCACAGATCGTGACAGCGTCGACCCGTACCACCGCGTCGGTCGGTTCGTGGATGGTGGCGTCGGGCACATCTTCCCAAGACCTGCTGCCCGGACCGTGATACACCAGCGCCTTCATGTGTGTTGTCCTTCTTTCGATGTACCGGTCGGCTGCCGCGGGTGCGACCAGTGACCGAGGAGCCGAATCCGGTTGGGGCGGGTCGAGCGGGCTCGGCGCGACGCCACCGCTGCGCCGACGATCACGGCGACGAGCAAAACAACTGATCCGACGATGGCGGTCAGGTCGAGGCCTCGGATTCTCTTGCCGGAGCGGGATGTCGAGACGATTCCGCCGCGCGTCCGGGCCGCGTTGCATTCCAGGTCCAGTTGCGGATTTCGGGGTGGTCCTTGCCGTGGGTGTTGATGTAGAGGGTGTGTTCGACGAGTTTGTCGGCCATGTTCTGTTTGAGGTAGTCGCCGGTGGCGCCGAGTGCGGCAGCCGATCGATGACATCGCTGACGAGGTGGTAGCGGTCGAGTTTGTTCTGGACCCGCATGTCGAAGGGGGTCGTGATGGTTCCTTCTTCGTTGTAGCCGCGCACGTGCAGGTTGTGGTTGGTCCTGCGGTAGGTGAGTCGGTGGATGAGGGTGGGGTAGCCGTGGAAGGCGAAGATGATGTTTTGTCTGCTGAACAACGCGTCGTAGTCGCGGTCGCTGAGTCCTGCGGGTGATCGCTGGCCGACTGCAACTTCATCAGGTCATGACGTTGACGAGCGGATCTTCAATCGGCAAACCATCCAGATGCTGTAAACGAACAGCGGGAGGAACTGCACCACGATGCTCACGGCCGGCTCCCGGCGGCGGACGTCCCGTTGGCCACTGCCGCAGCCGGTTTCGGGACGGGGATCGGCGGCTGTGGCTCCGGCTGGGCCGCGGCGGCGCCCTCGCGGGCCAGGAACGCGCCGAGTTCGGCGATGGTCGACATCAGGGGAGCCGGGAAGACGACGGTGGTGTTCTTGTCGACGCCGAGTTCGACGAGGGTCTGCAGGTTCCGCAACTGCAGAGCCAGGGGGTGGGCCATCATGGTGTCCGAGGCGTCCCCCAGCGCAGCTGCTGCCAAGGATTCGCCTTCGGCGTTGATGATTTTCGCGCGTTTCTCCCGCTCCGCCTCGGCCTGGCGCGCCATCGCCCGTTTCATGCTGTCGGGCAGTTGAATGTCTTTGAGCTCCACCAGCGTGACCTGAACGCCCCACTCGATGGTGGTCACGTCGAGGATGTCCTGGATGTCAAGGTTGATCTTGTCTGTCTCCGAAAGGGTCTCATCGAGGGTGTGCTGGCCGACCACTTTGCGCAGCGTCGTCTGAGCGATCTGGTCGATCGCCGCCCCGACGTTCTCGATCGCGACGACCGACTTCACCGCATCGACGACCTTGAAGTAGGCCACCGCCGAGACGTCGACACTGACGTTGTCGCGGGTGATGATGCCCTGGGACTGGATCGGCATCGTCACGATCCGCAGCGAAATCCGATGCAGCACATCAACGAACGGGATGATGAACCGCAAACCAGGAGTGCGTTCTCCAACCACGCGGCCCAGCCGGAACAGCACACCGCTTTCGTACTGCTTGACGATTCGCACCGACATCGCAAGTACCCAGCAATACCAGGACCGCCAGAACAGCGAGCACTGCAATCAGCGTGCTCATCGCCGGTCACCCCTCGAATCGGCCGACGAGGCGCAGCGTGATCGAGCAGAAGAATCTGAAGGCGAAACGAGTGAAGTGGTCATGGTGATCCCGACGTCAAGACGATCACCGGCGCGTCACGGCTCGGAGCCAAAGCTCCTCAAGTTCTGCGGCGGACAGCCGAACTCATCCCGGACCAGCTGACATTCTCAGCCACCTGCAACGCTACACCCCCTCGGTGACTCCGCCTGGCGCCGATCAGCGCCCGAAGTCCTGTCCTCGGGTCGGGGGAACGCCGATCGCCCTGCCGTGCGCAGGCAATGCGATCATGTTGTGCGCCAGTGCTATTGGGGCCTTCATCTTCCGAGGAACCGGAAGCCCCCAACCTTTCAGCCCCGGCCGCAGGTATCCACGAGCTGCGACCCTGCCACAAAGTTTGAGTCAGTGGACATCGATATACTCGAACACATGTTCGATAGTGGGCTTAGGTCGGCCAGTGACGCCGCCGTCGTCACCGCGATCGAGGACCTGGCCCGCGAGGAAGCCAGGACCGCCGCGAGGCGGGTCGCGGCGATCAGCGAGCTGGTGCGCCGTCGGTGCGGCGACGACGAGCGCGCGTACTGGTCCTGCGATCCCTGGGATGCGGCAGCGGCGGAAATCGCTGCCGCCCTGGGCATCAGCCGCGGCCGCGCCTCCGGGGAGATGCACCTCGGCCTCTCGCTGCGATATCGACTACCGCGGGTGGCCGATCTGTTCCTGGCAGGGCACCTCAGCTATCGGGTGTGCGCCGCGATCGCCTCGCGCACCGACCTCATCCAAGACGAAACAGCACTCGACCTGATCGATACTGCGATCGCCGAGCACGCCCGGTCGTGGGGCTTGCTGTCGGCCTACACGCTCGAGAAGTCAATCGACGCCTGGGTCGACAGAATCGACCCCGGCGCACTCCACCAGACCCGATCCAGAGCCCGCGACCGCGACTTTCAGTTCGGTTCCCGGGAAGACGCGGCGGGAACGACGACCGCGCGGGGCCGGCTGTTCGCCACCGATGCCGCTCTCCTCGACCGCCGCCTGATGCAGATGGCCCGCGGAGTCTGCGACGACGACCCCCGGACCATCGGTCAACGTCGCGCCGACGCACTCGGCGCATTGGCGGCCGGCTCGGACCGTCTCGCCTGCAGGTGCGGTTCGCCAACCTGCCCGGCAGCCGACGACGACCGCCGCGCTGCCAGTGTGGTCGTGCACGTGGTGACCGACGCCGACGCGGCCAACATCGCACCGGATCCGGCCATGTCGGGAGAGGGCATCGCATCCGACGACGGAGCACCGATGAAACGCTCGGTGGCGACGCTGACCGGCCGCGGCGGGATCGTTCCTACCCCGCTGCTGGCCGAACTCATCCAGTCAGGCGCCAAGGTCCGCCACCTTCGTCGGCCGTCGGACGATGCCGAACCGGGTTATCGGCCCTCGACAGCACTCGACGAATTCGTCCGGTTCCGGGACCTCACCTGCCGCTTCCCGAACTGCGACGTACCCGCCGAGTTCTGCGACATCGACCACACCATCCCATGGCCGCTAGGCCCGACTCACCCGTCGAATCTCAAGTGCGCGTGTCGAAAAGACCACTTGCTCAAGACGTTCTGGGACGGATGGTCGGACCGGCAGTTTCCCGATGGCACCGTCGAGTGGACGTCACCAACCGGCAAAACCTACGTGACGCACCCCGGGAGCCGAGTGTTGTTCCCGCAATGGAACATCACGACGGGCACACTGCCACCACAGCAGATCGCCCCGTCACACGCACGCACGCTGATGATGCCGACTCGGCGACGAACACGGGCCGAGAATCAGGCATACCGCATCAAATATGAACGCGCCCTCAACGACGTATACGTCGCCGAACGAAACCGCCCGCCACCGTTCTACTACGCGCCGGTCGGGCATCGCCGAGCGCTCGGTGGTTTGTGGCCGTGGGCACACAGCGGTTTCCCAGAAAGCTGGCCTCCGGTCAACGCGGTAGATCGCGCCCGCGGGGTGTAGCGTCGGGCATGGTTGAGCACCTCAGCCAGTCCGGGATGGGTCGGCTGTCCGCTGCTGCCCTTTGGTGAGAGCCGCACGCGCCGGCCTCCGGTGACAGCCGCACCTACTGGGATGCACCATGGAAATCTGCCCGCGCCGCTAACCCCATTGACGTTCACGCCCTGTTTTTTACGTTCGGTTCACTGGTGCGCCGGCGTCCTGCGACCCTTCGACACACTCCCCACAGATGCGGACTGCCCGCGATGACCACTGACACGCCGCACCACTCGGCGGGCACGCACCGAACCGGATACCGGTTTGAAGTCAGCGCCGATGGCCGAGGTCGAGAAACAACTTGGTTACTCGCCGGACGGGCTCAGTACAGCTGAGGCGGCGAAGCGGTTGGCGCAGTACGGGCCCAACGAGATCGCCGAGCACAAGACCAACCCGCTGTTGAAGTTCCTCAGCTATTTCTGGGGTCCGATCCCGTGGATGATCGAGATCGCCGTCATCCTGTCGGGCGCGGTCGGGCACTGGCCGGATTTCTTCATCATCCTGCTGCTGCTGGTGGCCAACGGGGTGGTCGGATACACCGAAGAACGGCAGGCCGGCAACGCCATCGAGGCGCTGAAAGCCAAGCTGGCGATCAACGCCCGCGTCATCCGCGACGGCGCGTGGATCACCGCGCCGGCGCGCGAGCTGGTGCCCGGTGATGTCATCCGGCTGCGCCTGGGTGACATCGTCCCCGCCGACGCCCGACTGCTCGACGGCGACGAGATCGAGGTCGATCAGTCCGCGCTGACCGGGGAGTCGCTGCCCGCCACCTGCACACACCGGTGACGCGGTGTTCTCCGGGTCCATCGTCCGGCAAGGCGAGATCGGTGCCCTGATCTATGCCACCGGCGCCGACACCTACTTCGGCAAGACCGCCGAACTGGTGACCGACGCACACACCGTCAGCCACTTTCAGCGGGCCGTGCTCAAGATCGGCAACTACCTGATCATCCTGGCTGTCGTGCTGGTCGCGGTCATCATCGTCGCCTCCCTGCTGCGCGGTAACGCGATCCTGACCACTCTGCAGTTCGCGCTGGTGCTGACCGTGGCGGCGATCCCGGTGGCGATGCCGACGGTGCTGTCGGTGACGATGGCCGTCGGGGCGCGTCTGCTGGCCAAGAAACAGGCCATCGTCAGCCGGCTGGTCGCCATCGAGGAACTCGCCGGCGTGGACGTGCTGTGCGCGGACAAGACCGGCACCCTGACCCAGAATGCCCTGACGTTGGGCACCCCGTTCGCCGTCGACGGCGTCACCGCGGCGACCGTGATCCTCGACGGCGCGTTGGCCTCCCGCGCCGACAACGACGACCCCATCGACCGGGCGGTGCTCGGCGGACTCGACGACGACCACAGCCCTGCAGGGCTACACGATCACCCATTCGCACCGTTCGACCCGGTGCACAAACGCACCGAGGCCAGCGTCACCGCCGCCGACGGGACCACGTTCACGGTCACCAAAGGCGCCCCGCAAGTCATCCTGGCGCTGGCCGCCAACGCCGCACAGATCACAGCGGCCGTCGACGCCGCTGTCGACGATTTCGCCGCCCGCGGCTTCCGGTCCCTGGGCGTGGCCCGCGCCGACGGCGACGGCGACTGGCAGTTCGTCGGTGTCCTGCCGCTGTTCGATCCACCCCGTGACGACGCGGCAGCCACCATCTCCACCGCGCGGGCGATGGGCGTCTCCGTCAAGATGGTGACCGGTGATGCGCTGGCCATCGCCAAGGAAACCGCCGCCAAGGTCGGTTTGGGCACCGACATCCTCGACGCCACCGGCCTGGGCGATACGAAGAAGGATGAATCGGCGGCGGTAGGCGAATCGATCGAGACCGCCGACGGTTTCGCCCAGGTCTTCCCCGAGCACAAGTACCACATCGTCGACGTCCTGCAGAAACGCGGCCACATCGTCGGGATGACCGGCGACGGGGTCAACGACGCCCCCGCGCTGAAGAAGGCGGACTGCGGCATCGCCGTGTCCGGGGCCACCGACGCCGCCCGCGCGGCCGCCGACATCGTGCTGCTGACCCCGGGACTGTCGGTGATCATCGACGCGATCAAAGAGAGCCGCAAGATCTTTCAGCGGATGAACAGCTACGCGATCTACCGCATCGCCGAAACGCTGCGGGTGCTGCTGTTCATGACCGTCGCGATCCTGGTGTTCAACTTCTACCCGCTGACCGCGATCATGATCGTGATGCTCGCGCTGCTCAACGACGGCGCGATCCTGTCCATCGCCTACGACAATGTCCACTACCGCAACGAGCCCGAAGCCTGGAACATGCGGATGGTGCTCGGCATCGCCACCGTGCTGGGCGTGATCGGACCGATCGCCGCGTTCGGCCTGTTCTATCTGGGCGACCGCGTCTTCGACCTCGGCCACCCACGCGTGCAGACCCTGATGTACCTCATGCTCTCCGTCGCCGGGCACCTCACCATCTTCCTGACCCGCACCCGCGGACCGTTCTGGTCCATCCGCCCCGCCCGCATCCTGCTGATCGCCGTCCTCGGCACCCAGGCCATCGCCACCCTCATCGCCGTCTACGGACTGTTCATGGCCCCGCTCGGCTGGAAATGGGCGGCCCTGGTCTGGGCATACGCCCTGGCGTGGTTCCTCATCAGCGACCGCGTCAAACTCCTCGCCTACCGCATCCTCGATCCGGTGAAAACCCGGGAGGACCAGGCCGAAAGGCGCGCAGCCACCGGTCATGTGTGAAGGAGGTCCACTGGTGGAATCCGTTCACCAAGCCGGATTTCGGCCCGCAGGCGTGCGGACCGTTCCGAGCAATGAGAACTTCGACCCAAGCGGGAGGCAACGTTGTCGGTGCAGTGGAGAGAGTTGGCGACGGCCACCCGGGTCACTCCGGGATCGACGGTGGAACTGACCAAGGACTTCGATCCCGGCCGCCGCGACGAGCAACTCGGAAAGGATGCCGGCACCGCTGCCCTGGCTGAGGCGGAGGCGGCGCTGCTGGATCTGCAGGACCGCTTCTTCGCCCAGGCCGACCGGTCGCTGCTGATCGTTCTTCAAGGCATCGACGCGGCCGGCAAGGACGGCACGATCAAACACGTCATGAGCGGCCTGAACCCCGAGGGGGTCGACGTGTACAGCTTCAGGGCGCCCTCGGCCACCGAGCGGGCGCACGACTATCTGTGGCGCCATCAGACCGCGCTGCCGGAACTGGGACGCATCGCGGTGTTCAACCGGTCCCACTACGAGAACGTGCTCGTCACCCGTGTCCACCCGGATTTGTTGTGGCCGCGCACCGCGGTCCTCGACGCAGACGAGATCTGGCAGCGGCGGTACCGCGACATCAACGATTGGGAGCGCTACCTCACCGACAACGGGACGATCATCGTCAAGCTGTTCCTCAACCTCTCCAAGGCTGAACAGAAGCGCCGGTTCCTCGCGCGAATCGACGAGCCCGAGAAGAACTGGAAGTTCTCTGCTGCCGATCTGCGGGAGCGCTCGTTCTGGGACGACTATCAGCGGGCCTTCGGCGACATGCTCAGCCACACCAGCACCGACTGGGCGCCCTGGCACGTGATCCCGGCCGACCACAAATGGTTCAGCCACTTGTCGACCTCCGCGGTGCTGCTCCACACCTTACAGGATCTCAACCCGCATTATCCGCAGGTCGATGCCGACGCCAAAGCCGAACTGGCGCAGGCGAAGAAGGACCTACTGGGCACGGACGCAGACCCGGCCACACAGTCGCCATCGTGACCGCCGGTCGTCATCGCCACGACCCTCTACGTCAAACCCTGGGACGTCAGCGGTCCGCGGCGGGCAACCCGAACGGGTGCTCCGGGACTGAGGCTGCGATATCGGGACGTTGCGATTCGCCACTCGGCCCGCGGCCGCCGCCACTACTACTGGCCGCCAGACCAGGACTCGACGTGATGCTGATTACGCGGACCGCTTCACCGCGGACCCAGACACGCGAAACCCTCAGGGCGGGACGGAAGTGCCTGGGCATGAGACCCTCAAAGCCCGCCTGCGGCTCCGACGGGTAGCAATGGTCAGCCGGAAAATCGGACGGTGGTGCCGGGCGTCAGCGCAACGACGCGACCATGGCATTCCACGTCAACTGCGCCGACGTCGCGCGGATCCACGCTGATGATCACACCTTTGCCGCTGACCCGAAGGTGCAGATGCAGGCCGCGATAGTGAATCGGAACTGCCAGCACGCCCAGTGTTTCCGGCCAATGCGGGGAGAGGATGATCCGGTCGGAACGGGTCTCCAGCCCGGTGAAGCAGCGCTGCATGAGGTCGACGCTGCCAGCCATCGCCGCGAGGTGAATACCCTCGGCCGTGGTGCCACCCTGGATATCGGACACGTCTGACGTCAGAGCCTGTTGGAAGAACTCCATGGCACGATGCCGGTTGGCGCGGGCAAGCACCCAGCTGTGCACCACACCACTGAGCGTGGATCCGTGCGATGTGCGGGCCATGTAGTAGTCGACCATCCTCGGAATCTGCTCGTGCATGAAGCGGTAGCCGAGCCGGTCGAGTAGCTCACCCAACTCGTCCGACGACATCAGATACAGCAGCATCAACGCGTCGGCCTGCTTCGACGCCTTGTAGCGATTGACGTCGTCGTCCTCGGCCTCCAAGATGCGGTCGAGGCGCTGGATGTTGCCGTATCTCTCGCGGTAGCGGTCCCAATCCAGTTCCTCGAGCTCGCCGTAGCCTTCGAACTGACTGATGACATCCCCGCCGGGCTCCGGCCCGGCGCTTGGGGCAGAGTGGAACGGGACGAACATCCGTCGGCTCACCTGCTTCCCAGTGCGCCAGTTCATCGCTGCGCAGTCCGAGCGTTTCCCGCAGATCGAGGCGGTTCGGCAGCGGCAGCAGATTCAGGGCGTCGAAGGCCCGCATGATCACCCAGACCGCCATCACGTTCGTATACGCGTTGTTGTCGATGCCGTCGTACGGCGCGCTTGGATAGCCCGAGTGGAATTCATCGGGCCCGATGACGCCCCGGATGCTGTAGCGATCGCGCTCTTCGTCGTAGCTGGCCCTGCTGACAAAGAAGCGTGCGATCTCCGCCAGCATCTCCGCGCCGTAGTCGATCAGATACGCGAGATCGCCCGTGACCTGGTAGAACTTCCACGCGTTGTACGCGACGGCGATGCCGATGTGCTGTGCGCGGGCGCTGGAATCGGGGTTCCACCGACCGCTGCGCGGATTGAGGTGCAGCAGTGGGCTTTCCTCGCGCCCGTCGCTGCCGGACTGCCACGGGAACATCGCACCGGCATAGCCGGCCGCCGCGGCGGCATGCCGAGCCTCCGGCAGTCGCCGGTAGCGGTATCGCAACAGGGAGCGGGTGATCATGGGCAGCCGCAGGTTGAGCACCGGGAAGATGAACAGCTCGTCCCAGAAGATGTGGCCGCGATACGCCTCACCGTGCAGTCCGCGCGCCGGCACCCCGACGTCGAGGTCGGAAGCGTTAAGCGAAACCGTCTGCAGCAGATGCAACAGATGCAGTCGCAGAATGCGCAATTCGTCTGTGAAGTCATCGAACTCGATGGATAGCCGCTCCCACAGATGGACCCACTCGGTCAGGTGCCCGTCGAGTAGATGTGCGAACCGGCCGAGTCGGCTCAGCCGGCGCTGGGCGTCGACAGCTGGTTCGGACGTCGCGACATCGCGCCCCGTGTAGAGGGTCACCACCTTCTCTACCGTCAACGCCTCACCGACTGACAGCCGTACAGCGATGTCGTGACCGATTTCAGCGGACTCGTCGAACAAGACGATAAGACAGCCGGGACGGGCTCGCCATCGCGCCACACGGTGCTTCGCGCCGCCATCGCGATGGGAATGCGAGACTGGGTCGTCTGCACCGCCAAGAGCACCGAATTGCCCGAGATCTCCCGCTTGTCCAGTAGTTCGAGATGGTTGTCGGCCAAGTCGCGGTAACGCTCGACCAGCGCGTTGCGGACGTTGCCGTCCAGCGTCGAGCGAACCTCGATCGTCCCTGACCAATCCTCGGCAACGATCGTGGTCGCAAGCGCACCAACGTGCGGCATGTGCATCGCGACGAATCGTTGTTGTGTCAGTGAACTCGTGCGGCCGGCGTCATCGGTGAAGCGGACCTCGCGCGTCAGAACCGCGCCGCGAAGATCAAGAGTCTGCCGGTAGGACAACACCCTGACCGCGTCGATGTCGAACCAGTTGCCGCCGTCGATCCGGAAGGTCAGCGCAAGCCAGTTGGGCAGGTTCACCAGACTCTCGTTGTCGATCGTGGTGCCCGATACGTCGTCGACGAGACGGTTGTACACCCCGGCGGCATAGGTGCCCGGGTAGTGCACCTGCCCGGCCTTCGACTCCGGCGCGGCACCCCGGGTGGCGAAATAGCCGTTCCCTACCGTGCATAACGCCTCGCGGAGCTTCTCGCTCGGCGGGTCATATCCGTCGAAGGTGAAATCCCAGGCCTCGCCCGACGCTTGATTCTTGTACGCCAGCCACTGCGACCCACGCTGGACGAACTCGCGCACCTGATCGGGACTGGCCAGGGTGAAATGGGCGGCGGTCTTGCGGTCGCCGTCCTCATCGTGCCGCACGACGATCCCGATCCCGTCGAATTGAACCGCGTCGAAAGCGTCTTCGTCGGTCAGGTCGTCGCCGATGTAGATCGGTAGCAGGGAACCGGCCCCGTCGACGCGGTCGAGAATCCAGGCCAGAGTGGTTCCTTTGTCCCAGTCGATGTCCGGTCGCAGCTCGACGAGCATGCGCCCGCTTGTAACCCGTAAGTCATCTCGCTGTCCGAGCCGGTGCGTCGCGGCGACGATCTCGCCGACATGTTCGGGTGCGACCTCGCGGTAGTGCACCGCGACGGCGAAGCGCTTGTGCTCCACCCGTACACCCGGAATGTGCGCCAGGGTATCGCGTAGCTCACCGGCCGCGCGCTCGAGGACCGGCACGACCGCGGCTGCCGCGTCGTTCTGGTGGTATGTACCGTCGGGTCCCGTCAGCTCGAACCCGTGGCTGCCGGCGTACCAGATCCCTTGTGCGCCAACGCGGTTGCGGATGTCCGCGAGGTCGCGGCCGCTCAGGACGGCCACGGGGCACACCGCCGAGACGAGTTCCAGCGCCTCGGCCGCGCCGTCAACGAGCCCGGCCGCGGCGGGATCGGACACGATCGGGGACAACGTTCCGTCGTAGTCGAGAAACAACATCGACTGTCGGGCCCTGGTGACGCCGACGAGCTGACCGTAGGATTCCAGCGCATTCGGGAGTTCGGACATGCGCTTGTCCCCTGCCCGAACCGCGACGTCGGCCAGGTCGGCCAGCACGACGTCGGCTCCGCACCGCAACAGTGTGTCGGTGTCTCCGGTCCGGTCGATACCGATGACGAGTGCGAATCCGCCGTCTTGACCCGCACTGACCCCGGCGTCGGTGTCCTCGACGACGACCGTGCGTTGCGGGCTGACACCGAGTCGGCGCGCGGCCTCCAGACTGTCGACGCAGACATCGAACAGGTCATCTACCCCGGCAGCTTTCAACACGTGCTGACAGTGCGGGCTCGAGGCGTGGGCCGCCGTTGCGACGCCGCCGCCGTGGCACTTTCGCGCCAGGGCGACCGTCGCCTCGAAGAGCGTCGCGTCGTCGATCAGCGCACCGTCGAGGTCGAAGATCACCGCGTCGTGGTATCGGGGGTCGATGGTTACCGGCAGCTTCACCGCGCCGCTCCGTGCCGGCACCGTTCCAGCGCTGGGCGGCAAGGCAATCCGGCGGAATTCATTGCACCGGAACGAGCTGTTGCTCCAGCTGCAGCACCTGGCCGGTGGTCTTGACCACCGTGTCGGGATTCAGGCTCATCGAGTCGATGCCGAGGCGGACCAGGAACTCGGCCATGTCCGGATAATCCGACGGCGCCTGTCCGCACAGGCCTGAGTGGATCCCGTTGCGACGGCAGCCCTCGACGGCCAGGCGAATCATCTCCTTGACACCGTCGTCGCGCTCGTCGTAGTCGAACGCCACGATCTCGCTGTCGCGATCGACGCCGAGAGTGAGCTGAGTCAGGTCGTTGGAGCCGATGGAGAAGCCGTCGAAGCGTTTGGCGAACTCGTCGATCAGGATCACGTTGTTCGGGATCTCGCACATCGCGTACACCTTGAGCCCGTTCTCGCCGCGCCGCAGACCGAGGTCGGCCATCGTCTCAAGGACCAGGTCCGCCTCGGCGACGCGGCGCACGAACGGCAGCATGAGCATGACGTTCGTCAGGCCCATCTCCTCGCGCACCCGGCGCATCGCGCGGCACTCCAGCGCGAAGCCCTCCGCGTACGCGGGATGCGCATAGCGCGAGGCGCCGCGCCAGCCCAGCATCGGGTTGGCCTCTTCGGGCTCGAAGGCCGTTCCGCCGACCAGGCTGGCGTACTCGTTGGTCTTGAAGTCCGACATTCGGACCACCACGGGCTTCGGCCAGAAGGCCGCTGCGATGGTGCCGACTCCTTCGGAGAGGCGCTCCACGAAGAAGGCGCCTCCGTCGGAGTAGCCCTGCGTCAGCCGATCGATCATCCGGCGAGCCTCGGCATCGTCGACCTTCTCGGGATGGAGCAGGGCCAGGGGATGGACCCTGATGTACTCGTTGATGATGAACTCCATCCGAGCCAGCCCCACGCCGTCGTTCGGGAGGAACGACGTCTTGAAGGCGAGATCGGGGTTTCCGAGGTTGAGCATGATCTCGGTTCGGGGCCGCGGCATATCCCCGACCTCGGTGCGATCCACGTGGAAGGGCACCTCACCCCGATACACCCGCCCCGTATCGCCCTCGGCGCACGACACGGTCACGACCGTGCCGTCAGGGATGGACGTGGTCGCGTCGCCGGCACCCACCACAGCGGGGATGCCGAGTTCGCGGGAGATGATCGCCGCGTGGCAGGTACGCCCGCCACGGTTGGTGACGATCGCGGCTGCGGTTTTCATGACCGGCTCCCAGTCGGGGGTGGTGATGTCGGAGATCAGGACCTCGCCGGGCTGAAAATCGGACAGCTCGGCGAGGTGCTCGACCCGTCTGGCCACGCCCGAGGCGATCTTCTCGCCGACCGAGCGCCCCTCGGTGAGTATCTCGCCGCTGCCGTCGAGCGCATACCTCTCCAGCGCGGTCACGCTGTGCTGGGAGGCCACCGTCTCCGGGCGGGCTTGCACGATGTAGAGCTTCCCGTCGAGACCGTCCTTGGCCCACTCCATGTCCATCGGGTGCCCGTAATGTTCCTCGATCGTGCACGCGTAGCCGGCCAGTTCCAAGACGTCCTCATCAGTGAGGCAGTATCGGGCGCGGTCGGCCTTGGGCGTCGGGATGTTGCGCGTCGTGTACTTCGTCTCACCCTCGACGAAGATCATCTTCACCGCCTTGTCGCCGATGAGTCGGCGCAGCACGGCGCGGTGGCCGGCCAGAAAGGTGGGCTTGTGGACGTAGAACTCGTCGGGATCGACGGCGCCCTGAACGACGTTCTCGCCGAGGCCGTAGGCGCCCGTGATGAACACGGCGTCGCGAAAGCCCGACTCGGTGTCGAGGGAGAACATCACGCCCGACGAGGCGAGGTCGGAGCGCACCATCTTCATCACGCCGATCGACAGCGAGACCTTGAAATGGTCGAAGCCCTGATCGATGCGGTAATGGATGGCGCGATCGGTGAACAGGCTGGCGAAACACCGGCGGCATGCGTCGAGGAGACTCTCGGCGCCCTTGATGTTGAGATAGGTGTCCTGTTGGCCGGCGAAACTCGCCGTCGGTAGGTCTTCGGCCGTCGCCGAGCTTCGTACCGCGAGACTGACCTCCTCGCCGTACTCGTCCTGAAGCTTGCGATACGCGTCGAGTATCTCCGCGGCCAGGTCGTCCGGGAGCCCGGCGCCGTAGACGATCTCACGGGCGCGCTTGGCCTTGCGCGCCAGCGTGGTGACGTCGGTCGGGTCGATTTCGTCGAGCTCGGCGTGCAGCGGATCCCAGGCGCCCGCGCTTTCCAACATGTAGCGGTAGGCCTCGGCGGTGGTGGCGAACCCGTTCGGGATGCGGACACCCTGCCCGGCCAGCTTCTGGTACATCTCGCCCAGCGAGGCGTTTTTACCGCCGACGAGCGGCACGTCGGCGATGCCGATCTCCTCGAAGAAGCGGACGTATTTGGGCATGCTCATGATCTGTCCTTCTGTGGCTCGTCAAAGCATTCGGCGCCGATGGTCCCGAACCGCATGTGGTGTGGGCCGAGATCGCCCGGTGTCGTTGCCGTCGTTGCCCGACAACGCCGTTGGGCTGCCAGGGACGCGCCAGGAGTATTACGCCGTCGGAGTGGTGGGTGAAGATCGAGCGGCCGGCCGACCGTCGCAGTGTCGGTGCTGTCGGATCCCCGCACGCCCCGCGTCCGTACCCGGCAGCCGTCACCATCGTCGGGCGTATGCCACACGTGCCAACCTCGCACAGCCCGACACCCGCAGACAGGGCCGAAGGTCACCACATCGATGACATCCGACGATCCCGCCAAGCGGGCCCCGGCCCAAGTGGTGCGATCGACCCGGTTGTCGTGGAGGCGTCGCCGCACGTGGCGGGTAGGGCTGCGGGCATGACTGTCACTGACCCAAAGGGAGTTTCGCCAACGCTAACAAAGCCCAGGGCGTGGGCCGGACAGCTGGAGAGCGTCCGCGAGCCGGTAACGGCCGAGGCGGTCAACACCGCGTTCGGGCCGCCGCCGACCGTCGCGACCCCCGATCAGGCAAGCCCAGGGAATCAAAGCAACAGGGTGAAACTTCTTCAGACGCGCGGCACTAGGCCCGAAAGCGCCTGCCGCTGATTCGCCGGAAGGCGGCTTCGATGCCGAAGGCCAGCGCCACCATCCCGGCGAGGAACGTGCACGCGCCGAGACTGCTCTTGGCGACAAGGGTGCCGAGTGCCCCCACGCACGCCGCAGCGGCGAGCATGGAGATCCAGGGCCGTGGCGATCCGCGGCGCCGCGCGGTGCGCGCTTCGGCTGCATTCACCACGGCGAAGATGACAAGGAAACCGGCGCTGCCCATGGTGGAGATCCTGCCGAGGTTCAGCAGGTTCGCGATCAAGACGGTCGATCCCGCAGTGATGAGCAGTCCTTCGAGGGGCTGATTCCAGATCTTCCGTTCCAGCTCGCCGGCTTCGGAACGATTCCGGTTTCCCCAGCCATCGAGGAGCGCGGCATCGACGCTTCCCGCGCCGATACCCGCATATCGCGACATCCCCACCGGAACCGTTGGTCCTCGCAACCCCGTCAGCGGTGCTGAGGTTCGGTGGCCTTCGGCGTGTCGGGTGTCGGCGAGTCTGGATCCAACTCTTTGGCACGAGCCCTCTGCGCCTCGAGTTCGTCACGCCAGGTGGCTGCTTCGCCGCGGCGGGCGGCGGCTTGTTGTTGCAGGCCCGACGCCTGGGTCTCCCAGACGCCTGCTTCGGTCTCGGCGGCGCGGGCCTTGGCGGCAGCTCCGTCGGCCAATGCCTCGTGCTGTCTGACGGGCAGGGCTTCTTCCTTCGCGGCCTCGCGGATGTTGGCTTCCATGTGGTGCTTGCTGCGCGCCAGCCACACAAGCCCTGCGATGAGCACAAGTGCCGCGACCGTGGCGACGACGATCCAAGCACTCGCGCTGGTGGTCATGCCGGTTCCTTGGTTTGATTGAGCGTGGTCGATGGGTCTACCGGTGGCCAGTAGCTGTGCTCACCGCAATCGCGTCGATTGGGGAGCGACCCGGCGCGGTGGTCAGCCAGTGGGGCTGTCCAGTGAAGGTGGGTGCCGCCGGCAGGTGGTGAACCGATCGTGCAGTGCCCGCCGACCTGTTCGGCGCGTCGACGCATGTTCGCCAGGCCGCTGTGGCGTCGATTGTCGGGCGGGATGCCGTTGCCGTTGTCGGTGATGTCTATGGCGAGTTCATCAGCAACGGCGACCTTCACGGTCAGTCCGGTCCCACCCGAGTGACGGACGGCATTGCTGATGGCTTCCATGATGACCGCCTCGGCATGTCCGGCCACGACGTCACCGATGACAGTCAGTGGCCCGGAGATCTGCAAAGTTGTGGTGATGTCCCGGCTGTCGGTCATATCGGCTACCGCTTGCTGTATCCGTTGGCGAAACGAGCGGGCCTGACCTGGCGGAGATTGAAGACCGAAGATCGCGGTCCGGATGTCTTCGATGATGGCCTGCAGGTCGGACAGCGTCCGGTTGAGCCGGTCGGTCACCTCGGGAGAGCGCGAACGGGCGACGGTGCCTTGCACGTCCATGCCGACGGCGAACACCCGCTGGATGACGAGGTCGTGCAAGTTGTGCGCGATCCGCTCGCGATCGGCCAGTACCATCAGTTCACGGGCGCTTGCCAGGGTCAGGGCGACCTCAGCATGGCCGGCGAACTCGCTCATCAACTCGAGGTCACGAGCGTCGAACGCCGGTCGGTCCGTGCCGCGCGCCACCGCGATGACACCGATAACCGTGTCCTGGCAACGCAATGGCACGACGATCGCGGGCCGTTGGCCGACGCCTGCGAATGCCCGGATCGGGTGCCGAAACGATTCGGCGATCAACGGTGTGCCGGAGCGGAACACCTCACCAGTGGTCGACCGTGCTACCGGGACCAGCTGACCGATCACCTCGTTGGCATGTCGGCCAACGGCAGTCGACACGACCAATGTGTCGACTTGCTGCGCTGGGAGGTCGGCGTCGTCGGGGATGAGCACGATCACCTCCTCGGCGTCGGTCAACGCGCATACGCGGTCGGCGATCAGTTGCAGGGGCCGCGGGTGAGGTTCCACGTCCGACAAGACGGCGGTGGTGATGGCACGGCCGGCTTCGATCCACGTGGCCGTCGTGATGGCACGGTCGAACAGTTGGGCGTTCTCGATGGCCACCGCTGCCGCGGAAGCCACTGCGCGAGCATCGATTTCATCCGCCTCCGTGAACCCTTGTCCGGACCGACTGTCGGTCAGGTACAGGGTGGCGAATATGGTGTTCCGGATCGTGATCGGAACACCGAGTGCGTTGCGGGCCGGTGCGTGACGCTGGGGGAATCGCACCGCAGCCCGGTCTGCATTCGAGTCGTTGCGGCTCAACGACTCAGGCTGGTTCCCAGGCACACCGAGAACACCCTTGCCGGCAGGCAGCTGGCCGGTCCGTGGCGTCAATTCCGGCGACATCCCCGCACGCAGAAGCGACGTTATGGTGCCATCTGGACCGCGGACACCGAGCGCGCCATGGCGGGCTCGAGTCAACTCCATCGCCGCCGTGACTACACGACGCAGGGTGGCATCGAGATCGAGATCGGAGCCGATATCGACGATGACGCGACGGAATCGCTCCGTCTGGGCGCGAGCCGCCGGCAATTCGTCGAGTTGCCCGAATGGCGGCACGTCCTGTGGTGCGTCGCATCCTTGTTCGCGCGCGAAGCCGCTTTCTTCGGTCGTCATCACGGGAATCGCGTCGCGCTCAAAGCGTGCGGTCCGCTGCGCGTCCGTCTCGGGCGCTACCACGTCGGTGCAGTCGAGTTGGATATCGGTAACCACGGCGATCGCTACGATCAGCTTCCGGTGTTCGCGGCGGAACTGAGCCGACCGCCGCAGACCGTGTAGGTATCGCGCTCGCATCTCACCGACGGCATCCAGCCTGCGAAGGGCTGGGAAGGGTGAGACGGTTCAGTCGCGGTGTGGGCCGGCATGGTGACTCCAATCATCGGAACGAAGAGTTGTCATGCGCCACAAGTGGGTGATCGCGGCGTGGTTGCTGGCCGGGGCAGGACACCGGGCGACCGTGGATCACTCCGGCGTCTTCGTGATGAGCTGCAGTCGATGTGTCTGTGGTCTGGAGAATGCGGCCATCGCCGCGTCCACGGTGCGGGCGGTCGGTAGCGAGCCCTGCGGGTCGCAGATCCGCAGCACCCGGGTGACGGCGGCGCCGGGCACCATCGCCCAGACGGTTCCAACCCGCGCGCACGACACCGACACCCGGTGCAGCGCCGAGAAGCCCTCGGTCCCAAAGAAATCCAGGTCGCTCAGATCCAGGACGAGCGCCGCGGCAACGCGTCACGTGCGCAACCGCGTGGTCGGTCAGGCTGCCGGCGTTCGAGGCGTCGATTTCGCCGTGGGCGCTGATAACGGCCACCGACGATGTCGGCCAGCGAGCATGCCAACCGGGCGCTGTGACCGTTTCGATGACCACTGAGCGTGGCGATCGATAACGGCGTCACCCCGGATGACCGAGCGGCGAGGACACTGACTGATAATCATGGTGATCCCGACGTGCAGACGATCACCGGCGCGTGGGGTTCGGAGCCAACGCTCCTTGAGTTCCGCAGCGGACAGCTGAACTCATCCCGGACCAGCTGCAATTCTCAGCCACGGATGACGCTACACCCGTTCAGACCATTCCGACCGGTCATTGTGATGGCCTGTTCGCCAACTGCGGGTTACGGCCGATGCCGCCTCCCTGAGGCAGGATCAGCCCATCTCGCCAGACTCGGCTGCCCTAGGATGGAGACTGTCGCGCGGCGGGTGCGCCGCGGGTAGATCGCACGGCCCCGGTGCGTTTGCGGGCACCGGCAGGATGTGAGTGCAGGTATCGCCCATGACCGAGTTCAGTGGGACGGCCCCGGCGGCTCACCGGGTGTGTCGCTGACCCCGGAGCGAGCCAGCGCCGACGCTGCCGACCTGCGGGCCGGGATCGACGACCTCGCCGGTCTGGTGTCGGACGGTCTGGGACTGCCCGAATTGCTCGCTGACGGTTGCGACTTTCGCTGTTCACGCGATACCGGGCGCTGAGGGTGCCGGGGTGACCTTGTTGCGGGTCGACCGGGTCGACAACATGGTCGAGGCGTTGGCGGCGAGCGCTCCGTTTGTCGCCGAGATCGACGAAATCCAGTACGTGACTCTGCAGGAAGGGCCGTGCATCACAGCGGCACTGGAACGACGCACGGTGCGGTCCGGGTCGTTGGGTGGGGAGACCATGTGGCCGCGGTTCGGCCCGCGGGTGGGCCGGCTCGGAGTGCACAGCGCGCTGTCGCTGCCGCTGCTGCTGCAGCGATCAGGTTGTCGGGGCGATCAACGTCTACGCCCACGGCAAGGACGCCTTCGACGAGCACGCCGCCGAACTCGGCGAACTGTTCGCCAAACCCGCCGCCGTGGCCGTGCACAACGCCCAGGTCCTCGCACAGGCGACGACGCTGGCCGCCCAGTTGCAGGCCGCGCTGTCGACCCGACCAGTGATCGACCAGGCTATCGGCCTGATCCGCGGACGCACCGGGCGCAGCGCCGAGGAGGCATTCTCACAGCTGCGGGCCATCAGCCAGTCCGAACACCGCAAGTTGGCCGAGGTGGCCCAACGCATTGTCGATGAGGCCGTCCGCCGCGCCCGCGCCCGCAACAACCCGACCTGAGCCGGCAATGTCTTGCCGATCCATGGCGACGCACCGCCGGACGGCCGCATGCGCGTAGGTTGATAGGTGGGGAACATTTCACGGGACGGGTCCTGACTCGCGTCCCGGATTCCCCACCGTGTGGGGCGACTCGCCCCGTTCGGCCCGGCAGGCTCGATCTCGCGCTCGGGAGCGCGCCCACCGGAGCAGTCGGCCCATGAACATCACCACGGGCCTGGCCACCGATCTGCGCCGCCTCACCGCGGCACTCGATGAGCCCGGCGCCGATATCGCACAGAGTCTGCACAAGATGGCCGCCGACACCCAAGCGGCTGTGCGCAGCTACCTCGGCCTGAACGTGAGCGTGAGCCGCAGTGATCCCCTGTTCACATTCACCTACCTCAACGACGGCGTCGTAGCCGGCGACATCGCCACCTCGCTGCGGCTGACACTGCCGAGTATCGGTGACAGCTGGGCCCCGCCGGCGGTGGCGCTCATCTTGTACGCCGGGTCGCCGGGAGCCTTTGTCGACCTCGCCGCCGATCTGGCCTGGTTGACTGCCCGCCCGCTGAGCGACTTCGTCCTCGACCAACACCTCACCCTCCCCGCCGGTTCGGAGTCCGGCGCACAGCTGTCGGCTGCGTCGGTCATCAACCAGGCCATCGGGGTTCTCATCGGCTTCGGCTACACCCCCCAGCAAGCCGATCGGCGACTCGACACCCAGGCCGCCCATGCAGGCACCGACCGCTACGCCGCCGCCCACCTCATCCTCGCCATGCGCACCGGCGGCGACGTCGAACAGGGGTTCGGCATCCGGTGAGGGTGTCCGTAGCCACGCCGAATTCACTTGCCGCGCCTATCGTGAGGAAATGACTGGTGACGAGACCAGCAGCACGGGTGCCGGTCGAGACACTGCCGAACCGCCGCAGGACGTCACGCGGCTTCCAGACTTGACGGATGGTCGACCCAGGGCGGGGCCGGTGCGCACGCGCCGACCCGTCTACGTCGATTTGATGCCGCCCTGCAACTCCGGTTGCCCCGCCGGGGAGAACATCCAGGCTTGGCTGGCCCATGCCACGGCCGGCCGCCACGAACAGGCCTGGCGTCGGCTCGTCGCGGACAATCCCTTTGCCGCAATCCACGGCCGGGTCTGCTATCACCCGTGTGAAACCGTTTGCAACCGAGCACATCTCGACAGCGCAGTATCGATCCATTCGGTGGAGCGGTTCCTCGGCGACCTTGCGCGGGAACAAGGCTGGATGTTCGATCCGCCGCCCGTCCGCAGCGGCCGGCGGGTGTTGATCGTCGGCGCCGGACCGAGCGGGCTTTCTGCGGCCTACCATTTGGCGCGCCTCGGCCACGAGGTCGAGATCCGCGATGCGGGCGCCGAGCCCGGCGGAATGATGCGTTACGGCATCCCGAACTACCGGCTGCCCCGCGACGTGCTCGAAGTCGAGCTCAACCGCATCGCCGCACTGGGCGTCCAGCTCACCTGCGGGCACCGGGTCGAGGACCTCGCCGCCGAGCGGGACGAGGGCCGCTTCGACGCGGTGTTCGTCGCGGTCGGTGCGCACCTGGCCAAACGTGTCGACATCCCGGCCACCGACGCCGGCACCATGGTCGACGCGGTGTCGTTTCTGCATAGCGTCGCCTCCGGCGAAAAGCCCTCGATCGGAAGGCATGTCGCGGTCTACGGCGGCGGCAACACCGCGATGGACGCTGCCCGCGTGGCGCGTCGGCTCGGTGCCGACGACGCCGTCATCGTCTACCGCCGCACGCGCGAGCAGATGCCGGCTCACGAGGAGGAGGCCGAGGAGGCCGAACGTGAGGGCGTGCGGATCAACTGGCTGCGGACGATCACCGCCTTCGACGGCCCCGAATTGCAGGTCGAGGTCATGGAACTCGACGAGTCGGGTTACCCACGGCCGACCGGGCGGTTCGAGACGCTGGCCGCCGACACCCTGATCATGGCGCTGGGTCAGGAGACCGAGTCGGCCTTCATGCGGACACTGCCCGGCGTGGTGGTCGAACACGACGGCAGCGTGCGCGTCTCGGAATCACTGATGACCGGTTGCCCGGGGGTGTTCGCCGGCGGGGACATGGTGCCCTGTGAGCGGACGGTGACCGTCGGTGTCGGGCACGGGAAGAAGGCGGCCCACCACATCGATGCCTGGCTGCGCCGGCGCTCCTGACGCGCGCCCGGCCAAGCACCCGACGGCGACGTTCGACTCGCTGCACCTGTGGTTCTTCGGGGACTCCGCACGACGTCAACAACCCGAACTGGAACCGGTGGAAGCCGTGAAAGGTTTCCGGGAAGTGGTCGGCGGCTTGTCGGCCGAGGAGGCGACCTACGAGGCGGGGCGTTGCCTCTCCTGCGGCAACTGCTTCGAATGCGACGGCTGCCTCGGCGCGTGCCCCGAGGACGCGGTGATCAAACTCGGGGTCGGACATCGGTACAGGTTCGACTACGACAAGTGCACCGGCTGTGCCGTCTGCTTCGATCAGTGCCCGGTACACGCCATCGACATGTTCCCGGAGCCGACATGACCCGCGTGACGGTGGACGGCAACGAGGCCGCCGTCTCGGTCGCCTACCGGCTCAACGAGGTGTGCTGCATCTACCCGATCACGCCGTCGTCACCGATGGCCGAGTTGGCCGACGAATGGTCCAGCGCACAGCGGACCAATGTGTGGGGCACCGTCCCGACAGTGGTCGAAATGCAAAGCGAGGGTGGCGCGGCGGGCGCTCTGCACGGCGCTCTGCAGAGCGGCGCGTTGACCACGACCTTCACCTCGTCGCAGGGCCTGCTGCTGATGATCCCGAATATGTACAAGATCGCCGGCGAACTGACCTCGGCGGTCATCAATGTGGCAGCCAGATCAGTTGCGGCGCAGGCATTGTCGATCTTCGGTGACCACTCGGACGTGATGGCCGTGCGGCAAACGGGGTTCGCGATGCTCGCGTCGGCCTCGGTTCAGGAGGCACAGGACCTGGCGCTCATCGCGCAGGCGGCCACACTGGCGACCCGGGTACCGTTCGTGCACTTCTTCGACGGGTTCCGAACCTCGCACGAACTCAACACGATTGAGACGCTGTCCGACGACGACCTGCGGGCGCTGGTGCCCGAGGACCTGGTCTGGGCACATCGCGGGCGGGCACTGTCGCCGGAGCGCCCGTTCATCCGCGGCACCGCGCAGAACCCGGACGTCTACTTCCAGGCGCGGGAAACGGTGAACCCGTTCTACGCGCGGGTTCCGGGGGTGGTCGCGGACCTGATGGCGCGCCTTGGCGAGCGCACCGGCCGCACGATGGGCATCGTCGACTACACCGGGCATCCGGAGGCGGAGCGAGTGCTGGTGCTGATGGGCTCGGGTGCCGAGACTGTGGCGCAAACCGTCGCCGCTCTGGTCGAGCAAGGCGAGCGGGTCGGCGTGGTGCAGATGCGGTTGTACCGGCCGTTTCCCACCGCGGCGCTACTGGAAGCACTGCCGGCGACGGTACGCACGGTCGGCGTTCTGGACCGCACCAAGGAGCCCGGTTCGATCGGCGAACCGCTGTATCTGGACGTGCGTCGCTGCGCTCGCCGAGGCGCATCCGACGGGGAGCGGCCGGTGATGCCACGCAGTCAGCGGCGGGCGCTACGGCTTGTCGTCGAAGGAGTTCACGCCCGCCATGGTCGCCGGCGTGTTCGCCGAACTCGCCCGCGAGCAGCCGCGGCGGCGGTTCACCATCGGTATCGACGACGACGTCTCGGGCACCAGCGTCGACTACGACCCGTCATTCGACATCGAGTCGCCCAAGACATTCCGGGCGGTCTTCTTCGGGCTCGGTTCGGACGGTACCGTCGAGCGCGAACAAGAACACGATCAAGATTATGGGGTCGGAAGAGGGCCTGTTCGCCCAGGCGTACTTCGTCTACGACTCGAAGAAATCGGGTTCGCAGACCGAGTCGCATCTGCGCTTCGGGCCGGATCCCATCCATGCGCCTTACCTCGTGAACGGCGCCAATTTCGTTGGCTGCCATCAGTTCCGGTTTCTCGACACGCGCGATGTGCTCGGCCGGGCCGCGCCGGGGGCCACGCTGCTGCTGAACTGCCGGCATCAGCCGGACAAGGTCTGGGACGCGCTGCCCCGAGCGGACCCAGGAGCAGATCATCGCCAAGGGAATCACGCTCTACACCGTCGATGCCGGCCGGATCGCCCGTGAGGTCGGACTGGCCGGGCGGATCAACATCGTGTTGCAGACGTGCTTCTTCGCGATCTCGGCGGTGTTGCCCCGCGAGCAGGCGATCGCCCGCATCAAGGAATCGGCGGAGAAGATGTACGGCAACCGCGGCGCCGACGTGCTGCGGCGCGAACTGGCCGCCGTCGACGCTGCACTGGACGGGCTGCATCGCGTCGAGGTGCCGGACCTGGCCACGTCCGAGCGCGCGCCGGTACCCACGGTGCCCGAGGACGCGCCGGAGTTCGTGCGCACCGTGACCGCGGAGATGATGGCCGGGCGCGGAGACGCGTTGCCGGTCAGCGCACTTCCGGTGGACGGCACCTATCCCAGTGGCACGACCGCGTACGAGAAACGCAACATCTCCGAACTGGTGGCGGTCTGGGATGCCGGGAACTGCATTCAGTGTGGCAACTGCAGCTTCGTCTGCCCGCACAGCGTGATCCGCTCGAAGCACTACGACCAATCCCGGCTGGCGGGCGCGCCGGAGCAGTTCGACTCGGCGCCACTGGACGCGGTCGGGCTGCCGAACGCCCGCTACTCGCTGCAGGTTTACGTCGAGGACTGCACCGGATGCGGCCTGTGTGTCGAGGCCTGCCCGGTTGTCATTCCCGGCACCACCATCACCAAGGCGATCAATCTCGCTCCTGGTGAGCCGCGGTTGGCGGCGGAGCGCGACAACATCACCTTCTTCGAGACCCTGCCCGTCAGTGATCGGTCCCAGGTGGATTTCGGCACTGTGCGCGGCTCGCAGTTCCTGGAGCCGCTGTTCGAGTTCTCCGGCGCGTGTGCGGGGTGCGGCGAGACGCCCTACCTCAAGCTGCTCTCGCAGCTGTTCGGTGACCGGCTGATGATCGCCAACGCGACGGGCTGCTCGTCCATCTACGGCGGCAACCTGCCCACCACGCCGTGGACCACCAACGCCGACGGGCGGGGGCCGGCCTGGTCGAACTCGCTGTTCGAGGACAACGCGGAATTCGGGCTCGGCTTCCGGTTGGCCACCGACGGGCACGCCCAGCTTGCCCGGCGACGCCTGGCCGAGTTGCGTGACGTGCTCGGTCCCGAGCTCGTGGACAGCATCCTGGCGGCGCCGCAGCTGCGTGAGTCGGAGTTGCATGCCCAGCGGCAGCGGGTGGCCGAACTCCGGCGTCGCCTCGAAGACCTCGATCCTGCCACGACCGGTGACCTGCGCAGTGTGGTGGACCACCTGGTCCGGCGCAGCGTGTGGATCGTCGGCGGTGACGGCTGGGCCTACGACATCGGCGCCGGCGGGCTGGACCACGTCCTGGCCAGCGGGCGCAACGTCAACGTGCTCGTGCTCGACACCGAGGTCTACTCCAACACCGGCGGGCAGATGTCCAAGGCGACCCCGCTCGGCGCGGTCGCCAAGTTCGCCGCCGCCGGCAAGACGGTGCCGTTGAAGGATCTCGCTCTGCAAGCGATCGCCTACGGAAACGTCTATGTCGCCAGGGTCGCGATGGGTGCCGACCCGCAGCAGACCCTGCAGGCCTTCCGCGAGGCGGAGGCCTACGACGGCCCTTCACTGGTGATCGCCTACAGCCAGTGCATCGCGCACGGCATCGATATGCGTCAGGGGATGGATCAGCAGTATCGGGCCGTGGCCAGTGGGCACTGGCCACTGATCCGCTACGACCCGGTGTTGCAGAGGGGCGGGGACAACCCGTTCCTGCTCGATTCGCACCGGCCGCGGATCTCGCTCGACGACTACCGCAACCGCGAACTGCGGTACCGGTCACTGGCCAACTCCGATCCGGCCGAGTACGACCGGCTGCTCGGCCTCGCCGAACAGGCCATCGCTCAGCGCTGGAAGGTCTACGAGGAGCATGGCGTCTCGCGGTCCGCAACACTTCACCGCCGACGCCCGCAGGGAGCACTGATGGAACTGTCGACGCGCTATCTGGGCCTGTCACTTGGGCAATCCGCTGGTCGCCTCGGCGTCGCCGCTGTCGCAGACCGTCGACGGCGTCCGCCGGCTCGCCGATGCCGGTGTCGGTGCGGTGGTGCTGTATTCGCTGTTCGAAGAGCAGCTGCACCGCGAGGCGCAACAGAACGCGCGACAGGGCCGAGGCGGGCACCGAAAGCTTCGCCGAGTCGCTGTCCTACTTTCCGCGCGCCGCCGAGCGGCGACCACGGCCCGCGCCGGTATCTGAGCCTGCTCGAACGCGCCGCGGCCGCGGTCACGGTTCCGGTGATCGGCAGCCTCAACGGCATCACGCCCGGCAGCTGGGCCCGCTACGCGCGCTCGATGCAGGATGCCGGTGCGGCCGCGATCGAGTTGAACATCTACTACCTGCCCGGCGATCCGCACATCGCCGGCCGCGACGTCGAACAGCGCCACCTCGACATCCTGGCGTGGGTCAAGGACGCGGTGACCGTACCGGTGGCGGTGAAGCTGAGCCCGTACTTCAGCGCGACCGGCGAGATGGCGCGGCGCCTCGACGAGGCCGGCGCCGACGGGCTGGTGCTGTTCAACCGGTTCCTGCAGCCCGACATCGACCCCGAGACCCTCACCATGGCGCGCACGCCGTCGTTGTCCACCGCGGCGGAATGCCGGCTGCCGCTGACCTGGATTGCGTTGCTGCAGCGGGCGAGTTGGAGCTTCGCTCGCCGCGACCACCGGCGTCGAGAGTGCCACCGAGCTGATCAAGTACCTGCTGGCCGGCGCGGATGTGGTGATGACCGCGTCGGCCCTGCTGCGCCACGGCCCGGAATACGCCGCTGTCCTGCTCGACGGACTGCGGGAATGGATGGGGCGCAAGGGATTCGACGAGCGTCGACGAAGTGCGCGGGATGCTCGCCGTCCCGCGTGAGTGTCGATGGAACGGCGCGCGAACGCGCCGACTACGTCAGCGCGATGCAGGGAGCCGACCAGCGCCGCCTACGGCCCCTGGTGACCAGTTAGAGGCCCTTCGACCCTTACCGCCGGGTCGACGACAGCGTTTAGTCAAGGCTTCCAGTTCCGATCGCTCCCGGGAGTCGATGAGATGAGCGCACGCACAGTGGGCGCTGTCGCCGAGACGGCGCCGGGGGAACGGCGCGTCGCGCTCAGCCCCGACGGCGCCGCCCGGCTGCGCGCCGCCGACCATCAGGTGATCATCGAGGCCGGTGCCGGCGACGCAGCGTGGTTCACCGATTCCGACTACACCGACGCCGGCGCCCGCCTGCTCTCCCGGCGCGAGGTGTACGAGCAGGCCGACATCATCGTCTGCGTACACCCACCGGCCGCGGCCGACGTCAGCCTGCTGCGTCCGGGTCAGGTCCTGATCGGGCTGCTGGCCCCCCTCCTCGACCCGGATCTGGCCCGCAGTCTGGCCCAGGCCAAGGTGACCGCGATCAGCCTCGACGGTCTCCCCCGCACGCTGAGCGCCGCCCAGTCGATGGACGTGCTCAGTTCACAGGCCAACGTCGCCGGCTACAAGGCGGCCCTGGTCGCGGCCGACACGCTACGGCGGCTATCTGCCGATGTTCATGACGGCCGCCGGCACGACACGCCCCGCGCAGGTCCTGGTGATCGGCGCCGGGGTCGCCGGGTTGCAGGCGATCAGCACCGCCCGCCGGCTCGGCGCGGTCGTCACCGGCTACGACGTCCGCGACGCAGCCCGCGCCGACGTCGCCTCCACCGGAGCGAACTTCCTCGACGTCGGGGCTCCCGTGTCGGCAGCGGGCGACGGCGGCTACGCCCGCGCGCTGTCCCGACGACGAGCGGGACGCCCAACAGGCCGCCCTGACCGACGGCGATCGCCAGGTTCGACATCGTCATCACCACCGCACAGGTACCCGGGCGGCCGGCCGCCGGTGCTCGTCTCCGCGGCCGCGCTGGCCGCGATGCGACCCGGCTCGGTGGTGGTCGATCTCGCCGCGAGCGAGTTCGGCGGCAATGTCGACGGCGCACTGCCGGAGACGACAACCATCACCGACAACGGCGTCACCGTCATCGGTGCCGGCAACCTGCCCTCCGGTGTGCCCAAAGCCGCCTCAACGGCGTACGCCCGCAACATCGTTGCCATGCTGGCGCACCTCGTTCGCGACGGCGGGCTCGTGCTGGACCCGGACGACCCGATCACCGCCGGTGTGCTCATCACCCACGACGGCGACATCGTCCACCCGGCGGTCCGCGCGCTGCTCGAGGCACCCACTTCGGAAGGACCCGACGCATGACCGCCCTGCTGTTCGCCGACATCACGATCTTCGTCCTGAGCCTGCTCGTCGGGTTCGAGGTGATCAGCAAGGTCCCCGCCACCCTGCACACCCCGCTGATGTCCGGGTCCAACGCGATCCACGGCGTCGTCGTCGTCGGGGTGATGGTGCTCGCCGCGACGGTCAACACCCCGCTCGGCTACGTGCTGCTGGCGATCGCGGCGGCGTTCGCCGCGATGAACGTGGTCGGCGGCTACGTCGTCACCGACCGCATGCTGCAGATGTTCCGGCCCCGTCCCGCGCCGAAGCCCACCGAGAGCGGAACGTCATGAGTGACTTCGACACGCTGACCCACATCCTGTATCTGCTCGCTGCGGTCGGCTTCGTGCTCGGCCTGCACCTGATGACCTCACCGGCCACCGCGCGGCGCGGAAACCAGCTCTCCGCAGTCGGTATGGCGATCGCGTTCCTGACCACGATCGCGGTTCTGGCCTATCGACCACGCGATCACCGCGACCGCGACGATCGCGCTGAGCCTCGGCCTGCTCGGCGGCGCTCTGGCCGGGTTGCTCACCGCCCGTCGGGTGAAGATGACCGCGATGCCCCAACTCGTCAGCCTGTTCAACGCGGTCGGCGGCGGTGCGGCCGTGCTGGTCGCCTTCGGTGACGCGATCAAGCACGCCGGATCGCTTCCGCTGAGCCAACTTCCGGTCAGCACCACCCTCACCACGTTTCTGGGCGTGCTCATCGGCGGGGTCACGTTCTCCGGGTCGCTGATCGCCGGCGGCAAACTCGCCGGCCTCATTCCCGGCAAGCCACTGACCTTTCCCGGCGGCCGGGCGCTCAACCTGCTGCTGGCCGCCGCTGCGCTGGTCAGCGGGCTGGCCTACACCGCCGGGTACGGCGGCGTGGCGGTGCTCTGCGCCCTCGCCGCGGCCGCGCTCGGCCTGGGGATTCTGCTCACTCTGCCGATCGGCGGCGCCGACATGCCGGTCGTCATCTCCTTGCTGAACGCCTGCACCGGCACCGCCGTCGCAATGGCCGGCTTCGTCATCGACAGCACCCCGCTGATCATCGCGGGCGCCCTGGTCGGCGCCGCCGGTGGCATCCTCACCAAGCTGATGGCCGATGCCATGAACCGCTCGCTGGTTTCGATCATCGCCGGCGGCTTCGGCACCGGCGATGACGACGCCGCGGTCCGCGCCGACGTCGGTGACCGGCACGGTGCGTGAAGTCGCCGTCGACGACGCCGCCCTGCAACTGGCCTACGCGGGCAAAGTCGTGATCGTGCCCGGCTACGGGTTGGCCGCCGCGCAGGCCCAACACGAAGTCGTCGAACTCGCCGCCGCCCTGACCAAACACGGAGTCGAGGTCAGCTACGGCATCCACCCGGTCGCCGGACGGATGCCCGGGCAGATGAACGTCCTGCTCGCCGAAGCGAACGCCCCGTACCAGCAGATGAAGGACCTCGAGGAGATCAACCCCGAGTTCGCCCGCACCGACGTCGTCCTGGTCGTCGGCGCCAACGACGTCACCAACCCCGCTGCTCGCAGGCCCGGCAACCCCGTCTCCGGCATGCCCATCCTCGACGTCGACGCGGCCAAGAGCGTGATCGTCATCAAACGCTCCCTCGGCCACGGCTACGCCGGCGTGGACAACGAGCTCTACACCAATCCCAAAACCGCCATGCTGTTCAGCGACGCCAAAGCGGGTCTCGCCGCGCTCCTCACGGGTCTGGACGCGTACGTCCACTGAATTCGCCGAAGTGTTCGGCGCATCAGACCGACAGCTGACGGCTCATCCGGTGCGGACAGGCTCAGGACTGCACCCGCGACCGCGGGCGAATCGCGGATCTTCGCCTCAAGGGTGCGCAATCGGACCGCGAGGAGCGATTCGACCTCGTCGCCGATGGTCGACATCGCCGACGATCAACACCGAGCGAGGCCCGACGACCTCCAACCGCAGATAGGTCACACGTGCCACTTCCGGCATGGCAAGTAACTTTCCATGGCTCAGTGGAACACATCAGCGCCCGCACCGGTAACGGGCGCTCGCCCTGCCACTGACACTTGGCAGGGCGAGCCGTCGCGGTCTTGGCTAGGCGGTCGTTCAGCCCTTGTCGTCGCGGGGCTTGCTCAGCGCCCGGTCCGCGCTGCGCACGATGCTGCGCAAGAACTCGTACTGCGTCGTGACAAGCTGGTCCGCTAATTCAAGAGCGCTGTCGACGATGGTCTTGCGCAACGGGTGAACGGCCTCGGGAAGCGCCTCATCGACCTTGTCAACGAACTTACGCACGGCCTCGATCGCGGCCTGCTGTCCGGACTTGACCGACTCGAGCACCTCGTCGGACAGTTCTGCTGCTCGGGGCAGCACGTCAACGGCCTTATCGGCGCTCTCGTGCTTCTTGCCGTTCTCGGATTTCTTGGTGGCCTGAGTCATAGTCGCGCTCCTAAAGGTTGAATGCAGACGCGCCTCGATCGATGAGCGTTCTGCTACTTCAGATTCCACGCTCTTGTCGTCGGCTAACAGAGTCTTTCGGCCCCGGATGCGGCACCGTTCTCCAGGACAGCACTATCGTGGTGGCGATCCGGGCCGCTACCCGGTCAACAACCGTCCCCCTACCCACCCAGGATGAAGTGCGCGACAGAGCCCGCCCCGGTGCGACTCCGCGTGCCGGCACGCTGCTCGCCGCAGTGGTGCTGTCCGTCGCCTGCGCGGTCGCCGCTGCCCCGGCTGCCGCGGCCTGGCCGGATCACCCGAGCGAAACCACTTCCTGTTCTGTCGACAAACTCGACGACTGCTACAACAAAGACCAGATGGATGAGTTCGTCGTGATCAGCGAGCGGATGGTGATCGGGTATCTGACCCAGATCGGCATAGCCGGCCAATCCCTTCCCGCGCTGACCTACATTCCGTCAGCCGGCAGCGCGAACAGCCCGTGCGTCGACCAGAACGGCGAAGGCACTCAACACGACCGGTCCTTCGACTACTGCCCCACCGACAACACCGTGTACATCGGGCAGAACAGCCTGTGGGATTTCTACCGACAGTTCGGGCCGGCGGGCCCCATCTCCGGACTCGCGCACGAATATGGGCACTTCCTTCAAGTCTTGATGCACGTGCCGGATCCGACCAGCGCGACGGAGACCATCGGGCGCGAAAACCAAGCCGATTGCTTCTCCGGCGCTTTCATCAACTACCTCGACGGCCGCGGAGCAGTCGACCACCCGAGGGATCTCGACAACGTCGGCCACTTCCTGACCGCGACCGCCTCCGCCGAAGCACCCGGACGCGATCACGGCACCGCCAGTGAACGCACCCAGTCCTTCGAACTCGGCGACACCGGAGGCCTGCCGGCGTGCAATCAGTTCTACCCCGCAACGCCGCTGACCCCGTAGACGTACCTGCTGCGGCCGGCTCGAGTTGCACACGCTTGGTAGTCTGACCGCATCGGGGCAGGATCAAATCCGGAGTGGGAATCGCTCACCTGCACGTCTGCCACACACGTCGGAGGGCATGTGGCACAACGAACGGGGAGTCGATTGAACACCGGACACTTAGCGTGACTTATTGCATCGGCGTAATGCTCGAGAAGGGAATGATTTTCGCCTCCGACTCCCGTACGAATGCCGGCATGGACAATGTCGCCAAGTTCTGCAAGATGACGGTATTCGAGCGTCCCGGCGAACGCGTCATCATTCTGCTGAGTTCCGGAAACCTGGCCGGAACGCAGGCCGTCATCGGCGTATTGACACAGCGCTGCGCTGACGGCGAGGCGGCCACGAATGTCTTGGGTGCCAGGACGATGTTCGACGTTGTGAGGCTCGTCGCGGACGCAATGCGCGACATCGAGAAACGCGACGGTGAGTTCCTGGAGGAGAACAACATCCGCTTCAATGCCTCGTTCATCGTCGGTGGGCAGATCAGCGGCGAGCCGATGCGGTTGTTCCGGATATACGCCGAGGGCAATTTCATCGAGGCAGGACTCGACACGCCCTTCTTCCAGACCGGTGAAACCAAGTACGGAAAGCCGATCCTCGACCGCGTACTCACCCAAAATACGACAATCGCGGACGCCACGAAGTGTGTTCTGGTGTCTATCGATTCGACCATGCGCAGCAATTTGTCGGTGGGCATGCCCATCGACCTGATCTGCTACGAACGGGACAGCCTCGAAGTGCAGTGGCGACGGCGATTCGATGACGGGGACCCTTATTTCACCGCGCTCAGCCACGAATGGAGCGAAGGTACGCGGCAGGTGTTTCGCGATCTGCCCGAGTTGCGCTGGTGACAGGTCGCCACCATGGATACCTTCATCATCACCTGCGAACACGGCGGCAACCGGATACCGGTGCCATATCGCCAGCTATTTCTTGGACACAGGGCGCTGCTGGATTCCCACCGCGGGTATGACCCCGGCTCGCTGCTCATGGCACGTGCATTCGCCAGTGCCTACGAGGCGCCACTCGTGGCTTCGACCACCAGTCGACTGCTGATCGACCTCAATCGCTCGATCGGCCACCCTCAACTCTTTTCGGCGGCAACACGGGGTACCTCGGCCACGACGCGGGCGCAGATCGTCGAGCATCATTACCGGCCCTATCGCGTGCAGGTGGGACGTCTCGTCGAGCGGGCGGTGTCCCGCGGCGATCGCGTGATCCACCTCTCGTCCCACAGCTTCACCGCGGCACTGGACGGCAGGGTGCGCACCGCCGACGTGGGTTTGCTCTACGACCCGGTACGACGCGGGGAGGTCGAGATGTGCGCCGGCTGGAAGGAATCACTCGCGGCATCCGCTCCGGAACTGCGCGTACGCCGCAACTACCCCTATGCCGGACGAGGCGACGGTTTGACCTCGCACCTGCGCCGGCGCTTCGCGCAGGGCGACTACGTCGGAATCGAACTGGAGATCAATCAGGGCATCGTGTTCGATGCCGGTCGGCGCTGGAATGCGTTGCGGCGAACGCTGATCGATTCACTACGCGCGGTATGTTCCGCCTGAGCGGACCGCAGTTCATCTGCCGGACAACGGAGGAACAGAATGAGGATCAACGTCGGCTTCGAGATGATCTACGACTGCCCGCAGCCCACCCCGATCATCTTCAACCTCAACGTCCACTTCACCCGCGTCTCCGATCTCGTCGGCCGTGACGACTTGGTGTTCGACCCGCCGGTTCCGATGGAGGCCTATCGTGATGGCTTCGGCAACTGGTGCACCCGCATTGTTGCGCCCAAGGGCCGCACGCGCATCACGGCCAATGCGGTCGTCAACGACTCTGGACTTCCCGACGTCATCCTTCCCCAGGCCCAACAGGTTCCGGTGCGGGACCTGCCGGTGGACACGCTGGTCTTCCTGCTCGGGAGCCGGTACTGCGAGACCGACCGGCTGTCCGAGACTGCATGGAATCTCTTCGGGCAGGCCGCAACGGGATGGGGTCGAGTTCAGGCAATCTGCGATTACGTTCATCAACATGTGACGTTCGGCTATGAGCACGCGAGCGTGACGCAGACGGCGCTGGAAACCTTCAACAACCGGACCGGCGTATGCCGGGACTTCACGCACCTGGCCGTCGCCTTCTGTCGATGCATGAACATCCCTGCCCGGTACTGCACGGGCTACCTCGGCGACATCGGTATGCCGCCGCCCTACGGTCCGATGGACTTCGCCGCCTGGTTCGAGGTGTTCCTCGATGGGCAATGGCACACCTTCGACGCGCGCAACAACACGCCGCGAATCGGCCGGGTTTTGATCGCGCGCGGCCGCGACGCCGCCGACGTCGCACTCAGCAACGCGTTCGGCCCCAACACACTGACGAGCTTCACGGTGTGGACCGACGAGGTAGCCGCCGGCTAAGCCGATTGGCCGCGGTTCGGCCCGCGGGTGGGTCGTTTGCAGACCGCGCTGTCTTTCCCGGGCGGTCATCGATCAGACGATCGGCCTGATCCGGGGGCGCAGCGGCCGCAGCACTGAGGAGGCCCTGACGGACGGTTTGTCCGCCGATGCCGCCCCGCTGCCCGAGGAGAGCGGCCTACCGTGCTCGGGGCCGCTACCCGACATCGACGCCGCGAGTAGCCAAATTCCCGTCGTCTGCAGATGGCTGATCGGGGGATGAAAGTTCGCTGGAGCCGTCAAAACCTGTGGAAATTTCTTAGCGACCTGTTAGCTCCAGGGCACTACATCCTTAAATTGGCCGCCTACCTTCAGCAGTAGATCGCCCAACGATCCCCGTGGGCGCGCTACCGAAGGACAAAGCCGTGTTGCTCGATGCTCGCTGGCTCTCGTTTCTGCTGAAGTCCAAGCGCTGAGGTAGTTCCCCCGACCTCGCGACTACCCGACCTGGTCGGGTATCCGTCGGCGGTGTCTTGAGTCGATTCACTTTCGACCATTGACGCCGATCCGCACTTCCCTATGATTTTGCGATGGTCCCCGATGCCGCCACGGTCACGGCTGCCGAAGCGGCGCAGTACCGGGCCGCCGGCTGGTGGTCGGACACCACGCTGTCGGACATGCGTTCGCCGCAACGCCGCGTCCTCGCCGGACAAGCCGGCGTACATCGACTTCTCCCTCGAACTCCGACGACCGGGTGCTGACCTGGTCGGAGTTCGACCACGCCGCCACCAACCTCGCCGCACAACTGTGTCGGCTGGGCGTGGCACCCGGCGACGGGGTTGCGGTCTGGCACAAGCGACAGCGCCGCCATCCACGTCCTGCTCGTCGCCGATCGAACGCTGCGGCGCGGTCGCGGTGGGGCTCGGGGCGCGCGCCGGGGTACGGGAAGTCGCGCAGATCCTGCGGACCGCGCGTCCCGGCACTGGTCGTCAGCGACCTGCGAACGCCGCCAGCAGGCGGTGCGGGCGGCCGCCGACGCCGATCCAGCGCTGCGTGCCGTGGCGCTCGGCGACGGATCCGAGCACCTGTTCCTCGACAGCACGCGCACGGCCGAGTCCACCGGCGGGCTGTCGCCCGTGGGACCCGACGACGTCTTCCTGATCAACTCGACCTCGGGCACCACTGGGCTGCCCAAATGCGTCGTGCACACCCAGAACCGCTGGCACTACTTTCACCAGAAGGCGGTCGCCAACGGCGAACTGACCGCCGACGACGTCTTCCTGCCGGTCATCCCCACACCGTTCGGCTTCGGCATCTGGACCTCGCACACCACACCCATCTACCTGGGCGCCACGGCGGTGACGATCGAACGTTTCGATCCGGTGGCGACCTGCGCCGCCATCGAGCGTCACCGCGCGACGGTGTTGTGTTGCGTCAGCACGCAACTGATGATGCTGCTGGCGAACGCCGCATCGCGCGACTACGACCTGACCAGCCTGCGCGTCGTGTTCACCGGCGGCGAGCCGCTGCCCTACACGCAGGCAGCACAGTTCGAGGAGCTCACCGGGGTCACGATCCTGCAGTTCTACGGCTCCAACGAGACCGGGATGCTGAGCGCGACCACCACCAAGGACATCGCTGCATCGCCGGCTGCGGACCGCGGGGCAGATCGTGCCCGAAATGCAGGTGCGACTGTTCGACGGGGACGACGACGTCACCGAATCCGGTCGCGGACAGCCGGTCTGCCGCGGTCCGGCGACGCAGCCTGGGCTATCTCGGCGGCACCGATCACGACAAGCTGTTCACCAAGGACGGCTGGATGCGGATGGGCGACATCTGCGAACTGGACTCCGACGGCTACCTCAGCCTGGCCGGCCGTACCTCCGACTTCATCCTGCGCGGCGGCAAGAACATCAGCGCGGTCGCCGTCGAGGAGGTCGTGGCGACCCACCCCGCCGTCGCGGTGGCCGCCGCCGTGGCGATGCCCGACCCAGTCTTCGGCGAACGGGTGTGCGCGTTCGTCGAACTGAAACGCGGCGGAGACACTCGACCTGCCCACGCTGGTCGAGCACCTGCTCGCGCTGGGTGTCTCCAAGGAGCTGCTGCCCGAACGACTCGAAGTGCTCGACGAGCTGCCGCGGTCCTCCGGCGGCAAGATCGCCAAAGGCCAACTTCGCGACGCATATCCGATCGACACTCGAGCAGATCATGACCACAGACGAAGTGCGCCGCGGTGGCCTCGGGGTGTGGGCACCGTCGAAGGTGCCACCGATCGGGGTCGACCTCACCGACGAGCAGCAGATGGCGGTCGCGTTCCGCCACCTCGCCGACATCGGATTCGCCGAGAACATGGCCGGGCACATCACCTGGCAGCGCGACGGGCAGACCGACATGCTCGTCAACCCGTGGGGACTGTGGTGGCAGGAGCTGACCGCATCCGACATCTGCGTCGTCGACGAGGACGCGCACGTGGTCCGCGGCCGCTGGGACGTCACCCCGGCCATCCACATCCACACCGAGATCCACCGCCAGCGCCCCGACGCCAGGGTGGTGATCCACAACCACCCCTACTACGTCAGCCTCATCGCCGCCCTCGGCGTGCTGCCCGAGCTGGTTCACCAGACCGGCGCGCTGTTCCTCGACGACATGTACCTGGTCGAGAACTACGACGGCGAGATCGATGCCCCCTGGCGGGCAGCGGAACTGGCCGGCCAGATCGGCTCCGCCAACCTGGTGATCCTGGCCAACCACGGCGTCATCGCCACCGGCGGCAATCTGGCCGAGGCGGTCTACCGGGCGGTGTCCATCGAGCGGGTCTGCCGCCTGGCCTACGACGTCATGGTCACCGGCCGCACGCCGTCGACGATGAACCGCGGCGACATGGTGGGCATGCAGGCCTCGCTGATCGAACGCGCGGCCGACGTGTACTGGGCCGGCGCGGCGCGCATGACCATCAAAGCCGACCGCGGCGTACTCGACTGACCGAACCGACCACCAGAGAGCGAGATCGGGCCCATGGCTTCCATCGACGAGATGTCGGCGAACCTGAACTTCACCACCGCCAAGACCGGTGCCGACCGCACCGTCACCTTCCTGCCCGAACCCGAACGGGCCGAGCGGTACTACACCGTGATCTCCGTCGACGATCACATCGTGGAGCCGCCCGACACCTTCGAAGGGCGCGTCGCCGCAGAAGTTCGCCGACCGCGCACCGAGGGTGGTCGACACCGACGACGGCGGCCAGACCTGGCTCTACGACGGACAGGCACTGCCCAACGTCGGCTTCAACGCCGTCGTCGGCAGGCCGGTGTCGGAGTACGGATTCGAGCCGACCCGCTTCGACGAGATGCGCCGCGGCGCATGGGATATCCACGCCCGCGTGGCGGACATGGATCTCAACGGCGTGTATGCGTCGCTGAACTTTCCGTCGTTCCTGCCGGGCTTCGCCGGCCAGCGCCTACAGCAGGTGACCACGGACCGCGATCTCGCGATGGCGTCGGTGCGGGCGTGGAACGACTGGCACATCGACGCCTGGGCCGGCGCCTACCCCGACCGGATCATCCCGTGCCAGCTGCCGTGGCTGCTCGACCCCGAGGTCGGCGCCACGATGATCTACGAGAACGCCGAACGCGGGTTCCATGCGGTGACGTTCAGCGAGAACCCGGCGATGCTGGGCCTGCCGACGATCCACTCCGGGTACTGGGATCCGATGATGGCGGCCTGCGCGGAGACCGGCACCGTGGTGAACCTGCACATCGGGTCGTCGGGAACATCGCCGTCGACCACCGCACGACGCCCCGCCCGACGTGCAGGGTGTGCTGTTCTTCGCCTACGCCATCACCGCCGCGGTCGACTGGCTGTACTCGGGTGTGTGCACGCCGTTATCCCGGACCTGAAGATCTGCCTGTCCGAAGGCGGGATCGGCTGGGTGGCCGGGCTTCTCGACCGTCTGGACCACATGCTGAGCTATCACGAGATGTACGGCACGTGGCGTGATCTCGGTGAAGCACTCACGCCCGGCGAGGTGTTCAAACGCAACTTCTGGTTCTGCGCGGTGGAGGACCAGTCGTCGTTCATCCAGTACGACCGGATCGGCGAGGACAACATCATGCTCGAGGCCGACTATCCGCACTGCGACTCGACCTGGCCGCACACCCAGCGCACCATCCGCGAGCAGATCACCGGCCTGCCCGACGACATCATCCGAAAAGTGACGTGGGAGAACGCTTCCCGGCTCTACCAGCACCCCGTCCCGGCCGCGATCCAGCAGAACCCGGACGCCTACTGATCCGTGTGCTGCTGGTCGAGCCACGCGGCGATGGCGGCAACCGCGTCGCGGTAGAAGATCCGATAAGGCCGGTCGGCGACGTAGCCGATGTGCGGTGTGGCCAGGACGTTGTCGAGAGTGCGCAACGGGTGCCCGGCGGGCAGCGGCTCGGCGTCGAAGACGTCGAGCGCCGCGCCGCCGATGGTCCGTGACCGCAGCGCATCCACCAGCGCCGCCTCGTCGACGATGGGTCCGCGGGAGGTGTTGACCAGCAGCGCCGTTGGCTTCATCTGCGCCAGTTCGGCCGCACCGACCAGCCCGGTGGACCGCTCGCTCAACTTCATGTGGATGCTCAGCACATCGGATTTGCTGAACAGTTCGTCCTTGGTGACGTGGGTGGCGCCGGCCTCCGCTGCCGCCTCGTCGGTCAGGTTCTGACTCCAGGCGATCACCTCCATGCCGAAGGCGACGCCGATGCGGGCGACCCGGGCGCCGATGCGGCCCAGGCCCAGAACACCGAGCGTGCGGCCGGCCAGTTCGCGGCCCACCGCCGTCTGCCACCCGCCACCCCGGACGGCCAGGCTTTCGGCCACGATGCCACGGGCGGCACCCAGGATCAGGGCCCACGTCAGCTCCACCGTCGATGCCACCGTGCCGCCGGTCGTCCCGACGTGGATGCCGTGTTCCTCGGCGGCCGCCATGTCGATGGACGCGTTGAACGGGCCGGTGGAGGCGATCATCTTCAGCCGCGGCAGACGTTCGATGATGTTGCGCGGCAGGGGTGTTCGTTCCCGCATCACGAACACCACGTCGAACGGGCTCAGCCGGTCGACCAGTCCATCGGGATCGGCGATGTGGTCGTTGAACACGGTGATGTCAACGCGGTCGGCCACCGCCGTCCAGTCCGCCATCTCCATCGCGACGTTCTGGTAGTCATCGAGAATCGCGACCTGCACCTGTGCCAACGTCTGTCTCCTCCGCACGTCCCGACCCATGAAACACCGTCCGGGCACTGGCGACTAACGCTTTGCCCTCGTTTCGGTCACGAATCGGGGCCGAGTAGGCCGACACCGGCGAAACCGCGGTTGGATCGGGCATGCCCGCATTCGGACTCGTCCTGGTGCTCCTCGCGGTCGCGACGATCGCCGGGACGTCGGGTTTCGTCGCGTCGGTTGTCGTGAGCAGGCGACGGCGGCGGGCCCGCGGGTTCTTCGCGCTGGGCTTCGTCTGTGGCATGGCGGCGAGTGCGGTTCCGCAGCTTCGCCGCCGGAGCATCCGCGCGATCGGGTCGATCACCCGGCGGCGCCTTCGGCTTGAGGCGTGAGCACTGCTCAGCCCTGTTCGGCGGCGACCCTGGCGCGTTCCCTCATCGAGGCGATCACTCCGCCGTCGTTCAGGATGTCGGTGCCGGTGAGGTAGCCGGCTTTGTCGCTGACGCAGAAGGCCAGTAGCTCCGCCATCTCCTCGGCCTTGCCCCACCGTGGGACTGCGGCGTCGGTGACCATGGCGCCGGCGCCGGCCTGCTCCTCCAGCCTGCCCATCTCGGTGTCGACGCTTCCCGGCGACACCGAGACGACGCGGAGCCCACGCCCGTTGAACCGCTCGGCCTGCGAGGTGCTGTACCACCGGACGAAGTTCTTGCTCACGGCGTAGGCCATCCCGGACCGCGCCTCCTCGGGAGCGATGCTGCACGCCGACATCATGGCGGCCATGAACGCGTCTTCGTCCTTCAGGGCCAACGGGAAATGCGCAGTGGGAATGATCTGCTCCGGCAGCATGTACGACGCCATCGACGCGACGTTGACGATCGCGGCGCCCTCACCGGCGGTGCCGAAGAACACTTCGTCGACGTTGACCGTGCCGATCGCATTGGTCCTCATGACGTAGTCGGGGCCGCCCATGCTGGGGCTGACCCCGGCGGCGTGGATCACCGAGGCGAGCGTCCCGAGACCGGCTGCGGTCTCGAACAGTTCGACGACCGCCTGGCGGTCGGTGACGTCGCAGTGGACGACGGTCGGGGTGATGCCGAGGTCGCTCAGTGCGGCGGCCGCGCCATCAAGCCGGTCCGCCCGGACGTCACAGAGAACGACCGCGTGATCTCGGCCGACGATCTTGGCTGTCGCCAGACCCATGCCACCCGCACCGCCCGTGATCACCGACACCCGACTCACAGCTGATATGTAGCCCCGGTTTGTCAATAGGCAGGTGAAAGCCGCCCCGGTTGTGGTGCCGGGGCGGCTTTCGTTTGATCGGTCTCAGTCCGGTCGTGGCGGTCGTTGGTCAACGACGGTGGTGTCAGACTGATATACGCGGGTTGGGTACCGCAAGACGATGGTTCGGCGCGAACGGTGGCTGCTTTCTAGAGACGGGCGTCACGCGGATATTCGGTGAATATCGTTGTTGCTCATAGCTGTAACGCAGGTCCAGTTCGCCTACCTCGCCGTCACCGGGCTGGTTCCGATCAAGTCAACTGCGGCGCACTCAGGTCAATGTGGCCAACGACCAGCACCAGCCAGACAACTCGCGAGCGATCGCGACGTTGGCCACCACGTGAGGTTTCTTGCGCTCGTTGAACCGGCACCACTGCTGGTGCAGTCGACGGTTGCCGGCATGGCCGCGGGCCTTGAGTGCGGGATCGACCTTGGCCCATCGGGCCCGCATCGTCGGCCCGGGATTGCGGTAAGCCGCGCGGTGGTGCCAGGCCGATTCGATCAGCAGCCTTCGCACGTGAGCATTGCCGGCCTTGGTGATCGAGCCCTGCACCCGCGAGGACCCCGAGGAATACTCGGTGGGTACCAGACCGACGTAGGCGCCGATTGAGGCACCGGTGAACCGGGTCCAGTCGCCGATCTCCACGCTCAGCGCCAGTCCGGTCAGCGCCGAGACACCACGCAGACACCCGAGCCGGTCGACGATGTCGGCCCACCGCGGTGAGGCCGCGACTTCGACGATCTGCTCATCGAGGCGATCGCGAGCCGCAGTCGCACACAGCACCGCGTCGAAGTGGTGATCGAACGCCGCGGCGGTGTGTGCGTCGTCAAAGCGCTGGCGGCGCAGCCAGGTCTCATGCACGCCATTCCAGGCCTGCCCACCCGAATACACCCGGCCTTGGCGCAGCAGCAGTTTGGACAAGCGGTGACGTACCCGCATCAGATCGGCGCGGGCGTCTTCGCGGGCACGGACCAAATCCCGGGTTGCTTCGACTTCCCGCTCGGGCACGACTACGGCGGTGATTTCGCCCAAGCGGAGCAGCCGGGTCAGATGCGCCGCGTCCCGGGCATCGGTCTTGACCCGATCCCCAGCCGGGCGGATCAACTTCGACGGCGCAGCCACCGTGCAGTCGATCTGCGCATCGGCCAACGCCCGTGCCAATCCGAACCCTGTCGGCCCGGCCTCGTAAGCCACCCGTACCGGCCCGCGCAGCTGGCGCAACCAGCCCACGACCTCGCCGTGGTCAGGGCACAATCGCGCCCGCTCGACCCGACCCGTCTCCTCATCGACGGCATGCGCGACCACCGAAAGCGCATGCACATCCAAACCGACACTCGTACCGTTGAAACTCACCGGAGGCCTCCTGTCTGCAACTGTGGCTCTACCGGAGCGAGTGTTCACCCGCCACCGGCAACCCACGTCCGATTGCAGCCCGAGGCCTTCGGCCTCGAGTCAGCCCCCATACCGTCTAGACCGTATAAGAAAAGCGGCTGCCCGCCGCGGAATGTCGGGCAGCCGATATGTACGGCAGTACACCAAACGGCAAAAAATGAAAGTCTCTTCCATTTTCTTTGTGACCGAGAGCACATACCGGCTATGATTGTGCCGAGGTCACCGGGGGGTAGGAATTTGAGTCGTCAGGTTTCAGGGATGGAGCATGTGCCTCGCGCGCTAACCAGACCATTCGCAGAGATGCCAACCCGCACGTGCCCGCATTGCACCTCCGCTATGAAGCGCGCCGACGAGCACGCGGTTTCCGAGCGATTCACCCGACAGACCTGGTGGATGTGCGCCGAATGCAGGCGTTCACGCTATTACGACACGTAGCGGAATCGCAGAAAGGCATCCTCGGTCAGGCGGTGTACATGTCCAGCAGCCGGTATCGCGTCGCATCCAGGCGCTGGCCTAGGGATGACGCCACCCGCTTCACCAGGTCGTAGCCCATCTCGTGATCCGCTTCGCATTTGTCGCGTAAGCACTTGCCGTTAAACGCGATCGCTCGGGTCATCTGCACCGCGCGCGCGTCGAATCCCCACCGATACGGGGGGATCAACCACGACCATCCGAGCATCTCACCGCCGCCCACCGTCTCCATCGTGACGCTGCCCCGCCCCGGGAAATAGACCTCGAGAGCGACCCTTCCTTCGCGAACGAGATAGAAGGTGTTGGCTTCTCTGCCTTCGTGACAGAGCAACTCACCGGCCTTGAAGCGGACGTTCGACGCGCAGCCGACGGCGAGCTGAAAATAGCGCGGGTCCCATCCACTGAAGAACGGATGCTCAGCAAGAATGCCCTCAAGGGTCCTCATGACATTTCCTCCCCGGTCGCTTCTCACCACTGCCACCGCTCACCTTCCTCCGCGATGTGACCGGCGTCTAGGAAATGGCCCGCTGAAGCCCGCAACGAGACGGCCGACGCCGGCGGACGAAGTCTCCGACCCCCGCAGCGGAATGAGCTCCCAGCCGGGTGGACAGTCGACGCTGGACGACCGCCTCGAGGAAGCACAGCGTGGCATACTTGTGGCATGAATCGCATACGTCTGAGTACCACCGTCGACGCCGGGCTGCTGAGCAGTGCACGTGACGCGCGGGCAGGAATGACTGATGCCGCTCTCATCGATGAGGCTCTCGGGGCTTTGCTTGCTCGGCATCGCGCGGCCGAGGTGGATGCGAGCTATGCGGCCTACCTCAAGTACCCGATTGATATGCCAGACGAGTGGGGCGACCTGGCGTCGTGGCGGCGGGCAGCCGGAGACTCGTGAGCGCACTTCCGGCACGCGGAGAGGTGTGGTGGTGCGAGATGGCCGAGATCGGCCGGCGGCCAGTGGTCGTGCTATCACGCGATGCGGCGATCCCTCGGCTTAAACGGGCACTGGTCGCACCGTGCACCACGACCATTCGGGGGCTGGCCAGCGAAGTGGTTCTCGAACCTGGTTCCGACCCGATCCCGCTCCGTTCCGCAGTGAATCTGGACTCAGTCGAAAGCGTCTCGGTCGGGACGTTGGTGAATCGGCTTGGCCGGCTCGCCGATGCGCGGATGCGTGCCATCTGCGCGGCTCTCGAAGTCGCGGTGGACTGCGCCGGATGACTCATTGATGGTTTCGATGGCCAGACGCCCGGCGGGTCGACTTGAAGTCTCCCGCCGCCGTCGTCCCGATTTCCTTGGTGACGCGGCACTTACTTTTTGAAGACGTCCGTAACCTTCTCGCCGGCCTCCTTAACCTTTTCGCCGGCCTCCTCAAAGATCTCGCCAACCTTCTCGCCGGCCTCCTTAAGCTTCTCGCTGGCCTCCTGCTTAACCTTCTCGCCGGCTTCCTTGAGCTTCTCGCCGGCTTCCTTAAGCTTTTCGCCGGCGTCGTTGAGGTTGGCCTTCACTTGGTCGCGCTTGCCCTCTTCTTCAGTGCCCTTGTCGCCTGTGACCTTGCCGACCGCTTCCTTGGCCATACCGCCAAGCTCTTGGCGCTTGTTCTCCGCCTTATCCGTACCGCTCACAATGTTGCTCCTACTTTGCGTGAATCGACCCGGTGGCCGAAACCCTCAGCCCGAAGGCTAACGCGCGAGCCAGGAGCGCATCAGGGCCAAAAGACCCTGTCGCGTGATCACTTGCGAAAGCGTGGACCCGAGAAGATCCCGACTTCCCTTATGTAGCAGGCGGTTAACACCAGGAGGTGGGTTGAATCTCTGGCGAACCGACCAGCCGGACCGCTCGTCGACCGTGTTCGCGGGTCGGGCACGTTGCGGCTTCGCCGTTCGGCTATGGAGGCACCGGCGCGGACCATCGGGGATCCTGGTTGTACCCGACCCCGACGAGCCTAGCGAGCACGCATCCTTGGCCTGTCCGAGCGGTTTGGATCAGCAGAGGCGGCTCCTCAAGAACAAGGGCGAGAAACGTCGTGGGCGGCGCGAATCCACCGCAGCAGAGGGTGATTGACTTACATTTTGGTGTATCGCGCCATGGCGAAGCTGTACAGGCCGTATGTGATGATTCCGAGGCCCGCGAGAGATCAGGAGCGCTATTCCATAGGGTTGGACTCCAAGTGTTTTGAGGGCTCCGTCGAGGCCGGTGGCGTTGTTGGGCTCCGAGCGACTCGTCGCGACGATGACCAGAATCCCGGCACCTGCGATCACCAGGCCTTTGGCGATGTAGCCCACGATGCCCAGTCGTCGCACTAGGTCGCTGGAGCTTGCCTTTGAGATCGTCGAGGAAGCTGCGGCTGGCTCCCTTGTAGACGTGATACCCGCCCACTGCGACGATGATCACGCCGACGGCGATAAGTGCGATCGTGCCGGCGCCGGTCTGCATAAGGCGTGCGCTCATCCCCGAATTCTGCTCACCGCTGGACTTGCCGGCACCCCGGGCAAATCCAAACGTGGAGTACGCGAACGCGAAATAGACAACCGCCAGCGCGAAGGCTTTCACCCGATCCAGCACTTCCGATGATGCGCCTTGGGTTTTCGGGTCGGTCGAACGACCCAGGGCGGTTTCAACGAGCCGCCACAGCGCCATCACCAGGAACGCGAGCACGGCAACCCAGAGCGCGACGATGCCGCCAGGTTTGGCTGCCACTGCCGCTAGCGCCCCGGACTGGTCAGCGTTTCCGCCGCCAGCTACCCAGGGCGATCCGGATGGCGAGGTAGCCGATGGTGAGGTGCAGCAGGCCGCTGACGACATACCCGGCGCGGGCGAACCGTTCGAAGAGACTGTTTTGTGCGATCTGTGTCGCGGTGGACGGCGACGCGTGGTCAGACATTGCGGGACCGCTCCTAACTGGCCGGCCGAATCACCGGCCCCGATCTGTGCTGGGGCCGCCCGTCCAATCACCAAGCTGGGCAACGGATCGCGGCGGTTGCCTACCCTTACGCGGTGGCGGCGACGATTTACCCCGCTACGCGCACAGACCGGCGTTACCCACCGATGAGCATGAGCGGCCCCTGCTTCGCTGAGCCCGAGGTAGTCGTGGAGCTTAGCGCACGATGTCGGTGTCTTCTGTCGGCGTTTCGTTCGGGGCTTGCGAGTCCGGATCGATCTTGTCGGCGCGCTCAAACTCCTGGTTCACGTCGTCGCGGGCGGTGGCCGCGTCGCTGCGACGTAGTTGCGCCTGGTGTTGTAGGCCTTTCGCGTGGGCCGCCTTGGCGTCGGCCTCGGCTTGGGCGGCGCGGGCCTTCGCGGCGGTCTCGTCGGCGAACGCTTCGCGTTGCCCCACCTTATGGGACTCGCGGCCGCTTTGTCGCGGATATCGCCGGCTTCCACGCGGCGGTGTTCGGTGCGTTTGTTGCGCGCCACCCACACAACTGCGGCGATGAGCAGAAGTGCCGCGACTGCGACGAGGACGATCAAAATGATAGTGCTGGTAGCCATGTCGGCTCCTTGGATTGGTTGAGCAGGTCGATGGTTCATCGGTGGCGAGTTGGCGATGTTACGGCCACCGCGTCGATTGGAGAGCAACGCGGTGCGTGGTCAGCTGGGTTTGGGCACGTTGCAGTTCGTCACCTTGGGGTTGACACCGAAGTAATTCAGGGGTCCGGCGATCACGGTCACCGCGATCGTCCCGGCGCCGGCACAGGTTTGTGCCGCGTGGGTGAAGTACCCGCGCTGGCCGGCCGCGACGGCGCCGACGACGAGCCAGACGAGCACCAGTAGCCCGACGAAACGCATCATGTCTGTCTCCTTGGATATTCGACTCCCGGAAGGCCCGAGGGGCGAGTGGTGAACCGGGCGAGGGTATTCGCGTTGTGGCGCTTCATGTGCCGTCGAATCGAATCAGGCGCGCGGTTGCCGGTGGCTGGTTAGTAGTAGTGGCGGCGGCCGCCGACAGCATGTCCCATCGACCCCAGACCCACAGCACCACTCCGATGACGAGGAGGATGACCCCGATGGTCCACAAGATCGGGATTCCGAACACGAATCCGCAGATGAGAAGAATGATTCCGAGAACGATCATGGGGATTCCTTTGTTTCGATGGTGTTGAGCTGTTTCGCGCGGTTCGTCAGTACTTGAAGGCGTCTTTGACTTTGGCCCCTGCTTGTTTGGCGTTGGCTGTGGCCTGGTCGGCGCGGCCCTCGGTGCGTAGCCGCGTGTTGCCGGTGGCGCGGCCGAAATATTTCTTGGTGGCGCCCTTGACGGCTTCGGCCTTGTGTGCGAGTTTCTTACCGATGCTCATTGCGATTCTTTCGTTTTCGGTGAGCACCGACCGCGGCCGCGAGTCGACGGAGGTACTCGCCGGTCGGATTGCCGACCCTTCGGCCAGTGACCGAGTAGGGGAATCCTGTCGCGATGGGTCGTGCGCCGACTGCGGGTTCACCGTTGCGCCGGCGGCTGCGCCGACCTGCTGGTGTTCGAGCAGTTTGTCGCGCTCGCGGTTAGCGAACGCCGTTTCGCGCTGGGACTTCTCGAGTTCGCGTCGGGCGTCTCGCCCGCGTCCCGCGGTGCGCCGAGCGCCGGCCAGCAGCACGCTCAGTCCCAGCATCGCCACAGCGCCGATCACGATCCCGAACAGGAACAACGTGCCGGTCGACCCGGTGACGTGATAGCCGAACACCGAGAAGTTCTCGGTCAACGGGTGCGCAGGCCCCGTATTTCCCAGCACACCCATGAGCGCGACAATCACGGCGACGAGCAGAACGATCAATCCAATAACGACGAGCATGACGGCGCCTCTGATTTCTGATGCCAGACTTCGAGTAAACGCCAACCCTGAGGCAGTGTCAACAGTGTAGACCCACACCGTAAGGGGTCGGCCGCAGTAGACGTGACAGAAAGGAAGTGCTGCGCCAATGACGAAACAGCCGACCGGGCCCGACGTGGCCTCCGGTGATGGCAACCATCGGCGGCGTCTGGCGGACCGAACAACGGCCAGGTCACCGGCCGCTGATCCTGCAGACAGCGTTGGGCGATCATCGACCGCGACGGGGTGGACAGCTTGTCCATGCGCCGCCTCAGCGAAGCGGTGGGCCGCGATCCGGCGGTGATCTACCGGCACGTGCCGAACAAGGCCGCCGTACTCGACGGGGTCGCCGAGATCGTCCTCGAAAAACTCGCCGTCGACACCGCCGACCCGGACTGGGCCGGCCAGCTGCGGACCGTCGCCCACGACTTCCGCCGGTTGGCCCTGGCGCACCCGAACGTGGTGGCCCTGCTGGTCACTCGACCGTTGGCCACCCCACTCGGCCAGCGTCCGCCCGGAATCTGAGGCACCTTGAAGACGTCCTCGCGCTGCTTGCCTCCGCCGGGTTCACCGGCGACGATGCGCTGCACATCTATCGGGTGCTGTTCGCCTACTTATACGGCCACGTCATCACCGAGTTGCAAGAGGTCGTCGAGCGACCCGAGGAAACCGACCACGTCCTGCGCCTCGGCCTGCACCGACTCGACCATCACCGAATTCCCCCAGTGCGCGCCCTGGCGCCGGCCCTGGCCTCCTACGACGGCGCCACCGAACTCGACCGCTGCCTCGACCTCCTGCTACCCAGCCTGACCGCAGCCCTCACCCTCGCGGACGGATCTCCCCGAACGCGCTGAGGTACTTACTTCCTTTTGGAACCCCGAGGCGAAACCGTCCCGCTGCCGACGCCAGCGCGGCGTGTGCGCCGTGCCGCATCATGGCCTCCTGACGCTGTCGGCGAAGACGGCCGACAAGGCACTCCATTGACCACCTGCGTATTGCTGGGAACGTCGATCAGATCCCGCGGATTGAGCAGGTTCGAGTTCACACCAATTTGGTGTGGAAGGTCAGCCCGATGCTCAGGAGTGCACGCCGCCTCCCACTATTTTGCTAGGCGGAAATAAGGTTCAACCGTGCCGCTGAGCTTGATAACCATAGGATTTCCGCGGCGATCCTTGGCGGTGGGAACTTCAACACGCACCCAACCCTCGGCCACGTTGTATTCGTGAACATTGGTTTTCTCGACACCATTAAAGCGAATACCCACGTCGCGGCGGAGCACCTCTTCGCTATAGAAAGGGCTGCTTGGATCAGTGGAGAGGTGATTTGGTGGAACGTCGGTGATCTGATCCTCGGACATCGTGGCCTTCGTCAAATGCTGCGTTAGGTCTTGGATTGATTCTCTGAGAACCTACGCGATCCTAACCGGCCGCGACCAACTCCCTAAACTGCTCGTTTCCTGGTGGAGCTAAGGGGATTCGAACCCCTGACCCCCACACTGCCAGTGTGGTGCGCTACCAACTGCGCCATAGCCCCTGAAGTCGTGCTCATCGAAGTTACACCACCGCCACGCACGCCTCAAAACCGCTGGCAAACGGGCCAGGAAGCATCGCTGTTGTTGCCCGCCTTCGAGCGACACCCGACAAACAACTCAGGCATGAGGCATCGGGTGTCGCTCCGAGGCGGGCAGAAAGCGCATGCCTTCCCGGACCGGATGCCCCCGACTAGGGCAACTCTCCCGCCGCCTCCGGGCCCAACGGCCGGGCCGGCGTGTGCTCCAGCGGAGCGGCGTCGCGCGTCTCCGGGGCGAACGTCCAGCCCACCGAGGCGACCAGCAGGATCAGGCCGCTCAGGGCGAACGCCCACCCGAACGACAGATGCTGGGCGATCTGACCGACGCCGAACGATCCGATGATCGAGCCGAAATCCGACATCATCTGGAACGTCGCGACCGCCGTGCCGCCGCGCGCCTTGCTGCCGATGATGTCGGCGACCGCCGCCTGCTGCGGCGAACTGAACACCCCGGAGGCCGCGCCGGCCACAAACGCCCCGACCAGAAACAGTGGCACCGAGGACGCCAGGCCGACCACCGCCGTCGACACCCCCGCCACCGCGAGCCCGGCGATCAACAGCGGCCGGCGGCCGGTCCGGTCGGAGAGCCGCCCGGACGGGATCACCGCGCACACGTTGCCGGCGGCGAACGTGGCCAGCGCCGCACCGGCCATCCCCGGGCCACGATGGAGCACCTCGGTGACGAACAGCGGAACGAGCGCGATGCGCAGCCCGAACGCCGACCACCCGGTGGCGAAATTCGACAACAGGGCCGCACGATAAGCACGGTGGCGCAGCGCCACCCGCACCGTCACTGTCAACTCGTTCTCCTCCGCGGGCGCGGCCAGCGACGAATGCCGAAGGTTGATGAACACCACCGCCGCGGCCACCAGCAGTGCGCCCCCATAGATGAGGAATGGCGCACTCAAACCCAGTCCGGCGGTCAGGCTGCCGACGACCGGACCGGCGACCGAGCCCACCAGGAACGCGCTGGAGAACATGCCCGCCACCTTCCCGCGGGCATTGTGCGGGCTGATCCGGATCATCAGCCCGAGCGCGGAGATGAAGAACATCGTCGACCCGACACCGCCGAGCGAGCGGAACAACAGCAGCTGCCAGTACGTGTGGGCGAAGGCGCATGCCCCGGTCGAGATGGCCACGATGAGCAGGCCGCTGACATAGATGCGCCGCTCCCCCAGCCGCTGCACCAGCACCCCCGACACCGGCGCGAACAGCAGTCGCATGATCGCGAACGCGGTGATCACGAACGTCGCGGCGCTGATGCTCACCCCGAAGTGGCGGGCGAATGCCGGCAGCACCGGTGCGACGACCCCATAGCCCAGCGCGATGACCGCATTCGACGCGATCAGGACCCAGACCTCCGGCGGAAGCCGGGCCTCGGCCTCCGACGAACAGTCACCCTGCGCGACGGAACTCACGTGATGACTTTATTCACCACTTCCCGCGCCGCTTCCTGCACCTCCGCGAGGTGCTCCGGACCCTTGAACGACTCGGCGTAGATCTTGTAGACGTCCTCGGTGCCCGACGGTCGCGCGGCGAACCACCCGTCGGCGGTGGTCACCTTCAGCCCGCCCAGCGCGGCGCCGTTGCCCGGCGCGGTGGTCAGCTTGGCGGTGATCGGTTCACCGGCCAGCTCGGTGGCGCTGACCTGCTCCGGTGACAGTTTGGCCAGCCGGGCTTTCTGCTCGCGGTTGGCGGGCGCATCGACGCGGGCGTAGACCGGGGCGCCGTACTGGTCGGCCAGTTCCTCGTAGCGCTGCGAGGGCGTCTTGCCGGTCACCGCGAGGATCTCCGAGGCCAGCAGCGCCATGATGATGCCGTCCTTGTCGGTGGTCCACACCGATCCGTCGCGACGCAGGAACGACGCGCCCGCCGACTCCTCACCACCGAAACCGATTGTGCCGCTGAGCAATCCGTCGACAAACCACTTGAAGCCGACCGGGACCTCGATGAGCTTGCGGCCCAGGCCCGTCACCACCCGGTCGATGATCGACGAACTGACCGCGGTCTTGCCGACCGCCACACTGGTGGGCCAGTCCGGGCGGTGCGTGTACAGGTAGTCGATCGCCACGGCCAGGTAGTGGTTCGGGTTCATCAGCCCGCCGTCCGGGGTGACGATGCCGTGCCGGTCGGAGTCGGCGTCGTTGCCGGTGGCGATCTGGTAGTCGCCGATCTTGGCGATCAGCGACGCCATCGCGTTCGGTGAACTGCAGTCCATCCGGATCTTGCCGTCGGTGTCCAGCGTCATGAACCGCCACGTCGCATCCACCAACGGGTTGACGACGGTCAGCTCCAGACTGTGCCGCTCGGCGATGGCTCCCCAGTAGTCCACGCTGGCCCCGCCCAGCGGGTCGGCCCCGATGCGGATGGTCTGGGCGCGGATGGCATGGATGTCGACGACGTTGGGCAGGTCGCTGACGTAGGCGTCCATGTAGTCGTGGCGCTGCGCCGTCTGCCGCGCGCGCGCCAGCGGCACCCGCTTGACGTCCTTGAGGCCGCCGCGCAGGATCTCGTTGGCCCGCTTGGCGATCGCGCCGGTGGCGTCGGTGTCGGCCGGACCACCGTTGGGCGGGTTGTACTTGAAGCCGCCGTCACGAGGGGGATTGTGCGACGGCGTGACGACGATGCCGTCGGCCAGATCGGTGGTCCGCCCGCGGTTGTAGCTCAGGATGGCGTGGCTGACGGCCGGTGTCGGCGTGTAGCGGTCGGCCGAATCGATCATGGCGACAACGTCATTGGCGGCCAGTACCTCCAGCGCCGACACCCACGCCGGCTCGGACAGACCGTGGGTGTCGCGGCCGATGAACAGCGGCCCGGTCGTGCCCTGCGCCTTCCGGTACTCCACGATGGCCTGGGTGGTGGCCAGGATGTGTGCCTCGTTGAACGCGCCGTCCAGGCTCGACCCGCGATGCCCCGACGTCCCGAACACCACCTGCTGCGCGACGTCGTCGGGGTCGGGGATCACCGTGTAATACGCGGTGACGAGGTGGGGCACATCGATCAGGTCCTCGGGGAGCGCCGGCTTACCGGCGCGGGGATTAGCCGCCATGGCGCCAATTCTGCCCCGGCGCGGGCGATACTTTCTCCTTGTTGGCTTTGTCATCACTCACGGTTTAGGGGGTAGCCGTTGTTCGGCCATGACAACCGCGAGCTGGCGGCCGTCTTCGCCGGTGGTGCGATTGGCACCGCTGCGCGCGCGGGGTTGGCCAGCGCGCTGGTGTCCGACCCGGCCCGGTGGCCGTGGGCGACGTTCATCGTCAACATCGTGGGCGCATTCCTGCTGGGCTACTTCACCACCCGGCTGCTCGAGCGTCTGCCGGTGTCGAGCTATCGCCGGCCCATGCTGGGCACCGGCTTGTGCGGTGGGCTGACGACGTTCTCGACGATGCAGGTCGAGACGGTGAAGATGATCGAGAATCACCACTACGGGTTGGCGGCCGGCTACACCGTGGGCAGCATCGCGGCGGGCCTGGTGGCGGTCTATGCCGCGACGGCCATGGTGCGGCGCGTTCGGGTGCGGGTGTGAACGTCGCCGTGTGGGCCGGTGTGTTCGTCATCGGTGGACTGGGGTCGGTGGCCCGGTTCATGGTGGACCGCGCGGTCGCGCGCCGCGCCGCGCGGGCGTTCCCGTTCGGAACTCTGTCCGTCAACATCAGCGGCGCGGTGCTGCTGGGCTTCATCACCGGGCTGGCCCTGAGTCATCAGCTCGCGCTGCTGGTCGGCACCGCGTTCGTCGGCGCCTACACGACCTTCTCGACCTGGATGCTGGAGACCCAGCGGCTGACCGAGGAGCGACAGATCCGGCCCGCACTGGCCAACCTGGTGGTCAGCGTGGTCCTCGGCATCGCCGCCGCGATGGCCGGCCAGTGGATAGCGAGCATGCTGTGAGCGACACGTACCTCAAGCTGACCACGTACTTCGGCGAACGCCAGCGGGTGGGCTCGCGGTTCGTGGCCGAGGCGATGCTCGACCTGTTCGCCGACCGCAACATCGCCACCAGTGTGATGCTGCGCGGTATCGCCAGCTTCGGCCCGCGCCACATCATCCGCAGCGACCAGTCGCTCACCCTGTCCGAAGATCCGCCCGTCGCGGTCGCCGCCGTCGACACCGAGGCTGCCATCACGGCGCTGCTCGACGATGTCATCGGCGTGACGACGCGCGGCCTGATCACCTTGGAGCGCGCCCGGCTCCTGACCGGCGACCTGGCCGACACCCCACTGCCCGACGGCGGCGACGCCGTCAAACTCACCGTCTACGTCGGGCGCCGGCGACGGGTCGAGGGCGCACCGGCTTACTACGCGGTGTGCGACCTGCTACACCGGCACCAGTTCGGCGGCGCCTCGGTATTCCTCGGGGTGGACGGCACCGCACACGGCGAACGGCGCCGCGCGCACTTCATCGGCCGCAACGCCGACGTGCCCGTGATGATCATCGCGGTCGGAAGCAACGCGCAGGTGCGCCAGGTGCTGCCCGGGCTGAAGGCGCTGCTGGACCGCCCGCTGGTCACAGTCGAGCGGGTGGTGGTGTGCAAACGGGACGGAAAGCTCATCGCCCGCCCGCCGGCGCTGCCCGCCGTCGACGCCAACGGCCGGGAAGTCCGCCAGAAACTGATGGTCTACACCTCCGAGGCCACCCGGCACGACGGAGTGCCGATCCACCGCGCCTTGGTGCGGCGGCTCTGGGAGTCCGGCACAGCCAGCGGTGCGACGGTGCTGCGCGGCATCTGGGGCTTCCACGGTGACCATGAACCGCACGGCGACAAGCTGATTCAGTTCGGGCGGCAGGTGCCGGTGACGACGATCATCGTCGACACCCCCGACAGCATCGCCCGCAGCTTCGACGTCGTCGACGAGGTCACCGGCACACACGGGCTGGTCACCTGCGAGATGGTGCCCGCATTGCTGATGCTCGACGGCGGCCGCCGCCAGGGGTCGCTCGACCTCGCCGACTACCGCTACTGAGCGGGACGGTTGTCGGCCAGCACGGTCAGCAGCACCACGGTGTCCTCCTCGGCGTGCAGACCGTGCCGCTCACGGGGGATCACCAGGTAGTCTCCCGCCGCGCCCTCCCAGGTCTCGCCGGCGGTGCTCAACCGGACCTTCCCCCGCAGGACCTGCAGCGTGGTCTCCCCCGGACTCTCGTGATCACTGAGATCATGTCCGGCGGCCAACGCGATCAGCGTCTGCCGCAGGGTGTGGTCGTGGCCGCCGTGCACGGTGTGCGCGGCCCGGCCGCTGTTCGCCGCGCGCGCGGCCTCGAGTTGCTCATCGGCGAGTTGACGAAGCGACAGTGATTCCATGACGTCCATCCTCCAGACGGATCAAGAGCTCAGCAGCAGGACTCCGCCGATTAGCAGGCCCACCACTTTGACGACCTCAAACCCAACGTAGTAGTAGTGCGCCCGCGAGCGCCCGGACTCCGCCTGGCGTTCATCGGCCAGCACCGCGTCGGAGCGCCGCGTCAGCGCCGGGCGCACCGCCACCACCTGAACGACCAGCGCCACCACGGCCACCACGACGGCGACCCACACCCCGGTCGTCGCACCGCCGACGGCGAGCGCCACCAGGGCGATCACCGCCAGCACCGCCTCGCAGGCGTTGAGGGCGCGGAACACCAGCCGCCCGATGCCCAGACCGAGTTGGATCGTCACTCCCGGCGCGCGGAACTTCAGGGGCGCCTCCAGGAATGAGATGGCCAGCACCATGCCCAACCAGACGAAGACCGCCGCGACGGCGACCGCCGGCCAGGTGTGCACTGTTCCCCCTCACTGCCAGTCTGCGGCGAGTCTCGAGACCCACTCTCCCGCCTGTGCCGCGTCGTCCGGCGGCGAGGCCACCAGAACGAGTTCGTCCACTCCCAACTCTGCCAAACGCCTCGCGTCGGCCGGCTGCGGGTCGCGCAGCGCGACGGCCAGCCGCAGTTCTTCGCGGTCACGCCCGGCCTCGCCGCACAGCCGCCGCAGGGTGTCCAGCTTGGCCGCGACGTCCTCACAGTCGACCAGGTTGAAGCCGTACCACCCGTCGCCCCATTGCGCGACCCGCCGCAGCGCGGCGTCGCTGTTGCCGCCGAGCAGGACCGGGATTCCGCTGCGTTGCAGCGGCTTCGGATTCACCCGGATATCGGTGAAACTGACGAACTCCCCGGAATACGACGCGACGTCGTCGCGCCACAGGGTGCGCATCGCCGCAACGTACTCGGCCGTGCGTGCGCCGCGGCGGGCGAACGGAACTCCGAGAGCGTCGAATTCCTCACGCGACCAACCGATCCCGACACCGAGGGTGAACCGGCCGCCGCTGAGGCGGTCCAGGCTGGCGGCCTGCTTGGCCACGATCACCGGGTTGTGCTCGGGCAGCAGGAGCACGCCGGTGGCGATCCCGATCGTCGAGGTCGCCGCGGCGGCGAACGAGAGCCCGATCATCGGATCGATCCAGTCGGCGACGGCCGGCACGGCGATCCGGCCGTCGTCGGCGTAGGGGTAGCGCGAGGCCGACTCGTCGACCATGACGACGTGCTCGCCCGACCACAGCGTGGCGAACCCGTGCTGCTCGGCGGCAGCGGCCACGGCTTCGATCACCGGACGCTCAGCGCCCGCCCCGATACCCAGCGCGTGCAACCCGAACCTCATGCGTGCGTCAGACCCTCCTGCGGGAACGTCTGCTCGTTGAGCGCGAATTCGGCGATCATCGCGCTGACTTCGTCGGCCCGCTCGATCTGCGGATAGTGGCTGGTTCCGGCCAGCATCGCAACGCCGGCCTGTGGAATGTGGGCGCGGACCAGGTCGATCCACGGCGAGGTCAATCCCGTTGTGAGCGAGACCCGTTCGCGGGCGGTGTCCATCGTGGTGCTCTGGATGGCGAGCACCGGCACATCGACCGCGTCGAGGGCGCCCTCCATCTCGGCGGCGTCCCAGGTGGCCAGGTTTCTCAGTAGCGGCCTGCCAAGGGCCGCGGGGAAGCGCAGCGCACGGTCGATGATCGCGTGTGCCACCGCGGGATCACTGGACGGGACGAACATCGACTCGAAGAACTGCCGCATGAACCGCAGGTAGCCGTCGCCGACGAGTTCGTCGGCCATCGTCTGTCCGGCGGCCTCGGGATCGCCCGCCCCGATCCGGCTGCCGTCCACGAAGACCAGACCGGCCACGGCGCCGGGCCGCGCCCGGTTCGCCGCCAGCACAACCCGGCAGCCCATGCTGTGGCCGACGAGGATCGCCGGCGGCAGCTCCAGGTCTGCCAGGGCCTGCGCCACCGCGGCGCCGTAGGCGTTGATCGTGCAGTCGTCCGGTGTGCCCGGACTCGATCCGTGCCCGGGCAGGTCGCACGTCGCGACGGTTGTACGTGGCGCGAGGGAGTCGACTTGGGCGCGCCAATCCGTGGCGTCACACGCCAGACCGTGGACGAGGAACAACGGCGGGCCTCCGGTGCCGCGACTGGTCACATGCATGCTCGGGGCTCCTCGTCCGGCCGGGTTCCGGCGCGAGGTGATCGTGTCATGTCCGGCAGGCGGACGTGGCGTTGCGCGCGATGATGGTCAGATGGGCGACGATCCGGTTGTGGTGCTGCAACGCTGGCAGGACGCGGGGGCGCACTGGGTGGTGATCGCCCGACATCCCGGGTCGGTCACTGTGGGGCTGTACCGCTGCGACGGTGGCGAGGAGGTCGACCGCATCACCTCCGCCGATCCCCGGCTGCTCGAGTTCCTGGCCGGCCGCGAGAGCAGTCTGGAGTGACCGAACGGCCGCCCGCCGAAGCCGGACGGCCGTTCGTCGTGAGGATCAGAGCTGGATGAATCCGCCGTTCCACCAGACACCCCAGCCCGGCAGGTCGCCGTTCCACACCACCGGAAGCCGTGGGGGTCGGCGAACACGCGCCCACTACCAGGCCCTTAGAGCTGGACCTCCCCGCCATCGACGAAGAGCTCGGCTCCGGTCATATGGCTGCTGTGATCAGAGGCCAGGAAAACCACCGCGACAGCGATCTCGTCGGGTCGACCGAGCCGCTGCATGGGAACCGTGGCGGCCATGGTGTCCAGATCCTCGTTGTCGGTGACGTCCCCGCGGACACCCGTCGCGCGATCGCCGATCGATGCGACCGCGCTGTCGACGCTCTGCTGGTTGCGGCCGGTGAGGAAGACGTGCGCGCCTTCAAGCCCTACCCGCAACGTTGCGTGCGAGAAAGTCCCTGATGTAGCCGCTGATCTCCTCGCCGTGGGTTTCGAGCGCAAAATGGCCGGCATCGAGCAGGTGGAACTCGCCGTCGGGGAAATCACGACGGAACGCCTCCGCGCCTGCAGCGCCGAAGATTTCGTCGTTTCTGCCCCACGTGACGAGCAGGGGCGGCTGATGGGTCCGGAAGTATTCTTGGAACGCCGGATAGCCGTCGAGATTGAACTGGTAGTCCCAGAACAACTGCAGCTGGATGGCGTCGTTGTCTTTCCGGTCGAGCCCCAACTGATCGAGTTGCCATGCCTCAGGCGCTATTCGGTTCAGTCGGTCCGCAGGCACACCGTGGGTGTACTGCCAGTAAGTGGTCTCCGGGGTGAACTTCTCCCGCACCGCGTCCTCGTTGGCCGCGCGGTCCTTGGCGTGAGCGAACAGTACGTCCCAGAACGCGGTGAAGCCTTCGACATAGGCATTGCCGCTCTGGGTGATCAGTGCGGTTATCCGGTCTGGGCGCCGACTAGCGATCCGCAGCCCGATGGGGGCGCCGTAGTCGTGGATGTAGAGGGCAAACCGGTCGAGCCCGAGGTGCTCGATCAGGCCCTCGGTGATCTCGGTAAGTCGGTCGAAGCTGTAGGTGAACTGCGTGGTCGTCGGCATCGCCGAGCGTCCGAAACCGATGTGATCCGGCGCCACGAGATGGTACGAGTCCGCGAGCGAACTGATCAGGTTGCGGAACATGTGCGAACTTGACGGGAAGCCGTGCAGCAGTAACAAGGTCGGATTGGCCGGGTCACCGGCTTCGCGGTAGAACACCTCGAGTTGCTCGATCGTCGCGGTGTTGTAACGCGTCGCAAACGCGGTCATGTGATGCCCTTCTGGACTTCGAACTCGTCGGGTCGCGCTCAAACACCGAAGTGAGCGCCCGGGTACCCGCATGACCGGCGTTGTAAACGCCCGCAATGATGTGAACCGAGTGGTGGTATCACCGGCGATACCACGCGAGGAGGAAGTCGATGCAGACATTGCGCGCCCTTGCCGCCGGTCTGTGCGCGCTGACGTTGCTGACCGCCTGTGCCGGTAGAGCGGCGACGCCGACGTCATCCCCCTCGAGCACGACGGCCACCGCGGCTGCCCCGACCGAGATGACCACCACTCTCGCGCCCGCCCCGCCGACACCGGCGTCGCGCACGGACCGGTGGGTCGACCTGAACGCCGGCGACTGCCTGGCCGAGCCGCCGCCGACCGATCCCGCCGTGGTCGTCGTCACCGTCGTCGACTGTTCGGCACCGCATCTGGCCGAGACATACCTGCGGGCGGCCTTGCCCGTCGACGCGGCGGTCACCGGCGTGGCCAGTCAACAGTGCGACGCCGGCTTCGCCCAGTACACCGGCCGACCACTCGGCGACAGCGGCCTCACGATCACCTATCTGATCGATTCCGAGCAGGACCGGACCTCGAACAATCCCTACCCAAGCACCGTGATCTGCCTGCTCCAGGGCGCCGACGGCCAACCCAGGACCGGATCCGCGCGGCGCTGAGGACGCGAGCGGGTTGGGCGTGGCAAGCCCAGCCGGTAGGGTCATGACGTTGTCCACCCACACCATGGTCAAAGCGCGGCCGATGTGATCTGACGAAGGATCGATGGCCCATGCGCGCCCCCTATGACCCGCAAGTGGTGGCGGTGGCCGGCACCGGACCGGCCAATCACCGGCCGATTTCGCTGCTGCTCATCGAGGATGACCGCGCCGACGCCGTCCTGGTGGAAGAGCTCATCGCCGACGCCGGCGCCGATATCCGGGTGATCTGGGCCCCCTCGATCAGCAGCGCCGAGCAGGAACTGCTGATCAACCGGCCGGACTGCGTCCTGCTCGACCTCAACCTGCCCGATGCCAACGGCATGGACGCCGTGGCCCGAATCGCCGAGCGCGATGCCACCCTGCCGATCGTCGTGCTCACCGGCCTCGACGACGAGCATTTCGGCGTCTCGGCGGTCGCCTCCGGCGCGCAGGACTACCTCGTCAAGGGGCACGTCGAACCCGAGACGCTGCACCGTTCGCTGTTGTATGCCATCGAGCGCAAACGCTCCGAGCTGACCGCCGTCGACCTCTACACCAGCCAGCTGCGGGCCCAGGAGAACGCGCGGCTGGAACGCGCGCTGCTGCCCTCCCCCCTGCTCGATGACGCCCCGGGCGTGGAGATCGTCACCCAATACCGCCCCAGCCGGGAGAATGCGCTGCTCGGCGGCGACTTCTACGACGTGGTCCAAACCCCCGACGGCACCGTGCACGTCATGGTGGGTGACGTCGCCGGCCATGGGCCGGATGAAGCCGCCCTCGGTGCGGCGCTGCGGATCGCTTGGCGCGCACTGACTTTCGCCGGACTGCGGGGCAACGACAGGATGCGCCGCCTGGAGCAAGTCTTGCGGGCCGAGCGGGCCGGCACCGGAATCTTCGCGACGGTGCTCAGTGTGGCGCTTCGGCCCGACGGCCTGGGTTTCACCGCGGTCCGCGCCGGACATCCCGGCATGCTGCTACACGGACACGGCACCGTGGAGTGGCTCGAACCGCCCGCCGGGCCCGCACTCGGACTGGGCGGGCAGCAGTGGCCGCAGAACGAGATGGAACTGCCCGAGGGGCAAGGCCTGCTCCTGCTGACCGACGGTCTTTTCGAAGGACATTCCGGACTCGGCGAGCAACGCCTGGGCGAGGACGGCCTGCTCGAGGTGGCCCGCTCACTGGCGAACCTGCCCGGCGCGCAGTTCGTCGATGCGCTGATCAACGCCGCCGAGCAGCGCGCCCAGTCGCACGGGGGCATCGCCGACGACATCGCGGTCCTGCGGGTGGAACGGACCCCGCGATGAGCACCGCACCGACAGCCCAGCGCCGGTCCGCTCTGACCGTGCAGGGCTGGCTGAATCTCGTGCTGTGCATCATGGGGGTGGTGGTGATGGGCGGCGCACTGGCCGGGGCGGCCCTCCAAGACCGCACCGACGAGGTGTCGCGACAACTGGGCGACGACATCCAGCCAGCCAGGGTGGCCGCCTATCAGCTGCAGTCTGCGGTGCGCGACCAGGAGACCGCGATCCGCGGCTACGTCATCGCCGCCGACCGCCAGTTCCTCGACCCGTACTACGACGGTCAGCGGTCCGAACAGGATGCCGCACAAGACATCCGGCGACTCGTCGGCGACCGGCCCCAACAGGTCGCCGATCTCGACGCCATCGAGAAGGCGTCTGCCGAATGGCGGACGCAATATGCCGAGCCGCTCATCGCCTCCGTCACCCCGGGCTCACCCGGCGTGGTCAACCGCGACACCACCAACGCCGGCAAGGCCCAATTCGACTCACTGCGAACACTGTTCGACGCCCAGAACCAGCATCTGAGCACGGCGCGCACCACGGCCGTCGACCAGCTCGACCGCACCCGAACCTGGCGCGACCGCGTGCTGGCGGCCATGATCGTCGCGTTCGTCGTCGCCGCGTTCGCGCTGGCGATCCTCGTCCGAGGCGCGGTCACCCGGCCGCTTGCCGCGCTGGCCGAGGCCTGCCGACGCATCACCAAGGGCAACTTCGGCGAGCAGATCGTCCCGCAGGGACCCAAGGACATCCGCGCCATCAGCGCCGATGTCGAGGACATGCGACGGCGCATCGTCGAGGAGCTCGACGCCGCCGGCGAGGCGCGGGCCCAGCTCGACGAACAGGCGGAAGAGTTGCGGCGCTCCAACGCCGAGCTCGAACAGTTCGCTTACGTCGCGTCCCACGACTTGCAGGAGCCGCTGCGGAAGGTGGCCTCGTTCTGCCAACTGCTGGAGAAACGCTACGGCGACCAGCTCGACGAACGCGGGATCCAGTACATCGACTTCGCCGTCGACGGCGCCAAGCGCATGCAGATCCTGATCAACGACCTGCTGACGTTCTCCCGGGTGGGCCGGCTCAACGCCACCCAGACCGGGGTCGACCTGGACGACACCTTGGAGCAGGCGATCTCCAACGTCGCCACCTCGATCGAGGAGTCCGGGGCCCAGATCGACCGGCCGGACTCCCTGCCGCCGATCACCGGTGACCGCACGTTGCTGATCATGCTGTGGCAGAACCTGATCGCCAACGCGATCAAGTTCCGCCGCGACGACGTCGCACCCCTCATCCGCATCGGATGCGAGCCGGCCGGCGGAGAACACGACGGGCAGTGGATGTTCACCCTGTCCGACAACGGTATCGGTATCGCCGACGAGTTCGTCGACAAGGTTTTCGTGATCTTCCAGCGGCTACACGGGCGTGATGCCTACGCCGGGACCGGCATCGGCCTGGCGCTGGTCAAGAAGATCGTCGAGTACCACGGCGGCACCATCTGGATCGACACCGAGTACAGCGGCGGAACCCGGTTCCGCTTCACCCTGCCCGTCGCGGTGGCAGAGACACCCGAGGCCCTACTGGAAGGAACAGCCCCATGACCGATCCCGGTCGCGCGATCGACGTCCTGCTCATCGAGGACGACCCCGGCGACGAGCTGATCACCCGGGAAGCCTTCGAGCACAACAAACTCAACAACACCCTGCACGTGGTCCACGACGGCGAGGAAGGCCTCGACTACCTCTACCGCCGCGGCCAGTTCCAGGACGCCCCGCGCCCGGATCTGATCCTGCTCGACCTGAACCTGCCGAAGTACGACGGCCGTCAGCTGCTGGAGCAGATCAAGTCCGACGCCGACCTGTGCCACATCCCGGTGGTGGTGCTGACCACCTCCTCGGCCGAGGAGGACATCCTGCGCAGCTACAAACTGCACGCCAACGCCTACGTCACCAAGCCGGTCGACCTCGACGCATTCATGAGCGCCGTGCGCCAGATCGACGACTTCTTCGTCCAGGTGGTCCGGCTGCCACAGTTCTGAGCGGCAACGCCGTCAGGTTCAGCGGTGATGTCGGTGCGGCGGGCTACCGTGGTCAAGCCCGAGCCGAGGAGAACGCGATGGCGGAAGTTTTCGAAGCGGCATGGTTCTTCCTGCCGGACATCCCGCCCTACGCGGCGTGCGATGACCTGCAGATCCTCGCCGACTGGGCCCGCCACCACATTCCCCGGCAGGGGGTTCGGGCCCGCCCGCTGCTGGTCGACAACGACTCGCACCTGTGGTTCCTCGAAGCCGACGGCTCCCTTTCTGCGGTATCGGAGCGACGCGGGCGCTCCAACCACCCCAGCCAGTGGGAGCGCTACTGGCGGGTGCGCGAGGGCATCGACGCGTGGCACCAGCCGGTCCACCCGCCGCATCCGCCGGGCCGCAGAACGCACCGGCCGATCCTGGTCAGTGCACTCACGCAGGCCGACGAGCGCTACCTGGAATGGCTGGAGCACAACTGGGACTTCGTCGACGGCGGCGAGCACTGACGCCGTGACGGCCTACGCGCCGTCCGACTGGTAGAGCATCGACACCGCTTCCACCCGGTTTCCGGCGCGCAGCTTGCGCAGGATGTGCTTGACGTGTTGCTTGACGGTGCCTTCGGAGATCACCAGCTGTGTCGCGATGGCGGCATTGCTCCGGCCCTCGGCCATCAGCTCGAGAATCTGAATCTCCCGGGCGGTCAACACATCCCGCACGGAACGCACGGCGCGCCTGGTCACCCGGGTCGCCAAGGGAATACCGCCGCCGGACATCGCGTTCAACGACGGCGGCTGCAGCGAGAACTCCCGTACGGCCTCCACCCGGTCCGAGCAGTCGTTCGCCGCGATCCGCAGCGCCGAGCCGATGGCCTCCAGGCCCTCGGCGGCCCGCGCCCTACTGAGTGCGAGCTGCAGCCCCTTGGCGTAGGCGGCGAGGGTCTCGCAGTCCGACGCGGTGGTGGGACGGCCCTGCAGATAGCAGTCACCGTGCAACAGTCCGACGACCGTGTTACCCGAGATGATCGGGGCGGCGACGTAGGACTGCGATCGGGACGCATCGGCGATCGGCCGGTGCACCCGGGTGTCGGTCTGGACATCGGTGACGACCATGGCCTCGCGACGGCGCACGATCTCGGTCTCGTGCAGGCCGGGCACCAATGGCTGCGGCTGGTCCTGCCCGACCCGGTTGATCTCGTCGGCCCACTGCGGATCGTCGGCGATGTAGACCGCTCGGGAGATCCAGACGCCGTCGACGACTTCGGAGAAGATGGCGCGGTCGAAGCCGAGACGGCCGACCAGCTGCGGACCCAGCGTGACCAGTTCGGCCATCGTGGGGGATGCCGATTCCAGGCGCGCGAGTGCCTCACCGATTTGCCGGGGCGCGCTGGCGGCTCGCACCAGCGCCTCATCGGCGATGGTCAGCCGGCGCAACATGTCCAGCACCGCGCCCGCATGCGGGGTGTCGTCGAGCACCTCGACGAGGGCCGACCAGGCACCGTCGACGATCGCCCGGGCGTCGCCCGAGCGCGGCCGCCAGTGCGGATCGTCGGGGTCGGCGATGGACCTCAGCCCATCGAGAACGGCGCGCAGGCGCTCGTCCTCCGCCGCCCCTGACGTGCCCAGAGGCGACGCATCCTTGTGATGCACGCCACAAGGGTACTCCCGCAGGTCAGCGGACCTGCTATCCCCATCGGGTCAACGAAACATCCCCAGCGGGTTCTTCACCGGCGGTCGCGCGCCGGGTTGGATTTCCCTGCTGCCGCGAGTGCGCGGCGATGCCCAACCGACGAGGAGTCTCGTGCTGTCTGCCATGCCAAGGTCGTCGCTGGACGGCCTCACGAGGACCTCGGATCAGTTGAGCGACGATCTGCTGCTGCCCGACGAGACCGTCGCGATCCGCCGCGAGGCCCGGGACTTCGCCGAACGGGTGCTGCGGCCGCGCGCGGCGGAACTGAACGGCGCGACCGAATCGTCGGCGGTGTTTCCCCGCGACATCATGACCGAGATCGCCGACGCCGGCCTCTACGGCGTGCCGTTCCCCGCCGACGTCGGCGGCCGCGGTCTGATGTTCCCGATGCTCGCGGCGGCCACCGTGCTGGAAGAGCTGGCCTACTTCGCGCCCGGTGTCGCATCCGCTCTCTACGACGGTCAGGCCCTGCTGGTGGGCCGAACCCTGGACGCCGCCCCGCCGCACATCCGCGGTGAGTTCCTGCCACGGCTGATCCGCGGCGAGATCGTCGGCTCGTTCGCCACCAGTGAGCCCGATGCCAGTACCGACCTGTCGGCCGCGGCCATGCGCACGACGGCCGAGCCGGTGACGGGCGGCTACCGGCTCACCGGGCACAAGCGCTGGATCACCAACTCGTGTGCCGCCGACATCATGACGGTGCTGTGCGTAGCGGGCGAGGGCCAGGCGATGCTGTTGGTGGACATGCACGCCGACGGCGTGACGGTCGGCGAGCCGGATCTGAAGATGGGCAACCGGTTACAGCTGACCTCCGACGTCGAGTTCACCGACGTCTTCGTCCCCGAGAGCCACGTGATCGCAGTGCCCGGCCGGGGGTTGCCGGCAGCGCTGCGGAGTCTCGCGCTGGGCCGGATCGGTGTGGGCGCCATGGGAGTCGGGATGGGCCAGTGCGCATTCGACCACGCCGTGTCGCACATGCGGACCCGGAGCGCGTTCGGGTCCAAGCTCGGGGCGTTTCAGCACTGGCAGTTCCGGTTCGCCGAGCACGCCATCGCCCTGGAGTCCGCCCGGTCGCTCTATCAGAAGGCGGCCCGCAAGGCAGACATTCACGGGTCGCCGGAGCCCGAGGGGGCGATGGCGAAGGTGACCGGCAGCCGGGCGGCGGTCGATGTCGCACGCGACGCCATCCAGGTTCACGGCGGGTACGGGTTCGTGCGTCAACTCACCGCCGACGGGATGGTCAACCACCTCGAGTCGATCTGGCGCGACAGCAAGGTCGGCGAGATCTACGAGGGAGCCAACGAGGTGCAGTTGTGGAGCATCGCCCGGATCGCGTTGGGCCGCGACGTCACCGGCTGAGGTCCTTCATCGCCCGTTAGCTCTTTCGGGGTAGGAAATAGCCCCCATTGAGGAGCAGCAACCAGAGTGACGGACAGGATAGCGTTCCGCCATGCCGCCGGTCGTCATCGCTGAACCCGGGCCGCCGACAGTTTCGGCGCCGTCCGTCGTGGGTTCTTGCGCCGACATGCTGGTAACGAGCAACAAGGCAATACATCTGTGCCACTCTTTGCCGAAACCACTTTCGGGGAGTAGGACTTGAGCACCTCGCACCTCCTGACGAAGCCCGTGCGGGCCTTCGGGGGCTTCATCGGCATGTCGCTGGACACGTTGGTGCTCATCTTCAAGCCGCCGTTCGCCTGGCGCGAGTACCTGCTGCAGACCTGGTTCGTGGCGAGGGTGTCGGTGCTGCCGGCCCTGATGTTGACGCTGCCCTACTCGGTGCTGCTGGTCTTCACCTTCAACATCCTGCTCGGGGAGTTCGGCGCGGCGGACTTCTCCGGGACGGGTGCCGCGGTCGGCACCGTGAACCAGATCGGCCCGATCGTGACGGTGCTGGTGGTGTCTGGCGCCGGCGCCACCGCGATGTGTGCCGACCTGGGCGCCCGCACCATCCGTGAAGAGCTCGACGCGCTGCGGGTGATGGGCATCAACCCCATCCAGGCGCTCGTCGTCCCCCGCGTGCTCGCGGCGACCACGGTGGCGCTGGCTCTCTCGGCGACGGTGATCCTGGCCGGGCTGGCCGGTGCCTACATCTTCTGTGTTTACGTCCAGCACGTCTCACCGGGCGCGTTCGCCGCCGGCCTGACGCTGCTGACGGGCGTCGGCGACGTCGTCGTCTCACTCACCAAGGCAACGCTTTTCGGCCTCGCCGCCGGTCTGATCGCCTGTTACAAGGGCATCTCGGTCGGTGGCGGCCCGGCCGGCGTCGGCAACGCCGTGAACGAGACCGTGGTGTTCACCTTCATGGTGCTGTTCGCGATCAACGTCATCGTGACGGCCGTCGGCATCCAGTTCACGGTGACGTGAGGCCGAACCGATGAGCGCCGCACCGATGAGCATCGCCAACCCCAGCAGGCTGCACCCCCGGCTGCAGAACACCGTCCAGGGCTTCGTCGACGGCTGGAAGCGCATCGGATCGCAGACCCGCTTCTACGCCAAGACCCTGGGCGCGATCCCCGACGCGGTGCGGCGCTACCCCAAAGAGGTGCTCCGGCTGATCGCCCAGATGGGCCTCGGTGCCGGCGCGCTGGCCGTGGTGGGCGGAACCGTCGCGATCGTCGGGTTCCTCACGATGACGACCGGCGCTCTGGTCGCGGTCCAGGGCTACAACCAGCTGGCATCGGTCGGCTTCGAGGCCCTCACCGGCTTCGCGTCGGCGTTCTTCAACGTCCGGCTCATCGTCCCCGGAACCGTGTCGGTCGCCCTGTCGGCCACCATCGGCGCCGGCGCGACGGCCCAGATCGGTGCGATGCGGATCAACGAGGAGATCGACGCCCTCGAGGTCATCGGGATCCGTTCCATCACCTACCTGGCCGCCACCCGGGTGCTGGCCGGGGTGGTCGTCGTGATCCCGCTGTACTGCATCGCGGTCATGATGGCGTTTCTGGCCGCGCGCACCGGCACCGTCGCCATCTACGGTCAGGGCGCCGGCGTCTACGACCACTACTTCAACACCTTCCTCAACCCCACCGACGTGATCTGGTCGTTCTTCCAGTCGGTCGCGATGACCGTCGTCATCATGCTCGTGCACACCTTTTACGGATACACCGCGAAGGGCGGCCCGGCGGGCGTGGGCGAGGCGGTCGGTCGTGCGGTACGCACCTCTATGGTCGTCGCCGCGGTCGAAATCGTCATGATCTCCCTGGCTGTCTACGGCCAGTCCGGCAACTTCAACCTGGCCGGGTAGCGATGGAACCCCGGCCCGGTGAAGAGAAGCTGCGTGACGCGTGGTGGACGGTCATCCTTCTGTTCGCGATCGGTGTGTTCTTCTTCGTGACCGCGTCCCTGTTCGCGGGCACCTTCAGGTCCTATGTGCCGGTAAGCCTCACCGCGGATCGCTCCGGGCTCGTCATGGAGACGGGAGCCAAGGTCAAGATGCGCGGCGTGCAGGTCGGCCGGGTCGGCGGGGTCAGCGGCGGACAGGGTCCCGCCAGTCTCCGCTTGGAGATCAATCCGGACCAGATTCGCTACATTCCGGCGAACGTCGGCGCACAGATCAAGTCCACCACCGCGTTCGGCGCGAAGTACGTCGACCTGGTCTATCCGTCCGACCCCAGCCCGCAGCGGCTGGCCGCCAACGCGGTGTTGACGTCGCGCAACGTGACCACCGAGGTCAACACGGTCTTCGAGAACGTGGTGAACCTCTTGAACAAGGTGGACCCGGCGAAGCTGAACGCGGTGCTGACCGCCATTGCCGAAGGCGTGCGCGGACAGGGCCCACGCATGGGCGAGGCCACCACCGACCTCAACCAGGTGCTCAAGGTCCTCAACGACCGCAACGACACCATCCGCGAGGACTGGCGCTCGTTCAAGAGCTTCAACGACACCTACGCCGCCGCCGCACCCGACATCGTCACGATCCTCAACGCCGGCAGCACCGTGAGTTCCACCATCGCCAGTCGCGCGACGCAGCTGGATGCGTTGCTGCTCAACACGATCGGCTTCTCCGATTCCGCCCGGCAACTGCTCGAGGCCACCGAGGCGCCGCTGGTTCGCGCCGTCAACCTGCTGCAGCCGACGGCCGACCTGCTGATGAAGTACAACCCGGTCTACACCTGCTGGTTGCAGGGCGCGAACTGGATACTGACCACCGGCGACGCCTACAACATCTGGGGTGGCAAGGACGGCAAGTCGGCCAACTTCGACGTGGCCCTGCTGCTGGGCAACGATCCGTACCAGTACCCGGACAACCTGCCGATCGTCGCGGCCAAGGGCGGCCCGGGCGGTAAGCCGGGCTGCGGATCGATGCCCGATCCCACCAAGAACTTCCCGGTGCGCCAGCTGGTCACCAACACCGGCTGGGGCACCGGCCTGGACATGCGGCCCAATCCCGGTCTCGGACATCCGTGTTGGGGCGACTGGTTCCCGGCCACCCGCGCGGTGCCGCAACCGGCCAGCATCCGCCAGTGCCTGCCCGGGCCCGCGCCCGGCCCGGACATGGGCCCGGGGATGCCGCCCTACGGCGCAGCGTGGTACGGGCCCGGCGGGGTTCCACTCTGGCCCGGCGTCCCGCCGGCACCACCGCCGGGACCGCCACCACCACCGTGATGACCGAGCAACGAGAGGAGCAGCAGTCGTGAGAGACAACTTGAGGGCTACCGTGTGGCGCCTCGCTGTCTTCCTCACGATCTGCGGGCTGGGCGCTTTCGCGCTTCTGGCGGTCTTCGCCCAGTTCCGGTTCTCCGACGGCAAGAACTACAACGCCCAGTTCACCAACGTCACCGGCCTCAAGTCCGGTGACTTCGTGCGCATCGCCGGCGTCGAGGTCGGCAGGGTCGAGGACATCGTGATCAACCGGGACGCCACGGTGCGCGTGGAGTTCTCGGCGAGAGACGACGTGAACCTCACCGAGGGCACCCGTGCGGTGATCCGCTACGACAACGTCATCGGCGGTCGTTTCCTGGCCCTCGAGGAGGGCGCCGGCGGACTCAAGCGCATGCAGCCCGGCCAGACGATCCCGCTGAACCGCACCGCCCCCGCGCTGGACCTGGACTCGGTGATCGGCGGTTTCAAGCCACTGTTCCGCGTGCTCAGCCCGGAGCAGGTCAACGCGTTGAGCGGCCAGTTGAACCAGGCCTTCGAAGGCCAGGGCCCGACCATCGGGTCGTTCTTGAACCAGGCCGCGGTGCTGACCAACACCCTCGCCGACCGCGATCAGTTGATCAGTGAGGTCGTCACCAACCTGAACACCGTGCTCGGCTCCCTCGGCGGACAGAGCGCCCAACTCGACAAGGCGGTGACGAATCTGTCCGGGCTCATCGACGGCCTCAACGCCCGAAAGACCGATATCGCCAACGCTGTCAACCACACCAGCGCGGCGGCCGCCACGGTGGCCGACCTGCTGACGCAGGCGCGCGGGCCGTTCCAGAAGGTGGTTCACGAGACCGATCGGGTGTCGTCGATCGCGGTGGCCGACCACGAGTACCTGGAGAAGCTGCTCGACACGCTGCCGGACAAGTACCGGGCGCTGGGCCGCCAGGGCATGTACGGCGACTTCTTCAGCTTCTATCTGTGCGATGCCGTCCTGAAGCTGAACGGCAAAGGCGGACAACCCGTTTACGTCAAGGTGGCCGGCCAGGACACGGGGCGGTGCACGCCGAAATGAAATCCTTCTCCGAACGCAATCCGGTGGTCCTGGGCATCGTCGGCGCCGTCGTCATCGCCGGGATAGTGATGGGCGCCCTGAACTGGCAGAAACTGCCGTTCCTCAACCCGGGCCAGAACTATTCGGCCTACTTCGCCGACGCGGGCGGGTTGTTCACCGGCGCCGGGGTCGAGGTGTCGGGCCTGCCGGTGGGCAAGGTGTCTTCCATCGAACTCGATGGCCCGAAGGTGCTGGTGAAGTTCCGGATCAAGGGCGACGTGCACCTCGGCGAGCGCACCGCCGCGGCGATCAAGACCAAGGGCCTGCTGGGTACCAAGATGCTGGATGTCACCCCGGCGGGCGACGGGCCGTTGAAAGGTCCGATCCCGATGGACCGCACCACCTCGCCCTACCAACTGCCCGACGCGATCGGGGATCTGACCACCACCATCAGCGGGCTCGACACCGACCAGCTGTCACAATCCCTGGGCACTTTGGCGCAGACCTTCGCCGACACCCCGCCGGATCTGCGCAACGCGGTGGCCGGCGTGGCCCGCTTCTCCGACACGCTCAACAAACAGGACGCGCAGCTGCGCAACCTGCTGGACAACGCCGCCAAGACCACCGACGTGCTGGCCAAGCGCACCGACCAGATCGTCCAACTGGTCCGGCAGACCAACTCCCTGCTGATCGCGCTGAACCAGCAGAGCGCTGCCCTCGACCACATCTGGCGCAACATCTCCGCGGTCTCCCAGCAGCTGAAGGCGTTCATCGCCGACAACCGTGCGACCTTGAAGCCGGCGCTGGAGAAGCTCAACGGGGTGCTGACGATCGTCGACGACCGTAAGGCGAAGGTGCAGGACGCGGTGAAGCGGCTCAACAGCTACGCCATGTCGCTGGGCGAGTCGGTGTCGTCGGGCCCGTTCTTCAAGGCCTACGTCGTCAACCTGTTCCCCGGCCAGTTCGTCCAGCCGTTCATCGACGCGGCGTTCTCCGACCTGGGTGTCGACCCCGCGACCCTGTTGCCGTCGCTGCGTACCGACCCCCAGATCGGCCAGTCCGGCACGCCGGCCCTGCCGGTGCCCTACCCGCGGACCGGCCAGGGCGGCGAACCAAACTTGACGCTGCCCGACGCCATCACCGGTAACCCGGGCGACCAGGGCTGCGGTCCGCCCGGACTGGCACTGCCCGGCCCCACCGGCTGCTACCCCTACCGGGAGCCGCTGCCCGCTCCGCCGCCCGGCGGTCCGCCGCCGGGCCCGCCGGCTGTGTCGCCGCCGGCGATCGCCTCGATTCCCGAACCCACGCCGGCCCCGTTCTTCGTGCCGGCACCGGGTGAACAGCCCGCCGACGCCCCGGCCGGAGGTTCGCGATGACCACACTGCGGAAGTCTCGGACCGCCCTCGGCGCGGTGCTTGCGCTGATCCTGGTCGCCGGTGTGCTGATGGCGGTGCGGGCCGTCAGCCACGCCGACCGCACCGAGGTGGTCGGCTACTTCGAGAACAGCACCGCGTTGTTCCCCGGCGACGACGTCCGCATCCTCGGCGTGCCGGTCGGCCAGGTGGAGAAGGTCGAACCCCAGCCCGACGGCGTGAAGGTCTCGTTCTGGTTCGACCGCAAGTTCAAGGTGCCCGCGGACGCCAAGGCCGCGATCCTGTCCCCGATGCTGGTGACCGGCCGGGCCATCCAGCTGACGCCGGCCTACACCGGCGGGCCCACCATGGCCGACGGTGCGGTCATCCCGCGCAAACGCACCGTGGTGCCCGTCGAGTGGGACCAGGTGCGGGTGCAGCTGCAGCGCCTCACCGAACTGCTTAAACCGACAGCACCGGGCGGGGTCAGCACGCTGGGCGCGTTCATCAACACCGCGGCGGACAACCTGCGCGGCCAGGGCGGAAACATCCGCGAGACCATCACCAAACTCGGGCAGGCGATGTCGGTGCTCGGCGACCACAGCGGGGACATCTTCTCCACATTGAAGAACCTGTCGATCCTGGTGACCGCGCTGCGCGGCAGCAGCGACCTGCTGACTCAGCTCAACTACAACCTGGCCGACGTGACCGGGGTGCTGGCCAGCGACCCCGGCAAGATCGGCGACACCTTCGCCGACATGAACTCTGTCATCCGCGACGTCAAGACGTTCGTCGACGAGAACGGCGAGACCATCGGCACCACCGCCGACAAACTCGCCTCCATCAGTACGGCACTCAACGAGAGCCTCGACGACATCAAGCAGACGCTGCACGTCGCCCCCTCGACGGTCCAGAACTTCAACAACATCTACGAGGCGTCCAACGGCGCATTCACCGGCGCGCTGGCGGTCAACAACTTCGCCAACCCGATCTCGTTCCTGTGCGGCGCCATCCAGGCCGCCTCCCGGCTCAACGCTGAGCAGTCGTCCAAGCTGTGCGTGCAGTACCTGGCGCCGATCATCAAGAACCGGCAGTACAACTTCCCGCCCATCGGTGAGGACCTCTTCGTCGGGGCACAGGCCCGGCCCAACGAGATCACCTTCAGCGAGGACTGGATGCGCCCCGACTTCGTACCCCCGGCACCCGCGAATGGACCGGCACCGGCGGCCGCACCCGCACCACTCCCCGACGCTCCACTGGCGGCCGAGACGGCGCCGACGGTGGAGACCAACCCGGACGCCGGACTGACCGGAATGATGACTCCCCCGGCCGGGCGGTGGATCATGATGCCCCGCCGCTGGCACCGCACGGCGGCCACCGTCGCACTGGTCCTCGCGATGGCCGCCGGGTCATCGGGTTGCGGCAACCTGAAGAACTGGCAGGGACTGAACTCGCTGCCGCTGCCCGGCACCACGGGCGACGGGCCCGGGTCGTTCGAAGTCCAGGCACAGATGCCCGATATCAACAACATTCAGCCCAACTCCCGGGTGCGCGTCGGCGACGCCACGGTGGGCCACATCACCAAGATCGAGTTGCAGGACTGGCATGCGCTGGTCACCATGCGCCTGGAGGGCAGCGTGAAGCTGCCCGAGAACGCCACCGCGAAGATCGGTTTGACGAGCATCCTGGGTTCCCAGCACATCGAGTTGGCGGCGCCCACCGACGCGAAACCCCAAGGCCGCCTGCACGAGGGTTCGCTCATCCCGCTGTCGCACTCAGCGTCCTACCCCACCGTCGAACAGACCCTCGCCGCGGTGTCCACAGTGCTCAACGGTGGTGGCCTGGGCCAGGTTCAGGACATCACCGAGGCGTTCAGTACCGCGTTCCGCGGCCGCGAGCAGGACCTGCGCAGCATGATCAGCGAGCTGGACAAGTTCACCGCCAACTTCAACGGCCAGACCGACGACATCATCGCGGCGACCGAGAGCCTGAACAAGGTGACCGGTACGTTCGCGGCCAACCAGCCGGCGCTGGACAAGGCGCTCAAGACGGTTCCCGAGGCGCTGGCCGTGCTGAACGACGAGCGCGAGAACCTCGCCGAGGCAGCGGATCAGCTCGGCAGGTTCGGTGAGCGCGTCATCAGCACGGTCGATGCGAGCAAATCCAGTCTGGTCAAAGAGCTCAAAGACATTGGGCCGGTGCTGGAATCGCTGGCCAATGCCGGGCCGGCCATGACGCGCGCGCTGAGCCTGATCCTGACGTTCCCGTTCCCCAACGAGACCATCGAGAAGTGGCAGCGTGGCGATTACGCGAACATGACCGCGATCATCGATCTCACGCTGAGCCGCATCGACCAGGGCATCTTCACCGGGACGCGTTGGGAAGGCAACCTCACCGAGCTGGAGATGCAATGGGGCCGCACCATCGGCCAGTTCCCCAGCCCGTACACCAAGGCCAACCCACTGGTGATCCCCTACAGCTTCGATCAGGGGCCCTAGCATGCACTTCAACCGGCGGATGTTGATCCAGTTCTCCATCTTCACCTTCATCGCTCTGACCGCGATCGCGGTGATGAGCCTGCAGTTCCTCAAGCTGCCCGCGAAGATGTTCGGCATCGGCCGCTACAGCGTGACGATGCAGCTGCCCGAGAGTGGCGGCCTGTACGGCACCGGCAACGTCACCTACCGCGGTGTCGAGGTCGGTCGGGTGCAGACGGTGAAGTTGACGAACACCGGTGTGGAGGCGGTGCTTTCGCTGAAGTCGGGTATCGACATCCCGTCGGACCTGAAGGCCGAGGTGCACAGCCAGTCCGCGATCGGCGAGCAGTACGTCGACCTGGTGCCGCGCAACGGCACGTCGCGGCCGCTGAAAGACGGTGACGTGATCCCGCAGTCGGAGACCTCGGTGCCGCCGGACATCAACGCTCTGCTCGACTCGGCGAACACCGGCCTGGAGGCGATTCCGCGCGACAACCTCAAGACCGCGATCGACGAGGCGTACATTGCGGTCGGCGGTCTGGGACCGCAACTGTCCAACATCGTCCGGGGCTCGACGAACCTGGCCATCGATGCGCACACCAATCTCGACGCGCTGGTCAACCTGATCGACAACTCCAAGCCGGTACTGGACTCCCAGACGCAATCGGCGGCGGCCATTCAAGCCTGGGCCTCGCATCTGGCGACGGTGACCAGCGATCTGCAGAACAACAACGACTCGGTGGCCGGCTTCATCGACCAGGAAGGCATCATCATCGCCTCCGGCGAGGCCCGCAACCTCATCGAGCGGCTCAGGCCCACCCTGCCGGTGCTGATGGCCAACCTCGGCAACGTCGGCCAGGTGGGGATCGACTATCGCGATCCCATCGAACAGCTACTGGTGGTCCTGCCGCAGGCGGTGGCCGTAGGGCAGGGCACCTTCGTGGCAAACGCCAACACCAAGCAGGGCTACAAGGGCGAGTACCTGTCGTTCAACCTGAACGTCAACCTCCCACCGGCCTGCACCACCGGCTTCCTGCCGGCTCAGCAGGCCCGCATCCCCAACCTGGTCGACTACCCCGACCGGGCCGCCGGTGACCTGTACTGCCGCACCCCCCAGGACTCGCAGTTCAATGTCCGCGGCGCCCGAAACATCCCCTGCGAGACCGTCCCCGGCAAGCGCGCACCGACGGTGAAGATGTGCGAGAGCAACGAGCAGTACATTCCGCTCAACGATGGCGAAAACTGGAAGGGCGACCCCAACGCCACGTTGTCGGGTCAGGACATCCCCCAATTACCGCCGGGATCACCACGTTCACCCGATCTGAACATGCCGACAGCGCCTCCCCCGCCGGCTCTGATCGGGTCCGGCGAGTACGACCCCGCGACCGGAACCTACCTCGGGGCCAACGGCCGGCTATACGATCAATCCGAACTGAACCAACCTACGAATCAGGACAACACATGGCAGTCGATGCTGTTGCCGCCCGGATCTTGATCCTCGGCGGCGTGGGTGCCGCTGTCGCACTGGGCGGCATCACCACCGCGCCGCCCGCTGCGGCCGACAGCGTCGCCTACCTGGTGAACGTCACGGTCCGGCCGGGATACAACTTCCCCAATGCCGACGCCGCGCTGGCGTACGGGTACTCCGTCTGCGACAAGATCGGCCGGGGCGAGAACTACCGCCAACTCGTCGCCGAGACGACAGCCGACTTCAACACCAGCGACGACTACCAGGGCGTGTACCTGATCAACCAGGCGGCCAACGAGCTGTGCCCGGCGATGATCTGGCAGCTGCGCCAGTCCGCCGCGCACTACACGGGCTCGCCGGGACAGTAGGAGTTGGTATGCCACGGTTCATGTTTCGGTTCGCCTCGGTGGGGACTGCGGTGTTGTGCGCCGGCATCGTGACCGCGCCGGGCGCCCACGCCGACAACACCCGGCTCAACAACGGCGTCGTCGCCAACGTCTACACCGTCCAGCACCAGGCCGGATGCACCACCAACATCAAGAAGAACCCGGCGCTGACCCTGGCCGCCCAGTGGCACACCGACGACGTCATGAACAACCGCGCCCTCGACGGCGACATCGGCTCCGACGGCTCGACCGTCCAAAGCCGTGCTGAGGCAGCCGGTTTCCGGGGCAAGGTCTTCGAGACGGTAGCCATCAACCCGGCGCTGGCCATCAACAACCTCGACGTGATCAACCAGTGGTATTACAACCCGGCCTACATGGCGATCATGTCCGACTGCGCCAACAGCGCGATAGGGGTCTGGTCGGCCAACAGCCTCGACCGCTCCGTCGTGGTGGCCGTCTACGGCCAGCCGAACTGATTTCAGACGGTCGCCGCGCCGAGGCAGAGGCGTAGCGGACGGTACTCGCGCGCGGCGATTAGAACCGGATGACGCCGCGGATGTTGCGGCCTTCGAGCATGTCGTCGTAGCCCTTGTTGATCTCGTCGAGGGTGTACTCCCGGGTGACCAGTTCGTCGAGCTTGATCTCACCCAGCTTGTACATCTCCAGGTAACGCGGAATGTCGTGCCGCGGGTTGGAAGAGCCGAACAGTGATCCGTGGATGGACTTCTCATAAAGGGTCAGCTCGAACAGCGAGCCACCGATGGTCAGTTCGGTGGGATGCCCGATCGCGGTGACAATTACCTTGCCGCGTCGGCCGACCAGACTCAAAGCCTCGGCTACGTAGTTGCTTTCGGCAACGTCAGTCGTGATGACGCACGCGTCCGCCATCACTCCGCGGGTCAAGTCGGTGATGAGTGCGAGTGCGGACGGAACATCAGGCACGCTGTGGGTTGCGCCGAAGATCTTCGCCTGATCGCGCTTGAACTCCACCGGGTCGATGGCGACGATGTGCCGCGCGCCCGCGACCTTCGCGCCCTGCACGGCGTTGGCGCCGATCCCGCCCACACCCATGATGACGACCGCATCACCGGGACGCACACCGGCGGTGTTGACCATGCTGCCGAATCCGGTTGGCACACTGCAGCCGATCACCGCGGCCTTCTCCAGTGGTGTGTCGGGGTCGACCTTGACCACTGAGGCCATCGGCACCACCGTGTATTCCGAGAATGTGCCCAGCAGACACATCTGTCCGAGGTCTTTGCCCTTGGCATGGAAGCGGTAGGTGCCGTCAAGCTGGGGACCCTGGATGATCTGGGCCCCCAAGTCGCAGAGGTTGGTCATGCCGCGCGCGCAGTGCGAACACTTGCCGCAAGCGGGGAGAAAGCTCAACACCACCGAGTCGCCCACCGCTACGTCGGTGACGCCCGGCCCGACCTCGGCGATCACGCCGGCACCCTCGTGACCGCCGACGTACGGCAGCCCGACCGGGATGTCCCCGGTCACCAGGTGGTAGTCGGAGTGGCACAGTCCGCTCGCGGTGAGCTTGATCAGCACTTCACCCGCTTTGGGGGGGTCGAGTTCGACCTCTTCAACCTCCCACTTACCGCCGAGTTCCCACAAAACTCCAGCTTTTGTACGCATCGGCGCGCCTCTCGCTCGACCTTCTTAATCGTGACGGCAGACGCCACGACAGTTCATCGTCCCGCAACAGCGGCACACCGGCTTCGCCCCCAGGGAAACTATCGGTGTCCCTTTTGGGATATTCACCGGGAGGCTCGACCCGCCCCGAGTCGACCCATCGGTGTGACGCATCGCACAAGGGTACTCCCCGGGCCCTTGCCGTTCGGGTTCGCTCGGGCATACCCCCATCGAGGCACCGAAATGACTCCACGGGGGCTTCACCTGGCTCGTTGCCCACCGGTTAAATCACCGGAGAAGGGTTTGCCTTCAGGTGCAATCGACGAGGAGCTACCGTATGCCCGCGCGAATCATGGACCCCGCTGCCCGGGTGCTGGCCGAGCCCGGGGCCTATTCCGACGAGAAGCGGCTCCACGAATCACTGGCCTATCTCCGGGCCCACGCTCCGGTCTCCTGGGTGGATGTGCCGCCCTACGCTCCGTTCTGGGCGATCACCAAGCACGCCGACGTCATGGACATCGAGCGGCAGAACGAGTTGTTCACCAATGACCCGCGCCCGTTCCTCGAGGTCGCCGAGTTCGATGAGAAGCAACGCGCCGAGCGGGAGGCCGGCGTCGGTCTGCGCACCCTGATTCACACCGACGACCCGCACCACCGCGACCTGCGCAAGATCGGCGCGGACTGGTTCAAGCCGTCGGCGTTGAAGGCGCTGAAGGTTCGCTGCGACGAGTTGGCCAAGATCTGGGTCGACAAAATGGTCGAGAAGGGTCCCGAACTGGATTTCTCCCAGGATATAGCGGTCAACTACCCGCTCTACGTGATCCTGACGCTGCTGGGCATGCCGGAGTCGGACTTCGGTTTCATGCTCAAACTCACTCAGGAACTGTTCGGCGCCAACGACGTGGAGATGGCGCGCGACGGGTCAACCGATGCGTCTGAAGCGTTCATGGCAGCAATCATGGAGATGTTCGGGTACTTCACGAACCTGACCGCGTCGCGCCGGCAACACCCGACCGATGATCTGGCCTCGGCGATCGCGAACGCCACTATCAACGGTGAGCCGATTTCGGATATGGACACCCTCTCGTACTACGCGATCGTCGCCTCGGCCGGGCATGACACCACCAGCGCCGGGATCGCCGGCGGCCTGCTGGCCCTCATTCAGAATCCCGACCAGCTGGCCCGGCTGCAATCTGATCCGTCGTTGATGGGTACGGCGGTCGAGGAGATGATCCGCTGGGTGGTGCCGGTCAAGGAGTTCATGCGCACTGCTCAGGCGGACACCGAGATTCGCGGAGTGCCGATCAAGAAGGGCGAGTCGGTGCTGCTGAGCTATGTCTCGGCCAACCGCGATGAAGAAGTCTTCAAGGACCCGATGAAATTCGACGTCGGCCGCGACCCCAACAAGCACCTGTCCTTCGGGTACGGCGTGCACTTCTGCCTGGGAGCGTCGCTGGCCCGGATGGAGATCAACAGCTTCTTCACCGAGCTCATCCCGCGGATCAAGTCGATCGAGTTGGCCGGAGACCCAGAGCTCATATCCACTCTCTTCGTCGGCGGCCTCAAGCGCCTACCGATCCGGTACTCCCTTTAGTCGACCCGCGAAACCAGCTGCGCCGGACGCTGACTCGTGGTCGCATTTGCCGTTGTGCGCGAGGAGAATTCGATGCTGGCCAGCTTAGTCCGTCAGGCCAGGCGACGATGAGCATCGGCCGAGGCGCGATCTGCGCGCCGATGGGTCTCCCTGTCTACTAGTGTCAAAGTTCAGCAAGCTCGAGGCACCCATCACGCATCGGAGAGTCGGCGGAGGAGATCGGCGCGCTCAGTGACAATCCGCTCGATGATCTCGTCGCGCCGCGCAGTGCGGCGGTCGAGTTCGAGGTCAAGGTAATCATCGACGGCCTTGATAACCAACGCGTGCATGGAAATTCCGTCACGCTCGGCGGCGGCGCGCAGTTTGGCAGTCTGCTCCTCCGAGAGTCGCAGGGTCATAGCCATATCGGCATGATAGCGGCGTGCTGCCCTTAGCTCGTGGCCTACTGGCGCGGCGAACGTCCGTAGTCTTGATCAAGTGAGCGTCGCACCCGACACGACCGTCGTCCTGCAGGACCGCTTCCGCCGTGAGCTGCCCGAGATGGCGGTCGAGTGGCAGGCCGAGGTCCCCGCCGAGCCCACGCTGCTGGTGCTCAACGAGACACTGGCCGGCGAACTCGGGTTGGACACGGCGTGGCTGCGCAGCGCCGAAGGGCTGCGGTTCCTGATCGGCAACCACGTTCCCACCGATGCCGTTCCGGTGGCGCAGGCCTACTCCGGGCACCAGTTCGGCGGCTTCGTCCCGCGCCTCGGTGACGGGCGCGCGCTGCTGCTCGGTGAGCTCGCCGACAACGCCGGCCAATTGCGCGACATTCACCTCAAAGGCTCCGGGCGCACGCCCTTCGCCCGCGGCGGCGACGGGCTGGCCGCGGTCGGGCCGATGCTGCGCGAATACGTGGTCAGCGAGGCGATGCACGCGCTCGGCATTCCCAGCACCCGCTCGCTGGCCGTCGTGGCCACCGGTCGGCAGGTGCAGCGCGACACGCCGCTGCCCGGCGCGGTGCTGACTCGCATCGCCAGCAGTCACCTGCGCGTCGGCAGCTTCCAGTACGCCGCGGCGACCGGCGACCTGGAGTTGCTGCGCCGCCTGGCCGATCACGCGATCGAACGCCACCATCCCGGCGCGCGCGGTGCGCAGCGTCCCTACCTTGCCTTGTTCGACGCGGTGCTCGAGGCGCAGGCATCGCTGGTGGCCCGGTGGATGCTCGTCGGGTTCGTCCACGGCGTGATGAACACCGACAACATGACGATCTCCGGGGAGACCATCGACTACGGCCCGTGCGCCTTCATGGAGGCCTACGACCCAAAAACAGTGTTCAGTTCCATCGACTCCTGGGGCCGCTACGCCTACGGCAACCAGCCCGCCGCGGCCGGCTGGAACCTGGCCCGCTTCGCCGAGACGCTGCTGCCGCTGATCGACGACGACCCCGATCGGGCGATCGGCCTGGCCCAGGAGTCCCTCGGCACCTTCACCGGCCGCTACGAGGCTGCCCGGCTGGCCGGGATGCGGGCCAAGCTCGGCCTGACCGCGGAGCCGGCAGACGCCGTCGTCGCCGCGCTGGTCGAGGAGCTACTGAATCTTCTGCAGGCCAGCCACGTCGACTACACCTCGTTCTTCCGCCACCTGGGCCGGGCGGCCCGCGGTGACGCCGCGCCCGCCCGCGGGCTCTTCGTCGACCTCGCCGGATTCGACGCCTGGTTGACGCGCTGGCGCGCGCTGGGCCCCGACGCCGCGGTGATGGACCGGGTCAACCCGGTCTACATTCCGCGCAACCAGCTTCTGGAGGAGGCGCTGGCTGCCGCCACCGCAGGCGATCTCGATCCGATCCGGCGGCTTCTCGCAGCCGTCGGCGATCCCTACGATGAACGGCCCGGCCTGGAGCGGTACGCCGAACCCGCCCCCGACGACTCCGGGCAGTACCGGACCTTCTGCGGCACCTGAGCCCGCTACCCGGCGAGGTTGAACCTGCCCTGAGATCCGTAGATGGCCAGCGAGACGAGCAGCGTCACGGCGACGACCATGACGAGCGAGGTTCGCACCGCATCGCCGGTCGCCACCCCGACCCCCGCGGGTCCGCCGGAGGCGAAGAAGCCGAAATAGGTGTGGATCAACAGGATTCCGAGCGCCATCAGCAACGCCTGGACGAACGACCACAACAGGTCGAGCGGGTTGAGGAACGTCGAGAAGTAGTGATCGTAGAGACCTGCCGACTGCCCCAGCATCACGACGGTGGTGACCCGGCTGGCCACGAACGAGAGGATGACCGCGATGGCGTACAGCGGGGTGATGGCGAGCATGCCCGCGACGATCCTGGTGCTGACCAGGAACGCGATCGGGCGGATGGCCATGGATTCCAGCGCGTCGATTTCCTGGTTGACCCGCATGGCGCCCAGTTGTGCCGTCACCCCGGCGCCGAAGGTGGCCGCCAGGCCGATACCGGCGACCACCGGCGCGGAGATGCGCACGTTGATGAACGCGGCCAGGAAGCCGGTCAGTGCCTCGATGCCGATGTTGCCCAGTGAGCTGTAGCCCTGCACGGCCAGCGTGCCGCCGGTGGCGATCGTCAAGAACCCGACGATGACGACGGTGCCGCCAATCATCGCCAGCGTCCCGGCGCCCATGCTGATCTCCGCGATGAGCCGGACGATCTCTTTCCGGTAGTAGCGGACCGCGTACGGGATGGCGGTCAGAGCCTCCCAGTAGAACAGGGCCTGATCCCCGACCCGCTTGACCGTGGTGACAGGCCGCTCGAACGCGCGGACCAGGCGTGGATGGATGGCGCGTTCAAGCGCAATCGCGTGAGCCGCTGCTTCCTTTTCCACCCCACGAAGGTCCACGCTGCCGCCGTTCTGTCATAGGGCCAATGGGCCTACTGTCGCACGCCGATGGACCCCACTCGCGACCGCCTCGGCCATCGGCTGCAGCCACGTCGCGATGTTGCGGACGTAGTCGGTGAAGATGGCCAGCCGGGACGGGTCGGCCTTGATCTGCGTGCCGGGAGGTTCCGCAACGAACGACGGCGCCCCGCGGTCCAGGTCCCAGTTGTAGTCGGCGAAGTGGTGAAACGTCGATTCGGCGACCACCCGGCCCATCGGCCGGCCGTCGGGGCCGATCTCGCCGTCGAGCAGCACGGCGAGGTTGAACCGCCGCCCGGTCGCGGTGCTGCGGCCCTGCGCGAGCACGCCGGCATGGGGTACCGACGCCGACACTCCGCCCTCGTGCGGGTGCGCCGGGAACCATTCGATCCGTCTGCTGGGCGAGCGTGAGCTGCGCAGCAGTTCGTGATCCTCGGCGAACACCGGTTGATAGTCGCCGTTGGCCCCGGAGTGGTAGTTCGGCCACGAGATGGTCGGGGTGTCGCGGTCGTCGCACAGCGCGCTCGGGTCGAGGTCTTTGTCGTGGAACTGGTTGACCAGGCCGACCGAGCCGAGCCGCAGCAGGCACCGGCCCAGGTCCTCGTGATCGCGGGCGGTCAGCAGCCCGCCGCCGTCGGCGCGGAACCTCACGATCGCGTCGGCTTCGGCATCGGTGAGTCCGTCACCGACGTCGACCGCCATCAACCACAGCTGGTCGAAGCCCAGCTCGTCGATGTGGCTCAGGACCGGATCGTCCACGCCGTGCATAACACGGTTGCGCGCGATCACCTCGTGACCGCCGGCCCGCAACTCGTCCGCAAGCAGTGCGAAGCGGCTGATGTCCCAGTCGTCCGGACTGGACGGGATCGTCGTCTGCAGCAGAATTCTCGCCATGGTCGTCACTTTCCTTTCTCAGTAGGCACACTCAGGCGATGAGCGCGGCACGCAGCCGTTGGTGTGCACGGGACGCCCGGGACATGACGGTTCCGATCGGAATATCAAGAATCGCAGCGGTTTCCGCGTAGGTGTAGCCTTGCACGTCGGCGTAGTACACCACGGCACCGAAGCCGTCCGGTAACGCAGTCATCGCCGCTGTGATCCGGCTGTCGGGCATCGCGTCGACGACTTCCGCCTCGACGGAACGCACCCCGGCCGGCATCCGCGAGGCGCCATGGGCCAGGTCGCGTTCGGTGACGTCGTCGACCGCTACCTCCGAGGGCCGGGACTGCTTGGCGCGGTACGTGCTGACCCACCGGTTGTAGAGGATGCGGAACAACCACGCCTTGAGGTTGCTGCCTTGCTGAAAAGTGTGGAACCCGATGTAGGCGTGCAGCAGCGTGTCTTGGACCAGGTCTTCGGCGTCGGCCTCGCTGTGAGTCAGCCGTCGCGCCCGGCGGGAAAGGGCCTCGAGGAACGGCTCGGTCGCCTGGGCGAAACCCTCGGCCGATTCGTCCGGACCCCTGGCGTCTGCGACCTTCACGATGAACCTCCATTGCTGCGATGACTGTCCAGATCAGACTCGCTGCCGGGGAGGTGAAGCGGACCCTTGAGAATCCGTAGTCAGGGGCTCGGAGTGCGTAGTGGTTCTAGCTCGCCCACGACACGGCGCGCAACTGCCGGCGCGAGGTGATGCCGAGCTTGACGAAGACCTTCCTGAGGTGCCATTCGACGGTGTGCGTGCTGATGAACAGCTGCGCACCGATCTCCTGATTCGTCATCCCGTCCGCGGCCAGTCGCGCGATCTGCGCCTCTTGAGCCGTCAGCGCATCGCCCGAGCTGACCGGCTGCTTGCGAACCTTCTCGCCGGTCGCGACGAGTTCGCGGCGGGCTCGTTCGGCGAAGGCCTGCGCACCCATCCGGGTGAACAGCTCGTAGGCGGTGTTGAGCTGCCGGCGGGCGTCGCCGCGCCGGTTCGCGCGGCGCAGCCATTCGCCGTAGCACAGGTGCGCGCGGGCGAGGTGGACGACGACGCGGGTGCGCTCCAGGCGTTCGATGGCCTCGGTAAACAAGCCGTCCGCGAGTTCTGCGTCGCCCATTTGAGCGCGCGCACTCGCCAGCACACCCAGACCCCAGTCGGTGCCGGCCGCCAGTGTCCGTTCCTCGAGCCGGCGCAACGCCACCGCGGCCGCCTCCGGTTCTCCGCTGCGCACCGCCGCTTCAACTAGTTCGACCAGACACCAGCCGTAGACGCCGAGGTCCTCGTACTCGCAGGCCTCGCAGGCGGCGGCGAACGCCTCCTCGTACCGGCCGAGGCCGTTGTAGAGCACGGCCGCCGCGAACCCGGTCAGACCGAGCACCCGGCCCTCACCCCTGGCGGTCGCATCCGCGGCGGCCGCCTCGATGACGGGCAGGGCGTCGGCCGGAATGCCCCGCAGCGATGCGAGCAGCAGGGAGTGATACCGCACGGGCGCGTAATGGTCTGTCGATGCCGTGATCGAGGCGGCCTCTTCGACGAGTGTTGCCGCCGCGGCGAATTCGCCCGCCAGCAGGTGAACTCCGGCCCGGTAGACGAGCGCCTGGGGAAGAACGGCCAGGGCCCCGGCGTCGCGCGCACTTCGCACCGCGGCGGTGGCGAGCTGGTGCACGAGCGCTTCGTCCCACAGTTCGTGTGCGGCCGATTCCTGCAGGATCGGGAAGGCGGGCACCATCCAGTGCAGGACCTCGCCCTCGTCGTCGTGGGCTTGGGCGCACATCAGCTCGAGGGCCCGGCGCAGCGGCGCCGCACCGGCGCTCGCTCCGCGGGTGATCCGTTCGGCCACACCCCGCAGCAGGGCGTCGACCGGCCGGAGTGACGGCGGCAGCTCGTCGACGGCGGTCAGCGCCGTCTGCGCCAGCGTGATGACCGCATCGGGGTCGCCAAGCCGACCCGCGTAGATGGCGGCGGCAAGCGCCTCGAGGTAGGTCTGCCGGGTGACGACGGCGTCGAGATTCTCGAATCGCTTGGCGGCGTTGAACAATTGCGATGCTGCGTCGCTGAGCGGAGCCGCACCGGGAGTCCCGCGGCTGCGGGCGAACTCCATCTGGGCGCGCAGCCGCGCCGCCTGGGCGCGTTGCAGGTCGGACAACGGCGCGGCTTCGGCAAGCGCCAGCAGGTCGTACGCCGCCGCCGGCGCAGCGGCGTCCCGTTTGGCGTGCGCGGCGGCAAGCGCCCGGCGGCCACGTTGGGCAGGGTCGGCGGTCAGCACCGCGGCACGCTCCAAAAATGCTGCCGCCGCGCCTATTCCGCCCCTACTCTGGGCGCGTCCCGCTGAGGTCTCCAGCTCCGCGGCCACCGCGTCGTCGGGCCCGGCCGCGGCATTGGCGGCATGCCATGCCCGGCGGTCCGGATCCGACTCGGGATCGGTCGCCTCGCCCAGCGCCCGATGCGCAGCCCGGCGTTCGGTGAGATCCGCCGCGCGGTAGGCAGCCGATCGGGCGAGCGGATGATGAAAGCGCATCCGAGGCCCGAACTCGATGACGCCCGCGGCCTCAGCTGGTGCCAGCGCATCAACGGCGATACCCAACCGGGCCGCTGCGCGCAGGAACAACGCCGAGTCGCCCACCGGCTCGGCTGCGGCGGTGAGCAGTAGGCGTCGGGTCGGATCCGGGAGGGCCTGGATCCGGCGCACGAAACTCTCCTCGATCGCTCCCGCCGACGGCCGCAGACCAGCAACCCAGAACCCGCCGGCAAGTTCCGGCGCGGACACGTTGCGAGGGACTTCGAGCAGGGCCAGCGGGATGCCACGCGTCTCGGCCACGACGCGATCCCGCACCCGGGGGTCGATCCCGCCCACCATCGCGGATTCCAGCAGTTCGCGGGAATCGCGCTCGGACAGGCCGGCGATCACGAGTTCGGGCAGGCCGGCCAGCACATCGCTGACACCTTGGCGCACGGCGAACACGAGGGCGACCGGCTCGGCCATCAGCCGCCGCGCGACGAACCCCAACGTCTGCACCGATACCTGATCGAGCCACTGGGCGTCGTCGATCACGCACAGCACCGGCCGGTCCCCGGCGGCCGCCGCCAGCAGACTCAGGACGGCCAGCCCGACAAGAAAGCGGTCGGGAGTCGGCCCGACGCCCCGGCCGAAGGCGATCAGCAGTGCGTCGCGTTGCGGAATCGGCAATTCGTCGACATGGTCCATCAGCGGTGCGGTCAGCTGCTGCAGCCCGGCGAAGGCCAGTTCCATGTCCGACTCGACGCCCGCCACCCGGGCGATGCGGAAGGCGGCGGCCTGCCCGGTCAGGTACTCCAGCAGGGCCGTCTTGCCGACACCCGGCTCGCCGCGCAGGACGACGGCCTGCCCGCTCGACGATTGGGCATTGCGCAACACCGTCCGCAGCGTCTCGCATTCACCCGCTCGGCCGAGCAGCGGTTGCGCCCCACCCGTGGCCATCCGCTCGATGCTATCGAGCGGTATGGGCCGCTGTGAAGGCGTCGCGTCAGGCGTCGACGAAGGTGACGGTCTCCTGAAGCGGCGCCCGGCCGGTCCGCGCGTAGCCGACCGAGGTGTCCTCGTAGCCGATCGACATGCCGCAGAACAGGATCAGCCCATCGGGGGGCGAGACGACCTCCGCGACGGCCGTGCGGTACACCGACCACGCCATCTGCGGGCAACTGTGCAGCTCTTCGGCGCGCAGCAGCAGCATGACGGTCTGCAGGTACATGCCGACGTCGGACCATTGCGGCAGCCCCATGTCGCGGTCGACATAGCAGAAGAGCGCCGCGGGTGCGCCGAAGCAGTCCCAGTTCGCGACGGCTGCCCGCTGACGGGCCTCGATGTCGCCGCGCGCGATGCCGAGGGCGCCGTAGCGCTGCTCGGCGAAGGCGTGCCGGCGCTCGCGGTACGGGGACTTGAGCGCGGGCGGGTACATCTCGTACTCCCGGTCGTCCCACGGGTCGCCGGCGGCGATGCGTTCCCGTGCGCGCTTCTTGATCTCGGCGAGAGGCGCACCGGTCACCACATAGGAATGCCAGGGCTGCAGGTTCGACCCCGACGGCGACCACGCGGCGGCGGACAGCACCCGCTCCAGTACGTCGTGCTGGACGGGCCGGTCGGTGAATCCTCGCACCGCCCGCCGGCTCGTCACCGCTTCGTAGACGTCCATGACCATGTCGGCGGGACTACTTCGCCGTCGCGGCGGCTTCGAGGATCCAGTCCTCGAATCGGGTGTCGAACAGCCTCGCGCCGTCACCGGGGACAAGGGTGCGCTCGTCGATGTCGACGCCCCAGTACTGCGCGTCGGGATCGGCGACGACCTGACGGGCATCGCCCCGTGCGGCCAGCGCGGTTCGGATCAGGTCGGGCAGGCGGAACGCTTGCGGTCCACCCACCTCGGTGATGCCGTTCACCGGATCACCGAGCGCCGCGATCGCGGCCGCCTCGGCGACGTCAGCAGAGGCCATCGGCTGAATCAGCGCGGCGGGCAGCCGCACTGTGCCGTCGACGGTCGCCGAATCGGCGATGGTGTTGAGGAACTCGAAGAACTGCGTGGCGTGCACGATGGTGTAGGGAACCGGACCGGCGCTGATGAGTTTCTCCTGCAACAACTTTGCGCGGAAGTATCCGCTCTGGACGGCGAGTTGGTCGGTACCCACCACCGACAGGGCGACGTGGTGGGTGACGCCGGCCGCCGATTCAGCGTTGAGCAGGTTCGGTGTGGACGTGTTGAAGAACTCCGTGGCCGGTTCCTCATCGAAGGACGGCGAGTTCGACACGTCAACCACTGTGTCGGCGCCCTTGAGCACATCGGCGAGGCCTTCGCCGGTGACGGCGTTCACCCCGGTGGACGGAGCCGCGGCGACGGCGTCGTGACCGTGTTCGGTCAACGTGTGCACAAGCTTCGAGCCGACCAGGCCGGTTCCTCCGATGACGACGATTTTCATGATGAGCCCTTCCCGATCGGCGTGCCGGCTGTCGGGTGACAGCCCTCTACCCGCCGGAACGGATGGGCTGCCGGGAATTCATCCCGCCGGGCGAAACCAACAACAGGCCCTCGTCACTGCGGCCAGGTCCATGCCCAACCCAAGGACGCGGCTCTCGCCGCGCAGCGATCCCGATACTCGCGATATTCAGCGTCGAGGCCACGCGCGTAGGCGATCTGGGCGCGCAGTCGTAGCACAGTGAGGTCGCGTACCACCCACTCGAAATCTACGGGTAGAGCGTCGAATCGTTCGACTTCCCGTTCGGCGTCGATCACATCTGTCTCGCCACCGCGGGCAAGCAGCGTCTCGACGAGCGCGACTGCGACGAGGTCGTAGACACCCAGATTCCCTGTCGCAACGGTGTCCTCGGCTGCTGCACGTAGTTGCGCTACCGCACCGTCGACGTCTCCTAGCGCAGCTTTCTCACGTGCAGCATAGATGTCGAAGTAGGGAAGAATATTGAGTGCGAATCGCTCCCTGATGCAGGTGTCGCGTAGTTCGGTGATCAGTGCGAGCCCGCGCTGGCGATCGCCCTCGGGGTGGTGAAGAAGCATGAGTCCAAGGACTAACTTGACCATGACGAGCGCGATGTCTTCACCGGATTGTTCTGCGCTCTCCAGTGCCAGTTCCAGTTCGGCCAGCGCCGCGTCATCCGCAACGGCCAAACCCACTCCACGCGGGACCACCAGGTATTTGTACGTGGTAACCGTTGCATACGAGATGGGGTCGGTGGCGAGCGCCATGGCACGGGCGTGATCGAAGTCCTCCTGCCAGCCGTCGAAGCCCATCACCGCCCTGGCGGTGCCGCGGAAGGCCAACGCCATTGCCAGCGGTGACCCCACGAAGAAGTTCCCCGCGCGCGGATCATCGTCGGCAAGGTCAACGGCCATCTGGGACCAACGAAGCGCCGCACCGAATTCTGCGGCCTGCATCTTCGCGATGATTGCCATCGGGCTCAGACCGATGATCAACGCCGGGTCACCGAGCGACTCGACCAATTGCATGAATTCGGAGGCTAGTTCCGATGCTTCGGTAACCCGGCACTCGAACATCCGCTCGAAGGCCAGGCCAGCCAGCGCAATGGCCAGCGATGCCGAGTCCCCGTTTAGTGCGCACAGCTCACGCAATTCTTCGGCGACACCGGAAATGTCGTCGTGGAACCGTCGCCAGCTGTTTCCGCACAACAGGGTGCGCGGCGCAATTCGCATCGCCACAGAATCCGCATCGGTCTGCGGCAGTGCGTCGGCGACCCGACTGGACCGCTGCCAGCTCACCATGGCTGCGGCAACGTCCCGACTCGCCGACCACGCTCCCGCCCGCATGTGCCACGAATAGGCCTCGCGCAGGTCTCCGGCGGCTTCGCGGTGCTCCGCGATCATGGCGGCGTTCTCGTCGACCGACGCGGGATCGCGCTGTTCGATCGCCTCGGCCAATCGGCGATGCCGTCGACCTCGATCTGACTTGAGCTGCGATTCGTAGGCGACCGATCGGATCAGCGGATGGTGGAAGACATACTCCGGGTCCCCTGCGAATCGCACCTGGTCGATGAGCTGAGCCTCGGCGAGCGGGTCGAGAGCGGGCTCCGACTCGAGGCTTTTCAGCATGCTCGCGCTGAATCTGTTGCCAATGACCGCTGCCGCATTGAGGGTGTTCTTCGCGCCCGGGTCGAGATGGTCGATGCGGGCGGCGATGGTCGCCTGCAGCGTTGCGGGCACACTGACATCCCCGAGTTCGCCGCATGACGTGTAGCGGCCGGGCTGTCCGACGAGCACCGCACGTTGGGCCAGTTCGCGCACGATCTCCTCGGCGAAGAAGGGATTACCCGCCGCCCGTGCGCTGATCGTCTGCCGCAGTTTCGGTAAGGGAGGCGGCGGGTCCGAGTAATCCTGCGACCAGATTGCGCTCTCGGAATCACTCAGCGGCGCAAGGGCTATCGTCTGCTCACCGGTCAGCCGCGCCAACGGGCCCTGATATTCCGGACGGTACGTCATGAGCACCAGCGACGGCGTCTGCGGGATCACCGAGAGGAAATCGGCCAACAACGACTCGCTGACCTCGTCGATCCAGTGGATATCCTCGATGACGTATACGGCTGGGGTATCGCGGGCCATCAACGCCGCCCTGACCAGAGCAGTCAACCGCCGGCGGCGAGCGTCGGGATCAATCGACGGGATGGGCACCTCCGGATCGGCGATCCCCAGCAGGTCATTGAAAAACAGGAGATCCTCGGCCTCGGAATCGACGGCTCGACCCCGGATGTGCTCTCGTGCAGCGGAGGCCTCCAGGTCCTCGACTCCGGTCGCGGCCCGAAGCAGATTCCCCACCGCGTGCAGCGGAATCTGGCTGGTGTGCGAATCACAGAACGTGCTGAATATGGCCGCTTCTCGTCGCTGCGCCAAGGCTTCAGCTTCGCGGATGAGGCGGCTCTTGCCGATGCCTGGCGGCCCCACCACGCCGACAACAGTCCCCTGGCCACCGAGCGCACGATCGAGCAGGCCTTCGACGGCCGACAACTCCCAACGACGACCGATCAGGGTCGCTTCCTGGCCTCGGGTGCGGCCATGTCGGGAGGGTAGGTCGATGAGCCGTCGCGCCTTCACCGGATCGGGGGCGCCCTTGATCGAAACCAGCTCGGGGTCTGCGAGCCGGGCGCTGTTCTCCACGAGCGCGGCGGTCGACTCACTGAGCATGACTCCCCCCGGCGGGGCGACCGATTCCATTCGCTGGGCCATGCCGACTTGTTCACCGATTGCGGTGTAACCGGTTGCGGCGGTGCCGACTTCACCGGCGATGACCTGACCGGAGTTCAGACCGATTCGCAACCGCAGCTCGACACGATCTTGGCGCACCACCTCATTGGCCAGATCACCGATGGCGGTGTGGATCTCCAGCGCGGCCCGGCAGGCCCGCATGGCGTGGTCCTCCAACGCGACCGGGGCTCCGAAGATTGCCATGATCCCGTCGCCGGTGAACTTGTCCACCGTTCCGCCGTGCCGACCCACCGCGGCAGCAGCCCGGTCAACCAACCCAGCCATGATCTCGCGTAGCCGCTCCGCGCCGACCCGGTTCGCGATGTCCATGGAGTGGACCACATCAGCGAAGAGAACCGTCACCTGCTTGTACTCGGCGGACGTGCCGGCGCGCTGGACTGCGCCGCCGCATCCGTGGCAGAACCGGGCATCCTCCAGAAGCTGGGCGCCACAGGTCCGGCAGATCGCCATGGCCGTCATCCCCCATCTCAGGCCGAGCGCTTACGTTTCCCCACTCAAAGGAAAGGATAGGTCGCCCTCAGAACATTTGAGAGGCCGTTTGGCATCAAAAACCCGCGGTGCCTCACCTCAATTGCGAGGCGAAGAACTGACCGCTGGCCTGCGAGGCGTCGACGGCGGGCGGGCCGAGGGGCCAGGTGTGGCCCCACCCGTCGATGCTGACGGACACCACCTCGGTGCCGTCCGCGCATCCGGTGGCAGCCTGGCCCGTCGCATCCGGGACCGGCGGGCTCGGGCAGCGGTCCACCGCCCGCCACCGCTCGGCCATCGCCGGCGCTCCCAGGATGTCGCTGGCCCCGCCGCGGCCGACCATGGGACCGCCGTTGAACGGCACCACCGGGTCGGCGGTGCCGTGAATCTGCAGAACCGACACGGGTCGCGACGGGTTGCACGGAACACCTGCACCCAACGTTCCGGCCACCGGCGCGACGGCGGCCACCAGGTCGGCGCGATCGCAGGCCAGGCGGTTGGCCATGAAGGCGCCGGCTGACATGCCGGTGACGAAGACCCGCCCCGGCGGGACGTTGTAGTCACGCGACAGCCGATCGATGAGTGCCGCCAGGAAGCCGACGTCGTCGACGCCCTGACGGTCCGGTATCGAGGCGCCGCGGCCGTCGGCCCAACTGAGGTCGATCCCGTCGGGATAGGCCACGACGAAGCCGTACTGGTCGGCGACGGCGTTGTAGTTGGTGAATGCCGCCTGCTCACCGCCGGTCTGCCCGGCTCCGTGCAGGTTGATCACCAGTCCAGCCGGGTGATCCAGGCCCGGGGGCACGTGCACCAGATAGGTGCGCTGCAGGTTCCCGAAGGTCAGCGCACCCGGCGGATCTCCCGGACTCGCCGACGCATTTCCACCGCCGACTGCCGCCAGAACCAGGAAAACGCCGAGGAACGTCATCAAGCGCGTCATCACACTGACAGTCTGCATGACCTGATCTCAGAGCGGCGTCGCGCGCATAGGCTGGGCGAGTGGACTTCGAACTGAAGCGCAGTGACCTCCATGAGAGCCGATTCACCCACGGCGACCCGCCATCGCCGCGCGACGGCGAAGCGGTACTCCGAATCGAATCCTTCGGGCTGACCTCCAACAACATCACCTACGCCGTGTTCGGCGACGCGATGAGCTACTGGAACTTCTTCCCGGCCTCGGACGCGGACTGGGGAAAGCTGAATGTGTGGGGCTACGCCCACGTCGAGGACTCACGGCACCCCGACCTCGCGGAGGGCACCCGCGTCTACGGCTACCTTCCCTGCGCCAGTCACCTGGTGGTCACCCCCGACCGGATCGACAAGAAGGGCTTCGTCGACGCCGCCCCGCACCGGGCCCAACTGCCCTCCGCCTACCAGGGCTACCGCAACGTCGAGACCGATCCCGTCTACTCGGCCGACCTCGAGGCCGAACACATCCTGTTCTTTCCGCTCTTCTTCACCTCGTTCCTCATCGACGACTTCCTTGCCGACGAAGACTTCTTCGGCGCCGACACGATCGTCATCTCCAGTGCATCATCGAAGACGGCGATCATCGCCGCCTACCTCCTCGCCAAGCGCACAGGCATCACGACCGTCGGCCTGACCTCCGCGGGCAACCGCGAGTTCGTCGAGGGACTGGGCATCTACGACTCGGTCCATCTGTACGACGGGGTCTCCGATCTCCCGGGCGAGCGTGCCGTCTATGTCGACATCGCGGGCGACGGAGCGGTACGCACCGACGTCCACGCCCGATACGCCGACCGCCTCGCCCACAGCGCCGCGGTCGGCATGACTCACTGGACCCAGATGGCGCCTGGGGCGGGCCAACTCGAGGGACCGAGCCCGGTGTTCTTCTTCGCCCCGGACCGGATCACCAAACGTGGCGCGGACTGGGGCGCGTCGAAGCTCGACCAGAACGTCGCCGACGCCTGGGCGCCGTTCGCCCGCTGGGCATCGAATTGGCTTCGCGTCGAGCGTATTTCGAGCGAGGACGGCATCCGGCGGGCCTATCTCGAACTTCTCGACGGAAAGACCGACCCGACGGCGGGCATCGTCGTCGACGTCTGACTAGCCGTCGACTGAAGGCTGGCTGAGTTTCGCCGACACGGTGGCAGCAAACGTGTGCGTGTCACCCGGCCAGCGCGCCGATATGTAGGCGCCGTCGTCGACGACGAATGCGGGCCGCCCGTTCGACGCCGAGTCTCGCATCATCCCCGACGTCTTCACGCGCCAGTCCGGCGAACCCGCTGCGACGTCACGGAAGTCGTCGGGACTGCGCAGCGCACGAGTCACCTCCGCCTGGACTGACATGTAGCCGTCGGGTTCGCCCGGCTTCTCGACATAGGTGCGGTAGTAGTCGGGGTCCCAGAACCTCGTCAACCGGGCCATGTGCCAGGCGCGACGCTCCAACTCCCACGTCAGCGCCGTGGTCGTGCGGCCGTACAGCACCGAACGACCCGTCGCCGGATCGGCAGCTCGGGCAGCGAGCAACACCCCGTGACAGATCGCCGCCACGAGGATTTCCCGACGAAATGCGTCAACGACGAGGCGGTGCAACACATCGCTCTCGATATAGGCGCGCATCCCCCGCGCGCGATGCCCGCCGGGAAGCAACACGCCGTCCACACCATCGAGACCTGTCTCGGCCCACGCTGTCGGGCGCCGGTATTCCGGTGCGGCCAGCATCTGCTGGTACGCAGCACGTGCATCGCGGTTCGCGCGCAGGATGCGGCCGACCACGATCACCCGGCTCAGGCCGGGCACCTTCGACCAGACGTCCAGGCCGCGGCCGGTGAGCATGATGTCGTCGGCGAGCGCCGGCACGCCGCTCTGGGTGCTGAACACGACGGTGTGCCCATGCCGGGTCAGCACCTGCCAGCTGACGGCAACCTCGGTGGGGTCGAAATCGGTGTCCGGAATGGGGATGAGGACGGTGGCCACGGACGTCAGCATGTCACCAGTGGGTGCAGGCGGAATTTAACGGTTGCGACATGGTCACGGATGCGTACCCATTGATGACGGGCTGGTCACACCAGGCACACAGGTCCCTATCGTCACATGGGTCCACAGCTAACCGATGTCCCACCGAAAGGTGTGCAGTGCCGCCGCGCCCCGGAGTTCCCTCGCGATCGATGGCGTGGGCGCTTGTCCTCGCACTCTGTGCGCCAATCACCGTCGCGCCACCGGCGGCGGCGGAGCCGTGCGAGGGCGCGGCCGCGGCCGCGCAGCCACTTCCCAATCAGGCGTTCGAGATCCCGAACCCATCCAAGATCGCACCGTTCGACCGCCCGATCGGGCACAAGCCGACCGGAGCCAACGACCAGGCGCCGCTGCCCAAACTCGGCGCCCTGCTCAAGAGCCTGCTGCCGAGCACCGGCCAGGTGCAGAAGCAGGCCGGGGTGGCGCCCTCGCCCCAACCCGGTACCGGCACCACGCAGACTCCGGCTCAGGTGCGGCCGGCACCGGCGCCCGCCGCGGCCCAGCCGGCCCAGTCCACCGCGCCCCCGGGGACGTCGATCGTCGGCTGGGTGACCGGGCCGGACAGCCCGAACAAGACCATCCCGCGGTTCGCCATCACCGGCACCGACCTCGGAATCATGTGGGACAACGGCGATCCCGGCAACGACCAGGTGCTGATGGCGTTCGGAGACACGAAGGGCTACTGCCAGATTCCCGGCAAGCAGTGGCGGTACAACGCATTGTTCCGCACTCAGGACCGCTCGCTGTCCGACACCATTACCGTGCCGGACGGCGTTGTCGGCAACAAGTATTCCGGCTCACCGGTCTGGCGGCCCGGCATCTCGAAGCAGATCGTCAACAGCATCAACGCGACGCCCGAGGAGACGGGCATCATTCCGACCGCCGGCGTCGGCTTCGGCGGAAACCAGTACATGAACTTCATGTCGATCAGAACCTGGGACAGCAACGGCAGTTGGACGACGAACTACTCGGCGCTCGCGGTGTCTGGCGACAACGGCGAGACCTGGGGGGTCTATCCCGGAACCGTGCGACCTCCCGGTGGGGGCAACGAGAACTTCCAGATGGGTGCCTTCCTCAAGCCCGGACCCGGCGACCCGTACCTGTACTCGTTCGGGACACCGAACGGCCGCGGTGGTTCGGCCTACGTCTCGCGGGTGTCGCCCGGGTTGCTCCCCGACCTCACCAAGTACGAGTACTGGAACTCCGCCAGCAACTCGTGGGTGCCGAACAACCCCGCGGCGGCAACGCCCGTCGTCCCGGGTCCGGTGGGCGAGATGTCGGCCCAGTTCAACACCTACCTCAAGCAGTACCTGATGCTGTACTGCAACGGCGCCAACGACGTGGTGATGCGGACGGCGCCGGCCCCGCAGGGACCTTGGGGCCCGGAGCAGATGCTGGTGTCCTCGATGCAGATCCCCGGCGGCGTCTACGCGCCGTTCCTGCATCCCTGGTCGACGGGCAAGGAGTTGTACTACAACCTCTCGCTGTGGTCGGCCTACAACGTGATGCTGATGCACACCGTCCTGGCCTGACTCCTCAGGGCACGATCCCCCGCCGGCACCCCGCGAAAATCGTCGGGCCCTTGGTGATCACGTCCTTCAACGACACGTTGCCCTGTGCGGCCTCGAGATCGACTACCGGAGGAAGCGACACGTTGACCTCGTAGGCGACCATCCCCGCCCCTTCGGCCTCGCGGCAGCTCATCCCGACGTGGTCGCCCGCGCTATCGCCGAACTCGGCATCGAACCGGTCGCGCACCGCGCTGAGCGTCACGTATCCGCCTTGAGCCTTCCCGAACACCGGGTCGAGCAGCGCGGTCACCTGGTCAGTGAGCGTCGCGGCGATGCTGAAGTAATCGGCTGGAGCGACGCCGGAGCAGGTGCCATGGGCATTCCACTCGTGCGGCGCCATCATCGATACGTCGGACATCTTCGACTGCAGGCTCGTCTGGACGTCCCGCGGCAGGTTCACAGTCTGGTCATGGCCTTTCGGCACCCCGCAGTACTGCTCGCTGGGTGGCTGCGGCCAGAGGCCGTGAAGAATCAGCGCCGGACCAAGTTGGCCGACGTGGCCACTTCGGCACCCGGGGTTAGACGGCTCGACCTTGCAGAGACTAGGGCCCCAGGTGACCACAAACAGGCTCGAGCTGCTGTTGGCGGCCACCTTGTCCGACGGGCGCGGCCGGTCCACGACGAGCACGCTGAAGGCAATCGCCGCGACGACCACGGCCCCCAGTGCGGCGGATATGGAAATTACGGCTACGTCGCCTCGCCGCATGGTGCACTCTTCTCGAAATGTGGAGCGGGAGATTTCCACACTCACCTAACGCATACGGAGAGCAGCTTTTCACGGTCCCACGCCCACGTTGAGGGATTGTCGGCGAAAGGTCGCATGAATTTGCAGCCCGATCCGGTGAACGACATCGACCGCTGGTTCGACCAGACGGCCAGCGGGAAGAAGCGCGTGGTCTCGCTGTACCCGAGCCTTCTCACCGGACGGATTTTCGCCTACCTGCGTTACCGCTTGCGGTATTCGCTTCTGGTCACCACCACGCAGTTCGCCGTGCATGTCGCCGAATATTTCCTCATCCTGTCCACACTCGGCGGAATGGCGGCTTTCACCGTCATGATTCTTCGAGCGGGCAGCCTCATCGTCGGCGGCGCCTGGTGGGGGCTGCTCGAGGTGATGCGCGAGCGGCTGCGCAGATACGCCCGATCCGGGGAGCGCGACGCGGCCGAGCAGGAAATCGGACGCTGGCTGGTCCTGTCGGTGCTCTTGGCGATCATCGTGACGGCGGGGGCCGGCGTCGCCTTGGTGCTCTTTCGTCCGTCCGGCGACGATCCGGTCGCACGCTTGTATGCGTTTCTGGTCGTCCTCGAGCTTGCGATCAATATTCCGGTCCGAGTGCTGCACTCCGGCATCTTCGCGACGCGGCGGGTGTACCGGCCCGTCTGGGCGATGTTCGTACAGCCCACCGTGCAGCTGGCGGTCCTCGGTATCGGCTTCTACTACTACCCGACCGTCGCGATCATCATCGCCATCACCATGTCGAATGCGATCGGAATCTGGATCACCGTTCACTATTCGCTCGAGGCCTATCGGATGGTTGGGCTGCAGCCGAGGCTCCCGACGCCCACGTCGGCATTCTGGCGGCTGCTCCCGTCGATACCGCCCTGGCTCGGTTTCAAGACGACGTGTTCCGGACTCAGCCTGCGCCTCGACGGCGTGCTCGTCCTCGCGATCGTCGGAATCTATGGCACGAACACCCGCTCCTTCGACCTCACCGCGGGTGTCTCGGCATGGCGCCACGTCGACACTTTTCAATTCTTCTACCTGATCCTGCCCGTGTTCCGCGGCTCGTACGAAGGCGCCGGAATCTTCTATTTCGACTTCGTCCGTCTTCGTAGCAGTTCCGCGCTATATGAGTTCCGGCTCTTCTTCTTTCACCGCCTGCTGGGGGTAGCGCCACTGTTCGGGCTGTATTTCTGGGCACTGGCCGCCGCACTGGCGGCATTTGTCATGCAGGGCGTGCCGATGAGCTTCCTGCTTGCGCTGATCCCACTCTTCGTCGTTCGCAGTCTGATCGGCATCTACCAGATTCGATTGTTCGCCGAAGGCCGCTCCGGCACGCACCTCGCGACCTTCATGTTCCTGGGGGTGCTGTTGTGGCTGGTATGGATCAAACCCGATCCCGCCTCCGACCTCATCCAGATCACAGCCGCGATGATCGTCCAACTCATTGTGTTGATGGATGTGCAGCATTTTCGCGACCGCAAACCGCCGCCGCTGCCCGCACTGCTGACGCTCGGCGACTGGTTGCCCGCGCTCGCCCGTGAGCCGGGTCCGGTTGTGGTCGGCAATATCGTGATGCCGCAGTCGGTTACATCGAAGCAGAGATCAGCGACGGTCACACTGATGGACCGAACGTTCGAGGGCACCGGGTACTGGACGTTCCGGTCGGCCACGGGGCTGCTGTACTTTCAGCGGGCCGGCGACACCGACGGTGCTCAACCGCCGCATGTGTCGCTGCAAACGGTCACCGGCGGTGTCGTGAATCGGGGTCGGTCGTCGCGACGGCCGGCGGCGAACGGCCGCGACGCGCTGGAGCGGCTCATCGCCGAACCGTGGGTGCAGCCGATCACCGACGGATCGATCGGACTCGGCGGCGTCGAGACCCTGGCCGGTAAATTCCGGTCGCACTTTCCCGAAGGGATAGTAGTCGACCTGAGAAACTTCGAAGGTGCGCGGGACATGCGCAGTCTCGACCAGAATATTCTCGCCCGAGCGTTGCCTGCGGCGATGAAAAGCCTTGCAGATGGCGCGTTCGTCGTTCCGTTGTCCAGCCACTGGCTCTCACCCGTCTATGACGAGGGGACGCTACGACTGCTCCTCGTGACACCGCCGGACGCCGACGCAACGCTGGTCAAGGGCTGGCTGCAATGTGTGAAGGCCTGGAACGTCAGTCGGGGCGGCGCGGAAGCTGCGGGACATGCCCGAATCGGCTGAACCGGTCGACATCGAGCGGCGACTCGGCGACGCGAAAACCTATGAGGACACCATTCTGCGCATCTTCGCCAAGAAGAGGCAGCGCGGCATGACCTTCGACGATGTGGGCGGCGGTGTCTCCTACTTCGACACTGCGGCCGATCGCCAAACCCTGTCTCGGGCGATCGCCCGAAGCGTCGCAAACGGCGAATATCGACCGCGACCGGTGGATCTCTGGCTGTTGGAAACCAAGGGCAAGCATCGCGCCGCCCACATGCCGGACTTCAGCGACCATGTAATCGGTTCGGCTCTGTTTCAACTTCTTTCGCACAATGCACGCTGCTACGGAATGCCCGGCGTCTACTCGTATCTGCCGGGTCTGACGAACGTCTCAGCGATGCGTGCTCTCGCCGATTACGTGCGTGCCCATCGCGATCGGGTGGGCGAAAAGGGGCCGCCGCTTTACGTTCTGCAGTCCGACTTCAGCCACTACGGCGACAACCTCCCCGTCGGTCCCGACGCGGCTCTGTGGCCCATCGTTCGCGAGGTCGTGCTGCTCGGTAGCCCGAATGGCATTGTCTCGCAGAATATTTGGAATCTCATCACCGATCTCGCCCGGCCTGTCGTGCGGGACCAGGACGGCGCCGAATTCACCCGTCTGCACGGCGTCGCGATGGGGACCCCGATGGTTCCCATCCTGGCCAACCTAGCCGTCCTGCCGATGGACAAGGCAATTCTCGAGATCGACGGGATCTTCTACGCCCGGTACAACGACGACTTCCTGCTCGCCCATGCCGATCTGGACGCCCTGCGCGAGGCTGATGCCCGAATCGATTCACTGCTCGGCACTTTGGGTGTCGCGCGGAAGCTCGAAAAGGAGCGCCGCACCGCGCTGAGCGCCCACGGACGGCCCGCCGCCGGCGATCCGGCCTATCGCGGACACAACCGGATCGACTCCCTCGGGCTGTCGGTCAGCTACGACGCCACCATGACTGTGGCACCGAAGCGGTTGCGCCACTTCATCGGGCGTATTACGACGCGCATCGATGGCGCCGCGCCCGCGCTGTCACCGCTGCCTGCCAAGGAGCGAGCGCGCCACCTCGTGGCGACCGTCAACGTCATGCTGGATCTCGCCGATCCGTTCGCCGTTCCTGGCCTGCAGTCCCTGCTTGACACGACGACGGATCGCAATGTCCTGAAAGACCTCGACTTCCGGATTGCACGAAAGATTGCCCAGGCCGCGACCGGTTGGCCCGGCGTGCGTGGCTTCCGCCTTCTGCCGCCATCAGTGCTACGTCGCGAACTGGGCCTGGTTTCGCTGGTGCGGCTACGGAACTTGCGGTGAGCCGGGCACTGCGCTTCAATCACCCACAGAGAGCGCGGACCCCGCCTAGTGCGGTTGTTCCGAAGGATCACAGAGGCTGCGGCTTTCGGTCCTTCAATTTTTCGTTTTTCCCCGCGCTCTCTGCTGCCCTGTGGGCTTTAGACCCTAACCGCACAGGCGATTCCCGGTGGGAACGCCGTGCGCACCGGTGTGACGGTCTCGTTCCACGACGACGGCCCGGTCAGCCCACCCGACATATTGCTCAACATCCAGACCGCGATCACCCGGATGACGCCGTCTGGCGCCGGATACACAACGAACGTTAATCGCGGTTGAAAACCGGCGGCCGCTTCTGCATGAACGCCGTCATGCCCTCGACCTGATCGGGGCTGCCGAGAGTCGCGTGGAAAGCCGCGCGTTCATCGCGGAGTGACTCCCCCAGCGTCCTGTGATCGCCGGTGACCAGACACCGAAGCATCGACGCCACGGCCAGGCGGGGCATCGCCGTCAGTTCGTCGGCGAGGTCGAGTGCCTTCTGTTTCAGCTCGGCGTTGGGCCAGACCTCGGTCACCAGCCCCAGCGCCAGCGCCTCGGGGCCGGACAGCGTTTTTGCGCGAAGGATCAGATCAACGGCCCGGTCGCGACCGATCCGCCGGGCCAGGCGCGCGCTGCCACCCCAGGCCGGAACGGAGCCAAGGTGCAATTCCGGAAGTCCGATACGGGCACCCTCCAGCGCCGCGAGCCGGAAATGGCAGGCGAGCGGGAGCTCGAGACCGCCGCCCAGGCAGTTTCCGAAGAGCGTCGCGATCCAGGGCTTGTCCATGTCCTCGATCGCCGCCAGCACCCGCAGTCGCTGGTCGAGAATCGCGTCGACCCGTACAGGATCGCCCAACGAGCCGGCGAGCTCCTTGAGGTCCATGCCTACGGAGAAGTTCTTGTCCCCCGCGCCGGTGATGACGACGGCGCGAATCTCGTTGTCGGCGGCAATCGTGGCGACGAGCGACTCGAGCGCATCCATGAAGGCCATGGACATGCGGTTGTGCGGAGCGTCGTCGATGGTGATAATCGCGACCGCACCCCGTCGCTCATAAGTCAGACCCATGTCACTCATCGGCGCATCTTAAGCCAGCAGTCGAGGGATGTTTCACGAGTGAGCGGGCCGGGTAGCGTGATGTGTTGAAGCGGCGCAGTTGAGTGAGCCTTCGGGCCTAGGAGACAAACATGGCGACCGACCACCTTGCTCGTTGGGACACGGCGGATCAGTTCACCCCCGAAGAACTGGCCTTGCGCCCGCGGAATGTGCATTTCGACTGGGACAGCGCCCCGCTGCACTGGATTCCGGGTGATCCCTACGGCTCGCACGCGGTGACCTCGTTGAACCTCTTCGTCCCCGTCGCGGAGCGGTGGTTCTGCACGCTGCTCTCCGACTCGTTGGAGTACGTCCGTGACGAGTTCATTCGTGAGGAGATCATCGGCTTCATCGGCCAGGAAGCGGTGCACGCCTCGGCCCACGAGGACGTCCTGGTCGACTATCTGCGGCGACACGGAATCGACCCCGGGCCGTTCCTGGATCAGCTGGAGTGGGTGGTCGGCCTGTACGACCAGCGGGTTTCCCGCGCCACAAGACGGAACCGGCGCAAAGCGCTGGCCTCGGGTACCCACATGCTCTGCGCGGCCGAGCACTTCACCGGCGTGCTCGGTCACTGGGCGCTCAACAACTCCTGGGACGAGATGGGCGTCGATCCGACGTTGTCCGACTTCTACCGCTGGCACGGGGCAGAAGAGGTGGAGCACCGTCATGTCTCCTACAACGTCGCCAAGTATTTCGGGATGGACTTGTTCGCCCAGGCGGTCGCGGGTGCGTTGGTCACGTTCGTCGTTGTCGCGATGGTGCTACGCGGGACGCGGTTTCTGGTCCACGAGGACCCGGCGCTGCGAAACATCGGGTATCTCCGGCTGGTGTGGAAGCTGCGTTCGTCGGGCAAGCGCGGCGCCATTCCCACCGGGAGGCTGATCTTCGGTTCCGCGCTGCGACTGTTGAATCGCGACTACAACCCGGTGGACGAGGGCAGCACCGCGCAGGCGGTCGCCTACCTGGCCGCCTCCCCGGCGGCACGCGCCCGCTATGGGTAAGGCGCGCAAGGTCTTCAAGCCCTACTCCGGTGAACCTCCTCCCGGGCTCTACGGAGACTCCCGTCCTGACCTGCTCATCCGCCTTGCGGGGATGGCCGTACCCCACTTCGTGTCGGTGGTGATGCGCCTCGGGGGCGACCGGGAACTGCCGGAGCTCCCCACGTCGATCAACCGCAAGGCCGTGCGGGTCACAGACCGGCGGCTGATCGCGACGGACGCCGACGTCGTCGAGTTGACCCTCGCGGCTCCGGACGACGCGACGTTGTCGGCGTGGCACGCGGGTGCGCACATCGACCTGTACCTACCGTCCGGGCGCACGCGGCAGTACTCGTTGTGCGGGGACCCGGACCGGGAACGGGAATACCGGATCGCTGTGCGGCGGATTCCGGACGGCGGCGGGGGTTCGGTCGAGGCGCATGGCCTGGCCGTGGGTCAGATTGTCGAGATCAGCGAGCCCCGCAACGCCTTCATGATGCCGTTGCCCGGGTCCGGATCGAAGGCCGAAAAGCTCCGATTCATCGCCGGCGGCATCGGCATCACGCCGATTCTGCCGATGGTCCGGCTGGCCGAGCGACTCGGAGTGCCATGGTCGTTGTGCTACGCCGGCCGTCACCGGGACAGCCTGCCGTTCGTCGACGAGCTGGTCGCGTTCGGAGACAAGGTGCGGGTACGCACCGACGACGAGCATGGTCCGCCGACCGCCGCCGAGCTCCTGGACGGGGTGGACCGGCGGACCGCGGTGTACGTGTGTGGGCCACCCCCGATGATCGAGGCCGTGCATCGGAGCATCCCGGCCGAATCGGGCATCGAGTTGCACGTCGAACGGTTCTCCCCGCTGCCGGTGGTCAATGGGATGCCGTTCGAAGTGGAGCTGGGGCGCGGCGGTCAGGTGGTGCGCGTCGGTGCGACCGAGAGCGCTTTGGCCGCCTTGCGCGCGGTCCTGCCCAACCTGAGTTACTCCTGCCAGCAAGGCTTTTGCGGAACCTGCGTCCAGCGGGTGGTTGCGGGCGATGTCGAGCACCGCGACAACACCCTCACCGACCGACAACGAGAGCTGGGTCAGATGCTGGTCTGCGTCTCCAGGGCCGAAGCCGAGGGCGGACGGTTGGTGTTGGACCTCTAGATATCGGTGAGGTCGTCGGGAACGTCGACGGCGTGGCCCTGGAGTACCGCCAGTGGCACGACGTCCAGAGTGCGCTCATGAGTGCAAGCCAGCACCACCGGGGCGGCACAGCTGTCGTCGTAGGCCCGCAGCCAGTTGATCGCGGTGACACACCAGCGGTCACCGGGGGCCAGGCCGGGGAACCGGTACTGCGGCATCGGGGTGCTCAGATCGTTGCCGATGGACCGCTGGTGGTCGAGGAACTCGGCGGTGACCACGGCGCAGATGGTGTGCAGACCGCGGTCTTCCGGACCGCTCGAGCAGCAGCCGTCGCGGTAGAAACCGGTCAGCGGGTCGGTGCCGCATGGTTCCAGCGGGCCACCCAGCACGTTGCGATCAGGCATGGGTTCAGTATCGTCGTTCGCACGCAGCGCAGCCCACCACCGGCCGACATCACGAGCGCGCCGCAAAGGCGACGACGTTGTCGGCGCTGGCACGATAACTTGAGTCGAAATCGCCACCGCAGGTGATCAACGCCAGTTGTGCATCACGGGCGTTGTCGGACAGCACCCTGCGCAGCGCCTCAGGATCGTTCTTCGGGACGCCAGAGACCACCCGGGTGATGCGGAAATCGGCGCGGACGCTGCCGGTGCCATCAGCGACCGAAACCTGGTCACCGGGGTGCAGCTCACCGAGCCGGTTGAAAACCGCGTAGCCACCACCAACTTGTGTGTGTGCCCCAACAAAATTGCCATTCCGGCGGCTCCGACCAGTGGACCATCGGCCCACCACCCGACGCTCGACCCATCCGGTGGTACGGCGAATGTCGGCACCATCTGGCCACCGAGGAACGGCGCCTGGGCCATCACTGTCCCCACCGGAGCTACGACGGCTGTCACTCCGATTGACGGGATGTCGAGTTGAGCAGGTACGGTCCGTCGTGCGATGGCACATCAGGGGTGGCGACCACGGCCTTCACCCTCACGAAAGTGAGTTAACGACACGTTTGAGAGCGACAACGGCGTCATCGCGGTGAAGCAACAGCGAGGTCGATGAGCGTCTGCGCCGCCTTGCGTGCATGCGTCCAAGGGGTCGGATCATCCAGGGACGTCGACAGAGCGGCCGCGCCTTCGTAGAGCACGGCGAGTTGGTTGGCCAGCAGCTTGGGATTGCTCGCTCCCGCCTCCTTGGCCAGTCGTGCCACACCCTCGATGTAGCTGCGCTTGTGTTCCTGCACGATCTCGTGAATCTCAGGCATGGTCTCGGCGGCCTCGACGGCCGCGTTGTGAAACGGGCAGCCCCGCATCTGCCCGTCCGGTGACGGCGTCTCGAACAACGCCAGAATGCGCGCTCGGGGGGTCCGCCGCAGATCGTCCGGCCCGGGCTGCAGCGGATCACCCACGTGCTGCTGGATCACGCGCAGATACTCCTCGACGACCGCATCCTTGCTTGGAAAGTGTTGGTAGAGAGTGCGCTTGGATACGCTGGCTTCGGTGGCAAGTCGCTCGACGCCCGTGGCGTTGATGCCTTCGCTGTAGAACAGCTTGAGTGCCGCCGCGAGGATGCGCTGGCGCGCCCCTCGGCCGCCGCCACCGGTTCCTTTGGGAGTCTTGCGCTCCGCGACGTCTGCGTTCACGCCCTAAGCATACCGATAGGTTTACCTTTGGGCGGCAGGCGTGTAGCGTCATCGACAGAAGTACACCAATCGGTTTACACACGGACATCGGCCACTAGGAGACCCGCAACAGTGACCACCGCTCACCACTCCCCCAGCCCCGACCGCGCGGCGCTGCCGTTAACCCTGGGATCGACGGCCTCATGACCTCGCTCGCCAATCAGACAGTGCTGGTCACCGGAGCCAACCGGGGCATGGGCCGCGAATACGTCGCGCAGCTTCTCGATCGCGGAGCGGCGAAAGTCTATGCGGCTGCCCGTGACCCGCGGGCGATCGACGTCGACGACCCCCGCATCGTTGCCCTTGCGCTCGATGTCACCGATGCGGCCTCGGTCGCGAAAGCCGCCGAAACCGCCCCCGACGTCAGTGTTCTCATCAACAACGCCGGCATCGCCCGCGGGGCCTCGGTCCTTCACCGGGACACCTCTGATCTGCGTGCGGAGATGGAGACGAACCTGTTCGGTCCGCTGGCGTTGGCATCGGCATTCGCCGACCGGATCGCGGCCAGGTCCGGCGCGATCATCAACGTGGCGTCGGTGCTCGCGTGGTTGCCGGTCGGCGCGAGCTATGGGGTGGCGAAGGCCGCGCTGTGGAGCGCGACCGACTCGATGCGACTTGAACTGGGTCCGCGTGGCGTGCAGGTGGTGGGCGTCTACGTGGGTCTTGTGGACACCGATATGGGCGCGTTCGCCGACAGTCCGAAGTCCGACCCCGCCGATGTGGTTCGGCAGGTTCTCGACGGAATCGAGGCCGGTGCCGACGAGGTCTTGGCCGACGAGATGACCCGTCAGGTGCGGGCGCGGATGAACCTACCGGTGGGTGAGCGCCTCAGCGGCTGACGCCGAGCTAGGCTCGACTGCCGCGCACCAACTGCCCCAGCAACTGCCAGCCCCCCGTGGACCACAACGCCCAGGCGACCAGCACCGGTTGGAATAACAGCCGAACGAAGCGGGCACGATCGCTGTTGAGTCCGAACGCGTCGCGGTGGTGAATCCACTGGGCGACGTTGCCGGGAAAGACGGCCACGAAGAACGCGGCCAGCAGCAGGCCGACGATGGCGCGTTTCTTCGTCAGCACGACCATCGCTGCGCCCAGAGCGATTTCCACCGCCCCGGAGGCGAGCACCGTGACATCGGGGGACACCGGCACCCATGGCGGCACCTGCGCCTGGAACTCGTCGCGGGCGAAGGTGAGATGACTAATCCCGGCGAAAGTCATCAGCGAACCAAGCAGGATGCGGGCGGACTTCTGTCCGGCCGTCTCGGCGATGTCGTTGGTCATAGGTAACCAGTGAACCACGCGGCAGATCTATGAACACCGCCGTCACGGATCAGCACCCGGCTACTCTCGACGAACGATCGCCGGCCGCTGAGGGGGCTCCATCATGGCCAGTCACGATGCCACTGCTGCGGTGCTGGGCGCAGCCGCGGACATTCGGTCCTGGCAGGAGGAGTTCTACCGGGACCTGCACCAGCACCCGGAACTCTCCCACCTGGAACACAACACGGCCGCGGCGGTGGCCGAGCGCCTGGCGAAATTCGGCTTCGAGGTGACAACGGGGATCGGCGGCACCGGCGTGGTCGGGGTGCTGCACAACGGTGAGGGCCCGACGGTGCTGTTGCGCGCCGATATGGACGCGCTGCCGGTCAAAGAAGACACCGGGCTGCCCTACGCCAGCACCGAGGTGGCCATTCCGGCCGGCGGGGACACCGAGGTGCCGGTGATGCACGCATGCGGTCACGACGTGCACACCGCCTGCCTCGCGGGCGCGGCACATCTGTTGGCCAACGGCGGAAAGCATTGGCATGGAACGCTTGTCACGGTGTTCCAGCCCGCAGAGGAGACCATCGACGGCGCTCAGGGCATGGTCGACGATGGCCTGCTGAGGGTGACCGGATCGGTGGATGTGGCGTTGGGTCAACATGTCGCACCCCTGCCCGCGGGACGCCTGGCCACCATCCCTGGACCGGCGATGGCCGGGGCGGCGTCGATCCGGGTCACCGTGTACGGGCGCGGCGGGCACGCCTCGATGCCGCACACCACGGTGGATCCGGTGGTGCTGGCCGCGGCGATCGTGCTGCGCCTGCAGACTGTGGTGGCCCGCGAGATCGAGCCCGGCGAGCCCGCCGTGCTGACGGTCGGAAGCCTGTATGCGGGCACCAAGGCCAACATCATCGCCGACCACGCTGAGTTGCTCATCAACGTCCGCTTCTACAAGGAGGCAGTCGGTGTGGCGATGTTGGCAGCGATCCGCCGGATCGTCAGCGCGGAGTGCGCGGCCTCGGGATCCCCGCGCGAACCCGACTTCGACATCTTCGAGAAGGCCCCGCTGACCGACAATGACACGGACGTCACCGCTCGGGTCACTGATGCATTCGCCGCGACCTTCGGCGCCGACACTCTGCTGACCCCCCCACGCGTCACCGGCAGCGAGGATTTCTCTGACCTTGCCCGCGGCGTCAACGCGCCGTACAGCTTCTGGCTGCTCGGCGGCGCCGACCCGGAGACCTACCGCGCGGCCGAAGCCGCAGACCGGGTCGCTATCGACATTCCGGTGAACCACTCGCCGCGCTACGCCCCGGTGGTCCAGCCGACGTTGCAGATCGGCACCGCAGCACTGGTGGCCGCCGCGCTGGCGTGGCTGGCGGGCTGACTGCCGCATGAGTCGGTCGGCGAGGTGAGCGCCTCAGCGGGTGACGCTGTCTCACGGCATCGCCTCGGCCCACCGTATATGCCCCTCAAAGCCCAAGTCGGTGGCCATCTTTCGGTAGCGATCCCGAAGGCTCCGGTAGCCGTCGTCGTCGCTGTCGGCCCGCGCCGTTAGAGCCCGCATCCGCAGCAGGACGAGGTCCTGCATAACGTACCCCGGGTCGGTGGGGACGGCGCCCAGCGCGTCGATCACGGCGTGCGCTTCGGCGAGGTCGCCCTCGGCACCGCGACGCAGCAGGGACTCGACAAGAACCATGGCGGCCCACCCACGCCAGACTAGTTCGCCGGAGGCGACCAGATTGTCCAGGGCAGCACTGGCCAGCTCGATCGCGTCGTCGAGATCTGACTGCTGTGCCATCCGTCTCGCGGTGTGAAGGTCGATGACATTCGCCAAGTTCAGGGAAAGCTGGTGGGACAGGGCCATGGCGCGGACCTTCGCGAGCAGCTCGTACCCCGCTTCAGCGTCCGGGCCGTCGCGGTGGACCAGCGTGATGCCCCGGGCCATCAGAGCGCAGCCGATCGCGACGGGGTCACCGGACTGTTCGGCGATCACCAGGGCGTCCGCGGTGTCTCGCAGCGCGGTGTCATCGGGCATAGAGACGCCGAGCGCAATCCACGAGGACTTGGCCATCACGCTGGTTGCATACAGGGTCGGGTCCACGGGCCGCGCCGTCGCCAGTGCCTCGTCCATGTGCTCCCGGAATCCGGGCATCCCCAACGACCGTTCGGCGATGGCGCGATAGCTCTGCGCGAACGCCAGCGGTGATCCGAACACCACGTTGCCCATGGTGGCGTCGCCGTCGGCGAGGTCGATGATGCGGCGCGCCAACCGCATCGTCTCAACAGCGTGACCGGCCTGGTAATTGGCGAGCGTGGGTCCCGGCAGGAGCGCGACGACCAGGGTGGGGTCGCCGATCGATTCGATCAGCGCGGCGCATTCGATGGCCAGCTCCGACGACTCGGTGATGCGGTCGTTGTAGCTCAAGGCCATCACGAGTCCGGTCATGCCGATGGCCAGGGACTGCTTGTCCCCGGCGGCGGCGCACAGGTCGCGTAGTTCGTCGAATCCGGCGTCGGCGACGGTGCCCCCGATGCGGTAGGCATTTCCGCAGAGCAGGGTGCGGGGCGCGATCTTCATCGCCAGCCGGCTCGGGTCCTCGGCGGGCAGTTGGTCGGCGATCTTGCGGGCTTGCTGCCAGTTGGTCTTGGCCGCGGCGATATCCCGGAAGGTCGACCAAGCTCCTGCCCTCATATGCCAGTCGTAGGCCGCGTGCAGATCCCCCGCCGCCCCGAGGTGCTCGGCGATCAGCGCGGCGTTCTCCTCCGCCGAGGCGGGATCTCGTTGTTCGATCGCAGTGGCCAGCCGCCGATGCAACGTGGCACGATCCGATTTCAGCTGTGACTCGTAGGCCACGGTGCGGATCAGCGGGTGGTGGAACAGGAACTCCGGATTCTCGGTGAACGTGACCTGATCGACGAACTGGCCCCCCACCAAATCCTCCAACGCGGGATCAATCCCCAATGTTTCCAACAGGTTCCGGCTGAACTTCGCGCCGATGACGGCCGCCGCGCTCAAGCTGCGTTTGGCTGCCGGATCCAGGCGGTCGATCCGGGCGGCGATAGTGGCCTGCACCGTGGCGGGCAGGCTGACCCCCGCCACATCAACGGTCGAGACGTAGCCGGCCGGCTGCCCTTGCAGGACACCACGCTCGGCCAGCTCCAGCACGATCTCCTCGGCGAAGAACGGGTTGCCTGCCGACCTTTCGACAATCATCGTGGCCACCCGTTCCACCGAAGGGTCCGGCCCGACGAGCTCAGTCACCAGCGCCGCCGTCTCCGGATCGCTCAGCGGCTCCAAGGCGATCGTCTGTGCACCTCGCAGCCGGCTGAGCTCACCGTGGTATTCAGGTCGATACGTCACCAGCACCAGCAACGGGGTCTGCGGGATCACGGTGAGGAAGTCGGCGATCATCGACTCGCTGACCTCGTCGATCCAGTGCGCATCCTCAATGATGTAGACCGCCGGTACTTCCCGCGTCAGGGAGCCGGTGTTGACCATGGCGGTCAAGCGCCGACGCCGGGCATCGGGCTCGATCTTGGGTAACTCCACATCGGGGTCGGCGATTCCCAGCAGGTCTTCGAACAGCAGCAGGTCGTCGGGGTCGACCCCGACAGTTTCGGCCCGTATCCGGGCGCGGGCGGTCGGAGCGTCCAGACCGCGCACACCCATCACGTCGCGAAGCAGCCGTGCCACGGCCTGGAAAGGCACCTGGGTGGTATGGGATTCGCAGTAGGCGAAGTGCACCTCGACACCCCGGTCAGCGGCCAGCGCGGTGAGCTCGCGCGTCAGACGGCTCTTGCCGATGCCCGGGGAACCCACCACGGTGACCACCGCTCCGCGGCCCGTGATCGCACTCTGCAACAGGCCCTCGACAGCGGTCATCTCCCACCGTCGACCCACCAGAGCCGACTGGCCGCCGCCGCCGGGACCGTCGCGGTCTGACAGACCCAGGAGCCTCTGGGCGGCGACCGGCTGGTCGTTGCCCTTGATGCGCACCAGCTCCGGCTCACCCAGGGACGCGACGGTCTCGACCAGCCGGACAGTGGACGCGCTGAGCATCACCCCGCCCGGCGGGGCCACCGACTCCATCCGCTGGGCCAGTCCGACCTGCTCCCCGATCGCGGTGTAACCGGCACCGCCCGAGCCGACCTCCCCGGCGATCACCTGCCCGGAGTTCAGGCCGACCCGTAGCTGAAGCCGCACACCATCACGTTGTGCGACTTCGTCGGCCAGATCGCCCATCGCACGGTGGATGTCCAGGCCGGCTCGGCAGGCCCGAACGGCGTGGTCCTCGAGAGCGACGGGAGCGCCGAACACGGCCATCACCCCGTCGCCGGTGAACTTGTCCACCGTTCCGCCGTAGCGGCCCACCACCGCCGACGCTCGGTCGAGCAGCCCGGCCATGATCTCCCGCAGCCGCTCGGCCCCGACCGCCTTCGCGATGTCCATCGAATGCACCACGTCGACGAACAGCACCGTGACTTGCTTGTACTCCGCCGATCGAGTCGCCGGGGTGACGGGGGCACCGCAGTTGTTGCAGAACCGCGAGCCCGGCGGGAGCTGCGTGTCACACGACGCGCACGACAGTCCGGCCGCGGTCAGCCCATGCCCGCCGGGGTCCACGTCAATATGGTGTCACTGATCGGCGCTGTCCGTACATTGCGCGCGGTCCCCGGATGAACTCCGTCCGAGACGGGCCGAGGCAATGCCGCATCCCCGACGGCAATGGCGGCGTAGCCTGCCACTCAAGCGCGGTGTCGCTTGGTGTCGACACCACGAGGCAAGGAGTCCACCGCCATGGTCGAAACCCCGCGCGAGGTGCAAGACGCCGGTCGGCTTCGCGAATTCGCCGCGTTCGGCAACTTCTCAGATCGCGAGTTGGGGCGCCTCGTTCGAGCAACACATCATGAGTCGAAGTCCACACCGTGGCCGCTGATTCATGAGAACACTCCGTCTGAGGCCTGCTACATCCTGCTCAGCGGAGAGGCGGGGGTTTACGTCGGCCGAGACCTTGTCGCCACAGTGGGGCCGGGTGAAGTGATCGGTGAATCTGCCCTTCGCCGTGGGAAACTACGTGCGGCGACCGTCACGACGACCGGGCCGGCCGAAGTCCTGCGCATCGAGCGCGACGACCTCACCGCACTTCTCGACGAGATTCCCGCATTGCGGGAAACCATCGAAGCGACTGTCGCCCGACACGTGCCTGTTGCCCCCGCCGGACCGCCGACGACAGCAGAACCGACGCGGTCCAAGGTAAATGCCTCAATCCCGACGGATCTGGTCAAGCGATTCGAGCAGGCTGCCAGCACCGCCGGTGTGAGCGTCGCGGCCGCACTCGAGGATGCGCTCATCCAGTGGATCGATCGATCCGTGACCGAGTGACGGCATAGAGCAAGCGTCGCGGTAAGACGGCGGTCGCGCACGGCCAGCACTAAGGTCGACGACGTGCTTGCTTTACGGGATCGTCAATTCCGAGCGTGGCGTATCGCTAGTGGTCCCGGATTGCTGTTTGGTGGGCTGAATATCCGGTCGGTGTAGGCGAAATGAAGCACGGCGTGGTGTGGCTGGACCAGATTCTGAATCAAGCCAACGTCAATCCTGCAGCGGCGCACCTGCTGGGTTTACCGGCCGGCGAGGTCCCGGCCGGTGACTTCATCGCTGCGATGAAGCGTCTCGAGGGGCGGGCGCTGAACCGATCGGCGCCTCCTGTGTCGGGTTCTTCGCCGTTCGATGACCTGTCAGGCGACGTCGAGCTCACCCTGTGTTTTGCCGAGGCCCCCACTCGTGTGCACGTGTCGTCGTACGCCGGGGACTCGGGCGGGTTCACTGGCAGCGTCTGGGCCTTCGACGACAGTTCGGCGGTACCCGGTGCCCCTGCGACCAGTGAAGCGGCCTATGCCCTGCTGCTGGCCACCACCGACGTATCGCTTGACCCTCAGGTGCTCTTGGAAGCGGTGACGGATTCCTCCGGCCAGATTGTTGATTTTCTCTACTGCGAGCTCAACCAGGCGACCTGTGACTACCTCGGGTTGTCGCGCGCGGAACTGCTCGGGCGCGGGGTGGTGGAGACCATGCCAGGCATCAAAGGGACGCTGCTCCCCGGTTACATCCGGTGTTTGGACAGCGGCGAGCCGCTGATTCTCGACGACTTCGCCTACGACAACGAAGTCCTCCACGACATCCGCCGCTACGACCTCAGAGCCACCCGAGCGACGGCAACGTCCATCGTCCTTACCTGGCGCGATGTCACCGAGCGATTCCACGTGGCACAACGCGCCGCCAAGGCCGACGAACGGTACCGCCGGTCGATGGATCACGCTGCCATCGGCATGTGCCTGATCTCCCCGGACGGTCGCTTCGAGGAGATCAACGACGCACTCTGCCAGTTGTTCGGCTACGACGCCGACACGTTGAAGCAGAAGACCTGGCAAGAACTAACCGCGCCGGAGTACCTGGAATCAGATTTGAAGAACGTCAACGACGTCTTGGGAGGCCGCATTGACTCCTATCGGATGACCAAGCAGTACATCCACGCCGAAGGGCACCCGATCTGGGGTGATCTGTCGGTGAGCTGCATTCGCGACGAGCACGGCCAGGTGGAGAACTTCATCTCTCAGATCACCGACATCACTGCCCGGGTGGAAGCCGATGAGCGGAATCGCATTCTGGCTCAACAGCTTCAGCGACAGAACAACCAGATTGCGGCCTCCGAACAAAACTATCGGCTGCTGGTCGAGAACACCGCTGATGTGGTCTGCCACCTGCGAGATGACATGTTCGTGTGGGTTTCACCGAACGTCGAACAAGTGCTGGGCGCACCCGCGGAACACTGGGTCGGCCGTCGCGCGCCGAAGTTCATTCCACCCGAGGATGCGAAGGCTTCCGGCACCAGACCGAGGACCGTCAACGGGGGCCGAACCGTCAAACAACGCGCGCGGATCATGGCGGCAGACGGGGCTACGCACTGGATCCAGGCACAGGTCACGCCCTTTTACGATGCCGAGGGCCACCGCGATGGTGCGGTTGCTGCGTTCCGTCTGGTCGATGACGAGGTAGCCGCTGAGCAGGCGTTGGAAGAGGCCCGCAGGCAACAGGCCAAAACCCATGAACGGTACCGCCGGTCGATGGATCACGCGGCCGTCGGCATGTGCCTGCTGACTGCGGCGGGCGGCGTCGAGGAGGTCAACCACGCGCTGTGTCAGTTCTTCGGCCATGACGGCGATTCGTTGAAGCAGAAGACCTGGCAGGAGCTGACTGGGCCGGAGTATATGGAGGCAAACCTGAAGAACGTCAACGACATTCTGGAAGGCCGAATCGATTCCTTCCGGTTGATCAACCAGTACATCAATGCCGATGGTCACCTGATCTGGGGAGACCAGTCGGTGAGTTGCATTCGCGATGAACACGGCCACGTGGAGAACTTCCTCATCCAGATCAACGACGTCACCGCGGTCGAACGCGAACTCCGGGAACGCCTGGAGTTCGAGGAGTTCATCGCAGATGCGATTTCTGAGGGGCGTCTTGTCGCTTACGCCCAGCCGATCATCGATGCCCGCACGGGGCAGGTGGTGGAGGAAGAGCTGCTGGTTCGGCTGGTGGGGCCCGGCGGGCACGTGATGGTTCCCGGGGAGTTCCTTCCGCAAGCCCAGCGGTTCGGCACGATGGCGACCATCGACCGGTTCATGGTGGCGCGAGGTATCGAGTTGGCCACGGCAGGACGTCGGGTGGCGGTCAACCTCTCGGCGGGTTCGATCAACGATGCGGCCACGATCGCCGCGATCGTCGAGGACCTGCGACAGGCCGGTGATGCCGCCGCCCGGGTCTCCTTCGAGATCACCGAAACCACGGCCCTGGCATCGACTGATCTGGCCGAGCAGTTCTCCAACGACATGCGGACGCTGGGATGCCGGCTGGCGCTCGACGACTTCGGAACAGGCTTCGGCACGTTTACCGAACTTCGCGGGATGACGCTAGACACGTTGAAGATCGACCAAAGCTTCGTCCACGACCTGCTGCGCAACCCTCAAGACGAATCGGTTGTCCGGGCCATCGTCGGCATCGCCGGGGAATTCGGGCTGCTCACCACCGCCGAGGGCGTCGAAGACGCCGATACCCGGACCCGGCTGGTCGAACTCGGGGTCGATCAACTCCAGGGGTATTTCATCGGCAGGCCGGCACCGGCGACGCCCAGTGTCGCAACGAACGACTAGATACCGCCGCCGTCTTCGCGTTGCGGTTGCGGCTGCGATCGCCCTAAGGTCTGGTGGTGCGGCTTTTTCGGGGGCGTCAACTCGAAACTCGGCGTGTCCGCAGCGGGCGGTAGGTCGCTGCGTGCTGAAGACGGCGCAGCAGCGGCGGCCTTGCTTCAGGCCAGCGCAGACGCGATGCTCGATCCTCAGGTGCTGCTGGAGGCGGTCCGTGATTCCCGCGGGCGGGTGGTCGATTTCGCCTATCGCAGCGTCAACCGCGCTGCCTGTTCCTATCTAGGGCTAGAGGTAACCGATCTCATCGACCACAGTGCCCTTGAGACGCTGCCGAATCTCGAAGGCTCCGGGCTGTTGGGGCGGTACGCCCGATGCCTGGAGGACGGGCAGCCGGCGATCTTCACTGACTTCTCGTATTTCAACGAGATCATCGACGATGGCCGCCGCTACGACATCCGCGCCACCAAAGCGACTACCGATCTGCTTTGCCTGACCTGGAGCGACGTCACCGAACGATTCCAAACGGCACAACGCCTCGCAGAGTCCGAGGCGAAGTACCACCGTGCGATTGATCACGCCGCCGTCGCCGTGTGCCTGACCACCCCGGACGGTCGCCTCCACGAGGTCAACGACGCGGCGTGTCGGCTGTTCGGCTACGACGCCGAGACGTTGAAGCAGAAGACCTGGCAGGAACTGACCCCGCCGGAGTACATGGAAGCAAGTTTGCAGAACGTCAAGGACCTTCGAGAAGGCCGCACTGATTTCTTCCGGGTGACCAAGCAGTACATCCACGCCGATGGCCATCTGATCTGGGTTGATCTGTCGGTCAGCTGTATTCGCGACGCGGATGGCCGAGTGGTGAACGACGTCGCCCTGATCACCGACATCACCGGCCAGGTGGAAGCCAACGAACGTAATCGCGTTCTGGCTCAACAGCTTCAGCGGCAGAACGAACAACTCGCGGCATCGGAAAGAACTTATCGCCTGCTTGTCGAGAACACGGCTGGTGTGGTGTGCCACATACGCGAAGGCAGGATCGTTTGGATGTCACCGACCGTTGACCCTCAGATGGGCGCGCCGGCATCTCACTGGCTGGGCCGGGCAGTGCTGGATTCCGTTCCGGCGGAGAATGTGCCGGCCATCATCGCAATGCTGGCGACATGCGAAGAAGGCGGCACCATTCGGGACCGCGTACCGGTGATTGGGGCCGACGGCGCCCCGCACTGGCTCGAACTGAACGCCAAGCCGTTCTACGACGACAATGGCCACCAAGACGGTGTGAGCGCGGCGTTTCACCTCATCGATGACGAGGTGGCCGCCGAGCGGGCGTTGGAGGAGGCCCGCAGACAACAGGTCAAGACCGACCAACGCTACCGCCGCTCGATTGATGACGCTGCCGTCGGCATGTGCCTGGTCACACCGGAGGGGCGCCTCGAGGACGTCAACGATGCGATGGGGCGGATGTTCGGCTACGACGCCTCGGCGATGAACGGAACGCACTGGCAGGACTTCACCGCACCGGAATACCTCGAGGAAGAACTGAACAACGTCAACGCCATCCTGGAAGGTCGCACCGACTCCTATCGGATGGTCAAGCATTACCTCCATACCGATGGCCATCAGATCTGGGGCGATGTCTCGGTGAGCGGGGTCCGCGACGACAACGGCCACGTGGAGCACCTCATCGTCCTGATCACCGACATCACCGCCCGGGCCGAAGCCGACGAACGGAATCGCATGCTGGCTGAACAGCTTCGGCAGCAGAACGAACAGATCGCGGCCTCCGAACGCAACTACCGCCTGCTCGCCGATAACGCCGTGGACGTCGTCATCCACTTTCGCCACGGCGAGGTCGAGTGGGTATCGCCATCTGTTGAAGCTGCTGTGGGTGTAACCGCTAAGCAATTCATCGGCTCAGACTTCAACGCCCGCATTCACCCCGACGAGCGCGACACTCTGATCACCTCGCTCCGCGAGATCGCGCCAGACGGATCACTCCTCCAACGGTTCCGAGTCCGCACCGTTGACGATGACTACCACTGGGTCGATTGCCACGCAAAGCCCTACATCAACGCTGAGGGCAACACGGACGGGCTGATCCTGGCGTTGCGCATCATCGATGACCAGGTCGAGGCCGAGCAACGACTCGAACGGTTGGCCCGGTTTGACACACTCACTGGTCTTGCGAGCCGTGCCGAGGTGATTGGCCGCCTCGAGTCCGCACTGGAGCCGACCCGGAAGCCTGGACCACATCTGGGCGTGCTGTTCTGCGACGTTGACGGATTCAAAGGCATCAACGACACCTTCGGGCACGCGGGCGGAGACGCTGTCCTCAGCACGCTGGCACGCCGAATGCGCCAGTGCGTCCGCGACGAGGACACGGTTGGGCGCACGGGCGGCGACGAGATACTTGTCCTGCTGCCCGGTATCCACAGCATTGACGAGGCCAGCCGGATCGCGGAGAAGATTCGCAGCCGCGCCGCCGAACCGATCCACGAATCCGGCCAAACAATCAACGTGACCCTGAGCATCGGCGCAGTGCTAGCGAATTCCGGCGAAACTGCTTCTGTGGTTCTGGCTCGGGCCGACGCGGCCATGTATCAAGCCAAAGCTCACGGGAATGCCGTCGTCAGCATTCCCTAGGGGCGAGCAGCAGTTCATCTGCCGCGCTTGTCGTCATCGCCGGTGTCGGGTGCGCGATGATGAATCCCTGTAGTTGGTCGACCCCGAGTTCGACCAGACGGTTTCGGGTTTCGGTGTCTTCGACACCCTCCGCGGTGGTCAGCAGTCCGAATTCGCCGGCGATGCCGATGATCGCCCGCACAACCGATTCATCCTGGGGGTTGCGCAGCAGGCCGGAGACGAAGCTCTGGTCGATCTTCAACTTGGACAGCGCCATTCCGCGAAGCTCGGTGAAAGAGCCGAAGCCCGTGCCGAAGTCGTCGAGTGCCAACCCGCATCCCAACCCCCGCATGCCGTCGGAGAACCGCTCGGCGAGATCGGTCGACGCCAGGGCCGTATGTTCGGTGATCTCGAAGGACACCAGGGCGGCGGCGTCGCCAGCCTGCCGCAGCTCCTCGATGATCGCCGACATGGTGGCCGCATCGTTGATCGAATCCGCTGAAATGTTCACCGCCACTCGGCGGCCCGCGCGGGCCAACTCGATCGCCCTCGCCAGCATGAACCGATCGATGGTTGCCATCATGCCGAACCGCCGTGCTTGCGGAAGAAACTCGTCGGGCACCATCAGCCCAACTGGTCCTACGATCCGGACCAAGAGTTCCTCTTCGACTACCTCCCCCGTACGGGCGTCGACGATCGGCTGGGCATAGGCGACCAGGCGTCCGTCGGTGATCGCACGCGATAAGAACTCCTCGAATTCGAGACGTTCCCGCAGTTCGCGTTGAACCGGGGTGACGTCGGTGACCTGGATGAGGAAGTTCTCCACGCGGCCGCCTTCGTCGCGGATGCAAGCGACCGCATGATCCCCCCAGATCTTGTGGCCGTCGGCGTGGACGTACTGGTTGATCAACCGGTAGGAGTCGATGTCGCCTTTCAGCATGGCCTTGATGTTCGTCCAGTTCTCCTCGCGGTAGTCCGGGTCGGTCACCGCATCCCAGGTCTTCTGCAGCAGCGTGTCGGCGTCGTAGCCGAGGAACCGACACATCTCGTGGTTGACCTCCTCGACGCGACCCGCCGAATTCATCAGGCACATGCCGACGGCCGCGTTTTCCATCGCGCGGCGGAAACGTTCGTCGGCCTGGGCCTGTAGTCGTCGGGCCTCCTCGGCCGCCTGCTCCGCGGCCACCTCCTCGTCGACAAGGTGGGCCGCAATCACGGCGCCGTCGCGGTGTCCCTCGGCATCGAGGAAGGGCTTGACGTTGATGTGGAACCAGTGCATCACGCCATCCACCGAACGCATCCGCACCCGCTCACTGACGACCCCGCCCGCACTGACGTTCTTCCATCGGTCGGCGTGGGCCTTCGCATCTTCGGGTGAAACGAGTTCCAGCAATGTTCGGCCCAGCCAGTGGTCCGGGGGTGCACCGAGCGCAGCTTCGACGTTCGGTGAAATCCAGACGATCCGGTTGCCGCCGGTGCTGTCCTCCCGCGTGTGGCAGACCACATCGCCGGCATTCTCGGCCAGCAGGCGGTACGTTCTCTCCGAGTCCGCGATCAGCTGGTTCTGCCGTTGAAGCTGTTGGGCGAGAGTGCGATTCCACTCATCGGCTTCGACCTGAGCGGTGATGTCAGTGATCTGGGAGATGAAGTTCTCCACAAGGCCGTGCTCGTCGCGAACACAACTCACCGCCAGATCGCCCCAGATACGGTGACCATCGGCATGGACGTACTGTTTGACCATCCGGTAGGACTCCAAGCGGCCGTCCAGAACGTCGTTGACCTTGTTCAGATCGGCTTCCAGGAAATCCGGCGCGGTCAACTCCTGCCAGGTCTTGGTCGTCAACGTGTCGGCGTCATAGCCGAAGAAGCGGCAGAGCGAGTCGTTGACTTCTATGAATCGACCGTCAGAGGCGACGAGGCACATGCCGATAGCGGCGTTATCCATCGAACGCCGATAGCGCGCCTCGGAAGCCGCGAGGCGTCGTGCCATATCGAATCGCTCGGTGACGTCACGCCAGGTGAGGACGATCGAATTCGAGGTGGCCCTGGTGGCTCTGAGGTCGAAGCGGCGACCGGCGGTGCGGATGTCCCCGTCATAAGAGAAGTCGTTGACGACCAGTGGCTCGCCGGTTTCCAAACACCGAATGTAACCGGGCAGTAGCGGCTTCTCGCCCGGGCTGGTCTCGACAACGCCGCGTCCCAACAGCTCCGCACGAGACAACCCGAATTCTTCACACGTCGACTGGTTGACCTGGCGGTAGCGGAAATCGACGATCCGGCCCGAGGAATCCCTTACCGCGTCCAGGAGCACACACGGGTCGATCAGTGCGTCGGCACTGGCTCGCAAGACGGCATTCGTCGCATGCTCGCCCACGACGGCATCGCCATCGTCCCCGGACGCGACCCGTCGCTTCACCCTCGCATTCTAGGTCCCGTTACGGGCGGCAGAGTGCGAAAAGGCGATCCCACCGGCCAGGGCTTGTGCGGGCGGGCTGGTGTTCTGGTTGGGTGAACTAGCCGGCCCCTGGCATCAGCGCCGCACGCCAGCGCAGCGGATTGAGATTCCGAAAGGGGTCGCCATGACGCAGTTCTTGAAGGTCGGCCAGGACGGTCTCCAGCGCGGTCTGCGCCTGTCGTTTAACGGTGGCCTCCCACTTCTCGGCCTTCACCCGAGCGGGCCGTGTTGTTGAGATCGGTTGCCCGAAGCGCAGGTACATCCGCTGCGGCCGCGGCAACAGTGTCGGCCCCAACCCGCGGCTCATGGGAACTCCTACACCGCAAACGCCGTGCAGACGCTGCCCGAAGGTCCGCGTCATCCGCTCCCATGCGCTGTTTCGCGCGACGAGGCTGTGGAAGACGTCGTCGCCGCCGACGAGCCCGACCGGAACGATCGGGTAGTCGTGGGCGATGGCCATCCGCGCGAAGCCGGAACGTCCTTCCCAATGCAGTTGGTATTCCTCGCCTTTGAACTTCAGCATGTCGCGACCGCCACCGGGGAAAACCACGATCGTCTCGTCGCATCGCATCAACTCAGCCCCGACATCCGGCTGACCGGGCACGGCGCCGACCGCCTCGATCACATCTCTGCCTAAGCCCTTCATCTGGGCGACGGACTGTGTGGCGAGTCCCCTGACACGCACTCCGAGATGGCGATGCACGAAGTACGGCGTCAGCACGATTTCCGGCCAGCCGGCTGACGTGTGATTGCCGACTAGCAGGAAGCGTCCGTCGCCGGGCAGATTCTCCAACCCGTCGACGTAGATGCGGGAGAGGTCCACAGGGGTGGTCAATCCGTCGACGATGGTGAAGATCGCCCGACGCAACGCCTCCACCCGTGGAGGTGGGTTGGTCAACCGGTCGATGTCCTCGGCAGGCAAGGGAGTGGGCGCCATGCCGCCAGCCTAGCGCATGACTGACCAACTGACGATTTTGGTCAGAATATCTATTACCGCAGCTGGAGCGGCTACAGTGAGGAGGTGAACGCACCGATTCGGGACCTGCCCGAACTCCATTCCACCAAGGCTGCGCGACTCCTGGTCGCGGCCGGCGACCTCCTGATCGGGCGGGGCGCGAAGGGGTTCACCGTCGCCGATGTGGCGGCGCGCGCCCACGTCGGGAAGGGCACCGTCTACCTCTATTGGCCGACCAAAGAAGACCTGCTGATCGGTCTCGTTGGCCGCGCCTTCCTGCGCCTGCTGGATGATCTGGTCGAGCGACTCAGCGCGGACCCCGACCTTGCCCGCCCCTCGCAGTTCTGCCCCGCGATGCTGGAGATCGCGACCAACCAGCCACTCGTCGCCGCGCTACAACGACGCGACGATGATCTGCTCGGCGTGCTGACCGACCATCCGCGGTCCATTGCCCTCGACGGCGCGCTCGGACCGGCCGCCGTTCTGGGGGCCGTCCTGCCGATCTGGCGGCGAAACCGACTGGCGCGCAACGACTGGGATATCGGCGATCAGAACTTCGCGCTGCGCTCACTGATCACCGGCGTCGCATTCTCACTTGTCGGCCGCGGCCCGCAGGGTGCCGGTATCGATTCGTTGAGCGTATTGGGCAACGCGGTCACCGCGATCCTCGGACCCGAGCGCGCAAGCCAGGAGCAACTCCACGCAGCGGCCTCGGACATCGTCGACTTCCTTCGCGAAGCGCAGACGGCTGCCCTAGAGCTCATCGACTCTCCGGAGGCGTGAAGACATCAGCTAGCGCGTCACGACCATCTTGATCGCCGGTTCCAGCCAACGTTCACCGGCCTGCCCCCAGGGGATCACGCTGGTCGGCACCGCCAGTGGATCCAATCGCCCGGCCGCCACCAGGTCGAGCACCTCGGGCAGATAGCGCCGGGAGTCGGCTCGTGAGGTGTGGAAGGTGATCCCCCGGGTGTACATCTCGAGCAGTGGCAGCGGAGTCTGCGGCGCGAAGTGGATCGTCACCACCGTTAGCCGCCCGTACGCCGCTGTCGACCGGATCGCACAGTGTAGGCCTTCGACGGCCAGAGATCCGGCGACCACGATGGGCGCCCGGTCCAGTCGGCGCGGGAATTCACCACGCAGATCGGTGATCTCAGCTCCGAGATCGGAGGCGACGTCGAGCCGACCTGGATCGCTGTCGGCATAGCGGACCCGCCCCGCTCCGAGCGCGCGTGCGCACAGGATGGCGTAGAGGCTGATCGACGGTGCGTCTCCACCGACGATCAAGACATCGGCGCCCGGCCGCTCGCGCAATCCGTCGACGACGGTGCGGTAGGCGTCGACGACGTTGTCGGGGATGGTCGCCAGTGCGATGTCATCGACCGACTCCGGCGCCACGACGAGCATGTGCTCAGCGTCTGGGACCATCAGCAGGTCGGCCAGGCCTCCGCCGTGGCCACCGCCCGACTCGCCGAAGCCGAAAGCCGCACCTGCCCGGGCTTGGTTGGGCTCGCATGCGGCGTAATGGCTTTCGCCACAGGGCCGGCACGTGCCACACGACACCTGAAAGGGAACCGCGACCCGTTGTCCGGGCCGTACCGCTGTCACGCCGGGGCCGACGGCGACCACCTCGCCGGCGATCTCATGGCCGACCGGGTACGGACCGGGGAAGATGCCGAACGCCGCCATCGCGATATCGAGATCGCACCGCGCCACTGCGAGCGGACGAACAATTGCCTGCCCCGGACCGGGTTCCGGATCGGGGGCGTCGTGCCACTCGAGCCTGCCGGGCTCGACGAAGACCAACTGCTTCATGTCGACAAGTCTGCCTCACTGAACACGCGAGAAGGCCGCTGATCTCGGATGGATAACGACACTTCTTCGGTGGAGCTGCCGGGCATCGAACCCGCTCTGGAAATCGCCCTGAACTGGGAAAATGCTGGTCGTGACGACGCCGGAGCACGTCAGAGAACGCGAAAACACCTGGGAGACCGTGGGAGTTCTTGACGGCGTCAACAACACTTCCGGCGCCGCGTCTGTGTCGCGACTACGACTGGCGCAGGCTGGGCCGGTAGTCGGCGCCCTCGGCCTCAGCGGCGAGCAGCGCGCCCAACTCGCCTTCCTGCTGTGCAACGAAAACACCGACAACCTGTCGGCACAATTCCGGCACACTCACCCCGCGTGCATCGGCGATGCGTTTGAGCCCAAACACCGTTGTAGTGGTGACATGAAATTGCACAGCGAACTGACCACAGGAACCATCCTCGGGGGGCAACCCTGGCCCCAAGATGACGGGACCCTCGACGGAGTACTCGCCAGCCTCGACATCCCGGGTCGTCTGGGCGACCTCGTTACGACGTAGCGGGCTATCGGTGCGGCTATCCGGCTCCTGGCGCTCGTCGTCACTGAGGTAACCCATTCCGCCCACGCTAGACCCCGCGAGAAGACACAAAACAGGCCAGGCCTTTCGGCCTGGCCTGTATCCGGTGGAGCTGCCGGGAATCGAACCCGGGTCCTACGGCATTCCCTCAAGGCTTCTCCGTGCGCAGTCCGCTATGTCTCTACTCGGATCTCCTGATCACGCGAACAAGTCAGGATGACGATCCCAGTCGCTGTTTGATGTCCCGATATGTCCCGCGACCGGACGTATCGGTTTGTCCCTCTAGCTGATGCCAGGGTCCGGGCCGAGGGCGCTCCCGGTCTGACAGACACACCGTCGCTTAGGCAGCGAGGGCGTAGTCGCGCTGATTGGAATCGGCGCTTAATTGGTTGCAATGACGCTTACGGTGGTCTCTTGCCTGCACCGGCACGCTTCCCTTGATTCGATGCGCGAAGTCGAAACCGTTCAGCCCCTCGCACCCCAGCCGAATTTTTCGGCCGGACAGTCAATGGTACGCGGGTGGTAACCGCATACGGCAACACATTTATTCCAAAACCAGCCCGCGATTTTGAGACTCTGTCTACATTAGGTCGATGTCCGGTGGACTGAGAGTCGCCAAACGCCAGCGCACCCGGGAGCGGATCGCGGCCGCGGCGGCACGGCTGGTGATGGCAAACGGCCTGGCAGCGACAACCGCGGACCACATCGCGCAGGAAGCCGACGTCGCCCGGGCCACGTTCTTCCGGTACTTCGAATCCAAGGAGTACGCCGTCGCCGAAGGCTTCAGCGCGACGTGGATCGCCGCCGTCACCGACGCCCTCCGGCGCCAGCCCGCGCACCTGTCGCCCACCGACGCGCTGGCCTCGGCCTTCGCCGAGCTCGGCGACGGCTTCGCCGGTATCGAGGACCAGATCGCCGAGATCGAGCGGCAAACCCGCGACTCGCTGCCGCTTCGGGCCTGGACGCTGCTGTGCTACCTCCAGTTCGAGACCGCGATCGCCGAGGTCATCGCGCCGCGGCTGGCCGACCTCACCGTCGATGATCCGCGGCCCCGGCTGATCGGTGCGCTGGCGATGGCCTCGGTGCGGATCTCCCTTGACGACTGGCTGCGCGACGGCGGCTCGCTGGCTGAGCGGATCTCCCGCGCGGTGACCGCCATGGCACCCGTCAGCCTCGGCGACCCCCCCACCACGAAGGAGTGAACATGGCCGGCGAGAAGTCATTGGAAGCCTGGGCCTTCGTCCGCAAGGTGCTCGACGACCTGACAGATCAGATCAAGGCAGACGCACGCGACGAACGCGAGCTCCTGGAGGGCCTGCGGGTGCTGGCCCGGGTCACCGCGCTGTGCACCGAGCTGTCGGTGGACACCGATCCGGACCACCCGTACTTCGTCGACATGTGCACGCCGATGCGGTTCGTCGGCGGACCCAACCCGCACGGGGCCTATCCGCTGGCGATGATCAGCGGTGACCGCGCCTACCGCGTCACCGGCAACCGCGGCACCTCGACGTACTTCGGGCTGCAGGTTCTGGCCGGCACCGGGATGAACCCGCGGCGGATGAGCAACTACCTCAGCGACCACGACCTGGTGCTCGACGACCAGGGCCACTTCGCTGTCGTCTTCGCCGCGTCGCGTCCCACCGACACCGAACTGGCCGGCGCCCAGTGGGTCGAGATCCCCGCCGACGCCTCCTCGATCGTGGTGCGCGACTACATCGCCGACCCGAGCACCGAAATCCCGGTGCAGCTTGCGATTTCGCGGATCGGCGGCACGTCGGCGCCGCCCGCGCTGGCCGACGAGGTGCTGGCCGCACAGCTGACGGCGATGGGCTGGACGATCGTCAAACTCACCACACTGCACCGCACCATCCGCCCGGACCTGCTCGACACCCCCAATGTCCTGATCACCTCGGGCTCGGGCGACCTCGGGGGTGAGAACACCACGCCCGACAACCTCTACATGCTCGGCATGTTCGCCCTCGAACCCGGCCAGAATCTGGAACTGGAGTTCCGGCCCCCCGAAACCCGTTACTGGTCAGTGACATTGGAGAACATCTGGCACGAATGCCTCGAACCCCTGGTTCGCGGCAGCTCGGTGACGAACAAGGGCGTCGCCCCGGACGCCGACGGTGTGGTGCGGCTGGTCATCGCCGGCGAGCACCCGGGCCGCGGGCACTGGCTGGACACCGGCGGCCGCCGGCGGGGGTTCATCGTGGTGCGCTGGTTGGACAACCCGAACGCCCCGATCGTCACCCTGCGCCTCACCGAGAAGGAGACCGTCCGATGACCAGCGCCGTCGCGGCACGCCTGGACCCTGACCGGCTGATCGAGCAGGCCTGCGAACTGGCGGGCAGCGACGACTTCGGCGACGACGACGGCTGGCGGGAGAACCTGGCACGCCTGGTCGACGACTTCGTCGCAGAGGCCGACCTATCCCCATTGGGCGTGGAGATCGCCGCGGCCGACGTGATCCTTCCGCTACGCAACCGCCTGCAGATCACCGCATGGCGCCGGGAGCAACCCCGCGTCGCGCAGGAGCGCATCGAACGGCCCATCGTGATCCTCGGCCAGCCGCGCACCGGTACCACCATCCTGTACGACCTGCTGGCCCAGGACCCCGACCTGCGGGCGCCGCTCACGTGGGAGGTCGACAATCCATTTCCCTTGCCGCAGCCCGACACCTACGACACCGACCCGCGGATCGCCCAGACCCAGGCGCAGCTGGAGATGAGCGAACAGCTGATGCCGGGGTTCATGAAGTTTCACCCGATGAGCGCACGCGGTGGTCAGGAATGCGTGCGGATGTTCGCCGGGACCTTCTGCAGCATGATCTTCACCGTGCAGTACCGCCTGCCCAACTACCACCGCTGGCTTATGTACGCGGCCGATCACAGCGTCGCCTACCACTATCACCGAAAGTACTTGCAGCACCTGCAATCCGGTGTTCCCGGCCAGTGGCTGCTGAAGAGCCCGGCGCACATGTGGACTCTCGACGCGCTGCTCGCGGAGTATCCCGACGCGATTCTGGTTCAGACCCACCGCGATCCGTTGGTGGTGATCTCCTCGATCAGCGCCTTGGCGTGTCACCTGCAGAAGCTGGCCAGCGACGGCGCGAGCGTGCGCCGCGCGGCGCAACAGTGCAGCGAGGAGACCATCCTCGGTCTCGAGCGATCGATGGCGTGGCTGGATACCGGCCTGATCGACGAGGATCGCATCGTCGACGTCCAGTTCGCCGACTTCATGGCCGACCCGTTCACGACGATCCGGGCGGTCTACCAACGGTTGGGCCGCGAACTCACCCCGGTGGCCGAACAGCTTATGCGCGAACACCTTTCGGCCCATCCCGGTGACGGTGGCGGCAACCGCTACACCTGGACCGACACCGGGTTGGACGCTGTCGAGCTGCGTGAACGGGTGCGGGCATACCAGGAACGCTTCGACGTCCCGACCGAAACCCTGCGCTGAACCCCGGTGTAACGAAGGGCCGGTTATACACGACTGTCAGTGCGGGGGAGCAAGGTAAAGATCTCATGAAGTGGTGTTATGCCGACGGGGAGAAGATCATGCCGGTCGCCTTACTCTTGCTCCCCCGCTTACGGGCCAGACGACGCTAGCGGACCGAGATCATCGCGACGGCCGCCAGCGCCATCACCATGCCGACCACCTGCCAGCGGGTCACGCGCTCGCGCAACACGACGATGGCCAGCAGCACCGTGGCCGCCGGGTACAGCGACATCAGCACGCCCGCCAGCGACAGCATCGAGGCCTGCAGAGCCAACAGCATCGCGACGTTCGCGCCGGTGTCCAGCAGGGCGGCCAGCAGTGCCAGCCGGAGTGGAAACCCTCGCGGCGCATGAAGGTTGCCGGTGACCGCAGCCGCGATCAGCACCACCGCTGTCGCTGAGAGCCGGGCGAAGAACAGCGGCCAGAGCCGGGCGTCTACCGGCGCCTGATGGATCAGCACGAAGTTGAGTCCGAATGCCAGGCCGGATCCGACCGTCAGCCAAGCAACCGTCGTGGTGAACCGGTGCGGCCGGACATCCTCGTCGGTGGCCTCCCGGCTGACCAGGACCACGGCGATCAACGCCAGCACGATCCCCACGCCGGCGATCACGCCGGGTTGCTCGCCGAGAGCCAGGCCGACTCCGACCGGAACACCCGCCACCAGCACCGCAGTCAGCGGCGACACCACCGAGATCGGCCCCGCGCCGAGTGCGGCGTAGAACCACCAGACCCCGAACGCCTGGCTCACCCCACACAGCAGGCCCCACACCACCGCCGGGGTGGTGATCGTGCCGCCCACCCCGAGGGCCAGCAGGCCCAGCAGCACCATCGCCACCGGGTAGGAGATCAGCACGACCCGCAGGGCGGCCACCCGTCGCGAGGCGATGCCGCCGACGAAGTCGCTGACCCCGTAGCCCAGAGCCGATGCGAGGGCGAGAACGACCCCGATCAGGACATGCCCTTGGAGCGCCGTCCCAACTCGCGAACCACCTCACGCTCGGCATCCCGGCGGGCCAGGTCCTGCCGCTTGTCGTGGGCCTGCTTGCCGCGGGCCAGTGCGAGTTCCACCTTGACCTTGCCGTCGGTGAAGTACAGCGACAGTGGCACCAATGTCAGGTTGCCGTCGCGGATCTTGCCGATGAGGGTGTCGATCTGGCTGCGATGCAACAGCAGCTTGCGATTGCGCCGCGGTGCGTGGTTGGTCCAGGAACCGTGGTGATACTCCGGGATGTGCAGGTTGCGCAGCCAGATCTCACCGTCGTCGACGGTGGCGAACGCGTCGGCCAGCGAAGCCTGCCCGTCTCGCAGACTCTTGACCTCGGTGCCGACCAAAGCCACCCCGGCCTCGAAGGTGTCCAGGATCGCATAGTTGTGCCGCGCCTTGCGGTTGGACGCGATGATCTGGTTGTTGGAATCCCTCGGCGACTTGGCCTTCTTGGCCACGGCTACCTCCGCACGTAGAGGCGCAGCGTGACGTAGCCGGTCACCGCGGCCATCGCCACGCCGACGAAGAACATGATCGGTGAGATGTAGAGGATGTCCGCGTAGTCGATTCGGGCGATCAGATTCGCTTGGTAGAACTGGTTCAGCGCGTTCTCCAGGAACAACGCCCGCACCAACACCAGGCCGATGATCGCGATGACCACACCGATCGTCGCTGCCAGCACCGCCTCCAACAGGAACGGCAACTGCGTGTACCAGCGGGTCGCACCCACCATTCGCATGATGCCGATCTCGGTGCGCCTGGTGTAGGCGGCGACTTGAACCATGTTGGCGATCAACAGGATTGCGCCCACCGCCTGAACCACCGCCACCGCGAACGCGGCGTTGGACAATGCGTCGAGCACCGCGAACAGCCGGTCGATCAGCTCCTTCTGGTTGAGCACGTTGAGCACACCGGGCTGGCCCACCATCGCGGCGTCGAAATCCTTGTGCTGCTCGGGATTGTTCAGCTTCACGACGAACGACGCGGGGAACGAGTCCTTACTGGCGACATCCTTGTACTGCGGGAACTTGCGGATGGCGTCGTTATAGGCGTCGTCGCGGTTGAGGAAGCGCACCGACTTGACGTCTTTGCGGGACTCGATCCTCGCGCGCAGGTCCTTGCAGACGTCGCCGTCGCAGGTCAGGTCGTTGGCCGACACGTCGTTGGTCAGGAACACCTGGCTCTCGACGCGATCGAGATAGATGTCGCGGGAGTGGTTCGCCAGCTGAATCACCAGCAGACCGCCACCGAACAGGCCGATCGAGATGGCGGTGGTCAGGATCATCGCCACCGTCATGGTGACGTTGCGACGAAGCCCGGTCAGAACCTCGTTGAGCAGGAAGCCGAAACGCACTTAACGATCCATTCCGTAGACGCCACGCTGCTCGTCGCGCACGAGCCTGCCCAGGGACAGCTCCACCACGCGTTGACGCATGGAGTCGACGATGTGGTGGTCGTGGGTGGCCATCAACACCGTGGTGCCCGTCCGGTTGATCCGTTCGAGCAGATCCATGATGTCCTTGCTGGTCTCGGGGTCCAGGTTGCCGGTGGGCTCGTCGGCCAGCAGCACCAGTGGGCGGTTGACGAACGCGCGGGCGATGGCGACGCGCTGCTGCTCACCGCCGGACAACTCGCCCGGCAGCCGGCCGGCCTTGCCGGACAGGCCGACCATCTCCAGCACGTCGGGCACCACCCGGTTGATGGTGTCGGGCTTCTTGCCGATCACCTCGAGGGCGAACGCGACGTTCTCGAAGACGGTCTTCTGCTGCAGCAACCGGAAATCCTGGAACACGCAGCCGATGACCTGGCGCAGCTTGGGGATGTGCCGCCCCGAGAGCTTGTTGACGTGGAACTTCGACACCTGGATCTCACCCGAGGTGGGAGTGTCCTCAGCCAGCAGCAGCCGCATGAACGTCGACTTCCCAGAACCCGAGGGACCGATCAGGAAGACGAACTCACCCTTGTCGATCTTGACGCTGACATTGTCGAGGGCCGGGCGGGCCGACGACTTGTACTGCTTACTGACATGGTCAAGGGTGATCATCACGGCACGCCAGTGTAGCCGGGTCCCATCATCGCCAGACCCAGCTACTGCGTCGGGGCCGCGGGTGTCGACATCGGCCCCTGGCCGGGAGCCGGCGTCGGCGTCGGTGTGGGGGTCGGCGCACTGGGCGGCGGAGGGGGCCCGATCGTCGGCGTGGTCGTCACAGGCGAGGTGGGAGAGGTCGGCGAGGTCGGCGACTCGCTCGGCGTCGTGGACTCCCCCGGAGACGTCGTGGTGGTCTCCTCGGTGGTGGTCGGAGTCGTGGTCGTCGTGCGACGCTGCACCTCGGTACGCGGCACCCAGGTGTACGACGGGTCCGGGATGAACCCCGGCGGCACCACCTGCGTGGCCGGCGCCTCCGCCGCCGGGGGTGGTCCATAGTGCTGGTAGACCCAGAACAAGGCGACGAACGCGATCAGCAGTGCCGCGGTCGACGTCCGCATCCGACCGCCCGGCAGGTATTTGGGCCATCCGCGGTCACCGCGCTTCGGCTTAGCAGGCGACGTCATTGTCGCTGTCCTTCCTGACTCCGAACCGCTGCCGCCTCCTCGGTGGTTCCCGATGCGGTGATGCCCCCCAAGGTCGGGATTTTCTCGCTCGGCGTGGTGATTCCCGCCTGGCTCAATGCCGCGATCACCATCACGCGCAGACGGCGGCCGACGTCGAACTGCTTGCCGGGCAGCGTCCGGGCCACGATGCGCAGGTTGACCGTGTCGACTTCGATGCTCTCCACACCCATCAGCGCCGGTTCGTCGAGCAGCAGCTTGCGCAGATCTTCGTCGAGCATCGCGTCGCTGCAAACCTTGTGCAGCACGTCGTTCACCCGGTTGAGGTCAGCGGATGTCGGCACCGGCACATCGACGACCGCGCGCGCCCAGTCCTTGGACAAATTCAGCGACCTGACGATGTTGCCGTTCGGAACGGTGTACATCTCGCCTTCGACGGTTCTGAGCTTGGTCACCCGCAGGGTGACCTCCTCGACCGTGCCCAGCGAATCGCTGGGCGCGCCGATCATGCTCAGCTGGACCAGGTCCCCGAAGCCGTACTGGCGTTCGGCGATGATGAAGAATCCGGCGAGCATGTCCTTCACCAGGTTCTGGGCGCCGAACCCGAGAGCCGCACCCAGGACCGCCGCCGGCGCTGCCAACGAACTGAGTGGGATCGACAGCACATCGCCGATCTCGACAATGACCATGACGAACACCAGGGCGATGGACACCCAGGACACCACCGAGGCCACCGCCTGCCGATGTTTGGCGCTCTCGGTGCGCACCAACTGATCGGTCTGCTGATACTGCGCGTCGATGCGCCGGGTGATCCGGCGCGCAACCCAGGTGATGAACCGGGCGGCCAGTAGCGCCCCGATGATCAACAAGGCGATCCGCACGCCGCGCGTGATGATCCACACGCCGTACTCGCCCTTCCAGAAGTCGCTGAAGAACGCCCCTGGGCCAGCGGCGAAATAGTTGCTAGTCGTCATGTCGTCGATTGCGCCACCTGATTCCCGCTTCCAGGAACCCGTCGATGTCCCCATCCAGTACCGCCGCAGGATTGCCGACCTCGTACTCGGTGCGCAGATCCTTGACCATTTGGTAGGGGTGCAGAACGTAGGAGCGCATCTGGTTGCCCCAGGAACTGCCGCCGTCACCCTTGAGGGCATCCATCTCGGCGCGTTCCTCCTGACGCTTGCGTTCCAGGAGCTTGGCCTGGAGCACGCGCATCGCGGAGACCTTGTTCTGCAGCTGCGACTTCTCGTTCTGGCAGGTCACAACGATACCGGTCGGGATGTGGGTGAGTCGAACCGCCGAGTCGGTGGTGTTGACCGACTGGCCACCCGGTCCGCTGGAGCGGTAGACGTCCACCCGGATGTCCGTCTCGGGAATCTCGATGTGATCGGTGGTCTCGGTGACCGGAAGGACCTCGACTTCGGCGAAGGAGGTCTGGCGGCGGTTCTGGTTGTCGAACGGGCTGATCCGCACCAGCCGGTGGGTGCCCTGCTCCACCGAGAGGTTGCCGTAGGCGAACGGGGCGTGCACGGCGAACGTCGCGCTCTTGATGCCGGCCTCCTCCGCGTAGGAGGTGTCGAACACCTCGACGCCGAAGTCGTGTTTCTCCGCCCACCGGATGTACATCCGCATCAGCATCTCGGCCCAGTCGGCGGCGTCCACTCCCCCTGCCCCGGAGCGGATGGTCACCAGCGCCTCGCGCTCGTCGTACTCACCGGACAGCAGCGTGCGGACCTCCATCGCCTCGATGTCGGCCTGCAGGGACTTCAGTTCGGCGTCCGCTTCGGCCAGGCCTTCGGCGGCTTCGGTCCCCGACTCCTCCTCCGCCATCTCGTAGAGCACCGGCAGGTCGTCCAGCCGCTGGCGCAGGCCCTCGACGCGGCGGAGCTCGCTCTGGGCGTGCGACAGCTCGCTGTTGACCTTCTGCGCGTGGGTCTGGTCGTCCCAGAGGTTCGGGTCGGCGGCCTCGTGCTCGAGTTTCTCGATGCGGGCGCGCAGACCGTCGACGTCGAGCACCCGTTCCACCGTGGTCAGGGTGGAATCGAGGGCGGCGATATCAGACTGGCGATCGAGGTCCACGGGTGCTCACGTTACCGGCGCGGCGGCGCGCTGTGACCCGCGGCCGCATCCGGGGTGATCGCGGCGCCCGCGCGTTTACCATCACATTTGTAACCAGGATGTGTAGCGCACACCATGCGCGGAGCTTCCCGACAGCGGTGCGCCAGCCCGCGGCCGCAGCCGGGACCCGACAGAAAGCTGGGGAATGCGTCCTTACTATGTCGCGATCGTCGGTGCAGGTCCCTCCGGATACTTCGCGGCCGCGTCGCTGCTGAGATTCGCCGACACCTCCGTCGCCGGCGGCGGTGCCGACGTGCACGTCGACATGCTCGAGATGCTGCCCACCCCCTGGGGCCTGGTGCGCTCCGGCGTGGCGCCGGACCATCCCAAGATCAAGTCGATCAGCAAGACGTTCGAGAAGACCTCGCTGGACCCGCGGTTCCGGTTCTTCGGCAACATCGTCATCGGCCAGCACGTCGCGCCACACGAGCTGGCCGAACGTTACGACGCGGTGGTGTACGCCGTCGGCGCCCAGTCCGACCGCGCACTGGGCATTCCGGGCGAGGAGCTGCCCGGCAGCGTGGCGGCCGTCGATCTCGTCGGCTGGTACAACGCCCATCCGCACTTCGAGGAGATGACACCCGATCTGTCCTCGGGCCGCGCCGTCGTCGTGGGTGTCGGCAACGTCGCACTCGACGTCGCCCGGATCCTGGTGACCGACCCCGATGTGCTGGCCAACACCGACATCGCCGATCACGCGCTGAAAGCCCTGCACGACCGGGGTGTCGAGGAGGTGGTGATCAGCGGCCGGCGCGGCCCGCTGCAGTCGGCGTTCACCACCCTGGAGTTGCGGGAGCTCGGCGAGCTCGAGGGCGTCGACGTCGTGGTGGACCCGGACGACCTGGCCGGCATCACCGACGAGGATGCCGAAGCCACGGGCAAGACCGCCAAGGCCAACATCAAGGTGCTGCGCGACTACGCCACCCGCGAGCCGCGACCGGATCACCGCCGCATCGTGTTCCGGTTCCGCACCTCACCCGTCGAGATCAGGGGCGTCGAGCGGGTCGAGGAGATCGTGCTGGCGCGCAACGAACTCGTCACCGACGAGAACGGGCGGGTCGTCGCCAAGGACACCGGGGTGCGGGAGACGCTTCCGGCGCAGCTGGTGGTCCGCGCCGTCGGCTACCGCGGTGTGCCGACGCCGGGGCTGCCGTTCGACGACGCCAGCGGAACCATCCCGCACGAGGGCGGCCGCATCAGCGGCAGTCCCAACGAGTACGTGGTCGGCTGGATCAAGCGGGGCCCCTCAGGCGTTATCGGCAGCAACAAGAAGGACTCGGCTGACACCGTCGACACACTGATAGCCGACCTGGCCGGAGCGCAATTGCGCGAGGTCGGCCCGGAGCACGCCGACGAACTGGTCCGGTGGCTGGTCGAGCGGCAGCCTCTGCTGGTCACCGACGACCACTGGCAGGCCATCGACGCCTACGAGAGGTCCGCCGGGGAACCGCACGGGCGGCCGCGCGTCAAGCTCGCCAACGTCGCCGAGCTGTTGCGCATCGGGCACGGCTGAGTCGCCGAGTGTGCGAATCGATACGCTCGCGGCGGCGTGTCACGTACGAAACCGCACACTCAGGGAGTTGGACCGCCCGGCACTTCCGGCGGGGCGAAGTTCCAGTTGTCCGGGTTCTTGGGCGAGTACACGACCGGCATCAGCTGGCCCATCGACGGCCAGCTGTCGACGTCGACGGCCAGGCGCTGGTACACCACGTGCTCGTTCACCGTGGGCCCGTTGATGACACCGCTGATCGTGACGAACTGCTGCCCGATGGCATCCGGGCGCGGGCTGACTCCCGTGACGAGCAGGGTGCCGTGCGCCATCTCGCCCCGCGGCCCGCGTCGCATGAAGCGTGGCCCCACCACAAGCACCAACGCGCCGATGATGAGCACAAGCACCGCGAATTCCCACATGCCGACATGGTAGGACTGCAGCCATGAGCGGCGAGCGAATGCAGGCAGACCTCTCGGTGGCGCTGGAACTCGCGAAGCACGCCGACGCGATCACCCTCGACCGCTTCGGCGCCCTGGATCTGCGGGTCGACACCAAGCCGGACCTGACGCCGGTCACCGACGCCGATGAAGCCGTCGAGTCCGAACTGCGCACCATCCTGGCCCGCGAACGACCCGACGACATGGTCCTCGGTGAGGAGTACGGCGGGACGGCGACATTCAGCGGCCGGCAGTGGGTGATCGACCCCATCGACGGCACGAAGAATTTCGTGCGCGGAGTTCCGTTGTGGGCCAGTCTCATTGCGCTGCTCGAGGACGGCGTTCCGGTGGTCGGGGTGGTCAGCGCTCCGGCGCTGAACCGCCGGTGGTGGGCCGCGCTCGGCCTGGGCGCGTTCGCCACCGTCGGCGCCGGCGCGCCGCGCGCACTCTCGGTGTCGGGCGTGGCCGACCTGGGATCGGCCAGTCTGTCGTTCTCCAGTCTGTCGGGATGGGCCGACCTCGGCCTGCGCGACCGCTTCATCGCGCTCACCGACGCGGTCTGGCGGGTACGGGCCTACGGCGACTTCTTCTCGTACTGCCTGGTGGCCGAGGGAGCCGTCGACATCGCCGCCGAGCCGGAGGTCAAGCTCTGGGACCTCGCCCCGCTGGACATCCTGGTGCGCGAAGCCGGCGGTGTGTTCACCGGCCTGGACGGCGCACCAGGTCCACACGGGGGGACCGCTGTCGCCACCAACGGACTGCTGCACGGCGACGTGCTCTCGTACCTTACTCCGGAGTAAGATAGGTTCCAGTTCGCGTCAGATCAGCACCGCCCACCACCGATGAGGCTGCCGTCATGCCCGACACCCGTCCTCCCCAACCGCGAAGCGCACGAGCCCGCGACAGCGCGGTGGGCCAGTACCGCCACAAGCGATCGATCACCGACGTCGGCCTGGCCCTGCTGACCCCGCTGGTCGGCCGCGAGTTCCTCGACAAGTACCACCTGCGCGACCCGCTCAACCGGGGCTTGAAGTACGGCGTCAAGCACGTGTTCTCCGTCGGCGGCGCATCCACGCGCCAGTTCAAGAAGATCCAGGGCCTGGGCAAGTCGCCGACCCGGCTGGCCCCCAGCGGGGCCGACTACTTCGACCTCACCCCCGACGACGACCAGAAGATGATCGTCGAGACGGTCAGCGAGTTCGCCGAGGAGATCCTGCGCCCGGCCGCCCGCGACGCCGACCAGGCGGCCAGCCATCCGGCCGACCTGATCGCCCGGGCCGCCGAACTCGGCATCACCGCGATCAACGTGCCGGAGGACTTCGACGGCATCGCCGAGCACCGCTCGACGGTCACCAATGCGCTCGTCGCCGAGGCGCTGGCCTACGGGGACATGGGGCTGGCTCTGCCGATCCTGGCGCCCGGCGGTGTCGCATCGGCGCTCACCCACTGGGGCAGCGCCGACCAGCAGGCCACCTACCTCGGCGAGTTCGCCGGTGAGAACGTGCCGCAGGCCTGCGTGGCGATCGCCGAACCGCACCCGCTGTTCGACCCGACCGCGTTGAAGACCACCGCGGTACGCACCCCCAGCGGCTACCGGCTCGACGGCGTCAAATCCCTGGTGCCCGCCGCCGTCGAGGCCGAATTGTTCGTCGTCGCAGCACAACTCAACGGCAAGCCGGCGATGTTCATCGTCGAGGCAGCCACCCCGGGGCTGACCGTCACGGCGGACCCGAGCATGGGGATCCGCGCGGCGGGGCTCGGGCAGGTGCAGCTCGACAAGGTGTCGGTGCCGCTGTCATCGCGCCTCGGCGAGGACGACGCCAGCGACAGCGACTTCTCCGAGGCGATCGCGCTGGCGCGGCTCGGCTGGGCCGCGCTGGCGGTCGGCACCTCACACGCCGTGCTGGACTACGTGATCCCGTACGTGAAGGAACGGGAGGCGTTCGGCGAACCCATCGCCCGGCGCCAGGCCGTGGCGTTCATGTGCGCCGACATCGCCATCGAACTCGACGGCCTGCGGCTGATCACCTGGCGGGGTGCGGCACGCGCCGAGCGCGGTCTGCCGTTCGCCCGGGAGGCCGCGCTGGCCAAGAAACTCGGCACCGACAAGGGAATGCGGATCGGCCTCGACGGCGTCCAGCTGCTCGGCGGCCACGGCTACACCAAGGAACATCCGGTCGAACGCTGGTATCGCGACCTGCGCGCGATCGGCATCGCAGAGGGAGTGGTGGTGCTCTGATGGCAATCAATCTGGAACTACCGCGCAAGCTGGAAGCCGTCATCGAGAAGGCACACCAGGGCGCCGCGGAGATGCTTCGTCCGATCTCCCGCAAGTACGACCTCAACGAGCACGCCTACCCGGCGGAGCTCGACACGCTGGCCACCCTGTTCGAGGGCATCTCCCAGGCCAACACCATCTCGTTCGCCGGCGCCGAGGCGTTCCGCGACAGCGACGAGGGACCGAAGGGAAACATCAACGGTCCCAACATGTCCGCCGTGCTCAACGTGCTCGAGATCAGCTGGGGCGACGTCGCGCTGATGCTGTCGGTGCCGCGGCAGGGCCTGGGCAACGCGGCCATCTCCGGGGTCGCCACCGACGAACAACTGGAGCGGATCGGCAAGGACGTCTGGGCCGCGATGGCCATCACCGAGCCGTCGTTCGGCTCGGACTCGGCGGCGGTGTCGACCACGGCGGTGCTCGACGGCGACGAGTACGTCATCAACGGCGAGAAGATCTACATCACCGCCGGATCGCGGGCCACCCACATCGTCGTCTGGGCGACGCTGGACAAGTCGAAGGGCCGCGCGGCGATCAAGTCGTTCATCGTGCCGCGTGAGCATCCCGGCGTCACCGTCGAGCGCCTCGAGCACAAACTCGGCATCAAGGCCTCCGACACCGCGGCGATCCGCTTCGAGAACGCGCGCATCCCCAAAGACAACCTGCTGGGTAGCCCGGAGATCGAGGTGGAGAAGGGCTTCGCCGGGGTCATGGAGACCTTCGACAACACCCGCCCGATCGTGGCGGCGATGGCCGTCGGCATCGCGCGGGCCGCACTGGAGGAACTGCGCACCATCCTCACCGAGGCCGGCGTGGACATCTCCTACGACAAGCCCGCGCACGCCCAGAGTGCGGCCGCGGCGGAGTTCCTGAGGTTGGAGGCCGACTGGGAGGCCGGCTACCTGTTGACCGTCCGGTCGGCGTGGCAGGCCGATAACGGCATCCCGAACTCCAAGGAAGCGTCGATGGGCAAGGCCAAGGCCGCCCGGGTGGCCAGCGACGTCACCCTCAAGGCTGTCGAATTAGCCGGCACCGCAGGGTATTCCGAGCAGACGCTGCTGGAGAAGTGGGCCCGGGACTCGAAGATCCTGGACATCTTCGAAGGCACCCAGCAGATTCAGTTGCTGGTCGTCGCGCGCCGGCTGCTCGGGATGTCCTCGACCGAGCTCAAGTAGTCATCCGACGGCGGTCAACTCGCGCCGGGTCTCGTCGTCGAGCTCGATGTCGGCGACGGCGAGGTTCTCCTCCAGGTGGGCCAGCGACGACGTTCCCGGGATCAGCAGGATGTTGTCCGCGACACCCAATGTCCACGCCAGCGCGATCTGCGCCGGCGTGTAGCCCAGCCGGGACGCGGTCTGCTCGACGAGATGGTGAGTCAGCACCGGATTGACCTCGTTGAAGGCCGACCCCAGCGGGAAGAACGGCACGAAGGCGATGTCGCGCGCGACGCACTCGTCGAGCACCGCCTGCGACGAGCGGTCCACCAGATTGAACGGGTTCTGCACGCACGCGATGTCGGTGCGCTCCAGGGCGTGCAACAACTGCTCGTAGGACACGTTGCTCAAACCGATCCCGCCGATGAGTCCGTCGTCGCGCGCGGCGATCATCGCATCGAGCTGATCGCTGAACAACTGATCCGGCTCGTCGTCGCCCATCACCCGCAGATTCACCGCGGCCAGCTGTTCGACGCCGAGGGTGCGCAGGTTGTCCTCGATGCCGGCTCGCAACCGGTCGGGTTCGGCGTCTCGCAACCACGCGCCCGTGTCGTCGCGCCGGCCGCCCACCTTGCTCACCAACGCGAGGTTGTCCGGATACGGATATAGCGCCGCACGGATGAGTTCGTTGGCCACATCAGGGCCGTAGTACTGCGCCGTGTCGATGTGGTCGACCCCGGAGTCCACCGCGCGGCGCAGCACCGCGAGCGCCTGGTCGCGGTCGCGCGGCGGTCCGAAGACGCCGGGGCCCGGCAGTTGCATGGCGCCGAACCCGACGCGGTGGACGTTGAAGCTAGCCGAGCGGAAAACGTTGCATGACAACAGCGTAGGCCGCTGTCAGAGCAGGGCGCGCACCTGGCAGGGCACCCCGTTGACCACCTGGGTGTTGCTGGGGACATCGAGGAGCTCCGGCGGGTTGAGCAGATTCGAGTTCACCCCCGGGTTGGCGTTGGCCACCGCAAGCCGTGTGCCGGGAGCGCCGTGTCCCCAGCCGTGCGGCAGCGACACCACGCCGGGCATCATCTCGTCGGTGACCTCCGCGGGCGCCGAGAGTTTCCCTTCGGTCGTGCTGACCTCGGCGAGGCCGCCGTCGACGAGACCGATGCCGCACCGCGTCGTCGGGGTGGATGAGCAGCGTGCAGCGGTCCCGTCCGCGCATCAAGGCCGGCACGTTGTGCAGCCAGGAGTTGTTGGAGCGCAGATGCCGTCGGCTGGTGAGCACGAGTGCTTCGTCGGCGCGGCCCAGCCGGGCACGCAGCCGGGGCACGTCGTCGGTGAACAGATCGTGGATCAACTCGATGGCACCCGAGGGCGTGGTGACGGCCGCATCGAGCCGTCCGGCCTCGAGCTCACCGAGCCGCAGACCGTCGGGGTGGCGCGCGCACATCGTCGAGCGTCAGCCCGCCCGGGTTGGCGCCGAGCCGGTCGCCCCACGGACCCAGACCGCACGTAGAGGTCGAAAACGCGTTCCGGGCCTTGCCCTTTCAGCGCGATCATCACCTCGCCTGCGTCGCGACCGGTGATCGGCGTGCCCGGCAGCGCGCACATGGTGGCGACGAGTCCGCCGACGTACAGATCGTCCATGGCGGTGACGTCGACATCGGGCACCGGCGTGCCGAGAACGGCGCCGGCCAGGCGCAGCAGCACCTCCCACTCGGCGGGCCGGCCCGGCTGCGGGCGGGAACACCGGATCGGACCACTTCAGGCACGACGACAGCGCGTACATCCAGTACAGGTCGTCGGCGTGCGGACGCTCCAGCGGCGAGAGGCCGGGAAGGATGACGTGCGGCATGCCGGGTGGTCTCGTTGAGCCAATTGTCCACGCAGATCAGTCGCGTCCAACGACGGCCAGCGCCTGCTGCAGTCGGCCCGCGCGCCGGTGCCGAGATCGCCGGGTTTCCCGCGACGGTGATGAGAGCGCGAATCCGGCCGTCGCCCGGGGGTCAGGATCTCCTCGGCCAGGCAGCTGACCGGGAACTGGCCCAGAACCTCGCCGACACCGCGCACGCGGCGAGGCGAACCGGCCGAAGTCCCACCGCTCGCCAGTCTGGTCCGGCGGCTTCATGAACATCGGCGAGTACACCGCCGGCTTCGGGAACAGCGCTCCCCCGGGCCGGTCGACGGCGCCGAGTGCGGTGTTGAGCACGAACACCAGCCAGGTGGCCAGGGTGCCGAACTCCTGTGTGCAGGCGCCGATCCGGCTGTACAGCACGGGGTTCGACGCCGCGGCGAGGTCGTGCGGCCAGCCGGCGGATGGTCGGCGGCCGGGATGCCGCTGGGGCCGGCGACCGCCTCGGGGGTGAACGGCTCGGCCAGCGCGATGACCTCGTCGAGCCCGCGCACCTTGCTCGTGCAGGTGCGCGGTGCGGCCGCAGCAGTCCGTCGGCGGCCAGCGTGCGCAGGATCGCGAACAGAACCAGGGCGTCGGTGCCCGGGTTGGATCGGCACCCACTCCGAGGCGCGCCGCGCGGTCTCGGTGCGGCGCGGGTCGAGGACGACCACCGTGCCGCCGCGACTGCGGATCGCCGACAGATGGCCCACCACATCCGGCGCCGAGAGCATCGATCCCTGCGAGGCCGCGGGGTTGGCGCCGACGATCATCAGATGGTCGGTGCGGCCGAGATCCGGGATCGGCGCGTTCCACATGCCGCCGAACAGCAGGGTGCCCGACCACGTTCAGCGGCCACTGGTCCACGGTGCCCGGCGAGTAGTACGGCCCCATGCCGGCGGCCGAGGCCATGCCCGACCAGCGCACCGATATAGGTACTCGAGGCCCAGGTTGTGGGCCACCGGGTTGCCGACGTACACCGTGATGGCTTGCGCGCCGTGCTCGGTCGAGGATCGGCCGCAGCACCCGCTCGGCCTCGGCGAACGCGTCGTCCCAGCGACACCGCGACGTGGGCTCCGTTGCGCCGCTCGACCATCGGGGTGCGCAGTCGGTCCGGATCGTCGTGCAGATGGCCGAGCGCGGTGCCCTTGGGGCACAGATGGCCGGACGACCAGACGTCGTCGGGGTTGCCGCGGATGCTCGGTGACGCGGCGTCACCCTCGACGTGTCGACGCGCAGCCCGCACATGGCCTCACACAGCGGGCAGGTCACGCGGTGTTCGGCGGGGCACTTTCATCCGACGGGTGTCTGGACACTTGTCCATATTACGTCCATGGGTTGATCAGTCAGCGGGCGTGAAGGTGATGTGCAGGCTGCTGAGCCCGCGCAGCAGGAAGGTCGGGTCATAGCGATAGTGACGCTCACCAGCAGAACCATGGTGAGCGTCGTCAATGGCAAGGTCCCGCGTACGGTCTAGCAGACGGTTCAGGTGACCTTAGCCTCCACACGGGCAAGCGGCGCACCGGCGCAGGTGTGGATGCCGCGGCCGAAAGCGATGTGCTCGCGGACGTTCTTGCGGTCCAGGCGGAACTCGTCGGGATCCTCGAACTTACGCGGGTCGCGGTTGGCCGCACCGAGGCAGAGCATCAGGGTGCTGCCGGCCTTGATCGGCATGCCGCCCAGCGTCGTGCTCTTGCGGGCCAGCCGGAAGTCGACTTGGTCGACTCTCCATCCGCACGACTCCTCGACGAACGGTCGACAGCTTGTGATTGTCCCGCAGTTGCCTGCAGGTCGACGTTCAGCGAGCATGCGCACGCTTGACCCAGCAGTTTGACGACGGTTCCTGCCGGCGGCGAACAAGACTTGGCTTGGTGCACCACGTCGGCCACCTCGGGTGTCGACCCGTCGGGATACTTGGCGTTGGCAGTTCGGTGAGGATATCTTCGCGCGGTTGTTCCGGCGCTCGGAGATGTAGATGGTGAACTTCTCTTCCAGCCATTGCAGCGGATTGACCACCACCGCCTGCCTCCAGTGACTCGACTGCTCCCCGATCGCCGCCAGCTTGGCTCGAAACAAGTCGCGATCCTCCGCGGGAACGCAAGCAAATCGGCGATGACCAGGGTGGCGAACGGCTTGGCGTATTCACTGAGGAACTCGCACCTGCCGTTGGCGATGAACTCGTCGAGTTGGCGGTCGGCCAACTTCCACATGAAGTCCTCGTTCTCCTTCAGGCGCGCAGGCGTGAGCAGGCGGCTGAGCAGGAACAGGCCGGGTGTGCTCGGGCAGATCCATCACGACCATCAGGTAGGCGATGGGAAACAGGTGGCGGTGTGCGTCGATCTGGGCGGAGATGTCATCACCGGCCGGGGCGAAAGGCAGCGGCGGGAAGGGCCCGCCGATGGCATTCGCCGCGAGAAGGACTCGTGGTCCTTGAACGCCGCACCGTCTCCTCGTACCCGGTCACCGCGTAGACCTGATGGTGCGGTTCCTGAAAGACCGGGCTCTGCTCACGAGGTAAGCCAGGTACTCGTACGGATCCTGAGCGATGGCCTGGTCAGAGAAGTAGTCGACGGTGGCGAAATCGGTCGCCATTGCGGGCTTTATGAGACGACGGTGATGGCTGCCGCCCGGCCCGCGCGCCTGGGTGGTCTGTCCGTCCATCCTCCAATTTTGATCGATCGACCAACTTTTTCGATTCGTCATGGATACCACGGGTGAAATCGGGGGTCAAGACTCCCGCAACGCCTCATCTAGCCAACCCAACAGTGCAACTGACAGGATGACCGGTATGGCGTCGGCCCCGAAGACGAAGACAAGGACGCCGGCGCGCGCCAACGCCTGATGGAGGCAACCGCTCAGATCATGCGCGACGAAGGCTACGCAGCGGCGACGTCACGCAGGGTGGCCGCCCGCGCAGGAGTCCGCTCCGCTTTGGTGTACTACTACTTCCCCACGATGGACGACCTGTTCTTGGCGGTATTGCGCTCGGGTTCCGATGCTTCGCTGGCACGGATGCGCCGGGCCATCACCGCCGAGGAACCACTGCGGTCTTGTGGGAGCTCAACACCGACGCGCGCTGGAGCGGTCTGTATACCGAGTTCATGGCACTGGCCAACCACCGCAAGGTGATCGGCGCCGAACTGAAGGCGTATGCCGAGCGCGTCCGCGACATCGAGACCGCCGCAACGACGGTGGCCCTTCGTGCACACGGCATCGACCTCGAGAAGTATCCACCGGTGGCGATCTCGATGTTGGTCGCCCAGATCGCCCGCAGCCTGTGTAACGAGAGCGCGATCGGAATGACCGAGGGCCACCTCGAGTTGCGCGAACTCGTGGAGCGCTACCTCGACGTGCTGTCCGGGGACGAGCCGCAACGGCGCTCCCACAAGCGGACTCTCGCTACTTGAGCATGCTTCCCGCATCGACCGTCATCGGAAGCCCGGTGACATAGCGGGACTCGTCGGAGGCAAGGAACAGCACCGCGTTGCTGATGTCGACGGGTTCCACCCAGCCGATCGGCAGCACATGCATCATCTGCGCCACCACAGCCATGTCGTCGGGACCCGGGTTCTCCAGGTCCGGCCGAAACAGCTTCATGGTGCCCTCGTTCATGAACAGCGGGGTGTTGACGTTGGTCGGATGCACCGAGTTCACCCGGATGAAGTGGTGCCCGAGTTCGACGGCGAAGGTCCGCATCAAGCCGACCACACCGTGCTTGGCGGCGATGTAATGCCCCGTGTGCGGGTACGCCTTGAGTCCGCCCACCGAGCTGGTCAGGATGATCGAGCCGCCGCGCCCGCCCGCAATCAGATGTGGCACAGCAGCTTTGACCGTCTTCCAGACTCCGGAGAGGTTGACGTCGATCATGTCGGTCCAGTCGGCCTCACTGGTGTGGTCCAGCGTCTGCCCGCCGTTGCCGATGCCGGCGTTGGCCACGATGATGTCCAGCTTGCCCAGCTGTTCGACCCCGCTGTCTACGGCGGCCTTGAGCGCGTCGTAGTCGCGCACGTCGACCTCGGCGGTCACGATGCGGCGATTGAGATTCTTGACCAGATCAGCGGTCTCGGCCAGGTCATCCGGCGTCGGCGCGGGGATGTCCTCGTTGCTGCTGATGCGCTTGCAGACATCGATCGCGATAATGTCGGCGCCTTCCTGCGCCAGTCGGACCGCGTGACTGCGGCCTTGGCCGCGCGCGGCACCGGTGATGAAAGCGACCTTGCCTTCAACTCGTCCAGCCATCAAAAACCTCACTCGTCACGGGGTGAAAAACTGATCGATCGATAAATATCGTGGCAGTCGCGTGCCGCGGTGTCAACCGCCGTTGCAGGTACCGCCGCGACCACTACGGTCGTGGTCATGGATTCCTTTCGCGCACTGCTGGCACGCCAGGACGGCGACGAGATCACCGCCGCGATCGAGACGCTCGACCCGACCGACCTGCCCCCGGGGACGTCACCATCCGGGTGGCGTACTCGAGCGTCAACTACAAGGACGCGCTGGCGCTGACCCCGCGCGGCGGGGTGGTGCGCAACTACCCCATCGTGCCCGGCATCGACCTGACCGGTGAGGTCGTCGAGTCGCAGTCACCCGAGTTCGCGGTGGGGGACCTGGTTCTGGCGCACGGCTACGAGATCGGCACCGGCCGCCACGGCGGCTACGCCGAGTACGTCCGGCTGCCGGCCGACCAGGTGGTCGCGCTCGGTGGGCTGACCGCGCGCGAGGGGGCAGCGATAGGGACGGCGGGCTTCACCGCCGCGATGAGCGTGGAGGCGCTGATCCGCCACGGCATCAGCCCGGGCGACGGTCCGATCGTCGTGACGGGAGCGACGGGCGGCGTCGGCTCGGTCAGCGTCGACCTGCTGGCCGCCGCGGGCTACGAGGTGGTGGCCTCGACTGGCAAGCCGGAGGCCACCGAGCACCTGAAGTCCCTCGGCGCATCCGAGGTCATCGGCCGACTGCCGGAGGATCCCGACGCCAAGCCGCGGCCGTTGGCCAAGACGCGCTGGGCCGGCGCGGTGGACTGCGTCGGCGGCGCCACGCTGGCCGATGTGCTCAGCACGCTGCAGTACGGCGGCGCGGTGGCCGCCAGCGGCCTCACCGGCGGCGCGGCCCTGAGCACGACCGTGATGCCGTTCATTCTGCGCGGGGTGTCGCTACTGGGCATCGACTCGGTGCTGATGCCGATCGAGCCCCGCCGGGCGCTCTGGGAGCGCCTGGGCGCCGCCCTGAAACCACAACACCTGGCCGAGGTCACCCACGACGTGGACGTCAAGGACGTCGTCGCGGTGATCGACCAGGTGCGGGCCGGAAAGTATTCGGGTCGAGCGGTGGTACGGGTCGCCGGCGGCTTCTGACCGCCGGCGACCCGATACCTGAGCTCAGGCCGCGCCGAGAACGCGCTGCAGGTCAGGCTTCATCGCCTGCAGCTCCCGGCCCCAGTACGCCCAGTTGTGCGTTCCGTTGTCCGGGAAGTTGAACACACCGTTGGTGCCACCGGCCGCGAGGTAGTTGTCGCGGAAGGTGATGTTCGTGCGGATGGTCAGGCCCTCCAGGAAGGTGGCCGGCAGATCGCCGCCACCGAGCTCGTTGGGCTGGCCGTTACCGCAGTAGATCCAGATGCGCGTGTTGTTGGCGACGATCTTGGGGATCTGCACCATCGGGTCGTTGCGCTTCCACGCGGGATCGCTGGACGGTCCCCACATGTCCTCGGACTTGAAGCCGCCCGCGTCACCCATCGAGAGGTTGATCAGGAACGGCCACCAGCCCTCGGAGGGGTTGAGGAAGCCCGACATCGAACCGGCGTAGATGAACTGGTTCGGGTGGTAGACCGACAGGATCAGCGAGGCCGAACCGGCCATCGAGAGGCCGATCGCAGCGCTGCCGGTGGGCTTGACGCTCTTGTTGGCGGCGAGCCACTGCGGCAGCTCACTCGTCAGGAAGGTCTCCCACTTGTAGGTCACCGGCGGGCCGGCCTTGTTGCGCGCCGGCTGGTACCAGTCGGCGTAGAAGCTCGACTGTCCACCGACGGGCATCACGATCGACAGGCCCGAGTCCAGGTACCACTCGAACGCCGGGGTGTTGATGTCCCAGCCGTTGAAGTCGTCCTGGGCACGAAGGCCGTCGAGCAGGTAGACGGCGGGCGAGTTCGCGCCACCGCTCTGGAACTGAATCTTGATGTCCTTACCCATCGACGGGGAAGGGACCATCAGGTACTCGACCGGCAAGCCCGGCCGTGAGAACGCTCCCGCAGTCGCCGATCCGCCGAACAGGCCGATCAGGCCCGGAAGCATCGCCGCTGCGAGCGCGACGACGGCAAATCGACGCGGCCAACCACGAACCTTGTCGAACATGGACTTCACCAATCCACCCCAGCTTTCTGTTAACCCCGCTTGTCGGACTGCAGAGACGAGTAAAACACGTCGTCGTGAACCTGTGAAAGCTGAGAGCGATACCGTTTCGTGATTTGACCCTTGCCGTCCCGGTGAACCAAAAGTAACGTCAGTTTCAGTTTTCCCTGCCTGGAAACCCCTCGCCGAGTCCGGGAGCATCGATGGAATCGTTCGTCCACCTGCGCAAAGGCACCACGCCGGGGCGGTTGCACGCCGACCTGGACGGCCTCAAAGACGACGAACTCGGCCGGGGTGGTTTCACCGGGCGCACCGCCAATATGTATCGACGTCACGATCCGACCGAATTTCGCGTGTTGGGACCGCTGCGCCCCCTCGACGTGCTTTCCAGCGAGCTGAAGCCCGGCGACGCCACCGACGCCGCGGGCGGGCCGCTGCTGCTGTTCTCCAACCCGGACTGCCGCATCTTCCTCAGCCGTCGCGGCCAGGACATGCCGTTTCACGTCCGCTATATCGACGGGGACCTGCTGTGCTTCGTCCACCAGGGCAGCGGACGGCTGGAAACCGAGTTCGGCCCCCTGGACTACCGCGCCGGGGACTGGATCTACCTGCCGAAAGCGTGTACCTGGCGGCAGCTGAGCCATTCGGAGAGCACCTGGCTGATGATCGAGGCGACCGACGAGTTCCGGGTGCCCCCGCCCGGTCCGCTCGGACGGCACTGGCCGTTCGACCCGTCGCAGGCCGTCGTCCCCGACCCCGTCCCGATCGAGGACGACGGGCGCGACGAATATGAGGTGCGGCTGATCCACCGGCCCGTGACCGGTGGCGGGCCCGGGTCGACGTCGTTGTTCTACCGACACCACCCGATCGACGTCGAAGGCTGGCGCGGCGACAACTTCGCGTTCACCTTCAACGTCGCCGACTACAACGTGATCACCTCCGACAGCGTCCACCTGCCGCCGACCGTGCACCTCTTCATGCAGGCGACCGGCGTGTACGTGTGCAACTTCCTGCCCAAGCCGGCCGAAGGCGTGCCGGGTACCGAACGCACTCCCTGGTATCACCGCAACGTCGACTTCGACGAGATCGCGTTCTTCCACGGCGGCTCGCTCTACGGCATCCCGATGCCGCCCGGGTTGATCAGCCATGCCCCGCAGGGCGTGCACCACGGCGCCCCGGAGAAGGCCCGGGAGCGGGCCCGGCGCAAGTTCGACGACTTCGACACGGTGGACTGGCAGGTGATCGCGATCGACACCCGACAGCGCCTGACGCCGTCGCCGGAGGTTCTGGCGAACGACCTGGGGCAGCACGGGTGAGCCGCCATGAGTACGACCGCATTCCGTATCTTGTTGCCTACCAGAACAGTTCGAAGGTTCGCGACGTCTACGGCGGCGTGGCCGAGTTGGTCGTGCTGGAGAGTTACCTGCTGAGGCCTGCGACACCGTCGGACACCGTGCTGGTGTTCATGCATCCCATCGGCGGCGGCGCCTACCTGCCGATGATCAATGCCCTCGCCCGCGCCGGTCACCATGTCATCTACTGCAACAGCCGCTTTCGCGGCACCGACTCGGCCCTGCTGATGGAGAAGGTTGTCGAGGACCTGGGCGAAGCCGTCAAGGACGCCAAGAACCGGCTCGGTTACTCGAAGGTGGTGCTGGCCGGTTGGAGCGGCGGCGGCTCGCTGTCGATGTTCTATCAGCAGCAGGCCCAGCACCCGACCGTCACGGCCAGCCCGTCCGGCGACGGCCCCGACCTGACGGCGCTGGGGCTGATCCCCGCCGACGGAATCATGCTGCTGGCGGCGCACATCAGCCGGCACGGCACCCTCACCGAATGGCTCGACGCGTCCATCCTCGACGAGTCCGACCCGGACAACCGCGACCCCGAACTGGACCTCTACCACCCGGCCAACCCGAACCAGCCGCCGTACTCCCCCGAGTTCCTGGCCCGCTACCGGCAGGCGCAGATCGATCGCAACCGCCGGATCACGGCCTGGGTCAAAGACAAACTGGCGAAGCTGTCCGCTGCGGGGCGCCCCGATGACGAGTTCGGGTTCGTCGTGCACGGCACGATGGCCGACCCGCGGTGGCTGGACCCGACGGTCGATCCCAACGATCGGACCCCGGGCACCTGCTATCTGGGTGATCCTGCAGTGGTGAACATGAGCCCGGTCGGGCTGGCGCGGTTCTGCAGCCTGCGCAGCTGGCTGTCGCAGTGGAGCTACGACGACGCCAACGGCGACGGGGTGGTGTGCGGCCGCGACATCGCGGTGCCCGCCCTGGTGATCGGCAACCGCGCCGACGACGCGTGCACCCCGAGTCACACCCGCCGGCTCTTCGAGGCCATCGGCCACCCCGACAAGGAGATGTACGAGATCCCGGGCGCCAACCACTACTACTCCGGCCCCGACCAGCGCGACACGCTTCGCCAGGCGGTCGGCGTCGTGACCGACTGGCTGGTGCGGCACGACTTCGCGAAGGCGGACTCGTGACCCTTGCGCGAGCAGACACAGAATCGCACTACGCGGTTAGTTTTCATGCGATTCTGCGTCTGCTCGCGGTGAGAGGAGGCCAGCGATGACGGTGACCCCGACCGGCGCGCTCGACGGCATCCGGGTCATCGAGGTCGGCACGCTGATCTCGGGGCCGTTCGCCGGCCGGCTGCTCGGCGACATGGGCGCCGAGGTGATCAAGATAGAACCGCCGGGCTCCCCGGACCCGCTGCGCACCTGGGGCCAGGCCGAGGTCGACGGGCACCACTTCTTCTGGACGGTCCACGCGCGCAACAAGAAAGCCGTCACGCTGAACCTGCGCGAGCCGAGGGGCCGCGAACTGTTCCTGGCGTTGGTCGAGCGCTCGGACATCATCGTGGAGAACTTCCGCCCCGGCACGCTGGAGAAGTGGGACCTGGGCTACGAGGTGCTGCGCCAGCACAACAAGGGCATCATTCTGGTGCGGGTCTCCGGCTACGGCCAGACCGGGCCCGACGCCCACAAGGCGGGCTACGCGTCGGTGGCCGAAGCCGCCAGCGGCCTGCGGCACATGAACGGTTTCCCCGACGGTCCGCCGCCGCGGTTGGCGCTCTCGCTGGGCGACAGCCTGGCCGGCATGTTCGCCGTGCAGGGCGCGCTGGCCGCGCTGTACCGACGCACCGTGACCGGGGAGGGTCAGGTGGTCGACGCCGCGCTGACCGAGGCGTGCCTGGCCATCCAGGAGTCCACCATTCCCGACTACGACGTCGGCGGCGTGGTGCGTGGGCCGTCGGGCACCCGCCTGGAGGGCATTGCGCCGTCGAACATCTACCGCACCGCCGACGGGAGCTGGGTGGTGATCGCGGCCAACCAGGACACCGTCTTCCGCCGGCTGTGCACCGCCATGGGTCAGCCCGAACTGGCGACCGACAGCCGGTTCGTCGACCACGGCGCGCGCGGACGCAACCAGGACGAACTGGACAAGATCATCGGCGCCTGGGCCGCCGAGCGCCAGCCCGGCGACATCATCGACACGCTGGGCGCCGCGGGCGTCATCGCCGGACCGATCAACACCGTGGCCGAGGTGGTACGCGACCCCCAGTTCCGCGCCCGCGGCATGCTGGTCGAGCACTACGACGAGGGGATCGGCCGAAATGTGCTGGGCCCCGGCGTCATTCCGGTGCTATCGGCCACCCCCGGCGGAGTGCGCAACGCCGGCCCGGCACACCCGGGTCAGCACAACCGCGAGGTGTACGGCGACCTGCTCGGCAAGACCGCCGACGAGATCGCCGATCTGGAGTCCGGAGGGGTGCTGTGAGCCGCCTTCCCGAGCACGTCACGATCCGCGAGGTCGCATTGCGCGACGGCCTGCAGATCGAGCAGCCGATCCCGTTGTCGGCCAAGCTCGAACTGCTGGCGGCGATCGTGGCGACCGGGGTCCGCGAGGTCGAGGCCACCGCGTTCGTCTCCCCCTCCAAAGTGCCTGCCCTGGCCGATGCGCCGGAGTTGGCCGCGGCGTTGAGCGCCTACCCCGACGTCGAGTTCTCCGCGCTGGTGGCCAGTCCCAACGGCGCCAAGCGCGCCATCGCGGCGGGCCTGCACTCACTGGAGTACGTGGTCTCCGCGGCCGACGGGCACAGCCACGCCAACGTCGGACGGCCCACCGCCGAGGCCACGGCGCAGATCGCCGACATCGTCGCGATCGCCCACGACAGCGGCGCCACCGTCGAGGTCATCGTCGCCACCGCCTGGGACTGCCCGTTCGACGGACCCACCCCGGCAGATCGGGTGCTGGCCATCGTCGACGCCGCCTGCGACTACGGCGCGGACCGGCTGGCGATCGCCGACACGATCGGCACGACCACGCCGGGGCGGGTGACATCCCTTGTCGGCCAGATCCGTCCACGGATCGGTGAGCAGCCCCTGGGAGCGCACTTCCACAACACCCGCGGTGCGGGGCTGGCGAGTGCCTACGCCGCCGTGGCCGCCGGCGTGACGCGCCTGGACGCCTCGGTCGGGGGGCTGGGCGGCTGCCCGTTCGCCCCGGGCGCCAGCGGCAACATCGCCACCGAGGACCTGGTGTACCTGCTGCGCGACAGCGGCATCGGGGTGGACGTCGACCTGCCCGCCGCGATCGACGCCGCCCGCGTCGCGCAGGCCGTGGTCGGACATGACCTGCCGAGTGCGCTGCTGCGCGCCGGCGACCGGATCCGGGACTGACCGGACGTGCCCACCGCCGCTACGCGGACGCTGTCCGGCAAAGGCCGCCAGACCCGGCAGTCCATCGAGGACGCAGCCCGAAAGCTATTCGCCGAACGGGGTTTTCACGGCACGACGCTAGCCGACATCACCTCGACCGCGGGGAAGTCGCCGGGCTTGTTCTACCGGTACTTCGACGACAAGGAAGATCTGCTCGCCGCGCTCGCCGAGTCGTTCCTGCACGACGTCGTGGAGCCTTCCGGGCTGCGGGTGCACCTGCCCGAATCACCGCTGGACAGCGGCTTCTTCGTCACCGTCGTCACCGCATACTGGAACTTGTTCAAACAGCACATCGGCATCATGGTCGCCGTCGACCAGCTTGCCGCCACCCAGCCACGGTTCGCCGCGGTGCAGAACGAGTTCCGTCGCTTCGGCATGGACATCATCACCACCTCGGTGCACCGCGCCCGCGAACAGGGCTACGGGCGAGGCCTGCACCCCGAACACACCGCGCTGGCGATCGCGCTGCTGTTCGAGCAGTTCACCACCGTGTGCCTGCGCCCCGACACCGCCGGCCTCGGGGTCCGGCTGACCGACGACGAGGCCATCGCCACCCTGTCCACCATCTGGAAGAAGACACTCTACGGCTTCTAGCCGAGCAAGGAGATCGACGTGGATTTCGCTTTGCCCGAACACCTTCCGGGTCTGCTCGCCGAGATGGACGCGTTCATCGAGGCCGAGATCAAGCCACTCGAGCGCGAGAACATGCAGTACTTCGATCGGCGCCGCGAGTTCGCGCGCACCGACATCGACAACGGCGGCATCCCCCGGCGGGAGTGGGAGGACCTGCTCGACGAGATGCGCCGCCGCGCCGACGCGGCCGGCTGGCTGCGCTACGGCCTGCCCTCGAAGTTCGGCGGCCGCGACGGCACCAACCTCGACATGGCGGTGATCCGGGAACATCTGGCGCACAAGGGACTCGGCCTGCACAACGACCTGCAGGACGAGTCGTCGATCGTCGGCAACTTCCCGCAGGTCATCATGATGGACCGGTTCGGCACCGACGAGCAGAAGGTCGAATGGATCGAGGCGATGCTGACCGGCAAGCGGTCGATGGCCTTCGGCCTCACCGAGCCCGCGCACGGCAGCGACGCCACCTGGCTGGAGACCCGCGCGGAGCGCGACGGCGGGGAGTGGGTGATCAACGGCTCCAAGCGCTGGAACACCGGGGTGCACCGGGCCACCCACGACCTCGTCTTCGCCCGGACCTCCGGTGAGCCGGGACAGGCCCGCGGCATCACCGCGTTCCTGGTGCCCTGCGACGCCCCGGGTTTCGAGGTGCCCTACTACTGGTGGACGTTCAACATGCCCAGCGACCACGCCGAGGTGGAGCTGCGCGATGTCCGGGTACCCGCCGACGCCGTGCTCGGTCCGGTGGACCACGGCCTGGAGGTGGCCCAGACGTTCCTGCACGAGAACCGGATTCGGCAGGCCGCCAGCAGCCTGGGCGCCGCGCAGTACTGCATCGACCGGGCCGTCGGCTACGCCGGTGAACGGGTGACCTTCGGCAAGCCGCTCGCGGTGAACCAGGCCGTGCAGTGGCCGTTGGTGGAGTTGCAGACCGAAGCCCAGATGGTGCGGCTGCTGGTGTACTACGCGGCCTGGCACCTGGACCGCGACCATCACCTCGAGGTGTCCGACAAGGTCTCGATGGCCAACTACCGCGCCAACCGGCTGGTGTGCGAGGCCGCCGACCGGGCCATGCAGATCCACGGCGGCATCGGCTACAGCCGCCACGAGCCGTTCGAGCACATCTACCGCCACCACCGCCGGTACCGGATCACCGAGGGAGCCGAGGAGATCCAGATGCGCCGGGTGGCGCAGCGGATGTTCAAGTTCGGCAAGCCGGCCCGCTGACGTGGCAGCCGAGAAACTGGCCGCCGACCTCGCCGGGGTGCTGCGCCCACTGCTGGGCGCCGCCACCCAGGTCGAGAACCTGCGCGCGCTCACCGGCGGAGCCAGCCGCATCACGTGGGCCTTCGACGCGGTGACGGGATCGGATCGCCGGGCGCTGATCCTGCGCACCGGCGCGCCCGACGACATCCACGCCGGCATGGAACTCGAGGCCGCGGTGCAAGCCGCCGCGGCCGCGGAGGGCGCCCCGGTGCCCCATGTGCTCGTCGCCACCGATTCGTCTGCCGCACTGGGTAATCCGTTCCTGATCTGCGACGAGATCGCCGGGGAGACGATCGTGCGGCGTATCCAGCGCCGGCTCGACGACGAGGGCCGCCGGCAGCTGCTGGTTCAGTGCGCGCAGGCACTGGCCGCGATCCACCGGGCCCAGGCCAGCGCTCCCGGCCTCGTCGAACACGACCAGCTGGCTCAGTGGCGACGGCAACTCGACGACATGGCCGACACCACGGCGACGTTCGAGTGGGCGTTCCGCTGGCTCGCCGCCCACCGGCCTCCGCCGTCGCCAACCCGCCTGGTACACGGCGACTTCCGGATGGGCAACCTGATCGTCGACGGCTCCCGACTGGCCGCCGTGCTGGATTGGGAACTGGTGCACATCGGCGAGATCTACCAGGACCTGGCCTGGTTCTGCATCCGGGCCTGGCGGTTCGGCGCCCCGGCAAGCCTGGCCGCGGGCGGACTCGGCAGCATCGAGGAGTTCGTGTCGGCCTATGAGCAGGCCAGCGGTACAGACGTCGACCGCGCGACTCTGCACTGGTGGCTGGTGCTGGGCACCCTGGGCTGGGGCGTGATCTGCCGCTACCAGGCGGAGCGGCACCTGTCCGGGCAGACCCGCTCGGTGGAACTGGCCGCCATCGGCCGCCGGGTCTGTGAGACCGAGTGGGATGTGCTCGAGCTGCTGGAGAGTGCGCCATGAGCGGCGTGAACGGCCGGCCGACCGCGGCCGAACTCGTCGCCGCCGTCGCCGAATTCCTCGAGGGCGACGTCCGCGCCAACACCTCCGGGATCGGTCAACTTCCACGCCCTGGTGGCCGCCAAGGTGCTGCGCACCGTCGAACGCGAACTTCTCGACCAGACCGCCGCGCAGCCGCAGGCGGCGTTGTCGGCGCTGGGCTACCCCGACGAGGATGCTTTGGCCGCCGCGATCCGGGCCGGCGATCTCGACGGCAAGGCCGCCGAGGTGCTGACAGGCCTGCGGGCGCTGGTGCGTCACCGCCTGGCCATCGCCCACCCCGGTTACGACCGCCCCGACCCAGGAGTGCCATGACTGCCAATCGAAGTGACGTCGCCGACCGGCTTTTCACGCGCGATCGAGAACGGCGACATCGCGACGCTGACCGCGTTGTGGTCCGACGACGTCACGGTGTGGCGCCAGGGCGGCGGCCGGGAACGGGACAAGGCGCGCGCGCTGAAGGTGATCGAGTGGTTCGTCGGCGCCAGCACCGATCGGCGCTACGAGGTGCTCGACCGCCAGTTCTTCGACGGCGGCTTCGTCCAGCAGCACAACCTGCACGTCACCACGCTTCGCGGGGAGCCGGTGTCGCTTCGGGTGTGCCTGGTGGTCAGAATAGGAGCCGACGGTCTGATCACGCGGATCGACGAGTACCTCGATCCCGCCGAGTTGGCCCCGCTACTGCCCTGAACCACCCATGACGGAGGTGACATGACCACCCTGCAAAGCCTGCTCAGCGATCCCACGATGGCCGGGGTCTGGAACCTGGTGCCCGGGCGGTCCTCGGTCCGGTTCAAGAACAAGACCCTGTGGGGCCTGGTTCCGGTCAACGGCGAGTTCACCGACGTCAGCGGCGACGGCCACATCACCGCCAACGGCGGGGTGTTCGGTCGGCTCGACATCCGGGCGGCGTCGCTGCGCACCGGCATCGGCAAGCGCGACGAGCACCTGCGCTCCCCCGATTTCTTCGACGTGGAGAAGTTCCCCGAGATCACCGTTCTGGTGACCGGGATGACGCCCACCGGTGAGAACACCGTCGATCTGACCGCCACGATGGCCATCCGGGGCACCACGGCGCCGCTGCCACTGTCGGCGACCGTCAACCGGCTCGGCGACGAGACAGTGCAGATCACCGGTCAGGCAAAGGTCGACCGAAACAACTGGGGCATCAGCGGCAACATGGCCGGCATGATGCCGCCGACCACCACGCTGCTGGTCGACACCGTCTTCGTCAAAGCGGCGCACTGATCGCGCCCAAAGCGCCGGATCAGCAGGGATTTTCGCAGTAGCATCGGCGGCGTGCCCGCACCGCCCCTGCACATCCTGGTCTACAGCAGCAACGCCCGCACCCGCGAGCAGGTCCGCCTGGCACTGGGCAAACGCATCCACCCCGAGCTCCCCGAACTGACCTACACCGACGTGGCGACCGGCCCCATGGTGATCACGTTGATGGACGCCGGCGGGTTCGACCTGGTGATCCTCGACGGCGAGGCCTCCCCCGTCGGCGGCATGGGGATCGCCAAACAGCTCAAGGACGAGATCGACGACTGCCCGCCGGTGCTGGTCCTGACCGGGCGGCCCGACGACGCCTGGCTGGCCAACTGGTCGCGGGCCGAAGCCGCCGTACCGCACCCCATCGACCCCATCAGGCTGGGTGAGGCGGTGGTCGGGCTGCTGCGCACACCGGTCCAATAACCGCGACGCCAATCAGCCTGTCGCCGTTGACCGTTGGGACAAGACGGGCTGCGCTCAGCTGATCTAACCAAAAAGCGGCGGGTCAGCTGACAAGATCGCTAGGCTGTGTCTCAACTCACATCGAACGCCCAAGCGAGGGAGTGGCACAGCGGTATGAGTCTTTACACACCCATCCTGGTGCTGGGAGCGATCGCAGCTGCCTTCGCGGTGGTCTCCGTGGCGATCGCGCTGGTGATCGGGCCGCGACGGTTCAATCGGGCCAAGCTGGAGGCCTACGAATGCGGGATCGAGCCGCTGGCCGTCGAGCCGGTCGGCCAGCGCTTCCCGATCAAGTACTACCTGACCGCGATGCTGTTCATCGTCTTCGACATCGAGATCGTGTTCCTCTACCCGTGGGCGGTGTCGTTCGACTCACGCCGAATGAGAATGAGGCAACTTTGCTGACGGGGGTTTCCGTTGCGAGCCTCGACGACGCACGGAAAGCCGGTGACGTGTTCCTCGCTAAGGGAGTAGGCACCGCGTTGATTACGCTTGGTGAGGTGGGCGCCCTCCTTCACTCGGCGAGCGCCTCGACGCTCATTCCGGCGTTCAAGGTTGGACCGGTGGTCGAGACGACCGGCGCTGGAGACGCGTTCAACGGTGGTTTTGCGGCGGCGCTGGCGGACGGCGCATCCGCCGAGGAAGCTGCCCTCTTCGGTAGTAGCGTCGCCGGCATCTCGGTCACGCGCGCCGGAACCGCGCCGTCGATGCCCCATCGCGCCGAAGTCGAGGCGCTTCTGGCAAGTTCGCGTTAGCCTGAGGTTTGCTGTCCGGCGAGAAAGTCGTCAATGGCGCCCGCTGAAGGCAATGCGTCATAGGCGCCTCGCCGAGATAGCGCCAACGTCGCCGCGGCCGCGGCCCGCCGAAGCACCTGATCCACCGGGTCGTTGTGCAGGATCGCGCTCACGAACACGCCAAGGAAAGCATCTCCTGCGCCCACCGGATCGACGACCGTCGCGCGGAACGCCGGCTGAACATGCCCGAGCTCCGCGATCCAGGCTGCGGCGCCGCGTTCTCCCAGAGTGACCACGACGGATGGGATCTTGAGCCTGCGCGCGAGTTTGGCTGCGTCGCTTTGGGCATCGGCCTTGTGAAACGCTCGCCCGAGCGAGCGCCCCGCTTCGAACCCCCGGATCGGGTCGGCGAAACGAATTAAGCCGAGAGGCAAAATGACGCTCGATTGGCTTCACGCAGTTTCCTTCAGTCGCGAAAACGGGGATGGATTGAACGGACATATCGTCTGGTCCATAGTGTACCCCAGACCTACGAGGGGCCGCGGGCCGACCAACCGGTTCTACAGGGTTGAGACGCAAGAACCGTGCGCGCTCGGGCAGGCTGGTATCTGATCTTGGGAGGGATCATCCATGAGAACTGAGATTTACGATCGCCTGATTGCAATGCAGCAAAGCCGACGTCAGGTGCTGAAAAGTGCTGCCGGAGCCGCGTCCGTAGCAGCGTTGAGCGCGTCCGGCGTTCTCGGCAACGTCGCTAATGCCTTCGCGGCCGAGATGTCGCAGGACGAGATGGATCTGCGCAAGCAGATCCTTAAGATTCCGGGCGTCGGAGGAGGTCAACCGGGGGACGCCGATTGGCAGAAGGTTGGTGAGCTATGCCTCGGGGCGACCAAGGCCAACATCAAGGAAGGCGAATTCAAAGGCGTCGAGCTCTCGTTCATGGGGCTTAACAATCAAAATCTCCATAACCTCCTATTCCGAGGCTTTCTCAAGCCTTGGGAGGCCTATACCGGCGCTAAGATCACCTGGATCGACTTGGCACAAGCCGATTACAACCCACGCCTTCAGCAAGCGATAGCCACGGGCACTGTTGACTTCGACATCATCGAAATGGGTGCGCCGTTCGAAGGTGATGTCTGTGGCAAGGGCCTCACCTCGGTGATGCCAGATTGGGTCAAGACGCAAATCGACTTTGACGATCTCGTGAACTATTTGAAGCCGCCGGTGGGCACATGGGCAGGCAAGCAGTACCGCGTCACGATCGACGGCGATTGCCACAACTTCAACTATCGTACTGACGTCTTCTCCGATCCCGACTTGGCCAAGGCGTGGAAGGCCGCCGGCAACACTACGGAATGGGGTGTGCCGAAGACTTGGCAACAGGTTCAGGCGATGACCAAGTTTCTCAAGGGGCAGAAGTTCAAGGGCAAAGATGTCTACGGCTACCTCGACGCACCGAAGCCATGGGGTGGGTTCGGCTTCTATTTCCTCGGCAGCCGGGCCACCGCCTACGCCAAGCATCCAGAAGACAAAGCCTGGCTATTCGACATCGACACCATGAAGCCACGTATCAATAACCCGGCGTGGGTGCGCGCGATTCAGGACGTGATTGATGCCCTGCCGTCCGAGCCGCCAAATCAGATCAGTGCCGACCCGAATGAGACCGGCTTCTCCCAGTTCTTGGGGGGCACCGGATCGATGATCCCGTGGTGGGGCGATATCGGATCAAACGCCAAGACCAACAACTCCTCGGTCATTGGCGACGTATGCGGCTTCTCGATCCTGCCGGGATCGGACGACGTCTACAACTCCAAGACCGGCAAGTGGGAGAAGCTGGCGAGCGGCCCCAACTACTCGCCGAACTGCGCTTATCTCGGCTGGGGTGTCTACGTCATGGCGCGTGTCGACAGCGACTCCAAGAAGCAAAAGGCGGCTTGGAGCGCAGCGGCCCATCTCGGCGGCAAGGACCTGTCGCTGTGGTGCGCGGCGTATCCATCGGGCTTCCAGCCATATCGCAACAGCCACTTCAACATTCCAGAGTGGGTGGCGGCGGGCTACGACGAAGCGTTCATTACCTCCTACTTGAAGTCAGAAGGCGATTCTTACAATCACCCGAACGCAGCGATCGAGCCGCGCATTCCTGGAATCTTTCAGTACTACAGCGTCGCTGAGGATATCCTGGCGAATACCTTTGCCGGGAAGATGGACGCGCAGGGCGGCGCCGACGCAATCGCGGCTGCGTGGGAGAAGCTCACCGACCAGATCGGCCGCGACGAGCAGGTAAAGCTATACAAGGCATCTCTCGGCCTGTAGCGGCGCGCGCCGAAGGCGAAAGTCTGAGGACGATCCGGCTGGTGGCGGAAAGCGCGTCACCAGCCGATTTCTTCTGGTACTTGCGGCGCGTGTCCGCGATGGAGGAACATGTGGCGGCCGTCCACGACCACCACCACTACCAGATTTCGTCGGATCGGATTCCGGCCGGCCGCAGGAAATCCGGACGCTGGTTGATTGGGTTTGCCTCGTTCGGGCTGGTTGCGACGATCGTTTACGAGATACTGACCACGAGCGGATCGATCACTAACCTGACCGCCAACTGGCGTCCTGTGCTTTACGCTTATCTGGCTTGGTCGGTCGCGTTGGGCGTGTCGCAAGTGTTGCGACGCGGCGAGGCCGGCCTACAGGCCCTGTTTGTGCTGCCAGCCGTGCTGTTCACGGTGGCGGTCGTGGTCTTCCCCACGCTATTCGGCTTTTATATTGCCTCGCTCGATTGGAATTTGAGCTCGTTCGAAGGACCGCATTTCAACGGGCTGGGTAACTTCTTCCAGCTCTTCCACGACGCGTACTACTGGAACGCCATGCTCAACATGGTCTATTACGCCTCTGCGGTCCTCGCGGAGTATGCGATCGCGTTTGGTCTGGCCTTGCTCCTTAACTCCGAGATCAGGGCGCGCAAGTTCTTCCGTGTCGCTTTTCTGCTCCCGTTCATGCTCAGCCCTGTGGCGGTGAGCTGGATGATTGGCAAGTCAATCATGGAATATCGGTTCGGTCCCGCCGCGACGCTTGCCCGGCATCTTGGCTGGGATACGCCAGCTTTCTTCGCGTCGCCGTGGATCGCCCGCCTGAGTATTGAGGCACTCGATGCTTGGGTATCGATCCCGTTCATCATGATCCTCCTGCTCGCAGGTCTACAGGCGCTGCCCAAGGAGGTGCAGGAGGCGGCGCGGGTGGACGGCGCAAGCGGTTGGCAGGCATTTTGGCTGGTGACATTCCCGCTGATGCTTCCAGTCAGCATCACAGCGGTGATAATCCGCATCATCTTCAAGCTCAAGCTTGCCGACATTGTCATCAACGTGACCGCAGGCGGGCCAGGCAGCGCTACCGACACGGTGTCGAGCTACATTTACCGGGTCTATCGGGACCGCTCGAATGTCGGGTATGGGACTGCGCTCGCCATGTTGTACCTGGTGTTAATCGTCATCTTTCTGACGGTGTTGTTGCGAACTACCAGTCGATGGACGCGGGATTCTAGGCAAGGCGTTTGATGGCAACGCGAACGCAAAACAAGGACGGACTAAATTGGCCGTCGACGTAGCGGCTCCAAGGAGTGTCGTGACGAGCGCTTCCGCCGATCGCGCGGGGCATCTCCTCATGCGCGCGTTGGTCTATGGCGCCCTGTTCTTCTGGGCCTTCGTCTGCCTCTTTCCGATCTACTGGACGATCACCACGTCGTTCAAATCGGCGGTCGACGTCACCCAGGGGCATCTCATCCCATGGCTCGACTTCCAGCCCGACTGGAAGGGCTGGCGGTCGCTGGGTCTGTCGCCCGACACCATCTTCGAGATCTCGACCGTCCGCGCCGAATTCCTCGGGCGCTTCGAGAATAGCATCGTTGCGTCTTTTGGAGCCTCGCTCCTCGCCCTCGTGCTCGGCAGCCTCGCTGCCTATGGCCTTAGCCGGTTCCGTTACAAGTTCGGGCCGATGAGGAACGACGACATCCTGTTCTTCTTCATCTCACAGCTAATCCTACCGCCGGTCGTGCTCGCCCTGCCATTCCTGGTTCTCTACAAGGAGCTATCGCTCCTCGACACCCGCCTTGGCCTCATCCTCATCTATACCCTGTCCGTCCTGCCGATCGTGATTTGGATCATGCGAGACCAATTCAATTCGATCCCGATCGAGTTGGATGAGGCGGCGCTAGTGGATGGGTTGTCGGTTTGGGGCGCCTTCTTGCGAATTATCTTGCCCTTGGCTCTGCCCGGCATGGTGGCGGCGTTTATTCTGGCGCTAGTGCTATGCTGGAACGAATACTTCTTTGCCGCCCTGCTCACCAGTTCAGACGCTAAGACGCTGCCGGTCATGGTGGCGAGCCAGACGGGTTCGCAGGGGATCAACTGGTGGTCGATGGCGGCGCTCTCGGCGGCGGCCATTGCACCGCTGGTGCTCGTCGGTGTTTTGCTCAGCGGTACATAATCAAGGGCCTGAGCACCGGCGCCGTCAAATAGGGTTGTCGCATGTCCGACGCCGTATGAGCAGGACCTATTCGAGATTGGTGTGCCGGGCTCGCATCGTCTCGGTGGTCTCTCCGATACGGTCGCGAAGGGCGACAATCACCAGTTCGAAGAAGATCGCCTCGGCGAATTCGAAAAGCGAGCCCATGGGAAGGACCGAGACGCCTTCGCCGCGATCGTTGGCCATCGTTTGTGCCGGTATCACAACACGTATATCGGCCTTCCGTGCCGTTCTTCCGTTCGGTTGCGCGGTGACGATTGCGGTGCGTGCACCGGCCGCAGCCGCGGTATCGATTAGGACTTCGCCGGTGGCGAGGTTTCCAGCGCCGGAGGTGACAATGAGTAGATCACCGGTGCCCAGCGGGGGAGTGGTCATATCACCGACCACATGGGCATGTAGGCCCATGTGGAAGAATCTCATGGCGAAACCCTTAATAGCAAGCCCTTCACGGCCTGCGCCGTATAACGCGATGCGGCGGGCATCCATGATCTCGCCGATAAGTGGATCAGCGGCATCGTCGGCGATCCGGTCGAAGACCGCCCCGAGATTAGCAAGGGCGGCTTTGCCCAGCGCACGCAGAGGCATCTCCAGTTGCTCCTCTCGGTTCGCCCGGTGCCAAGAGCCGGCTTCCGCTGTCTTAGCATGCAAACCGAGGAGGAGAAGTCGCCTGTGATCGTCGAACAGTATTTTGAGGACTATCAGGTCGGCTTCACCCGCAAGACCATGGGGCGCACGATTACTGAGGCCGATATTGTCATCCACGCCGGGCAAACGGGCGATTTCTTTCCGCATCACATGGATGCGGAGTGGTGCGCCACGCAAACTTCCGCCAGCGTATTGCCCACGGCACGCTCATCCTAAGCGTTGGTATCGGAATGACCGCAAGTACAATCAACCCGTGCGCGATGTCCTACGGCTACGACCGATTGCAATTCCTCAAGCCAGTCTTTATCGGCGATACGATCACGGTGACCGCGACGATCAAGGAGCGGCGTGACCATCCAAGGCGTGCCGGTCATGGAATCGTCGCGGAACAGGTCGAAATAGCCAACCAGCACGGCGAGGCGGTCCTCGTCTGCGAGCACCTCTATCTGGTCGAGCGGCGAACGCCGGTGTCGGGAGCGTGAGCCGATGCACATCGTCGATACCCACTGCCACCTGATCTACCTCGACCGGCTGCACTATCCGTGGCTTAGTACTGAGCCGGCGCTCAATCGAGATTTCCATTTCGACGCCTACCTCGCCGAGGCAAAGCAAGCGGGAATCGGCGACGTGATCCACATGGAGGTGGACGTCGCGGAGGACGACATGGAGCATGAGACCGAGTTCATCGGCGACCTCAGCGTCACCGCGATGATCGCGGCCTGTCGGCCGGAATCACGGGGTTTCCCGGACTATCTCGATCGCGCCATGCGGAATCCGCGGGTGAAGGGATTCCGCCGGGTGCTGCATACCCAGCCGGACGAGCTGTCACGCACGCCGTGGTTTGTCGGAACGTCCGCCGGCGGGTTAACCCGAATATGCCTTCGACATCTGCGTTCTCGCGCGCCAGTTGCCAATCGCTCTTGAACTGGCGCGGGCGTGCCCCGACGTGCAGTTCTACTGGATCATTGCGGCGTGCCGAACGTCAGGAATCGCGCGCTCGACCCGTGGCGCGCCGACATCGCGCGGCTGGCGGCCCTGCCGAACGTCGCCTGTAAGATATCTGGCCTCGTTGCCTACGCAGATCCGCTTCAATGG
>CAVWBC010000010.1:0-132539 GCA_963753095.1 uncultured Actinomycetota bacterium
TCGACCAGCTCGGCACCTTCGCGCTGGTCGAGATGCTGATCTTCATGGGCACCGTCTTCGTGGCCTATGCCTACGTCTGGCGGCGGGGTGGCCTCGAGTGGGACTAGAGGAAGCACTGCCGGGCGGCATCCTGCTGTCGACCGTGGAGAAGGTCGCCGGGTTCGTCCGCAAGGGGTCGCTGTGGCCCGCCACGTTCGGGCTGGCCTGCTGTGCCATCGAGATGATGTCGACGGCCGGCCCGCGGTTCGACATCGCCCGGTTCGGGATGGAGCGGTTCCGGCCACCCCCGCCAGGCGGACCTGATGATCGTCGCCGGGCGGGTCAGCCAGAAGATGGCGCCGGTGCTGCGCCAGGTCTACGACCAGATGGCCGAGCCGAAGTGGGTGCTGGCGATGGGGGTGTGCGCGTCCAGCGGTGGGATGTTCAACAACTACGCGGTGGTGCAGGGCGTTGACCACGTGGTGCCGGTGGACATCTACCTGCCCGGCTGCCCGCCCCGGCCGGAGATGCTGCTGCACGCGATCCTGACGCTGCACGCCAAGATCGCCGAGATGCCGCTGGGCGTCGAATCGCACCGAGGCGGTGGCCGCCGCCGAGGCGGCCGCCCTGGCCGCCAAGCCCGACCATCGAACTCAAGGGCCTGCTGCGGTGACTTCAGGAACCGGCCCAGACGATGACGGCGGGCAGGAGCGAAGCGACCCGGGGATGAGTGAGGTCATCGGCGTGCGCCGCGGCATGTTCGGGATCAACGGCAGCGGCGACACCTCCGGGTACGGCCGGCTGCTGCGCGACGATCGCGCTGCCCGGCAGCACCCCGCCGCCCTACGGCGGGTACTTCGACGAGATCGTCGACGGGCTGGCCGAGGTCCTGGGCACCGACGCCTTCCGGCCGCCATCGAGCGGGTCATCGTCTTCGCGCGGCCAGCTGACCCTGGATATACGCCGCGAGCACCTGCCGGCGGTCGCGCAGGCGCTGCGCGACGACGAGCAGCTGCGGTTCGAGCTGTGCCTCGGCGTGTCCGGAGTGCACTACCCCGCCGACACCGGCCGCGAACTGCATGCGTTCTACCCGCTGATGTCGATCACCCACAACCGGCGGGTGCAGCTGGAGGTGGCCTGTCCGGACGCCGATCCCCATGTGCCGTCGCTGTTTTCGGTGTATCCGACGTGCGATTGGCATGAGCGCGAAACCTACGACTTCTTCGGCATCATCTTCGACGGCCACCCCGGGCTGACCCGGATCGAGATGCCCGACGACTGGGTCGGCCATCCGCAGCGCAAGGACTACCCGTTGGGCGGGGTCCCGGTGGAGTACCACGGCGCGCAGATACCGCCGCCCGACCAACGGAGGTCGTACCACTGATGAGCGAACACACTCCGGATCCGGACGGTGAAACCGTCATCACCCTCGGCGGGCAGGACTGGGACGAGATCGTCGAAGCCGCCCTCGCCGGCGTGGCCGGAGAACGCATCGTGGTCAACATGGGTCCGCAGCATCCGTCGACCCACGGCGTGCTGCGGCTGATTCTGGAGATCGAGGGCGAGACGATCACCGAGGCCCGTTGCGGAATCGGCTATCTGCACACCGGGATCGAGAAGAACCTCGAGTACCGCACCTGGACGCAGGGCGTGACGTTCGTGACCCGGATGGACTACCTGTCGCCGTTCTTCAACGAGACCGCCTACTGCCTCGGGCGTCGAGGCGCTGCTCGGCGTCACCGACGACGATTCCCGAACGCGCCTCGGTGATCCGGGTGATGCTGATGGAACTCAACCGCATCTCCTCCCATCTGGTGGCGCTGGCCACCGGCGGTATGGAGCTGGGCGCGATGACGGCGATGTTCTTCGGATTCCGGGAACGCGAGCTGATCCTGTCGGTGTTCGAGGCGATCACCGGACTGCGGATGAACCACGCCTACATCCGCCCCGGCGGGCTGGCCGCCGACCTGCCCGACGACGGTCCTGCAGCGGGTTCGCGATCTGCTGAAGATCCTGCCCGACCGGCTGCGCGAACTCGAAGATCTGTTGAGCGAGAACTACATCTTCAAGGCACGCACCCGCGGCATCGGCTACCTCGACCTGACCGGGTGCATGGCATTGGGCATGACCGGGCCGGTGCTGCGCTCCACCGGCCTGCCGCACGACCTGCGCAAGTCCCAACCCTATTGCGGTTACGAGAATTACGACTTCGACGTCATGACCGATACCGACGGCCGACTGCTACGGCCGATACCTGATCCGCATCGGCGAGATGAAGGAGTCGCTGAAGATCGTTCGGCAGTGCCTGGACCGGCTGGAGCCGGGTCCGGTGATGATCGAGCGACAAGAAGCTGGCCTGGCCGGCGGATCTGCAACTGGGTCCCGACGGCCTGGGCAACAGCCCGCAGCACATCGCCAAGATCATGGGCACCTCGATGGAGGGCCTGATCCACCACTTCAAGCTGGTCACCGAAGGGATCCGAGTGCCGGCCGGGCAGGTCTACATCGCGGTCGAGTCACCCCGCGGCGAGCTCGGCGTGCACATGGTCTCCGACGGCGGCACCCGGCCCTATCGGGTGCACTATCGCGACCCGAGCTTCACCAACCTGCAGGCGGTGGCGGCGATGTGCGAGGGCGGCATGGTCGCCGACGCCATCGCCGCGGTGGCCAGCATCGATCCGGTGATGGGTGGCGTCGACCGATGAGCGTTGAACTGACCCTGGGCCCCCGGCCGGAGGAGCCCGGGCCCCCGATCGGCGGGCCGGAGCCGTATCCGCCGGAGGTGACGCAGCGGTTGGCGTCGGACGCCGCGACGATCATCGCCCGCTATCCGCACCCGCGCTCGGCGCTGCTGCCGCTGCTGCACCTGGTGCAGGCCGAGGACGGCTACATCACCGCTGCCGGGATCGGTTTCTGTGCAGCACAATTGGACCTGACCGACGCCGAGGTCACCGCGGTGGCGACCTTCTACTCGATGTACCGCCGCACGCCCACCGGCGACTACCTCGTCGGAGTGTGCACCAACACGCTGTGTGCCGTCATGGGCGGTGACGCCATCCTGGCTGCTCTGGAATACGACCTCGGGCATGCACGCCGGCCAGACCACCCCCGACGGGCAGATCACCCTGGAACACATCGAGTGCAATGCCGCCTGTGACTACGCGCCCGTCGTCATGGTCAACTGGGAGTTCTTCGACAACCAAACCCCAACCAGCGCATGCGAACTCGTCGGGGCGATCCGCGACGGCCGGCCGCCGGCGCCCACTCGGGGAGCGGCCCTGTGCCCGTATCGCGAAACCGCGCGGACGCTGGCCGGCGTCGGGCCGCACACCGCCGACGACACCGGGCCGGGTGCCGCGACCCTTGCCGGGCTGCGCGTCGCCCGCGCATCGGGTGATCCCTCACTCAACGGAGAGGACTCATGACTCCGCTGACTCCGGTTCTGAGCCGGTTCTGGGACGAAGCGCAGCCGTGGACGTTGCAGACCTACCTGCGCCACGACGGCTACCAGGCGCTGCGTAAGGCGCTGGGCATGACTCCCGACGAGGTCATCGCCACGGTCAAGGAGTCCGGGCTGCGCGGACGCGGCGGCGCCGGGTTCCCGACCGGGACGAAGTGGTCGTTCATTCCGCAGGAGGCCACCGGTGCGGGGGCCAAGCCGAAGTACCTCGTCATCAACGCCGACGAGTCGGAACCCGGTACCTGCAAAGACATTCCGCTGATGCTGACCACGCCGCACTTCCTCATCGAGGGTGCCATCATCGCGGCGTACGCGATCCGGGCCCGCCACGCGTTCATCTACGTCCGCGGCGAGGTGGTGCCGGTGCTGCGCCGTTTGCAGGCCGCGGTGGCCGAGGCCTACCAGGCGGGCTATCTCGGGCGCGACATCCTGGGCTCGGGATTCGACCTCGACCTCATCGTGCACGCCGGGGCGGGCGCCTACATCTGCGGCGAGGAGACGGCGCTGCTCGACTCGCTGGAGGGCCGCCGCGGCCAGCCGCGGCTGCGCCCACCGTTCCCCGCGGTAGCCGGCCTGTATGCCTGCCCGACCGTGGTCAACAACGTGGAATCGATCGCCAGCGTGCCGCCGATCCTGCTGCGCGGCGTGGACTGGTTCAAGTCGATGGGGTCGGAGAAGTCGCCGGGCTTCACGCTGTACTCGCTGTCGGGACACGTGACCCGGCCCGGCCAGTACGAGGCGCCGCTGGGAATCACGTTGCGGGAGCTGCTGGAGTACGCCGGCGGAGTCCGGACCGGACACGAGCTCAAGTTCTGGACGCCGGGCGGATCCTCGACCCCGCTGCTGACCGCCGAGCATCTCGACGTCCCGCTGGACTACGAGGGCATGGCGTCGGTCGGCTCGATGCTGGGCACCAAGGCCCTGCAGATCTTCGACGAGACCACCTGCGTGGTACGCGCGGTGCGGCGCTGGACGCAGTTCTACGCCCACGAGTCGTGCGGCAAGTGCACCCCGTGCCGGGAGGGCACCTACTGGCTGGCCCAGATCTACGAGCGGCTGGAGACCGGCCGGGGTACCGAGGAGGACATCGGCAAGCTGCTCGACATCTCCGACACCATCTTCGGAAAGTCGTTCTGCGCGTTGGGCGATGGTGCGGCGTCGCCGATCATCTCCTCGATCAAGTACTTCCGCGACGAGTACGAGGCGCACCTGGAGGGCACCTGCCCGTTCGATCCGTACGCCTCGATGCTGGCCGCACCCGAGGGGGTGGGCGCGTGACGAACCCGGTCCGTCACTCGCCGAGTGTGCATTTTCGTACGCTAGGCGCGGCGTGTCGCGTACAAAACCGCACACTCGGCGCACTGCTCGTCAGTGGAGGGTGGCGATAGATGACACAGACCGCCGATACCGGTACCCAGGACGCCCCGCCCGTCGAGATGGTCACCCTGACCATCGACGACGTCGCCGTCTCAGTTCCCAAGGGCACGTTGGTGATCCGCGCCGCCGAACTGATGGGCGTACAGATCCCCCGGTTCTGCGACCATCCCCTGCTCGACCCCGTCGGCGCCTGCCGGCAGTGCCTGGTCGAGGTGGAGGGGCAGCGCAAGCCGATGGCGTCGTGCACGATCACCGTCACCGAGGGCATGGTGGTGCGCACCCAGTACACCTCCGAGTCCGCCGACAAGGCCCAGCACGGTGTGATGGAACTGCTGCTGATCAACCATCCGCTGGACTGCCCGGTCTGCGACAAGGGCGGCGAGTGCCCGCTGCAGAACCAGGCGATGTCCAACGGCCGCGCCGAAACCCGCTTCGCCGACATCAAGCGCACCTTCCCCAAGCCGATCAACCTGTCGTCTCAGGTGCTGCTCGACCGGGAGCGGTGCGTGCTGTGCGCGCGGTGCACCCGGTTCTCCAATCAGATCGCCGGTGACCCGTTCATCGAACTGCTGGAACGCGGAGCGCTGCAACAGGTGGGCATCGCCGCCGGCGAGGCGTTCGACTCCTACTTCAGCGGCAACACCGTGCAGATCTGCCCGGTGGGCGCGCTGACCGGCACGGCCTACCGGTTCCGGGCCCGGCCCTTCGACCTGGTGTCCAGCCCCAGCGTCTGCGAGCACTGCGCGTCCGGCTGCGCCCAGCGCACCGACCATCGCCGCGGGGTGGTGCTGCGCCGGCTGGCCGGCGACGACCCCGAGGTCAACGAGGAATGGAACTGCGACAAGGGCCGCTGGGCGTTCACCTATCCGCGCGTCGGCGACCGGATCGAAACACCACTGGTTCGCGACGACGACGGCAGCCTGCGGCCTGCGTCCTGGTCGGAGGCCATCGGTGTGGCCGTCGCCGGGCTGACGACCGGCCCCGCCGGTGTGTTGGTGGGTGGCCGAGTCACCACCGAGGACGCCTACGCCTACGCCAAGTTCGCCCGAATCGCATTGGGCACCAACGATATCGACTTCCGCTCCCGTCCACACTCGGCGGAGGAAGCACAGTTCCTGGCGGCGCAGGTCGCCAGTCGGCCGGACCCGGTGACCTACTCCGACCTGGAGGCCGCGCCGGTGGTGGTGCTGGCCGGCTTCGAACCCGAGGAAGAGTCGCCGATCATCTTCCTGCGGCTTCGCAAGGCGGCCCGCAAGCACGGCCTGCGGGTGATCAGCGTCGCGCCGTTCGCGTCCCGCGGCGCCACCAAGCTCAACGCACAGATCGTTCCGACCGTGCCCGGCGAGGAGGCAACCGCCCTCGAGGGTCTGGCCGAGCTGTCGTCGCAGCCCGGGGCGATCATCCTGGTCGGCGAACGGCTGGCCACCTGCCCCGGCGCGCTGTCGGCGGCGATCCGCCTGGCCGCCCGCACCGGTGCCCGGCTGGCGTGGGTTCCGCGGCGCGCCGGTGAGCGCGGCGCCCTGGACGCCGGCTGCCTGCCGAGCCTGCTTCCCGGTGGACGTCCGGTCGACGACGACGCCGCCCGCCGCGAGATCGCCGAATCTGGAACGTCGACGACCTGCCCGCACGACCCGGCCGCGACACCACCGCGATTCTCGCCGCCGCCGCCGACGGCGAACTCGACGCGCTGCTCATCGGCGGCATCGAACCCGCAGACCTGGCCGACCCGCACTCCGCGCTGGCCGCGATCGAGGCCGCCGGCTTCGTCGTCAGCCTGGAACTGCGCGAGTCGGCGGTCACCGCGCTGGCCGACGTCGTGTTCCCCGTCGCGCCGGTCGTGGAGAAGTCCGGCTCGTTCATCAACTGGGAAGGACGGCTCCGCCCGTTCGACGCGGCGCTGTCGTCCAACGCCGCGGCCGATCTGCGGGTGCTGCAGACCCTCGCCGACGAACTGGGCGTGGATCTCGGCTTCCGTACCGCCGAGGGGGCCCGCCAGGAGATCGCGGGGCTGGGCCGCTGGAACGGTGCGCGGCCGGCGGCTCCGGACGTCGCACCCCCCGCCGCGGTGTCGCTCAGTGCCGGCGAGGTGGTGCTGGCAGGCTGGCGAATGTTGTTGGACGACGGACGGTTACAGGACGGCGAGCCGTATCTGGCCGGCACCGCCCGCCCCGCGGTGGCGCAGAGTGTCCGCGGCGACGGCGGCGGCCATCGGCGCCTCCGACGGCGACCTGGTCGCCGTATCCAGTGGCCGGGGGGCGGTGACCCTCCCGGTGGCGGTCACCGCCGAGATGGCCGACCGGGTGGTGTGGTTACCGCTGAACTCTCCCGGCAGCGCCGTGCACGACCAACTGGCGGTCACCGCCGGCGCCGTGGTGCAGATCGAGCGGGAGGAAGCGCCGTGACCTATCCCGACATGACGATCTTCGGCCACGACCCGTGGTGGCTGGTGCTGGCCAAGGCGATCGCCATCTTCGCGTTCCTGTTGCTCACCGTGCTGGTGGCCATCCTGGTGGAGCGGAAGCTGCTGGGCCGCATGCAGATGCGGTTCGGCCCGAACCGGGTGGGTCCGTTCGGGTCTGCTGCAGTCGCTGGCCGACGGCGTCAAGCTCGCGCTCAAGGAGGGGCTGACCCCGACCGGGGTGGACAAGCCGATCTACCTGCTGGCGCCGATCATCTCGGTGATCCCGGCGATCATGGCCTTCGCCGTGATCCCGATGGGCCCGGTGGTGTCGGTGTTCTCGCACCGAACGCCGCTGCAGTTGACCGACCTGTCGGTGGCGGTGCTCTACGTGCTGGCGGTCACCTCGATCGGGGTGTACGGAATCGTGCTGGCCGGCTGGTCGTCGGGGTCGACCTATCCGCTGCTGGGCGGGCTGCGCTCGAGCGCGCAGGTGGTCTCCTACGAGATCGCGATGGCGTTGTCGTTCGCCGCGGTGTTCCTCTACTCGGGCACCATGTCGACCTCCGGGATCGTTGCCGCCCAGAACGCACACCTGGTACGTGTTCCTGCTGCTGCCGTCGTTCGCGGTGTATCTGACCGCGATGGTCGGCGAAACCAACCGCGCGCCGTTCGATCTGCCCGAGGCCGAGGGCGAGCTGGTCGGCGGCTTCCACACCGAGTACTCCTCGCTGAAGTTCGCGATGTTCATGCTCGCCGAGTACGTCAACATGACCACCGTCTCGGCGCTGGCGACCACGCTGTTCTGGGTGGCTGGCATGCGCCGTGGCCGATCAGCATGTGGGACGGCGCCAACACCGGTTGGTGGCCGCTGATCTGGTTCATCGCCAAGGTGTGGACGTTCCTGTTCGTGTTCATGTGGCTGCGCGCCACCCTGCCGCGGTTGCGCTACGACCAGTTCATGGCGCTGGGCTGGAAGCTGCTGATCCCGGTGTCACTGGTGTGGATCATGATCGTCGCCGTCCTGCGCGCCAACCACCTCACGGGCGTCGATCCCCGGCCTGATCGCCGCCGCGGCCCTGCTGGCCGCGCTCGTCGCTGGCAAACAGGCTGCGGAAGAGGAATGTTCGCCGCAACGCCGTACCGAGCCGCCACCGCCAGGCGTCGGGTCGTTCCCGATCCCGCCGATCCCCGGGGCGTCCACGCCGAGCAAGGAGAAGGCCGGGAGATGCCTAAGTTCCTGGACGCCATCGCGGGATTCGGCGTGACGTTCGCGACGATGTTCAAAAAGCCGATCACCGAGCAGTATCCGGAGGAGCCGGGGCCCACCGCGCCGCGCTACCACGGCCGCCACCAGCTCAACCGCTACCCCGACGGGCTGGAGAAGTGCATCGGCTGCGAACTGTGCGCCTGGGCGTGCCCGGCCGACGCGATCTACGTCGAGGGCGCCGACAACACCGAGACCGAGCGGTTCTCTCCCGGTGAGCGTTACGGCCGGGTCTACCAGATCAACTATCTGCGCTGCATCGGCTGCGGGTTGTGCATCGAGGCGTGCCCCACCCGCGCACTGACGATGACCAACGTCTACGAGATGGCCGACGACAACCGCGGCGACCTGATCTACGGCAAGGACAAGCTGCTGGCGCCGATGCAGCCCGGCATGGCGGCGCCGCCGCACCCGATGGCACCCGGCGCCACCGACGACGACTACTACCTCGGTCGGGTGTCCGGCGGGCAGGAGCGAAGCGACTCGGGGATGATCGCGCCGAGCGATACCGAGGTGACGAAGTGAACCTCACCCTGATGGCCGCCGAGGCACTCGGCGGCACGTCGACGGCCGAAGCCGTCGCCTTCTGGATCCTCGGCGCGATCGCCGTCGCCGGCGCCATCGGCGTGGTCGCCGCGCCGAAGGCGGTGTACTCGGCGATCTTCCTGGCGACGACGATGATCTCGCTGGCGATGGTCTACGTGGCCCAGGACGCGTTGTTCCTCGGTGTCGTGCAGGTCGTCGTCTACACCGGCGCGGTGATGATGCTGTTTCTGTTCGTGCTGATGCTGATCGGGGTGGACTCCTCGGAGTCACTGGTGGAAACCATTCGGGGACAACGGGTTGCGGCCATCCTGGCCGGGCTCGGATTCGGCATCCTGCTGATCGCCGGTATCGGCAGCGCCGCCACCACCGGATTGGCCGATGGGCGGGCTGACCGACGCAGGCGCAATGCCCGGCGGCAACGTCCAGGGACTGGCGACGCTGATCTTCACCCGGGACCTGTGGGCGTTCGAGATGACCAGCGCACTGCTGATCACCGCCGCTCTCGGCGCGATGGTGCTGGCCCACCGGGAACGTTTCGAGCGCGGCAAGACCCAGCGGGAGATGGCCGCCGAGCGGTTCCGGTCCCGGCGGGCGGGCGACCCCGCTGCCCAACCCGGGGGTGTATGCCCGCCACAACGCCGTCGACACCATGGCCCGACTGCCCGACGGCTCCGACGACGAGTCCTCGGTCAGCGACATCATCCGGCGCCGCCACGGTCACGACCAACGGCCACGACGGGAACGACCGGTCAATGAACCCGGACAACTACCTGTACCTGTCGGTGCTGCTGTTCACCATCGGCGCGGCCGGAGTGCTGTTGCGGCGCAACGCCATCGTGATGTTCATGTGTGTGGAGCTGATGCTCAACGCCGGCAACCTGGCGTTCGTCACCTTCTCCCGCATGCACGGTCACCTCGACGGTCAGGTGGTGGCGTTCTTCACCATGGTGGTGGCCGCCTGCGAGGTGGTGGTCGGGCTGGCGATCATCATGACGATCTACCGCGCCCGGCAAAGCGCCGACGTCGACGACGCCCACCTGCTGCGGCATTAGACATGACGACACTGCTCTGGTTGACCATCGCGCTGCCCCTGGCCGGGGCGGTGGTGCTGCTGCTGGGCGGGCGCGCCACCGACGCGTGGGGACATCTGCTGGGCTGCGCCACCGTGATCGCCGCGTTCGCCTGCGGCGTCAGTGCTGTTCACGCATCTGCTGGGGCGTCCCGCCGAGGACCGGTGGTGAGCGAGGTGCTGTTCTCCTGGGTCCCGGTCGGGGTGCTGCGGGTGGACTTCGGGCTGCAACTCGACGCCCTGTCGATGTGTTTCACGCTGCTGATCACCGGGGTCGGGGCGCTGATCCACATCTACTCGGTCGGCTACATGGAGCACGACCCGGACCGCCGCCGGTTTTTCGCCTACCTCAACCTGTTCGTCGCCGCGATGCTGCTGCTGGTGCTCGCCGACAACTATCTCGGCCTCTATCTGGGCTGGGAGGGCGTGGGCCTGGCGTCCTACCTGCTGATCGGATTCTGGTCCTACAAGCCCAGCGCGGCGACCGCGGCCAAGAAAGCCTTCGTCGTCAACCGGGTCGGTGACATGGGTCTGGCGATCGCGCTGATGGTCCTGTTCGCCTCCGTCGGATCGGTCACCTACGCGACCGTGTTCGCCGCCGCGCCACGCATGACCGACGCCACGCTGACCGCCGTCGGACTGCTGCTTCTGCTCGGAGCCTGCGGCAAGAGCGCGCAGGTGCCGCTGCAGTCCTGGCTCGGCGACGCGATGGAAGGCCCCACACCGGTGTCCGCGCTGATCCACGCCGCGACGATGGTGACCGCCGGGGTGTACCTGATCGTCCGCTCCGGGCCGATCTTCAACCTCGCGCCGGCCGCCCAGACCGCCGTGGTGATCGTCGGCGCGGTCACGCTGTTGTACGGGGCGATCATCGGCTGCGCCAAGGACGACATCAAGAAGGCCCTGGCCGCCTCCACCATGAGTCAGATCGGCTACATGGTGCTGGCCGCCGGACTCGGGCCGGCCGGCTACGCGGTGGCCATCCTGCACCTGCTCACCCACGGCTTCTTCAAAGCCGGCCTGTTCCTCGGCGCCGGCTCGGTGATGCACGCGATGAACGACGAGACCGACATGCGCCGCTACGGCGGACTGCGCACCCTACTGCCGATCACCTACGTCACCTTCGGGCTCGGCTACCTGGCCATCATCGGGGTGCCGCCGTTCGCCGGTTTCTTCTCCAAGGACGCGATCATCGAAACCGCCTTCAACTCCGGCGGACTCAAGGGCTGGCTGCTCGGCGGGGCGGCGCTGCTCGGCGCCGGGATCACCGCGTTCTACATGACCCGGGTGATGCTGCTGACATTCTTCGGGCAGGCCGCGCTGGAAAACCGAACACCCACCCGCACGAGTCGCCCGCGACCATGACGTGGCCCATGATTGTGCTGGCCGTCGGATCCGTCGGCGCCGGTGCAGTGCTGGCCATCGGGCACACCCTGGCGCGCTGGCTGGAACCGGTCGTCGGCAGCCACGAAACCGAACACCTCGTTCCGGCCTGGGTCATGACGGTGACCGCACTCGGCGTCGTCGCCATCGGCGTCGCGATCGCCTACCGGCAGTACGCCATGCACGCGATTCCCGAGATTGCCCCGCAACAGGTTTCGGCACTGACCGTGGCCGCGCGTCGCGACCTGTACGGCGACGCGGTCAACGAGGCGGCCTTCATGCGGCCCGGCGCGGAGCTCACCCGAGCCATGGTGGTCGTGGACGACAAGGTCATCGACGGGGCGGTCAGTGGCTCGGCCCACCTCGTCAGCCGGATCTCGGACGGCCTGCGGGGAGTGCAGACCGGGTTCGCCCGCTCGTACGCCTTGTCCATGCTCGCCGGCACGGTGTTCGTCGTCGGCGCCGTCCTGCTCACGGCGATGTGGAGGTGAGCACGATGACGAACTTCCCCTGGCTGACCGTCTTGTGGGCGATACCGGTGATCGCGGCGGCGATCATCATCGTGCTGCCCGCCTCGCTGACCCGGGTAGCCAAGTACGCCGGACTGGTCGCGGCGCTGGCGGTGCTCGGTCGTGTCGATCATGCTCGCGGTGCGGTTCGATCCGGCGGCGCGCAGTTCCAGTTCGTCGAAAACCATCCGTGGATACCGACATTCGGCACCGGCTACATCCTCGGCCTGGACGGGATCGCATTGGCCCTGGTGGTGCTCACCGCGGTGCTGGTGCCGCTGCTGATGATCGCCGGCTGGCACGACGGCGACGACCGTCCCGGCCTGGCCGGGCGGGCGCCGCACAGCTACATCGCGCTGACCCTCGCGGTCGAGGGCATGGTGCTGATGTCGCTGTCAGCACTGGACATCCTGCTGTTCTACGTGTTCTTCGAAGCGATGCTGATCCCGATGTACTTCCTGATCGGCGGATTCGGCGCGGAGAACAGATCCAAGGCTGCGGTGAAGTTCCTGCTGTACAACCTCTTCGGCGGTCTGGTCATGCTTGCCGCGGTCATCGGGCTCTACGTCGTGACCGCCGCCTCGACGGTATTCGACGAGGGTACCTTCGACTTCCGCGCGATCGCCGACGCGGTCTCCACCGGCAAGTTCATCCTGGCGCCCGGCGTCGCCAACGCATTGTTCCTCGGCTTCATGTTCGCCTTCGCCGTCAAGGCGCCGCTGTGGCCGTTCCACCGCTGGCTGCCCGACGCGGCGGTGCAGGCCACCCCCGCTTCGGCGGTGCTGATGATGGCGGTGATGGACAAGGTCGGCACCTTCGGCATGCTGCGCTACTGCCTGCCGCTGTTCCCCGACTGCGGCGACCCTGTTCCGCCCGGTGATCATCGCGCTGGCGGTCATCGGCATCGTCTACGGCGCGATGCTCGCCATCGGCCAGACCGACGTGATGCGGCTGATCGCCTACACCTCGATCAGCCACTTCGGGTTCATCATCCTGGGCATCTTCGTCGATGACCAGCCAGGGCCAGTCCGGCTCCACCCTGTACATGGTCAACCACGGCATCTCCACCGCCGCGCTGTTCCTGATCGCGGGCTTCCTGGTGAGCCGGCGCGGTACCCGTGCCATCGCCGCCTACGGGGGCGTGCAGAAGGTGGCGCCGGTGCTGGCCGGCACGTTCCTGGTCGCCGGCCTGGCCACCCTGTCGCTGCCCGGCCTGGCACCGTTCATCAGTGAATTCCTGGTACTGATCGGCACATTCACCCGCTACCCGGCGTTCGCCGTGGTCGCCGCGATCGCACTGGTGCTCTCCGCGGTCTACGTGCTGTGGATGTACCAGCGGATGATGACCGGCCCGGTGACCGACGGCAACGAGGGCCTGCGCGACCTACGGCCCCGCGAGTTGGTGGCGGTCGCACCGCTGATCGCGCTGCTGCTGGTGCTCGGGTTCTACCCGAAGATCGCACTGGACGTCATCAACCCCGCGGTCACCGCGACCCTGACGTCGATCCACCAACCGGATCCGCCGCCCACTGTCGCCGAGGGGACACGGCCATGACCGCGCCGAGCGTGGAGTACGCGCAACTGTCGCCGATGTTGATCATCTTCGGCGTGGCCGTCGCCGGGGTGCTCGCCGAGGCATTCCTGCCCCGCCGAATTCGCTACCCCGCCCAGCTCACCCTGAGCCTGACCGGAATGGCCGCGGCCTTCGTCGCGGTGGTCATGGTGTTCCGGAACGTGCGCGGAGTCGGCAGCGCCGCCGTTGCGGGTGCGGTGGCGGTCGACAAGCCGGCGCTGTTCCTGCAGGGCACCATCCTGCTCATCGGGATACTGGGCGTCCTGCTGATCGCCGATCGCCGGGCACCGGCCGAATCCGGTGCGGGAGCGGCCATCAGCCTGGACGCATTCACTCCTCAGGCGTCGGCGATACCGGGCAGTGTGGCCGAGAAGGTGGCCAACAAGGCCGGCATGGTGCAGACCGAGGTATTCCCCCTGACCATGTTCGCCGTCGGCGGCATGATGTTGTTCCCGGCTGCCGACGACCTGCTGACCATGTTCATCGCGCTGGAGGTCTTCTCCCTGCCGCTGTACCTGATGTGCGGACTGGCGCGCCGGCGGCGGCTGCTCTCGCAGGAAGCGGCGCTGAAATACTTTCTGCTCGGCGCATTCTCGTCGGCGATCTTCCTCTACGGCATCGCCATGCTCTACGGCTACGCCGGCACCCTGAGCCTCACCGGCATCGCGACGGCCCTGGATGCCAAAGCCGGACACACCACGCTCGCTCTGATCGGCGCGTCGCTGGTGGCGGTCGGGGTTTTGTTCAAAGTCGGTGCGGTGCCGTTCCATTCATGGATTCCCGACGTGTATCAGGGCGCGCCCACCCCGATCACCGCGTTCATGGCCGCGGCGACCAAGGTTGCGGCATTCGGTGCCATGCTGCGCATCTTCTACGTGGCGCTGCCGGCCCTGCACGATCAGTGGCGACCGGTGCTGTGGGTGATCGCGATCGCGACGATGGCGGTCGGCACCGTCACCGCCATCACCCAGACCGACGTCAAACGGATGTTGGCGTATTCGGCGGTGGCGCACGCCGGTTTCATCCTCACCGGGGTGATCGCCGGCAATCCCAGCGGGGTGTCCGGCACCCTGTTCTATCTGTTCGCCTACGGGTTCAGCACGCTGGGCGCGTTCGCCGTAGTGGGCGTCGTCCGCGATCGCAACGGCGAGGAGGAGACCGACATGGCCCGCTGGGCGGGGCTGGGCCGGCGCTATCCCCTGGTGGGCGTGGTGTTTTCGCTGTTCCTGCTGGCCTTCGCCGGCATTCCGCTGACCAGTGGCTTCGTCAGCAAGTTCGCGGTCTTCAAGGCGGCCGGGCAGGGCGGTGCGATCCCGCTGGTGGTGGTCGGAGTGGTGGCCAGCGCCGTCGCCGCCTACTTCTACGTCCGGGTGATCGTGCTGATGTTCTTCACCGACCCGCCCGAGGACGCTCCGGATGTGGTGCCGCCCAGCGCACTGAGCGTCGCGGCGATCACGCTCACCGCGGCTATCACGTTCGCCCTCGGCGCGCTGCCGCAGCCGCTGCTCGACATCGCCCGGGACGCGGCGGGATTCCTCACCTGATGGTCCTGCTCAGCGAGGACCGCGGCGCGGTCCGGGTCTTGACGCTCAATCGTCCCGAGGCGCGAAACGCGCTCAGCGCCGAGCTCTTCGAGGCGCTCTACGCCGCACTGGCCGACATCGGGGACTCGGTGCGCGCGGTGGTGCTGACCGGTGCCGACCCGGCGTTCTGCGCCGGGGTCGACCTCAAACAGGCACAACACCTCGGCATGGACTACTTCGCCCGGTTCGACAAGATGAACTGCATGAACGCCATCGTCGCCCTGCGCCAGCCGGTGATCGGCGCGATCAACGGCGCGACGTTCACCGGTGGGCTGGAGCTGGCGCTGGCATGCGACTTCCTGATCGCCTCGGAGCGTGCGGTATTCGCCGACACTCATGCCCGGGTCGGCATCCTGCCCGGGGGCGGCATGACGGCGCGGCTGCCCCGGCTGGTCGGGTCGGGAATGGCGCGACGGCTGTCGATGACCGGCGAAGTGGTCGACGCGGGGCGCGCCGAGCGGATCGGACTGGTCACCGAAGTCGTTGCCCACGAACGCCTCGTCGCGCGCGCCGTCGAGTTGGCCGAGCAGATCACCGAGGTTCCCGGACCCGTCATGGCGGGGCTCAAGGAGATCTACCGCAGCGGTTCGGCCGCGGTCACCGACCCGGCGCTGAAGGCCGAGCGCGCCGTGTCGGCCAAATCCCAGGTGAACACCGAGGACCTGGCTGCCCGCCAGCGTGAGGTCGCCGAGCGCAACAAGCGTCAGATCGGCTCGAGCTAAAGCCTGTAACCAGCGGCGGTTTCGGCGGCCGAAAGTTGTCGTACCCCCCTGTCATGATGGGGTCATGTCCTCGTCCGCAGCTCTTGCCTCGGTGGTCAGTCCTGCCGAGCGTCTCGAGGTGTTGTTCGAGGAGTTGTCGGAGTTGGCCGGTCAGCGCAACGCGATCGACGGGCGCATCGTGGACATCGTCGCCGAGTTGGATCGCGACGAGCTCTGCGGCGCCACCGGCGCCCGCTCGGTGGCGGAATTGGTTGCCTGGAAGCTCGGTTCGTCACCAGCCAACGCCAAGGCGATCACCACCGTCGCGCAGCGTAGCGAGGCCTTTCCACTCTGCGTCGGAGAGCTGCGAGAAGGCCGTCTGTCGCTGGACCAGGTGGGCGTCATCGCCGCGCGGGCGGCCAGCGGCTCCGATGAGCACTATGCCGAGCTGGCCGCGGTCGCCACGGTCAGCCAGCTACGCACCGCGATCAAACTGGAACCACACCCCGAACCGGACTGCGAACCAGGACCGCGGCCGGAGCCGCCGCGGGCGATCAGCAAGACCGTCGGCGAGGAGTCCACCACGTGGAAGATCACCCTCCCCCACGACGAGGCGGCCACCTTCGACGCCGCCCTGCAGTCGCACACCGACGCCCTGGTCGCCGACTGGAAACGCGACCACACCAACGACATGTCCGACCAGACGCCACCGGTGCCCAGTACCGTCGACGGGTTCCTGAGCCTGATCGAGGCCGGCTGGGACACCGATGTGGCCCGACGACCGCACGGGCAGCGCACCACCGTGGTGGTGCACCTGGACGTCGAACACCGCACCGCAGCCCTGCATCTGGGTCCGTTCCTGTCCGAGAGCGACCGCCGATACCTGATGTGTGAGGCCGACTGCGAGATCTGGTTCGAGCGCCACGGCCAGGTCATCGGGTCGGGGCGGGCCACTCGGCAGATCGGTCGCCGGCTACGTCGTGCACTCGAGCACCGCGACCTCTGCTGCGTGGTTCCCGGGTGTGGGGCCACCCGCGGTCTGCACGCCCACCACATCCGGCATTGGGAAGACGGCGGCACCACTGACCTGGCCAACCTGGTGCTGGTGTGTCCCTACCATCACCGACTGCACCATCGCGGCGGCATCACCATCACCGGACCCGCCGATCAACTCGTGGTGACCGACGAAACCGGGAAACCACTGAGCGCAGGACCGATGGCCCGACCACCCGACCGACCCCCGCCCGACGTCCCGCCCTACCCCGGACCAACCGGCGAACGCGCCGACTGGTGGTGGTACCAGCCCTTCGAGCCGAACCCCACCACCCTCGAGCAACTAGCCCAGGGCGCTCTTGGTAGCGGTGAATGCGCGGAAGCTGCCGTCGAGGACTTCCAGGTGCCCGATGGTCCGGCCCGTCACCACCGTCGGATTTACGAGTGCGAGTTCGACTGCGGCCCGAGCGAATTCGTCCTCCGACGAGACGCTGGCGAACTCGGTCCGGTAGTAGGACAGGCCGGGGGTGGCGATGGGCCGCGACGGCGCCAGTGCGTTGACGGCGATGTTGTGCTGCTGCAGGTCGAAGGCGGCGCAGGATGTCAGGTGCTCGAGCGCGGCCTTGGATCCGCCGTAGCCGGGCAGCACCCCGCCGGTGACGTCGTCGTAGGGGCCGTCGCCGGGCACCCGCGATGCCACCGACGTCACGTTGACGATGGCGCCGAGGCCGACCTCGATCATGTCCGGGCAGACCAGTTGGGTCAGTTCGTAGGACGCGAACGGCCCGATCTCGAAGTGCCGGCGGTAGGCCGCCAGGGGCACCGAGAGGAAGCCGGGCCAGTCGGCGTTGGGCGTGCCCGACGGCGCGGGCTTGGCGGCGGCCTTCTTGGCGGGCGCCCCGGGTTTGGGCGGGCGGCCGGGCGCCGTGAACGCGGCGTTGTTGACCAGGACGGTGATCGGGCCCAGTGCGGCCCGGGCCTGCTCGACCAGGCGAGGCAGGTCGTCTCGGTCGAGCAGGTCGGCCGCGATGGCCACCGCGCTGCCGCCGGCCGCTTCGATCGCCGCCGCGGTCTCGCCGATGGTGCCGGGAAGCCTTTCGTCCCACTGCTGTTCGGTGCGGGCCACCACGGCCACCGCCGCGCCCTCGGCGGCCAGCGCGAGTGCGGTGGCGCGGCCCAACCCACGGCTGGCGCCGGTGACGATGGCGGCGCGTCCCGCCAGTCGTGCTGTCATCGTGTCGTCCTCACTTCTCTCACACGGCCACACCGTGGACGATGATCGCCGTCGTCTGATCCACCCAGTCGTTGTCGAGGCCCGTCATCCGGATGCAGCAGCAACCGCAACATCGTCGTACCACCGATCACCTCGATCAGGCGGTCGGGGTCGACGTCGGGGTGCACCTCGCGGAGCTGCACCGCCTCGACCAGTCGGTCGCGCACCGCGGCGAACAGCCCGGCGAAGCGGGCCATCACCCGCTCGTTGAGAGCGGTGTCAGCGCTGATGTCGGCGATCAGGCCGGGCAGGGCGGCGCGCACCAGCGGGCTGGTGAACACGTCGCGGGCCGCGGCCAGCATGGCGCGGATGTCGGCGGCGATATCGCCGGCCGGGGCGAGCAGCGCGGTCGGCGTCACCGGAAATGCCGCCTCGTGCACCAGTTCCGCCTTGCTCGACCAGCGCCGGTACAGCGCCGTCTTGGTCGTGCCCGCCCGCTCGGCGACCGCCGCCAATGTCAGATTGGCGTAACCGAGTTCGACAAGGAGCTCCGCCGTCGCGCGCAGTATGGCAGCGTCGATGCGTGGGTCACGGGGGCGTCCCGCGGCCGCGGCCTTGTCAACCGATGACGGGTCTGCTTTCATAACGCTACCCACCGTATCGTAATTAGTTGGAGGACGACGAAGGTGACCAACCAACCGGCTGTGGAAACCGATGTCGGGAAACTGCAGCGCTCGGGCCGTGACGTCAGCACCATCCCGGCGGTGCTCTCGGAATGGCTGTCCACTGTCATGCCCGGCGGCGTGAAGCCGAAGGTGACGGTCGAGAGCGGCGTCGATTCCAACGGCATGTCGTCGGAGACGATCATCCTCACCGGCCGATGGGACGAGGACGGCAACCGGTCGAGCAGAAGTGGGTGGCACGGGTGGCGCCCACCGAGCAGGACGTGCCGGTGTTCCCGACCTATCGGATGGACCACCAGTTCGACGTCATCCGGATGGTCGAGGAACTGACCGACGTGCCGGTGCCGAAGGTCCGCTGGATCGACACGACCGGCGAGGTGCTCGGCAGCCCGTTCTTCCTGATGGACCACGTCGACGGCATCGTGCCGCCCGACGTGATGCCCTATACCTTCGGCGGCAACTGGTTCGCCGACGCGCCCGCCGAGCGCCGCCGCGAACTGCAGGACGCGACCGTCGAGGTGCTGGCCAAGCTGCACTCGATCCCCAACGCCGAGAAGACATTCGGCTTCCTCTCCGAGATCGACCCGCCGGGTGACACCCCGCTGCGCCGCCATTTCGGCTGGCTCAAGGACTGGTATCAGTTCTCGGTCCCCGACATCGGTCGTTCCACATTGGTCGAGGATGCACTGGCGTGGCTGGAGGCCAACTTCCCCACCGATGCCGCGGCCGCTCCGCCGGTGCTGGCCTGGGGTGACTCCCGCATCGGCAACGTGCTGTACGAAGACTTCCGGCCGGTGGCCGTGCTGGACTGGGAGATGGCGACGCTGGGCCCCCGCGAGCTCGACGTCGCGTGGATCATCTTCGCGCACATGGTGTTCCAGGAACTCGCCGGGCTGGCCGGGATGCCCGGTCTGCCGGATGTCATGCGCGAGGAGGATGTGCGCGCCACCTACGAGACGATGACCGGCACCGAACTCGGCGACCTGAACGTGGTTCTACATCTACTCCGGGGTGATCTGGTGCTGCGTGTTCATGCGCACCGGCGCACGCCGGGTGCACTTCGGCGAGATCGAGAAACCCGACGACGTCGAGTCGATGTTCTATCACGCAGGCCTACTGAAGCGGCTCATGGAGGAGACCACCTGATGCTCGGACCGCTCGACGAATACCCCGTCCACCAGACCCCGCATCCGATCGCGTGGCCCGGTTCCTCGGACCGCAACTTCTACGACCGCTCCTACTTCAACGCCCACGACCGCACCGGCGACATCTTCCTGATCACCGGCATCGGCTACTACCCGAACCTCGGAGTCAAGGACGCCTTCGTGCTGGTAAGGCGCGGGTGACACCCAGACCGCGGTGCATTTGTCCGACGCCATCGACCAGGACCGGCTCAACCAGCACGTCAAGGGTTACCGCGTCGAGGTCATCGACCCGCTGCAGACCGTGCGGATCGTCATGGACGAGACCGAGGGCATCGCCGTCGACCTCACCTGGGAGGGGCTGTTCCCGGTCGTGCAGGAGCAGCCGCACATCATGCGCACCGGCAACCGGGTCACTCTGGACGCCCAGCGGTTCGCGCAGCTGGGCTCGTGGAGCGGCCGCATCGTCATCGACGGGGAGGAGATCGCCGTCGACCCGAAGACCTGGATCGGCAGCCGGGACCGGTCCTGGGGGATCCGGCCGATCGGCGAGGCCGAGCCCGCGGGCCGGCCCGCCGACCCGCCGTTCGAAGGCATGTGGTGGCTCTACGTGCCGATGGCGTTCGACGACTTCGCGGTCGTGCTGATCATCCAGGAGGCCCCCGACGGCTTCCGGTCACTCAACGACTGCACCCGGATCTGGCGCGACGGCCGCGTCGAGCAGCTCGGCTGGCCGCGGGTGAAGATCCACTACCGGTCCGGCACCCGGATTCCGACCGGGGCGACCATCGAGGCCACCGCCGGCGACGGCAGCCCGGTGCGCCTGGACGTGGAATCCAAACTGCCGGTGCCCATTCACGTCGGCGGCGGCTACGGCGGCGACTCGGACTGGCTGCACGGGGTGTGGAAGGGCGAGAAGTTCACCGAGCGGCTCACCTACGACATGACCGATCCGGCGATCATCGGCCGCGCGGCGTTCGGCGTCATCGATCACGTCGGCCGTGCGGTGTGCCACGAGGGCGGCGCCAGCGCCGAGGGCTGGGGCCTGTTCGAACACGGCGCGCTGGGCCGGCACGACCCGTCGGGGTTCGCCGACTGGCTGACTGTCGCGCCCTGATCAGCCCGCGAGTTCGTCGACGATCTCGGACAACGCGTCCAGAGCGATCGGGCCGGGCTGATAGAGGCACACCGTGTCGGAGACGCCGTCGACCCGCCCGCGGATGTGTTCGGCGATCTGCTTGGGCGTGCCGCACGCGGCGATGGTGTGCAGCACCTCGTCGCTGATCAGGCCCGCCATCTCCTGCCACCGGCCCTGCTTGGACATCGCGTTCAACTCGGGCTGCAGATCGCCCCAGCCGTGGATGTCGAGCACCGGACGGTAGGCCGGGGTGGAGCCGTAGAACGACAGCAGCCGCCGCGTCGCGTCGTGATCCTCGCCGGCGGACAGGATGATCTCGGGCACGATAGCGAACTCCGACTCCGTGCGCCCCGACGCCGCCAACCCGTCCCGCACCGCCGGCATCGTCGCCTCGCGGAGGAATTTCGCCGACCCGAACGGCATCACCAGCAGCCCGTCGGCCACCTCGGCGGTGGCCCGGGTCAGACGCGGGCCCAGCGCTCCGACGTAGATCGGCGGCGGGCCAAAGGGATTGGGCCCGGGGTTGAAGGTGGGCGTCATCAGCGTGTGCCGGTAGAACTCGCCGCGGAAGTCCAGCCGCTCACCGGTCTCCCAGGTGGCGAAGATCGCTCGCAACGCCGACACCAGTTCGCTCATCCGGGCCACCGGCTTGTCGAATGAGGCGCCGTAACGCTTTTCGATCTGGGTCCGGATCTGGGTGCCCAGCCCGAGGGTGAACCGGCCCTGCGCCAGCACCTGGTGGTCGTAGGCCTGATGGGCCAGCTGAACCGGGTTGCGCGGGAACGCTATTGCCACGTTGGTCATCAGGTCCAGACCACCGACGGTGGACGCCAGGGTCAGCGGGGCGAACACGTCGTGCGGGCCTTCGAAGGTGAAGACGCCACTGGCGCCGGCCTCCCGAAGTGCGCGGGCACGATCGATGGCATCGGTGGGCCCGAACAGGGCGGTCATTACTTTCACGGCCCACTCACCCTAGCGAACACCGACGATGGGCGAAGATGAACCCATGAGCCTGGTTACCTATGGACTGCAGGACCACGTCGCCACCATCACCCTGAACCGTCCCGAAGCGCGCAACGCCATCAACGGCGCTCTGCGCACCGAACTCAACGCCGCCTGGGACCGCTTCCGCGACGACGAGGACGCCTGGGTCGGCATCCTGACCGCGACCGGCGACGTCTTCTGCGCGGGCGGCGACCTCAAGGACGGCGAGGGGTCGGTCGGCACGTTCGGCGGCACGTTCTGGGAGAAGCCCACCATCAACAGCTTCGAATCCGGCATGGAGCTGTTCAAGCCGACCATCGCCGCCGTGCACGGACCCTGCATCGGGTACGGCCTCACCGGAGTGTTGTTCTGCGACTTCGTCATCGCCACCACCGAAGCCGTGTTCTCCTACCCCGAGGTCGCGATCGGGGTCCCCACCATCGTCGGAGCCATCCGGCTCCCCCGCCGGGTCGGCTGGGCCAACGCCATGGAGCTGCTGCTGACCGGCAAGCCGATGAGCGCGCAGCGGGCCGAGGAGATCGGCCTGGTGTGGAAGGTGGTCAGCCCGGACGACTTGCAGGCCCACGCCGCGGCGTGGGCCCGGACCCTGACCGAGGCCGCGCCCCTGGCGCAACGGGCCACCAAAGAGGTGGCGTGGCGAACCGCGGACATGGGCTGGATCGAGTCGGTCCGGTTCGGTGAGATGGTGCGCAAGGTCGCCGCGGCCACCGACGATGCCGCCGAAGGCGTGCGGGCCTGGTTCGAGAAGCGCAAGCCGGACTGGAAGGGCCGCTGACCCCTGCGCCGGCGAAGCCGCCGATAGGCGACACTGTCTGGGTGGGCTACGACGTTGTGGTGATCGGCGCGGGATTCGCAGGCTTGACGGCCGCCCGCGAACTGGTGCGAAACGGGTTCGAGACGGTGGTGCTCGAGGGCCGCGACCGGGTCGGCGGACGCTCGAGCACTACGACGCTCGCCGGCGTGCCGGTGGATCTGGGCGGCACCTTCGTGGGCCCGACCCAGGACGCGGTGCTAGCCCTGGCCGCCGAGCTGGGCTGCTCCACCGCTCCCACCTTCCACGACGGCGCCAACCTGATCCGGTGGCGCGGCAAGGTGCGCTCCTACCACGGCACCATCCCGAGGCTGTCGCTGCTCGGGTTGGCCGACATCGGCCGCATCCGTTGGCAATTCGAACGCATCGCCCGCGATATCGACCTCGCCCAGCCGTGGCTGGCCGCGCGCGCGAAGAAGCTCGACTCCCAGACGCTGGCCGGCTGGCTGCGGTCAGTGGGCGCCACCGCCACCGCGCGGGACCTGATGGCGATCATGGCCCGGGTGACATGGGGCGCCGAGCCCGACGAGGTGTCGATGCTGCACGCGGTGCGCTACGTCAAGGCCGCCGGCGGGCTGGACCGCATGCTCGACGTGGTCGGCGGCGCCCAGCAGGACCACTTCCCCGCCGGCACCCAGCAGATCGCCGACAGGATGGCCACCGAGCTGGGCGATCGGGTGCGGCTGGGTGCGGTGGTGTCACGCATCGAATGGTCCGACGACGCGGTGGCCGTGACCTCGTCGGCCGGCGTCGTCGAGGCCCGACGGGCGATCCTGGCGATACCTCCGGCGCACCGGTTGGCCGTCGACATCGCGCCGCCGCCGCCGATCGGCTACCAGCAGCTGTCCCAACGGTGGCCGCAGGGCGCCCTGAGCAAGGCCTACGCGGCCTACCCGACGCCGTTCTGGCGGGCCGACGGACACTCCGGGGAGGCGCTGTCCGACCAGGGGCCGGTGTTCATCACCTTCGACGTCAGCCCGGGTGCGGACGGGCCCGGCATCCTGCTGGGGTTCGTCGACTCCCGCGGCTTCGACGCGCTGGACCCCGAACAGCGCCGAAGCGAGGCGCTTGCCGGCTTCGCCGCGCTGTTCGGCGAGAAGGCGAAGACGCCGATCGACTACCTCGACCATTGTTGGGGCGCAGAGACTTTCGCGGCCGGCGGCCCGACCGCAGCCGTCCCGCCGGGGTCGTGGACGGAGTTCGGCCCGCTGCTGCGCCGACCGGTCGGCCCGCTGCACTGGGCCGGAACCGAGACAGCCGACGAATGGACCGGCTTCCTGGACGGCGCGGTGCGCTCCGGGCAGCGGGCCGCCGCCGAGGTGGCGGCGTCGGTCTAGGAGCTGATCCGCCGTTGCGACAGCGCGGCGTGCGCCAGCGAGCGCAGCTGGTCGTTGACGGCGTCGGGATGCTCCAGCGGCGCGCAATGTCCGCCGGGCATCTCCACCAGTTCGACCAGGTTCGGCACCGCCTCGGCGATCTTGCGGGCCTGGCACATCGGCAACAGCCGGTCCTTGGTGCTGCCGATCACCAGGGCGGGCACCGTCAGTCCGGACAGGTCGATGTGGCGCTTGCCCATCTCGTTGACCAGAACGGCGGCCCAGGCGCCACGGCCGGCCGGCGGGGTGGCCGCGAACAGTTCGTGGACGAAGTCGGCGACCGAGGGATCGGCGTCCGCGCCCACGGCCATCATCGCGACGAAGCGACGACTGCCGGGTTGCGCCCCGCGGAACAGCGGCGCGCCGCCGAAGGCCTGGATCATCCGGCGCGCGGCGAGGGTGCGGCCGGCGGTCAGCAGCGTCGGCACCCGCAGCAGGTTGATCTCCTCGAGCAGGTCGCCGGTGGTGGTGTTGATCAGGGCGACGGCGTCGGCGCGCTCCTCGACCCGGTCCCGGAACCGCTCCGCCCAGGAGGAGATGGCGATGCCTCCCATGGAGTGCCCGGCGATGACGGCGCGCTCCCCGGGCCGCAGTGTGGCGGCCAGCACCGCGTCGAGGTCTCCGGCCAGGTGCTGGAGGCTGTATCCGCTGCGCGACGGGACCCCGCTGCGGCCGTGACCGCGATGGTCGAAGGCGATGACGCGGAAATCCCGGGACAGCTCGTTGATCTGTTGGTGCCAGACCCGCAGGGCGCAGGTGATGCCGTGCGCCAGCACGATCGGGTAGCCGTCGTCGGGGCCGAAAACCTCGGTATGCAGGCGGGTGCCGTCCTCGGCCCGTACCCGCACGGTTCTGCTGCGCGGCAGCGAGGGACCCCGAGAGGCCAGTTCGACCTGGCGAGATGACGGCATCGTTGCTCCTCATCAGTGCGGCGACTCTGCCGCGGAGTGGAAAGCTTAGCCCGTTTATGCTCCGTTAAACGTGCATCACACGGGTTGTTATGACAGTTCGCCCCAGCCGTGACTGCGCCGACGCCGTTTCCCGAGCCTGATCGGTGGGCACACTGCGGCCGTGGGCCTGACGGTGGCGGTGACCGGACCGACCGGGGAGATCGGCATTTCCGCTGTTCACGCCCTCGAGCAGGACCCGCTGGTCGACACCGTCCTCGGCATGGCGCGCCGGCCCTTCGACCCCGCCGCCCACGGCTGGACCAAGACGCGATACCGGCAGGGCGACATCCTCGACCGCGCCGCCGTCGACGCGCTGGTCTTCGACGCCGACGTCGTCATCCACCTGGCGTTCATCATCATGGGGTCGCGACACGACAGCGCCCGGATCAACCTCGCCGGGACCCGCAACGTCTTCGAGGCCGCTGTCAACGCCCAACGGCCCCGCCGGCTCGTCTACACCTCCTCGGTGGCCGCCTACGGCTACCACTCCGACAATCCGGTGCCGATCACCGAGGACGTCCCCACCCGCGGCTCACCCGAGCACTACTACTCCGAGCAGAAGGCGGCCTGCGAAGCCGCGCTCGCCGAGATCACCGCCGGCTCGGACCTGGAGGTGTTCATCCTGCGGCCGTGCATCGTCGCCGGACCGAAGGCACCGGCCCTGGCCGACGCCATGCCGTGGAGTCGGCTGCCCCGCCGGATCCGCGCCGCCACGCGCCTGCTGCCGTTGCTCAAACCGCCGTTCCCCGACCCGGGAACTCCCCTGCAGTTGGTGCATCACGACGATGTGGCCGTGGCGATCGCGCTGGCGGCGACGACGGCGGCCCCGCCCGGTGCCTACAACATCGCCGGCGACGGCACCGTCACCGTCTCCGAGGTGGTGTCCGTGTTGGGCGGGCGCCCCGTGCGGGTGCCCCACCTGGCGGCGACCGCGGCCTCTGAGGTGGTGGCGCGGGTGCCCTTCGTGCCGTCGGCGTTGGAGTGGTTGCACGTCGGGCGGACCTCGGTGGTGATGGACGTCGCAAAAGCCAAGGCGCAGTTGGGGTGGCACCCCAAGTTCACCTCCGCCCAGACGCTGGCGGCACTGGCGCAGAGCCTCTGACGTAGTGCCAAATCCTCGCTCATCGACCGCGACGGCCCTTCTCCGGCAGGCCGAGCAGCCGCCGGCTCAGGTCGGTGAGTCGGGTGCGCAGCGTGTCGTCGTCGATGTCGGCGACAAGGGGATTCATCACCGCGCTGCCGATCGCGCCGGCGAGCATGGCCGCCTCGACGCGGGCGTCCTCGCCGGAGTCGCCGAGCAGCACGCCGTACAGGCGTGCCATGAACCGCTGGAACGGTTCGTGCTCGCCGAGCAGGTTGATCATGACCGGATCGAACTGCAGCGCGCTGGCCAGGCGGCGGTCCCGCACCGCCATGTCGATCACCAGCACGAGGAGTTCGTCGCGGGCCTGCACACCGTCGCTGCGCGCCTCGGCTTGCTCCAGCGCCGGCAGCAACCGGCTGAGCTCCCGCTCGGTCACCGCGAGAACGATCTGATCCTTGGCCGGGAACTGGTGATAGACAGCCGCTTTGGTGACACCGATGGCGTCGGCGATCATCTGCAGCGAGGTGGCGCTGACACCGTGCTTTGCGAACAGCTCCAGCGCGGCATCAAGGATGCGGGTACGCGCGGCGCTGTGTTCGACGAACTTCACCTGTTCGTCGACGACGGCACGTCGTGCTGGTCCCACAGAGCGAGAGTAGCCGAACGGCTATTGACTCGAGCTCGGCCGTGGTCTAACTTCGCAGACTAGCCGATCGGCTACCCTTGTGCGCCGGAAGGAGTCACCGTGCCCCGACGCGTCGACGGTGAGCTGATCCTGTGGTGGAGCCTGCCCGCGGTCGCGCTCATCTGGGTTTCGGCGTTCTTTCTGTTCCCCGGCTTCACGCCCCCGATGTCGCCGACGATGTCGGCCGAGCAGGTCGCTGCGTTCTACCGCGACCCGGCGCACCTCTCCCGCATTCGCGGCAGCATGATCCTGTTCAACTGGTTCTGCGTGGGGCTGATCCCGGTTCTGATCCTGATCATGATGCAGATCCGCCGAATGGCACACCGCACCCCGATCTTCGCGTACTGCATGCTCGGCTGCGCGGCCGGCGGTCCCACGATCTTTTTGGTCGCCAACATCTTCTGGCTGCTCGCCGCCTTCCGGCCCGAGCGCAACCCCGAGCTCACCCAGATGTACAACGACCTCGCGTGGATCACCTTCACCACCGGCGTCCCGTTCCTCATCGCCCAGAGCGTGATCCTCGCGTTGGCGATCTACTTCGACGACCCGCAGCGGCCGGTATTGCCAAGGTGGGTGGCGCATTTCAACCTGCTCGTCGCGGCCGCACTGGTGCCGGCGGCCTTCGTCGCGCTCACCCCGTCCGGCCCGGTGGCGTGGGACGGAGTCTTGTCGTTCTGGCTGAAGAACATCGCCATCGGCGTCTGGATCGTCGTGATGGGCGCCGTCCTGGGTCGGGCCATCCACCGCGAACGGCACTTCGGATGAGCCGGCACAGCCCCAAGCGGGAGCTGTGGCTGGCGTGGTGGACGATGGTGGTCTTCTACCAGCTGTTCTTCCTGGTGTTCTTCGTGATCACGCGCACCCAGCCGCCGCCGAACCCCGGATCGGACACCGCCGAGGTCGTGGCGTGGTTTCAGGGCCGCCACGACGGTCTGCGCATCGGGTTCGCCATCATGTTCGTCATCACCGGCATGACCTCGATGTGTAACGCGATCATCGCCTACTCCATGCGCCGGATGTCGATCAGTCCGGCATTCGCCTACTCCTACCTGGTGATGTACTCCCTCAGCGCCATCCCCGGGATGCTGCTGATGTGTCTGGCCCTGACCGTCGGGGCGTTGCGGCCCGACCGCGATCCCGAACTGCTGCAGTGGCTCTACGATTTCGCGTTCCTGTCCTTCTCGGGGACCATGGGCGTGTTCCTGATCGGCTCACTGCTGTGGATGGCGGCGATCCTGATCGACAAGAACCGGGTCTTCCCCACGTGGTTCGGCTACCTCAACCTCTGCAACGCGCTGACCGAAGTCGTGGTGGCACCCGCGTGGATCTTTCACCGGGGGGTGTTCGCCTGGAACGGCCTGATCTGCTGGTGGATCAACATGGTGGTGTTCATCGTCTACACCGGTGCCTTCATCCTGCTGCTGCGCAGGATGATTCAGCGGGAGGACTTCGGAAGCGGACCGTTGCCCGAACTGGTGGGTGCACGGTGACCGACCTCGCCGGCGCGGACCGGGCTGCCCGCAAGGCCGCCAAGTTCGTCCCGGGCCAGCCCGACATGTGGGCGTTCGTGCTGTTCGAAACACTGATCTTCACCAGCTATTTCAGCGTCTATCTGTTCCACCGCGCCCAAGCGCCGCAGGCGTTTCTGCATGCCCAGGCCCATCTGGACCTGCGCATCGGGGTGTTCAACACCATCGTGCTGCTGCTGAGCTCGTGGTCGGTGGCGCGATGCGTCGAAGCGGCCCGCGCCGGGGCGTATCCCCAGGCGTCCCGCAACGCATTGCTCACCGTGCTCTTCGCCCTGGTGTTCCTGGTGTCGAAGGTGTCCGAATGGGTCGCGGCGATACATTCCGGCAACGGATTCGCCACCAGCGAGTTCTTCACCTTCTACTTCTTCCTCACCGGAATCCACTTCCTGCACCTGCTGATCGGCTTCGTCGTCCTCGGGGTCGTCATGTACCAACTCCGCAGTCCCGCCAGGCGATCGCAGAATCTCATCGAGACGGGCGCGACCTACTGGCACACCGTCGACTTTCTCTGGGTCCTCATCTTCGCCCTGCTCTACGTGGTGCGGTGAGCGATGAAGACCACCTTCAACAAGCGACTGCTGATCGCCTGGCTGGTGCTGGCCTCGCTGACGCTGGCCTACCTGTGGATCGACCACACCGTCGACCGTCACGGATCGCCGAGCCCCAGCGCGGTCGTCACCTCGTGCGTGATCGTGATCGCATTGATCAAGGTGCGCATCATCTTTCGCGAGTTCATGGAGGTCCGGCACGCGCCTGCGCTGCTGTGCCGCCTCACCGACGCCTGGCTCGTGATCATCGCCGTCAGCCTGCTCGGCAGCTACTTCATCGGCAGCGCGACCGCGTAGCCGGGCCGCTGCGGCTACTGTGTTGCTGTCCGGCATCGTCCGGACGGTAAGGGGTTACGTCCATGATCCGCTGTTTCGCCGCCCTGCTGACGGCCGCCTCGATGACGGTGCTGCCCGTTGCGCTGACACCGACCGCGCAGGCCGATGACGTGTGTGATGTGTACGGCTGCATAGACGTCGGGCCCGCCGTCGAAGTGGGCCACGACGTCGAGGTGGGGGCGGTGGCCGTGGCCGACGTCGCCGACGCCGCGGCGCAGGCGGCGGCCGGCAGACCGCCCTGCTACACCCCGGCCGGAGTGCCCTACTACACCCCCGGCGACGCCCCTTGTTGACCGAATTCGCCGAAAGCGCCGACGAACGGCGCAATAATCGACAGCCAAGCTCGCAACGATGGGAGACCATGCACATGAAGAAACTGGCAGCGACAGTGCTGACGGCCATGGCCATGGCGGCGGTCCCATTGCCCATCGCCCCGGGGGCACACGCGGACGTGTGCGGGGACGTCGGCGGCCGCCACGTCAGCGTCGGTGGGTGCACCGATGTCGCCGGCGACGTCGCGGTGGGCACCGCGATCGCGACCGACGACGACGCCGCCGCGCAGGCGGCCGCCGGGCAGCCGCCCTGCTACACCCCGGCCGGGGTGCCCTACTACACCCCGGGCGACGCGCCTTGTAACTGATCGCCCACGCGTCGAGTCGGCCCCCGGAGACAACTCCGGGGGCCGTCTCGATTCATGGCACGCTGGTCCTCACCATGACCGCTCCCCTGCCCGTCGGCCCGGCCGACCCCGACGGGCTGTTCGCCTCGTTCGCCGCGTGGGCCCAGCGATCCGGCACCACGCTGTATCCGGCACAGGAAGAGGCACTGATCGAGCTGGTCAGTGGTGCCAACGTGGTGCTGGCGACACCGACCGGTTCGGGCAAGTCGCTGGTGGCCACCGGAGCGCTGTACGCGGCGCTGGCCGGCGTCTCCGGGAGGGCCCGGCGCAGCTACTACACCGCGCCGATCAAGGCACTGGTGAGCGAACGCTTCTTCGCTCTGTGCGAGGTGTTCGGCGCCGCCAACGTCGGCATGCTCACCGGCGACGCCGCGGTCAACGCGGGCGCGCCGATCATCACATGCACCGCCGAAGTCCTGGCCAACATCGCCCTGCGGGAGGGTGGCCAGACCAGTTCAGCAGCCGACATCGGGTTGGTGGTCATGGACGAATTCCATTTCTACGGCGACCCCGACCGCGGCTGGGCGTGGCAGGTCCCGCTGCTGGAACTGCCGCACGCCCAGTTCCTGTTGATGTCGGCCACCCTCGGTGACGTCACGATGCTGCGCGAGGACCTCACCCGGCGCACGGGCCGCGCCACCGCGCTGATCGCCAATGCCGAACGGCCGGTTCCGCTGTTCTACTCGTATGCCACCACACCGATGCACGAGACCATTGCCGACCTGCTCGACACCAAGCGGGCGCCGGTGTACGTCGTCCACTTCACCCAGGCCTCCGCGCTGGAGCGGGCGCAGGCACTGATGAGTGTCAACGTCAGCAGCAAGGAGGACAAGGCCGCGATCGCCGCACTGATCGGCGGGTTCCGGTTCTCCTCCGCGTTCGGCACGACGCTGTCGCGCCTGGTCCGGCACGGTATCGGCGTTCACCACGCCGGGATGCTGCCCAAGTACCGCCGCCTCGTCGAACAGCTGGCCCAGGCGGGCCTGCTCAAAGTCATCTGTGGCACCGACACTTTGGGCGTCGGCATCAACGTGCCGATCCGGACCGTGGTGTTCTCGGCGCTCTCGAAGTACGACGGCACCCGCACCCGGCTGCTCAGCGCCCGCGAGTTCCACCAGATCGCCGGCCGGGCCGGGCGGGCGGGCTACGACACCGCGGGAACCGTCGTCGTCCAGGCACCCGACCACGAGGTGGAGAACCTCAAGCAGTTCGCGAAGGTGGCCGACGATCCGAAGAAGCGCCGGAAACTGTTGCGCCGCAAGGTACCCGAGGGCATGGTGCCGTGGAGCGAGTCGACGATGACCCGGCTGGTCGAGGCCTCCCCCGAGCCGCTGACGTCCAACATGCGGGTGTCGACGGCGATGATCCTCGACGTCGTCGACCGACCCGGTGATCCGTTCGTCGCGATGCGCCGGCTGCTCACCGAGAACCACGAGCCGCGCAAGCGCCAGCTCGCCCACATCCGCGAGGCGGTCGGCATCGCCCGCTCGCTGTTGCAGGCCGGTGTCCTCGAGCGCCTCGACGAACCCGAGCCCGATGGCCGCCGCTACCGGCTGACCGTCGACCTGCCGCCCGACTTCGCGCTCAACCAGCCCCTGTCGACGTTCGCGCTCGCCGCGATCGAGGTGCTCGACACCGCGTCGGAAACCTATGCGCTCGATGTCGTTTCGGTGATCGAGGCAACGCTGGAAGACCCGCGCCAGATCCTGGCCGCGCAGCTCAACAAGGCCAGGGGTGAGGCGGTTGCCCAGATGAAGGCCGACGGCATCGAGTACGACGAGCGCATCGAGTTGCTCGACGACGTCACCTATCCCAAACCGCTCGACGAGCTGCTGACGCACACTTTCGAGGTGTACCTGCAGAGCAACCCGTGGGCCGCCGACGGAAAGCTGTCGCCGAAGTCGGTGGTGCGCGAGATGTGGGAGCGGGCGTTCACCTTTCGCGAATTCGTCAGCGTCTACGGACTGACCCGCTCCGAGGGCGCGGTGCTGCGCTACCTCTCCGATGCCTTCAAGGCATTGCGATCCGGGGTGCCGGCCGCCGCCCGCACCGAAGAGGTCACCGACATCGTCGAGTGGCTGGGCGAGTTGGTTCGCCAGGTCGACTCGAGCCTGCTCGACGAGTGGGAGCAGCTCACCAATCCCGAACAACCCCATGATGTCCCGGTCGCGGTGCCCGCCCGTCCGCGCCCGCTGACCGGCAACGAGCGGGCGTTCACCGCCATGGTGCGCAACGCGTTGTTCCGGCGCGTCGAGCTGTTCGCCCGCCGCCGCTGGGCTGACCTCGGCGCGCTGGACGCCGGCTCGGGGTGGAACGCCGAGCGCTGGGCGGAGGTCGTCGACGCGTACTTCGCCGAGCACGACGACGTCGGCACCGGCGCCGACGCCCGCGGCCCGGCCCTGCTGGTCATCGACCGGGCGCCGACGGTGTGGCGGGTGCGTCAGATCCTGGACGACCCGGCCGGCGACCACGATTGGGGCTTCGACGTCGAGGTCGACCTGGAAGCCTCCGACGAGGATGGCGTGGCGGTGATCCGCCTGCTCGATGCCGGCCGGCTGGACGGGTGAGGTCAGCGGGCGACGGCGGGCACCGCCCATGCGCTGCCCTGCTCCCGGTCGAGCACGGTGATCCCCTTGTTCTTCAGCCCGAAGATGTAGACCAGCAGGCTGACCGCGATCACCGCCGTGACGTAGACGATGAACCAGCCGACGTGCTGCCCGGACTTGGCCGCCTGGTACAGCAGTGGCGCCGTGCCGCCGAAGACCGAATTCGCCACCGCGTAGCCCAACCCCACACCGAGGGCACGGATCTCGGCGGGGAACAACTCGGCCTTCACGATCGCATTGACCGACGTGTACCCGGTGAGGATGACGTAGCCGACGGCGGTCAGGACGAAGGCGAGCAACGGCGAGCGGGTCTGCGGGAGGTACGTCAGCAGCACGTAGGTGTAGAGGACGCCGCCGACGCCGAAGAAGACCAGGAGCGGCTTGCGACCCACCCGATCGCTGAGCAGACCGCCGATGGGCTGGATCGCCATCAGCAGAATCAATCCCGCCAGATTGATCCACGTCGCCGTCACGGCCCGCTCGGATCCGAAGGTGAACTTCACGATTGCCGGTGCGTTGATCGTGTAGGTGTAGAACGCCACCGTGCCGCCCGCCGTGATGAGGAAGACCAGCAGTAGCGGACGCCAGTGCGCGGTGAACAGCGTCTTGAGCGAGCCGGCGTCGGGGTCCTTGCCCTCCCTGATGGCTTCGAGGTGCGACTCGCTGAGCGACTCGTCCATGGAGCGTCGAATCCACAACACCACCAGCGCCGCGACACCGCCGATGAAGAAGCCGATCCGCCAGCCCCAGGCGGTGACGGCGTCGACGTCGAGCACGCTGAGGGCGATGAGAAGCGTGAACTGGGCGAGGACGTGGCCGCCGACCAGGGTGACGTACTGGAACGACGAGAGGAACCCACGGCGATGCGGCGTCGCCGCTTCGGACATGTAGGTGGCCGATGTGCCGTACTCGCCACCGGTGGCGAACCCCTGCAGCAGCCGGGCGAGGATCAGGACCACGGCGGCCCAGTTCCCGATGATCTCGCGGGTGGGCATGATCGCCACCACGAACGAACACCCGGACATCAGCGAGATGCTCACCATCAGGGCGGCCTTGCGGCCGCGACGGTCGGCGAACCGGCCGAAGAACCACGACCCCACCGGCCGCATCAGGAACGTGACCGCGAAGATCGCGTAGATGTACAGCGTCGAGTTCTTGTCGGCCTTGTCGAAGAACTGCGCCTCGAAGTACGTCGCGAACACGGTGTAGACGTAGACGTCGTACCACTCGACGAGGTTTCCGGCCGAGCCCCTGACGGTGTTGAGCACCGCGCGCCGCGTGCTCGTTTCAGCGCGGGTCGGACCGTTGCTCATTTTTGGGACGATAACGGAGTTTCGGTGCCGAACACAGACCGTCAGCCCTGCGCGCTGAGCTCCGTCGTCGAGGCCGGCGCCGCACTTGCGTTCATCACCACGTTGTACAGCCGCGGCCCCCACGCGTGCGCCCCACTGACCGCGGGCGCGTATGCCGTGTGGATCGCGATGTCGGCGGCCGACACCTCGGTCGTGTCGGGGTCGTAGTCGCAGACCGGGTCGCCGACGTCGCACACGCTGACGGTGCGCGCACCGATCGTCGGCGGCAGCTTCGAGGTGTTGGTCGACGCCAGGAACGAGTGCTCCTGCGCCACGCCCATGCCGACGCCCGGCGCCGTCGCGGTCGAGCCCATGTTGATGGTGGTGTCCGCGGGCAGCCGGTCGCCGTCGGCGATCAGCAGCGCGGCTACGACGTGCGGGTCGTCGGCCAGGTCGTACAGGTTGCGGTGGACGATCATGGCGCCCTGGGAGTAGCCGGCGAGCACCAGCTTGGTGTCGGGGCACTTCGCGGTGAACGCCTTGACCTGCGCCGCGGTCGCGTCCTTGCCGGCCTCGACGCTGTCGAGGAAGCCGAGCCAGCCCCGGAATCCCGCCGTCCAGCGGGACCGGCGCCGCGGGATACTGCACGGCTTCGGCGGTGATGGTCCGCCCGCTGGCCGCCAGATCGGTGCGTAGCTGCTGGTAGGACTGGTAGACGACGTCGCCCATGCCGTCGTTGGCGGTCAGGGCCGCACCGTCGCGCTGACCGGACCCGGCGGCCCCGATCCAGTGGTAGTCACCGCATTCAGGTGCGGCGCTGGCAATGCCGGTGGCAAGCCCGGCCACGGCCATACCGGCCACCACCACGGCCAGCCCAAGACGACGCATCACAACGAGTACCTCCGACCCTCAGGCAGGCACGCTAATCGCGCTGCCGTCTAGCCAGTTGATCGTTTGCCGGGGCCCTCGGCGTTACGGCCAGGCTTATCTCCAGGCGAAGACCGGTTGCTCCAGCTCATCGACCGGATCGTGGCGGCCCTCCAGGCACAGCCACCGCAGTTGCAGCAGCACCGCGCCCGTCGGCGCGTGGATCAGGTCGTTGCCCAGCGGGATCTGCACGACCGGGCGGGGACTCTCGGGAATGGTGATGAACCGCGGGGAGTCGTCGCGGCGCAGTTGGTGCAGTCCCACCCGGTAGACCGCCACCACCTCGTCGGGCGACGGGCTGGGGTCGAGGCGTCCGCCACCCCAGATGACGACCGGGGTGATCACATATCCGGACCGGGTCGGGTAGTCGTCGAGCAGGCCCAGCACATGCTCGTCGGACAGCGCGACGCCGACCTCCTCGTCCAACTCCCGCAGCGCGGCATCCACCGCCGACTCGCCCGGGTCCAGCCGGCCGCCGGGCAGCGCCCACTGCGCGGCGTGCGAGCTCAGCCGCGACGTCCTGCGGCACAACAGAAAAGCCGCACCACCCGAGACGTCGACCATGCGGCCATCCAGGCCGCCCTCCATCGGCCGCCCGGCGATCCAGTCCTCCACCGGCGCCGAGTCGACCCTGTCCTCGCCGACTTCGGAGTCCACGATCACCACGGCCACTGCCGCGTGCCGCTTGGTCGGGTCGGTCACGGTGCGACGCTCGTGCCGGGTCAGGTGTCCGCGGATCTGCTCGCGCAGTGCGTCGTCGTAGGTGATCGTCACCGTTCGATTGTCACTCGCGAGCGATCTCCAGATCGGGACGGGTGCTTAGTCGTTGACACTCACCGGTCCGACATTCCACACGTCGTCGCAGTACTCGGCGATCGAGCGGTCGGAGGAGAATTTGCCGCTGCGGGCGGAGTTCAGGATCGACTTGCGGGTCCACGCCGCGGTGTCGCGCCAGGTCGTCGCTGACCTCTTCCTGGCTGTTCATGTAGTCGGCATAGTCGGCGACCACCAGGAACGGGTCGTGCCGGGTGAGGTTGTCGACGATCGGCCGGAACACCTCGGTGTCCCCGTGCGAGAAGCGGCCAGAGCCGATTGCGCCGAGCGCCGCGGCGAGTTCGGGGTTGGCCTCGATGTAGTCCGCAGGCCGGTAGCCGTCGTTGAGGAGTTCTCTGAACCTCCGGCACCGTCAGGCCGAACAGGAAGAAGTTCTCGGCGCCGGCCTCCTCGCGCATCTCCACGTTCGCCCCGTCGAGCGTGCCGATGGTGAGCGCGCCGTTGATCATGAACTTCATGTTGCCGGTCCCGGAGGCCTCCTTGCCGGCCGTCGAGATCTGCTCGGAGAGATCGGCCGCCGGGTAGATCAGCTGTGCGTTCTTGACGTTGAAGTCCGGGACGTAGGCAACCTTCAGGAATCTGTTGACGTCGGGATCGGTGTTCACCGTCTCACCGACGGAGTTGATCAGCTTGATGATCAGCTTCGCCATGGTGTAGCCCGGCGCCGCCTTACCGCCGAAGATGAAGGCCCGCGAGGGGATCTCCAGATCGGGGTTCTGCTTGAGCCGGTTGTACAGCGACACGATATGCAGGACGTTGAGGTGTTGACGCTTGTACTCGTGGATCCGCTTCACCTGGATGTCGAACAGCCAGTCCGGGTTCAGTTCCACCCCGCTCGTCGCGCGGACGAGCTCGGCCAGCCGCGCCTTGTTGGCCCGCTTGACCGCGTGCCAGCGCCGTTGGAAGGTGGGGTCATCGGCCAGCGGCTCCAGCTCACGCAGCTTGGTCAAGTCGGTCATCCACCCGTCGCCGATGGTCTCGTCGAGCAGGGCACGCAGGCCCGGATTCGACAGACCGACGAAGCGCCGTGGCGTCACCCCGTTGGTCTTGTTACTGAAGCGCTCCGGCCACAGTTCGTAAAAGTCTTTGAGCACAGTGGTTTTCAGCAACTCGGAGTGCAGCGCAGCCACCCCGTTGACGGCGTGGCTGCCGACGGTAGCCAGGTGTGCCATCCGGATGCGCTTGCCGCCGTCCTCGCCGATGATGGACATCCGGCGGACCCGGTCGTCATCGCCGGGGAACCTGGCCCGCACCTCGTCGAGGAAACGGCGATTGATCTCGTAGATGATCTCCAGATGCCGCGGCAGGAACCGCTCGAACATCGCCAGCGGCCAGGTCTCCAGCGCCTCGGGCAGCAGGGTGTGGTTGGTGTAGGCCAGCGTCTCGACGGTGATGCGCCAAGCCTCGTCCCAGTCCAATTCACGCTCGTCGACCAGCAGCCGCATCAGCTCGGCCACCGCGATCGACGGGTGGGTGTCGTTGAGCTGCACGGCCGCCCGCTCCGGCAGCGTCCGAACGTCCGCCCCGGCGAGGTCGCTCCATCAGGTGCAGGATGTCCTGCAGCGAGCACGAGACGAAGAAGTGCTGCTGCAGCAGGCGAAGCTGCTTACCCGCCTCCGGCTCGTCATTCGGATAGAGCACCTTGGTGACGGTCTCGGACTCCACCTCCTCTTCCACCGCTCGGTAGTAGTCGCCGGCGTTGAAGGCGTCCAGCGCCAGCGACCTGATGGCCCGGGCGCTCCACAGTGCAAGCGTGTTGCAGTTGTTCACCCCGTAGCCCTGAATCGGGGTGCCGTAGTAGACGCCCTTGACCGAGCGTTGCGGAACCCAGCGCACCCGATCGTGGCCGTGTTCGTCGGTGTAGTGCTCGGTGTGCCCACCCCAACCGACGATCGTAGTCGAGATCGGTCTTGACGATCTCCCACGGATTGGGGTCGGCCAGCCAGTAGTCGGTCTTCTCCACCTGCCAGCCGTCGCGGATGTCCTGGTCGAAGATGCCGAACTCGTAGCGGATGCCGTAGCCGATCGCGGGGCGCTGCAGCGTGGCCAGCGAGTCCAGATAGCACGCGGCCAGCCGGCCCAACCCGCCGTTGCCCAGGCCAGGCTCCTCCTCGCAGCCCAGTACCTCGTCGAAGTCCTGACCCATCTCGGCCAGCGCGGCGCGGGCCTCGTCCTCGAGGCCCAGGTTGAGCAGGTTGTTGCCGAGGTGCGGGCCCAGCAGGAACTCCGCCGACAGGTAGCAGGCCACCTTGGCGGAGGTCTCGAGGTAGGTCTGCGTGGTCTTGGTCCACCTGTCCTGCATGCGGTCGCGGACCGCCAGCGACAGCGCCTGGTAGTAGTGCTTGGGCTCGAGCAGCGCCGCCGGCCGCCCGAGGGTGTAGCGCAGGTGGTCGTCGATCCCCCGGCGCAGTGCGTCGGCGCTCATCCCGGTCCGGCTGTTCTCAAGCTCGGTCCCGTTCGGCGCGGGAGCGGACAGATCATGCTTGTCGGTGACCGTCGCCCGGGGAATGTGAGACCCGGGGGTCCGGTCGAAGATGATGTCGCCCATGACGCTAGTACCCCGAGTCTCTATCCAGCCTGCCTAAGTGGGCTTCAGTATCACAGCGATGAGCCGACGTTTAGACGTCGTTGCGGTGAACACCTGCGACCAGCTCAGGTCAGTAGCAAGGCGCGTCGGCGGGCGTGTAGTACGGCTGGCCATCGGGCAGGTAGCACGGCTGTTCGCCGGGAAACGAGGGAAATGCCAGGTAGCCGGGGGGCAGGGGCGGGTAGCCGACAGGGGCCGGGTAGTCGTACGGGTAGTCGTACGGGTGGTCGATCGCGGCGCCGGCGATAGCGGCATCGGCGATATCGCCCCCGACGTTCGTACATCCACCGACGCTGACGTGGCGGCCGCCGACATCGCCGCACACGTCGGCCTGCGCCACAGGCGCGATGGCCGCCGGTATCGCTGCCAGTGCCATCGCGGCCAACAGAGTTGCTGCAGATTTCTTGTTCATGAGGTCATTATCGGGTCGATTCGTCGCAGCGTGACCCTTATCGATGGTCCAGGCTGAAGACTTGCACGAGGGCGGACTTCCCCTTCAAGGCGTGTGATCGCCGGTCGACGACAGAAAAGAACTTCTAATGTGGCACCGTGGGGAATTCGCACGGCCTTTTCGATGAGGACGAGACAGTTGTCAGCCGACGTCAACTCCTGGCAATCGCGGGCGGCGCCGGGCTGGCATCAATCGTCGCCGGTTGTTCGACACCCACACCGAGTGCCGTCGCGGCACCGCCACCGACAGTTGCCGAGTCACCGGCGACGACACAGTCCGCTGTGATGTTGTGCCGGGAGGCCTGGGGGGCCCGCCCCGCCCTGCCCGGCGGCCGGCCCCAAACAATCGACCGGATGACCCTTCATCACTCAGCCGTGGCACTGCCCGACAACCGCGCGATCATCGCTCGGCTACAACAACACCAGCGATACCACCAGAACGACAAGGGGTGGGTCGACATCGCCTACCACGTTGCGGTCGACCGTAAGGGGAACATCTTTCAACTCCGCGACACCGCGATCGCGGGTGATACCGCTACCGACTACGACACGACCGGTCACTTCCTCGTTCTGGCCGAAGGGAACTTCGACGAAGAACCCGTCAGCGAGGCCCAGCTAAGCAGCACTGCTCTCGTATTCGCCTGGGCCGTAAAGCAGTTCGGAGTCGGCGTGAACACATTGGCCAGCCATAGAGAAGTCGCCTCGGGAACCTCTTGCCCCGGGCAGAACCTTGAAGCACATATGACTTCCGGTGACGTGAAGAGGCGAATCGCTGATCTGCTCGTCACTGGCTTCGAGTTGCAGCCGCTGTGCGGTCCGGTGGCCGACGCACGAGTCGCCGCCATCGAGGCTGGGCGCTGACGGCCGACCCGGAGGTGTTGCGAGCAGCACAGGCCGACTACGACGAGCCGGCTTGCACGAGCGATCGGGTACCGGGTTAGCTCACGCCTGCGGCGATCGCCTCGTCGACCTCGAGAACCCGGGCAGCCATCTCAGCGTGTGTCTTCTCCAGCTCGTCGGCCTGATCTTCGTCGGCCTTCATCAGCGCCTCGATGTCGAAGCCGGCCATGTCGTGAACTCCCATGTCGCGGAAGGCCTTCTGCACCTTCTCGCCCCAGAGTCCGATGTCCTTGACGATCGGCACGATCCGGCTGAACAGGTGCGAGCGGAACTGGATCATCAGCGGTGACGTGTCGACCCACTCCGCGCACGCCTGGACGTCGAGACCGATTGTCTCGAAGATCTCCTCGCCGCAGAACCTGTCGCGCATCAGGTAGCAGGCGTCCACGACGAACTCCTCGCGTTCGTCGCGTTCGGCGTCGGTCAGTTCGGAGTAGTAGTCCTTCAACGAGATTCGGCCGAAAGCAACGTGCCGGGCTTCGTCCTGCATGACATAGGCCAGCAACTGCTTGGCCAGCGAGTCCGGTGCCGCCATGTCCCGTAGTGTCCCGAAGGCGGCCAGTGCGAGCCCTTCGATGAGGACCTGCATACCGAGGTAGGGCTCTCGGTGTACTTGTCCCTCGTGGTCATGCGCAGCCGCCCCTCTGTCCGGTCTTCACGGTGCGTTCCTTTCCTGGCGATCGGTGATCGTTGTGAGCGAAACGTATCGCCAGAGCCTGCAGGAGGAATGAGTAGCGCATTACCTAATCGCCGCCTCCTCATCGCCGCCTCCTGTTTTTATCCAGCGATATCGCAGGGGTTCGACCCGTCGGTGGGAGGCGGACGCTGAAGCTGTCTCGAAACAGAAGAGATACGCGGGTCTCAAAGTTAGTCGCGTTATCTCAGGTGCTGCACAAGGTCCTGGTGTACGACCGGCCCCGGGTGGTGGAAATCCATGCCAGGTGCCTGCCGCGAATCCGCTGCGCCAACGCCAGGGATTCGCCTAACCTCCTGGCCGGGGGGTGTGATGAGACGGGAAGGGGCGGGGTTGAACCTCCAGGGAGAGGCGGTGCTTGAGGCCGCCTTCGAGCACCTGTACAACGCCATGGTCATCACCGACGCCGACTTCGACGGCGGCCCCTACATCCAGCGTTGCAACCCGGCCTTCTGCGCGATGACCGGCTATAGCGAGGAGGAGTTGATAGGCCAGTCTCCACGCATCCTGCAGGGGCCCGACACCGATCGGAATGTGATTGACCAGCTCACTCGCAAGATCCGGGCTGGGGAATTCTTCGAGGGCAGCACCATCAACTACCGCAAGGACGGCTTGTCCTACGTCGTTCAGTGGAACATCTCACCGGTACGCGATGCCGAGGGCACGATCGTGTCCTACATCTCGATCCAGCAGGACATCACGGCGCGCTTTGCCGCGGAGCGCGAGCGCAGCCTGCTCGCCGAGGCCCTCAACGCCGCGACCGATCCGGTGATCGTCATGGACAAGAACTTCATCATTGTCTTCGCCAACAATGCCTTCGGCCGCGAGGTTGGGCGGCCCGTGAACGACCTTCTCGGGCAGTCAGCGTTCCAATTGAAGCCGCGAACCGCCGAGGGCTTGGCCGAGCCGCAGATCCGACGGGTCCTCGCCGAGGGCAAGCCCTATCACGGGGTGGTGTCCTTCGACCTCGCCACGGGCAAACGGTTGCACGTAGATCTCAGCATCTCCAGCCTCATCGGCCATCACGACCCTAACGGTCACTATGTGGCGATCGCGCCGAACATCACCCACTTGGTCGAGCAGCAGATGGCCCTGCAGGAAATGGCCAATATCGATGCACTGACCGGACTGCTGAACCGACGCTCCGGGCAGGTCGCCCTGGAGATCGAACTCCAACAGGCAGCAGGGTCCGGCACGCCGATCAGTATGGCCATGGGCGATATCGACCACTTCAAACGAATCAACGACCGCCTCGGGCACGCAGTCGGCGACGATGTCCTGCGATCGGTGGCAGCGTCGCTGCGCGGCGGTATGCGAAGCAACGACCTGGCCATTCGCTGGGGTGGTGAGGAATTCCTCATCCTCCTCCCGAACACTCCGCTCGATGATGCGATGCCCCTCGCCGAGCGGGTCCGAAACCGCGTCGCGACGACCCTCCAGGTGGCATCAGACCCGGTGACGATTTCCTTCGGTGTCGGCCAGTGGCGACCCGGCGAGAGCCTCGCGGCGTTCGTCGATCGCATCGACGCCGCCATGTACGCGGCCAAGTCCGGCGGCCGAAACCGAGTCGTTTCCTCCCCAGGGGTCTCGTAATACAAGAGAACGAGACACCCTCCCAGGGCCGGATAGTCGGTCTTGTTCTGCCAAGTCGCTGTGTCTCGAATGTTCGTCTCAGAATGGTTATCCGGACATCCGTGTTGTGCCTGGTATGAACAAGCCGGGCCGCAAGCTGATCCGACCCTTGCCCGAACGCCTCGGCGGCATCCGCCAATACCAACCACGTAGAGTCAGACCCACAAAGAGGGCCCACATATAGATGATGTCCCGAGACACCTGTCAAACGGTGTCTCGGGACATCACATTCGTAGCGGGGACAGGATTCGAACCTGCGACCTCTGGGTTATGAGCCCAGCGAGCTACCGAGCTGCTCCACCCCGCGATGGTGAACCCAAGGTTACCGGGCCTGGGTGATGCGACCAAATCGGCTGGGGCAGCGGCTCCCCGGAACCTGCTCTGCCAGTGTGTTTGCATCCGGCGGCCTTACCCGACAGGCTCGAGTGAGATGACACGAACACGAACCACCCGCGCCGCGGCCGTCGTTCTGGTGGCGGTATCTGCCCTTTTCGCAGCCGGTTGTGACGATCGCCAAGGCGTGCCGACGGACAAGCCCGCGGCGACCGCCGCGCCGCTTCCGGGCGTCCCGTCGACGACGACCACGACGACCGCGCCCCGGCCAAGCCAGCCGTCGACTACGCCCGGTTGCTGATCCAGGACCGCGACATCTCGGCGGCGAACGACACCTACACCGCCCAGTCGCCGATCATCAACCCCGACGGCCGCCCCGGCGCCGAAGTGCTGCTGGTCAATCAGGACCAGACCAGGGCCATCAACATCCTCATCGTGGGGCTTCCGCACACCACCGACGGGCCGTCCGCCCTCAGCGAAGCCGTCGCCAACCTCCCCAAGTCGGTCACCGCCGGCGCTCCGCAGCCCTCGGCGGTCGGCACCGGCGGCACCGTCGTCACCGGCATCTCCCCCGACGGCACGAAGTCCGTGACGGTCCTGCTGTTTACCGAAGGCTCGACACTGGCCCGGATCGAATTCGACGGCGTCGCCGGCCAACCCGCCGCGCCGGCCTTCGTCACCGACGTCGGCCAGAAGCAGGACATCGCCCTGCGGGTGGGACAGCCCTAGCTACTTCGCTACTTGGCGGGTCCGACTCGCCAATCCGCTTCGCTACTTGGCGGTTTCGAACTTGTTCATCGCGTCATCGAGCCGCTGCAGCGCCTGCCCGTACTGCGCGAAGTTGCCGCCCCGCTGGGCGTCCCGCACCGCGCTCGAGTGCCGACTGAAGTTCTTGCAGCGCAGCCGACTTTCGCCGGTGACAGCGCCGTCGCGACGCCCGGCTGCTGTGGCACCACCGCGACCGGTGGTGTCGGCACCTCGGGGCATTCGCCGGCGGCGGGTTGGCGGCCGCCGGCTGATCCGGACGGCGCCGCAGCCGGCGGACCGCCGGGAGCGTTGGCCGGCGCCGGACCCGTGGCGGTCGCACCGGCGCCCGGCCCGAAGATCCCGTCCAACGCCGTACTGACGGTCGGGCCCGTAGCCGACCTTGTCGTTGTACATCATCGCCACCCGGATCAGGCGCGGGTACGACGAGGCGGCATCACTGGAACCCGGCGAGGCATAGACCGGCGAAACGTAAAGCAGCCCACCCTGACCCACCGGCAACGTCAACAGGTTGCCCCACCGTATTCGGTTCTGGTTGTCGCGCCCGATCACACCGAGGTCCTGGCTGACCGCGGTGTCGGTGCTGATCGCGTTGAACGCCAACTTGGGTCCGTTGACCTGGCCCGGGATCGTCAGCACGGTGATCTTGCCGTAGGTGTCCGGGTCGGAGCTGGCACTGATGTAGGCCGCCAGGAAGTCACGCCGGAATCGGTTCATCGCACTCGTCAACTGGAACGACGACGAATTATCGTTGCGCGCAATGTCTTTGGCGACGATGTAGTACGGCGGCTGGTAGCTGCTGGCGGTCGGGTTCGGATCCAGCGGCACGTCCCAGAAGTCCGACGTCGAGAAGAACGTCACCGGGTCGTCGACGTGGTACTTGGCCAGCAGCATGCGCTGCACCTTGAACAGATCCTCCGGGTAGCGCAGGTGTGCTGCCAGATCCGGTGAGATGTCGCTCTTCGGCTTGATGGTGCCGGGGAAGACGCTTCATCCACGCCTTGAGCACCGGATCGGACTCGTCCTGGGCGTACAGCGTGACGGTGCCGTCGTAGGCATCGACGGTGGCCTTGACCGAGTTGCGGATGTAGGACACCTGCTTGTCGGGGGCGAGCCGGTTGACGGCGACCTCGTTGGAGTCCGCCGTCGCCGAGGACAACGACGTCAGCTCCGAGTACGGGTAGTTGTCCAACGTGGTGTAGCCGTCGATGATCCACACCATCCGCTTGTTCACGATGGCCGGATACACCGTGCTGTCGGTGGTCAGCCACGGCGCCACCGCCTCCACCCGCTGGGCCGGATCACGGTTGAACAGGATCTTGCTGTTCGAGCCGATCACGTTGGAGAACAGGAAGTTCCGCTCGGCGAACTTCGCCGCGAACACCGTGCGCGCCAGCCAGTTGCCGACCGGCACGCCACCGGTCCCGGAGTAGGTGTAGTTCTTCGTCTCGGTGTTGGTCTCGTAGTCGTACTCGCGGTCGGCGCCCGTCTTGCCGACGATCGCGTAGTCGGCGGCCGTGTCGGAGATGACCGGGCCGTAGTAGACCCGCGGCTGGTCGAGCGGTGCCGGGCCGGGCGAGATGACACTGCCGTTGGCGCCCACCACGCTGGCCAGGAACTCCGGATAGCCGCCGTTCTGGTTGGGGTCGTTGGCGATTCCGCGCACCGTGTTGGCGGGCGAGGCGATGAAACCGTTTCCGTGGGTGTAGACGGTGTGCCGGTTGATCCAGTCGCGCTGGTTGTCGATCAGCCGGTCAGGGTTGAGTTCGCGGGCGGCCACCACGTAGTCGCGCAGGCTGCCGTCCGGACCCGCGTACCGGTCGATCGACAACTGGTCGGGGAAGTAGTAGAAGTTCTTGCCCTGCTGGAACTGCGTGAACGCCGGGCTGATGATGGTCGGATCCAGTACCCGGATGTTCGACGTGGTGGCCCGGTCCGAGGCCACCTGCTGGGCGGTGGCGGGCGCGTTGCCGCTGTAGTCCCGGTAGGTCACACTGTCGTTGGTCAGGCCGTACGCCTGTCTGGTCGCGGTGATGCTGCGGCTGATGTATTCGCTTTCCTTCTGCGCCGCATTGGGTTTGACGCTGATCTGCTCGACGATCAGCGGCCAGCCGGCGCCGACGATCAACGAGCTCAGCAGCAGCAACACCAGCCCGATCGCCGGGATGCGCAGGTCGCGCAGGAACAGCGCGGAGAACACCGCCGCCGCGCAGATCAGCGCGATGGCCAGCAGGATCAGCTTGGCGGGCAGCACCGCGTTGATGTCGGTGTAGCCGGCGCCGGTGAAGGGCTTGCCGCCACGGGTGTGGCTGAGCAGTTCGTAGCGGTCCAGCCAGTACGCGAACGCCTTGAGCAGGACCAGCAGGCCGACCAGGGCCACCAGCTGGATGCGCGCCGCGCGGCTCAGCGCGCCGGTGCGGCCGGCGAGCCGAATCCCGCCGAAGATGTAGTGGCCCACCAGGTTCGCCAGGAACGCCAGGAACACCGCGACGAAGACGTAGGACAGCACCAGGCGGTAGAACGGGAGCTCGAAGGCGTAGAAGCCCAGGTCCTTGCCGAACTGCGGATCGGTGATCCCGAAGCTTCCGCTGTGCAGGAAGAGCTGGACGCGGGTCCAGTAGCTCTGCGCGACAATGCCCGCCAGCAACGCGATCACCACGGGAATGCCGATCCCGAACAGCTTCAGCCGTGCCATCACCGCCGTGCGGTAGCGCGCCACCGGATCGTTGGGCCCGGTGGTGGGCACGAACACCGGGCGGGTGCGGTAGGCCAGCGCCAGCCCAGCGAACACGATCGCGCCGACCAGCAGGCCCGCCACCAGGAACACCACGATGCGCGTCACCAGCACGGTGGTGAACACCGAGCGGTAACCCAGCTCGCCGAACCACAGCCAGTCCACGTACGCGTCGATCAGCCGCGGGCCGACCAACAGCAACACGACGACGGCGAGCGCGACGCCGATCAGAATCCGGCTGCGCCGAGTCAGCTTCGGCATCCGCGCGGCAGGCCGCATATTCACGTGTCAGGCTCCTGGTTCTGGTCGGGCCGCTGTGAAGAGCTGCGCTATGACTACCGCCACAACGCTGGCCACAACTGTACGCACCTAGCAGCTGGGCGGACGCCCGCCGGAGGTGAGGGTATGCAGCGACTCGACCGCTTGGCCGAGGCTGTCCACCTTCACCAGCTCCATGGTGTCGTGCTCGGCCGTGCGGGCCTCGTCGCAGTTCTCGGCCGGCACCAGGAACACCGTCGCCCCCGCTTCCTGGGCGGCCATCATCTTGTGGGTGATGCCGCCGATCGGCCCGACCTTGCCGTCTTCGCTGATCGTCCCGGTTCCGGCGATGAACTTGGACCCGTTGAGGTCGCCGGTGGTCAGCTTGTCGATCACGGCGAGGCTGAACATCAGGCCGGCCGACGGGCCGCCGACGTTGGCCAGGTTGAAATCGATGGTGAACGGTGCCCACGGCGCGTCGAGCACCGCGATGCCGAGGTAGCCGTAGTCCCGGTCGGGGTTGGTGCCCAAGGTGATCCGCGCGGTGCCCGGCGGAGCGTTCTTGCGCCGGTAGTCGACGACGATCTCCTGGCCCGGCCTGGTGTTCTTCAGCAGCGCCGTGAACGCCTCGACGTTGCCGACCGGGGTGCCGTCGACGGCGTCGATGGCATCGCCGGCCTGCAGCTTGCCCGCCGACGGGCCGGGGTCGGTGACGCGGTCCACGGTCAGCGCGTCCGGGTACTTCAGGAAGCCGAGCGCGGCGAACTCGGCGCTGTCCTCGGACCGTTTGAAGTCGGCGTTCTGCGACTTCTCGACGTCGTCACGGGACTTGTCCGGCGGAAAGACCAGGTCGCGCGGGATGAGCTGCTCCCGGCCCGACACCCACAGCGTCAGCGCCTGGCCGAGTGTCAGCCCGTCGCGCTGAGCCACCGTGGTCATGTTCAGATGCCCGGACGTGGGGTGCGTGGCGATGCCGTCGATGGCGACCACCTGCTTGCCGTCCACCTCGCCGAGGGTGTCGAACGTCGGCCCGGGGCCCAGCGACACATAGGGCACCGTCACGACGGCCAGCAGCACGCCGAACACCACGATCGGCACGAGCGCCACCATCAGCGTCAGAATCCGCCTGTTCACGCCGCCTACAGTAGACGGACCCGGTCACCGTCCCCGGTTCACTGACAGCTGATCACCCGTCCGCCGTCGCGGGCATCGGGTGGGTACGGTTGAGGGTATGCCTGACCTGCCCTTCGGCTTCTCCTCCGGAGACGACCCGGACCCCGACAAGCCGAAGAAGGACCGCGACTCCGGCGCCGGTGACCCGTTCGGGTTCGGTGGCGGTGATTTCAACCCGGCCGACCTGGGCCAGATCTTCACCAAGCTGGGCCAGATGTTCAGCGGCGCGGGCAGCGCGATGACCGGCGGCTCAGCGTCCGGGCCGGTCAACTACGACCTGGCCCGCCAGTTGGCATCGAGCGCCGTCGGCTTCACCGCACCGATCTCGGCCGGCACCGTCACCGCGATCACCGAGGCGGTGCACCTCGCCGACACCTGGCTCGACGGGGCCACCGCCCTGCCGGCCGGAACGGTGAGGGCGGTCGCCTGGACCCCCACCGAGTGGGTGGACGGCACCCTGGAGACCTGGAAGCGGCTCTGCGACCCGATGGCCGAACAGATCTCGACGGTCTGGGCCTCGGCGCTGCCTGAGGAGGCCAAGCCGATGGCCGGCCCCCTGATGGCGATGATGACGCAGATGGGCGGCATGGCCTTCGGTTCCCAGCTGGGTCAGGCGCTGGGCCGGCTGTCGAAGGAGGTGCTGACCTCCACCGACATCGGCCTGCCCCTGGGCCCCAAGGGGGTGGCGGCGCTGATGCCGGAGGCCATCGAGGCCCTCTCGGAAGGTCTTGAGCAGCCGCGCAGCGAGATCATGACGTTCCTGGCCGCCCGGGAAGCCGCGCATCACCGACTGTTCAGCCACGTGCCGTGGCTGGCCAGCCAGCTGCTGTCGGCGGTGGAGTCCTACGCCAAGGGCATGAAGATCGACATGAGCGGCATCGAAGAGCTGGCGCAGGGGTTCAATCCGGCGGCGCTGGCCGACCCCGCCGCGATGGAGCAGCTGCTCGCCCAGGGCATGTTCGAGCCGAAGGCCACCCCCGAGCAGACCGCCGCGCTGGAACGCCTCGAGACGATGCTGGCGCTGATCGAGGGCTGGGTGCAGACCGTCGTCACCGCCGCGCTCGGGGAACGCATCCCCGGCACGGCGGCGCTGTCGGAGATGCTGCGCCGTCGCCGCGGCACCGGCGGACCGGCCGAGCAGACCTTCGCCACGCTGGTCGGCCTCGAGTTGCGGCCCCGCAAGCTGCGCGAGGCGGCGCTGCTGTGGGAACGGCTTACCGAGGCCGCCGGCATCGACGCCCGCGACGCGGTGTGGCAGCACCCCGACCTGCTGCCCGGCTCGGCCGACCTCGACGAGCCCGCCGGCTTCATCGATCGCATCATCGGCGGCGACACCAGCGGGTTGGACATCGATGCGGCGATGACCGAGTTCGAGAAGGACAACCCCGACGACGCCTCGGGCCCTGTGGATAGCTGAACCCCGCGGCGGCGCCGTGATGCCACAGTCGCTGTGTGAGCCGGCTGTATGCGCTGGACCCGGCGATGCCGGTGCTGCTGCGACCCGACGGCACGGTTCAGATCGGTTGGGATCCTCGCCGCGCGGTGCTGGTGCAACCACCCGAGGGCCTGTCCACCGCAGCGCTGGCCGCGGTGCTGCGCGGCATGCAGGTTCCGGTCGGCATCGCACATCTGCATCGGTTGGCCGACGGCCACGGGCTGCGCGACACCGCGGCGCTGGACACACTGCTGACCGCGCTGGTCGCCGCCGGCGTGGTCCGCGACCGGGCGGGCCAACCCGCGGCCCGGGCACTGTCGATCCGGGTCCACGGCTGCGGCCCACTGACCGACGTGCTGGTCGATGCGCTGCGGTGTTCCGGCGCCCGGATCGGGCAGACCAGCCACGGCAACGCCGGGCGCCCCGTCCTCGGGCGTGGACCTGGTGGTGCTCGCCGACTACCTGATCGCCGATCCGCGGCTGGTGCGCGACCTGCACACCGCCGGCGTTCCGCACCTGCCGGTGCGGGTCCGCGACGGCGCCGGATTGGTCGGCCCGCTGGTGATCCCCGGGGTGACCAGCTGCCTACGCAACTCTTAAGGGGTACTACTCGTAGCGGTATCACTGCTGCGGGCGGCCCATATAGGCGGCGCGGCTCTCGTTGAGGTAGCGGTATAAGGTCGCTCGGCTCACGCCGAGGAACTTGGCGATGCCCTTGGCGGTGTGGCCGTCTCCTTCATCCGGCGGGCGGTGGCGATGTGGCCGGCGTCGGCCACCTTGCGGGGTCGCCCGAACCTGGTGCCGCTGGCACGGGAGGTCGCCCGCTTGAGGGCAGTGCGCTCCTTGACCAGTTCCAGCTCGAACTCGGCCATGCTGGCCAAGACCCCGATCACCATGCGGCCCGCCGCCGTCGAGGAGTCGATCCGTCGGTGGTGGACACCAGACCGACGCCACGGTCGGTGAGGCCTTGACGGTCTCGAGGATGTGGAGCGTGTTGCGGCCGCAGGCGGTCCAGCTTCCACACGACGACAGTGTCCCCTCGCGGACGTACTCCAACAGCGCGGCAAGGCCGGGACGGTCGTCACGTGCACCAGACATGGTGTCGGAGAACGTCTTGGTGACACCGGCGGCGGCAAGGGCCTCGTTCTGTTGGTCGAGGGTCTGGGCAACGGTACTTACTCGGGTATAACCGATGCGGGTGCCAGAGGTCGGATCAGCTTGCAGCGCGGCATGTCTCATAACAAGTACAACATCGGTTTCGAGAACATTCTTTTCCGATACGAACTTTTTGCGACACCTCGCGCGGCTCAACGGGTTGGCCTGGCGGCGTCGCCGCGTGTCTGAGTTACGGGTTATTGTCAGACGCAGACTATGTTCGCGATCAGCAGTAGCGACGCTCGTAGGTGTCGGCGCTGCGTGATCTCCTCGCGGAGGTACGGAGGGCGATTTCCACAGAGCACCAGGTTTGCACGGTAGGGGCAAGCTGCGGCACGGCGATAGTGGCAGTGCGCAGGGGCCGCCTCGCCGAAGCTCTTCTCGCACGCGCAGACGCGGCGATGTATTAGATGAACAATTCCAGGGCTACCGCCTGACACGTTCGTCTTCCGGCCAGTGCAGTTCCCGAACAGTGGGTTGTGATCGCTGGGTTGGTTAGACTCTGACGACGGTGTTCCTGCGCGCTATCTTGGCCTGGTACATCGCGGCGTAGGCGCGAGCGATGATCGAGGTAGCAGGTTTCGCCGGGAATGGCGATGGTGACACCGATGCTCAGGGTCGCACGCACAGTGTTTGCAGGATTAGTGGATCAGGTTCGGCAGCTGGAGCAAATATTCTTCGGCGATCTGGGACGGCTCGAGTAGAGGCAGTCGATGTAGAACAGGGAGTTAGTATCTCGTCGCCACCGATCAGTCCCACTGTGTCGCCTTGACGCACGCTCTTCGCGGATTCGGGTTGCCAGGGTCGCGAGCAGAATGTCGCCGACGCGGTGTCTGCCACCTGTCGTTGATGCCCTTGAAGTTGTCGACATCGCCGAACGGAACGCCGAGGTGCGGGCCGGGTGATCACGGATTTACCAGGGCCTTTTCGAGGGTGCCCAACACCTCGGCCCGGTTAGGTAGGCCGGTGAGGATGTCGAACCGGGCCAGCCGATCAAGTCGCTGCTCCGTCTTCCACCTGGTCGTTGACGACGCGCAGTGCCGTAGATCAACCCGTCGTTATACCTCAGGCGTCGACGTAGGGCTTTCCGTGGCCCTCGACCCAGTGGTAGTGACCGTCGACGGCGCAGACCCACGGGAACCGTTGCAGGACCGATTCGCCGTTGGCGATCCTCTCCAGGCGGTGCCCAGTGTGTCGAGGTCGTCGGGGTGGACGTGGAGAACTATGAAGTCGGAGCCGATCCAATGCTGAGCGGGTGCCCCCAAGGCGGCCTCCACTGACGGCGAGACCCAGGCGATTTGGCTGCCGCGCAGGTGAACGATGATGTCGACGGCGTTGTCGGACAAGGATGCGGTAGCGCATCTCGTCCCCCTCAGCGCGATCTCCTTCAGCAAACTCTGCTCTTGGTGGCGTAAGCGGAACAGGAATCCCAACGCCAGGATCAAACCCACGATGAGCGAGAGGGAAAAGGCAGCATTCTCAGCTGAAACCCAGCGCCAGGAACGTAGAGCCGCGACAACGCATGAGGATCACGAAGCCAACGGCCAGACTGGACAAACGGAGCAGTGCGACGCATCAGCTGGGCGAGCAGCCAGGCCAGCGGAGGCCGGTCAGGCACGCGACCATGAACGTCGCGACAACGAGCAGCAACAGCGCCAAGGCAGTCGAGATCGCTACCCGGTTGACGGCGCAATGCGTACCAACGGAGCATCGCACGGAATAGATAGGCCAGGACGCGAGACGACACGCAATGACCCCGCCACCCAAGACGCACACCGACCAGACCACGCAGATCCAGCGGCGATCCACACGGGTCAGCGTCGACGGCAGCGGCCAAGAGCAGGACCGATGACGCCGTCAGCGGACTTGGACGACGGCCAGGATAATTGCAGCGTGCGCACCGCTTCCCCGAACCACATCTGGTCCAAGATCGCAACGACTGACCGGATACATACTCGGCGAGGAGCAGGGACAGGCACGGGCACCCACCACCACGGCCACGCCACACCCGACCCACACCCGACCACGAGACGGCTGCCCAACCGCAACAGGATCGCCACTGCCAACGCGGCGAACCACAAAGCAGTCCACGGCATCATGTGCGGCCAGGTGGGATAAACCCGCGTCAACCCCTCGATACCGGTGACCCGCCCACCCAATCGAAAAGAGCAATAACAAGCACAATAACAACAACGGCGCGCCCCGACCGGGCCAAAGTCGCTTCCAGACCCGGTGGGGAGCTGACTCCACCCATTGGCTGTCCCACCCCCTTAGCGATCGGTGACCGTATTGTGCTCTCAATCGCAGAACATCGGCGATCCGGCGATATTGACGCCAAGGTCCCGACGATCAAGCTCGGCTCATCAGAGTAGTGCGTGCGTAGGCGGTGGCGTCGGCACCTCGATGAATGGCCGTGCCAAGGATTGCTACCGCGGCGGCTGGCGGCGCGGCGGTCGTGCACCGAATTGCATCGTCCCGCTGGTCACGTACGGTCCGCTCTCTGCGCACAACGCCACGACTCGCCCCGCTGCCCAGAGGCCCGAAATGAAAGTGTGCTTTCCAGTTTGGGTGTTGTAACTAGTGCACAACCAGCTACACTTGTGTCGAGGCTTACGGGGGAGTAACGCATTTGAGTGGTTGGATTTATTGGGGGTGGTGGGCATCTGGCTCGTGCGCTGACCAAACCCTTCGTGGAGATGTCAACCCGCACGTGCGCGCATTGCGCCGCCGCGATAGAAGCGCATGGAAGAACACGCCCGTTTCGGACGCTGCACCCAACAGCCTGGTGGGGATGTACTGAGTGCAGGCGTTCGCGCTCTACAGGGCGTAGATAACAGGCCAAACCCAGCACGAGGTTCCTCGTCGGGTTCGTCAATAGTGAACAATTACCGCGGCTGTCGTACAGTGACGGGTACGCGGGGCCATTCCCCCCGTCCGCGTACGCAGTGGACGAGGGGTCGGCGTAATCCTCCCCCGGGATTTCGCCCCAGACCCTCCGAGTCCCTTCTGCTCTGCAGGTGACGAAGGCTGACATCGCCATCCTGGCACGTCTGATAACGACCGTTCTGGAATGATCGCCGCCCTAGCCTGGCTCACGTTGCTGGCAATGCGGATCGAGCATCACCGACCATAAATACGACGGCCTCCGCGCGCCTGACTGCGCCCGCTACCGTTACTCAGTCAGGTCGACGACGTTCCGGACTGATGCCCGTGAGCGCGGAGTAGCGTCAGCCCCGTGTAATAGGTCGATAACAAGGGGGTAGCCATCATGGTGAACGAGGGAATGGAACGAGAGGAATACGGTTCGGGGCACGTCTCGGAGAATGCGGCTGCCGAACACCGCCATGTGGAAGAGCATACGGCGTTGTACAGCGGCATCTGGCCGCACACGAGAGGCTCTACGCGCAGCAACGCGAAGAGCGGGCGCGCATAGCCAAGAGACACGTCACCGAGCATGAACGGGCAACAAAAGCGATGGAGGCGCGGCGTGTGGCGGTGGCCTAGGGCACGCCAGGCAACACCTGGGGGTAGCGATCCGCCACGCGGCTCAACTCGCTTGGCTGAACATGTGTGACGCCAGCGAGCGTGCTGCCTTGGATCGCCGCCACGCAACGGAACTCATCACCCAGGAACGGCGGCATGCGCGGGAAGATCGGAACTGAGCAGCACTGACCCTAGGAGGCTGTCAGAGCGACGGAACAGGACTCGGGGCGCAGTAGAACTACCCAATGGCCCCGGAGGGCACATGCACTGGGGGCCTGAGGTGCACCTGACGGTCCTCCCCCGCTACCGGTCTCCGGAGTCAACAAAAATGCGAGAGCGGGTGCGAGCGCAGACCAAGACTGGTCTCACGGAGGCGCAGGCTATTTCTTCGTACTTTAAGCGAATTGTCCATGTCGCGGCGACAGGGTGACGCCGAACTCGCTAATAGTCCAGCGGGGAAATCAGCGAGGTCCAGACCACGTGGGACAGTTTCTTCAGCGTGGACCCAGAGCGAGGCGTAGGTGATCGGTTCTTGGCATCCCGACCCTTCGTTCAGAGGTTCCAGGTCTCGAAGGATGTTCGTGTAGGTCACCGATGGAACTTGCCCCCGGCAGCAGGATCGGGACGCCGTTGCAGCTTAGGAGGCTGTTGACCGGTCGCGCGCGCCATCTCGTCCGAGCGACGTTGGCACCGAGGCTCGATGCGGATGGCGTTGGTCGGTATCGCGAAATCCACTACCAGGGCCTGTTCGACGGCATCGGACCCCTTCTCGGACATACTCACCTCTCCTCCCACCGCTCGCTGACTACGGTGGTCGACCTTGTGACTCTAGCAGTACCCCGGGTGATCGTGGAGTTACTTCCCTTCTTATCAGAAGTACGCGGGCCAGAGTCGCAGAGCCGGTCGATGTGGTTGGACGTCCGTACCTGTACGCGCCTGCGCGCCCCCGATATCGCGGCGGTCGCTTGGTAAGGTCCATGCCTCCCGGTTAGCTCAGGTGCGACAGGATGGCAAGTGAGATCGGGACTCGTTGTGGAGTGGATCGTGGTCCCTTTGAACAGGTAGTTGGCCAACCGACCCCCGGTGCCTACGGCCACTGGTGAAGGTCCTGACAACCCAGCGAGGCATACCTCCAAGGCGTTCGACGCGGCGGGCGAACCGTCCGGCGACCGAGGCCCGCAGTTCCTCCATGAGCGGGTCCGTAAGGGGCGTTTGCAGGAGGCGGGCGTGCGGCGTGGAGATGGACGTTCCACGTGATTGGGATTGTGAACCACCTCAAGGCGATTCGGACGTACACCACGGACTCCATGGTTTTCCTTGTCGGCGGTCCAGCTCAGACCGTCGTCACGCCCCGCCAGCCACCCTCGACCCGATCCACAGCACGTCGAGGCGGTCGCGGCCTGAGCATGCTGTGCGACTGAGTCAAGGTGAGCAAGGCCGCAGCCCGCCCGCCACCGTCCACCCGGTCCAGCCGGTCTCGAGGGTCTTCGCCTGCTGCCACCAAGCGGTGTGGCCACACATAGGGCACAGCCACTTGCAGCGGCAGGTGGTCGTGACATCCAAAACCTCACAGGCCAACCGACTACCCCCCTCCTGATCCTTCCGACCACACCCCTTCCACTCCGGGTGATCGGTTAGCCGTGGCCCGGGAACTCACGCAGGAGGCGGAGATTCGACGCGGCTGCTGGTCACGCTGAAGCAAGCAAGCTGGGGCGCGCCGCCTCTGGCACGGTGCAGGGGTCATAGTGGTGGACCACCTGCGGCCCCCCGCATGATGGTCGCGACCGCTCCCGCCGCTCATCGCTCAACTTCGGTGCCTGGAGAGGACCTCGGCTATGTACCTGGCCCGGCCTTCCTGCTCGCCGATGCTCACATCGCACCGACCTTGAGCAGCAGGGTGATGCGCTGGCGTTGCTCAGCAGGTGCACGGCGAGCACGGCGAGTGCGCTGGTGACGAAGTTAGTGATGTTCTGGGCGGCCAACTCCGCTCTGGCGGCGAGACGGTTCATCGGCAGCACGGTCAGCAGCTGGGGCAAGAAGCAGGCGACGCGGGCGCGTAAGTGATACGTAGAAACAACGGCAGACGCGGTCTCCTGTGGACATGGAGCGGCCAAGGGAGTCCAGGTTGGTCTGCCGGAGGGGTGGCGTATGGGTCACAGAAGTGACGCGCCACCTTGATGGGGTCGGCCCAGCGCGGACGGCTATCGGCTGGAATGCGATGAGTTGTTGATCGGTGCGACACGAATCGTCAGGGGATGACGCAACTCGTCTCCAACGTAGCAGCTTAGGCATGACGACGAAGTGCCTAACATTGCGGCGATCGGGGTGGGCACAGACCGGGAGTCGCTATCGACCCTCAGGTGTCTGTGCGCAGTGAAATTCGACGGTCTCAGGTTCGAATCCGGGACCTCGCTTCGCCTTCGCAACAACACCACCTCGACGCGGATCAGCTTCCAGCACGCGGACCACTTCGGCGGACGCGGGCATTGCCGCCAACGTGCGGCTGCCGCAGTTCCAGCAAGCTCCCAGCTGATCGAGGTCTAATGCCTTTAACAGCAGCGTCGGTCCGCCGTGCGGCATCAGCTCGGGCATCAGACGCTAGGTGATGCGCTTCCAGGCCGCTACCAGGATGGTGATTTTCTCGTCGCCACGAGTCGGCAGCCTCGTCAAGCGACGCTGAAGGTTCTCGACCGCTCGGAAGCTTGCGTGCTTCTCGTCGTCTGCAGCAGCCAGTCAGAGCATCGGGCATCTGCAAGCGTCAATGACCGCCTCGGCCACGAGGGCGTGGACGTAAGAGAGACTGCACGCGGCCATTACATGCAGGCCGAAGAGGCGCGCGCGCGTGCGATCGAGCGGCTCGGTTTTCGTCGGGTTGGACGCGCGACGCAGGATTCTCCGCACACCACTCACCAATCCTTGGGTAGCAGATGCTTCAGCTGCAGCGGGACCGGTGGTTGCGCCGCTATCGAGACGTTTCGGGCAGGACTATCACGGTGATGCTTTTTCCAACCTCCACGATCACGCAGGCTAGTTCCACTGAGTTCGGTCCGTTGTGCATTCGCACGCGACGTTCGCGGACAGCACGCAGTTGGCACACGTCGAGCTGGTCCAGACATTGCCCTCGGCGGGGCCACACCACAATGGTTGGTCGGCGACGATCTCGGATCGAGGTTCCGGCTAGCAACCGCTCCACAGCTTCCCGCACCACAGCGGCTTGCTCTGGCGGACGATCTGAACGCGTCTGGCGGCCAAGCTATAAGGGACGATCCCACGGTCGTCCCTCCGAGCACGTCGCGATCGCTGCACTGACACGCTCGGCCTTGACCTAGGAACTCTCGTCTGTGAACGCGATTGATCGGCTATCCCACGCCGTAGGCGTAGCGCAGGTCCAGGGACGGCCTCTCGAGCTGCCACGATGTCGACGCGTCTGCAAACTCCGAGATGACCTGGGCGCGGTCTTCCGGGACAATTACAGCCTGGATGTCTGCGGTGCGAGAGGTCGTGATCCACCGCGCCGGACCGGAGAAGATTTCCACGCCTGATAGAACTCTGGCCTTTGTGCATAGGCCGAGACGTCGTTGTCGGTGATCTCCGCGACTACCTCGTAGCCGCGCTGCTGAGCGAGGAGGCGCAGTTCGTACAGCTGCCGCTGGATGCTCGACCTGCGCGATCGAAGGATATCCGCGCATGCGACGGTCCCGCTCAGCCATCGCAGCACTAAAGTGAGTTACTACTAAAGCTACTACAGCTGCCTGTCCTGCGCTGACCTGCACCGCGCCGACCGCGACGCCGCCTGGCCCGCGGTGGCGGCGCAACTGCGCGACGTCATCGGCAGCGCGGACCGGCCCACGGTGCTGGCCACCGCCGCACTCGCACTGGGCCAGCTGCAGCGGATCATCATCGCCGTGCGCGGCACGAGGACGCCGCGGGCGCCGCCCGCTACGCTGAACACCACGTTGGAGGTCGACGTCAATTCCAACAGCATCATGACCCGTCGCTGGTCAAGGCATCCGCGCTGCGAGTGCTGACAGCGGTGGTTGCCAGTATCGCGGCGTCGGGGATGATGGGGACGTGGCAGACATCAAGCGTGGACGTGCCGCCCGCAACGCCAAGCTGGCCAGCATTCCGGTCGGCTTCGCCGGCCGGGCCGCGCTGGGCTTCGGAAAGCGGTTGACCGGCAAGTCCCGGGACGAGGTCAACGCCGAGCTCATGGAGAAGGCCGCGAACCAGCTGTTCACCGTTCTCGGTGAGCTCAAGGGCGGTGCCATGAAGGTCGGCCAGGCGCTCTCGGTGATGGAGGCCGCCATCCCCGAGGAGTTCGGCGAGCCCTACCGCGAGGCGCTGACCAAGCTGCAGAAGGACGCGCCCGCCGCTGCCGGCGGCCAAGGTGCACCGCGTGCTCGACGGGCAGCTGGGCACCAAGTGGCGGACCCGGTTCAGCTCCTTCGACGACACCCCGGTGGCCTCGGCCAGCATCGGCCAGGTGCACAAGGGGGTGTGGTCCGACGGCCGCGAGGTGGCCATCAAGATCCAGTACCCGGGTGCCGACGAGGCGTTGCGCGCGGACCTGAAGACCATGCAGCGCATGGTCAGCGTGTTCAAGCAACTCTCCCCCGGCGCCGACGTGCAGGGCGTGGTCGACGAGCTGATCGAACGCACCGAGATGGAGCTGGACTACCGGCTGGAGGCCGACAACCAACGGGAATTCGCCAAGGCCTACGACGGCGACGCGCACTTCGTCGTACCCATGTGGTGGCCAGCGCACCGAAGGTGATGATCACCGAGTGGATCGACGGCGTGCAGATGTCCAACATCATCCGCAACGGCACCGTCGATCAGCGGGACCTTTGCGGCACAAGGCTTTTCGAGTTGACGTTCGGTGCGCCGGCGCGGGTCGGCATGATGCACGGCGACGCCCATCCGGGCAACTTCATGCTGCTGCCCGACGGACGCATGGCCGTCATCGACTTCGGCGCGGTGGCACCGCTGCCGGGTGGGCTGCCGGTCGAACTGGGCATGACGATCCGGCTGGCACGCGACAAGAACTACGAACTGCTGCTGCCGACCATGGAGAAGGTGGGCTTCATCCAGAAGGGCGAGCAGGTCTCTCCGCAAGAGATCGACGACATGCTGCGCCAGTACGTCGAGCCGATCGAGGTCGAGGTCTTCCACTACACCCGCAAGTGGCTGCAGAAGATGGCCGCGGCCAACATGGCCGGTTCGGTGCAGCAGATCAAGACCGCCCGGCAGATGGACCTGCCGGCCAAGCTGGCGATCCCGCTGCGGGTGATCGCGTCGACGGTGGCGATCTCCGCCCAACTCGACGCGCACGTGCCGGTGCGGGCGATGGCCGAGCAACTGATTCCCGGGTTCGTCGAATCGCGACCCGGTCGATCTAGCGTCGCAATGCCGGCGGCCGTCAGGCCGCAATCCGGTCCTTGCGCGGCCGGCCGCGCGGACGCTTGCGCGCCACGATGCTGCCGCGTTCGAGGATCTCGCCGCCCCAAACACCCCACGGCTCACCGCGATCCAGCGCGGCAGTAAGGCACTGCCGCCGGATCGGACATTCCCCGCAGAGCACCTTGGCGCGCTCCAGGTCGACGGGACTCTCGGCGAACCACAGATCGGGATCTTCGACGTGGCACGGCAACACCGGCAGCTTCTTCTGACGGACTGTCAGTGCTGACATGTCCACCTCACCTGCTTCCTGGTCGGTTGCTTACGCATTTCGTTCGGGGATCCGGACCAGGAATCTGGAGAAAAACTATGGCCACGGATCCGTTGACTTCGGGTCCGTGGCCAGTGGCTGTGTCTGGGAGCTTTCCTAGATGAAGCTCCTGTCCACGGACGGGGGGGTCGGGGCGGCGTTGGGGCGACGCTTACGCTGCGCCGCGATAGCCGCGGCGGCGCCGGCGGCGTGGGCCGCCATGGCGGTGCCGAAGGACCACGTGCGATGTGCCACGCCAAATACGCCGCTGTGCGCGGTATGAGTGATCATCGTCAGGCCCTCCTCTCGGCAAGAATTTTCGGTTTCGAGGCTAGAGCCTAACACCGTTTCACCACAAGCGAATTTCTGACCTGCGGTTTTAGTGCGCCTCTGGCCCCGATGGCCAACGAATAGCCGACCCGGCGAACCCGTCCGGCCGCACTGCTGAAAAACTGGCTCCCATGGCACAGATAACGCTGCGTGGAAACCCGATCAACACCATTGGAGACCTGCCCGCCGTCGGTGCCCAGGCGCCCGCCTTCACCCTGACCGGTACCGACCTCGGGACCGTGGACAGCGGCCAGTTCGACGGGAAAGCTGTCGTGCTCAACATCTTCCCCTCGGTGGATACTCCGGTGTGTGCCATGAGCGTCCGTAGCTTCAACGAACGGGCCGCGGCCACCGGAGTGCCGGTGGTGTGCGTGTCGAAGGATCTGCCGTTCGCGTTGAGCCGGTTCTGCGGCGCCGAGGGCATCGAGAACGTCGTCTCGGCGTCGGCCTTCCGCAGCAGCTTCGGTGAGGACTACGGCATCACGATCACCGACGGACCGATGGCCGGGCTGCTGGGCCGGGCCGTGGTGGTCGTCGGCGCCGACGGCAAGGTGGCCTACACCGAACTGGTGCCCGAGATCGGCTCCGAGCCCGACTACGACGCGGCCGTCTCCGCGCTGAGGTAACCCCAAATACATTTGGTTTCACTATGAGTCGCGTGACCCGGGCGGGTTCCGCGTTCATTCTTGAGGTGTGGATCCACACCTTGCACGTCTGGCCGCGGGCTGCGCTGCAGCGCCGATGAGCCTGAACTAGTCGATCGTTCGCACCCCGATTTCGGGGTTCCGACGTAGGCGGCGTGCTATACCACATGAACGCGGCTATGAAACAAACGAAAAGGTACGTAAAAATGAACAGCAGACGAACCAGACGGGCAGCCGGGGTTGCGGTGTTGTCGGCGGCGATCTCATTGAGCGTTTCCCCTGTCGCCATGGCGGACGACGGCCAATCGGGAGCAGTGACCGGTGCCGGCTTCGGGCCGACCCTCGGCGTCGGCGACCCGTCCAGCTATACGGGCGGCTCGACGTCGAACAACATCTGTTCCTTGAACTGCGGAGCCACGGTCGGAGTCGGCGGGCCGTCGAGCTACACCGGGGGCGCCACCGTCAACAACCCGGGCGGTACGGCGAGCCTCGGCGTCGGCGACGTCAACAGCTACACCGGCCAAGGCAGCGCCGGAACCCCGCAGAACGGTACCAACGCGACCACCAGGACCGGGAACTACGGCCCCGGCCAGTAGGTCATTGGCGGGCGCGCACGAGTTCGAGCACGTCGGGCCCGAACTGCTCGAGCTTGCGCGCGCCGATGCCGGGTATGGCGACCAGGGCGGCGTCATCGGCGGGCAGCGACTCGGCGATCGCAATCAGGGTGTTGTCGGTGAACACCACGTAAGCCGGCACGCTCAGTTCCTTGGCGGTCCGCAATCGCCAGTCCTTGAGCTGGGCCAGCAGTTCGTCGTCGATGTCGACCGAGCAGGATTCGCAGCGGCGCAACATGATTGCCGGTGGTGTCGTCAGCACGGCGTTGCAGACCCGGCATCGCGGTGTGGCGCCCCGGGACCGGCGGGGCTTGCTCGGTGACGGCTCGGCCTGGGTCTGCGGGGCGATACCGTTGAGGAACCGCGACGGACGACGGCCCTGGCGCCCGCCCGGTGTGCGGGCCAACGCCCAGCTGAGCTCCAGATGCATTCTGGCCCTTGTGATTCCGACGTAGAGCAGCCGGCGTTCCTCTTCCACAGTTCTCGCTGTCCGGGCCGTGTGAGAGGGCATGCGAGATCGGCAGCGTTCCGTCGGCCAGCCCGACCAGGAACACCGCATCCCATTCCAGACCCTTGGCGGCGTGCAGGGACGCCAGTGTCACGCCTTGCACCACCGGTGGATGGCGGGCGTCGGCGCGCAGTCCGCAACTCGGCCATCAGCGACGGCCAGATCCAGCTGCGGGCGGGCGGCGACCTCGTCGTCGACCAGCTCCGCCAGCGCCGTCAACGCCTCCCAGCGCTCCCGGGCCTTGGTGCCCGTCGGCGCGTCGGCGGTCAGACCCAACGGCTCCAGCACCGCGCGAACCACCTCGGGAACCTGCCCGCCGGTATTTCCCCGGGTCGCTTCGCTCCTGCCCGCCGGTATCGCGTTCGGCCGCGCGCTGCAGCGCCGCCAGCGCCTGCCGGATCTCCTGGCGGCTGAAGAAACCCTCACCGCCGCGCACCTGGAACGGGATGCCGGCCTCGGTGAGCGCCTCCTCGTACGCCTCGGACTGGGCGTTGATGCGGTACAGCACCGCGATCTCGGCGGCCGGCGTGCCCGACTCGACCAGCTTCTTGATCGACCGTGCCACCGCAGCGGCCTCGGCCACCTCGTCGGGATATTCGTGGAACGTCGGTGACGGACCGGGATCGCGCTGGCCGATCAGGTGCAGCTTGCTGCCGGCGACCCGGCCGCGCGCGGCGGCGATCACCCGGTTGGCCAGCGACACCACCTGCGGGGTGGAGCGGTAGTCACGCTCGAGCCGCACCACCGTGGCGTCCGGGAACCACCGGGAGAAGTCGAGCAGGAACCGCGGCGAGGCGCCGGTGAAGGAGTAGATGGTCTGGTTCGCGTCGCCGACGACGGTCAGATCGTCGCGGTCACCCAGCCACGCGCCGAGCACCCGCTGCTGCAGCGGGGTGACGTCCTGGTACTCGTCGACGACGAAACAGCGGTAGCGGTCCCGGAACTCGGCGGCGACGGCGGCGTCGTTCTCGATGGCGGCGGCGGTGTGCAACAGCAGGTCGTCGAAGTCCAGCAGCGCGTATGCCGTCGCGGTTCGCCTTCAGCGTCTCGTAGCCGGCGTAGACCGCGGCGACCTTCTCGGCGTCGAGTGGGATGTCCCGGCCCGCCTTGGCCACCGCCGCGCCGTAGCCCTCCGGACTGATCAACGAGGCCTTGGCCCACTCGATCTCGCCGGCGAGATCGCGGACGTCGTCGGTGCTGACCTGCATCCGGCACCGGCCGGCGGCCTGGGCGACGACGGCGAACTTGCTGTCCAGCAGCTGCCACCCGGTGTCGCCGACCACCCGCGGCCAGAAGTACTGCAACTGCCGGCGCGCGGCGGCGTGGAACGTCAGCGCCTGAACCGCGGCGACCGAGGCGCCGCCGCCGTCGGCCGCATCCATCGCCCGCAGCCGCGAACGCATCTCCCCCGCCGCCCGCGAGGTGAACGTGACGGCCAGCACCTGCCCGGCCGCGACGTGGCCGTTGGCGACGAGGTGCGCGATGCGGTGGGTGATGGTGCGGGTCTTGCCGGTGCCCGCGCCGGCCAGCACGCACAACGGCCCCCGAGCGGCCAGCACGGCTTCGCGCTGCTCCTCGTCGAGGCCGGCCAGATGGTCAACGGTCACCGGCATGGGGTCCATCTTGGCAGGGGGTGGCGACAATGCACGGTGAGCGCCGCGCCGGGTTCGGGCATGACCGCAGCCTCGGATAGGTTGAAGCACTTATGAGCGCCAACCATCCTCAGCTGACCATGTACACCACCGGATGGTGTGGCTACTGCCATCGGCTCAAGACCGCGCTGAAGTCGGCCGGGATCGCGTACAGCGAGGTCGACATCGAGCAGGATCCGGCCGCCGCCGAGTTCGTCAGGTCGGTCAACGGTGGCAACCAGACCGTGCCGACGGTGAAGTTCGCCGACGGGTCCGCGCTGACCAACCCTGGCCTGCGCGAGGTCAAGGCGAAGCTCGGCGTCTAGCCATCAATCCCCGAACGCCCAGGACTCGATGATCTCCCGGGCGATCGACACCGAGCCGGGCAGCAGCAGCCGCGACTGCGAATCACTGCTCCAGTCGCCGTGTTCCAGCGCCTCGCGCACCTCGGCGCGGCTGAACCAGTCCGCCTCGACGATCTCGCCGTCGTTGAAGGCGAACGGCTGCTCGGGGTCACCCAGCGCGTGGAACCCCACCATCAGCGAGCGCGGAAACGGCCACGGCTGGCTGCCGAGGTATTCGACGTCGCGCACGCTCAGGCCGATCTCCTCGGCGACCTCGCGCACCACGCAGGATTCGAACGACTCACCGGCCTCGACGAACCCGGCGATGAGCGAGAACAGCCGCTCCGGCCACGCCGTCTGACGGGCCAGCACCGCCCGGTCGTGGCCGTCGTGCACCAGGCAGATCACGGCGGGGTCGATGCGGGGAAACTCCTCGTGACCGGTCAGGACGTTGCGGCGCGACCAGCCGGCCCTGATCGGCCGGGTCGGTGAGCCGTCCAGTGCGCTGAAGCGGGCGCTGTCATGCCAGTTCAGCAGCGAGAGCGCGCAGGCGACCAGTTGCGCGCTGGCGTCGTCGAAGACGTGCCCGCCGCGGCGTGGGTCCAGCACGGCGGCGTCGTCGTCGTCGGGGGCGTGCAGGGCACCGCGCACCGCCCACACGTGCCGTCCGTCCTCGATGCGGCCCAGGAACACCGCGTCGGGCGGCGGTGCGTCGGCCAGTTCGGCGGCCGCACCCAGCACCACCCGGCCGTTGGCGATCAGCACCTGATTGCGGTTGTCGACCCGCAGCAGGGCGGCATCGGCCCAACCGGCGGTCGCGGCGTCGATGTCGGTGCGCAGATGGTCGGCGCGGTCGGCGCCGACGCGCGACAGCAGCGGGGTGTTGCGCAGGCGGAAGGCCACCGGTCAGTCCGCGACGCTACGGACGTAGAGCAGCCGGTCGGTGCTCTCCAGGGCGTCCACCTCGGGGGCGTCGACACGCAAGAGTGCGCCGTCGCGTACCACGCCGAGGACGATGTCGGGCAGGTGGCGCGGCGATCCGCCGACTTCCTTGGGCTCGACTTCCCGCTCGGCGATGGCGAAGCCGGCGTCGGGGGTCAGCAGGTCTTCGATCATCTCCACGACGCTGGGCGTGCTGGTCGCGATGCCGAGCAGCCGCCCGGCCGTCTCCGAGGACACCACCACCGAGTCGGCGCCGGACTGGCGCAGCAGGTGCTGGTTCTCGGCTTCGCGGACCGAGGCGATGATCTTCGCCTTCGGCGCGAGCTCGCGTGCGGTCAGGGTGACCAGCACGGCGGTGGGATCGCTGTTGGTGGCCACGATTATCGCGTTGGCGTGCTGCGCGCCCGCCAGCCGCAGCACGTCGGACTTGTTGGCGTCACCGCGCACGGTGACCAGCCCGGCGGCGTTGGCCCGGTCCAGGGAGCCCTGGTCGGTGTCGACGACGACGATGTCAGCCGGGGCGGTGCCGTCACCGACCATCGCGGCGACGGCCGTCCTGCCCTTGGTGCCGTAGCCGATGACGACGGTGTGGTTGCGCACGCTGTTCCTCCAACGCTGGATCTTCAGAGCCTGACGGGACGCCGTGGTGAGCGTCTCCACGGTGGTGCCGACCAACACGATCAGGAAGGCCACCCGCAGCGGGGTGATCACCAGGACGTTGACCAGTCGAGCCGTCTCGGTGTACGGCGTGATGTCGCCGTAGCCGGTGGTCGACAGCGACACCGTGGCGTAGTACAGGCAGTCCAGGAAGCTCAGCGGCCCCTCGCGGACGTCGCGGTAACCGTCGCGGTCGAGGTAGACGATCAGGACCGCGGCGAACAGCGCCGTGAGCGCATACAACAGCCGGCGCGCGATGCGGCGACCGGGACTGACGAACTTCTCCGGGATGTGAAGGTGATCGACGAGGGCGCTGTCGGGCTTGGCCGTCAGGTTGTCCTCGATCGCGTCGAGCCGGCTCCGCAACCTACCCTTGGCCACAGGCTCCGTCACCGACTACTCCACCGTTTCGCCGGGGCCGATAGCTCCACACGAGCATTATGTAACCATGCCTTCGACTTCAGCCGAACCCGCACGCACCGCCAGCCAGCTTCCCGCCTACCGGACCGGCGCCATGCTGATCGGCATCGGCGTCGGCCATTTCGTGATGCCGAAGCCGTTCGACACGATCGTGCCCGCCGAGTTGCCGGGCAGCCCCCGGTTCTACACCCTCGCCTCCGGCGTGGCCGAGGTCGGCATCGGCGCCCTGATGTTGGCGCCGCGGACCCGCCGGGCCGCCGCGCTCGCGGCGATAGCGTTGTACCTGGCTGTCTATCCCGCGAACATCAACATGTGCCGGTTGTGGCGGGGCAAGCCGTGGCCGATGCAGCTGGCGGCCTATGGGCGCCTGCCGTTCCAGTTCGCGATGATCAAGCAGGCCATCGACATCAGGCGCAACGCTCCGCGTCCGTAGCACCGGCGAGCAGCGCCGCCAGTTCCTGCGGGCCGGGCAGATGCTCCGGCATCACGGTGCGCCCCGAACGCACGTAGTGAAACGCCGCCCGCACCGACGATTCCGGGCAGCCCTGCATCGCGGCCCATGCCAGCCGGTAGACGGCGAGCTGCACTGCCGCGTGCCGGCGCGCGTCGTCGTCCGCCGGCGGTTCACCGGTCTTCCAGTCGACGACGGTCACGCCGCCGTCCGGGTCGGCGAACACGGCGTCGATGCGTCCGCGGACGACGGTGCCGTCGATCGCCATCTCGAAGGGCACCTCGACGTCGACCGGGGTGCGTGCCGCCCACGCCGACGCCGAGAACGCCGCCTGCAGCGCGGCGAGTTCCCCGGTTTCGGCCCGATGACCGTCCATCGCGCCGGGCAGGTCGTCGAGATCGAAGAGGCGCTCGGCGCCGTAGAACCGTTGGACCCATTCGTGGAAAGCGGTGCCCAGCAGGGCATGCGGGTCGGGCCGCGACGGCAACCGGCGCATGAGACGGCGAAGCGCAGCCACCGGGTCCCGATGGATGTCCACCAGCGCGCTGACCGAGAGCTGCCCGGGCAGGCTCGCCGGCGACGGTTGCGCGACGCGTGCCCGTTCGGCGAGCAGCGCGTCGACGTCGGCGGCCCAACCCTCGGGGTCGGCGTCGTCCCCGGGCGGCGATACCGGGTGCGTCATGGCGGCAGTCACCAGCGCGGCTCCTCGTTCGATATCCGCACGCTTGCCGCCGAGCGGATCGACCGGCCAGAGCGCGGCGGTGACGTTGTCGCGCAGCGGGTTCGGTTCGCCGTCGGCGGGCTCGGGAGCCCAGCGCTCGACCTCTCCGCAGGGTTGCCCGGCCGCGACGGACGCGTCGATGATCTCCTTGATCTCACAGAGGAAGTCGGACGGCCCACGCGGTTTGGAATCGGTGGCCCCCCAGTGATGACCGGACAGCAGCAGGGTGTCCTCGGCCCGGGTGATGGCGACGTAGAGCAGTCGCCGCTCCTCGTCGATGCGGCGCTGCTCCAACTGGTCGCGATGCCCGATGATGGCGTCGGACAACTGCTTTCGGTCGGCGACGCCGGCGGTGTCGAGGACCGGCACGCCGTGCAGTCCGGCGGCCGCACGGTCACCGCGCAGCAGGGGCGGCAGGTCGGCCGGGTCGCTGAGCCAGGTGCGCTTGGAGGCGGTCGAGGGGAACACCCGGGCGCTGAGGTGCGGAATGGCCACGACCTGCCACTCCAATCCCTTGGCGGCGTGCACGGTGAGGATCTGCACGCGGTCGGTCGCGACGGTGAGTTCCGCCGGGGCAAGCCCGTTCTCGACCACCTCGGCCGCGTCGAGGTAGGCCAGCAGACCGTCCACACACGCGCCGGGCCGCCGGGCGTAGTCGGCGACCACGTCGGCGAAGCGGTCCAGGTGTTCGGTGCCCGTCCAGCCCGCGGCGACCGGCCGGGCCGCCCTGGCTTCGATGTCGACGCCGAGGCCGCGACGCACCTCGGACAGCAGGTCGCTCACCGGGTTGCTCACATGGTTTCGCAGCTGGGCCAATTCGGCGGCCAGCGCGGTGATCCGCCGGTAGCCCTCGGGTGAGTATCCGGTCTCCGGACCGGGGTCGGCCAGTGCATCGGCCAGGCACGCGGTGTCGGCGTCGGGTGCCGCCGCGGCGATGATCTGCTCGGCTGTGGCCGCTGCCGCCCGTGCTCCGTCGAGAGCGAGCGCCCGGCGCCACAACGCGGCGAGATCGCGGGGGCCGAGTCGCCAGCGTGGACCGGTGAGCACCCGGATCGCCGCGGCGCCGGCCATCGGGTCGGCGACCAGCCGCAGCATCGCCACCAGGTCGGCGACCTCGGGGATGGACAGTAGGCCCGCCAGTCCCACCACCTCGACCGGAACGCCGCGGGCGGTCAGCGCCTCGGCCATCGGGCCGGCATCGGCGTTGCGCCGGACCAGTACCGCGGCGGTCGGCGGTGGCTTGCCCGCGCCGGCCGCCTCGGCGTAGCGACGCGCGATGTGCCCGGCCACCCAGTCGCGCTCGGCGGCGACATCGGCCTGCAGTGCGCATCGCACGGTCCCCGGTTCGGCGCCGGGGCGGGCCCGCAGCGGGCGCACCGCCACCGAGCGGCGCCGCGCTTCGGCGGAGACCGCGTTGGCGATGTGCAGGGTGCTGGGCGGGTTGCGCCAGCTGGTGCGCAGCTCCAGGGTCGGCGCCGGGGACCCGTCGGCGCGCGGGAAGTCGGTGGTGAACCGGGGCAGGTTGGCGGCGGACGCGCCGCGCCAGCCGTAGATGGACTGGATCGGATCGCCGACCGCGGTCAGGGCGAGCCCGTCGTCGACCCCGCCGCCGAACAGCGACGACAGCGCGATCCGCTGGGCGTGCCCGGTGTCCTGGTACTCGTCGAGCAACACCACGCGGTAGCGGGCACGCAGCTGCTCACCCACCTGCGGGCAGGACGCGGCCAGCCGGGCAGCCGCCGACATCTGGGCGCCGAAGTCCATCACCTTGTCGGCGCGCATGCGGTCGTGCAGCGCGTCGATCAACGGCACCAACGCGGCCCGCTCGGTCTGGGTGGCCAGCATGCCCAGGAGCCATTGGCTGGGTCCGCGGTCGCGCTGATAGCGGCCGGCCGGCAGGTTGAGCACGAGGCGTTCGAGCTCGACATGGGTATCGCGCAGCTGGTCGGTGTCGACCAGGTGTTCGGCCAGCTCACCGGCAAGACGCAGCACCATAGCCGTGACCGCCGCCGGATTCCGGTCGGTGCGCAGCGGACCGGGGTAGCCGCTGACCACCTCGAAGGCCAGCTGCCACAACTCGGTTTCGCTGAGCAGCCGCGCGTCGGGCTCGACCGGCAACAGCAGGCCGTGCTCCCGCAGCAGCGCACCGGCGAACGCGTGGTAGGTGCTCACCGCGGGAGCACCGGCGCCCGGTGCATCGCCCCGCAACCCGGACAGCCGGGCCAGTCGCGAGCGCACCCGGCGCAGTAGCTGACCGGCGGCCTTGCGGGTGAACGTCAGCCCCAGGACCTGCCCCGGATCGGCAAACCCGTTGGCCACCAACCAGACCACCCGCGCGGCCATCGTCTCGGTCTTGCCCGCCCCCGCCCCCGCGATGACGACGAGCGGTCCCGGCGGTGCGGCGATGACCGCCGCCTGCTCGTCGGTGGGCTTCGGAACACCAAGGGCGACAGCAAGTTCGGTGGGGCTGTAGGTCATGAGGGCTCCGTCCGCGGTGCGGTGTGGGCGGGGCAGCCGGGACGCATCGGGCAGTGCGTGCAGCCATCGTTGACCCGGGCCGGGAACTGCGGGCCCGCGGTCGCCGCAGCCGCATGCCGCACAGTCGCGAGCCACTCCGCGCGGCCGTCCGCGGTCAGCGCGGACTGCTCACGTTCGGCGGCGCCGGCCGCAGTCGGCTTGCCGATGTAGACCAGTCGGCCCCCGCCGGGCTGGTCGCCGTCGCCGACCAGTCCTTCGGCGACGGCCAGCTGGTAGAGCCCGAGCTGCGCGTGGCGTTGCGCGTCGTCCTTGCTGACCGGTGTCTTGCCGGTCTTCACGTCGACCACGACCAGCCGGCCCTCGGCGTCGCGTTCCAGCCGGTCTACCCGGCCCCGGACTTCAACGCCGGGCAGCCCGTCGCCCGGCGCGGCGACGACGCCTTCGACGTCGACCTCGGTGCCGAGCTCGGTCAGCTCGATGACGAGTCGCCGAGCGCCAGGCGACGAAGGCGGCAAGCATGGTCCGGTGCCGGTCCAGTTCGTTGGCGGCATACCACGGTGAGTCGAAGGCGGACTGTGGCCCAAAGGTTTTCCAGTTCGAGCGGTCAGCTGGACCTCGCCCGTGGCCTCGGCGATCAGCGCATGCAGCACCGAGCCGAGCGTCGAGCGCAGATCGCGGCGCTGCGGAACCGCCGTGCCGTTCGGTCAGCCACCGCAACGGGCAGTCCGCCAGCGTCTGCAAGGTCGACGGGCTCATCGTGACGGTGTGGTCCTCCCCCACCCACAGCGGCTCAGCAGAGCTGATCGGTGCCAGACCCTGCCACTGCGCGGGTCGGCGCCAGGCACGCCGGCGGCTGCCAGGCGTGCCAATTGCGTTGCGCGCAGACTACGTTCGCTCTCCTCGATAGCATCCGACGGGGCACACGCCACCGCCCGCAGCCGCCCGACCACCGCGGCCGCCGACAGCACCGGCGGCGCCGCGATCGGCTCCACCGCGACGCCGTCGGATGAGTCATCCGGGGTCGCCCATTGCGCCACCTCGGCGACGAACGGCGACGGCAGCGTGACGTCGTCGCCGCTCGCGCTGTCCACCGCGGTGACGAGCAACCGGCCGCCGGGCGCGTCCCATCGCGGCGATCAGCAGCCGTCGCTCCTCGGCCAGCAGCGGAGCGCGGGCCGACACCTCGTCGCCCAGACCGTCGAGCACGTCGAGCAGTCGCTGGGTGCCCAGCACGCCACCGCGCGGTGTGGTGTTGGGCCACAACCCGTCCTGCAGGCCGGCGACGACGACCAGCTCCCAATCGCGGCCCAGCGCTGCATGCGGGCTGAGGACCGCGACCGTCTTCGACGGCGGGGTGCCGTCCGCGCCTACCGGCGGCAGCTGTAGAGCACTGACGTGGTCGAGCAGGCCACGGCAATGACGCACCCGCGGTGCGCGAGACGTACTCGTCGGCGATGTCGAACAACGCCGTGACCGCGGCGAGGTTGCGGTCTGCCACGCGCGCCGTCGGATCCGCCGCGCTCGGCGGCGGCCAGCCAGCGCCGCTGCAAACCGGTGCGCTCCCACGCCTGCCACAGCGTGGAGCGCGGGTCGCGCTGGCGTCGGTGCGCGTCTGCTGCCGCCCGCAGCGCGGTGCGGACCCGGTTGATCGGGCCGGCAAGGGTGGCGGGCAGCTTGCGGGGCCCGGCCGGTGAGTGCCCCGACCAGCAATTCGCCGAAATCGCCGCGCCGACCTTCGGGGGCCGCGCGGCGCAGCGCGCGGCGAAGCTGCCGCAGCGACACCGGGTCAACGCGGCCGATCGGACCGGTCAACAGCGCCACCGCCTGCTCGCCGGTCGAGGCCCGTCGGCGGTGGCCGCGAACACCGTCATCAGCGCCCGTACGGCGGGCTGTGCACCGATCGGGCCGGCCATCGTCGGCGGCGCCACCGGCACGCCGGCCGCGGCCAGCACCCGCGGCAGCGCCGCCGCAGCCGACACCGATCGGACGATCACCGCGAGTTGCGACCACGGCACACCGTCGATGAGATGGGCGCGCCGCAGCGTGTCGGCGATCAGCGCCGCCTCGGCATGCTCCGATGCCGCGACCCGAACTCTGACCGAGCCCGCGTGACCGCCGTCGTGTCCGTCGAGTCGGCGCCAGCCGCGGCGCGCCGGGCAGGCCTGCGGCGACACCGCTGATGGCGCGGGCCACGCGCCGGAGCGCAGCGATGCGAACGGGTCAGCGTCACCGCGGGCGAGTCGGCGTCCAGCAGCAGCCGGATCGGCACCACGGAATCCGTAGACGGCCTGGTTCGGGTCGCCGGCCAGCAGTGTCAGCTCGGCGCCGGCGGCGAGCACCCGGACCAGCCGCGCGGCCTGCGGGTCGAGATGCTGGGCGTCGTCGACCAGCAGCAATCGGATGCGGGCCCGCTCGGCGGCCAGCAGGTCGGCATCCGTCGCGAATGCCTCCAGCGCGGCGCCGACGAGCTCGGCGGCACCCAGCGCCGGAACCGTGGCCTGCGGCGCAGCCGTCCCGACCGCTGCGCGCAGCAGCATCACCTGCTCGTACTGCTGGGCGAACCGGCCCGCCGCCACCCACTCCGGCCGACCCGACAGCCTGCCGATGCGCTGCAACTGCGAGTGGATCGACACCGCGCTCGGCGCAGCGGGCCAGCAGGTCACGCAGTTCGGTGGCGAATCCGGCAGTGGTCAGTGCCGGGCGCAGGTGATGCGGCCACGCGAGCCGAGGCGGCCCCGTCGGCGAGATCACCGGCCAGCAGTTCACGGATGATGCCGTCCTGTTCGGCGCCGGTGATCAGCCGTGGCGGCGGATCACCGGCGCGCGCTGCCGCCAGTCGCAGCACCGCGAACGCGTAACCGTGCACCGACCGCACCAGCGGTTCCCGGATGACCGCGCGGCAGGGCTCATCGGAGCGCGCGGCCAGCAGCGCCGCGGTGAGCGCACTGCGGCCGCGCGTCGCCAACCGGCCCGAACCCGTCAGCAACAGAACCGATTCCGGGTCCACCCCGCCGGCGATGTGCGCCGCGGCAGCCTCGACGAGCAGGCTGCTCTTGCCGGTGCCCGGACCGCCGAGGACCCGCACCGTGCCGCGCAGCCCCGGGCGCAGCACGACGGCGGCCTCGGCAGCGCGCGCCGGCGCCGGGTCGGGGTTGGTCATGTGGGCATGACACCACGGGGGTCCGACAAGTTCGCGCGACTCTGGCAGCATGAAGCCCGTGACCCACGATCTCCACCTGCACCGCTACGGCCCACCCGGGCCGGTGCAGCGTGCTGGCCATCCACGGGCTGACCGGCCACGGCCGGCGGTGGCGGACGTTGGCGGACCGGCATCTTCCCGAAATCGCTTGGCCGCGCCGGATCTGCTGGGCCACGGCCGCTCGTCGTGGTCGGCGCCGTGGACGATCGACGCCAACGTCGCCGCTCTGGCCGACCATGGTGGAGAACGAGGCCGACGGGCCGGTGCTGGTGGTGGCGCACTCCTTCGGCGGCGCGGTCGCGCTGAACCTGGCGGCGGCCGTGCCCGACCTGGTGTCGGGACTGCTGCTGCTGGATCCGGCGGTCGGACTGGACGGGGACTGGATGCGCGAGATCGCCGAGTCGATGCTGGCGTCCCCGGACTACCCCGACCGTGCCGAGGCCCGCACGGAGAAGTTCAGCGGCTCGTGGGCCGATGTGCCGACCGGCCGAACTGGACGACGAACTCGACGAGCATCTGATCGCGCTGCCCAACGGCCGGTACGGCTGGCGCATCAGCGTGCCCGCGATGATGTCCTACTGGAGTGAGCTGGCGCGCGATATCATGTTGCCCCGCAACGGAACTCCGACGACGTTGGTGCGGGCGGCGTGGACCTCGCCGCCGTACGTCAGCGAGACGCTGATCGACGGCCTGTCGAGCCGGCTCGGTGGCGACTTCACGCTGGTGGACTTCGACTGCCAGCACATGGTGGCCCACGCCAAACCCGCCGAGACGGCAGCGCTGATCCGGGACATGCTCGGGAGGGCCTAACGATGGCGCCGGTCACCGACGCACAGGTGGAACGGGTCCGGCGACTGGTGGCGTCGATACCGCCCGGCCGGGTCGCGACTTACGGTGACATCGCTTCGGCGGCAGAGCTTTCCAGCCCGCGGATCGTCGGCTGGATCATGCGGACCGACTCCTCGGATCTGCCCTGGCACCGGGTGATCACCGCGTCGGGACGACCGGCTGCCCACCTGGCGACGCGTCAGCTGGAGCTGCTGCGCGCCGAGGGCGTGCTGGCCACCGACGGCAGGGTCGATCTCGCGGCGGTGCGGCACGAGTTCCGCGGGCCGTGACCCGCGCAGGGCCGAGCCCATTCAGGTCAGCAGTTGCCGACGACTTGGCAAAGGCTGTGCGCCAGCGTTGGGTTGAGGCCGGAAACTGGGCTCTCGACGGACCCACCCGTGTCCAGGGGGGAATGCTTTTCAAGGGGACTCTCATTGATCTTGTCCCAAGGGGAGTTCTTCGCGTTGGTTGTCGTGCCGGTGTCGCCGCCAGGCGAACCACCAGTCGAAGTCGGATCACTCCCCTTCTTCGAATCACCACCCGTGCTCGAACCGCCACCAGTCGTCGAACCACCCGTCGTGCTCGGCGGCTGAACGGGCGCGGGGGCTTGCGGGAAATGAATCGGGAGCGGCGGGAGGACGATCGTCGGTCCGGTGCTCTGCGGCGCCGGCTGCTGGACAGCGGCGGGCGCGGGTTGCGGCTGGGCGGCGACCGGTGCCGGGCCCTTAGCCGGGGCGGGCGGTGGGGCGAGGACCGTGGTGACCGACTGGCGGGGGACGTAGACGGTGCTGGGTCCCGGCGCCGGGGCAGCGACCCGGGCCGGAGCGGGAGCCGGTGCCGGTGCGGGCGCCGGAGCCGGAAGGGGCGCGGGAGGTTGCAGCACCATCGGTACGCCCGTGTCGTTCGCGGGCACCGTGACCCCCGCCGGTTGCGTGGGCACCGAGCTGGTGGTGTTCATCAAGAACACACCCAGCCCCGCGCCGACGCCCAGGGCACCGATCACTCCGGCGATGATGGCGCTTCTGGAAATCGAGATCCCTGGCCGCGGCGCCGGTTCGTGACGCACCGGACGAGGGTCGTAGCCGTCCTCGTCGTCGTAGTCGGAGTAGGCGAGCGGCGGGCGGGGTCGCGGGCGACGCGGCAATTCAGCTGAGCGGGACGTCTGATCCTGGTCGTAGTAGGTGGTCATGGTCGCTCCTTCGGTTCGAAGCCGCCCCGAGGCTAGGGCCGCCTTCACAGGTAGGAGCGACGCGGGTACCCGAACGGCACACTTTTTCGGAATTTTTTTTACGGAACCGTCAAGAAGCCCGACGAACCAGAGAAATCCCTGCTCAGAGCACCAACCGGATCAGCGCCGCGGTGCGCGCCAAACCGGGGAAAGCCTCTGCGGTGGAGCGCGGATGCAGGGCGTGAACGGCCAGCCGGAACATCAGCGCGCGAAGCAACATCTGCGGCCATTCCGGCAGCGCATCCCAGCGCTCGATGAGCCCGTCGTCGGCCTCACCCCAGGCCAGCGCATCCACGACAACCACGCCCGCCGCCCACGGCGCGGGCCGCCAGTACGGGGTGATGTCGGTGATGCCCGGGGCGGCCGTCCCGGCGAACAGCACGGTGCCGTACAGGTCGCCGTGCACGAGTTGGTTCGGGCTCTTCGTCGGCTTGCGCAGCCCGGCGAGCTGGTTGAGAAGGTCGGCCGAGCGCTCACCGTCGGGCGATCCGGGCGACACCCGCGCCCCCGGCGGCAGCGACTGCAGCGGACGTTCCTCCCAGGCGGCGCGGTCGGCCGCGATGAAGACGTCGACGTCGCTCCACGGCGCCACCGGCGCCTGGGTGAGGAACCTCGGTCGCTCCAGCTTCGCGGTGGCCTCGTGCAGCCGCACACCGGCAGACACCACCTCGTCATGGCGGGGCTCGGGGGTGCCGGCCACGAATGTGTCTGCCCGCCAACCGGACACCACATAACGGCCGTCGGTGGACCGCACCGGGCGGGCCAGCCGTACCCCGTCGATGAACAGCGACTCGCGCACCTTCGCCGACCAGGCGGCGCGGGCGTGGTCGGCGATCACCGACAGCACCACCTCACCGCACTTGAAACCGCCTTCCCAGCCGGAACCCAACGGCTCGGGCTCGGCGCCCTTGAGGCCGAACGTCGCCATGACATGCTCGGGCGGGCGCTCGTCGGTCACCTCGTCAGACTAAGCGGTGCGGGCTCGGGTGGGCCGTCAGTACATCACCATGTCGGGTTCGAGTTGCTTGGCCCAGGCCACGATGCCGCCCTGCAGGTGCAGCGCGTCGGAGAAGCCGGCCTTCTTCAGCGCCGCCAGCGCCTCGGCCGAGCGGACGCCGGTCTTGCAGTACAGCACCGGGATACGGTCCTGGGGCAGCCTGGCCAGCCCGGCGCCGGACTCGATGGCCGACTTCGGGATCAGCTCCGCGCCGGTGATGTGGTTGATGTCCCACTCCACCTGCTCCCGGACGTCGATCAGGGCCACCTTCTTGCCGGAATCGAGCAGGTCGCGCAACTCCAGGGGGGTGAGCGTCGAATCCGCCGCCGCCGACGCCGCATCCTCGGAGATCACGCCGCAGAACGCGTCGTAGTCGATGAGCTCGGTGATCTTCGGGGTTTCGGGGTCCTTGCGGATCTTGATGGTGCGGTAGCTCATGTCCAGGGCGTCGTAGACCATCAGCCGTCCCAGCAGCGTGTCGCCGATACCCGTGATCAGCTTGATTGCTTCGGTGCCCATCACCGAGGCGATCGAGGCGCACAGGATGCCGAGGACGCCGCCCTCCGCGCAGGACGGCACCATCCCGGGGGGCGGCGGCTCGGGGTAGAGGTCGCGATAGTTCAGGCCCAAGCCCTCGGGGGCGTCCTCCCAGAACACCGACACCTGGCCCTCGAAGCGGTAGATCGACCCCCACACATACGGCTTGTGCGCCAGCACCGCGGCGTCGTTGACCAGGTAGCGGGTGGCGAAGTTGTCGGTGCCGTCGATGATCAGGTCGTACTGCTCGAACAGGTCGACGGCGTTGTCGGGCTCCAGCCGCATCTCGTGCAGGCGCACGGTGACCAGCGGGTTGATCTCGAGGATGGAATCGCGCGCGCTTTCGGCCTTGGAGCGCCCGATGTCGGATTGGCCGTGGATGATCTGGCGTTGCAGGTTCGACTCGTCGACCACGTCGAATTCGACGACGCCGATGGTGCCGACACCGGCGGCAGCCAGGTACAGCAGCGTCGGCGAACCCAACCCGCCTGCGCCGATCACCAGCACGCGCGCGTTCTTGAGGCGCTTCTGTCCGTCTACCCCCAGGTCCGGGATGATCAGGTGCCGGCTGTAGCGGGCCACCTCGTCGCGGGTCAGCTCGGCTGCTGGCTCGACCAGCGGCGGCAACGGAGACACCGGCTACTCCTCACGGCAAAGGGTCACTGCCCATTCCAGCAGCTGAGAACAGCAACGGCAAACAGCGCCCAAAGCTTCCGCGTCGTCAGGCGATGCCCAATTGCCTGACTCCTCCTCGGGGCTCGTCCCTCGCCCCGCATCGTCGTCAGGCGATCGGATACGGCCAGGGGTTGAACCGACAGGTCTTGCCGTCGGCCTTGACGTACTCCGGGTCGAACTTGGCGGCGTCGTTGTCCGCCGTGGAGAACGTCTGCTGCATCATGATCGGGGCCAGGCCGCCGTTGTCATCGCAGGGCTCGTGCGTGGTGTAGCCGATCGCATGGCCGACCTCGTGGTTGACCAGGTACTGGCGGTAGGAGCCGATGTCACCCTGGAACGGCACCGCGCCGCGCACCCACCGCGCTTCGTTGAGGAACACCCGCGGCTGCGCGTCGGGCCCGTAAGCCGGGTTGTAGCAGGAGGACTCCAGCGGGATCTCGTAGCCGCAGCCCTCCCGCACCGTCATCGGCGACGTCAGCGACACTCGGAAGTCAGGCTTGACCTCCGGCGTGCTGGCGTCGATGCGCTGAAAGGCGAACTGCGGGTTGTGGATCCAGCTCTTCGGGTTGCTCAACGTCTCGGTGACCATCCGGGCGAACCCCTCGTCACCACCGAACGAGGCGGTGTCGATGCCGTCCTCGATCTCGACGGTGTAGGTGAAGACCTTCGCGGTGCCCTGGCCGATCTTCGGGGTCGTCCCCGGGACGATGCGCCAGGTCTTGGCGCCGGCCTCGGTGTACGTGCCCCCCTCGGGCAGAACACCGGTGGGCAGGCTGGCGTCGAACGCGGTCAGACCGCGCGGCGGGGCGCCGATGATCGATGTGCCCCTGGATCCGATGGTCGGCGGCCCCTGGACCATGTCTGCTTTGTCGGACGCCGGGGCGGCAGTACCGGTCATCGTCTGATAGAGCACGACGCCGGTCACCACGATCAGAACCGGCAAGGCGTAGGCCCGCCAGCCGTAGGTGGAGACGAACCGGCCCAGCCAACTCTGCTTTCGCCACTGTTGGCGCTGGTCACGGTTGGATCTGGGCCGACCCGAGCCCTCGGCGAGCGGGTCGCGCTGGGCGCGCAGAGGCTCCCGCCACTCGTTGCGCACCACCGGCACGCGACCGCCCCCGCGGTGCCCCGGATCGAAGGTCACCGCCCCAGGATGGCATAACGCGAGCACAAGCCGACTGTCGGCGCGCCCGCGCCCGCAGCCGGGTCGCTACAGGCGGGTTACCGCCGCCGGGTAGTAGTGTCGGTGCGACGAGCCGGGATGGGTGGCCCCGCACATTCCCCGGCGAACCACCAGATTGAGGACCCGATGAGCGATCTCGCCAACACGGCCGCGCGGAACTCCGCCCGGGTGGCCAGTGGCGACCGTGCCGGCGCCGCGCCCGCCAACCGGCGCGGCAGCCGCCTGCCGCGCGACGAGCGGCGCGGGCAGTTGCTGGTCGCCGCCAGCGAGATCTTCGTCGACCGCGGCTACCACGCCGCCGGCATGGACGAGATCGCCGAACGGGCCGGCGTCAGCAAACCCGTTCTCTACCAACACTTCACCAGCAAGCTGGAGCTCTATCTGGCCGTGCTGCAGCGGCACGTCGACAACCTGGTCTCCGGTGTGCGCCAGGCGCTGCGCACCACCACCGACAACCGTCTTCGGTTGCGCGCCGCGGTACAGGCGTTCTTCGACTTCATCGAGCACGACAGCCAGGGTTACCGGCTGATCTTCGAGAATGACTATGTCAGCGAGCCGCAGGTCGCCGCCCAGGTCAAGGTCGCCACCGAAGCGTGCACCGACGCCGTGTTCGACCTCATCAGCCGTGATTCCGGGCTGGACCCGCACCGCGCCCGCATGATCGCCGTCGGCCTGGTCGGCATCAGCGTGGACTGCGCCCGGTACTGGCTCGACGCGGACCGGCCGATCTCCAAGGACGACGCGGTCGACGGGACCGTGCAGTTCGCCTGGGGCGGTCTGTCACACGTGCCGCTGACCCGGTCCTGAACCGCCCCGGCTAGCCGGCGTCGGCGGCTGGGCCTGCGCCGATACCGAATCCGACCCGACGCGTATCGGACACGCCGATCTCGACATAGCTGATCTTGGACGTATGCACCAGGAAGCGGCGGCCCTTGTCGTCGGTCAGGCTCAGCACACCCGATCCGGCCCCCGAATCAGATCCGGACAGCGCGGACGTCACCAGCTCCTCGACCTCGCCGGCCGTCTGCGAGCTGGTGAAGACCAGCTCACGCGGGCTGTCCGAAACACCGATCTTGACCTCCACGGTGGACCCTTCCGTTCGTGTGCGTGCTACCCCCGAAGGCTAGTAGACGCGCGCACCCCTGGTTGCGGCCAGCCGTTCGCGGTCAGCGAATAAGCCGTCAAGCTGCGGTAACAGCATGGCAACGGGCGGCGCGCCGCGGCCGGCCGGCGGCGTGGCGTTCTTAGCCTTGACTGCATGACGCGCCCGACCGCGCGTCGCGGAGGCCGAACGTGAATGACAGCAGACGCCGGTCAGCGGTGTCGCAGTGGCGCCGGGTGGCGATGACCGCCGCGGGTGTGCTGGCTGCCGCCGCGGCCACGACGGCTGTGGTTCGGACCGGCGATGCCGCCACCACCACGGCCAACCCCGACGGCACGTCGGCGAACCGCACCGTGATCGCGACCTCCGGGCCACGCCCCGCCACGGCAGCGCCGACGGCGGTGACGGTCACGCTGCCGGGTTCAGACGTCGAGACACCGGTGTGGGTGGCCCCGAGCACCGTCGCGGCGGTTCCCGAGGCCCAGTCGACGGTCGATCCGCGCCTGGTCGTCTACACCGTGGCCGGCAACCAGCGGCCGAACGACCCGGTCACCGTCATCTACGCCGACGAGAACGGCGCGCTGCGCACCGTGGAGAACGTCACCCTGCCGTGGACGATGACGGTGGTGCCGACCGTGCCGGTCAACTACGTCACCGCGGCCAGCGCCGGAAGTCAGCTCAACTGCTGGATCAGCGACGCCGCCGGGGCGACGGTGGCGGCGCAGGTCGACAACGCCATCAACGCGACCTGCAACCGTTAGGCCAGACCGAGCTGACGCATGCGGTCGTCGTGGGTGCGCTGCAGCCGGCCGAAGAAGTCGGTGACCTGACCCAGCCCGCCGGGTCCGGAGAGCACCAGATCGACGAGCTCGTCGTGGTCGGCCAGGACGTACTGCGCCTGGGTGATCGCCTCGCCGAGCAGCCGGCGTGACCACAGCGCGAGCCGGCTGCGCTGCCGGCCGCTGGACATCACCGCGTCGCGAACCTCGGCGACGACGAACTGCGAGTGGCCGGTCTCAGCCAGCACCGCGCGGACCACGTCGGCCACCTCGTCGGGCAGGACGTCGGCGATCTCCATGTAGAAGTCGGCGGCCAGCGCATCACCCACATATGTCTTCACCAGCGCTTCCAGCCAGGTGCTCGGGGTGGTCAACCGGTGGTAGTTCTCCAGCGCGGAGGCGTAGCGACCCATCGCCGACACCACGTCGACGCCGCGGGCTGCGAGCGCGTCGCGCAGCAGCTCGTAGTGGGCCATCTCGGCGGCCGCCATGCTCGCCATGTTGATGCGCCCCCGCAGATTTGGCGCCATCCGGGCTTCCTCGGTGAGGCGGTAGAAAGCGGCCACCTCGCCATAGGCCAGGAGCGCGAACAGCTCGTCGACGCCGGGATGGTCGGCCGTGATGCGAGGGGCCGAAGCCGCCTCCCCCTGCGTCGCGCTCATGGCCGCCACTGTAGTCGCGGTCCGGGCCGCCGACCCGATCGGCGCTCTCGACCAGCTATGATGAAAAAGACGGAGGCGTCAAGTCGCCACATGGACGCCACCGTCAAGGAAATGTGCGTGCACGCTCCTGCGTCTCTCCCTCAGCGCAGGGCCCGGTGAACCGGCATCGACTCCATGGCCGGATCCCTTCCGAAAGTCAGAACTCGTGCGCGCGTGGAAGCCAAAACGAGGAACGACACCGGAAGGTCCCACCCCACCAGCATGACGCCATTGACAACCCATCCCCAGATCTCATTTGCCCAGCTCGGAGTGCGTGACGAAATCGTCCGCGCGCTGACCGAACAGGGTATCGAACATGCCTTCGCCATCCAGGAGCTGACGCTTCCGCTGGCGCTCAGCGGCAACGACCTGATCGGCCAGGCCCGCACCGGCATGGGCAAGACGTTCGCGTTCGGCGTGCCCTTGCTGCAGCGCATCACCACCGACACCACGCGAGAGTTGAGCGGCATCCCGCGCGCCCTCGTCGTGGTGCCGACCCGCGAGCTGTGCATTCAGGTCTTCGAGGACCTGACCGGCGCGGCCAAGTACCTCACCGCCGAGTCCGAGGGCGCGCAGTCGCGCCCGCTGAGCGTGGTGTCGATCTACGGCGGCCGTCCCTACGAGCCGCAGATCGAGTCGCTGCGCGCAGGTGCCGACGTCGTCGTCGGGACCCCAGGCCGGCTGCTCGACCTCGCCCAGCAGGGTCACCTCCAGCTCGGTGGGCTCTCGGTGCTGGTGCTCGACGAGGCCGACGAGATGCTCGACCTGGGCTTCCTGCCCGACATCGAACGCATCCTGCGCCAGATCCCGGACGAGCGCCAGGCGATGCTGTTCTCGGCCACCATGCCGGACCCGATCATCACGCTGGCCCGCACCTTCATGAACCAGCCGACCCACATCCGGGCGGAAGGCGTGCAGGGCTCGGCCACCCACGACACCACCGAGCAGTTCGTCTACCGCGCGCACGCGCTGGACAAGGTCGAGATGGTCGCCCGCATCCTGCAGGCCGACGGCCGCGGCGCGACGATGATCTTCACCCGCACCAAGCGCACCGCCCAGAAGGTCGCCGATGAGCTCGCCGAGCGCGGGTTCAAGGTCGGCGCCGTGCACGGCGACCTCGGCCAGATCGCCCGCGAGAAGGCACTCAAGGCGTTCCGCGCCGGCGACGTCGACGTCCTGGTCGCCACTGACGTCGCGGCCCGCGGTATCGACATCGACGACATCACCCACGTCATCAACTACCAGATTCCCGAGGACGAGCAGGCCTACGTGCACCGCATCGGCCGCACCGGCCGAGCCGGTAAGACCGGCATCGCGATCACCCTGGTCGACTGGGATGAGCTGGACCGCTGGTCGGGGATCAACACCGCGCTCAAGCTCGACTGCGCCGATCCGGCGGAGACCTACTCCAACTCGCCGCACTTCTACGAAGAACTCGGCATCCCGGCCAACGCCGGCGGCACGGTCGGCACGCCGCTCAAGACGAAGCAGACCAAGAGCGACGGCCAGAGCCGGATCAGCTCCGCCGATGCCACGAAGGCCCGGCCCGCCCGCAACCGGTCACGCCGGCGGACGCGCGGCGGCGGCGGCGAGGCGGCCACCGGCCATGTCGACACCGCGACCGACGGCCCGGCCGACGGTCAGAGCGGCGAGTCGGCCGACGCGTCGGCAGAGGGCTCGACCGGCCGGCGTCGGCGCCGTCGCCGGCCGCGCAACTCCGCCGGGGCCAACGCCACCGCCGGCTGAGCGCCGCTATCGTCGCCTAGATGGTCAGACCCGAACGCCGCACCAAGGGCGATCTCGTCGCTGCCGCGGCGATCGCCGTCGTGGTCGCCGTCGTGGCCGCGCTGTTCTGGTGGAACAGTTCCGCACGGGCCACGATCAGCCGTCCGGCGACCAGCCCGGCACCCAACCCGATCCCGGCGCGCACCGTGCCCGACACGTTGCGGCAGCTGTGGACCGCGGACAGCCCGCGCACGCCGAGCCCGGTCGTGGTCGGCGGCACCGTGGTGACCGGCGCCGGACGAACCGTCGACGGCCACGATGCGCAGACCGGCCAGATCCGCTGGACCTACGCACGCGACACCAACCTCTGCGCGGTGTCCTACATCTACGACCTGGCGGTGGCGGTCTACCCCGACGATCGTGGATGCGGACAGGTCAGCGGCATCAACGGCGGCACCGGCAGGCGCGGCCCGACCCGTACCGCCTACGCCGACAAGCACATCGTCGTGACCTCCAACGGCAGCGCGGTGCTCTCGGTCGGACCCACCCGCCTGGAGCTGTGGCGCTCCGATCTGGTGCGGATGCTGTCCTACGGCGAGATCGACGCCCGGGTCAAACCCGTCAACCAGGGCATCGGCACCGGGTGCACGCTGATGTCCGCCGCCGCCAGCGACTCCGCGGCGGCAGTGCTCGAGTCCTGCCGCGACCAGAAGGACCTGCGCCTGACGCTGCTCAAACCGGCCAAGGAAGAAGACGAGCCCGAGACCAAGAACGTGCCGCTGCCCGGCGTGGCCGTCGACTCCGGCGCGCGGGTGCTCGCGGTGTCGGGTACCACGACCGCGGTGTATCTGCCCGCACCACAACCCCAAATCGCGGTGTACGACGACACCGGCACCAAGGTGTCCAGCACGCTGCTGCGCACCGCCCCGACGGTGAGCGGTCCCAGCGCGGTGACCCGTGCCGGGGACTCGTTCACCTGGTGGACCGGAAACGGCGTGGAGGTGCTCGACGGCAAGCTGGGCTACCGCTACACCGTCGAGGCCGTCGACGATGTCGCGCCGGTGGGCCCGGCCACGATGATGGCCGGCAAGCTGCTGATCCCGCTGACCGGCGGCATCGGTGTGTACGACGCCGCGACCGGCACCAATGAACGCCTGATACCCCTGGAGCATCCGGTGGGCCAGGGTCCCGTCGTCCCGACGGTCACCGGCTCGATGGTGGTCGAGCAGCGCGGCGACACGCTGGCAGTCTTCGGCCCCACCTAGCAGCTCACAGTTCGGGGGCGAAGGTGGGCAGCGCCTTGCCCGACTTCCAGTGCTTCAACAGCGCCTTGGCCAGCTCACGGTAGGCCGCCCCGCCCTTGGTCTTGCGGCCGGCCAGCACCGAGCTACCCGACGCGCTGGCCTCGGCGAAGCGCACGGTCCTCGGGATGGGCGGGGCAAGCACCGGCAGGCCGTAGCGGTCGGCGACGTCGAGCAGCACGTCGCGGCTGTGCGTGGTGCGGGAGTCGTACAGCGTCGGCAGGGCACCGAGCATCTTCAGGCCGGGGTTGGTGATCTGCTGCACGTCGGTGACCGTGCGCAGGAACTGACCGACCCCGCGGTGGGCGAGCGTTTCGCACTGCAGCGGCACGATCACCTCGTCGGCTGCGGTCAGTCCGTTGAGCGTCAGCACGCCCAGCGACGGCGGGCAGTCGATGATGACGACGTCGAAATCGGTGTCTGATGTCGCCGGCCCGGCGGCTCCGGCGCCGAGCTTGGATAACGCTCGCTTCAGCGCGTACTCGCGACCGGCCCGCATCAGCAGCATCGCCTCGGCCCCGGCCAGGTCGATGTTGGCCGGCAGCAGCGTCATTCCCTCGGCGGTGGTCACCAGCGCGGCGCCCGGTTCGACGTCCCCCAACAGCACTTCGTGCACCGACACCGGCAACTTGTCCGGGTCCGCGCCCAGCGAGAAGGTCAGACATCCCTGCGGGTCGAGGTCGACGAGCAGCACCCGTTTGCCCTCGTCGACCAGCGCTGCCCCCAGCGACGCGACCGTGGTCGTCTTGGCCACCCCACCCTTTTGATTGGCCACCGCCAGTACTCGGCTCACCCGTCCATCCTTGCAGGTTCGCGGCCGGCGCGTCCGGGCTGCCACGCCGGGCGCTTCCATCGGGCACAATCGGTGGACGTGAGCGTCGGAAACCATCGGCTGGTCCTGCTTCGGCACGGCGAGACCGAATGGTCGCGGGACCGCAAGCACACCAGCCACACCGACCTCGACCTCACCGACTACGGACGCGAGCAGGCCGAACTGGCCGCGCGCACCCTCGACCATCTGAGCCTGGACAACCCGTTGGTGGTGAGCAGCCCGCGCAAACGCGCGCTGGCCACCGCCGAACTGGCCGGGCTGAGCGTCGACGAGGTGTCGCCGCTACTGGCCGAATGGGACTACGGCGACTACGAGGGCCTCACGACCCACGAGATCCGCACCGAAACCCCGGGCTGGCTGCTGTGGACCTACGGCTGCCCCGGTGGGGAGAGCGTCGACCAGGTCAGCATGCGCGCCGACCAGGCCGTCTCCTACGCGCTGGATCACATGGTCGATCGCGACGTCGTGTTCGTCGGGCACGGCCACTTCTCCCGCTCGGTGGTGACCCGCTGGGTCGAACAGCCGCTGCGGGAGGGGTCCCGGTACGGGTTCGGCGCGGCGTCGGCCGCGGTGTGCGGCTTCGAGTACGGGCTTCGTCAACTGTCGGGACTGGGGATGACCTCGCACCGCGAGCCGGTCACCGGGACGTGACGGCAGCGACGTCGTTCGTGCTGAGCGGCCCTGCCGGAACGGTCGTCGCCGACGGGATCCGGACCGGCTACAGGGACGTCGCGGCCGCCGCAGCGGCGCTTCGGGACGGCAACGCCGACATACGTCGTCGGCGCGCTTCCGTTCGACACCCGCGGCCCGGCTGCCCTGCTGGCGCCGGTGTCGGTGACGTTCGGCGCGGCCTTGCCGCCCTGGCCGACGGTGGCGCTGCCGACCGTCCGGATCGCCGAGATGCTGCCCGCACCGGAGCAGCACCGGGCTCGGATCCGAGCGGCGCTGCAACGGCTCAACGAGCCCGAAAGTGCTTTGCAGAAGGTGGTTTTGGCCCGCGCGCTGCGGCTGGCCGCCGACGACGCGCTGGACCTGGCGACGATCGTGCGCCGGCTGTCCGCCGATCCGGAGGCGACCGCGTACTTCGCCGACCTGTCACCGGCCGGTGGCGACTACACCGGGACTTCGCTCGTGGGGGCCAGCCCCGAACTGCTGGTGGCGCGCTCGGGCGCCCGGGTGAGCTGCCAGCCGTTCGCCGGGTCCGCGCCGCGGTCGCCGGACTCCGACGTCGACGCGGCCAACGGTGCCGCGCTGGCCGCGTCGGTCAAGAATCAACATGAGCACCGACTCGTCGTCGACACCATGCGCACAGCACTCGAGCCGTTGTGCGACGAGCTCGACGTGGCGGCACGACCTCAGCTCAGCCGCACGGCGGCGCTGTGGCACCTGTCCACCCCGATCCGGGGTACCTTGCGCGAAAAGTCAACCACTGCACTCGATCTGGCATTGGCGCTGCACCCGACTCCGGCCGTCGGCGGGGTGCCGACCGCTGCCGCGGTGGACCTGATCGCCGACATCGAGGGCGACCGCGGCTTCTACGCCGGCGCGGTCGGCTGGTGCGATGCCCGCGGCGACGGCAGATGGGTGGTGGCGATCCGGGGCGCCCAGGTGTCCGCGGATCGGCGCAGTGCACTGGCATTGGCCGGGGGCGGCATCGTCGCCGAATCTGACCCCGACGACGAAGTCGCCGAGACCACAACGAAATTCACGACCATCCTGTCGGCGCTGGAAGTGCAACAGTGACCATCGAGATCCGTCTCGCGCGGCCCGGCGATGAGGCCGAGATCGTCGCGATGATCCACGAACTCGCCGAGTTCGAGCGGGCGGCCGAGCAGTGCACCGTCACCGAAACACGCATCACCGCAGCGCTGTTCGGCGCGGACCCGGTGGGGTTCTGCCATCTCGCGCAGGTCGACGGCGCGGCGGCGGCGGTGGCCTTGTGGTTCCGCAACTTCTCCACCTGGGACGGTGTCGCCGGCATTTATCTCGAGGACCTGTTCGTGCGCCCGCGGTTCCGCCGCCGGGGGCTGGCCCGCACACTGCTGGCGACGCTGGCGCGCGAGTGTGTCGACAACGGCTACAGCCGGCTGAGCTGGGCGGTACTGGACTGGAACGTCAACGCGATCGGGCTCTACGACGCCGTCGGCGGCCGCCAGATGTCGGAGTGGATCACCTATCGGGTGTCCGGCTCGGACTTGTCGGCGCTGGCCGACGAGTCCTGAGCCAGCCACTGCAGGGCGCTGGGGCTGAACAGCAGCACCAGCGTGATCAGCGCGACCACAGCGACGGGGATGCCGTAGAACCACTGCTGCGAGCCTACGGCCGCGTACCACGTCACCGGGAGCAGCAGCAGCTGGGCGAACACCGCCAGTCCGCGGCCCCACTTGCGGCCGGTCCACAGCGCCCACCCGGCCGCCAGCACCGCGCCGCCGATCAGGGCGAACCAGGCCGCGTTGCCGAACCCGCTGACCACGTGCTGGTCAGCGCCGGTCAAACCCCGCACGACGAACACCAGCGCAGCCACCAGGCCGACGGCACCTTCGGCGGCCACCAGGACAGCGGCTTGGCGCACGGTCGTCGGGGCGGGAACGGTCACGACCTCGAGCCTAGATGTCCGATTAGGCTCATGCCTCGTGCGCGCCGTGCTGATCGTGAACCCGAACGCCACCTCGACGACGGCGGCGGCGCGCGACCTGCTGGCGCATGCGCTGGAAAGCCGCGTCGGGCTGACCGTCGAGCACACCAACCACCGCGGCCACGCGGTGGAGATCGCCCAGGCCGCCCGCCGTGACGGCATCGACGTGGTCATCGTCCACGGCGGCGACGGCACGGTGAACGAGGTGGTCAACGGCCTGTTGGGGGTGCCCGGCCACGGGCTGGACGGCCCGGTGCCCGCGGTCGCGGTGGTGCCCGGCGGCTCGGCCAACGTGTTCGCCCGCGCGCTGGGTATCAGCCCCGATCCCACCGTGGCCACCAACCAGCTGATCGACCTGCTCGGCGAGCACCGCCGCAACGGGTCGTGGCGGCGGATCGGGCTGATGGACTGCGGCGAGCGGTGGGCGGTGTTCACTGCCGGCATGGGCGTGGACGGCGACGTGGTGGCCGCGGTGGAAGCCCAGCGGGCCAAGGGCCGCAAGGTCACCGCCGGGCGCTACATCCGGATCGCGGTGCGCGAGATGCTGGCGAGCGTGCGCCGGGAGCCGAAGCTGACGCTGGAACTGCCCGAGCGCGACCCGGTGCCCGGGGTGTACTTCGCGTTCGTCTCCAACTCCAGCCCGTGGACCTACGCCAACAACCGGCCGGTGTGGACGAATCCGGACACCACGTTCGACACGGGCCTCGGTGTCTTCGCCACTACCAGCATGAACGTCGTGGCCAATTTGTTGCTGGTGCGCCGGATGCTGTCCCAGAAGGCTCGCATCAAGGCCCGGCACCTGATCCGCGAGGACGACGTGCCGTGGGTGCGCATCACCACGACCGAACCGATCGCCAGTCAGATCGACGGGGATTTCCTTGGCCTGCGCACAGAAATGACGTTCCGCGCGGTTCCGGGGGCCCTGAGCGTTGTCGCCCCACCCTCGAGATAATGTCTTGAGCTGCAATAACGTCCCCGATTAAGGGGAATCAGGGCGCAGCTGGATTGAGTGTAGTACAAACGGGTAGAGGGTCGGATAACTGACCCCCGTAGTGACATTGCCCACGTGTTAACTGAGTCCTATTGACATCCGTCAGCGCTGTGAAACGATCGGATGCAACAGTGCAGAAACATTTGTGTGCACGCGTTAACACCCGAAGGTAAACATCGTGCGCTCTGCTGCGCACCAGTTAAGGAGTAGCGACTAATGGATTGGCGCCACAAGGCGGTCTGCCGTGACGAGGACCCCGAGCTGTTCTTCCCGGTTGGGAACAGCGGCCCGGCTCTCGCCCAGATTGCTGACGCGAAGCTTGTCTGCAACCGCTGTCCGGTCACCACTGAGTGCCTGACCTGGGCTTTGGATTCCGGCCAGGACGCCGGCGTCTGGGGCGGCATGAGCGAGGACGAACGTCGTGCCCTCAAGCGGCGCAACGCTCGGACCCGGGCCCGCTCCGGAGTCTGATCGACCGCTTCGCAATACGTAAAGTCGCGGCCCCGGCAAATGCCGGGGCCGCGACTTTTTGCGACGAGGTGTTTGAGATCACACGTTTGCTATTGCGGCATCCGCGTCGCACTTCGGCGCCCGATCGGCATACGCAACACGACATCGGTGCCACCGTCGGGGACGTCGTGCATTCCCAGCGAGCCGTCGAGTTCGGCCGACACCAGCGTCCGCACGATCTGCAGCCCGAGCTGATCGGATTTCTCCAGGCTGAACCCGGCCGGTAGCCCGCGGCCGTCGTCGTGCACGACGACGTCGAGCCAGCGGGCCGAGCGTTCGGCGCGAATGGTGACGCAACCCTGCCTGGCCGCGGGGTCGAAGGCGTGCTCGATCGCGTTCTGGACCAGCTCGGTGATGACCATGACCAGCGCGGTGGCGCGGTCGGCGTCGAGCACCCCGAGCGCCCCTTCCCTGCGGATCCGGATCGGCGTGTCCACCCGGGCCACGTCGTTCATGATCGGCAGGATGCGGTCGATGACCTCGTCGAGGTTGACCTCTTCGTCGACCGACATCGACAGCGCGTCGTGCACCTGGGCGATCGAGGCCACCCGGCGCACCGACTCCATCAGCGCCTCCCGGCCCTCGGCGTTGTTGGTTCGGCGCGCCTGCAGCCGCAGCAGGGCCGCCACCGTCTGCAGGTTGTTCTTCACCCGGTGATGGATCTCGCGAATCGTCGCGTCCTTGGACAGCAGCGCCCGGTCGCGCCGCTTGACCTCGGTGACGTCGCGGATCAGCAGCGCAGCCCCGGCGGGCTCGCCGTGGACCACCAGCGGCATCGTCCGCAGCAGCACCGCCGCTCCCCCGGCGTCGACCTCCATGCGCATGCTGGGGCCGCCGGCCAGTGACTCGCGGATGTGCTCGGCCAGTTCCTGGGCCTCGAACGGGTCCGAGATCAGCGGGCGGGTGATGGCGACCAGGTTGTGGCCCTCCACCTCCGAGGTGAGCCCCATCCGGTGGTAGGCCGAGAGCGCGTTCGGACTGGCGAACACCACCACCCCGTCGACGTCGAGGCGGATGAACCCGTCACCCACGCGGGGGCTGGATCGCGACATGGCCAGGTCGCCGACGTTGGGAAAGGTTCCCTCCGACAGCATGTGCAGCAGATTGCCCGCGCAGTCGAGATAGGCCTTCTCCAGCGGGGACGACGTGCGGCGCTCGGCCAGCGCCGTCTGGTGCGTCAGCACCGCCACGACCCGGTTGTCGTAGCGGACGGGCACGGCTTCGACGTTCAGACCCGGATCGCGCAGCGACGGATCGCTGTCGCCGCGGCCGATCGTGCCCGACTTGAAGGCGGCGGTCACCAGCGGCAGGCCACCGTCGGCGACGAGGGTGCCCACCGCGTCGGTGAGCAGGACGGTCGGGGCGGTGTTGGGCCGGCACTGGGCGACGCACACCAGTGCGCCGTCGTCACGGCCGACCCACATCAGGTAGTCGGCGAAGGACAGGTCGGCGAGCAGCTGCCACTCGCCCACCACCGCGTGCAGGTGGTCCACGGCGTTGCCGGGCAGCATCGTGTGCTCGGCGAGAAGGTCACCGAGGGTGGACACCGCGCTAGTCGATCACCGCGATGAGGTCGCCGGCCTGAATCACGTCACCCACCGAGACGCTGACCTCGGTGATCGTGCCGGACACCTCCGCCAGCACCGGAATCTCCATCTTCATGGACTCGAGAAGCACCAGGATGTCGCCCTCGCCGATCTGGTCTCCCTTGCTGACCACGACCTCGAGCACACTGGCCACGATCTCGGCGCGAACATCTTCGGCCATCTCCACCCTCACTCTTGGCGCTGCTCCATCGAACACTTGGTGCGGCTCTATCGAACCACAACCCCTTGTGGTCAGCCCTTTGTCAGGGCCGTGAGAGAATGTCGCAAGCAGATCGACGACGGAGGTACACCATGGCCAAGCGTGGCCGTAAGAAGCGCGACCGCAAGCACAGCAAGGCCAATCACGGCAAGCGGCCCAACGCCGGCAGCAAGTCCGCCTAGTCCCAGGTGATCGTCGTCCGGCGGATCTCGAGCCGGACCCGCTCCAGCAGATGCTGGGGCGCCTTCTCACCGCTGCACTTCCTGCCGATCAACGACTTGATTTGTTGCTCCAGCCCGTAGTGGCGCAGGCAGGCCGGGCAGTCATCCAGATGCTTCTGCAGCCGGTCCCGGGTATCGGCGGTGCACTCGCCGTCCAACAGGGTCCACACCTCGGCGATCACCGCCGCGCATTCGGGGTGTTCGGGATCGACCGGGCCGACCGGGGGACGCCATGTCCTCACTCATGACGAGACCTCCTCGGGCGCATCTTCTTGCCGGCCGCGATTGAAGCCACGTTCCTTGGCGACGTCGGCAAGCAGGGTGCGCAGCTGGCGCCGGCCCCGGTGCAGCCGGGACATCACGGTCCCGATCGGTGTGCCCATGATTTCGGCGATCTCCTTGTAGGGGAAGCCCTCGACGTCGGCGTAGTACACCGCCATCCGAAACTCCTCAGGCAGCGCCTGCAGGGCTTCTTTGATCTCGTTGTCGGGCAGCGACTCCAGCGCTTCGACCTCCGCGGAACGCAGTCCGGTCGAGGTGTGCTCGGCGTTGGCCGCCAGCTGCCAGTCGGTGATCTCCTCGGTCGGGTACTCCGCCGGTTGCCGCTGCTTCTTGCGGTAGGAGTTGATGTAGGTGTTGGTCATGATCCGGTACAGCCAGGCTTTGAGGTTGGTCCCCTCGCGGAACGAGCTGAAGCCGGCGTAGGCCTTGACCATGGTCTCCTGCAGCAGGTCCTCGGCATCGGCCGGGTTGCGCGTCATGCGCAGCGCACCACCGTAGAGCTGGTCGAGCATCGGAATCGCGTCGCGCTCGAAGCGCGCGGTCAACTCCGACGCGGATTCCGGGGGCGCCGCGAGTTCGACCGGAGCGGAGCCGTCGGCGCCGTCGATGTCGGTCATCGTGAGTGACACAGTCCCTTCTGCCGCGGCGCCAGCGATCGGCACCGGCAGCGTGATCGGACGGATGAAAGATTCAGCTGTCCGCTCGTCGCCGAGAAGGCACGTTCCAGCCGACATCTGACTCCCTATCCAATCCTAAGGGTGTGACAAACACATTTTCCGCCGTAGCCCTGCTTCGGACCGCGACCTCAAGGCATAACGGGATTACCGAGCAGCGTATTTCCCGCCACTAGGCTGGCCCCGTGAGTCGTGCGGCCACCCCGGCACTGGCAGCCCTGCTGGCGGCGGGCGTCGCGCACGAGGTGCGGCGCTATTCCCACGACCCCCGGGCGGCGGCCTTCGGCGACGAGGCCGTCGCCGCGCTGACCGGCTCCGGGCTGGTGCCCGAACAGATCTTCAAGACGCTGGTCATCGCCGGCCCGGCCGGCCTGGCCGTCGCGGTGCTGCCGGTGCCGTCGAAGCTCTCCCTGAAGGCCGCGGCCGCCGCTCTGGGCCTGCCCAGGGCCGCGATGGCCGAGCGGGCCGCCGCGGAGCGGTCCACGGGCTATGTGCTGGGCGGCATCTCGCCGCTGGGCCAGCGCAAGCCGTTGCCGACGGTGGTCGACGCCTCGGCATTGGGCTTCGACCGGGTGTTGTGCAGCGCCGGCAAACGCGGCTGGGACGTGGCGCTGGCACCCGCGGATCTGATCCGATTGACCCGAGCGGTCACCGCGGACATCGGCACCCAATAAGGTGACGCTCATGTCCTTCGCCGGTAAGACCATGTTCATCTCCGGGGCGAGCCGCGGTATCGGCCTCGCGATCGCCAAGCGGGTGGCCGCCGACGGCGCCAACATCGCCCTGGTGGCCAAGACCACCGAGCCGCACCCCAAGCTGCCCGGCACCATCTACACCGCCGCTAAGGAGATCGAGGAGGCCGGCGGGGCAGCCCTGCCGATCGTGGGTGACGTGCGCGACGGCGACTCGGTGGCCGCCGCGGTCGCCAAGGCCGTCGAGCAGTTCGGCGGTATCGACATCTGCGTGAACAACGCCTCGGCGATCAACCTCGGTTCCATCGAAGACGTGCCGCTCAAACGCTTCGACCTGATGAACGGCATCCAGGTGCGGGGCACCTATGCGGTGTCCCAGGCGTGCATCCCGCACATGAAGGGCCGGGAGAATCCGCACATCCTGACCCTGTCGCCGCCGATCCGGCTGGAGTCGCAGTGGCTCACGCCGACGCCGTACATGATGGCGAAGTTCGGAATGACCTTGTGCGCATTGGGGATCGCTGAAGAGCTCCGCGATGCGGGCATCGCCTCCAACACACTGTGGCCGCGCACCATGGTCGCCACCGCCGCGGTGCAGAACCTGCTCGGCGGTGACGAGGCGATGGGCCGCGCCCGTAAGCCCGAGGTGTACTCCGACGCGGCCTACGCGGTGCTGAGCCGGCCGTCGCGGGAGTTCACCGGGCACACGCTGCTGTGCGAGGACGTCCTGCTGGAGTCCGGTGTCAGCGATCTGTCGGTGTACGACTGCATCCCCGGCTCCGAGCTCGGTGTCGACCTGTGGGTCGACACCCCGAACCCGCCGGGATACAAGGGCGCTTAACCCTATTTGCCGCTCTTCTTGCCCAGGCCGAAGCGGCGGCGGCCGTGCCCGGCGAAAGCCCGCATGGCCGCAAGCGCGAACCGGCTCTGCTTGTTGGGCGAGGAGTACCACAGCATCTCGGACTTCTGCGTCGGCATCCGCGGGGCGGTGATGGCCTGCTGGCGGCAGAACTTGATCAGCCCGGCGGCGCCGCCGCCGCGGTAGCCGATGCCGGAGTCCTTCCAGCCGCCCATCGGCAGGCCGGGGCAGAACACGTTGGTCAGCGCGTCGTTGATGTTGACGGCGCCGACCTCCAGGCGTCGTGCCACCCGGTCCCCGCGTTCGTTGCTCCCGGTCCACACGCTGGCCGACAGGCCGTACTGCGAGTCGTTGGCCAGCCGGATGGCCTCCTCCTCGTCGGCCACCTTGATCACCGGCAGCGTCGGACCGAAGGTCTCCTCGGCGATGCAGGTCATGCTCGGGTCGACGTCGGCGAGCACCGTGGGCTCGAAGAACGTTCCGATCCCGGTGGGCTTGCCGCCGGTGAGCACCCGGGCGCCGGCCGCGACGGCCTCGTTCACATGGCGCTCGACGATGTCGCGCTGGGCGGGGGTGGCCATGGCGCCGGTGTCGTATTTGTACCCGGAGCCTTCCTGGCCCTGCTTGACCGCGCGCACCTTGTCGGCGAGCTTGGCGACGAACTCGTTGTAGACCGGAGCCTCGACGAAGACCCGCTCCACCGAGATGCACACCTGCCCGGAGTTGAACATCCCGCCCCAGGCGATGCCGTTGGCGGCACGGTCGAGGTCGGCGTCGGCCAACACGATGGCCGGATCCTTGCCGCCCAGTTCGAGGCTGAACGGGATCAGCCGCTCCGCGCACGCGACGGCCACCTTGCGGCCGGTCGCCGTCGAGCCGGTGAAGTGGACGTAGTCGGAGTTCTCGATCACCGACGCCCCGGTGTCGCCGTAGCCGGTCGCGAGTTTCAGGACCGGCGGTGCCCCGACCTCGTTCCAGCCCCGGACCAGTTCCACCGCCGAAAGCGGGGTCACCTCAGAGGGTTTCAGCAGCACCGCGGCACCAGCCGCCAACGCCGGCACCAGGTCGAGGGCGAGCATGGCGAGCGGGAAGTTCCACGGCTCGATCATCCCGACCAGAGGGTAGGGCCGGAACACCGTGGTCAGCTTCTTGACCCGGAACAGCGGGGTGTGCGCCTTGGGATGCCGGTCGGAGAGGAACTCCTCGGCGTTGCCCGCCCAGTAATTGATGGCGTCGGCGATGGTGATCGCCTCCAGGCTGGCGTCGCAGCGGGACTTGCCGGTCTCCGACATCAGCACCTCGGTCAGGTGGTCGGCGTTGTCCAGGACCCAGTCCTGCCACTTGCGCATCCAGACCTTGCGCCCGCGGGGACCGATGCGCCTCCCACTCCGGCTGGAACAACCGCAACTCGCGCGCCTTCGCGGCCACGGCCTCCGGGCCGTCGATCGGGACGGTGCCCGCGACGCGGCCGTCGGCCGGGTTGTGGACGGTGATGGTGGCCTGATCGGACTTGGGCTCGACCGCGGTCATGGCCGCTCCTCTTTTTCGGTGGGCGGATTGTGCCTGTGAGCGTAGCGGCCTCGCCGTTCCTAGAACAGGCCAACCGGTTGGTTGTCGGGCTCGGCGGGTTCGATCAATTCGGGTCCGTTGTTGCGGACGCTGTTGACCAGCGTCGATACCTCGCGCAGATCGATGCCGCTGATGTCCGGCGGTGCGGCCAGCAGGTCGGCGGCGGCCGGTTCGTCCGGGTCCAGCCAGCGGTCCCAGTCCTGCTCGTCGATCACCAGCGGCATCCGGTCGTGGATCTCGGCCAGGTCGCCGACGGCGTCGGTCGTGATGATGGTGCACGTCAGCAGCGGGACATGGCGGTCCGCCTGGCCCGATCTCCATACCGACCACAGACCCGCCATGAACAGCGGCTCACCGTCCGCGCGGTACATGTAGAACGGCGTCTTGCGGGCCTTCTTGCCGGCCGAGGTGTCGGGGTTGGGCTTCCACTCGTAGTAGCCGTCCATCGGCACCAGGCAGCGCTTGCTCTTGGCCGAGGAGCGGAACGCCGGCGAGGTGGTGACTTTCTCGGCACGGGCGTTGATCAACAGCGGCCCCTTGTTCTCGGGGGTGCCGTCCGGCGCGGCTTTGACCCAGGGCGGCACCAGACCCCACCGCATCAGCCGCACCCGGCGGGTCGGGGCGTCGTCGGGCTGGTCGTGGCGGCTGACGACCGTGGCGACGGTGCCCGTCGGGGCGACGTTGTAGTTGGGCCCGCGATTCTCCCCCGCCGCGGCGGTCGCCTCATCGATGGCGTGGATCTTCTCGGCGAGCAGGGCGGGGTCGGTGGTGACCGCGAATCGTCCACACATGACTCCATGGTGGCAAACGCCGCCGACAAGGCAGGATAGGAGCGGTGAGCACCGAGTTGTGGACGGCACCGTGCATGCCGACCCCCGTGCACGCCACCGTGACGGTGCCCGGCTCGAAATCGCAGACCAACCGCACGCTGGTGCTGGCCGGACTGGCCGCCGCCCGGGGTGGTGGCGCCGCGACGATCGGCGGGGCGCTGCGCAGCCGCGACACCGATCTGATGATCCGTGCGCTGCAGAGCCTCGGCCTCGACGTCGCCGGCGGCGGCGCGGACCTGACCGTCAGTGGTGCGCTGACCCCTGATACGCGGGCCCGCATCGACTGCGGACTGGCCGGCACGGTTCTGCGGTTCGTGCCGCCGTTGGCCGCATTGAGCACGGCGGAGGTGGCGTTCGACGGCGACGAGCAGGCCCGGGCGCGCCCGATCGCTCCTCTGCTCGACGCGTTGGAAGGCCTCGGCGTCGACATCACCGGCGCCGGGTTGCCGTTCTCGGTGCACGGCCGCGGCGCTGTGCGGGGCGGCACGGTGGCCATCGATGCGTCGGCATCGTCGCAGTTCGTGTCCGGTCTGCTGCTGTCCGGTGCCGCCTTCACCGATGGTCTGACCGTGCTGCACACCGGGACCTCGGTGCCCTCGGCGCCGCACATCGCGATGACGGTCGCCATGCTGCGGGAGGCCGGTGTCGACGTCGACGACGCCACGCCCAATCGGTGGCACGTGCGGCCGGGCTTCATCGCCGCCCGGCACTGGGCCGTCGAACCGGACCTGTCGAACTCGGTGCCCTTCCTCGCCGCCGCGGTGGTCACCGGCGGCACGGTGCGCATCGCCGGCTGGCCGCGAGACAGTGTCCAACCCGCGGACACCATCATCGACATCATCCAGTTGATGGGATCGACTGTGCGGCAATTGGATTCGGATCTGGAAGTCATCGGGTCCGCGGTGTACGGCGGCTTCGACGTCGACCTTCACGACGTCGGGGAACTGGCGCCGTCGGTCGCGGCCCTGGCCGCGTTGGCCGCGCCGGGGTCGGTGTCGACGCTGACCGGTATCGCCCATCTACGCGGCCATGAGACCGACCGGCTGGCGGCGTTGCGTGCCGAGATCAGCGCGCTCGGCGGCAACTGCGTCGAGACCGCGGACGGTCTGATCATCACCGCCGAACCGTTACACGCCGGCACGTGGCATTCCTACGCCGATCACCGGATGGCGATGGCCGGCGCCATCGTCGGGCTGCGCGTGTCCGGCGTGGACGTCGAAGACATCGGCACCACCGCCAAGACGCTGCCCGAGTTCCCGCAGTTGTGGGCCGAGATGCTGGGGCGCGGTTGACGCCACGCGAATACGACGAGTCCGACGTCAGGATCCGGTCGGGCCGCGGTTCGCGTCCCCGCACCAAGACCCGGCCCGAACACGCCGACGCCGTCACCGCCCTGGTGGTCACCGTCGACCGCGGCCGGTGGGGTTGCGTTCTCGACGGTGACCCGCACCGGTTGGTGACCGCCATGCGCGCCCGGGAACTCGGGCGTACCCCGATCGTCGTCGGCGACGAGGTCGATGTGGTGGGCGATCTGTCCGGCCGGCCCGACACGCTGGCGCGCATCGTGCGGCGCGGCGAGCGCCGAACCGTGTTGCGGCGCACCGCCGATGACACCGACCCGACCGAGCGGGTGGTGGTGGCCAACGCCGATCAGCTGCTGATGGTGGTGGCACTGGCCGACCCGCCGCCGCGGACCGGACTGGTGGACCGCGCGCTGATCGCGGCCTATGCCGGCGGCATCCGGCCGATTCTCTGTCTGACCAAGACCGACCTGGCCCCCGCCGCGCCGTTCGCCGCACAGTTCACCGATCTGGACATCACGGTGATCACCGCCGGACGCGACGAGCCGATCGGGCAGGTCGAGGCGATGCTGGCCGGGCACGTCACCGTGCTGCTCGGGCATTCGGGCGTCGGCAAGTCCACTCTCGTGAATCGGCTTGTGCCACAGGCCGACCGGGCCATCGGGGCGGTCTCCGGAGTGGGCAAGGGCCGGCACACCTCGACGCAGTCGGTCGCCTTGGCGCTGCCCGGCGGCGGGTGGGTGGTGGACACGCCCGGGATCCGGTCGTTCGGGCTGGCTCACATCCGCCCCGACGACGTGCTGCTGGCGTTCTCCGATCTTGCCGAGGTGATCGCCGACTGTCCGCGCGGGTGCGGGCACATGGGACCACCTGCGGACCCGGACTGCGAACTCGACACGCTGACCGGGGCTCCGGCGCGGCGGGTCGGCGCGGCCCGCCGGTTGCTCGCGGCGATGGCCGAGGGCGCGGCCTACTGACCCGGTTTGGATCCGGGCAGACCGGGCACGCCGCAGTGATGACGATGGTTTCCGAGGTTCCCCGAATTTCCCTGCACGACGGCACCCGCATCCCCCAACTGGGTTTCGGCGTCTTCCAGATCCCGCCCGAGGACACCGCCGAGGCGGTCCGGACCGCGCTGGAGATCGGCTACCGCCACATCGACACCGCGCAGATGTACCAGAACGAACAGGGCGTCGGCCAGGGCATCCGGGACGCCGGGCTGGACCGCTCCGAGGTGTGGGTGACCAGCAAGCTCAACAACGGCTTCCACAAGCCTGACGACGCCCGGCGGGCCTTCGACGACACGCTGAGCAAGCTCGGCTCCGATTACGTGGACCTGTTCCTCATCCACTGGCCGCTGCCGACGCTCTACGACGGCGACTTCGTCTCGACCTGGCGAACCCTGGAGCAGTTCCACCACGACGGCCGCGCCCGCAGCATCGGCGTCTCGAACTTCGGGGTGCAACACCTGCAGAAGCTGGCCGACGAGACCGACACGGTGCCCGTGGTCAACCAGATCGAGGTGCACCCCTACTTCACCAACGACGCGGTTCGCGCTTACGGCTCCGAGCACCACATCGCGACCGAGGCGTGGTCGCCGATCGCCCAGGGTCAGGTGCTCGACGATCCGGTGGTGACGCGCATCGCCGACGCGCTGGGCAAGTCACCCGCCCAGGTGGTGTTGCGCTGGCACATCGAGCGCGGCGACATCGTGTTCCCGAAATCGGTGACCACCGAACGGATTCGGGAGAACCTGGCGATCTTCGACTTCTCCCTGACTGACGAGGAGGTCGACGCACTGTCGGCTCTCGACAAGGGTGAGTCGGGGCGTCGCGGGCCGGACCCGGACACGTTCGACTACATCCCGGACTAGGCCCGCTACACGGAGTCGACGAAGTGCGGGACGGCCTCCCGGCCGGCGCGGCGCTCGGCCAGCCACGCCCCGGTGTTGTGTCGGATCGCGCGCGCGAGCACCCGCGGCGGCGGTACGACCCAGAGGCTGTCGAGCATGCTGGTGCGACGCAGGAACCATTCGGTCAGCACCCCGTCGGACGCGGCGGCGCCCAGGAACTGGTCCATCAGTCGGTAGGACGGCTGATACCACCAGGGTTGCGGACCCTGCGCGCGGTGCGCGGAGAGGTCGGCGACGGCGTTCATCGTCCACACCGGCACGATCGCCCGCACGGCGGCCCGCGCCACCCGCGGGACCAGATCGTGGGTGCCGCGGGCGAGCACGTCGCGCATGCTGGCGGCCTGCAGTGCCGACATCGTGACGCCTTGTCCGAAGGTCGGGTTCATGCTGACGACGGCATCGCCGAACGGCATGATGCCGGCCGGCATCGCGGTGAGCTTGTCGTAGCGGCGCCACTTGCTGGTCGGGTAGCTGTGGAACTTCATGGTGCCCAGCTGTTCGCCGGCCCGCAGCGCGGGGCCGATGTGGTCCGGCAGCACGGTGTCGGCCAGCGCGCAGACGTCGGCGAAGTCGCGCGGCGGTGCCGCCCCGCCGACCCCGAAGGCCGTGACGATCCAGGTGCCGTCCTCATGGAACAGCATCCCGATGCCCAACGGCCGGTCGTGCGCGGCGCCGACCAGGACCATCTTCTCCGGCATCATCCCGACCGGGATGCGTACCCGTTGCGAGGCGTAGGTGACCCCGACCTTCACCGTGTCCACCCGCGGCTGACCGAACCCCCATTGCTGCAGCCAGACCGGCAGTCGGCTGCCCCGGCCCGACGCGTCGACGACGAGATCCGCCGGGACGGACACCCCGCCGTCGAGGACGACCCCGGTCACCCGGCCGGCGGCCGCATCGAACTCCGGCTGGTCGACGTTGCCTCGGACGATCTCCACGCCCGGCAGCGCCTCGACGCGCCGGCGCACGTTCCATTCCAGCAGCGCACGGCTGGGCAGGTAGGCGGTGTACCCGTCGCGTCCGCTGTGGCCGGTGTCCAGCACGTGCCCGGATGCGGTGAAGTGGATCTCGGAGGGCCGGTTACGCAGCACCGGCATTCCGGCGGCGCCCATGTCGCCGAGCAGACCGGGGAACAGGCCCTCGAGCTCTTCGGCGCCGCGGGCCATCAACAGGTGAACATGCTGCCCCTGCGGGATGGCCGAACGGTCGACCGGACGCTCCGGAAGATCGTCGCGCTCATAGATGGTGACCCGGTCGACGTAGTCGGAGAGCACCCGGGCCGCGCAGAGCCCGGCGATACTCGCGCCGATGACGACGACGTGCTGGGAGCGCAGTAGTTCAGGAGTCCTGGGCATCGGCTCTCCCCTCATCGGTCGGGTAGGGATCTACTTCGTGAGCGTGAACTGGTGAACGCTGGTGTAGCCGTCGCGGAAAAGTCGCACACACCCGTTGAGGTACTTGTCGTAGCGGTCGTAGACCTCCTGCGACTGGATCGCGATCGCCTCGTCGCGGTGCGCCTCCAGTTGCTCGGCCCAGCCCTGCAGCGTCCGAACGTAGTTCGGTCCGATCTCGTGAACCCGGGCCAACTCGAAGCCGGCGCCCAGCGCGTGCTCCTCCACCTTCGGCACCGAGGGCAGGCGTCCGCCCGGGAAGATCTCGGTCATGATGAATTTGGCGAAGCGGGCCAACTCGAAGGTCATCGGCAGGCCCAGTTCCTCGCCGCGGCGCATGTCGAAGCCGGTGATGGTGTGCAACAGCATCACCCCGTCGTCCGGCAGCGCGTTGTAGGCCGTGTTGAAGAAGTCGTCATACCGCTCGAAGCCGAAGTGCTCGAAGGCGCCGATCGACACGATGCGATCGACCTTGTCGTCGAACTCCTCCCAGCCCTGCAGGCGGACGTCGACGATGCGGTCGGTCGGGACCTTGGCCAACTTCTCGATGGCGTATTTGCGCTGCTCACCGGACAGGGTCAACCCGATGACGTTGACGTCGTAGGTCTCGATCGCCCGCTGCATGCAGGCACCCCAGCCGCAGCCGACGTCGAGCAGCGTCATGCCGGGCTCGAGGCCGAGCTTGCCGAGCGCCAGGTCGAACTTGGCCAGCTGGGCTTCATCTCCGGTCGTGTCTTCGTTTTCGAAGTAACCGCAGGTGTAACCCATCGTGGGGCCCAGGAACAGCTCGTAGAACTCGTTGGAGATGTCGTAGATGGACTGTAGTTCTTCGTACTTGGGTTCCAACTTGGCCATGCGGTTCACAACTCCAACCCGTTCAATGGACTCCAAATGAGCCTTTGCTAGCCAACGCTAGCCGACGGCGGCGCCTGCCCATGCATCCGCGCCGGTGACTTCTGGGTTTTGCAAGTTCATCTTGGTGATTTCCCCCGGTAGAACCGTTCCGGTTACGCCAAGACGCACCTTTTGCTGAAGGTCGTCCGAGCGTGCAAGACTGACTCGCCCGTCAATTGTCCGGGCCTCCAGGAGGAGGGCACCGGTGCACGATAGGCGGCAGATGGTCATCGACGCCGCCGTCGATCTGTTCGCCGAAGTCGGCTATGCCAACACCGAGATTCACGACATTCTCAAGCGCGCCGCCATCACCAAGGGCGCGTTCTTCAGTCACTTCCCGACCAAGGATGCGGTGGTGTCAGCGATCGTCGCCGAGGCGGACACCTGGACCGAGGACGTTCTCATCGGGGTCATCTCCTCGGCGGCGTCAGCGCTGGAGAACCTGATCGTCGCCACCCTGGTCGTCACCGACATGACCCAGCGGGACAGTCTGACGAAGATCGCGAACCGGCTGCGCCAGTCGGCGATCGACATCAACCCGGTCGCCGGGGACGCCCTCAGCACCCCGTCGTGGGCGTTCACCGAGACCGCGCTCAAGTCCGCCATCGTCGAGGGCGATCTGCTCGACGACGTCAACATCGACGCGATGGCGCTCACGATCCGGGCCGCCGTGCTGGGCACCCGCCTGCTGAACGACGTCACCGCCGAGGGTGTCTTCGGCCGGATCGCGAAAGTCTGGCAGGTCGTCCTACGGGGCAACGTTCCCGCGCACAAGCTGCCCTACTTCGAGACGTTCGTGAACCGGGTGGCCGAGCAGTACTACTGCTGACCGAGTAGGCGTTCAGGCCATCGCCTCGGCCATGGCCATATGACCCTCGAAACCGAGCCTGTTCGCCATGGCGCGGTAGCGATCTCGGTGGTCGCGGTAAGCCTCGTCGCCGCTCCGGGCTCGGGCTAGCAGAGCCTGCAGAGCGCAGGAGCCAGATGTCGTTCAGTACGTAGCCGGCATCGGTGCGCATGGCCGCGAGTCGGTCGATAGCTGCTTTCGCATCGTCCAGGTCTCCTGGGTGCCGCGGTTCACGAATGCTTCGACCAGGACCCCGGCAGCGGGCCCCAGCCATATCGATCCGCCCGCGGCCAGATCGTCGACGAGGCCGCAGCTGATTCCATGGCCTCATCGACGTCGCCGATCCTGAGCTTCTCCGGGCGAGGTAGGTTTCGGTGATCGGCACCGAGGGCAATGTGAACCGCTCGTTCAGTGCGGATTGGCGCATCGAGATGAGCAATTCAAGCCCGGCCTCCCGGGTGGCACCGCCCCGCTGGGCGAGAGTCACCCCGCGAACCGATCGCGAGAGAAGAAGTGTGAAATCGTCGCCGCACTGTTCGGCGGCTCGCATGGATTCGGCAGTGGCGTGCACGCAGTGGCGTCGGCCGGCAGCACCCCGTAGCTCATCGCGGTGATGTGGGCGTAGAAGTGCGCCGTGGTCAAGGAGATAGGTTCGACAGCAGCTGCGGTCGAAATGCCGCGGAAGATCGGACTTCCAGCCCGGCATCCCCAACCTCAAGCGGGCGATGCCGCGCATGGTGATGGCAGGGCCAGAGGTGATCCGAAAACCAGATTGCCCCTGGGCGGGTCACCGCCGGCCAGATCGAAAGCCTGCTGGGCCAGACGAAGAACCTCGTCATCTCGCCGACTTCGTGCTTGGACGCCATCGTCAGGAAGGACAAGGCAATTGGCACGTGGGATCGCCGATCGAGTCAAGGAGCCGATCAGATCGTTGGTCAGATCCAAGGCTTCGCGACGCTGGACGTTCATGAGTCTGGCGGTCACCATCCCGGCCATGCCGATCGCGAAGGACCGCTGATCGCCGGCCGCTGTGCAGAGATCGCGCAATTCCTCGAAGGCGGGGTCGCTGCTGCTTCGGCCGCCGCGGGCCGCGGCCCGCACAGCAGCGTGCGGGGGCCGATGCGCATGGCCGCCCGTTGTGGATCGCTGTCGGGCAGCCGATCGGCCACATGCTGCGCCCGGCGCCAACTGAGTTGTGCTGCGGCGAAATCTCGGAAGGGACCAGGTCGCGGCTCGCATGTGCCAGTCGAAGGCCGCAAGCAGATCACCGGCGGTCTCCAGATGTTCCGCGATGATCGCCGCGTTCCCCTCGGCCGAATCCTGTGTCTCGATCGCCGTTGCAAGTCGCCGGTGGAATTTCGCGCGGTCGGAGTTCAATTGTGATTCGTAGGCCACCGTGCGGATCAGCGGATGACGGAAGGCGTACCCCGCCGACGGGGTGAACCGCACCTGGTCGATGAACTCCGCCTCGATAGCGGGGACAAGTCCGGATCGTCGAGAAGCCCGCCAGCAGAGCGGCGACGAAACGCTCGCCGATGACTGATGCGCCCTTAAGCGTCCGTTTCGCGCGGGCGGCGAGCCGGTCGATGCGCGCAGCGATCGCGGCTTGCACGTTGCCGGTACCTCGACATCTGAGGCCTCGCCGCACAGCACGTACCCACCGGTCTGCCCTGCAACACACCGCGCTCGGCAAGGTCGCGCACCATCTCTTCAGCGAAGAACGGATTACCCGACGCGCTCGGTCACCTGGCCGGCCAACGCGGCGACGGAGGCGTCATCGCCAAGCAGTTGAGCGGTCAGCGTCGCGGCGTGGGCTCTACTCAGTGGGCGCAGGGCGATCGTTTGCGCCCCCGGCAGCCGGGACAGTGCTCCGCTGTACTCGGGGCGATAGGTGATGAGGACCAACGACGAGGTCTGTGGAATGACGGCCAGGAACTCCGCAAGCATCGACTCGCTAGCCTGGTCGATCCAGTGAGCATCCTCGATCACATATAGCGCGGGCCCGGAACGCGCCAGCCACGCGCCGTTTATCAGCGCGGTCAGCCTTCGCCGGCGGGCGTCCGGCGCGATCTCATAACGTGACTGCGAACTTCCGGCGATTCCCGCCAGATCCTCCAGAAGCAGCAGGTCATCGGGGTCAACTCCGGGGAACTGCTCGCGGATGCGCGCTCGAGCTTCATCACCATCCAGATCACCGATACCACTGGCGGACTTGACCATTCGGGCCAATACATGAAACGGGACCTCACTGCTGTGTGACTCGCAGTAGGTCGTGAACACCTGATGCCGCGCCGCACCGCCTCCGCCGCGACCTCCGAGCCAGCCGGCTCTTCCCGATACCCGGGGGTCCCATGACACCCACCACGCACCCGGCGCCGTCGACCGCCTCGTCGAGGACGGCGCGAACGGTGTTGACCTCCCAGGCGCGCCCGACCAGCTGGGATTCAGAGTGTGCGTGTCGTCGGTGCTCGGCGATACCCAGTAGTCGCCGAGCCGGCACCGGGGTGTCGGAGCCCTTGATCTCCACGGCTTCCCATTCGCCCAGCAGCACAGCATCTTCAACCAACTGAGCAGTGGATCGGCTGAGCAGCACTCCACCGAGCGGAGCCGCCGCCTCCATCCGCTGGGCCATCCCGACCTGCTCACCGATCGCGGTGTAACTTCCCGCTCCCGATCCGATTTCGCCCGCGATGACCTGACCGGAGTTGAGACCGATCCGGAGGTTGACCGTGCTCGCCTGATGCCGAATCTCAGAGTGCAGGCGGCGAGGCAGGCGCGAAAGGCGTGGTCCTCCAGAGTGATTGGGGCGCCAAATACGGCCATGATGCCATCGCCGGTGAACTTGTCCACCGTCCCGCCATACCGCTTCACCACCGCAGTGGCGCTGTCAAACAATCCGGACATGATCTCGCGCAGCCGCTCCGGGCCCACCGCTGCGGCCAGATCCATCGACCGGACGACATCGGCGAACAGCACCGTAACCTGCTTGTACTCAGCGCTGGACGGAACCTGGCTCATTGCCGAACCGCACTCCGAGCAGAACCTGGCGGTGTCCGCGACCGTCGTGTCGCATCGAGGACAACCGATCACGGCATTGCCTCAGCCATGGCGATGTGGCCGTGGAAGCCCAGGCGTTGCGCCATCGCGCGATAGGCGTCGCGGCAGTCGCGGTAGTGCGACTCGTTGCCCTCGGCTCGGGCGATCAGGGCGCGCAGTCGCGCCAGCCAGATCTGATGGAGGACAAACTCCGGGTCGGCCGGGAGTGCGGCCAGCGCGTCGGTGCGTGACACGCGCCTCGTCGAGATCCGCAGCGGTACCGCGGATCAACAGCGCCTCAACCAGACCGGCGGTGGCCGGTCCGACCCATATCCATCCGCCGGTATCGATCAACTCGGCCAGCGCCGCACCGGGCGATTTCGATGGCTTCGGGGATCGCGCCGGTCCGGATCTTCTCCCGGGCGATATGGATCTCAATGGCCGGAAGGGCCATCTTGGCGAACTTGGTTATTCCGGGTCCGATTCGAGAGTCTTCTCGAGCATCTCGAGGCCGACGGCCGTCTGATCCCCGCCGTGGTTGATCAGGGTCATCCCTCGACTTGCCCGGGCTGAGTCCAGGACGTAGTCGTCACCGGATTGCTCAGCGAGAGAAAGCAATTCGGCTGTATCGCGCAATGCCTGTGCGACCGGGCGCCACCACGCCATGGGAGATACCGATCGCGATACGCGTACCACATGACGGCGGACAACGTCATCGGGTCATTCAAGCGCGCCATGTCGACGGCTCGGTGGAAATCGGCTGTCCAGCTCGGCGATTCCCAGGCTGTACCGCGCAACGCCCCGAATCGCCAGGGCCAGCGCTAGCGGCGCCTCGAACACCAGGTTACCCATTGCCGAGTCCCCAGCCGCCAGAGTCGATGACGCTTCTCCGTCAACCTGAGTACCTTGCGCAGCTTCGCCTGCTTCGAGTTTCGGCGGACATGATGCACAGGGACAGCGCGATAGTGAGCAGTCGGATTGTCGATGCGCTCCAGTAACTGCGCTAATTCGTCCGCCGACTGAGCCGCTTCCAGGCGCCGCCCGTACATGACTTGTTCGGTAACCAGTCCGGCCATCCCCAAGGCCAGCGACGCTGTGTCACCGGCGACGTCACACAACTCCTCGCAGTTCTTCGAACCCGGGATCGACCATTCCGCCGTTGACACCCGACGCCAGGCTCGCCCGGCCATCTGGCTGCGCGGCTCGATCTGCATCCTGGCCGGTCGGGATCGTCGTCGGGCAATCGATCGGCCACCTGCTGCGCTCTGCGCCAACTGGCGTAGGCGGCGGCAAAGTCGCGGAAGGTCAACCAGGCCCCGGCACGCATGTGCCAGTCGTGGGCGGCAAGCAGGTCACCAGCGGTCTCCAGATGCTCCGCGATCAGCGCGGCGTTCTCGTCGGCCGCCGCCGGATGCTGTTCTCGATCGCGGCAGCAAGGCGCCGGTGGAGTTGAGTCGCGGTCGGCTGTGAGCTGCGACTCATACGCCACCGCGCGGATCAGACGGATGACGGAAGGCGTATTCGGCGAACGGAGTGAACCGGATCTGGTCGATGAGGTCCACCTCGATCAGCGACGCTCACGTCAACGTGATCGACGAGCGACAGCAAGCAGATCGGCGACGAAACGCTCTCCGATGACGGATGCGGCCTGCAAGGTGCGTTTCGCAGCGGGGCTGCAAGCCGGTCTATGCGCGCGGCGATCGCGGCTTGCACCGTTGCCGGTACCTCGACATCGGAGACCTCGCCGCACAGCAGGTACTCACCCGGTCGTGCCCTGCAACACACCGCGCTCGGCAAGGTCGCGCACGATCTCTTCAGCGAAGAACGGATTACCGGAGGCGCGCTCAGCGATCTTAGCGAGGGGGCTAACGCTGGATCGGGGCCGAGAAGACTGTTGGTCAATTCCGCGATGTTCGTTCCGAGATCTTCGCGGCCAGAGCGGCCAGCGCCGGGTCCGGGCCGAGCAGGCCGATGGTCATCGTCGAGGTGGACTCGCTGCTCAACGCGCGGAGGGCAATTGTTTGCGCCCAGGAAATCTGACTGAGCACACCGCGGTACTCCGGGCGATAGGTGACGAGTACCAGCGATGGCGTTTGTTGCATCACCGCGAAGAAGTCGGACAGCAGCGCCTCGCTGGCCTCATCGATCCAGTGGGCGTCCTCGATGACGTACACGGCAGGTTCAGCGCGCGTCAGCGACGCCGAGTTGATGAGGGCAACGAGTCTGCGCCGGCGGGCGTCCGGGCGCGACCTCCGGCAGAGGCACGTCGGCCTCGCGAATCCCGAGCAGGTCGTCGAGCAGGGTCAGATCATCCGCGCCGGCGTCTGGGAATCGGGCACGGACCTCCACCCGACCGGAGGACGCGTCCATGTGATCGATACCCATGCTGACCCGCAAGAGCCGCGAGACCGCGCGAAAAGGTATGTCACTGGTATGAGATTCGCAGTAGGTGGTGAACACGGGCACGTCACGCTGGGCAGCCATCGTCGCCGTTTCGCGGACGATGCGACTCTTGCCCATGCCGGCCGGTCCGACGATGTTGAGAATCGACCCGGCCCCGTTCATGGCTTCGTCGAAGATGCCGGCGACCGTACTCAGCTCCCAACGCCGGCCCACCAGGGGTAGCGCACCGTGGCGATTGACGGCCGAGGCACCGACGCCCACCAGACGCCGGGCAGTTACCAACGCTGCCAGTCCTTTGACTTGGACGAGTTCGGGCGTATCCAGTACGAGCGCGTTCTGGACAAGCCGAGCCGTGGACTCACTGACCATCACCGCCCCGGCCGGCGCCACCGATTCCATGCGCTGAGCCATGCCGACCTGTTCACCGATGGTCGTGTAACTTCCTGCAGCCGAGCCGATCTCGCCGGCGATCACCTGACCGGAATTCAGTCCGACGCGAAGTCTCAGCCCCGCGCCATCGCGTCGCCGCACTTCTGCGGCCAGTCGCTCAGCCTCGCGTTGCAGATCCAGAGCAGCGAGGCAGGCGCGGAGCGCGTGATCCTCCAACGCCTCCGGCGCGCCGAAAACGGCCATGATCCCGTCACCGGTGAACTTGTCCAAGGTCCCGCCGTAGCGATGGACCACCGCGGCCGAACAGTCGAGCAGCGCAGACATGATCTCGCGCAGCCGCTCTGCACCCACGGCCGCGGCGAGATCCATCGAGTGCACCACGTCGGCGAACAAGACGGTGACCTGCTTGTACTCGGCGACGCCACGAGTCCGGACCGCGGCGCCACATTCGCGACAGAACCTGTCGCCCCCAGTCAACTCTGTGCCGCATGACGCACATGGTGTCGCGCAGGCCGTCATGTCACGGCCTCATCAGATATCAGCGGGCCCCCACCGCTTGCCACAACGACATCGTGGCACCAGCCAGGTCATTACGCCGCAAAACGAGCTAGCGGAAGCGCTACGCGGCTTTGGCCGTGCGCTTCTCGGCGCGCCAGGCGCGCACCGTGGCGACCGCCGTTCGCAGTCCGCGCTTGCGGCCGGTCCGTGGATCGGTGGCACCGAATTCCGGCTCGAGCTCGGCGAACATCCGCTCGCTGCGGGTCTCCGGAGCGTCGTCGGCGGTGTCGCGCAGGAAACGGTCCGGCAGTGACAGTTTGGCGATCGTGCGCCACGTCTTGCCGTACTGCACCAGGAACGAACCGGTGGTGTAGGGCAGGTCGTACTTGTCGCAGAGCTGCTGCACCCGGATCGAGATCTCGTGCAGCCGGTTACTCGGCAGATCGGGATACAGATGATGCTCGATCTGGTGGCACAGGTTGCCGCTCATGAACCTCAGCGCCGGGCCGGCCTCGAAGTTGGCGCTGCCCAGCATCTGGCGCAGATACCACTGGCCCTTGCTCTCGCCCACCATGTCGGTCTTGGTGAATTTGTCTGCGCCGTCGGGGAAGTGGCCGCAGAAGATGACGGCGTTGGCCCAGACGTTGCGGATCACGTTGGCCACCGCGTTGGCGGTCACCGTCGAGCGGTAGGTGGCGCCGGGCGACAGCGACGTGACCGCCGGATAGGCGACGTAGTCCTTGAGCACCTGGCTGCCGGCCTTGACGCCGAACTCGCGCACCCGGTTGAGGGTGGCCTGCCGGTCGTCGCGGCCCTTGAAGATCTTGCCGAGTTCGAGGTGCTGCAGACCGACGCCCCACTCGAACCCGATCGCCAGCAGCGTATTGAACAGCAGGTTGCCGTAGAGGTTGAACGGCCGCCAGCGCTGGTCGCGCGTCACCCGCAGCACGCCGTAGCCCACGTCGTCGTCCATGCCGAGAATGTTGGTGTACTTGTGGTGCATGAAGTTGTGGGTGAACCGCCAGTGCTTGGACGCCCCGCTCATGTCCCACTCCCACGTCGAGGAGTGAATCTCGGGATCGTTCATCCAATCCCACTGGCCGTGCATGACGTTGTGGCCGACCTCCATGTTCTCGATGATCTTGGCCACGCCGAGTGTCACCGTGCCGGCCCACCACGCCGAGCGCTTCGAGCTGGCGGCCAGCATCAGCCGGGCGGCCACCTCGAGGCCGCGCTGCGCGGCGATGGTGCGGCGGATGTAGCGAGCGTCCCGCGCGCCACGGGAGTCTTCGATGTCGGCACGGATGCTGTCGAGCTCAACGGCCAGGCTTTCGATGTCGGCCTCGGTGAGGTGTGCGAACACCTCGACGTCTGTGATTGCCATCGTCGCGCCCCCTCTCTCGTACCTACGCTACCGTAACCTACGTACCCGTAGGTTACCAGCCAGTAAACCTTAGATATCGAGCACACAATCTCCCGATGCGGCCGATATGCAGGTCTGCACGCGAGTGCCCGGTTCGTGCTCGGCACCGGAGCGCAGATCGCGGACATGGCCGTCGACCAGGCTCACCACACAGGACTGGCAGATGCCCATGCGGCAGCCGAACGGCATCCGAACCCCGGCCTGTTCGCCGGCGTCCATCAGCGAGGTCGCGGCATCGGCGACGACGGTCTTGCCGCTGCGCTCGAAGGTCACCGTGCCACCGGTCCCACGGATGCCGACGCGGGCGGCGGCGAATCGCTCCAAGTGCAGGTGATCGACTAAACCGGCTGCCGCCCAAAGCTTCTGGGCGTCGTTGAGCATGCCCTCCGGGCCGCAGGCCCAGGTCTGGCGATCGCGCCAATCCGGCACCTGAGCGTCGAGTCGCGTCAGGTCGAGCCGGCCCTGGCTGCGGGTGGTGCGCACGGTCAGCCGGTATCCGTCATGGCTGCGGCCCAGCTCGGCGAGTTCGGCGGCGAACATCACCTCGGCTTCGGTCGGCGCCGAGTGCAGGTGCACGATGTCGCCGATCTGGTCGCGGCGGGCCAGCGTCCGCAGCATCGACATCACCGGGGTGATCCCGGAGCCGGCGGTCACGAACAGCACCGACGCCGGTGCGGGATCGGGCAGGACGAAATTGCCCTGGGGCGCGGCGAGCCGGACGATGGTGCCGGGTGCGACGCCGCCGACCAGATGGGTGGACAGGAAACCTTCCGGCATCGCCTTGACCGTGATGGAGATGGTGCGGGGCCCTCTGCTCGACGACACCGGGCTCGACGTCAGCGAGTACGACCGCCAGCGCCACCGGCCCTCCATCAGCAGGCCGATCCCGATGTACTGACCCGGCTGATAGTCGAAGGCGAAACCCCACCCGGGCTTGATCACCAGCGTCGCCGAGTCCTCGGTCTCGCGGCGGACCTCGATGACCCGGCCGCGCAACTCCCGCGCCGACCACAACGGGTTGGCCAGCTTCAGATAGTCGTCCGGCAACAGCGGCGCGGTGACCCGGCTGGCGAGCGACCGCAGGGCGTCCACGGCGGGATGCTTACCGGCCCCGGCGACGCGGGGGCGGACGGTGTCGACGACGTTGGCGCTGACTTTGACCTGATTCTTCGCCATCAACCTACGGTACCGTAACCTACGGTCCCGTATCCAGGTCCTCACAGCAGTTCGAGCAGGAACGGCAGCTCCTGGGTGGCGTACCAGGCGAGGCTGTGGTCCTGCGCGTCGCCGACGGTGAACTCCGCATCCTCGTCCCCCAGATCGGCCTGGTCGACGACGTCGACGGCGGCCTGCACCGCCGGTTCGGCGTCGGCGTTGTCAACGTAGGCGGCGACCACCTGGTCCAGGCCCACCCGCCCGTCGACCCGCACCACGGCGTCGTCCAGATCCGGTCTCGGGGTCACCAGATGATCGGGCGCGTCGGCGACGACGACGGCGCGACGCAGCGGGAGATCGGACACGGACTCGGCCGCCAGCAGCCGCAGCGACGCGAGGGCCGCCTCGCCCAGGGCCACCTCGGCCAGTTCCTCGTCGTCGCCCTCGGCGTAGGACTCGCGCAGCGTCGGAGTCACCGCGAACGCCGTGCCGCTCAGCGGCTGCAGCGATTCGTCGGCGACCAGCCGTTGCAGCATGGCCAGCGTGGCCGGGATGTAGACCCGCATCAGGCGAGACTAGCGCCGTTCTCCTTGTCACCCGTCAACGTCGCGACGTGATCATCGACATAGGTCATGAGTTCGCGCGGAGGCCGGTGATAGTTGCCGATCAACGGTCGTTTGGGCAGCTCGACGTCCGGATGGTCCACTTCGCTGTAGTCGATACTGCCCAACAGGTGCGCGATCATGTTGAGCCGCGCGTGCTTCTTGATGTCGGACTCCACCACGAACCACGGACTGGCCGGGACGTCGGTGTGCACCATCATCTGGTCCTTGGCCCGGGAGTACTCCTCCCAGCGGTACACCGACTCCAGGTCCATCGGCGAGAGCTTCCACCGCCGCAACGGGTCCTTGCGCCGGGACTTGAACCGGTGCAACTGCTCGTCGTCGGACACCGAGAACCAGTACTTGCGCAGGATGATCCCGTCGTCGATGAGCATCTGTTCGAAGATCGGGGTCTGACGCAGGAACAACGTATGTTCCTGCGGCGTGCAGAATCCCATCACCATCTCCACGCCGGCCCGGTTGTACCAGGACCGGTCGAACAGCACGATCTCGCCGCGGGCCGGCAGGTGCTCGATGTAGCGCTGGTAGTACCACTGGCCTTTTTCCCGCTCGGTGGGTGCCGGCAGGGCGGCGATCCGCGCGACACGGGGGCTGAGGTATTCGGTGATCCGCTTGATCGTCCCGCCCTTGCCGGCGGCGTCACGGCCCTCGAAGATCACCACGATCCGCGCGCCGGTCGCCTTGGCCCACTCCTGCAACTTCACCAATTCGGTTTGCAGTCGGAACAATTCGGCGTTGTAGACGGACTTACGGATCTTGCCGCCCGCCTTCTTGGCGGATGCGTCACCGTTGGAATCGACCTTGCTCACGGCGGAATCGTAATCTACTGTGCGGCTTCCAGCAGTTCCTCGAGCGATTCGGCCAACAGCCCGGGCAGCACGTCGACGTCACTCATCGCGTCGCGGTCGGCGTTGATGCCGAAATACAGCCTCCCGCAGTAGGACGTCACACCGATCGCCAGCACCTGGTTGTGCAGCAGCGGCGGAACCGCATAGGTCTCCAGCAGCTTCGTTCCGGCCAGATACATCTGTGACTGCGGCCCCGGGACGTTGGTGATCAGCAGATTGAACTGGCGCGCCGAGAACTGGGTGGCGACCCGGGTGCCCATCGCGTGCAGAGTCGGGGGCGCGAACCCGGACAGGGTCACGATGGTACGGGCGTCCACCAGGCTCGCGGCCGCGGAATGCGACTCGGTGGCGTGCGCGATCTGTGAGAGCCGCACCACCGCATTACCCTCCCCGACCGGCAGGTCCACCAGGAACGGCGCCACCTCTCTGATCGCCTGCCCCGGACCGGACAGCTCCAGATCGGCCTCCGGGTACACCGAGGTCGGGGCCATCGCCCGCACCGTCGAGGTGGTGCTCACCGGTTCCCCGCGGGACAGCAGCCAGTTGCGCAGCGCGCCGGCGATCACCGCCAGCACCACGTCGTTGACGTCGCAGTCGTACCGGGAGCGCACCAGCCGGTAGTCCGCCAACCGGCCGCTGGCCACGGTGAACCGCCGGTTGCGCGACACCTTCGTGTTCAGGGGGCTGTTCGGCGCGGTGCCGCGCGCCACGGTCCGTGCCACATCGGTCATCCGCCGGACCAGATCGCCCAGCTCGGCACTGTTGGTGACCGCGGAGCGAACGGCCTGCAGCTGCATTCCGGGGCGGGCCAGCCAGTCGCCGACGGCTCCGAGCAGCAGCTCACGTTCGCTGGGTTCGCGACCGGGGATCCAGATGTCCTCCCCGAACTGCGGCGGCCGCTGGGAGCGGTCGGCGACGACGTGGCCGATCTCCAACGCGGTCATGCCGTTCACCAAAGCCTGATGCGTCTTGGTGTAGAGCGCCAGCCGGTTCTTGGCCAGGCCCTCGATCAGGTACATCTCCCACAGCGGCCGGGATCGGTCCAGTGGCCGTGACCCCAGCCGCGCGATCAGCTCGTGCAGCTGGGTGTCGCTCCCCGGCGAGGGCAGCGCCGATCGGCGCACGTGGTAGGTGATGTCGAATTCGGGGTCGTCCACCCACACCGGCCGGGCCAGCCCGAGCGTCACCTCACGGATCTTCTGGCGATAGCGCGGAATCTGCGGCAGCCGCCGCTCGATCGTCTCTAGTAGCGCGTCGTAGGGAAGGCCGGTCCGGGGCTTGCGCAGGATCGACAGCGACCCCACATACATCGGTGTCGAGGTGTTCTCCTGCTGATAGAACGACGCGTCCGATGCTGACAACCGAGTCACCATCGTCGCGCTATCCCCTCACCGAGCCCCATCGAACGTGCCCACGGTAACCGTCAACGCGTACCCAGCGCATCACGGGTGCATACCTGCCGGCGCCTGCTGTGCCATCATTTCGGCACGGCCCGCACCTCTCCAGCGGCCGGTCCCCGTCGACCGACCATGGAGAGTGCCTGTTGTCCATCGACCCCAGCAGCGTTGTACCCAGCGTGGTTCCGGTCGCCGACTACGAACCGCCGCTGTTGCGCAACCGCCCGGGAACCACCGCGTTCGCCGTACCGCGGCCGCCTACCGCGAAGCCGCGCCAGCCGGCACCCCGCGCCGCCACCACCGGAGACCGCGAGTATTCAGGCCGCCGGCGCCTTCGCCGACGCCGCCCTGCGCCGGGTGCTGGAGGTCATCGACCGGCGCCGGCCCGTGGCCCAGCTGCGGCCCCTGCTGGCCGGCGGGCTGGTCGACTCGCTGCTGTCGGTGGCGCGCCGAAACGGTGGCGGTGCCGCGCGGCTGCGCCGGATGCGGGTGCAGCCCATCGGGACGGCGGGCGTCGCGGCCGAGGTGGCCGCGACCTACACGCGCGGAGAGCGGGTGCATGCCATCGCCTGCCGGGTGGAGCAGGTCACCACCATCGCCGGTCCGCGCTGGCAGGTGGTCGCCCTGCATATCGGCTAGCTGCGGCGCAGCGTCTTCTGCTCTTTGGCCTGGCGACGGGCCGCCTCGCGGCGCTCCTTGCGCGTGCCCGAGACCGCCGCCGCCTTCTGGCCGCCGCCGCCGCCGTTGCGCTTCACCTCGGCCGAGCCGTCCTCGGCCGGTCCGCTGTAGGTCAGCTGCCGCGAGTCGTCGCCGTCGAGCCCCTTGGCCCGCAGCGCGGCGGGCGCCGGCTCGGGGGCCGGCGGGGCCGGCTCGGTGGGCTGACTCTGCTGCGGCGGCCGCGAGATCGGCGAGCCCCTGCGGGGCCTGCACCGTTCCCACCGCCGGCGTCGGCGGCACCGCCTCGACCTGGACGTTGAACAGGAAGCCGACCGACTCCTCCTTGAGGCCCTCGAGCATGCCGATGAACATGTCGTAGCCCTCGCGCTGGTACTCGACCAACGGGTCGCGCTGCGCCATGGCCCGCAGGCCGATGCCCTCCTTGAGGTAGTCCATCTCGTAGAGGTGCTCGCGCCACTTGCGGTCGATGACGTTGAGCAGCACGTTGCGCTCGAGCTGGCGCATCGCGCCCTCGCCGGCCAGCGCCTCGAGATCGGCTTCCCGCTTGGCGTAAGCCTTTTCGGCGTCGGCGATCAGCGCGTCGAGCAGCTCTTCGCGGGTCAGCTCGCCGGGCTCCCCGACCGCGTCGGAGTTGAGCAGGTCATGGTGGTCGATCCCGACCGGATAGAGCTGCCTCAGCGCGGTCCACAGCTGCTCGAGGTCCCAGTCCTCGGCGTAGCCCTCGGCGGTGGCGCCGTCGACGTAGGCGGTGACGACGTCGACCAGCATGTCGTGGGCCTGCTGCTGCAGGTTCTCGCCCTCCAGGATCCGGCGGCGCTCCGCGTAGACGACCTTGCGCTGCTGGTTCATCACCTCGTCGTACTTGAGGACGTTCTTGCGGATCTCGAAGTTCTGCTGCTCGACCTGGGTCTGCGCGCTCTTGATGGCGCGGGTGACCATCTTGGCCTCGATCGGCACGTCGTCGGGCAGGTTGAGGCGGTTCAGCAGGCTTTCCAGCGTTTCGCCGTTGAAGCGCTTCATGAGCTCGTCGCCGAGTGAGAGGTAGAACCGCGACTCGCCGGGGTCACCCTGGCGACCGGAGCGGCCGCGCAGCTGATTGTCGATGCGCCGCGACTCGTGCCGCTCGGTGCCCAACACGTAGAGACCGCCGACGGCGATGACGTCCTCGGCCTCCTTGGCCGCCTCGGCCTTGACCTTCGGCAGCTCCTCGTGCCAGGCCGCCTCGTACTCGTCCGGTGTCTCGACCGGGTCCAGGCCGCGCTCGCGCAGCCGCACGTCGGTGAGGAAGTCGACGTTGCCGCCGAGCACCACGTCGGTGCCGCGGCCGGCCATGTTGGTGGCCACGGTGATCGCACTGCGCCGGCCGGCCTCGGCGATGATGCCGGCCTCCTGCTCGTGGTACTTCGCGTTCAGCACGTTGTGCGGTATGCGCCGCTTCTGGAACTGCCGCGACAGATACTCGGAGCGCTCGACGCTGGTGGTGCCGATCAGGACCGGCTGGCCCTTCTCGAAGCGCTCGGAGACGTCGTCGACGACCGCGATGTACTTGGCTTCCTCGGTCTTGTAGATCAGGTCGGTCTGGTCCTTGCGGATCATCTCCCGGTTGGTCGGGATCGTCACCACGCCGAGCTTGTAGATCTCGTGCAGCTCGGCGGCCTCGGTCTCGGCGGTGCCGGTCATGCCGGCGAGCTTGTCGTAGAGGCGGAAGTAGTTCTGCAGGGTGATCGTGGCCAGCGTCTGGTTCTCGGCCTTGATCTCGACGTTCTCCTTGGCCTCGATGGCCTGGTGCATGCCCTCGTTGTAGCGGCGGCCCAGCAGGACGCGTCCGGTGAACTCGTCGACGATCAGCACTTCGCCGTTGCGGACGATGTAGTCCTTGTCGCGCTGGAAGAGCTCCTTGGCCTTCAGGCAGTTGTTCAGGTAGCTCACCAGGGGTGAGTTGGCGGCCTCGTAGAGGTTGTCGATGCCCAGCTGGTCCTCGACGAGCTCGACGCCGATCTCGTGCACGCCGACGGTCCGCTTGCGAATGTCGACCTCGTAGTGGACGTCCTTCTCCATCAGCGGGGCGAGCCGGGCGAACTCGGTGTACCAGTGCGAGGCGCCGTCGGCGGGACCGGAGATGATCAGCGGGGTGCGGGCCTCGTCGATGAGGATCGAGTCGACCTCGTCGACGATCGCGTAGTGGTGACCGCGCTGCACCATCTCTTCGACCGAGTGCGCCATGTTGTCACGCAGGTAGTCGAAGCCGAACTCGTTGTTGGTGCCGTAGGTGATGTCGGCGCCGTAGGACGCCCGCCGCTCGTCGGGGGTCATCCCGGACAGGATCACGCCGACGTCGAGGCCCAGGAAGCGGTGCACCCGGCCCATCCACTCGCTGTCGCGTTTGGCCAGGTAGTCGTTGACCGTGACGACATGCACACCGTTGCGGGCCAGCGCGTTGAGGTAGGCGGGCAGCACGCAGGTCAGCGTCTTGCCCTCACCGGTCTTCATCTCGGCGACGTTGCCGAAGTGCAGGGCCGCGCCACCCATCACCTGGACGTCGAAGTGGCGCTGGGACAGCACCCGCCAGGCGGCCTCCCGGGCCACCGCGAAGGCCTCCGGCAGCAGGTCGTCGACGCCCTCGCCGCCGGCGACGCGCTTGCGGAACTCATCGGTCTTGGCCCGCAGCTCGGCGTCGGTGAGCTTCTCCACGTCATCAGACAGCGAGTTGACATAGTCAGCCACCCCCTTGAGGCGCTTGACCATGCGACCTTCACCGAGGCGCAGTAACTTCGACAGCACAGTGTTTTCCCTTGGAATTGGAGTCTCGGGCGTACTCCATCCTAGGTGACGCGGCCGACCGGCCCTCAGGACAGCCTGATCAGCCCGTAGTCGTAGGCGTGCCGGCGGTAGACCACCGACGGGCGATCGGATTCCTTGTCGTGGAACAGGAAGAAATCGTGCCCGACCAGCTCCATCTCGTAGAGGGCGTCGTCGACGGTCATCGGCTTGGCCGGGTGGTCCTTGGTGCGCACGACGCGGCCGGGCTCGTGATCCTCGACCGCCGCGGCGGGCGTGGCGGCACCGTCTGGCTTGAACGCCTCGGCGGTGTCGAGCAGCGGGGCCGCGGCCGTGGCCTCGTGCAGTGAGACCGGCGTCTTGTCGCCGTAGTGCACCTTGCGGCGGTCCTTGCTGCGCCTCAGCCGGTTCTCGAGTTTGTGGACGGCGGCCTCGAAGGCGCCGTAGAAACTGTCGGCGCACGCCTCGCCACGGACGACCGGCCCGCGTCCGCGCGCGGTGATCTCGACGTGCTGGCAGTTCTTGCGCTGGCGGCGGTTGCGTTCATGCTCCAGCTCGACATCGAAGCGGTAGATCGTGCGATCGAACCGTTCGAGGCGGGCGAGCTTCTGCGCAACGTAGACGCGGTAGTGGTCGGGAATCTCGACGTTGCGTCCGGTCACCTGGATGTCGGACTTGGGTGCGGCTTCGGAGGTGTCGTCGGCATCAGCCACAAGCGGACCGGAATTCACGGATTGGGTTGACATGCTTCACAACTCGTTTCTTCTGCGGGTTGCACGCGCTCAGGCGTGCCCGGCCTGTCATCGATGACATGCGCCGGACAGGATCGACGCGGACTTCCACCCGCCGGCGCCAGGAGTCGAGGAATTCACCTCCTACCGTGGTCGGCGAAGTAGCGGGTCCGTTGCTGGACCGCCCCGTGATGTGTTCACGGTGTGTTGGCCCCGACGGTAGTCGTTGTTCATGGGGCGGTGCCACCTTTTCGGCGCACCAGATTCGGTGTTCTTTGGACCCCGGTCACGGGGACCAACGATCCGGCTCGGGTCAGGCGTTCGCGAGGGTGAGCACAGCCGTCACTCGCGCCCCGGCAGCGTGCAGGGTGCGCACGGCTTCGCGGGCGGTGGCACCGGTGGTGACGACGTCGTCGACCAGCAGGACCTCGCCGCGCACCGGCCGGACCAGGCGCACCCGGCCGGCGATGTTGCGCTCGCGTTCGGTGCCCGTCAGCCCGACCGAGTCGCGGACGAACGCCCGGGTCCGCAGGGCCGCGACGACGGCGAGGTCGGGATGGGCCGTGGTCGCGGCGTGCGCGATCCGGGTCACGGGATCGCCGCCGCGGCGCCGGGCCGCGGAGCGCCGGGTGGGTGCGGGGACCACGGTGCACGGCAGGTCGAGCAGGCCCCAGCAGATGAGGCGATGGATGCCCAGCGCCATGGCGCGCGTCAGCGGGACGGTGAGGTCGCGCCGGCCGTGTTCCTTCAGCGCGACGACGGCCTGGCGGCGCGGGCCGGCGTAGCGGCCGAGGGAGAACACGGCCACGCCGGGGTCGATGCGGGGGCTGACGACGTGGGGTTCGTCGGATCGGACGTCGAGGGCGGCCGCGCACGCGTCACACCACCTGGTGGACGGCGCGCCGCAACCGCCGCACTCCAGCGGCAGGATCAGGTCGAGCACGCTGCTCATTCTCGCTGCGGAGTCCGACATGACACCGCCGCATCCTCCGATCGCAGGACCCCGGTTCATCAACGATCAGGTCGGTTCGCAGGATGCCGGCGGTCCCCGCAGCAGCCGATAGTTGCGTTGTGCCACAACACAACCGAAAGGAACTGCCGTGATCTGGTTCTGATCCCCCTCGAACAGGAAATCCCGTCAAACCGAAATGGAGAAACAGCAATGAAAGCCAATTCACCGATGAGGCGAGTCGCTCTCATCACCGGCGGCGCCGCGGTCGTCGCCATGGGTGTGGTCGCCGTCGGCAACACCATCAACGAGGCCAGCGGGCCGATGGCCTTGTCCCACATCGACGCTCCGCGGGCACCGGGAAGCTCCGGTGGCGAGGTGACCCGGGGAAACCAGTCCGGATCGTTCGCGCCGACCAGCACCAACGACCTGATGACACCCGTGACGCCGACCCCGGGGTCGCCATGGCGGGACTGACCACGGGATAGGCCCGGCCGTGAGAACATTGCCGCCATGTCGCGACAGTCCGAGCTGGTCACCGTCGTGGTCGGCGACGACCACCCGATGTATCGCGCGGGCGTGGTGAGCGCCATGAAGGAGAGCGGTCGCATCCAGGTCGTCGCCGAGGTCGGTGACGGACGCGCCGCCCTGGACGCGATCCGGGAGCACCGGCCCGCGGTGGCGCTGCTGGACTACCGGATGCCCGAACTCGACGGGCTGGCGGTGGTGGCGGCCGTGGCCCGGGACGGCTTGGCGACCCACGTGCTGCTGTTGAGCGCCACCCAGGATCCCGCGACGGTGTACGAGGCGCTGTCCGCCGGTGCGGCCGGTTACCTGACCAAGGAGTCCGACCGCGACGAGATCGTGGCCGCGGTGATCAGCTGTGCCGGCGGATCGGGATATGTGCCCACCGAACTGGCCAGCGGCCTGGCCAACGAGTTGCGGCAACGAACCCGCGGCGACGCCACCTTGTTGTCGCCGCGGGAGGCCGAGATCATCAAGCTCATCGCCGAGGGGCTGTCGGTGCCCGACATCGCCGGGCAGCTGCATCTGGCGCCGACCACGGTGCGCACCCATGTGCAGCACCTCTACGAGAAGCTTGGCGTCAACGACCGCGCCGCCGCGGTGGCCGAGGCCATGCGGCGGCGCCTGGTCGAATAACCGGGCTCTTATCCCAACGTCCGAATCGGCTCGCTGCCATCCCAGTTCTGCGCCGCCGACCGGACGAACCCGGCCATACCGATCGTCGTCGGGGTGAGCTCCATCAGCTCGATGACCGTCGCCGTGCCCGCCGGTGCCTCGAAGTAGACGTAACGCGCCGACTTCGCGTCGCCACCGGACCAGACCACAGGCCAGCCCGCCGCCGTTCCCGCCGCCACCGCCGCATCGAAATCCTCGGCCCAGTAGGCGAATTGGTGAAACCCGTCATTGCCGGCGGCGGTGAACTCGCGGTAGATCGACGGTGCGTCGTTCTCCTGATGGATCACCTCCATCTGCATGTCCCCGCTGTTGGCGAACGCCAGCGTCAACGTCACGGTGCACGGCTCGCCGCGATACAGACCGGACTGCTCGATGCCGCGCAGGACGTACCACGGCCCCACGCCCAGTTCAACCCACCTGGCCAGGGCCTGATCGAAATCGTGGACCACATAACCGATCTGGCGGATCACTCCGGGTAGCGCCATCTGATCCTCCTCATCCTGGCAGCACGGGCACGGTGCCGGGGACCATGAACGGCCGGACATCGGACCACGCCTGGCCCTTCTCGGCGCTGGTGCCGGACAGTTGCAGCACACCGCGGGCGTCGGCGACATAGACCGCCGACGGGTTGGCCGCCACCGCCGACACCGCCAGCACCAGGTTGTTGCTCGGCCCGTCGGAGTTGACCCCGTCGAGGTTGACGTAGGACACCGGATGGGCCGGGTCGGTACGGGTCACCACGATGTCGTCACCGGTGCGCCACGACAGCGATATCACCGAGTCACCCAGGCCGAAGCCGACGCGCCGTGGGTAGGTCAGCGCGAACTCGCCGCCTTGGGTCTGTTCCACGCCGGCCAGGATCACCTGGCCCTCGATCACCATCGCGGCCCGGGTGCCGTCCCGCGAGAGTTGCAGTTCGGCGATGACGCCCGGGAACCGGGAGGTCACCGCGGCCGAGTCGACCGGGATGCGGGCCGGCTGTCCGGAGGCCGCCTCCTGGATCACCCGCACGACGTTGATGCCGTCCACCACCACCCAGACCGCATCGTCGAGCGCCCAGGACGGCCGCGACAGCGTCCGTCCGTCGGTGCCCTCCACCGACTGCCCCCCGGCGGGCCCGATCCACAGCGACGACGCCGCATCCGGCGCACCGGCCCGCAGGGTCACCACCGACGCGACGTCGCGGCCGCTGCGCGACAGCGCGGCAGACTTCTGGTCACCCATCGCGCCGAACGATCCGGGCACCTTGGTGGCCCGCTGACCGTCCAGCGCCACCAGGGAACCGCCCATGATCGCGTGCAGGCCGGCCGTCGCGCCGTCGACGGCACCGGGATCGGTTGCCGCCACGTCGGTGGTGTCCCACCCGTCGGCGAACCGGTCGTCCAGGGCCGCGCCGTCGGAGTTGATCAGATACGGGCCCTTGATGTCCGCGCGGGCCAGCGTCCAGATCAGTTGGGCGGCAAGCAGTTGACGGCTGTGCGGGTCGGTCGTGGTGAGGTTCTGCAGTTCGACGCGGGCGCCGCCGTAGCCACGCCCCACCCCGGTCTTGCCGCCGTCGGCGCGGGTCACCGGGCCGACGAGCTTCACCGGTGGCGCCAGCAGATTGCGGACGGTGTTGGCCATCTCGGGGCGCGGGCCGGCGATCAGTTTCGTGACGAGTTCGGTGGCGAGCTGGTCCGGATCGGACACCGCCACATAGCGGGGGTCGGGGACGACGGTCTTGCCGGTCGGGTCGACGAAGTACAGCGTGTTGCGTTTGTAGGTCGCCTGGAACTGCTGCCAGTCCAGGAACACCCCGTTGGGCAGCCGGTTGATCCGCCAGCCGCCGGGTGTCTGCACCAGTTCGATGGGGCCGGGATCGGGCAGTTGACCGTCGGCGGTCTCGAAGACGCCCACATCCGACAGCGAGCCCAGGATGTCGGCCTTCATCGCCACCGAAACCTTGTCCGATGACCGCGTTTCGACGAACACGACCTTGTCGATGAGCAACGCGCTGCCCTGGTCGTCCCACCCGTTGGAGGCCGACTCGGTGAGGAACTGGCGCGCCGCCAGGTGACGGTTGGCGGGATCGGCGGTGGCCTTGAGGAACTCCCTGAGCAGTTCGTCGGGATCCATGCCCGGGTTGGGTTCGGGAAGATTCTTCGGCGCGGGTCGCTCGACCGTCCCGATGGCTTGTGGCGCTGAGGAATTGGGCACTCCGGCACACGACACCGGCATCAGCGCTACCAGCCCGACCAGCAGAGTGGTCAGCAACCGGCGTGTCACACGCTCTCCCCCGCCGGTTCACGCTGGCGAAGTTGTCGTTCCGCAACGGGTTTCATGGGCAGCGGACTGGTGGTGACCTTGTGCCCGCGCACCAGCGGCAGGGTCAACCGGAAGCAGGCGCCCTTGCCCGGCTCGCCCCACGCCTCCAGCCGGCCCTGATGCAGCCGGGCGTCCTCGATGCTGATCGCCAGGCCGAGTCCGGTGCCCCCCGATTGGCGGACCCGCGACGGGTCCGAGCGCCAGAACCGGCTGAACACCAGCTTCTCCTCGCCGGGACGCAGGCCCACGCCGTAGTCGCGGACGGTCACCGCGACGGTGTCCTCGTCGGCGGCCATCCGGATGCGCACCGGCTTGTGCTCGGCGTGGTCGATGGCGTTGGCGATCAGGTTGCGCAGGATGCGCTCGACCCGCCGAGGGTCCACCTCGGCGATGATCTCCTCATCGGGCATGTCGACCACCAGCTCGATACCGGCGTCGGCGGCCAGATGCCCGACGTTGCCCAGCGCGCTGTTGACCGTCGAGCGCAGATCGACCGCCTCCACCGACAGCTCGGCGACACCGGCGTCGTGCCGGGAGATCTCCAGCAGGTCGTTGAGCAGGGTCTCGAACCGGTCGAGCTCGTTGACCATCAGCTCGGTGGAGCGCCGCAGCGCCGGGTCGAGCTCGTCGCTGTGGTCGTAGATCAGGTCGGCGGCCATCCGCACGGTGGTCAGCGGGGTCCGCAGCTCGTGGCTGACGTCGGAGGTGAACCGGCGTTGCAGGTTGCCGAACTCCTCGAGCTGGGTGATCTGGCGCTGCAGGCTCTCGGCCATGTCGTTGAACGACACCGCCAGCCGGGCCATGTCGTCCTCGCCGCGCACCGGCATCCGCTCGGACAGATGGCCTTCGGCGAACCGCTCGGCGATGCGCGAGGCCGACCGCACCGGCAGCACCACCTGCCGCGAGACCAGCAGCGCGATGCCGGCCAGCAGCACCAGCAGCACCAGGCCGCCGGTGGCCATGGTGCCGCGCACCAGGGTGATCGTGCTCTCCTCGCTGTTGAGCGGGAAGATCAGGTACAGCTCGAGGTTGGTCACCCGCGACGGCGCCGGGGTGCCGATCAGCAGCGCGGGTCCGGAGAAGCCGTCGGTGCGGACCGTCGAGTACTGGTAGCTGACCTGACCGGCCTTGACGAAGTCGCGCAGCGACCGCGGGATCTGGTCGACCGGACCGGCGGCGGTCGCCGCCCGCGGTCCGTCGCCGGGAACCACCAGCACCGCGTCGAAGGTGCCGGCCAGCCCGGCGCCGGATGTCTGGCCGGTCTTGGCGATCAACGTGTTGCGGGCCAGTTCCAGGCTGCTGTCCAGCGAGCGGGCCTCTTCACCGCTGACGATCCCGCTGACGATGTTGCGGCCCCGGTCGATCTCCTCGGTGGCGGCACGCACCTTGACATCGAGCACCCGGTTGGTGATCTGGCTGGTCAGCACGAAGCCGAGCACCAGGATCACCGCCAGCGACAGTCCCAGCGTCAGCACGACGACCCGCAACTGCAGCGAGCGGCGCCAGACCAACGCCATTGCCCGACTCAGCGCACTCGTACCCCGCAACAGGGGGCCGGACGCCGAACGCGCCGCCTCGAGCGCCAGATCACGGCGGTCCGGCCTTGTATCCCACTCCTCGAACGGTCAGCACCACCTGCGGATTCTCCGGGTCCTTCTCGACCTTGGCCCGCAACCGTTGGACATGCACGTTCACCAAACGGGTGTCCGCGGGGTGACGGTATCCCCACACCTGTTCGAGCAGCACATCACGAGTAAACACCTGCCGCGGTTTGCGTGCCAGCGCCACCAGCAGGTCGAACTCCAGCGGAGTCAGCGAAATCTGCTCACCGTTGCGGGTGACCTTGTGTGCGGGCACGTCGATCTCGATGTCGGCGATGGACAGCATCTCGGCCGGCTCGTCGTCGTTGCGGCGCAGCCGGGCGCGCACCCGGGCGACGAGCTCCTTCGGCTTGAACGGCTTCATCACGTAGTCGTCGGCGCCGGACTCCAGGCCGAGCACCACGTCGACGGTGTCGGTCTTGGCGGTCAGCATCACGATCGGCACGCCGGAGTCCGCGCGCAGCACGCGGCACACGTCGATGCCGTTCATGCCGGGCAGCATGAGGTCGAGCAGCACCAGGTCGGGCCGCAACTCGCGCACCGCGGTCAGCGCCTGCGTGCCGTCGCCGATGACCGCGGTGTCGAAACCCTCACCACGCAGCACGATGGTGAGCATCTCGGCGAGCGATGCGTCGTCGTCGACAACCAGAATTCTTTGCCTCATGGAGTCCATGGTGTCACCGAATCGCGACAAACCCCGGCTACAACACTCCCCTAGCGCGTCAGGGACGCGGCCAGTTCGCCCGGATCGACGTCGCCGGTGGCCACCGACCACGGACCGCGCCAGTTCCGGGCGGCCAGTTGGGCGTAGACCGCGCCGGTGCGCTGCTGCAGTCCGTCGTCGCGTTCGTAGGCGTCGCGGGCCCGGTCGGCCTCCTGCTCGGCGCGGTTCCGGGCGCGCTGCGCGGCCAGTTCGACGGACACGTCGAGCAGGATCTGGCGGTCCGGCACCGGCAGGCCCAGCCGGTCGTATTCGAACTCGCCGACCCACGACACCGCCTCGCCGTCGGCGTCCTGATGCAGTCGCGCGGCACTGTAGGCGGCGTTGGAGGCGACGTAGCGGTCGAGGATGACGACGTCGTGCGCACTCGTCAGGGCGGCGATCTGGTCGACGGCACCGGCGCGGTCGAGCGCGAAGAGCACCGCCATCGCGTACACCGAGTCCGCCAGGTCGCCGTGCTGGCCGTGCAGCGCTTCGCTGGCCAGATCGGCGGTGATCGACTGGCCGTAGCGCGGGAAGGCCAGCGTCGTCACCGAGCGCCCGTCGGCCTCGAACGCCCGCTGCAGCCCGCGGGTCAGGGTGCGTTTGCCCGCGCCGTCGAGTCCCTCGATCACGATGAGCATGCTCAGAACTGCCCGCAGTTCGGGGCGGTCGGCTCACCGTTGAACCGCGCCGCGATCCACTGCATGGCCGGCTCGCCGTCGACCAGCATCGGCAGGCCGTGGTTGACGATCGCCTTGTTCAGGAACGGCGGCTGCTCGTTGGTGCGGAACTCGACGTCGGCGCCCATCGCACACCAGTCCCGGCCGAGTTGGTTGGCCGCGGTCCACGGCACCAGCGGGTCGTAGCGGTTGCTGTTGATCAGCACCGGGGCGTTCGGTTTGAGCGTGCCGATCCGCTGCAGGTCGAACAGCGTGCCGAACGCTCGCCGTCGGACACCAACTCGTTGATGTCCTCGGTGAAGTAGGGCTGCAGATGGCGGAACATGAACTTGGTCAGGGTCTCGGCGACGCACTGGTCGGCGGTCTTGGCCAGCAGGTCCTCGCCACGCGGCGTCAGCCTGGACCGGATCAGCGGCTCGACTTCGGGATAGGCCTGGATGACTCCGTTGAGCGTGTAGCCGATGGCGCCGACCAGGGCGCTGCCGTCGGCGTAGGGCATGAGTTCCTTGAGGTCGGCGGGCGGGGCACCCGCGTAGCTTCCGACGACATCGAGTTCGGGGGCGTAGCTCGAGGCCAGCTCGGCGGCCGACGCAGCCGCGCCGCCACCCTGGGAGTAACCCCAGAATGCCAGTGGGCCATGGGGATCCAGCGACGTACCGGACAGCTTCATCGCCGCCCGGGCGGCGTCGAGCATGGCGTGGCCCTGGGAGAGCCGGTTGACGTAGGTGTGCACGACCCCGATCGTGCCCAGGCCCTCGTAGTCGGTCATCACGATCGCGAAGCCGCGGGCCACCATGGTCGCGACGAACAGTTCCTCGTAGTTGAACGCGAGGTCCAGATACGGCGACCAGTGGATGCCCTGGTTGAACACGCCGCGACGGGGCGCACTGGTCGCCCTGGCCCTGGGTGCCCGGCCCGTAGACGATCAGCGGCCGCGGGCCCTGCCCGGGCCACGGGTTGTCCGGTTCGAAATAGGTCCCGGTGACGACGTCGGGATTGCCCCGGGCATCGGTGCTGCGGTACATGATTCGCGTCCCGGTGGCCAGGATCGCGCCGAGTTCCCCGGACGGTTCGAGCACCAGCCGCGACGGTTCCTGTGCGAATCAGGTCACCGGGTCGTCCCGGCGGCAGCGGATTCGGCGGCGTGTAGAACTCGGTGTATTCGTCCTCGTTGTAGTACGGATCGTGGTTGCGGTCGGCATGAGCCGCCGCCGGGCCGGAACCGCCGAGAAGAAGCAGCGCTACGACGATGACCCGCGGCACCCCCCCACGCGGCGTGACGTTACCTCAGTAGCGGTAGTGCTCCGGCTTGTACGGGCCCTCGACGTCGACGCCGATGTACTCGGCCTGCTCCTTGGTCAGCCTGGTCAGCGTGCCACCGAGCGCCTCGACGTGGATCTTGGCGACCTTCTCGTCGAGGTGCTTGGCCAGCCGGTAGACCTCGTTGTCGTACTCGTCGTTCTTGGTCCACAGCTCGATCTGCGCGATCACCTGGTTGGAGAAGCTGTTGCTCATCACGAACGACGGGTGCCCGGTGGCGTTGCCGAGGTTCAGCAGCCGGCCCTCGGACAGCACGATGATCGAGTGGCCGTCGGGGAAGATGAACTCGTCGACCTGCGGCTTGATGTTGATCCGGCGGATGTCGGGGTCACGCTCGAGGCGGGCCATCTCGATCTCGTCGTCGAAGTGGCCGATGTTGCCCAGGATCGCCTGGTGCTTCATCGAGCGCATGTGATCGAGGGTGATGATGCCCTGGTTGCCGGTCGCGGTGATGATGATGTCGGCCCAGCCGACGGCCTCTTCGACGGTCTTGACCTCGAAGCCGTCCATCAGCGCCTGCAGCGCGTTGATCGGGTCGATCTCGGTGACCGCGACGCGGGCGCCCTGCGCCTTGAGCGCCTCGGCGCAACCCTTGCCGACGTCGCCGTAGCCGCACACCAGCGCCGCCTTGCCGCCGATGAGGACGTCGGTGCCGCGGTTGATGCCGTCGATCAGCGAGTGCCGGGTGCCGTACTTGTTGTCGAACTTGCTCTTGGTGACCGAGTCGTTGACGTTGATGGCCGGGAACGACAGCTCGCCGGCCGCGGCGAACTGGTAGAGCCGCAGCACGCCGGTGGTGGTCTCCTCGGTGACGCCCTTGACCGACTCGGCGATCTTGGTCCACTTGGTCTTGTCGGTCTCGAACCGCGCGCGCAGCAGGTTAAGGAAGACCTTGTACTCGTCGGAGGCGTCGTCCTCGTCCGGGGGGACGACGCCGGCCTTCTCGAACTGCGCGCCGCGCAGCACCATCATGGTGGCGTCGCCGCCGTCGTCGAGGATCATGTTGGCCGGCTCGTCCGGCCAGGTGAGCATCTGCTCGGCGGCCCACCAGTACTCCTCCAGGCGACTCGCCCTTCCACGCGAAAACCGGGACGCCCTTGGGCTCCTCCGGGGTGCCGTGCGGGCCGACGACGGTCGCCGCGGCGGCGTGGTCCTGGGTGGAGAAGATGTTGCAGGACGCCCAGCGAACCTCGGCGCCGAGCGAGACGAGGGTCTCGATCAGCACGGCGGTCTGGACGGTCATGTGCAGCGAGCCGGAGATCCGCGCGCCCTTGAGCGGCAGCACATCGGCGTACTCGCGGCGCAGCGACATCAGGCCCGGCATCTCGTGCTCGGCCAGCCGGATCTCCTTGCGGCCGAACTCGGCCAGCGAAGGTCGGCAACCTTGTAGTCGATTCCGTTGCGGGAGTCGGCAGTCAACGCTCATGGCCGTCATATCACGTTCTAGCTGCCGCGCGCAATCAGCGGCCGATGCCGAATCGCGGGTCAGCTCCAGCGCCCGGCTCGGTCTACACCATATCGTTCGGCGAACGGCGTCATCAGCCGGGCCAGGTCGGCGGCGACGTCGTGATCGGCCTCCGGCGGCATCGACACATAACTCATCGCGAGCCGCACGATCGCGCGGGCCAGCACACCGGCGTCCTCTTCGCTGATGCCGCACCCAGCTGGTGCATGAAGGCATCGGTCAGCCGCTGCGACGCGCGGGTGATGATCGGCGCGCTGTCGGTGGTGATGATCTGCAGCAGATCGGGTTTGGCCACGCCGCGTCAGCAGCGAGATGACCAGCGGGTCGGCGGCGGACTCGGCGAAGAAAGCCCGGAAGCCCTGCAGAACGCCGCATAGACGTCGCCGACGTTGCGTTGATCGCGTCGTCGATGGCGTCGACGAGCCGGTCGGCCAGCCGCAGCGCGTAACCCTGGGCCAGCCCCTGGCGCGAGCCGAACTCGTTGTAGATGGTCTGCCGGCTGATACCCGCGGTGCGCGCGACGTCGGACAGCGTGATCGCCGACCAGTCCTTGGTCAGCAACTCCTCGCGCATGGCGTCGAGCACCGAGTCGCGCAGCAACACGCGCGAGGCCTCGGCATAGGACACCCGAGGCCTCTTCACATGCGCGCAGACCTAGTCGGTCACGCCGCGCGCGTACTTCCACCATCTCGAAGTCGGACTTGGCCGCGCCGCAGTCCGGGCAGCTCCAGTCGTCGGGGATGTCGTCCCAGCGGGTGCCTGGTGCGATGCCGTCCTCCGGCCAGCCCTTGGCCTCGTCGTACTCGAAACCGCACTGCACGCAGATGAAGAGCTTGTAGTCGGTGTCCGTCTGCCTCTTCGCGCGAGCGCTCATCGCCAGCACTCACTGGGCACGACCTCCATCGGTTCGAAGTCGACCTTCTCGCGCACCCCGCAGTCGGGGCAGCACCAGTCGTCGGGGATCGTCGTCCCAGCGCGGTGCCGGCCGGGAATCCCTCCCGCGGTGCACCTTTGGCCTCGTCGTAGACGTAGTCGCAGACCGGGCACTGGTAGGCGCTCATGCCTGCGCTCCCGCCCACCCATTGCTCTTCGCGCAAGCGCTCATCGCCTAGCGGGCCAGGATCTTCTCGCGCCGGCGCGGGTCGATGTTCACCCGGGTGATGTCGCCGTCGTAGTGCTCGAGCACCCGGTGGTCCATCATCTTGCGCCACAGCGGCGGGAAGTAGGTGAGCCGATCAGCGTGGCGTAGCCGCTGGGCAGGTTCGGCGCGTCGTCCATGCTGCGCAGCGTCTGGTAGCGCCGCGTCGGGTTGGCGTGGTGGTCGCTGTGCCGCTGCAGGTGGTAGAGGAAGATGTTGGTCACGAGTGGTCGGAGTTCCAGCTGTGCTGCGGGCGTGCAGCGCTCGTAGCGCCCGCTGGCGTTCTTCTGCCGCAGCAGCCCGTAGTGCTCGAGGTAGTTGACCGATCTCCAGCAGCGCGAACCCGAAGACCGCCTGGATGATCGACGAACGGGATCAGCGCCGGGCCGAAGACCGCGATCAGCACGCCCCAGAACACCACCGACATCACCCAGGCGTTGAGCACGTCGTTGCTGCCAGTGCCACGGGCTCTTGCCGAGCCGGCGCATCCGCTGTGGCCTCCAGCTTCCATGCCGAGCGGGCACTGCCCCACACGCTGCGCGGCAGGAACTCCCAGAACGTCTCCCCGAACCGCGACGAGGCCGGGTCCTCGGGGGTGGCGACGCGGACGTGGTGGCCGCGGTTGTGCTCGATGTAGAAGTGGCCGTAGAACGTCTGCGCCAGGGTGATCTTCGACAGCCAGCGCTCCAGCGACGTCCTTCTTGTGGCCCATCTCGTGGGCGGTGTTGATCCCGATGCCGCCGAGCACGCCGACCGACAGCGCCAGACCGATCTTGGCCGCCCAGCTCAGCCGCCCGTCGTAGCCCAGCCAGCTGAGGTTCGACGCGGTGAACAGGTAGGCGCCGAAGATGACGCTGGCGAACTGGAACGGGATGAAGACGTAGGTGCAGTAGCGGTAGTACTTGTCGTTCTCCAGCCGCTCCATCACCTCGTCGGGCGGGTTCTGGCCGTCGGGGCCGAAATCAGGTCCAGCAACGGCAGCAGCACGTAGATCAGGAACGGGCCGATCCAGAAGAACGCCTGCGACGCGGCGTTCCAGCCCGAGCTGGTTGAACGCCCAGACCATCGGCAGCACCACGAACAGCGCCGTCGGCGCGACCAGCCCCAACAGCCACAGGTAGCCGCTTCTTGTCCCGCCACTGCGTGGGCTCCGCTTCCCGCGGTGGCACCCGGTGTCCATCTGAGACGTCACGACATCTACCTCCATGTGAGATGCCATCACTACCGATACTTGACTATAGAGGCTATTTGTCCGTTGTCTAGACAAAACAGATATTTTGTAAATCAGCTCGGTGGCGGCGGCCTCCTGGCGCTGCGCGCGACCATCGAGTGGCGCGGCTGTAGAGCGAAGTAGACGGCGACGCCGATCGCCATCCAGACGCGAACCGGATCCAGGTCAGCGCCGTCAGGTTCAGCATCAGCCAGACGCAGGAAAGGATCGCGGGGATCGGCAGCACCGGCACCCACGGCGCCCGGAACCCGCGCTGCAGGTCCGGCCGCGTGCGGCGCAGGATGATCACACCGGCGGACACGAGGACGAACGCGAAGAGCGTGCCGACGTTGACCATCTCCTCGAGCTTGCCGATCGGGAACACCGCGGCCGCCACGGCGACGAGCACTGCCGACCAGCACCGTGATCCGGACCGGCGTGCCGTGCGCCGGTCTTGGCCAGCGGCGCGGCAGCAGACCGTCGCGCGACATCGCGAACAGCACCCGGGTCTGGCCGAGCATCAGCACCATCACGACGGTGGTCAGTCCGGCCAGCGCGCCGATGGAGATGACCTTAGCCGCCCAGTCACGCCGTTGAGTCCGAACGCCGTCGCCAGATTGGCGTGGCCGCCGGCGTCGCGTCCTTGAGCTCGCGTGTAGCGGACCATCCCGGACAGCACGACGGACACCGCACGTAGAGGACGGTGACGATCGCCAGCGTGGCCAGGATGCCGCGCGGCACGTCGCGCTGGGGGTTCTTGGTCTCCTCGGCGGTGGTCGCGACCACGTCGAACCCGATGAACGCGAAGAACACGATCGATGCGCCCGCCAACATCCGTACCACCCGTAGTGCTGCTTCCCGCGCCGGTGATCAGCGAGAACACGCGACTGCTCGATGCCGGTCCGCCGGTCGCGCCGGCTCCGCGGGCGGGATGAAGGGCGAGTAGTTCGCGGCCTTGATGTAGAAGGCACCGACGACGATGACGAGCAGGACCACGGCCACCTTGATCGCGGTGATCGCCGCGCTGACGTTCGACGACAACTTGGTGCCCAGCGCCAGCAGCGTGGTCAGCGACCGCGACGATCAGCAGCGCACCCCAGTCGAAGTTCAGCGGGCCGAGATCGACCGTGCCGCCGGAGAAGCCGAACACGGTACCGAGATAGCTCGACCAGCCCTTGGACACCACCGCGGCGCCGACGGCGAACTCGAGGATCAGGTCCCAGCCGATGATCCAGGCGAGGAACTCACCGAAGGTGGCATAGGAGAACGTGTACGCGCTGCCGGCGACCGGAACGGTCGAGGCGAACTCGGCGTAGCACAGCGCCGCGAGCCCACAGGCGATGGCGGCGATGATGAACGAGATCGAGATCGCCGGGCCGGTGATGTTGCCGACGTGGACGCGGTGATCGTGAAGATGCCGGCGCCGATGACCACCGAGACCCCGAAGACGGTGAGGTCCCACCAGGTCAGATCCTTGCGAGCCGGGTGCCGGGCTCGTCGGTGTCGTCGATCGACTGCTCCACCGACTTGGTGCGCTCCTCAGGTCCATGCCGAGGCCTCCTCAATCTCGGTTCGCACGCTTTAAGAAGCATGTCCCCCCATGGTGAGCCTGATGGTAGTGAATCACAACACGCAGTCGTCATCGGGGCCAGCATCGCCGGGCTGTGCGCGGGGCGGGTGCTGTCGGATTCTACGACCGCGTGAGCTCTTCGACCGCGACGCGCTGCCTGACCGGCCGGCCAACCGGGCGGCCGTGCCGCAAGGCCGGCACGTGCACATCCTGATGTCCCGCGGCGCCCAGGAGTTCGAAGCCCTGTTCCCCGGCCTGCTCGACGACATGGTCGCCGCTGGGGTGCCGATCCTCGAGGATCAGCCGGGCTCGATCCACTTCGGGGCGGCGGGCCATGTGCTGGGCACCGCCACCGACTAGAGGGACGTTCACCACCTACGTGCCGAGCCGGCCGCAGCTGGAATGGCAGATCCGTCGTCACACGCTGGGCCTGCCGAACGTGACGATCAACAGCGCGGTCAGCGCGCCGCGTGTTCGACCGGCAGCCAGCGCGTCACCGGCGTGAGCTGGAGGGCGACGGGCGAGCTGAGTTCGTGGAAGCCGACCTGGTCGTCGACGCCACCGGCCGCGGCACCCGGCTGCCAGTCTGGTTGGCGAGTGGGGCTTTGACCGCCCCGCCGAAGAGACCGTCGACGTCGGGATCGGCTACGCGACGCATCAGCTGCACATCCCCGAGGGCCTGATCGAGGAGAAGGTCGTCGTCGCCGGCGCGTCGCGAGACGCAGCCGATCGGGATCGGGATGCTGTACTACGAGGACGGCACCTGGGGCATGACCACGTTCGGCGTCGGCAAGGTCGAGCCCCCAAAGAACTTCGACGAGATGTGCGCGGTCGCCGAGAAGTTCTGCCCGAGCACGCGGCGGCCATCCGGCAGGGTGAGCCGCTGGGCGAGGTTGCGTTCCACAAGTACCCGACCAGTCGCTGGCGCCGCTACGACAAGATCGACCGCTTCCCGGCGGGCATCGTGCCGTTCGGCGACGCCGTGGTCAGCTTCAACCCGACGTACGGGCAGGGCATGACGATGACGTCACTGCAGGCCGGCCATCTGCGCAGGGCTGCTGGAGTCCGCCGACCCGACCTCGCGCGCCAGCTCGAACCAGGCGACCGCGAAGACGACGTTCCCGGTGTGGCAAATGAATGCGGTCGGCGATCTGGTGCTGCACAACGCCACCGGCGACGCGCCCTGGTGGTATCGACCGGTCGGTTCGCTCTTCGA
>CAVWBC010000011.1:0-348834 GCA_963753095.1 uncultured Actinomycetota bacterium
GCCCCCATATCGTCGCGATGGTCCGGTACTCCCCCGTCGAGATCAGGTGCTCCAACGCCGCCCGCAGCGGCTCCGCCAGCCCCGAGTCCTTGGCCACCGGCCAGCCGTAGGGCGCGGTGTCGAAGATCTCCCCCGCCGCCTCGAGCTGACCACCCGAGGTCTTGATCGCGAACCCGGTCACCGGTGAGTCCGCCGACATCGCGTCCACCTCGCCGGCCATCAGCGCCGCGTTGAGGTCGTCCTGGCGGGTGTACACCACCTTCTTGATCGCCGGCTTGCCCGCCGCCAGGCACGCCGCGTTCTTGGCCGGGATCTCCGTGGTCTCCTGGATAGCCGCGTACGCCACACCGACTTTCAGCCCGCACGCGTCATCGGGATCGATCGCCTCCCCCGGCCGCTGCGCCCACAACGTCCCCGCCTGGAAGTACGTCACGAAGTCCGCGGCCGCCTCCCGGTCCTTGGTGTCGGTGAACGACGACATCCCCAGGTTGAAGTCCCCCGCCCGCACCGACGGGATGATCGCCTCGAACGCCGTCTCCCGATACACCGGCGTCAACCCCAGCGTCCGGGACACCGCATTCATCAGATCCACGTCGAAGCCCACGATCTGCCCGTTCGCGTCGACGAATTCGTTTGGCGCATAAGGCACATTGACCCCGACCACCAGCTTGCCGCGTCGCCCGGATCTTCTCCGGCACCGACGCCGCGATCGCCGGCACCGCACCCGCCGGCACGCCCGTCGGCTGCGACGTCGTCGACGTCCCCGTCAGCGTCGTCGGCTGGCTCGACCCCCGGTCCGAGCCGCCCCGCAACTGCCACGTCCCGATCCCGACCACCGCCACCAGCAGCGCCGCCGCCGCGCCGATCGCCAGCAGCGCCCGCCGGGACAACCGGCGCGGCGCCACCCGCGCCACATGCCGACCCGAGACACCCGTCCGGCGCGCCCGCGCCGTCAGCGCCCGCCGCGCCGCCGCCGCCAACTCACCGGCGCTCTGGTAGCGCTGCCCCGGCTTCTTGGCCATGCCGGTGGCGATCACGTCGTCGAACGCCGCCAGCTTCGGGTCGATCTCCGAGGGCCGCGGCACCGACGACTTCATGTGGCTGGTGATCTGCTGCTCCATGCTGTCCGCCGGATACGGCCGCGACCCGGTCAGGCACTCGTACAGCACGCACGTCAGCCCGTAGGTGTCCGCCCGCGGATCGATCTGCCCGCTGGTGAAGCGCTCCGGGGCCATGTACGCCAACGTGCCCAATGTGCTTCCCGCCGTGGTCAACCCGGCGTCCCCGGCGCCGCGCGCCAGACCGAAGTCGATCAGGTAGACGAACTCCCGCTCGGTGACCAGGATGTTGGCCGGCTTGATGTCGCGGTGGATCAGCCCGACCGCGTGCAGCGCGTCCAGCGCGGTGGCGATCTGCTCGACCACCTTGACCGCCAACTCCGGTCGCAGCGGCCCCGTCTCGGACAGGATCGTGTTGAGGGGGCGGGCCTCGATCAGCCGCATGTCCAGATAGAGCCGGCCGTCGACTTCGCCGTAGCCGTGGATCGGCACCACGTGCGGATCGCTGATGCCCGCCGCGGCCTGCGACTCGCGCCGGAACCGCTGCTGGAACATCTCGTCCTCGGCGAGATGGTGCGGCAACACCTTGAGCGCGACCACGCGGTCGGTCTTGGTGTCGTAGGCCCGCCAGACCTCGCCCATGCCGCCGCGGCCTATCAGCTCCTGCAGCCGATAGTGGCCAAACGGCCTCTCCTCCACCATCTACTCCTCGGCAGCGCCCTGACCTCGCCTCATGAGGTTCGATTGAAGCTACCGCACGTTCGCCGACCGCGCCGCAGGTCAGCGGTGTCCCCCGCTCGGAGGACAGCGCTGTCCACCCGGAAACGGCCTGGCTGGCGGATACCCGCGGCCCCGGCGGCTGGCGACGATGACGGCATGGAAACACTGGACCGGCTGCGCGCCCCCCGCACGCTGCGCCGCGTCGCGCTGGCCAGCTACGTCGGCTCGGCCATCGAGTTCTACGACTTCTTCATCTACGGCACCGCCGCGGCCCTGGTGTTCCCGACGGTGTTCTTCCCGCATCTGGACCCCCTGATGGCCACCATCGCCTCGCTGGGCACGTTCGCGGCCGCCTTCCTGGCGCGCCCGGTCGGCGCGGCCGTGTTCGGCCACTTCGGCGACCGGATCGGGCGCAAGCAGACCCTGGTCTTCACCCTGACGATCATGGGCGTCTCCAGCGTGGGCGTCGGCCTCATCCCGAGCACCGCGACCATCGGCATCGCCGCCCCGCTGCTGCTGGTGGCGATGCGGCTGCTGCAGGGCTTCGCGGTGGGCGGCGAATGGGCCGGCGCGGCGCTGCTCAGCGCCGAGCAGGCGCCGCAGGGCAAGCGCGGCTACTACTGCATGTTCACCCAGCTGGGCCTCGGGACGGCGCTGGTGATGGCGAACCTGGTGTTCCTGGCGGTGCACGGCGCGTTCGCGAACATGAATGCCGCCTTCCTGCAGTGGGGTTGGCGCATCCCGTTCCTGATCAGCGCGGTCCTGGTTCTGGTGGCCCTCTACATCCGGGTGCACGTCGAGGAGAGCCCGCTGTTCGCCAAGGAGGCGACGCACAAGGCCGACGTCGCGCCGTTCGCCGAGGCGCTGCGCCGCCAGGGCCGCGAGGTGGCGCTGGCCGCCGGTGCCGTCATCGGGATGTTCATGCTGGCCTTCCAGGTCGGCACCTATTTCCCGAACTACGCCGTCAACCATCTGCACTACTCCGAGAACATGATCCTGCTCGTCGGTGTGATCGGCGGTCTGTGCAGCGTCGCGTTCGTGGCCGGCTCGGCGATCCTGTCCGACACCTTCGGCCGGCGGCGCGTCCTGAGCTTCGGCTTCGTGCTGGCGCTGCCGTGGTCGCTGATCGTCTTCCCGCTGATCCAGAGCGGCCACCCGCTCGGGTACGGCGTCGCGGTGGTGTTCACCTACGCCCTCATCGGGATCGTGATGGGGCCGTTGGCCGCCTTCATCCCGGAGATCTTCCCCACCCGCTACCGCTACACCGGCGCCGGGGTGGCCTACAACTTCGGCGGCGTCATCGGCGGTGCGCTGCCGCCGGTCATCTCCCCGATCCTGCTGTCGGCCTACGGCGACTGGTCGGTCGCGGCGATGATGGCGGGGTTCACCCTCGTCAGCCTCGTCAGCGTTCTGCTGCTCACCGAGACCGCGGGCCGGGGACTCCAAAGCATCTCCCCGGCAATGGGATTCGCCCGACGGGCCGCTGCCTAGTCAGGCTATTGCCCCGGGTACTGGTACTCCGGCTCGTGGAACCGGTTGATGATCGGGATGCGTTCGATGATCCGGTCGCGTAGCCGCGGCTGCGGCACCTGCGCGGGCGGAACATACGGCGTCTGGGCGGGTGGCACGTATGCCGGGGGTGCGGGCGGGACATACACCGGTGCGGGCGGAACGTAGGCCGGCGCGGGCGGTTCATACACCGGCGCAACGGGAACCGCGACCGGCGCGGGCGGCACCGCCACGGCGATGGTCTCCGCAACTTTGGGCGGCGCGGCCGGTTTCGGCGCGGGCGGTGCGGCCGGACGCGGCGCCGGGGGCGCCAGCTTCGGGGCCGACGGCTTCTCGGCCACCTGTGCCGACTGGTCGCCGGTGGTGGACACCTGCCGCTGCCCGGGATCTGGGTCGGGTGTCAGCTGCAGCCCGATCGCCACCGACAGCGACACCACGAACGTCACCACCGCCGCCGCCAGCACCGACGTCAACGCCCGCCGTCCACGATGCGACCGAACTGCTTGCGTCTCAAGGCCGTTCACCGCTCGCGCCGAGGCCAGCGCCACCCCGCGCGCCAGGGCGAACTCGGCTTCGGTTGCGGTGATCACCGGCGCCGGGGAGTCGGCCAGAGCCGAGCGTGATCGCCTCGTGGTCGCCGGATCCGACGACGAAGATCGCCTCCCGCTCGTCGAGGCCCAGCAGCGCGACGGCGCGCTGCCATCGGCGACCCGCTCGACCGTCACGCCGTCCGGCCCGCACAGCGCGACGAGGACGACCTCGGGTTCGACGATGCACACCGCCAGATCGCCATATCCGCTGAGTTCGGCGATGCCGCCGGCCAGGGCCTCGGCGGCTTCGACGTCGGAGACCACCACCACGTTGTCGATGCCGCGGTCCGCCAGCGCCTGCAACACCCCGCTCGCCGCATCACCGGCCGCGGGAGTCCACGAGACACCGACCGCGTGCAGCCGATCGGACGCCACACCGTCGAGCAGATCGCCAAGCTCCACAGAAACGCCGCGGTCCACCGGCGCACCCTCGCCCGTGGTTCCTTCGACCAGCACCCAGCGGACGGCGTCGGACGCCATCGACAGACCGAGCACGAGGTCCATGGGTTTTGACCTTACCCAAGTGCCGTGCACCGGGTTGGCTGGTCAGGAATCCCAGCTCCGCATGCCGTCGCGGATCGCGGCCATGGCGGCGTTGTCGTCTTCGTTGTAGGTCAGCAGCCAGTCCTTGGCCGACGCCACTTCCTCGGGGTCCGTGCTGTTGCGTGACTTTCGCCAGGTAGGTCTGCGAGATCGCGCCACCGGGATCGGCGGCCTGCCATGTGAAGCCGAAGTTCGGCGCGACCTTCTTGATGCCGGAGCCGTGCAGGGAGATGAAGTGGGCGTTGAACACCTTCATCAGGTCAACGAATATTCCGGTGTCGGGGTCGACGAGGTCGCCCACCTCGGCCAGTCCCAGCAGGCTCACCAAGCCTGGACCGCTCGACATCCGACCAATGGAAGACCAGTCAGGACTGGCCGGCAGCTGCGGCGGCCTCGCACTGGTGCGCGCAGCCACGCCGCGAAGCGGGCGGCCAGCTGCCGCTCTGACGCATCGGTCGAGGGGCTGCCACTCGACGAAGTCGGCGAGGTAGTCCGCGGTGGACTCGTCCCTGCCGCGGCGCACGCGTACGCCCCACATGTAGACCCGGTTCTCGATGTCGGACTCGATGTCGAGATCGATCTCGACATCGGCTTCCGGAACGACGACGGGGCCATCGCCGTCGCGTGCGATCTCTATCCCGTCGCAGATCATGTGGGCGCGCACGATCGCCTTGACGAGGCGGTGCGCAAGCTTGGTCGCGGCTGAGGTTGGCGACTTCGGGGAAATAGTCCTCGAAGAACTCCGGGTCCTCGGGATCGACCGCGGATAGCGCCGCGGTGGTCGTGACTCCCATCCGGCGCAGCGCCAACCACTCCCGTGGTATTCAGTCCGCCGACGTTGATCGCCGTCGAGGGGTCGTCCGGCCCCATCTGTTCGGCGCACCACGTCTCGTAGGCACAGCTGCGGCACTCGGCCTGCCCGACGGGTTGCACCAACGGCTGCGGGTCATCGGCGGCTCCCGCGATCTGCTTGGCGGTGTCGGCGACCTTCACCCGGAAGCCGTGTTCGTGGTCGTAGCGTTCCAGCAGGGACCGACGCACCTTGCCCCGGCTGCGGGAGAACGTGAAGCCGCAGCGGCTCGTCGAGGTCATGCCAGACGAAGACCAACTCCGCTGCCGCGCCGGGTGTCATCGCGAGCTGGCTGGTACCGATCATCGGGGCCCACAACCAATCCGGACCCAGGATGATGGCCGCACGCTTGCAGCATGCGGGTGTAGTGAGCGAGCTGCATCCCGTCCTCATAGCGGTGGCCGGTCGCTGTCCAGCCCGGCACCTCGACTCGCTCGGCGGGCGACTCCAAGGGACGACACCTGGATGCATGTCGTCTTCGGCAGTTTCCACCGTCTTGTGGTTCTTCACATCACCCGGAACGTAGCCGCCGTCGACCCGGATCAGGATGTCCGGCTTGCCCGTGCGCGCGCCGTCGACGTCGTCGGGCAGCCACCCGCCCAGGATCAGCGGCGCACCTGACTCCATCGCCTGCACGGTCACTGGCGATGGCGTCCGATCTATCCCGCTGCATCCACAATCACGACGTCGGGGTGAATCGCCGCCAGCTCGTCGAAAATTCGTTGCCTCGAAGGCGTTCCCGGCCTCAAGTCGAGCCTTATCCTCCGGCGAGGGATCCCACTTCAGAGTCGGCACCAGTGGCGAGAAGTCGTTCTGCACCACAACCGGGCATCGCTTGGCCGCATACCCGCCCAGAAGGATCGGCGCAGCGGCATCACTCACCACGCCATCATTCCACCGAACCATGCACCGGGACAGCGACTTGACCCCGATTCCAGCCACCAAACTTGTCGGTGCCACCTGCGATAATGAGGCCGTAAGGAGGGGTTGAGAGTTCAACACGAACCCCATTCCCGTTGCCTGCGGCCACTATTGACCGCGCTGATCCGTTCGATGTGGCGCCGGCGTTCCGGCCCTGCGGCCGGAGATCGATGACCACCACTAGAGAGAGAGGATGTGAGCACATGGCTCACTGGAAATACAACATCGAAGGATGGGGCAAGGTGTTGCACGAGGGCAACCTCGCCGATGACACGCCCGAGGACACGCTGGCCCGGCGCGACAAGCTGGTCAAGCTGTTGCGCGAATCGGACTGGTACACCGAGCAGCCCGATGGCGAGGACTCCGCCTTGGCCCAGGCGGTCCGGGAGTTGGAGGCCACCGACGACGCTTTCGACGCCGGCCACCTGATCTTCGCCATCTACGACCTGGCCGACGCGGAACGGGCCTGGCTCGATCCCGGCGAGGACGAGACCCTGCGCGACGCGAATCCTCCCGATTGGGACATTCCCAGTCTCGCGTATATGTGGGACAGCCCGACCCGGGCGATTATGGCCGGGGCGGACCAACTCGAAGCGCTCGACGAGGCTGACTTCGAGCGTTCGTTAGCCGCGCTGGGAGACCGGGTGGGTGCCTTCGCCGAGCGTATGGACGACCAGATGCTCCTCACCACCGCCTTCGTCATGGTCGAGGACCTCTTCAAGTCCTACTTCAACCAGTTCCGTTGGACCCCGGGCGTGGCGGGCTACATCACGGCGACCGCGGGTGTGCTCATGAAGGAAGTGGCCCGGCGCGGCTTTGTCGTGAACTACGTGGTCGACAACACGCTCGGCGAGGCCAACCTCGCCGAGGTCCTGACGTATATGCCCCAGATGTTCCAGGCGGCGGGCTTGGTGATCACCGGACCGCAGCTCATGGCCTTGGAGTTGATGGAGCACGCGGACAATCGCCCGCGTGATCTCGGCATGATTGCGGCGTACCGCAGGGAGGGAAACGACGTCGCCGACGACCTGATCGCCATCTGGCATCAGGAGCGCAAGTCCTCGGTCTATCTGAACATGGACTTCGACGACGACGCGCCGGCGCTGTCGATGGATGTGGCGCTGTCGCAACGAAACACCCCCGGAACCCTCGTCGTGTTCCGTGGTCTGCTCCCTGTTGCGGGCACCAAGTCGGAAGTCACCATGCCGCCCGGTATGGAGTTTCCCGATCTGTAGGCCGGGAACAGCGCTCGGCCAATGGACGGAGGCTGTAGGGTTGGAGTTTCGGCCCACCGGCGCGACGACGGAGGCCTGACTGCATGCCACGAGGTACCGAGAAGCAAGCACTTTCGCTGGGGGTGCTGGCCCATTCGCGCAAGGAGAACGAGCGCCGGCTCCCGATTCACCCGGCGCACTTCGACCGGATCGACCCCGAGCTGCGGCAGCGCATCTTCCTCGAGCACGGCTACGCCGAGCACTTCGGCGCCACCGACGACGGGCTGGCCGGACTGGTCGGTGGCATCAGGTCCCGCGACCAGCTGATCGCCGAGTGCGATGTCATCCTGCTCCCCAAAGTGCAGGCCGAAGATCTCGCGGAAATGCAAGCAGGACAAATTGTTTGGGGCTGGCCGCACTGCGTTCAGGACACCGCCCTCACCCAGATCGCCATCGACCGGCACCTGACCCTGATCGCCTTCGAGGCGATGAACCACTGGAACGCCGACGGTAGCTTCGCCCTGCACGTGTTCCACAAGAACAACGAGCTCGCCGGCTACTGCTCGGTGCTGCACGCGATGGAACTGGCCGGCGTCACCGGCAGCTACGGCCGGCGGCTGCGCGCCGCGGTCATCGGGTTCGGCGCCACCGCCCGCGGTGCCGTCACCGCACTGAACGCCCACGGCGTCGACGATGTGCGGGTACTGACCAACCGCGACGTCGCCGCCGTCGCCTCACCCATCCACTCCACCCAGATCGTGCAGATGCGACAGGACGACGGCGTCCCGGAGCGCACGTGGGCGGACACCCCCGACGGTTCGGTCCCGATGGCGGAATTCCTCGCCGGCAACGACATCGTCGTCAACTGCGCCCTGCAGGACCCGAGCGCTCCGCTGATCTTCGTCACCTCCGATGAGCTGGATGCGTTCGCGCCCGGCACCCTGATCGTCGACGTCTCCTGCGACACCGGAATGGGGTTCAGTTGGGCGCGGCCAACGTCGTTCACCGAGCCCGTCTTCGAGGTGGGCCGAGGCGTGCAGTACTACGCCGTCGACCACAGCCCGTCCTACCTGTGGAATTCGGCCACCTGGGAGAACAGTGAGGCACTGTTGCCGCACATCGGCACGGTGCTGGACGGCCCGGCAGCCTGGGACGCCAGCCCGGTGATCGCCCGGGCGATCGAGATCCGCGACGGCGTCGTCCGTAACCCCGCGATCCTGTCGTTCCAGCACCGCCGGGAACGAGTACCCGCACCGCATCGGCGATTAGCCCGAAAGCTGCTAAGCCCCAACCGAATCGCCGCGCCGCCGCGCCTTGTGCGTGTACATGTGGGCGTCGGCGTTACGCAGCAGTGCCTCGATGTCGTCGACCGGGCCCCACGTCCAGCCGACCGACGCACTCAGCCCGACCGGCACACCGCAGGCTTCGTAGTCCCCGCTCAACGCGTCCCGAAGCCGGTCGGCCAGCCCGGAGACGCGCGACCTCGTCCGTCGTCGACAGGACGACGAACTCGTCGCCGCCGATCCGGAAGACCGAATCCTGCTCTCCCACAATCTGTCCGATGCGCTCGGCTACCTGGACCAGAACGGCGTCGCCGCCGGAATGCCCGCAGCGGTCGTTGACCCGTTTGAACCCGTCCAGGTCGACGAAGACGATCCCGACCGAACCGGTGGGCTCGGCGCCGCGCCGCCGCTCGACGGCATCGACGAACGCCTGCCGGTTGAACAACCCGGTCAGCGGGTCTGTCGCTATGAGGCGGGCAAGTTCAGCCTCGGCGGCCTTGCGTGCGGTCACATCCTGGAACTGCCCGATGATCAGGTCATCCGACCCGTGCGTTCCGGGCACCAGCACCGAGTTGCGCTGCACCCACGCCGTCGTCCCGTCCTTGCGGAGCATCCGCAGCTCCGTGGCGAAATGTGACTGGGGCGCATTCTTCAAGGTGTCGAACTCGGCCTTGGCGGCCTCGAGGTCGTCGGGGTGGACGAAATCGCGAAGATTGGCTCCAACCAGCTCCTCAGCGGTATAGCCGGACATCGCGCACAAAGCGGGGTTGACGTACAGCGCGCGTAGCGACACGTCGACGACTGCCTGCCCGATGGGCGCGTTCTCCATGCTGATCCGGAGCAGCCGCAGCGCATCGTCACGGGCGCGTTCGGCTTCGATCCGCGGCGTCAGATCGGTGCCGAGCACGTAGAAGCCCTTCACCTCGCCATCGATGACCTCAGGAACATAGGACGTCTGCATGTGCCGGGTCCGCCCGCCGCGGTCACCGAACACCCCGTCGAATGTCCGTTGCTCGCCGTCGAGGATGGACTCGAGGTCAGCTCGTCGCTTGCGGTAGTAGTTCTCGCCGATGAGGTCACGAAAATGAGTGCCCTGGATTTCGGCGGGTGTCATCCCGAAGAACTCGACGAACGCCTCGTTCGCGACCACGTTGCGCAGATCGCGATCCCAGTAGCTGACCATGGCCGGAAGGTTGTCGATCAGGCGCCGCAGCCGCCGCGCCTCCTCAGAGGCCGCCGGCATCTCGCGCGGACGATCGACTGTCACAAACTCAGGACCCCTGACCTGCCATCGAGCGTTCAACTCTGCCACTGCGACGGTACCAGTGGTCAGCCCTTTTCTCCCGCCGGTACCGCGGCGCCGAACATCGCCACCGCCACCGCCCCGGCGACGGCGCCGACGAAGCCGAGTACCACCAGCCAGCCCAGCCCGGGATGCGCGCTGTCGCCGAGGAACACCACCCCGATGACCCCCGGCACCACCGTCTCCCCGACGACGAGGGCGGCGGTCGCCCCGTTCACCGAGCCGAGCTGCAGCGCCACCGTGTGCAGATAGAAGCCGCCGACCCCGGCGATCAGCACCGTCCACGACGCCGGGTCGGCGGCCAGGGTCGCCGGATGCAGCGGCTCGAGACCGTCGAGCACCCGGATGGCAATCGCCAGCGCCCCGAACAGGACGCCCGCGATCAGCCCGGCCATGACGGCGCCGCGCGACCCGAGTCGGCGGATCAGTTCGATCCCGGCGAGCAGGATCAGTACCGCCCCGGCGAGCACGAGCCAATGCACGAACCGGTCCGCGTGGACGTCACCGCGTTCACCGGCGGCAGCGCCAAGCACGGACAGCGACACGATGACCGTCGCGATCGCGATCCAGTCCCGGGCGTGCAGGCCGATGCCGAGCACCGCGATACCCAACACCGCCGTGACGACCAGATTGGCGCTGATGATCGTCTGCGACAGGAACAGCGGAATCAGCCGGGCCGAGACCGCACTACCCGCGAAGCCGACGACGTCGAGCACGATGCCGGCGATGAACGCGGCCGTCAGCCCGGCGCTGATGGTCGAGCGCAGGGTCGGGCCGCCGCTGGCGGTGACGTGGCCGACCGCGCCCCGGTCGCGGGCGGCGGCCGCCGACTTGCGCGCGCCGTAGGCCTGCAGCACCGAGGAGACCCCGTAACCGACGCACGCCAGCAGCGCTGCCGCGACACCGATCACCATCGCTTGAGGCTAATCAGCCGATCGACACCAGATGGTCGATCGAGTCATAGGGGAGGTCGCCGTCGACGATCGCGGTGACCTCCAGCCATTCCAGCGAGATCGTGCCCTTGTGGTTGTCGAGGAACGCGGTGTCGGCGGCGTCGCGCCCGGTGGCGATGCGCACCAGGGTCTGCCGCGGCGCCAGCAGCGTCCCGTCGACCACCCGCCAATGCCCGTCGACGAACGCCTCGGCGACGGCGTGGAAGTCCATCGGGTACAGCCCCGGCGCGTACACCGACACCAGCCGGGCCGGCACGTTGACCGCCCGCAGCATCGCGACCACCAGGTGGGCGAAGTCGCGGCACACCCCGGCACCGGCCAGCAGGGTGTCCACCGCCCCGTCGATCGGGTCGCTGGAACCGGGCACGTAGTTCAACCGGGTCCCCACCCAGGAGGACACCTTCTCCAGCAGCGTCGCCGAATCGGCGTAGGCGCCGAATTCCGTTGCGGCGAAGCCGTAGAACTTGTCAGCCTCGGCGTAGCGGCTGGGCCGCAGGTACATCGACAGGTCGTATTCGGTGACCGGCGCCGGGTCGGTGCGGCCCAGGATCGTCGCAGCGTAGGCGACCTTCAGCATGCCGCCCTCGACGTCGAGCTTGTGGATGCGGTTGCCATGGGTGCCGCTGATCTCCAGCGGTGTGACCTCTTTGCCGTCCAGCACGAACGACAATGCCTCGGACACCTCGGTATTCGGGTGCGGCGCAACGGCAATCTGGAACTCCAGCGTCGTGGGCGCGGTGATCTGGACGTCGAGCCGGGCGGCGACTTCGCGTTTCATAACACCCCTCACGCTACCGGCGACACCGCCGGTCGGCGACTCGAGAGCTCGGAGGTCTGATCGGTCAGCGCCGCCAACAGTTCGGGCAGCGCCACCGTGGCGAAACCGATTGCCGAATCGGCGATTCCGTAGGGCAGTACCAGGGTGTCGGCGTGGACCAGAGCGCCGCAGGAGTAGACGACATTGGGCACGTAGCCGTCGCGGTCGTCGGCGGCGGGGCACAAGAGTGGTTCCCGCAGCCGCCCGATCACCCGAGCCGGATCATCGAGGTCGAGCAGGATCGCACCGATGCTGTAGGTCCGCATCGGGCCGACACCGTGGGTGAGCACCAGCCACCCGGCCTCGGTCTCGATCGGTGAACCGCAGTTGCCCAGCTGCAGCACTTCCCAGACCTCGACCGGACGCTTGGAGTTCCCGCGGATCAGTCCAGACGAAGGGCCGGTCCGAGAGCACAAGTGCGTTCGACTCCCGATCCGCCCGCGACAATGCGGCGAAGCGCCCGCCGATGCGGCGGGGAAACAGCGCCAGACCCTTGTTCGCGGCCGCTCGCCCGACCATCGGCACGGAGGTGAAAGATCGGAAATCGGTGGTCTCCAGCAGCTGCTGGCTGATGTGGGTCCCGCTGTATGCGGTATAGCTGGCATAGAACGTCACCGAGCCGTCGTCGTCGACGAAGCGCACGAAACGGGCGTCCTCCATGCCGGCCGCCTCGGCGTGCATCGCCGGCCACAACACCCGCTCGGAAAGTGTTACCCCATCGGCGAATTCGATTCCGTAGCTGCGTTCGGCGATGGCCCGGATGGCTCGGATCGTCTCCTGCGCGCGCCCGCGGGTCTTGCGGTGCACTTGGAGTTTGGTGAGCTGCTCATCCAGGTCGGCCCCGGTGAAGTGCTCTCCGAGCGCATCGAGAACGTAGCCGGCCGCCTCCCCTTCGTCGTCGAGCCGGGCCAGCTCCACACGGAAGACCTCCGCATCGAGCAGCGTCGACGCCGTTGTTCCCACCGTGGCGAGCTCGACGGGGTCATCGAGCGTGGGACTTCCCGCGGCGTCGATGACGCCGGTCCGGAAGCCGATGGAGGAGCGGTGCCCTTCGCCGATCCCCCGCACGCTCATGACGAACCTCAGGTCGCCGGCATCGATGCCCGTCTGGTCGGGGTGCGCCACGATGCTGGGGTTGCACAGCGCCGCGCCTTCGATCGCGTATTCATTGGTGAACGTCGCGCCGAGCAACATCATTCGCGCCTCGGAGATGTCAGCAGCGGGATCGAGCCGATCGGCCAGTTCGCGGGCGTTGCGGCGGAAGGTGCCGACGAGATCGCGGTGACGGCCGTTGAATCGGACGATGACGTCGTCCAACGCCGACAGCACGACCGCCTCGTCGAGTGCCAGGATGCGGGCCAACACCACTGCTGTGCGCGAGTCCTGGTGTTCGAAGCCTTCCTGACCCGGCACGAACAGACGCGTGACCACCCGCGCGGGGTCGGCGGCCAGCCGCTGCGGACTGCGCGTGGCGAGGCCGCCCGCGATAGTCATCGCTGTAACAACGAAATACGACGGGCGTGCTGCAGGGTCGAGATCACGGCCAGCGTCGACTCCGCACCCTGATTGCGATTGACCCCGTCGGCATGCAAGCCGTCGAACCCGCCACCCGTCTGCGGATCCCACATCGACCTGCCCGGCGTCGTTGGCGCCCTCGAACCACGCCGCGGCGGCCCTGACGCCGTCCGGCCAGGCCGGGCTGGGGTCCACGGCGGCCGCACGTGCGCACGCATCGGCAAGGGCAGCAACCTCGATCGGCTGCTGATCGAAGCCCGGCCGCGGGTCATCCGGGCCCCGGCCGCCCGCGGGCGTAGGCGAGAGGTGACCGTCCGCGGTTTCCAACTTAAGCAGCCAGGCCAGCAGTTCCAGACCGCGCCGCCACAGCTTCGGCGCCTCGAGGGCGACACCCGCCGCGATCATCGCGTCGGCGAATACCGCATTGGCGTAGGCGAGCCTCGGCTCGGGCCAGGGCCAGGCCGAGGTTGTCGCTGGGCTCGGGAAGCGCCACCGCATAGTCGGTGAGCAGTTTGAACGCCGCCGTGATGATCGGGATGGGCGGTGACGACTTCGGCGGCGCCGAGCACCGCGAAGGCCATCGCGCGCGGGTAGGTCGACCGCGCCTGCGCGGCGCGCTCGAACTGGACGAGGGCCATGTTGCGGACCCAGCTGACGTCACTGTGTGCGACAGCGGTGCCCAGCCCCCACAGGCACCGGCCCCAGCAGTCGTCCAGCGTCGGCTTGTCCAGCCACTTGCCCGTGCTGTCCATCCGGTTGCGGCAGGCCCCGGTGAAGGTCTGCGCCTCACAGAGGAACCGGACCGCGAGACCGGCGAGACCGTTCACCTCACCGGACGCGTCGGGCTCCCGGGTGGCGACGACAAGCACCCGGGCCATGTCATCGACGCAGTACCCGTGCTCGGGGCGGGGTTCGTCCATACACGCATGCTCGAACGTGCCACGGCGGTCGGTCATCCGCAGCAGATGGTCGAAGATCGGTGCCGGCGCGTCCCCGGTCACACCATTGCCGGGCGAGCGGCCATAAGCCGTTGCGCCAGAGTCAGATACGAGCGGGCCACCACCGGCCAGGCCATCTTCGGCGCCAGTAGACGCGCCTCCGCGGCCATCGAGCCGGCCAGCCGCGGCTGGGTCAGCACGCGGTGCAGCGTCGAGGCCAGCGCATCGGGATCGTCATGGGGCACCACGATCCCGGCCCCGCCGCTGAGCAGTTCGACGGCGTGCGGGAACGCGGTGGCGATGACCGGCCGCCCGTTGGCAAGGGCGTCGACCAGGACACCCGAGGTGACCTGCTCGGTGGAGTCATACGGCAGCACCACGGCGGCCGAGGACTGGATGAGCACCGACAGCGACGCGACGCTGCGGTACTCCGCGTCGAAACTCACCGAATCCGCCACTCCGAGCCGTTGCGCCTGCTCGCGCCGCGCATCGCGGTAGGCCTCGCCCTCGGCGGCCAGCACCTTGGGATGGGTGCGCCCGGCGACGTGGTAGCGCGGGCGGCCGGGCAGGTCGCGCAGCGACGCCATCGCGTCGATGACCCGCTCGATGCCCTTACCCGGTCCCAGCAGGCCCCACGTCAGCAGGGTGGGTCTCCCCGACCGCTTCACGCTGGCACCGCTGGCCAGGGTGGCGCCGTGCGGAATGGTAGAGATCTTTCGGCGATCGACGTCGTAGCCGGCACACAGCCGTTCGTGGGCGGCATCCGACATGACCACGATGCGGTCCGCTGCGGCCACGATCTCCTCCAGCACCGAACGCTGATGGGGTGTCGGGTCGTTCAAGATCGTGTGAGCAACGACGATCGACGGGACGCGCAGCCCGGCGATGATGTCGATGACCTCGTCACCGTCGACGCCGCCGTAGAGGCCGTACTCATGCTGCACAACAGCAACATCGCCGCGGTTCAGCAACTCGATGGTGTCGCCGACCGATGCCGACGAACCATTGGTCAACTCCCCGATGACCCGGGAATCGGTGCCGGGCGACCCGTCGCCGATGCGCACCACATTGACGTCGACGCCGTTGGCCTCCAGCCCCCGCGCCAAGGCCGAACTGAACTTAGCGATGCCGCACAGCGTCGGCGGATGCGTGGTCAGGATTCCGATCGTCGACGGCCGCGAAACATACTGCGGCACAATGGGAAGATCCAATGACGGATGGACGGATAAGAAGCTCAAGGTGATCCCAACTGGCGGTTGTCACCGGCGTGCCGGGCGTGAGCGGATGCTCGGAAAATCAGGCGCTGAGCGGCTGACCCATCCCGGACTGGCTGGGTTCCCAACACCGTCAACGGTACACCCGTCGAGGCCTCCGGCATGACCGTTGGCCTGCCATCGCAGCCACCAAGCCGTTGCGCAGGGGGTGTCGAATTTATTTGCTCGCGGGTAACCCGCCGCAGAATGCGCGCTCAGGAGGGTTCGCAGGGTACGGTCTACCTGGCTGACCGACCAGCCGCCAGCAAACGTCACGGTGGCGATCTGCACGCCCCGCCGCACGGTCTCCATGGCCTGACGTGAGCTGAACTGTCAGGGTCGTGCTCGGACAGCGCCATGGAGTCGATCGCTTGGCCCCGCGCTCCGTTCGGTGCGACGGACCACCTGAGGTGCTTACGCCCTAGCCGGCAAGCCTCGCCGGCCCCCTCGTCCCTCAGCGACACCTATCGCGATTGCGCATAACGCGCCGCCGGCCAAAGGATTCTCTTGAGCCAATTCACCGAAACAATGTTCAAAAACGCCAAGTGGAGCATGAAGGGCATGGTCACCGGCGAGCCCGGCGCCCCGGTGCGCCGCACCTGGGCCGAGGTGAACACCCGGGCCGCGCGCATCGCCGGGGGTCTGGCCGCCGCCGGAGTGGGCCACGGGGACGCCGTCGCCGTGCTGGCCGGCGCCCCTGTGGAGATCGCACCGACCGCGCAGGGCATCTGGATGCGCGGCGCCAGCGTCACCATGCTGCATCAGCCGACCCCCCGCACCGACCTGCAGCGCTGGGCCGAGGAAACCACCGGCGTGATCACCATGATCGACGCCAAGGCCGTGGTCGTGTCCGACCCGTTCATGGCCGCCGCGCCGCTGCTCACGCAGATGGGCATGACCGTGCTGATCATCGAGGACCTGCTGCAGGCGCAGCCCGTCCCCCCGATAGACACCTTCGACGACGACATCGCCCTGATGCAGCTCACCTCCGGGTCGACCGGCTCGCCCAAGGCCGTCCAGATCACCCACGCCAACGTGGTCGCCAACGCCGAGGCGATGTTCGTCGGCGCCCATTTCGACCCGGACACCGACGTGATCGTCAGCTGGCTGCCGTGCTTTCACGACATGGGGATGACCGGCTTCCTGACCGTGCCGATGTACTTCGCCGCCGAGCTGGTGAAGGTCACGCCGATGGACTTCCTTCGGGATACGTTGTTGTGGGCCAAGCTGATTGACAAGTACAAGGGCACCATGACCGCCGCGCCGAACTTCGCCTACAACCTGTTCGCACGGCGACTGCGCAGCCTGGCCACTCCCGGCCAGTTCGACCTGTCGACGCTGCGATGGGCGCTGTCGGGCGCCGAGCAGGTCGACCCCGCCGACGTCGAGGACCTCTGCGATGCCGGGGCTCCCTTCGGGCTTCGGCCCGAGGCCATCCTGCCCGCCTACGGCATGGCCGAGACCACGGTCGCGGTGTCGTTCTCCGCCTGCGGCGGCGGTATGGAGGTCGACGAGGTCGACGCCGACATGCTGGCCGTCCTGCACCGGGCGGTGCCGGCCACGCGCGGCAACACCCGCCGGCTGGTCCGCCTCGGGCGCCTGCTCGACGGCCTGGAAGCCCGCATCGTCGACGAGGACGGCTTGGTGCTGCCCGCCCGCGGCGTCGGGGTGATCCACGTCCGCGGTGAGCCCGTCACGCCGGGCTACCTCACCACGGCCGGATTCATCGGCGCGCAGGACGACCAGGGCTGGTACGACACCGGCGACCTGGGCTACCTCACCGAGAGCGACGAGATCGTGGTCTGCGGCCGGGTCAAGGACGTCATCATCATGGGCGGCCGCAACATCTACCCGACCGACATCGAACGTGCCGCCGCCCGCGTCGACGGCGTTCGCCCCGGCTGCGCGGTGGCCGTTCGACTCGATGCCGGGCATTCCCGCGAGTCGTTCGCCGTCGCCGTGGAGTCCAAGGCCTTCGACGACCGCGACGAAGTCCGCCGCATCGAGCGCCAAGTCATCCACGAGGTTGTCGTCGAGGTCGACGTCCGGCCGCGCAACGTGGTGGTGCTGGCACCCGGCACGATCCCGAAGACTCCCTCGGGCAAGTTGCGCCGCGCGCACGCGCTCGCCCTGGTGGGCTGACTTCGGCGGGTAGCATCGCCTGGGGGAGGTGAGTTCCGATGGGCGACTATGACGCGCAGCCTGGCCGCAAGCCGCCTCCGGAACCTTCGTTGTCCCCCGCGCAACTCGCTGCCGACGAACTGGACCTGCACGCCGGCCTCACCGGAGTGGCGGGGATGGTCGCCGGTGCCTACACCGTCGACGACATGCTCTGTCAGGTAGCACAATTCGCGGTGCAGTCCATTCCCGGTGCCGACGGCGCCGGCGTCACGATCGTCCGTCCCCACGACGTCGATCACAACGGCGACGCGCTGCGCATCCAGGCCTGGTCAGTGACGGCGGACTTCATTCACGACATCGATGTCGTCCAATACGAACAGCTCAACGAGGGGCCGTGCATCACCTGCATGCAGACCCGGCGACCTGCGATCAGCGGATCACTGGGCAGTGACCGGCGCTGGCCGCACTTCGGCGGCCGGGTGGCCCGCATGAACGTGCACTCGGTCCTGGCTCTGCCGCTGGTCGTCGGCGACCAGGTGATCGGCGCGATCAACTCCTACGCCCACGGCCGGGACGCGTTCTCCGAGCACGCCGTAGCAACTCGGTGCGCAGTTCGCCGGGCCCGCGGCGGTGTCGGTCTACAACGCCCAGCTGTTGGCCAACACCCAGCAGCGCAGCACCGAACTGCAAAAGGCCCTGCGCAGCCGGGCGGTGATCGACCAAGCGATCGGGATCATCCGCAGCCGCTCCGGCGGGACCGCGCAGGAGGCCTTCGAACGTCTCACCCGGATCAGCCAGAGCGAGCACGTCAAGCTGGCTGCGGTCGCCGAAAATCTCGTCGACGAGGCGGTCCGGCGGGCCCGCGCCCGCCATCAGTGACCGACGGCCACTACCCGCCGTTGGCCATCATGGACAGCGCCCTGATCAGCTCCGGGCGGGAGTGGCGGTCGCGCATCAACCGCCGCGCGACGTCGGTCAGGTGCTGCCCCTGCGCACGGCTGTAGCCGCGCAGCAGGCTGAACGCGCGCTCCACCGAGACGCCGAGAGTCTCGCTCAGGAATCCCTTGGCCTGCTCGACCAGCACCCGGCCGGCCAGGGCGGAGCGCAGCGGCGGCAGCACGGTCACAGGCGTCGGCGGGTGTTCCTGGAGCACTGCCACGCAGGCGATGTGAGCCAGGGTCTGACCGACCAGCCGATCGGCTTCGGTGAGTTCGCCCGGCTCGGTGCCGAACAGGCCGAGCGCACCGAGGACGGCGCCTCCGGCGCGCATCGGAACCGCGTGCACCGCGGAGAAGCCGGCCTCCACCGCCGTCGGGACGAAGTGCGGCCAGCGCTCGGCCTGCGGTCACCACATCGGCCACCAGCACCGGCTCGCCGGATCGGTAGCAGTCGACGCAGGGACCTTCCTCGGCCTGCAGCTGGAATAACTCGACCTCGCGGGTCTGCTCGGAGGTGGCGGCCAGCAGATGCAGCCGCTGCAGCGGATCGGCCAGCAGGAAACCGGCCGAGGCGACATCGAGCAGTTCGGCGCATTGTTCGGTCAGTTCGGTCAGCAGGTCGACGACGTCGAAGTCGTCGAGCAGGGTGTCGACCAGCCGACACCACTGCGCTCAGCACGCGGGTCTCGCGCGGGACTCTCGGTCATGATGGCTTGCCTCCAGAAGCATCAGTCGACGGCTCAGGCGCAGGCGCCGGTCGAGGATGTCGCGGGCGACCTCGGTGGCGCTTCGGCCGGTGGAATAGGCGTGGGCACGCAGCCGCATCAGCGCCTCCGCCGGATCGACGTCGAGTTGGGCCACCAGCATGCCGGTGGCCTGACTGACCTCGGCGCGGCTCAGCACGTGCAACTCCGTCCAGGCGCTGCTGTTGGGGTCGTTGACGGCCGCCTGCAGGTCGTCGGCAAGCAGATCCAGCACCGGTATGCCGGCCAGTTCCGCGGCGATCACCGCCCCCGCGAACTGCTCGCCCGCCAGCGCCTCCGGCCTGGTGCGGAACAGGTCCAGCGCGCCGACGTATTCGCCGGCGGCCAGCACAGGCATGGCGTAGACGCCTCTGATCTCGATGCTGCAGCAGGGCGGGGCCGTAGATGGGCCAGCGCATTTCGCCCTGCCGGCCGAGGTCGACGACGGACACCGGGCGCCTGCTGGGTGACCGCGTCCAGGCACGGCCCTTCGCCGTAGATGAACTGCAGTTCGTCGTATACCCGGGCCGGCGCACCGCTGGACCCCAGTGTTCCGGCGTTCGTGCCGTCGAAGACCAGGGAGATCGCGGCGGCGTCGACGTCGAGCAGCGCGACGCACGCCTCGCACAGCCGGTCGGCGGCCTGAGTGCCGCGCCGGCCGTCTACGGCCGCGAGCAGCTGGGCCTGGATCGTCACAACGACAGGACCAGTGCTATCGGTGCGTCAGGTGAACTTCGTGCGGCCACGACGCCAGTGTTGACCACCCGGGCCGTTAATTCCTGCTTTCGACGGCTCGGGGGCTGTCCGCGCAGCCGGTAGGCTGGACCCGCTGGCTCCCAGCCGGCCCGAACCGGCGTCCCATTCCAGTAGCGCCGCGAGCATGAGCTCAACGCCGGGCACCCCCTGACGGTCAACAGGTCCGAGGACATCCCATCGCCATCTCCGACGTGCCGAAGTATGCGCACCTGAGCGCCGACGACATCGACGCACTCGCCGCCGCACTCGACGCGATCCGCGTCGACGTCGAGGCCTCCCGCGGCGAGCGCGACGCCGCCTACATCCGCCGGACCATCCTGTTCCAGCGAGCCCTCGACGTCGGTGCGCGGCTGCTGATCTTCGGCAGCCGCTCGCGCGCCGGGTGGATCGCCGGCACCGTGTCGCTGGCGCTGGCGAAATCCATCGAGAACATGGAGATCGGCCACAACGTCGGCCACGGGCAATGGGACTGGATGAACGATCCGGAGATCCACTCGAGCACGTGGGAGTGGGACATGGCCGGGGTGTCTTCCCAGTGGCGGTACTCGCACAACTACATCCACCACATGAACACCAACGTCCTCGGCGTGGACGACGACATCGGCTTCGGCATCATGCGGGTGACGCGCGACGAGCCCTGGCAGCGGAAGCATCTGATGCAGCCACTGCGAAACCTGTTGCTGGCCATCATCTTCGAGTGGGGCATCGCCCTGCACGGGTTGCACGCCGGGCATGAACGCGCCGAGACGCGACGTCGAGAAGCGCGGCGTTTCCGTCGCCTTCAAGGCCAAGATCCGTCGTCAGGTGCTCAAGGACTACGTGTTCGTCCCGGCCCTCAACGGCCTTCGGTGGCGGCGGGCATTGACCGCCAACGCCGCGGCCAACGTGCTGCGCAACCTGTGGGCCTACATGGTGATCTTCTGCGGGCACTTTCCCGACGGCGCGGAGAAGTTCACCCCGGCCGCGATGGAGAACGAGACCAAGGGCGAGTGGTACCTGCGACAGATGCTGGGCAGCGCCAACTTCGACGCCGGCACGGCACTGGCGTTCCTGAGCGGCAACCTGTGCTATCAGATCGAGCACCATCTCTTCCCCGACCTGCCGAGTAATCGCTACGCGCAGATCGCTGTCCGGGTGCGGGCGCTGTGCGAGACCTACGGCCTGCCGTACACGACCGGCCCGCTGCCGCGGCAGTTCGCACTGACCCAGCGGACGATCCTGAAACTGGCGCTGCCCGACCGCTTCCTGACCGCCACGTCGGACGACGCCCCCGAGACCGCGTCGGAGCGGAAGTTCGACCGCGCCACAGGGGATTACGCGGCTTCGCAGCTCCGGTGACGGTGCTGGTCGATATCGGAGGCGAAGGCGACCAGCGCGCTGCGGATCATCCGGGCGGTGCCGTCCGGGTGGCGACACGACCCGCGGCCGTCGACCAGGCGGGTCACCCGTCGAATCTCCTTGACCACCGCGTCGTCGACCCGGCGGTGGGCGAGATCGCCGAGCAGTTCGGCCAGTCGCGGCAGGCCGTTGCGGCAGGGTCCGCACTGGCGGGCGCTCTCGCCGGCCAGGTAGTCGGCGATCTCCGCCGTCCGCGCGAGCCCGCACTCGTTGACGCCCAAGGCGTGGATGATGCCGGCACCGGGACTGGCCCCCACTGATTTCAGCGACGTCCGGGACAGCCGCAGCCCTTCCAGCGCGCTGGACGGGATCCAGGTGCCGTGATAGCCACCGACGAGGACCGCGCGCAACGAGCGCGGGTCGGTGCCGCCGGATCGCCCGATCAGATCCGTCACGAGGGTGCCCGTCGCGATCTCGGTGACACCGGTGTCGGCCAGTGCGCCGGATAGCGTGACGAGCATGCTGCCCGGGTCGGCGTCGTCGCCCACCGAGCGGAACCAGTCCGGGCCGTACCGGGCGATCAGGCCGATATCGGCAAGTGTCTCAACGTTGTTCACCAGGGTCGGCCGGCCACGCACACCCGATACCGCGGCGATGACGGTGCGGTCGCGCGGTAGCGCCGGTCCGCCCTCGACGTGCCGGATCGCCGCGGACTCCTCGCCCGCCACGAACGTGTCCGGCGCCTCGACAAGGCTGACCGCATGCCGGTCGAGTCCGGCGGCGCGGCGTTCGTCGAGTGCCTTCGAAGCCGCCGGCATGGACTTGGCGTGCAGGTACAGATAGACCTTGTCGGCGTTGACCGCGTCGGCGGCGGCGTCGAGGCCGTCGAGCACCAGATGCGGTGCCCGGGTGAGAAGTACGGCGTCCTTGCGGGACAGCGGCTCGCCCTCGGCGCCGTTGCCGATGACGACGGGCTTGGGTCCGGTGATGGCGGCGAACTTGCGCGCGGTGGGGAATCCGGCGCCGCCACGCCCGGACAGTCCGGCCTGCTCGAGCAACGAAATCAATTCCGGCCCAGCCACTTCGGGCAAGGGTCCGTAGCGCCGCTGATGTTCGGCCAGCCCGGGACCGTCGGCGGCGAACAGGCGGGGAAGCGCCGGTGCTGTCGTCATGTGCGCTCGAAGATCTCCACGTCGGTGTACTCGGTGAAGTTCGATCGCAGCCGCCACACCAGGGCCGCGACCACGATCAGGGTGCACACCCCGGCGAACGCAAGGAACCAGACGCGGCCGCTGTCGGTGCCGTTGCCGATGGCATGGGCCAGGGCGATCGGCCACAGCGCATAGTTCGCCCAGTGCACCACGCGGAAGGCCCGCAACCCGATGCGATGGCGCAGCAGACTGGTGACGATGACGACGAGGAGCAGGTCGACCGCGAGCGTGCCCAGCCCCTGCCACAGCGGCCGGTAGTAGCCGAGGAACGGCACGACGAAATCGACGATGCGCAGCTGCGCGTAGGGGTCGAAGAACAGCAGCCCGACGTGCAGCGCCACCAGCAGCGTTCCGGCCAGGGCGGCGAAGCGGTGGACGTCGGCGACGGCGAAGCGGGGCAGCACGACCAGCGGCCGTCCCGATCGGGTCGCGATACCCAGCGCCACCGACAGGGTCATGAACGCCAGGGCCGTGATGCCGGTCCCCCGGCCCAGAGCCCAGAGCGCCTCGCTGGTCATGAACCGCGGGCGCGGGTGACGTGCGGGCTGAAGGCGTTGCCGCCACTGGTGGTGGTACTGCCACCCGACGGGACGTGGCTGGTGCGGATGGGGAAGGCGGGCTGGGCCGCGGCCGCAGGTGCCTGCTGCACCGGCGCCTGCTGCACCGGCTCCGGGGTGTAGGTCTGCACCGGCTTGGGGGTGTAGACCGGTTCCGGCGCGACCTCCGGCACGTAGGTCTTGACCGGCGCCTGCTGCACCGGCTCCGGGGCGGCCACCGGCGCCGGCTCCGCGGGCACCTCCAGGGGCACCGGCGGCGCCAAGACGGTCGGCGGTGCAACGGGCACGGCGGGAAGGTTCAGCGGGGCGGCGTCGGAGATCACGGGCTCGACGGCCTCGGCCGGAAGCTCTGCGACGGCCGGCTTGACCGTGTCGGCGTAGGCCAGGGCAGACGCACCGGCCACCCCCGCGACACCGAGACCGGCCAGCGCCCACGACGTCGCGGCGGCCCGGCGGAAGCCTGAACGAGGACTGCTCATGTCTTGATCCTGGCGACCGGTTCTTAACGCCCTCAAAGAACCCGGGCTGCCACGGGCCTGGAAAGTGTGACCTTCAGCACTTTGCGCCGGCCGGCGGCAGTTTCAGGTCGATCAGGTAGGCCGCTGCGTACTTGTCGACGCAGGTCTCGCCCTGGAACACCACCGTGTGCTGGGTGCCGTCGAAGGTCAGCAGGGCGCCCCCGAGCTGCTTGGCCAGGTCGACGCCGGCCTGATACGGCGTGGCCGGGTCCCGGGACGTGGACACCACCAGCACCGGCGGCACACCCGGCGCCGACACCGTGTGCGGACCGCTGGTCGGCGGTACCGGCCAGAACGCGCACGTCCCGAGCGGGGCATCACCGGTGAACTGGCCGTAGTTCATGAACGGGGCCGCCTCGCGGATCCTGCGGTCCTCGTCGATCGTCATGGCCCGGTCGGTGATCGGCGGGTAGTCCACGCAGTTGATGGCGATCAGCGCATCCATGGAGTTGGTGTAGTGACCCTGCCCGTCGCGATTCATGTAGGCGTCGGCCAGTGCCAGCAGGGTGTCGCCGCGGCCCTTGGCCAGCTCGTCGAGCCCGTCGGTCAGGTGCCCCCACAGCGTCGGCGAGTACATCGCCATGATCGTTCCGGTGATGGCGTCGCTGTACCCCAGCCCGCGCGGATCGTCGGTGCGGGCCGGCTTGTCCACCAGCGGGTTCACCAGGTGGTGGTAGACGTCGACGGCCTTGGCCGGGTCGGTGCCGAGCGGACAACCGGAATGCTTGGCGCAGTCGGCGGCGAAGTCGTTGAACGCCTTCTGGAACCCGGCGGCCTGGTCGATGTTCGCCTGGATCTGGTCGGCGTCCGGGTCGACGGCGCCGTCGAGGATCATCGCCCGCACGTTGTCCGGGTAGGCCTCGGCGTACGCAGAGCCGATCAGGGTGCCGTAGGAGAAACCGAGGTAGGTCAGCTTCTCGTCGCCGAGTGCGGCCCGCAGCAGGTCGAGGTCCTTGACGACGTTGGCGGTGCCGACGTTGGCCAGGAAGTCCAAGCCCATCTTGTCCACGCAGCGCTGCGACGAACTGCTTCTCGGTGGCCTCGATGCGGGCCACCCCGGCGGGGCTGTAGTCGACCTGCGGATCGGCCCGGTCGGCGTCGTTGTCGGCGTCGGAGTTGCACCACAGGCCGGGAGTCGACGAGCCGACCCCGCGCGGGTCGAAGCCGACCAGGTCGAACCGCTGCCGGATCTGCGGCGGCAGCGAGTCCAGCAGGCCCACCGCGGCGTTGACGCCGGACTCCCCCGGCCCGCCCGGATTGATGACCAGTGAGCCGATCTTCTGGCCGGTGGCCGGGAACCGGATCAGCGCCAGGTTGGCGGTGGCGCCGTCAGGTTTGGCGTAGTCGACCGGGACCGTGAGCTTGCCGCACTGCGCGCCGGCCGGCAGCTTCGCGGCTTCACCGCCACCGCCGCCGACGACGCGACACGGACCCCACTGCACCGCCGCCGCCGGCTGACCGGTCTGCGGCAGGCCCGCCGCACCGGCCGCCACCGGTTTGCCCTCGATCACCGTGCTGCAGCCGGACGCCACCAGGATCAGGGCGGCGGCCACCGTCCCGATCTGTGCGGCACCGCCGAAGCGGGCGCGCTGATAGCGCCTCATGGCCGACATGCTGCCATCCGAACCTGAGCAAATCGTTAGCCGACGGCGACCGCGCGGACGAACGCGTCGGCGAATGCCTGGCAGCTGGCCTCCAGATCGGGGATCCCGACCTGCGGAAAGTTGACCAGGCCGGGCCGCATGATGGCATGCACCGAGATGGGGCTGACGAGTTGCTGAATCAGCATCGCCCGGGGCAGGTCGCGGATGCGCCCGGCGGCCACTTCGGCGTCCAGCCATCTGCCCAGGGCGGCGATGCCGCGCAGGGCGCCGTGTTCGATGAGAACGCCGGCGCCGGTTCCGGTGGGGCGGGCCAGGGTCTCGGCGAGCACCGCGGACAACACCCGGGGCTCCTGCAGGTACAGCTGCGCCAGCGCGCGGTAGACGGCGCGGACCGTCTCGGTCAGGCCGGCCGCCGCCGCGCCGTCGAGAACCTCGTCGAGGTCCAGCCGCGGGATGTAGCGGTCATACACCGCCTCCAGGAGGCGTTCCCGCCCACCGAAGGCCGCGTAGAGGCTGTGCACCGAGCAGTCGGCCTCCGCGGCGATGGCCTCCAGCGTCGCCGACGCCACGCCGCCGGAACTGATCAGAGCGGCGGTGACCTCCACCGCGCGCAGCCGCACCGGCGGGCGGCCGCCGGGATCCACACCGGACTCGCGCACCGCGTCGTCGAGTGCGCGCCGGTTGCCGCCGAGCTGACGCAGCAGCGTGCTGCGCGAGACGCCGAGGGCGTGGGCGATGACGGCGATCGGCACATCGGCCACATCTCGGCCGAGCCGTTCCGCCGAGCGCAGCGTCGCGTTGATGACGGCGGCAGGGACTGCGTCCGACCGCGACCTGCGTCTTGACACGCTGTAGATGTACCACAGTGAAACACATATAAAGCCCCCAGCTAATGATGTTTCAGCCCGGTGCCGATCGGTAACCCCACGGCGAGTAAGTGCCGTGTGCCGGCTCACATTTGGCGATTCATGCGACGAGGGGAACCGATATGGCGGAACGGGGTGCGCAACCGCCCGTCCCACGGGGTCGCCGGATGTTTCTGCGGGCAGTGCGGCATCTGTTCAGCCCGTTGCGCCCCGACGACTACCTCGAGATGGTCAACCCGCTGTGGACCACCAAGGAGCTGCGCGGCAAGGTCGAACGCATCGAGCCGGAGGGCTCCGAAGCGGTGAGCGTCCTGATCCGTCCCGGATACGAATGGCCCGGGCACAAGCCCGGCCAGTACGTCCGCCTCGGCGTCGTGATCGACGGCCGCTATCACTGGCGGGCGTACTCGCTGACGTCGGATCCCCGTGCCGAGGACGGCCTGATCAGCGTCACCCCCAAGAAAGTCGACACCGGTGTGGTGTCGCCCTATCTGGTGCACAAGATTCAGCCCGGCGAACTGGTGCGGCTCGGCGAGATCGAAGGTGTCTTCACGCTTCCCGAGCCCACGCCACCCAAGATGCTGTTCATCAGCGCGGGCAGCGGCATCACACCGATCATCAGCATGCTGCGCAGCCTGGATGCGCGCGGCGAGCTCGGCGACGTGGTGGTGTCGCACTCGGCGCGCACCCGCGATCAGGTGATGTTCCTCTCAGACCTGGAAGACCTGGATCAACGACACGACAAGGTGCGTCTCGATCTGCGGCTGACCTCCGAGCGGGACCGCTTCTCACCCGACGACTTGGACGAGTTGTGTCCGGACTGGCGGGAACGGGATGCGTTCTGCTCCGGCCCCAGCGAACTGCTCGATGCGCTGATCGAGTACTGGGAGGACAACGCCGATCCGGATCGGCTGCATTTCGAGCGGTTCCAGCCGAAGATCGGCCGGGACGGGGCCGAGGGCCAGGGCGGTGCCGTCGCGTTCCTGGACAGCGACGCGACGGTCGAATGTGGGGGCGGCACACCGATTCTCGAAGCCGGCGAACAGGCCGGCCTGAACCTCGCGTTCGGCTGCCGGATCGGCATCTGCCACACCTGCGTCGGGACGTTGAAGTCGGGCAAGGTGCGCGACCTGCGCTCCGGTGAGGTGACCGAGCCGATCGACCAGGACGTCCGGATCTGTATCCACACCGCCGAAGGTGACATCGAACTCGCACTGTGAACCGAAAGGAGCCGCAGTGACCGCAACTGTGGAACGAACTATCGAAAGCCCCCTCGCCCGCCTCAGCGAGCAGGAACTGGAGAAACTCGCCAAGGAGTTCGACGCGATCCACGACGAGGTGTTCGCCGAACTCGGCGACCGCGACCGTCGCTACATCAAGACGGTGATCTCGGTGCAGCGGCAGATCGTCGTGGTGGGCCGGGTGCTGCTGCTGGCGTCACGCTCACGAACGTCGTGGGCGCTGGGCACGGCGTGCCTGGCGATGGCCAAGATCCTGGAGAACATGGAGCTCGGCCACAATATCCTTCACGGCCAATGGGATTGGATGAACGATCCCGACATCCATTCGTCGGTATGGGACTGGGACACCGCCTCGACCGCGCAGTCGTGGAAGCACTCGCACAACTTCATCCACCACACGTATACCAACATTCGTGGCAAGGACCGCGACCTCGGCTACGAGATCATGCGCATCGACCCAAGCCAGCCGTGGCATCCGGTCTGGCTGGCCCAGCCGGTGTTCAACCTGCTGCTGACGCTGCTGTTCGAATGGGGCGTCGCGGTGCACGACATCGATTTTCGCGCCGCGCAGCGGGGCGAGAAGCCGTGGGCCGAGGTCCGCAAAGAACTCAAGGGGATCAGGGGCAAAGCGCGCGCCCAGATCGCGAAGGACTACCTGGGCTGGCCCGCGGTCAGCGCGGGGGCGTTCGCCATCGCCAAACTCGCCCTCGGCGACCGGATCGCCCAGCCCGCCCAGTCCCGGGTCGGACGGCGGCTCCGCCGGATCTCGAACACGGGCCGAATCGGTTCGGCGGCAACACTTCTGGACCGCGTACTGCCCGGGGTGGAGAGCACCTATCTGCGTACCCTGGGCGCCGACGCGCTGGCCAACGTCATCCGCAACGTGTGGGCGCACGCCATCATCTTCTGCGGGCACTTCCCCGACCAGACGTATACCTTCGCCGAGGACGAGGTGGAGAACGAGACCCGCGGCGGCTGGTACGTCCGCCAGTTGGTCGGCGCGGCGAACATCGACGGCAGCCCGCTGTTCCACGTCATCAGCGGCAACCTCGGCTACCAGGTGGAGCACCACCTGTATCCGGACATGCCCAGCAGCCGGTACTCGGAGATCGCCCCGAAGGTCAAGGACATCTGCGAGCGCTACCAGCTGCCGTACAACTCGGGGCCGTTCGGCAAGCAGTGGTTATCGGTGCACCGCAGCATCTTTCGGCTCGCGTTCCCCGGCGGCAAGCCCCGACCGAAGCCCGGGCCGTACCGCAGCGAGGAGAGTCGCGCGAGGTTCGACGGTGACAGCGAGGCGAGCAGGTTCCGCGAGCGCCTGCCCGCCGAACATCCGGACGCCGGCCCGGAGCACGAGTCCGGCGGGGTGGCGGTGCAGCCGCCGCCGCGCTAAGCGGTCGTCTTCACCAACTTGAAAGCAAGCTGAGCCTGGCCGGGGCGGGTCATCACGCACTTGCCGCGCTGCACGCTCATCAGCTGACCGTCGAGGCTCTGGGAGTTCCACTGGAAGACCATCGCCCCGGCGGTCACGGTCCGGTCGGGGCAGACCGGGACCAGCCCCTGCAGGCTCATGACCCAGGTGTTGCCGCCCTTGTAGACGGCCCGACCGTCGATCAGGGGTGAGTGGACTTCGGACTGACAACCGACGGTGGCCTCGGCGCATTGCGGCGTGATGACCCACTGGTCAATGGTGCTGTTGGGGCCGACGATGTCATAGGTGCCGGACAGGACTGGGCCGCCCGTCGCGTGCGCCGGGGGCGCGATTCCCATCGCGAGTCCGCACACCGTCCCCGCCAGGATGGCGATCTTGGTAATGCCCATTGAGAACCCCTTGCTACTACCCGATCGGCAAAGAGTATCGGAAACACCTGGCAGCGCGCTCGGCGTGCGGCGCTAGAGGGCTGCGAGGCCGGACTGGCGCAAGGCCTCGTCGACGAAGTTCTGCACCGGCCGGGACCGGAAGAACCCGGTGTGCGCGCCGGGATACCACACGATCTCGGGGCGTCCCCAGTGCTCCCACAGCCGCAACACCTGCTCGCGCGGGTGGACCAGGCGGTCGGCGACGCCGCCGTAGACGAACCGGCCCGCCGGCGGCACCCGTGGGGTCAGCGACAGCGGCGAGACCATCCGCCCGAGCGGTCGGGCCAGCTCCAGAGTCCGCTGGCGCGGGTCGTCGACGTCCAGGCCGCCGTGGCGGCCGAGTGTCTCGATCAGGTCGGCCACCGGCACGCCGAGCACCGCGCAGGTCAGCCCGTCCTCGAGGCTGGCGATCAGCGCCGAGACGTAGCCGCCGAGGGACATCCCGTTCAGGCCGACCTTGGCGTCGGGTTCCTGCGTGCGGATCCACGAGATCAGTCGGCGCACGTCCCACACCGCCTGAGCGGCGGCGTGGACGTCGTCGAGCAGATCCTGGCCGGGGAACGCCGCGCCTTTGCACCGGCGCGGGCCGTGCAGCGGAAGCACCGGCAACAGCACGTTGAGACCCAGGTCCTCGTGCAGATGCCGGGCGCGGAACAGCCTCAGGTCCACCGAGCCGCGGCCCATCAGTGCGCCGTGCACGCACACCACCCACGGCCGCGGGTCGCGGTGCCGCAGCAGCAGGGCATGCTCGCGCCGGTTGGCCTGGTAGCCCAGCCACCGCTCGCGGCCGGGCTCACCGGGATGGGGCTCGTATCCGCTCTCGAAGATCAGCCGCTGCAGCGCCTGACCGCGGATCGTCACCGGCGCCGTCGTGATGTCGGCCAGTGTCGGCGGCGTCCCGAAAAACCCTTCCGGTTCGTCGAGCCAGCCCCGCTGCCCATAGAAGTCGAGCGCTGCCTGGACCTCGCCCTCGACCCGCTCGGGGGCCTGCGCGTCGCCGGTCGGCAGGAACATCCGCATACCGAGCAGCACCAGTTCGTCGTGGAACACCTCGCGGGCAACCGCGATGGTCGGCCGGGCCACCGGCAGCCCGTCGGACTGCTCGACCGGGCCGCGCAGATACTGGCGGGCCCGCACGAACGGGGTGGCCACATCCGCGGGACCGGCGAGGCGCCGTGCGCGGCGGTTGCTCTCGGGTGCGGTCATACCGAGAAGCTATCCCGTGCCTGGTACGCCCCGAAGGGACTTAGGTCCCGACAACCTGTGCCGGCCGTGACGGCGAAAGCGGAATGCGAGTTGGGTCCCGGGAATATGGTCCGAACATCGGTAGAAACTGGCGCCTCGACACCGGCTGGAAATGACCATGAGCAGCAACGACTTCGATGACACCGAACTGGCGAAGTGGGATCCCAGCTTCATCGCGCTGGCCCGCAAAGTGGTCTCGCCGATCGCCAAACTGTGGTTCCGGGCCGAAGTGCGGGGACTGAACCGGCTGCCACCCGCCGGCGGCGCCCTGGTGGTGGCTAACCACTCCGGCGGCGCGATGACCCCCGACGTGCTGGTGCTGGCGCCGGCGTTCTACGAGGCGCTGGGCTATGACCGTCCGCTGTACACGCTGGCTCACTACGGCTTGTTCAAGACGCCGTTGGCGGGCACGTTGCGCAAGATCGGGGTGATCGGGGCCAGCCCGGCGAACGCCGCCAAGGCGCTGACCTCCGGCGGGGTGGTGCTGGTGTTTCCCGGCGGCGACTACGACGCCTACCGATCGACGTTCGCGCAGAACCGGATCGACTTCAACGGCCGCAAAGGCTACGTGCGCACCGCGATCGAATGCGGGGTGCCGATCGTGCCCGCGGTGTCGATCGGCGGGCAGGAGACCCAGCTGTTCCTCACCCGCGGTGGCAGGTTGGCAAAAGGGTTGGGGCTGCACCGGATTCGGATGGACATCCTGCCGTTGACGCTCGGCATTCCGTTCGGCTTGACGTCGACCATCCCGGCCAACTTCCCGCTGCCGTCCAAGATCATCACCGAACTGCTCGAGCCGATCAACATCACCGCCCGCTTCGGGACGGACCCGGACGTGGACGCGGTCGACGCCCATGTGCGCGCGGTGATGCAGAAGGCACTGGACCGTCTGGCGCGGGCGCGGCGGTTCCCGGTCATCGGCTGACCGGGGTAGCGAGATTAGAGCTTGCGCGCTCGTCGCAGCCGGTAGCTGGGAAGCTGTAGATAGCCGCGGACTCGGCGCGGTGCTCGCGCAGACAGGGTGAACTGCTCGGCACCGCCGAGTTCGGTGGCCATCGCCTGGTCGATCCGGATAGTGCCTTTGCGGGCGATGCTGGCGAGTCGGGCGGCGATGTTCACCACAGGGCCGAACACGTCACCTCCGCGGTCGAGCACCGGTCCGAACGCCAGACCGGCATGGACCTGAGGCATGGCGTCCTCCGCGGCGAACACCTCCAGCAACTGCAGGGTGGCCTCCGCTGCCGAGACGGGATCGTCGATGACGAAGAGGATCTCGTCGCCGAGGTTCTTGATCACGCGCCCGTTGTGGGCGACCACGGTGTCGAGCACGGTCGTTTCGAAATGGTTGAGGACCGTCGCGAGCTCGGTGAGGTCGACGTTGCGGGACAGCCGCGTGTAGCCGGTCATATCGATGAAACCCACTGCTGCCGGACGGCTTTCCGTGTGGCTGTCCAGGCCGGATCCGCTGGGAAACAGTGCCCGTCCCACTTCCGCGGCCAAATGCCGGCGCCACGTGTACACCGTCGTCTGCTCCAGCACCGGTAACAATTCGCGGGTCGTGACGAGGGCTTGGGCTGCCAGCTGGCCGGGCAGCTGTGGGTCCTCGACCTCGTGGCCCACCGCGATCCGCGCTCCCAGCACCTCGGAGATCAAACTTGTCTGCGCCGCGGCCAGGCGTGACATCAGGTTGCCGAGCGGGCGGGCCAACTCCACCAGCCCGTCGATGTCCACGATGTCGGCGGCGATGAGCCCGGCCACGTCGGTCAGCGCGGCGACGTCCGCGCTGGTGAAGACCCGCTGCTCGTCGTCCACTTCGGGAAACCCCAACGCACGCCATAGTCGCCGCGCCTCATCGAGGTCGATGCCCGCCTGCTCGGCGACCTCCAGCCGGGTATAGCGGCCTTCCCCGGCCATCAGCCCCCGGGTGATCACTTCCGCAGGCGAGGTCTCCTCCTCAGGCACGAGTTCCGTGTCCGTGGCGCTCGGGAGTCCTAGCCGGGCCAGCAGTGCCGCAAGCAGGCTGTTACTGCCCAACCGCGCCAGTTCATTGACCCCTGCCGTCCCGAGCTCGACGATTCGCGCCACGATCGTGGCTGAGCCGCGCTCCGAATCCACCACCTGAAGTGACTCTCCTTCGATCTTCTCCGCCCGCACCTGACTCACAGCGGGCGCGCTCAATATCCACGATGTTGTCAGGTCATCTGTAATCCCAGAACGCTGAGGCGGTCGGGGCCTCCCCCGAAGCACCCGACCGTCTCAGCCTGCCCGCCGATTCATACGGAGGATGAGCGGCGGGCGTCTCTGCCTCGGAAGTGTGCCGGTCCACCCGATGGCAGATAGCTATTTGATGGTCCCGCCAATCAACTCTCCAACGCTTGCCTGAACTTCCGGTGAACTGGCCGGGACCGCAGCAGAACGGTTGGTTGACGATAGGTGAACCCCGCAAACGTGACGGGACAAGCATGTGGGGGCGATTGCCGAAGGCTATCCGTCCCTACGGGCGGACACCCTCCTGCACCTAGTTACGGGCGCGTTAAATAACGCACGATGCGCAAATCCCCGTTTTAGCCTGCTTTCGTGAGCGGGTCGCGTAACGACCTCCAAGCCGGGGCGCGGCAGGACGCTGACCGCCGCCAGGCCGCGTACTTCCGTGTGCAGCTTTATGACCGGATTGGACTGCTCAACGAGCAGACGGAGCTACTCGAAATGGCAGTGGCGACGCACCTCGAACGCGGCGAACTTCGGCAGGCTCGATTCCGTCAGCATGACCTTCGACTCGCTGCTGTGGAACGTCGCGACCTCATCGCCATGCTCAGTGCGATCGACACCAGGTTCCCGCCCGAGGTCACCGAGCCCCTGCCCGCCAGCAGCAGCCCGCGGCACTTGACGGTCGCACCCGGCTAGCTGCACTTGGCCAGCACGTTGGTCACCGTTGACTGGCGGTAGTTCGCCGAAAGCATTGCGACGTCGTTGAGTTGTATTGCTCGAGCGCAACAATTCGAGTGCTAGTTGACGTTGGTCGGGGTGAAGCCACCAGCGTCGGTGAAGGTCGGCGGCAGCCAACCGGGTTCGCCGGCCACTACCGTGCCGTCGGTTACCGGATACTTCACCTTCTCGAAGACCTGCTCTTCCTAGAAGTAGCCACCGGTGGTGGTGCAGCTGTAGCTACTGCAGCTGGTGCGAATCGGCACGTTGTGGGCTGGTACCCAGACCATGCGGAATCGCACCCAGCTTCCGTCAGCCGCTCTCGGCCCGTCGCAGATGGTGCGCGTTTGGCTGCCGAGGAATCCCCATGGGTCATTCTTGCATTCCGGCTCCACGTCTGCGTTTGCCAACTGTGCCCAACCGGCGGCAGCGACGCTGATCATGACCACGGCGGCAGCAGATTTCGCGATCATTTGATTTCCTCGGTGCTCAGATCGGGGCGACGACAAACCCTCCGCCGACCACAACTGGCACGCACCCGGACGCCAGCACAGCGGTCGCGGCCAGCGCGGCCGTAGTCAGGCCGAGCCGCAACCAGGTGGACACGGGAATGCGATTCAGTGACGATCTGAACATTGCTCCTCCTCGATAAGTAACTGCTTACTTACCGGCATTGGAGCACGGTGCGGATGGGGCGTCAACCCCTGTAGACGTAGAAATTTGGACGCGGTCCGAGCCGACAACGAGCACAGGCCGTGGATGGTGGAGCGCCAGGAGCGGGCCGCAGCCGCCTGGACCCCCACCCGTCACATCACTTCTGTGCAGCTACTTTCAGGCGTGCAGCGACCAGCTCGGCGATCGCCCGCAAGTATCGGTCGGTATCGATGGTCGAGGGGTGTTGGCCTCCGAAGAGATCACTCAACAACCAGTAGTGCGCCAAGGCGCTTTGAAGGACGACTGCCAGAGCGTCCCAGTCGTCGTCGCGGTCCGGGCCGGCGAGCTCGGCCAACCCTCGGGACAGTACCGACACCACCACCAAGTGCTCCTCACGCCGCACCACCTCCAGCGCTTCCTGCGGTGCGGTGTTGTCACGCAACAGGATTCGGGCGACGTCGCGGTCGTGATCGAGCCGGCCCAAGCCGATCCTGCACAAAATCACCAACCGGTCGACGATGTCGGTGTCGGGTGCGATGAGATCCAGCATCGCGAGTACCGAAAAATCGGGTGAGAGGAACTGCTCCCACTGACCCCGGTCCAGGACTCGTGCCTCCAGGGCCTTGACCAGAAGTTCGTCTTTGGACTTGAAGTGGCGGTAGAGCGCGCCCGAGCCCGGTGACAGGCCCGCAGCCTTCTCGATCTGAGCGATCGACGTGCCCGCATACCCGTGCTCACCGAACAAGCGCAGCGCTTCGGCGAGGATGCGATCCCGCGACGACTCAGCCATATCCCACCCCGAATAAGTAATTACCTACTTACTCAGGAGAGTACAGGATCGTCAGAAGCATCCAGGCCCGCTCGAAAGCGGGCCTGACGACGGTGGCAGGTACAGGATTCGAACCTGTGTAGGCGTTAGCCGACGGATTTACAGTCCGCTCCCATTGGCCGCTCGGGCAACCTGCCGGGGACGCGCCGAACCGGGACCGGTTTGGTGCGACTAGCAGGGTACAACGAGGATGTACCCCAGACACAAACCGGCCGATCACACCGAGGAGGGGTCCAATGGCGGATTCATCGTTCGACATCGTGAGCAAGGTCGACCGCCAGGAGGTCGACAACGCGCTGAACCAGGCGGCCAAGGAGCTGAGCACCCGCTTCGACTTCCGCGGCACCGACACCACCATCGCCTGGAAGGGCGAGGAGAGCATCGAACTGGTCAGCTCCACCGAGGAGCGGGTCAAGGCCGCCGTCGACGTCTTCAAGGAGAAGCTGATCCGGCGTGACATCTCCATGAAGGCCTTCGACGCCGGCGAACCGCAGCCCAGCGGCAAGACCTACAAGGTCAGCGGCACCCTCAAGCAGGGCATCGACACCGAGAACGCCAAGAAGATCAACAAGCTGATCCGCGACGAGGGTCCCAAGGGCGTCAAGACCCAGATCCAGGGCGAGGAGATCCGCGTCAGCTCCAAGAAGCGCGACGACCTGCAGGCCGTCATCGCCCTGCTCAAGGGCGCGGATCTGGACGTCGCCTTGCAGTTCGTCAATTACCGGTAGCCCCGCTGGCCCGACCAACCGGTCAGTGCCTAGGGTGGTGACGAACACCACACCCGTGCATGAAGCGAGGACCGCGATGACCGCTACCCCGGAGACCGCACCCACCACAGCCGAGCAGGACGGCGGCAGCTACGACGTCCTCATCATCGGCGCCGGCATCTCCGGGATCGGCGCGGCCTACCGCATCGCCGAGCGCAACCCCGGCACCCGGTACGTCATCCTCGAGCGCCGCGACCGCATCGGCGGCACCTGGGACCTGTTCCGCTACCCCGGCGTGCGCTCGGACTCCTCGATCTTCGCGCTGAGTTGGTCCGTGGGAGCCGTGGAAGGGTCAGGAGTACGTCGCCGACGGCGACCGGCATCCGCGACTACATGGAGGACACCGCCCGCAAGCACGGCATCCTGCCCCACATCCACTTCCACACCTACGTGCGCTCCGCGGACTGGGACTCGGCCACCGACACCTGGACCGTGCACGTCACCGAGAACGGCGCACTCAAGACCTACCGCAGCCGCTTCGTGTTCTTCGGCTCCGGCTACTACAACTACGACGAGCCCTACACCCCGGAATTCCCCGGCATCGAGAGCTTCAAGGGCACCGTGGTGCACCCGCAGTTCTGGCCCGAGGATCTCGACTACACCGGCAAGAAGGTGGTCGTGATCGGCACCGGCGCCACAGCAGTGTCGATGGTGCCGGCCTTGGCCCGCAAGGCGGCCAAGGTCACCATGCTGCAGCGCTCACCGGGTTATCTGTTCTCGATGCAGCGCAACAGCCTGTTGACGCGCACAGTTCGAAAAGTGTTCCCGCAGAGGGTGTCTTACTGGATCATCCGGTTCATCGCGTTGATGGTCGAGAAGCTGTTGTGGGTGCTCTCGCGTAGTGCACCCGGCGTGGTGAAGAAGATGGTGCGCACGCAGAACACCAGCATGCTGCCCGCCGGCTATCCGGTGGACACGGATTTCAAGCCGCGCTACAACCCGTGGGACGAGCGGATGTGCCTGGTGGCCGACGGCGACGTCTTCGAGGAGATCACCAGGGGCACTCTGGAGGTGGTCACCGACCTGATCGACCACGTCGACGAGACCGGCATCATGCTCAAGTCCGGCCGGCATCTGGACGCCGACATCATCTCCACTGCCACCGGGTTGCAACTGCAGGCCCTCGGTGGAGTGCGAATCAGCGTGGACGGCACCGAAGTCAAGCCGCAGGACCGGTTCTCCTACAAGGCGTACATGCTCAACGACGTGCCGAACCTGTTCTGGTGCATCGGCTACACCAACGCCTCTTGGACATTGCGCGCCGACATGACCGCGCGGTCGGCAGCCAAACTGATCGAGTACATGAGCTCCCACGGCTTCACCCACGCATCGCCACACCTCGGTGGCGGCCCTATCACCGAGAAGCCGGCGTGGGATCTACAGGCCGGATACGTGCTGCGCAATCCGCATGCCCTACCGAGGTCGGGCACCAAGCGGCCGTGGGTGGTGCGTCAGGACTATTGGGCCGATGCCGTCGACCACCACTTCATCGACAAGATCGATGAGGACATGAATTTCGGCCGGGTGTCCGAGGCGGTTCGCACGGCCTGAGCCTGCTGGATGGCACGGTCTTTGCCCGCCTCGGAGCGACAACGCCGGACCACAGCCGGTGTTGTCGCTTGGAGGCGGGCAATTCTCACATCGCCTGACTCGCCGCCGGATCGGTGTGCACCGGTGGCGGTCGAGGTGTGACGTCTTGGCCTCCCGGCGTGAGGTGCAGCGTGATGGTGATGGCGATGAACGCCCCTAAAGCGGCTGCCGCGAAACCGATTCCGATCCGCCGCGTCGGCTCCCACGGCAACGTGAAGACGGCGAGGACCGTCGGAATGACCCAGGCGATGCCCCAGAACCAGTAGAAGCACAGGCCCAGCGACAGGCAGCCGGCGAGCGTCCCCACCAGCAGCTGCACAACCTTCACCGACTCCGAAATCGGCTCGGGCGCACTCATAGGCGCGACACCGCGAGCACGAACAGCGTTCCCCACACCAACAACACCGACCCGCCCGACATCGCCACGACGATCAGGGTCACGCCCGCCGTCCGCAGCACCCGCAGCCGCGACCACGCCGCCAGCACCAGGCCCACCAGCACGACAGCGAGGCAGCCGCAGCTGATGGCCAGCCAGCCCTGTCCCGCGGACAGCACGGGGTCCCGCTCGAAGATCGTGTAGCGGGCGACGAAAGCCCACGCCACGCCGCCGAGCACGGCGCCCGCGAATATGGCTGGTATCCAATAGATCTGGTGCACGAAATCGCGCGTCACTTCAACTCCCTCACTGTCGGGGGCGAGGTCACCGGTCCCAGCGCCGTCGCCCTTGGCGGAATGTGCTGGTCCCGGACCTGCGTGTAGAACTGCTCGACCATGTCGGCATCGCCCACCGTCGTCGATCGCCACAGCCCGGCCAACGGGCCCCATTGGTTGTCGATCCACGGATACATCTGAGCGACCGTCGTCGTCGACAACTGAGCCGACCCCGCTACCGGTCGGTCGTTGTATGCCTCGAGCGCGGGAAACGCCGTCGGGGTGCCACCGACCCGAACTCCGGATGGGCCAGGTTGTAGGGCCAGTTCCCCCTGAACGGCGACGGTGGCCTTCGCCACCTCCTCACCGCCCGGTGAGAACGGATCGGCCGCGGCGTAGCGGAGGTAGACCGAACCATCCGGGCGCTGAGCCGCAACAACGCTCGGCGTGCCGGCCTGAACCCTGCGCTCGCTGAAGTTGACCGATGGGTTCTGCCGAGCGAGCACCAAACCGTTGTCGTAGTCGACGTACAAGGCGACCCGCGCGTCTTCTGGGCTTGCGGCCGGATCGAAGCCACGGTTGTCCCCCGCATGGGCATCGAGCCACATCGGCGGATTGCCCAAGGCCGGAGCGTTGACCCACGACGACGGGATGAAGAGATTCGCCCTCACCACGCCCTGTCCGGGCACCGGCCGAATCCTGCCGACGACGATGTTGGGTGGCACACCCTGGTTGATCGGCTTGTAGCTGTGCGCATCCAACGCCGCGGCGGTCTCCCAGTCCGCCGCTGACGACGGTAACCGGCCGAACACCCCTCTGAACGCATCGATCTGATTCTGCAACCGCGTTTCGGCGTCCTGGGGCGGGCCGGCAATGACGGGGATCGGCGCATCACCGTCGGCCATGTTGATCGCGGTGGCCAACTCGTCGTCGATCTCGTCGGCCTCGGCCAGAATTGCGTCCAGTTCCTGTTGCAGCGCAATGGCGTTGAGCAGTCCGTCGACGGGACCGCCGACCGGGCGGGCACCCAGATCCACCCTGCTCGTCGCCGCGTCGATGACCAGCCCCAGCGCACCGGCTCGGTCCTCGAGCCGCTGCAGCCGTAGCTTGACCGCGTCGATCCGCTCGGCGGCATCGCGTGCGGCGTGGGCGACCGCCATCGCCTCCGTGCCGTGCGCGTCGAGATCCGCGCGGGTCACCGCGAGCGCCGTCCTGGCCGCGGCCGCCGCGTCGCCACCCCAGGTCTCGAACACGTGCAGGGTGTCGAGTCCGCGTGCCGCATCCGACGCCGCCCCGGCCCGCTGCCGAGCGGCGTCGAACACCTCACGAACCGACTGAGAGCTCCACCGCTCGACGTCGCCGACCGACAAACCCGAACCACTCATCGGACAGAATTCTGGCATCGCCCAGCAAACCCGTCACTTCACTCGCAGTGACTGGCGGGCCGGGGTGCGCCCTGCTATCCAAGCCACATGTCCTGGTTCGCAAATCTGGAAGACCTCCTCGCCTCCGCGGTCACCGTCACCGGCCACGGCGACGACCTGGCCGCCCGACATCTCGCCGCCGACGGCCGCATCGACGTCGCGGCACCCGGCTGGGCCGGCAGGTCGGCCGCTGCCCTCGACGACCGCGCAGCGAGGTGGGCGGCAACCTCGAACGCCCTACTGACCCGGATCGGGGAGCATGCCCTGGATCTGCACACCTGCGCCCAGGTGTACGCGGACACCGAGGCGCGCCGCGCCCAGGCCCTCGACGCCGTTGAATCCCACTTCCCGAACTGCCCGTGAACACGGGCCTGCGGCAATACCCTGAACGCCATGACGCCTGCTCGCCGCGAACCCAACGTTGTCGTTCTCGGAGGTGGCTCCTGGGGCACCACCGTCGCATCCATCTGTGCACGCCGCGGACCGACGCTGCAGTGGGTGCGTTCCGAGGAGACCGCCAAAGACATCAACGAGAACCACCGCAACTCCAAGTACCTCGGCGACGAGGTGGTGCTCTCGGAGACGTTGAAGGCGACCACCGATTTCAGCGAGGCCGCCAACTGCGCCGACGTCGTCGTCATGGGGGTGCCGTCGCACGGGTTCCGCGGGGTGCTCGAAGAGCTCGGCCAGGGAGCTGCGGCCGTGGGTCCCGGTCGTCAGCCTGGTCAAGGGCCTCGAGCAGGGCACCAACATGCGGATGAGCCAGATCGTCGACGAGGTGCTGCCCGGCCACCCGGCCGGCATCCTGGCCGGACCCAACATCGCCCGCGAGGTCGCCGAGGGCTACGCGGCCGCCGCCGTACTCGCGATGCCCGACCAGCACCTGGCCTCTAACCTGGCGAAGATGTTCCGCACCAAGCGCTTTCGCACCTACACCACCGACGACGTCGTCGGTGTCGAGATGGCCGGGGCGCTGAAGAACGTCTACGCCATCTCGGTGGGTATGGGCTATTCGCTGGGCATCGGGGAGAACACCCGCGCCATGGTGATGGCCCGCGCCGTGCGGGAGATGTCCAAGCTCGGCGAAGCCGTCGGCGGTCAACGCGACACCTTCTCCGGCCTGGCCGGCATGGGCGATCTGATCGTCACCTGCACCAGCCAGCGCAGCCGCAACCGCCACGTCGGCGAACAGCTCGGCTCAGGCAAGTCCATCGAGGAGATCATCGCCTCGATGAACCAGGTCGCCGAGGGCGTCAAGGCCGCCAGCGTGATCATGGAGTTCGCCGAGAAGTACGGCCTGAACATGCCGATCGCCCGCGAGGTCGACGCGGTGATCAACCACGGGTCCAGCGTCGAGCAGGCCTACCGCGGTCTGGTCGCCGAGAAGCCCGGCCACGAGGTGTACGGCTCGGGGTTCTAGCCCGTCAGTTCATGAACGGGTTGGTGCCTTCGGGGCGCTCCACCAGCGGGTTCGACCCCGCGATGAACGTGCCGGCGGGCCCGACGATGAAACCGACCGACTCACGCTGGTTGACGCACGCCACGGTTCCGCCCGCGTCGACGCCGCAGCTGACGTCGCGGAAGCTGAGCCGGGTGTTCGGCGGCAGCGGCTTGACCGCGCCGGCGGCGGAGAAGAGCGGCCGGTCGGCGTTGGCGAACCCCGGCGCACCGGACGGCCCGCCGCTGACCAGGTTCGCACCACCGGGTGCCCCCGGCAGTGGACCGCTGCAGCCATACCCGCCGGTCTGCCGGTTCAGCACGCAAGTGACGCCCTCCGGGCCGGCGAACGCGTACCAGAACCCGTTCATCACGGTGTAGTCCACCGGGCTCACCGGGGCATACGCGTTGACGTTCGGAAGCACTGGCCCGGCGTCAGGTTCGGCCCAGGCTGTGCCCGGCATCGCCATCGCCGCTGCCCCCGCAGCGCTCACTGTTCCAGTGAGAAGGCCGATCAGGATTCTGCTCAGCATCAGCACACCATACGCAACAGCCACATCGACCGCAGAAGTACCTGAGGACGTTTGCCGACAAGGCAATTCAAAAACGCCGGTTAGTGCCCGGCCATCCGCTCCAGCCGGGCGATGCGCTCCGGCATCGGGGGGTGGGTGGAGAACAACTTGCCGATGCGCTCGCTGGAGCGGAACGGGCTGGCGATCATCAGGTGTGCCTGATCGGCCAGCTGCGGGTTGGGCGGCAGCGGTGCCTGCTCCACACCTCCACTGATCTTGCGCAGCGCCGACGCCAGCGCCAGCGGATCCCCGGACAGCTCGGCACCCGACTCGTCGGCCTGATACTCGCGCGAGCGCGAGACGGCCAGCCGGATCAGCGTCGCCGCGATCGGGCCCAGTAGCGAAACCAGCAGCAGGGCAAACGGATTCGTGCCACCCTCGCGGTTACCGCCACCGAACGCGCTGGCGAACATCGCCATGTTGGCCAGCGCGGTGATCACCGACGCCATCGCGCCGGCAACACACGAGATCAGGATGTCGCGGTTGTAGACGTGGGAGAGTTCGTGACCCAGCACCGCCCGCAGTTCGCGCTCGTTGAGCAGCGCCAGGATGCCGGTGGTGCAGCAGACCGCGGCGTTGCGCGGGTTGCGCCCGGTGGCGAAGGCGTTGGGGTTGGCGGTGTCGCTGATGTAGAGCCGCGGCATCGGCTGGTGCGCGGTGGTGGCCAGCTCGCGCACGATCGCGTAGATCTGCGGCGCCTGGACCTCGGTCACCGGCTGGGCGTGCATGGCCCGCAGCGCCAGCTTGTCGCTGTTGAAGTACACGTAGGCATTCATGCCGATGGCGAACAGCACCGCCAGGAACATCATGTTGCGGCCGAACAGGGCGCCGATGAAGACGATCAACGCCGACATGCCGGTCAGCAAGATCAGCGTCTTGAACCGGTTGGCGGCCGGATGCCACGTCATCAAGTTCCTCCTCCGAGCTACACAGTCCTCCGGGAGACTAACGCTCGCCCGGCACCCGCAGGTTCCTTCGGCCGCGTCAGCCGTGCCGGTTGACGGTGTAGTCGACCAGCGAGGCCAACGCCCGGCGGCCGGGCACGTCGGGCAGCCCGGCCAGCTCGTCACCGGCCTGCGCGGCGTACTGCTGGACGGTGGCCTTCGCCTTGGCGATCCCGTCGGAGGCCCGCAGCAGCGCCAGCGCCTCGGCCAGGTCGTCGTCGTCCTCCACCGGGCCCTTCAGCAGCACCCGCAGCCGGTCGGCGTCGGCGCCGGTCTCGCCCAGCGCGTACAGCACCGGCAGGGTGTGCACGCCTTCGCGCAGGTCGGTGCCGGGCAGCTTGCCCGACTCGTCGGGGTCGCTGTCGATGTCGATGATGTCGTCGGAGATCTGGAACGCGGTGCCCACGATGCCGCCCAGGCGGGCCAGCCGCTCGATCTGGTCGGCGGTGGCCCCGGAGAACGTCCCGCCGAAACGGCCCGAGGCCGCGATCAGGCAGGCGGTCTTCTCGTAGACGACCTTGAGGTAGTGGTCGACCGGGTCGACGTCGCCCGCGAGGCCCTTGGTCTCGCGCATCTGCCCGGTGACCAGCTGGGCGAAGGTCTCGGCGATGATGCGGACGGCCTCGGGGCCGAGCTGCGACACCAGCCGCGAGGCCGTCGCGAACAGGTAGTCGCCGGCCAGGATCGCGATGTTGTTGCCCCAGCGGGCGTTGGCGCTCGGCGCCCCGCGGCGCATCTGCGCCTCGTCCATGACGTCGTCGTGATACAGCGTGGCCAGGTGCACCAGCTCGATGACGGCGCCGGCGACGGTGACCTGCCAGGCGTCCGGCTCGGGCCCGATCTGGGCCGAGAGCACCGTGAACAGCGGGCGGAACCGCTTGCCGCCGGCCTCGAACAGGTGCACCACGGCTTCGGTCATCAGCTCGTCGCCACCGCGCAGTTCGGTGCCCATGAGCTCCTCGATGCGCCCGACGCCGTCGCGGACGCTCTGGGCGAAGACCGGGTCGCCGAAGTCAACCCCCGCTACCACGGTCGCCGGTGTCCTCACCCTGCCAACATACTGGGGACATGCAGCCCGGGGCAGACGTGGTGGTGGTGGGTGCCGGACCGGCCGGTTCGGCGGCCGCGGCCTGGGCCGCGCGCAGCGGTCGTGAGGTGCTGGTCATCGACTCGGCCGAGTTCCCCCGCGACAAGGCCTGCGGCGACGGGCTGACCCCGCGGGCGGTCCTGGAACTGCAGCGCCTGGGCCTGGGCGACTGGCTCGACACCCACATCCGCCATCGCGGCCTGAGGCTGTCCGGGTTCGGCGCCGACGTCGAGGTGGCCTGGCCCGGCCCGTCGTTCCCGGCATGCGGATCGGCGGTGCCGCGCACCGAGCTCGACGACCGGATTCGCAAGGTCGCCGAGGACTCCGGGGCGGCCATGTTGCTCGGGGTGAAAGCCGTTGACGTGTCTCGGGATTCGCGCGGCCGCGTGGACGCGGTGGTGCTGGCCGACGGCGCGCGGGTGGTCTGCCGATCGCTGATCGTCGCCGACGGTGCCCGTTCGACGTTCGGCCGGCTGCTGGGCCGGCAGTGGCATCAGGAGACGGTGTACGGGGTGGCCGCGCGCGGCTTATCTGGCCTCGCCGCGGGCCGACGAACCGTGGATCTCCTCGGACCTGGAACTGCGCTCAGTCGACGGGCAGGTGCTGCCCGGCTACGGCTGGATCTTCCCGCTGGGCAACGGCGAGGTGAACATCGGCGTCGGCGCGCTGGCCACCGCCAAGCGCCCCGCCGACATCGCGCTGCGCCCGCTGATCAAGCACTACACCGACCTCAAGCGCGACTCCTGGGGTTTCGAGGGCGCGCCGCGGGCGGTGTCCTCGGCCCTGTTGCCGATGGGCGGGGCGGTGTCCGGAGTGGCCGGGCCGAACTGGATGCTGATCGGCGACGCCGCGGCCTGCGTCAACCCGCTCAACGGCGAAGGCATCGACTACGGGCTGGAGACCGGCCGGTTCGCCGCGGAGATGCTGGGCTCGGCGGATCTGGAACACGCCTGGCCGGCGCTACTGCAGGCGCACTATGCGCGGGGCTTCTCAGTGGCGCGGCGGCTCGGGCTGCTGCTGACCCTGCCGCGCTTCCTGCCGCTGACCGGGCCGATCGCCATGCGCTCGGCCACGCTGATGGGCGTCGCGGTGCGGGTGATGGGCAACCTCGTCACCGACGAGGACGCCGACTTCGTGGCGCGCGCCTGGCGGGTGGCCGGTGCCGGATCGCGAGCGGTCGACCGGCGCAAGCCGTTCAGTTGAGGCGCTGATCTTAAGTGACAAATTTGACAAAACTTGGAGTAATTGCGCCGTCACCGACATAGGCTGCCGGCCATGAGTGATTACGACGCGATCGTCATCGGCGCCGGGCACAACGGGCTGACCGCCGCCGTGGTGCTGCAACGGGCGGGCCTGCGCACGCTGTGCCTGGAGGCCAACACCTACAGCGGCGGCATGTCGGCCACCGTCGAGCTCATCGACGGCTTCAAGTTCGAGATCGCCGGGTCGGTGCGCTTTCCCACCGCGCCGAAGATCAACAGCGAACTGGGCCTGGACACGCTGCCCACCATCGAGGCCGACATCATGTCGGTCAACCTCGGGGAGAACGGCGAGGAGGCGATGGTCTTCCACAGCGACCCGATGGCGATGATGACCCACCTCAACGAGAAGCACGGCATGGAAGCCGTGATGGGCATGGCCGAGCTGTACGGCTGGAGCACCGGCCCCCGAAAGGCGCTGGGCCGCTTCGACGCACTCGCAGCGCCGAAGACCATCGACGAGATGTACGCCTGCGCCGCCGACGAGAACGAGCGCCGGGCGATCCACGAGATGCTGTTCGGCTCGGCGATGGACGTCGTCGACCGGTTCCTACCGGACAAGGAGAAGCACGCCGTGATCCGCGGCATGCTGGCCTTCCTGGCGGTGAACTCGACCTACCGCGGCCCTTACACCCCCGGCAGCGCAACGTGCCTGGGCTTCGCCCTTGCCATCCCCGAAGAGGGCGGCCAGATGACGACCAAGCTCAAGGGTGGCATCGGCGTGCTGGCCGACCACCTGCGCGACCTGTACACCGAGGCGGCGGGCGAGCTGCGCTACCGCACCAAGGTCGAGCAGATCCTGGTCGAGGACGGCCACGTCACCGGCGTGCGGCTCAAGGACGGCTCGGTGATCACCGCGCCGGTCGTCGTCTCCAACCTGGCGCCGGACACCACGCTGCTGGATCTGGTTGGCGCCGAGCACCTTCCGTCCTCGCTGGTGACCCGCCTGGGCGGGCGCGACCACCGGGCCACCTACATGCAGATACACTTCGCGCTCGACGGGCTACCCGAATACGCCGCGCCCTACGACTTCCTCAACGAGCCCGGCATGCAGATGTCGGTGGGCATGTTCGGATCGCCGGAAGAACAGCAGCGCCAGTGGGAGAACTGCCGGCGCGGTCAGGTACCGGACAATCCGGCGCTGTCGATCCAGATGCCCACGGTGGGCGATCCGGAGATGGCCCCGCCGGGCAAGCACGCCGCCAGCGTGTACGCCTACGCCTTCCCGGTCGAGGCGCCCCGCGAGCAGCACGGCCATCTGAAAACCCTGATGGCCCAACAGGTGATCGACAAGATCACCCGCTACGCACCGAACTTCAAGGACATCCTGATTCGTGACATCACGTTCGCGCCGTACCACATGAACACGATGTTCGGCGCGCCCAACGGAGACTTCTGCCACGGCCTGCTGCAGCCGGAACTGATGGGCCCGAACCGCCCGGGGCCCAAGGGTTTCCTCGACGAGCCGATTCCGATCGAGGGGCTCTACCTCGGCGGTGCGGGCTGCCACGGCGGGCCGGGCATCACGTTCATCCCCGGCTACAACGCCGGCTACGAAGTGCTGGCCGACGCCGGTCGGTGAACTCCGGCGTGTTCGCGTGCGCTGGGCGCACGTCAGCGCGCCGAAATCAGGCCTTGCGCGCGGCGTGCAGGGCGACGATGCCGCCGGTGAGGTTGCGCCACCGCACGTCCGACCAGCCGGCCTCGCGAATCCGGCCGGCCAGCGTGGCCTGGTCGGGCCAGGCGCGGATCGACTCCGCCAGATACACGTAGGCCTCGGGGTTGCTCGACACCGCGCGGGCGACCCGCGGCAGCGCCTGCATCAGGTACTCCTTGTAGACGGTCGAGAACACCGGCACCACGGGGGTGGAGAACTCGCACACCACCAGCCGGCCGCCCGGCTTGGTGACCCGCGCCATCTCCCGCAGCCCCGCCGCGTGGTCGACGACATTGCGCAGACCGAAGCTGATGGTGACCGCGTCGAACACCGCGTCGGCGAACGGCAGGTTGGTGGCGTCGGCGGCGACCTTGGGCACCGGCCGCCGGGCGCCGGCGCGCAGCATGCCCACCGAGAAGTCGCCGGCCACGCAGTAGGCGCCCGACTTGGCCAATTCGACCGTCGAGACCGACGTCCCCGCGGCCAGGTCCAGCACGGTGTCGCCCGGGCTGAGCGCAAGGGCCGCCCGGGTTGCGCGCCGCCAGTACCGGTCCTGCCCGCCGGAGAGGACGGTGTTGGTGATGTCATAGCGGCGGGCCACGGCATCGAACATCGACGCCACGTCACGGGGGTCCTTGTCCAGGCTCGCGCGGCTCACACCGGCGACGCTACCTGTGACGTTGTGTCGATCGGGAATGGGGAACCCACCGTCTGTGTTGCAGAACCCGAGGGATACGACGAGGAAGGCGAGATTTTGAGCGAGAAAGTGTGGTTCATCACCGGTACGTCCCGTGGCTTCGGCCGGCGAGTGGGCGATCGCGGCGCTGGAGCGGGGCGACAAGGTGGCCGCTACCGCCCGCAACACCGACAGCCTGACCGAGCTGGTCGAGAAGTACGGCGAGGCGCTGCTGCCGATTCAGCTCGACGTCACCGACCGCGAGGCCGACTTCGCCGCAGTCAAGCAGGCCCACGACCACTTCGGCAGGCTCGACGTCGTGGTCAACAACGCCGGCTACGGACACTTCGGCTTCATCGAGGAGCTGACCGAGCGGGAGGCGCGCGACCAGATCGAGACCAATGTGTTCGGCGCGCTGTGGGTGACCCAGGCGGCGCTGCCGTACCTGCGTGCCCAGCGCAGCGGCCACATCATCCAGGTGTCGTCGATCGGCGGCATCACGGCGTTCCCGCTCGTCGGCATCTACCACGCGTCGAAGTGGGCGCTGGAGGGCTTCTCGCAGTCGCTGGCCCAGGAGGTCGCACCGTTCGGCATCCACGTGACGCTGATCGAACCGGGCGGTTTCGACACCGACTGGTCGGGTTCGTCGTCCAAGCGATCTGCGGCACTGCCGGACTATGCCGAACTGCACCAGCACGTCGCCGAGGCCCGAGCCCAACGATGGGCCGAACCCGGTGACCCCAAGGCTTCGGCCGCGGCGATCCTCAAGATCGTCGACGCACCGAACCCGCCGCTGCGGGTGTTCTTCGGCGAATCCCCGCTACAGACGGCGCGGGCCGATTACGAGAGCCGCCTTGCCAATTGGGAGCAATGGCAGCATGTCGCCGTCGAGGCGCAGGGCTAGCAGTCCCCACTAAGCTCCGCGGGAGTCCACCGCGGCGGACGGTTGGCCCGCACGCCGGGCCATCCGTTCGGCGAGGTGGATCAGCCGGTCCTCATGCCCGGCCGGCATCGTGTAGGCGAGCCTGCGCAACTCGAGGGCAAAGCCGCGCAGTTCTTGACCGAATGATGAAGAATCACTCATCGGACGAGTCCTCCATCTATGGAGTGAAAATTTACGTTTACGAAAGCGCTTGAGCGCGATGCGGATTGCTCCCGCGAAATTCCCCCGTGCTGTCCCATAGTTTGCCCTGGCTGCGGCAAAAAGGAAACCCCTGGCGCCGATGGCGCCCGCATTCACATCACACTGACAGTAGCCGCTGGAAGAACTCACGGTAGCGCTTGAGCGCCAGCCGCAACTCTTCGGTGGACGCTTCCTGCCCGCGTGACCACTGCTCCTCCAACCGGGAGCGGGCGTGCGGCGAAACCGCTGGTGAGCTGCTCGACGACCTCGGACACCAGGTGGTCGGCCTTCTGCACGCACTCCCGCGGGTCGTCGACGAACGCGGCCTGCACATCGTCCCAGCGCGACTTCAGACCCGGAGAGATCGACGCCGCCGAACAGGGAGTCGCCGTTGGCGATCGGCTCGCCATGAGGCCTCGGTCGTGGCGCTGCGCAGCGGCACCGGTTCTCGGGTGTCCGCCGCGTCCGCGACGTCCGCGACGTCGTGCTGTTGCCGATCGAACGCAGTGTCCTGATCCGGTGTCGTCATGCTTGCCTCTCCTTGCCTTTTCTCACGGTGGTGTTCTGATCGGTGTGAGCAGCTTGTCGAAGAGCGCGCGGTAGTGGACGAACGCCTCCCGCTGCCGTTCGGTGCCGACGTCGCCGCGCTCCTGGGCCAGGTGAATACCGTGCGCGAGCCGGTAATTGTCCACGACGTCGGGGTGGTCGACCGAGACGTCGGCCGCCCGCCGCTCGAAATCGTCCACGGGATAACCACGTTCGCGCATGACCAGCGTGACCAGCCGGTCCGCGTCGGCACCGCGCCGGGCGGGCTGTCGATGAACGCGGTCTGCACCGCACGCCAGTACTCCTCGTAGCGGGCCTGCGCTTCGGGCGCTCAGCGCGACGACGTCGAGCTTCTTGCGTTCCTGTTCGCGGGCGACAGCTCGTTCTCCGCGGCACGCGGATCGCCGGACTCGCCGACCGCCGCTCGATACTCCGAGCCGAAGTGCTGCTTCAGGTGCGCGTGCGCCGATGACCGGCGGTCGCGCGGGCCGCCGACGATGATCGCCGCCACGTGCGATCACGGCCAGCACTGCGATCAGAATCCAACCCCACGTGGGCATTCTCGAGACCTCCCTCGTCCTTAACGAGGCGGGTACCCGCGCTGACGCTTCGGAAACGTTAATTTGTAGGGTGTTTCACGGCGGCCTCAGTGCGCGGCGAACGCAGTGATCGCCTCCGCGACGTCGACCACCGAGCGACGCGGTCAGCACGCTGCCGTAGCCGGCGGGGTCCGGTCGGCGTCGGCGGCTGCGCGGCCGGCGATGCGGCCCTGGGTGAACGCTCCGCTGATGTGCAGGCCGGCCATGCCGGCAGCCGCATTGAGCCCGGCGGTGGTGTCCCCGGCCGCGTAGAGACCCGGCATCGGCGCTGCCGAACACGTCGATCACCTGCATCCGCGCCGTGGTGCGGAAGCCGCCGCAGGAGAAGTTGACGCCCTCGACCATCGGCACCGCGGTGAACGGCCCCTGCCTTCAGGCCGCGCCGGCCGCGCGGCAGCGCGGTGCGGCCGAACTCCGGATCGGTCTGCGGCGCCGGAGGCCAGGAAGCCGTTCCACTGCTCGACGGTCGCGTCAGGCGTTCGGCGGGGACAGCGATGGCCGCGGCGAGGTCGGCCGAGGGTGGCCGCGGCACCGGCGGCTGCGGCATCTGCTCGATCAGCCGGGCCTGCGAGCGTGCGCCGCAACCGCGTCGAGGATGTACCAGGCGCGCCGGTCCTCCTGCCGCGCGCAGCATGGTGACCCGGTCGTCGAACGAGCCGGTCTCGTCGTGGAAGCGCGCACCCGCGGCGTTGACCGCGATGGCGTTCTCCACCACCGTCGAGGGCGCCAGCACCATGGGCGGCAGGTAGCTCATGTTGACCAGGTCGGCGCCGACGGCCGCGCCGATCACATGGCCGTCGCCGCGGCAGTTCGGAAGTGCCGAAGTACGGCGACTGCGCGCCGCGCCGCCGGCCTGGTAGCGCTGCCGCAGCGGGTGGCCGGCCTGATAGCCGCCGGTGGCCAGGACCACGCCGCGGCGTCGCGCGCGCGACCGTGAACCGGGTGCCGTCGTCGAGGCGGTGCGCGACTGACGCCCGGTGACGCGGCCGCCTCGATGAGGAGCCGATCGCACGCGGACACCGAACATCGATCGGACGGCGAGGGTTTTCGAAGTCGTCGGCGTAGGCGCGGGCGAACATGGCCGGGCTCCTCGACGGCATAGATGCGGTCGACGCTGTGCTCGGGCCGGGACACGATGCGGCTGAAACGCACACCCGCGGCTGGTCAGGATCCGGTGGGTCTCGGCGCTCTCGGCGGCGAACTGACGGATCGCGCTGGCGTCCCACACCAGTGCATAGCGCCGCGCGGCCAGCCTCGAAGGCGCGAAGGCGTCGGCGAAGAAGCTCTCCTGGTCGTCGTGGACGAAGGCCAGGTAGCCGTTGGAGTGAACGCGTTGCCGCCGATCCGGTTGCCGGCCTCGAGGACCACGACCGAGGCGCCCGCGTTCGACGGCGGCCGCGGTGGCCGCCATGCCGGCCGGTCCGGCTCCCACGACGACGACGTCTGCGGTGATCGTTTCCATGAGTGCGACTATCGCGCCGCGCCGCGGTGCGCGGCTATCCGCCGGACGTGGACCGATAGTGGCCAGGCGATTCGGCTGCCTGTCCCCCGATCGGTCGGACGCCAGTCAGGCGGCGCTGTGCGCGGCCGGCCAGGCGGCGGCCGGCGCGGCCTGTGACCGCCTCGTAGTGGCCGAGCAGTTGGTCGCAGATCGCCGGCCAGGTCCGGCCCAACACGCTGCGGCGGGCGGCGAGCGCGTAACGCGTCCGCTCGTCGAGCAGGTGGTCCACGGACTGGCTGAGCCGGGCCTCGAATTCGCGCACCGGCAGCAGCAGTCCGGTTCGGTACGGTGCGACGAGGTCGCGCGGGCCGCCGGCATCCGGGGCGATCGACCGGCAGCCCGGATGCCATCGCCTCCTGCACGGCCTGGCAGAACGTCTCGTGTTCGCCGGGATGCACGAACACGTCCATGCTGGCGTACGCCGCCGCCAGCGGCTGTCCGTAGAGCGCGCCGGTGAAAACCGCGGTGCGGCAGCCGGGATTGCAGCTTGGCCCGGTCGATGCCGTCGCCGACGACGACCACCTGCACGTCGTCGCGGCGGGCCAGCACCGCCAGCCGTTCGACGTGCTTCTCCGGTGCCAGCCGGCCGACGAAGCCGACGATCGGCTTGCCGTCGGGCGACCATTGCCGTGCGCAGTTCGTTGTCCCGGGCCGACGGGGCGAAGCCGGTGATGTCCACCCCGCGCGCCCAGTGGTGGACGCGCGGAATGCGATGTGCCTCAAGATCTTCGATCGCCGCCGTGGACGGCGCCAGCGTACGGTCGGCACGGGAATGCAGATGCCGCGTCCACGCCCAGGCCGCCTTCGACGCCACGCCCATGCCGTAACTGGCCGCGAACCCGGCGACATCGGTCTGGAACACCGCCACCGTCGGCACACCGAGATAGCGCGCGGCGTGCAGCCCGCCGTAGCCGAGCAGCGCCGGCGAGGCCAGGTGCACCACGTGCGGGATCGAATCCGCGCAGCACGCCGACGATTCGCGGCCGCGGCACCCCCAACGGCAGCGAGGTCACCTTCGGGAACATCCGCGAGCGGCACCCGATGTACCCGGATCCCGTCGTGGATGCGGTCGGCGGCCGATCTCGCCGCGCGGGTTGTCCGGGGCGATGACGAGGGCTTCGTGGCCGGTGCGGCGAAGGTGCTCGAGCACCCGCAGCACCGAGTTGGTCACTCCGTTGACGTTGGGCAGAAATGACTCGGCGACAATCGCAACGCGCACGCCAAAAGCGTGTCAGCGGCGCCTGTCAGCGAGGTTGCGTCCAGGGATACGGGACACGAAAAGCTGGTGGAAAGGTACCGTGCGACCATGCGGTACTGGTCGGTGCTCGTCGTGGCACTGGTGGTGCTGCTCAGCGGCTGCACCAGGGAGATCACCGGTGTGGCGCAGGCGGATCCGCGCGGCCCGGCGACCGCGCTCAGCGACGACGGGTTCGGCATCGTCGCCGGTGACCCGAACGCGCCGGTGCAGATCGAGCTCTACACCGAACCCCAGTGCACCCATTGCGCCGATCTGCAGAAGGACTTCGGCGAAGAGCTGGCCCAGTACATGAACCTCGGCCAGCTCGCCGTGACCTACCGGCCGATGACGTTCCTGGACCCCGCAGCCCGGCGGCTACTCCGACCGGGTCAGCAACGCGCTGTTCCTGGCCGCCGGGCCGGAGACGTCGGCCAAGGCGTTCCAGGCGTTCGTCAGGACCTGTGGGGCCACCAGGATCCGGGCGGGAAGGGACCCGAGCGACGCCGAGATCGCCGACATGGCGCGGCGAGAGCGGTGTCCCGGCGAAGGCCGTCGACGCGATCAAGGCCGGCAAGTCCGCGCTCGATCTCACGGACGATGGCCGACCCAACTTCGAGTACCTCTACGAGGTCGACCCGATGTCAACACCGGCACGCCGACCGTCTACGACCTGAAGAGCGGACAGGACGCTCGACATCTACGACAACAACTGGCTGTCCACGCTGATGTCGCGCTCCTGAGCGTCCAGGCGCCGCTCCAGCACGCGCCAGCCCGGCCAGCAGAACCGCGCCGACCAGCCAGCCCAGCACCGCGATCGACGCCGGCCGGGATGACGGCCAGCGACGCGTTACGGTGTTGCACCCGAACCAGATCCGGGTTGTTCTTGTCGTACTCGACGTAGATCCGCATCCCGGTGGCCAGCTCCGACGGGTACAGCACGCCGAGCTCGGGGCGGTAGGTGACGCGGTCGGGGGTGACGAACTCGATGGTCGAACGCCGCGGGCCGGCGGAGAGCACCTCGGCCTGGGCGACGCCCATGTGCCGCTCGATCTGGCGGTCGTTGCGCCAGGCGCCGGCCACCAGCAACACCGACTGCAGCGTGACAGACCCATGATGATCCACACGCCATACTTGCTCCAGCGCAACACTTTTCGCTTGGGGTGTGTCGGGCAGGTCCGGAGTTGCGCCGGGGCAGCGCGGCGATCAGCAGGGCGCGCAGCCTGCTGATCACAGCGCCGCCTTGATCGCGGCGTGCAGCTGCCGCAGCGAGGATCGGTCGGCCTTGACCTCCAGGACCCGCATGCCCTCGTGCGGGTCGTCGAGTGCGGCTGCGAGCTCGCCGACCTCGATCTGGCGGGCTTCGACGTGGTAAGCGCGGCACAGCGCACCGACGTCGACGTCGTGCGGGGTGCCGAAGATCCGCGACGACACGTCGGAGAACCGCGGGTCGCCCTGCTCGAGCAGTTCGAAGATGCCGCCGCCGTTGTCGTTGGACACGACGATGGTCAGGTTCTTCGGCGTCGGCTCGGTGGGCCCGATCAGCAGCCCGGAGCTGTCGTGCACGAAGGTCAGGTCGCCCATCAGCGCGACGGTGCGGCCCGAATGCGCCAGCGCGGCGCCGATCGTCGTCGACACCGTGCCGTCGATGCCGGCGACGCCCCGGTTGGACCGGACCCGGATGCCCTCGGTGTTCAGCCCGACCAGCGCCGCGTCGCGCACCGGGTTCGACGCGCCCAGCATCAGCTGATCCCCGGGGCGCACCGCGTCGGCCACCGCGGCGGCGACGTGCAGCCCGGTGGTGAGCGGATGGGCGGCCAACTGCTCGCGCACCGCGTTCGATCGCGTGGCGGTTGACCTCGGCGCAGCGGCGCAGCCAGGCCGGGTCCGGGGTGCCGACCGTCTCGGCGCGGGTTCCGGTGGCCAGCGAGTTGCCGGACACGTCGGGCCAGCGCGGGCCGGTGGTCAGCGCGATACACCGGCACCGACGGGTCGGCCAGCAGCGTCGAGACCGGCCGGTGCAGGGTCGGGCGGCCCAGCATGATCACCTGCCGCGGGCGCAGCAGCGGCAGACGCCAGCGGATGCAGCGGGTTGGCGGCGTGCGGGGCGGTCGGCTCGGCGACCGTCGGCAGACCGGCCAGGTTGGGGTGCACACCGGCGCCGTGGCCGGCGATGACCACGGTGTCGGGGGTGAGGTCGATCTCCAGCGGCTGGTCGAACGCTGCCGGCGGGGTGTAGGTCCACGGCTTGCCGTCCGGGCGTCCGGGCGGGATCTCGACCAGTGGTCGGGCTCCGGGGCCGGGGACCAGCGGCTCGCGCAGCGGGATGTCGAACTGCACCGGTCCGGCGTTGGCGGTGCGCGCTCCGGTGGCGGCGGCCACCACCCGGCAGGTCGCCGACCGCCACTGCGCGTTGAGCGCGTCCAGCTTGTCGGGGGCATCCTTCGGCCAGACCGAGACTGATCGCCGCGCGGACCTGGCTGCCGAAGTAGCCCAGCTGCTCCATGGTCTGGTTGGCGCCGGTGCCCAGCAGCTCGTAGGGCCGGTTGGCGCTGAGCACGATCAGCGGCACCCGGGCGTAGTTGGCCTCGACGACGGCGGGGCCCATGTTGGCCACCGCGGTGCCCGACGTCATCGCCACACACACCGGCGCGCGCTCGCCGCCACGGCCAGCCCGATCGCCAGGTAGCCGGCGGTGCGCTCATCGATGCGCACGTGCAGACGCAGCCGGCCCGCGCGGTCGGCGTCGGCCAGCGCGAAGGCCAGCGGCGCGTTACGTGACCCGGGACACAGCACGACGTCGCGAACGCCGCCGCGAATCAGTTCGTCGACGACGACACGTGCCTGAGCCGTCGAAGGGTTCACCCTTACAGCGTGTCATATCCCAGCGGCATTGACCGGCGCAAAGAACTGCAGCATGGCGTCGTTGACCGCCTCCGGCCGTTCGAGGAATCCGAGGTGCCCGGCGTTGGCGATCTGGATGTAGCGGCCCTTTCGGGATCGCTTCGGCCACCTCGCGTCCCAGCTCCGGCGGGGTGATGACGTCGTCGGCGAAGCCGATCACCAGCACCGGGGTGGTGATGGCGCGGTAGGCCGGCAGCCGGTTGCCCTGCGGGACGGCGGTCAGCTGTGCCTGCCAGCCCGGCGTCCGCTTGAGCGGGAAGGCGGTGAACATGTCGATCCAGTCGGTGACCGACGTGCTCGTCGTTGATGGTCTCGCGGTGAGAAGTTCTCCAGCACACGGATTTTCGCGGCGATAGCTCGGCCGGCAGCTCGATGCCGGACTCCTCAGCGGCTTGTTCGGCGACGCGGAAACTTTCGCGGGTGCGGTCGATGCGCCCGCGGGTGCCCATCAACACGGCCTGGCTGACCAGCTCCGGACGGGCCAGCATCAACTCCTGGGCGATGAACGCCGCCCATCGACATCGCCACCAGCCGGGTCGGGCGCGCCGACCAGCTCTCGATGAGCGCGGCGGTGTCGGCGACCATCTGCTCGGTGGAGAAGCCGTCGGCGTTCTCGGTGGCGCCGATGCCGCGGTTGTCGAAGGTGATGCAGCGGTAGCCGGCGGCGATGAAGGCCGGCACCTGGTGGATGTGCCAGGTGCGGCCCGCGCCACCGGTGCCGGCGATGAACAACACCGGCTCGCCGGAGCCCGTGTCGTCATAGGCCAGGTTTGTCACCTGGCCGAGGCTACGCGACCACGTTTGCGCTTGTCGCGGGCAGTCTGCAGCGCCGCGGACCACAGCAGCCGCACCGACTGGGTGAGCTGGTGCCCGGCGATGGTCTCCTTGGACAGCAGCGCCGTGGCGGTGGCCTTGGTGGCGGCCGACGCCTTGGAGATGTGGCCGGAGTCGAACGGCGGCTGCGGGTCGTACTCGATGACGAGCTGGATGGCCTTGGCCCGGGCGTCGCCGCCGAGCTGGCCGGCCAGCCACAGCCCGAGGTCGATGCCGGCCGAGACGCCGGCGGCGGTGACGATGTCGCCCTCCCGGACGATGCGTTCGTCGCTGACCGGTGTGACGCCGAACGTGCGCAGCATCGGCACCACCATCCAGTGCGACGTCGCGCGTTTGCCGTTGAGCACACCCGCGGCGGCCAGGATCAGCGATCCCGAGCACACCGACGTCGTCCAGCTCGCCGTCTCGTGGGCGCGGCGCACCCAGTCGAGCACCTTCGGATCCTGGGCATGCTCGAACGTCGACATCCCGCCGGGCACCAGAATGACGTCGGGTGAGGGGGTTTCGTCGAACGAGTGGGTGGCGCCGACGAGGAGCACGCCGGAGTCGGCGGCGATCGGTCCCGGCTCGTGCCAGACGAAGCGGACCTCGGTGTCGGGCAGGTTGCGCAGCACCTCGTAGGGACCGATGAAGTCCAGCGCGGTGAATCCGGGGTAGAGCACGATTGCGATCTGGGTCATGACATCTCCTTCTAGGCGAACGTTCTGCGGTACTGATCGGGTGACACGCCGACGCGCCGAATGAAGTTGCGGCGCATGGTTTCTGCGGTGCCGAAGCCGCAGCGGGCGGCGATGGCGACGACGGTGTCGTCGGTCTCCTGGAGCTGGCGGCGGGCGGCCTCGGTGCGGATGCGTTCGACGTAGGCGCCGGGCGCCTCGCCGACTTCATCGGTGAACACCCGGGTGAAATGTCGCGAGCTCATCGCGGCGCGGCGGGCGAGGTCGGGAATGCTGTGCGCGGCACCGGGTTCGGCCTCGATGGATTCCTGGATCTCCCGGATCGGCTCGACGCCGGGCGCGTGGCATCCACACCGGGGCGGCGAACTGCGTCTGACCGCCGGGCCGGCGCAGGTACAGCACCAGCCAGCGGGCCACGGTCTGGGCGACCTCGGTGCCGTAGTCCTCTTCGACGAGCGCCAACGCGAGGTCGATGCCGGCGGTCACCCCGGCGGCCGTCCAAACCGTCGCGGCGCTGCGCAGGAAGATCGGCTCGGGGTCGACGGTGATCGGCCGGGAACTCGTGGGCCAGCCGATCGGCGAAGGCCCAGTGCGTCGTCACCCGGTGACCGTCGAGGAGGCCGGCCTCGGCGGCCAGGAACGCGCCGGTGCAGACGCTGACTGTGCGGCGGGCGGTAGCCGCCGCGGTGCGGATCCACGCCATCGTGGCCGGGTCGGCGCGGGCGGCGTCGACGCCAGCGCCGCCCGGCAGCACGAGGGTGTCGATGGCGTCCGGCACGGGCATGGCGGTGGTGACGAAGGCCAGCCCGGTGGGCGTGGTGGCGGGCTGCCCGTCGATCGAGGCGACGCTGACCCGGTAGCCGCCCTCGGTCAGCAGCGCGGCACCGGCGAACACGTCGTGCGGCCCGACCAGGTCCAGCGGCTGCACGCCGGGAAAGCCGAGGATCACCACCGATCGGGACATGACCTCAGTGTTCGGCACCGCCGCGATGGCGTCTACGCCTAGGACCCCACGAATTAGGACAGGCGGCGGCGCAGCGTGCGCCGAGCCCGCCACGACAGCGTCGACCAGGCGTTGAGAACCTCGAAATGCGCCATCGACAGGGCCGTCGGCGCACCGTCGGGCGTGCGGGAGGCGACCAGCACCGGGCCGCGCAGCAGCGGCACGTCGGCCGCCGACCAGTGCGACGTGGCGAGCAGCAGCTGGGTGGCCAGCCGGTTGACGTCATGGTTGCCGATGACGTTGAACCAGAACACCACCCCGTGGCCGCTGCTCAACGAGTCCCAGTGCGGGCCCTCGATCAGTCCGGGGATGGTCTCGGGGGCGACGACGCCGATGCCGCCGTCCGGGGTCACCATGACCGCGGACGGCCCGGTCGGCCGGATCAGGGACGACACGGCGACCGACAGCACCCGTCGCTTCATGTGCTCAGTATCGCCCACGAATCCGCTGGCAGGGATGACGGAATCATGACTGCTGCGGGTAGCAGGACCGGACCCGGGCGATCCACCAGTCGCGGCGCTCGGGCGGCGCCGCGAGGGCGGCGAGCCGGGCCGGGTCGGGGGTGACCTCCCGCACGGGCAGATAGCCGTCGACCGGACGCAGCGGTTCGGCGACGTCGTCGACGAACAGCCCGCCGGTGCCCAGTCCGCACGCGTGCCGCAGGTTCGGCAGCGCGGCCGCCGCCGCCAGCCCGGCGGCGATGCCGACGGCGGAGTCCAGGGCGCTGGAGATCACCACCGGGATGTCGATCTGGGCGGCGATGTCCAGCAGCGCGCTCACACCGCCGAGTGGGGCGACCTTGAGCACCGCCACGTCGGCGGCGTGTGCCCGGACGACCGCCAGCGGGTCGGCGGCCTTGCGGATGCTCTCGTCGGCGGCGACGGGGATGTCGACCCGACGGCGGACTTCGGCCAGCTCCTCCACCGTCGTGCAGGGCTGCTCCAGATACTCCAGCGCGCCGTCGGCGCTCAACGCGGCGGCGGCGGCGACGGCTTCGTCCACCGTCCAGCCGCCGTTGGCATCCACCCGCACCGTCGGGATCAGGGCACGCACCGCGTTGACGCGGGCAACGTCGTCGGCCAGCGTCTGGCCCGGCTCGGCGACCTTGACCTTCGCGGTGCGCGATCCGGGAAAGCGGGCCAGCACCTCGGGCACCTGCAGCGGCCGGGACCGCGGGCACGGTGGCGTTGATCGGGATGCGGTCGCGCCGCGCCGGGGGCCGTGCCCGGTAGGCGGACTCGATCCCGGAGGCCAGCCAGTGCGCGGCCTCGGGCGGCTGATACTCCAGGAACGCGCCGAACTCGCCCCAGCCGGCCGGGCCGTCGATCAGGGCCACCTCGCGAAGGGTGATGCCGCGGAACCGAACCCGCATCGGGAGCGCGACGACGTGCAGCCGATCAAGCAGATCGTCGAGGGCCGGGCGCATCAGATCGCGCGGTCGCGATTCTCCCAGTAGGGCTTGCGCAGATCCCGCTTGAGCAGCTTGCCCGTCGGGTTGCGGGGCAGTTCCTCGGAGATCTCGATGCTTCGCGCGGGACTTGTAGTGGGCGAGCTTGTCCCGGCACCAGGCGATCAGCTCCTCCGGAGTGACCTGCTGGCCGGCGGACAGCTCGACGACCGCCTTGACCGACTCGCCCCACTTCTCGTCCGGGATGCCGAAGACCGCGGCGTCGAGCACGGCGGGATGGTCGGTCAGCGCCCGCTCCACCTCGACGGAGTAGATGTTCTCCCCGCCGGAGATGATCATGTCCTTGAGCCGGTCCTCGACGAAGACGAAGCCCTCCTCGTCGACGCGGCCGATGTCACCGGTCCGGAACCAGCCGTCGTCGGTGATCGCCTCCGCGGTGGCCTCCGGCTTGTTGTGGTAGCCCTCCATCAATTGCGGTGTGCGGAACCACAATTCGCCCGGCTCACCGATCGGCATCTCCTCGAGGGTGTCCGGGTCCACGATGCGGACCTCGACCTGGCGGGCGGGCTGCCCGGCGCTGGTCAGCCGCTCGGGATGGGCGTCGTCGCGATGCGCCTCCGGCGAGAGCTGGGTGATGGCGCCGCACACCTCGGTCAGGCCGTAGACCTGGACGAAGTCGGTGTTGGGGAACTCGTTGAGTGCCGTGCGCAGCAGCGCCGGCGGCATCGGCGAGGCACCGTAGACGAAGGTGCGCAGCTGGTTGAACAGCTTGATGGCGTCCGGGCCCATCTCCATCACCTTGCCCAGCACGGCGGGCACCAGGAAGGTGCGGGTGGCGCCGGCCAGCAGCGCACCGGCCAGCGACGCGCCGTCGACCTCGCGGGTCATGATGCTGGGGATGCCGGCGTGAATGCCGAACTGCGCGTAGGACGAGCCGCCCACGTGGAACAGCGGCATCGCCACCATGTTCTTGTCGTCGGGCTCGAAGTCGAAGGTGCCGGCGTTGACGGTGTGCGCGATCAGGTTCGCCTGGGTCAGCCGGATGCCCTTCGGGTTTCCGGTGGTGCCCGAGGAGTACATGATGACGCAGACGTCGTCCGGGGTGACCTCGGGACTGCGGCCGTGCGGGGTGGCGGCGGCAAGCATGGCCTCGTACTCGTCGCCGTCCGCACCGTCCGGGGTGACGGTGATGATGTGCTCGACGTGGGTGAGCCGGTCCCGGATCTTCTCGATCCCCCCGGCGAACTCGGCGCCGACGATCAGCAGCTTGGCGCCGGAGTCGTTGAGGACGTAGTCGATCTCGTCGCCGGCCAGCCGGAAGTTGATGATCGCCGTCGCCGCGCCGAGCGAGGCGGCGGCCAGGGTGGTCTCGACGCACGCCGGATGGTTCTTGTCCAGGAAGGACACCACGTCGCCGCGGCCGATCCCGCGCTCGGCCAGCGCGCCCGCCAGTCGGCGCACCCGGTCGTCGAACTGTGCCCAGGTCCAGGACCGGCCGAGGTAGGAGATGGCCTCGTCGTCGGGCTTGTGCTCGGCCCAGTAGGCCGGCCGGTCGTCGAGAAAGCGCGGTTCGGGAGGTTGTTGCATACCGGTCAGGGTGCCATGTCAGACCGGCGCAGAGGCCACCTTCGGCCGAAGCAGCACCAGGGCGAGCACGATCGCCACCGCCGGCACCACCGCCATGATCAGACTCAAGTCGTGGATGGCGCTGATCCAGCTCTGCGACGCCTCGGACACCACCCACCGCGCCTGTTCCGGGTCGAGCACCTCACCGCCGCCCGCCGGGCTGGGTACACCGCCGTGCGCGACGCGCAGCGCCTCGCGCGCCTGGTCCTCGGTGATACCCGACCCCTCGAGTTTGTGCCGCCCATTGCGGAGGAACAAGGTCGTGCCGACCAGTGCGAACAATGCCGGGCCGAGTGAGTAGCTGGCCTGTCCGACAGCGGGTTTCACCGCCGAGATGACCCCACCGAGCTCCGGCGGGGCGCTGGACATCATGATCGTCGACTGGGGGGTCTGCACCACCGCACCGCCGATCGCATTGAGGGCGACGGCCACACCGAGCACCACGATCGGGCTGTCGGCATCGAGCATGACAAGCAACACCATCCCAACGAGCAAGATCGCCAGCCCCGCCACCAGCACGGTACGTTCGCCGAGGCGGTCGGCGGCCCGCCCGGCCGCAGTCGCGGCCACTGCCGCCACCAGCATGGCGGGTATGAGCAGGATGCCGAGAAGCTCGGGCGACTCACCGCGCAATGTCACCAGGTAGTAGGCGAACAGGATCGTCCCTCCGCCCTGGAGGAAGTTGAACGTCGCACCGGCGATCACCGCGGCGTTGAACCGGCCGGAACGGAAGATCCGCATGTCCAGCGCCGGCTGGTCGGTGCGCAGCTCCCACAGCACGAAGGCCACCGAGAACGCCATGCCGAGCACGATCAGCGCCAGCGCCCCGGCGCGGAACCCGGTCTGCAGGTCGGTGAGACCGTAGATCATGATGAGCAGCCCAGCGGCGATGAGCAGGATCCCCGGGATATCCAACTTCCGTTGCGAGCGAACGGTTTCCGGCACGTAGCGCATGGTCAGGACAAGGGCCAGCACGGCAAGCACCGGGGTGACCAGAAACCCGGTGCGCCAGCCGTAATGAGTGGCCAACCAGCTGCCCAGCACGGGCTGGAAGACGCTCAGCGCGTGGCCCGCACCCAGGTACATCGCGATGGCCGCCACCCGACGCCCCGGCGGGAAGACCGCGTTGGTGATCGCCAACGACAAGCCCAGCAGGAAGGCAAAAGCGATCCCGATTCCGGCCCTCGCCGCAACCAGCGTCACCACGTTGGGGGCGACGGCGGCCAGCAGGCCGAAGCCGATGGATCCGACCGTGCCGACCACGTACATCCGCTTCATGCCGTACCGGTCCCCCAGCGCCCCCGCGCCCAGCACCGCCGCGGCCAGGGTGAGCGTGGCCAGGCAGGCCAGGAAGCTGGCCGTACTCGGGGTGAACTGCAGGCCGCTGCGCACCAGGGACAGGTTGGCCGACATGATCGTCGGGTCGCCGGCGGTGATGCTGTAGCCCAGACCCATCGCGATGACCGTCATGGTGGCGGCCAGCCCGGTGACTTCCTGCTGCTGCGGCATTGGCCGATGCTAGCCCCGCGGACAGCGAGAAATTCGACGAAAGAACTCGACGCCCGCGGGCGATGCGTCTGCGCCTCGCGGGGCGGATCATCTCGAAATCGCAACGATCGGCTCGTCGGCTGTTTTCCGAGCGTCCCACTCGGGTAGGTCGACGCCGTTGGTTCAACACTCGTTCGACAGGAAGTGGTTGTGCGCTATGTGGTTTGATTCGTGGAGCGATATCGCCAGAGTGCTGCTCGTCGGCGCCGCGGCGTACATCTTCCTGGTCGTGACGCTGCGCGTGTCGGGCAAGCGGACGCTGGCCAAACTGAACGCGTTCGACCTGGTGGTCACCGTCGCCGTGGGCTCCACCCTGGCCACCATCCTGCTGACCGCCGACGTCTCGTTCGCCGAAGGCGCTGCAGCGCTCGGCCTGCTGGCGGTGCTGCAATACATCGCCGCCAAACTTTCCCGCCGGCCCAAGGGACGCGCGGTGGTGACGGCCAGTCCGAGCGTGCTGCTGACGAACGGAGAGATCAACCACGACGCGCTGCGCCGGGAACGGGTCAGCGTCGACGATGTTCGCCAAGCAGTTCGGTCCTCCGGGCATGGCGACCTCGGCGCAGTTGGAGCGGTGGTCCTGGAATCAGACGGGTCGCTCAGCGTCATCGGCGCCGACAAGATCGGCGACGGTTCCGCACTGTCCGCACCGGACGGCGAGTTCAGGTCGAAGGAGTCCACCGCCGGCTGAGCGCCTCGCCGACCTGGCGGACGGCGCCCTCGAGGTCATGGCGGTCGGTCGCGTCGAAACCCTGTCCAGCGATGGTGAGTACCAGTCGCTCACATCGTTGTGAGATCGCCCGCCGATGCTCGGGCAGGCGCACCACCCAGGCGACGTCCCGTAACAACGCGAGCAGGGCAAGCACCACCTGCGGATCCTTCGCGCCGTACAGTTGCGGCTGCTCACAGACCAGATTCAGAAACTCGGGAAGGTCCGGCTGGACCACGACGACGCGCGCCACGTCGTTCTCGTCGCGCAGAATCCGTGCTCCCAGCTGGTATCCCACCAACTCACACAGGACAGCGGTGCAGGAGTTCAACGCGTGGATGGCGGTGGTGGGGTCGTTGATCCCCGGTGACAGCGCCCGGATGACCACGTCGGTCATCTGTCGCAGCCCATAGCCGATGTCTTGGGCGGCGGTGCGTTCGACGCCGGTGTGCAGCGCCTTGGCAACGCAATCGCACAAAGCGTCGCTGCGACCGTCGTCCAGGCCTTTTCCGAGCTCGACGGGCCAGTAAAAGGCCACCGGTACCCCCGCAACGACGTTGGCTCCGACCGGGCGGTCGACCCAGACCACCGCGCCGGCGTCGACCGCGGCCGCGACGAGGGCCTGCTCGTCGACCTGAACCAGGAAGCCCGACGAGTTCGCCGTGATGATGTCGTAGTGGGCGGGCAGCGACGGGCTGATGCCGCCGCCGTGGTCGGCCCGCGGCTCCGCGGTGCGCCGAACGGTGTCGGTGATGTCGGTCGAGACGTGGTGCAGCATCGTCTCGATCCGGATCTGGCGCACGAGGTGGCCGAGGAACAAAACCAGGGCGAACACACTCGCCATCGCGAGCAGATAACCCACGGTGACCGAGATCCGAGGGACGAACAGCTGCGAACCCTCGTTGTCGTTACGCACGGTCCGCAGAACCGTCAGCGCATAGGCGAACGTCGCCAGGAACAACGCGAGCGTGCGTTGGACGAACGGATCCGCGGCGAACGTCCGCAGCAACCGTGGCGTGTACTGGCTACTGGCCAACTGCAGCGTGACCAAAGTCAGCGAGAACGTCAGCGACGTCACCGTCATCAACGACGTAGCGATGGCGCCGAGCACCTCACGGGCCGCGTCGGCGCTCCCGCCGAACAGGTATCCGGCAAAAGTCGGTGACATGTTGTCGTCGACCGCCGCATCGAGTTCGGGAAGCCCGACGCCGACGAGCACGGCGGCCACCACACCGAGTGCGGGCACCGGCCACAGGCGGCTGCGCATTCCGTCGACGAGCACCGCGCGCCGCTGCCGCGCAGCGGCGAATAACTTCTGCACGCCAGATCCTCTCGCCGACGTGCGGACGTGATTCACCAAATTGACGCCATTTCAAACAATTCGTGATCGACCGCCTCCCCAGGATGGGTGTCAACCAGAAGTCGATATCCCCGGCGATACCACTTTCTGAACAGCCGTGCGGCTCGTACTCACCTGGCGCGGATCCGAATGGGTCCGCGCCAGGTGGCGTCGGGGTCGAGAACCCGGCCCTTCTGGGTGAGCTCCACGTGCCCGTCGCGGGCGAGGTCACGCGCGACGTCGCGGGCCCGGTCCATCAGATCGCGCCAGTGCTCCCCGCCGGCCGCCCGCGCGGCATCCGAGGGGCACAGGCTGCCGGTCGGCGCGCATTCGGCGGCGAGCGCGAGGATCGCCTCGCGTAGCCGATCCGTCTGCTCCGCCACGACAGCCCTTCCGTCAAATCTGGAACACGTTCTAGTCTGGTCGCTATGACTCCGGCCATCTCATCTTCGCGCGAGCGCTCATCCGACTTGTTGCGCCATCCCATTCATTCTGGCCACCTCACCGTCGGGGCGCTCAAGCGGAACAAGGACAAGCCCGTTCTGTTCCTGGGCGACACCACTCTCACCGGCGGCCAGCTGGCCGATCGCATCAGCCAATACATCCAGGCCTTCGAAGCGCTGGGCGCCGGCAGCGGCGCGACCGTCGGGCTGCTGTCGCTGAACCGGCCCGAGGTGCTGATGATCATCGGCGCCGGCCAGACCCAGGGCTACCGGCGGGTGGCACTACACCCTCTGGGCTCGCTGGACGATCACGCCTACGTGCTGGGCGACGCTGGGGTGACGTCGCTGATCATCGACCCGAACCCGATGTTCGTCGAGCGAGCGCTGGGTCTGCTGGACAAGGTGCCCGGCCTCAAGCAGGTGCTGACCATCGGCCCGGTGCCGGACGCGTTGGCCGATGTCGCGGTGGATCTGACCGCCGAGGCGGCCCGGTACTCGCCGACCGAGTTGGTGGCCGCCGAGCTGCCGCCCGACCACGTCGGCGGGATGGCCTACACCGGCGGAACGACCGGCAAGCCCAAGGGCGTGATGGGCACCGCACAGTCGATCACCACGATGACCACGATCCAGCTCGCAGAGTGGGAGTGGCCGGAGAACCCGCGGTTCCTGATGTGCACGCCGCTGTCGCACGCCGGGGCGGCGTTCTTCGTGCCGACGATCATCAAGGGCGGCGAGCTCGTCGTGCTGACGAAGTTCGACCCGGCCGAGGTGCTGCGGGTGATCGAGGAGCAGAAGATCACCGCAACCATGCTGGTGCCGTCGATGATCTACGCGCTGATGGACCATCCCGACTCGCACACCCGCGACCTGTCGTCGCTGGAGACGGTGTACTACGGCGCCTCGGCGATGAACCCGGTGCGCCTTGCCGAGGCGATCCGCCGGTTCGGCCCGATCTTCGCCCAGTACTACGGGCAGTCCGAGGCGCCGATGGTGATCAGCTACCTGGCCAAGGCCGACCACGACGAGAAGCGGCTCACCTCCTGCGGGCGGCCGACGCTGTTCGCGCGCACCGCGCTGCTGGGCGCCGACGGCAAGCCGGTGCCCCGGGGTGAGGTCGGCGAGATCTGCGTGTCCGGACCGCTTGTTGTCCGGCGGGTACTGGAACCTGCCCGATGAGACCGAGAAGACGTTCTCCGACGGCTGGCTGCACACCGGCGACATGGCCCGCGAGGACGAGGACGGCTTCTGGTTCATCGTCGACCGGGTCAAGGACATGATCGTCACCGGCGGCTTCAACGTGTTCCCGCGCGAGGTGGAGGACGTCGTCGCCGAGCATCCCGCGGTGGCACAGGTCTGCGTCATCGGTACCCCGGACGAGAAGTGGGGCGAGGCGGTGACCGCGGTGATCGTGCTGCGCCCCGACCATCCGACCGACGACGAATCGGTGTCCCGGCTGACCGTCGAGATCCAGTCCGCGGTTAAGGACCGCAAGGGCTCGGTGCAGTCGCCCAAGCAGATCATCGTGGTCGACTCGGTGCCGGTGACCGCGCTCGGCAAGCCGGACAAAAAGGCTGTGCGGGCGCAGTTCTGGGAGGGCGCCGGCCGGGCTATCGGGTAGGCGCCATGCGCGTTAAGCCCCCGGCACGCCGGTGCGTGCAGCGACGGATTGTCCTGGCCCGGTGTCGAACACGTCGATGACCACGTCGGCATCCCGGTAGCCACCCAGCCGGGTCAGCCCCGGTGTCTCGGCGATGACCTGGTTGGCCGCGTCACCGGTCAACGGATACTCCGGCACCGCATGGCGCCAGTGGGCGGCAACGATCGTGGCGCCCGGGGCGAGCCGCAGACATTCGCGGCGCAACACGTAACCGAGTAACTGCGCGTCCAGGTAGTAGGCGACCTCCGACAGCACCACCAGGTCATACGTCTCGTCCGGCCACGGCTGGTCCAGCGATCCCTGCCGCAGTGTCACCGCGTCCCGGCAGCCGCAGCCGCGCAACCGTTCGTCGGCGCCGGCCAACGCGGCTGCCGCGACGTCCATGGCGGTCACGTGATCGCAGCGCTCGGCCAGCCGTGCCGTCAGTGCACCGACCGAGCAGCCCGGCTCGAACGCGTGCCGGTACCGCGGCTGCGGCAGCAGTGCCGTCGTGATCGCATACTTGCGCTGCTCGTACCAGCGGGTGGCCAACTGCCAGGGGTCGGCAGATTCGGCGTACAGGTCGTCGAAGTAGGCGTCAGGCAGGCGTGCCATCAGACGAACACCCACTCCCCCACCGCCATCAGCCGCTCCAGCGCGAACGGCGGCACGATGGCGGTGGCGCCGTCCAGTCCCGGCCCGGTCTGGCTGCGAAAGCAGTTCGCCGCAGTCGCCTTTCGCTCCAGTGCCGCCGCGGTGACGGGCACCCGTCGCGCCTGCTCCCACGGCACCGCCGGATCATCCGGAACGGCCCAGTGCCACATCCAGACCGGATACTCCAGCGGCAGAGCGGCATTGGCCTGCGCGGCGGTCAGCACGGCCCGGCCGACGGCGGCATGGTCGGGATGGCCGTCGCCGCGCCAGGTGCCCGCGCACCAGGTGCCCGGCGGGCGCTGCGCCAACAGCGCGCTCAGCGCGGTAGCGATCTCGGCCTCGTGCTCGGCCAGCCGCCCGTCGGGCAGGCCCAGCCTCACCGGTTCCGGAACGCCGAGTACTGCTGCAGCGCAGTTTAATTCGGACCGCCGGGTAGCCTCGAGTTCGGTGCGTTCCCGCGCGCCAAGACCCGGAAACGCTCCGCCGCCATCGCTGACACACACCACATTCACGCCGACGCCCGCTGCGACCAGGGTGGCGATGGTCGCACCCAATCCCAGGGTCTCGTCGTCGGGATGCGGTGCCACCACCACCAGCCACGGGCAACCGGCCACGTCGAGTGCGTCGAACCGGCGGTCCCACGCCGTCCACGCACCGACCGGGGTCCCGCCGTCGGCCACCGGCCGGGCGGCGAAGCGGTCGAGGTTGGACCCGGCCGTCATCGCGGTACGCCGGCCAGTCGTCCGAGTGCGGCGAGGTCGCGTTCGGCGTGGCTCTGGCGCACGTACATCGTCAGGTCGGCAACCGCCCGGGCGTGAAACTCGTCCTGGGCCAGCGGTCCCGGGCCCAAGGCGCGGCCGGTGCGGGTGATCGCCTCGTCGACGGCGGTTTCGACGACCGCCCTGGTGCGCCGCGCCCACAACTCGGCGGTCCCGGTTGCGTCGTGCGGATCGGCGTCGATGTGGGCGGCGGCCGCGGCGAGCATGGCCTCCGCGGCGGCCAGCGCGGCGTCGACGGCGCCGAGATGGGCCAGAGCGTGCTCGTCTTTCGCGTCGCGATACAGCGGCGCCGCGACAGCGCGCGCCCCGCCGAGCCAGCAGGCCGCGACGCCGATCGCGCCATGCCAGAAGCCCGGGCGGGTCAGGTAGTCACCGGGCGCGCCGACCGGGATGGCGGGTACCGCGCTGAACTCGACGTCGCGGGTGTCGGACTCCCGCATCCCCGGGTTGCGCCACGTGCTCGGCTGCGGCCGCACCCCCGGACCCTTCGTCGCCACCGCGAACAGGCCGCGTTCGTCGCCGCCGAGGTGGGCCGTCACCAATGCGTGGGTGCAGCGCCCGGCGCCCGAGCACCACGCCTTCGTCCCGTCGAGGGTGACGACGTCGCCGGTGCGGGTGGCCGCAAGCCGCGCCTGGGGAGCCTCGGCCGCCCACACCCCCCACAGTTGGCCCGGTTCGACGGGCGGGCCGTCGAGTTCGGCGAGGATCGCGGCGGCATCGGTGTGCGCCTCGGCCAGCCGGCCCGCGACGACGTCGACCTCGGTGAGATCCGCCAGCCGCCGCCAACGCCGCAGCGTCGCACCCGAACCCGGCAGCGGGACGTCGAGTTCGCCACTGCGCAGCCATGATTCGATGGTCATTTCTATGGTCATGACGCATCTCCCGCGGCGGCGAGGTCGGAGGCGAATCCGTCCGGCGCACGCCCGGTGCGGCGGGCCGAGGTGGTCACCCAGAGCGCCGGGTCCCGGTCGATGGCATAGCCGGCCGACTCGAACCGGGTGACCAGATCGACGTCCTCACCGGTGGCCAGATCGGCGAACCCACCGACCTGCCAGTACGCCGCCGCGTGGCAGCCGAGGTTGGCGCCGTGGACGTGGGTGTGGTCGTCGGAGTCGACACCGCGCAGGTAGCGCCGGGCCAACCCGGCCGGGGCCCGGCCTTCGGGCACCCGCACCAGCCCGAGCACCATGTCGGCCTGGGAAGTGAGCTGGCGCTGCAGCCAGTCCGGGTCGACCCGGGTGTCGGCGTCGGTGCTGGCGTACCACGTGCGCTGCGGCTCGCTGTCGAGGAGCCGGCGCGCGACATGAAAGCCGGCAGCCCGCGCGGTACCGACGTTGTGGGCGTCGACGCTGTGGAAGTGGACATCGGGTCCGAAGTGTGCGGCCAGGTCTTCGCTGCCGTCGTCGCAGTGGTCGAGCACCACGACGGTCAGCACCGGAACCGGGACCACGGCCGCGGCGGCGTGCACCGACCCGATACAGCCAGGCAGGTTGGCGACTTCGTTGTGCGCGGGAACGACGACGACGATCTGTTTTATTGCCCGCTCAACAACGGTCACCGCACAGAGGTATCCGCTTTGCCGAGCTTTCACACCTGGCGTCAATGCGACGATGGGAACGTGTCACGATTTCGCGCCGTCCTGTTCGACTACTCCGGCACCCTGTTCCGGCTCGAGCAGGACGACAGCTGGTTCGAGGGCATGGAGCTCGTCGACGACGACTTGTCGCCGGCCGGCCGCCGGGCCGTCGACGAGCATGTGCAGGCCGAGCTGATGCGCCGGCTCACCCAGCCGACCGGCAGCTCCGTGGACATGACGCCGGAGGCCTACCAGCCTGGCTCAACCGGGACCTCACGCCGCACCTGCACCGCGAGGCTTATCTGCACGTGCTGCGCGAGTCCGGCCTCATCGACCACCACGCCGAAGCCCTGTACCAACGCGTCATCGACCCGGCGTCCTGGACGCCCTATCCCGATACCGTCGACGTGCTGAGCTCGCTGCACGCCCTCGGCGTGCGCACCGCGGTGGTGTCCAACATCGCCTTCGACGTGCGACCGGCCTTCGCCGCCGCTGGGGCACATGCCGATGAGTTCGTTCTCTCGTACGAGGTCGGCTCGATGAAGCCCGACCCGCGGATCTTCGAGGTCGCGCTGGACCGCCTCGGCGTCGGCCCCGAGGACGCCGTGATGGTCGGCGACAGCGAGGAGAACGACGGCGCCGCCCGCGAGATCGGATGCCGCTTCGCTCTGGTCGACCCGCTGCCGGTCACCGAGCGGCCTACCGGGCTGATCGACGCCCTCCGCACGGTCTAGGTCGGGAACGCGTGCGAGATGTGGATCCGCCAGCTGCCGTCGGACTGACGACGGAACACGTCGACCCCGTCCTCGCGCACCGTCTCGAGCACCGTGCCGGACTTGTCCCGCACGGTCAGGGTCCACGTCAGCGCCACGGTGGCGAGGTCGCCGTCCACCAGAACCTCGCGAATCTCCGGCTCGGCGTAGGTGTAGGTCTTCGCCGGATCGGCGAATCGGCCGCGGATCTTGTCGCAGAACTCGGCGCGTCCGTTCTCGGGCGACCGGCCCGGGAAGTTCAGCACGACATCCTCGGCAAACAGCCCACACGTCGCCTCGAGGTCCTTGTTGTTGAAGTCCCGAGGGAACCCGTTAAGTCCCGCCCTGATCGACTCGGCATCGGACGCCGCCGTGGAACCGCATCCGACGAGCACGACGGCCAGCGATGCGACAAGGCTCATGACCAGACGGCTCACCTGGGCAGAGTAACCGCGCGTACCGTTTGGGCATGGCAGACACCGAGCGAATCCGCCCGCCGTGGTGGCTCAAGCCCATGAACAAGGTCTTCATGACTGTGATGCGCCTGGGGCTGATGAAGGACGGCCCGATGGTGCTCACTGTGCCGGGGCGCACCTCCGGTAAACCGCGCTCGACACCCATCACGCCGTTCGCAGTCGAGGGCCGGCGTTACGTCGTCGGCGGGTTTCCCGGCGCGGACTGGGTGCGCAACGCCCGGGCCGCCGACGCGGCCACCCTGACCCAGGGCCGCCACTCCGAGCAGGTCCGGATGGTGGAGCTGCCGACCGAGGAGGCCCGCCCACTGCTGCGGGCCTTCCCCACCTTGGTGCCGACCGGGGTGAGCTTCATGAAGAACGCCGGCCTGGTGAGCGAGGGCCGGCCCGACGAGTTCGAGGCGCTGGCCGGCCGGTGTGCGGTCTTCCGATTCGACCCGGCCTCATGATCCGGCTTCTGGTTGCGGCGCTTCTGGGCGTCGCCATGGTGAATTGCGCTCCGGCGCAGGCGGATCCGTTCTGCACAGAGGAAGGGGCGCCGGCCGGCTCGGCCAGCCGGCCCTTCGACGGCGGCACCGTGTGGGCCAGCGCCGACGGGCTGGTCGGGGTGACGACCGACGGCGGCAGCGGTCGGGTTCGGGTGCCCAGCGCGTCGCCGATGCCGTTGCAGGCGCTGGTGGTCGACGCCGCAGGGCAACGGCGGGCGGCAGCTGATCGTGAGCAACGGCCGCGTCGCGCACGGCTGTTCGTGCTCGCCGGCTGCCGGATCTCCGCCGCCTACGACGGGCAGGGTCAGCAGTTCCTGTTCGACCTGGAGAATCTGCGCGGCAACGGCACCGGAGTCGGGTGCAGCGACCTCGGCGACGGCAGGCATCTGGTAGGACTGCAGGCGCTGCCCGATGGAAGCGGGTATGTGGTGCGCCGCACCGAGATCGACCTGGCCGGCACGCGCGCCACGATCGGGCGCTCCGACACCGTCACCGCGGCGTCGCAGCAGGACCCGGTTGTCGCGTCGGCGATGACGATCAGTTGCGGCGAGCTGACCATGGACCAGAACGGAGTTCGACAACCTTGAAGGCCAACCCTTTTGACCCCGCTCTGTGGCGTCCCGTCGACGGCTTCGAGGACCTGACCGACATCACCTACCACCGGCACGTGCTCGACGAGGTCGCCAAGCCGACGGTGCGGGTGGCGTTCAACCGGCCCGAGGTGCGCAACGCGTTCCGGCCGCACACCGTCGACGAGCTCTACCGCGCGCTCGATCACGCCCGGATGTCGCCGGACGTCGGGGTGGTGCTGCTGACCGGCAACGGTCCGTCGCCCAAGGACGGCGGCTGGGCGTTCTGTTCGGGTGGCGACCAACGCATCCGCGGCCGCAGTGGCTACCAGTACGCCGACGGCGAGACCGCCGACACCGTCGACGTCGCGCGGGCCGGGCGGCTGCACATCATGGAGGTGCAGCGGCTGATCCGGTTCATGCCCAAGGTGGTGATCTGCCTGGTCAACGGCTGGGCCGCCGGTGGCGGGCACAGCCTGCACGTGGTGTGCGACCTGACCTTGGCCAGCCGCGAGCATGCCCGGTTCAAGCAGACCGACGCCGACGTCGGCAGCTTCGACGGCGGCTACGGCAGCGCCTACCTGGCCCAGCAGGTGGGGCAGAAGTTCGCCCGGGAGATCTTCTTCCTCGGCGAGCCCTACACCGCCGAGCAGATGCACCAGATGGGCGCGGTCAACCGGGTCGTCGACCACGCCGACCTGGAGACGCGTCGGCGCTGGAGTGGGCCGAGCGGATCAACGGCAAATCCCCGCAGGCGCAACGGATGCTGAAGTTCGCGTTCAACCTGCTCGACGACGGCCTGGTCGGCCAGCAGCTCTTCGCCGGCGAGGCCACCCGGATGGCCTACATGACCGACGAGGCCGTCGAGGGCCGCGATGCGTTCCTGGAGAAGCGGGAGCCTGACTGGAGCCCGTTCCCCCGGTACTTCTGACACGCGCCATCCGCCGAGCAGACGCAGAATCGCATCGATGACGCGCTTTTCGCGCGACTCTGCGTCTGCTCGCGAGGGGCCGGGCCCCGGTCCATAGACTCAAGCCCCGTGAACCCTGTCCGCCGGAAGTTGACCGAGGCCATCACGCTGGCCGGGATGCGCCCGCCGCTGAGCGTGCCCACCGGCACCAACATCAGCCTGCGCGGCAAGCGGGTGCTGCTGACCGGCGCGTCCTCGGGTATCGGCGAGGCCGGCGCCGAGCTGTTCGCCGCCGCGGGAGCCGAAGTCATCGTCGGTCGCGCGCCGCGCCGACCTGCTCGACGCGCTGGTCGAGCGGATCGCCGACGCGGGCGGAACCGCCACGGCGCTACCGTGCGACCTGGCCGACCTGAACGCCGTCGACGAACTGGTGGACACCGTGCTCGAGCGCTTCGGCGGGGTGGACATCCTGGTCAACAATGCCGGGCGTTCGATCCGGCGGCCGCTGGCCGAATCGCTGGACCGCTGGCATGACGTCGAGCGCACGATGACGCTGAACTACTACTCGCCGCTGCGGCTGATCCGCGGGCTGGCGCCCGGGATGATCGAACGCGGCGACGGCCACATCATCAACGTGTCGACCTGGGGTGTGCTCAGCGAGGCCTCCCCGCTGTTCGGCGTCTACAACGCCTCGAAGGCGGCGTTGAGCGCGGTCAGCCGCGTCATCGAGACCGAGTGGTCCGGCCGGGGCGTGCATTCGACGACGCTGTACTACCCGCTGGTGTCCACGCCGATGATCGCCCCGACCAAGGCCTACACGGGAGTGCCCGCGCTGACACCGGAGGAGGCCGGGCAGTGGATGATCGACGCCGCCCGGCACCGTCCGGTGCGCATCGCGCCGCGGATCGCGGTCAGCGCCCGCGCCCTCGACGTCGTCGCGCCCGGCGTCGCTGAACCGCATGATGAAGCGTCAGCGCATCCAGCCCAACTGAGGTAGAGAAGTCGACATGGAGATCCTCGCGAGCCGGATGCTGTTCCGGCCGGCGGACTACGCCCGCTCGCTGAGCTTCTACCGCGACGACCTCGGGCTGGCGATCGCCCGCGAATACGGCGGCGGCACGGTGTTTTTCGCGGGGCAGTCGCTGATCGAGCTGGCCGGCGCACGGCGCCCCGGCAAAGCCGGGCGGCGCATTCCCGGGAGCGCTGTGGCTTCAGGTCCGCGACCTCTACGCCACCCAGGACGAACTGCGCGGCCGCGGCGTCGCAGATCGCGCGGGAGGCCCGCCAGGAACCGTGGGGACTACACGAGATGCACGTCACCGACCCGGACGGGGTCACGCTGATCTTCGTCCAGATTCCCGACGACCACCCGTTGCGCCGGGACACCCGCGGTTAGGTCAGCGGGTCCCACCGGACAGGGGCCAGCCCACGGAGGCCAGCCGCGCCGCGACCTGGTACATCTCCTCGGGGTTGGGTTCCTTGTCGATCAGACCCCGGATGGCTTCGTGGATCTGCTCCGCGGTCACCGGGGTGTCCATGTCGCCCTCCCGCAGGATGTGCGAGGCGACCTGGACCACCTCGTCCTCCGACAGCGACCGCTTCAGCAGAGCGAGCAGCGGGAAGTAGTCCTTGGGCGGCACACCGTGCGGATAGCCCTCGTGCAGCCAGTCGACGACGTTCTCGACGAAGGTGGGGTGCTGCTCGACAGTCATCGGAGCCTCACTTCTTGGGGAACATCGGGAACAGGTCGACGCCGAAGTGGTGGATGATCGTGGCCCGGGTGATCCACGCGACCGCCGTGATGATCACGAAGGAGACGAACAGGAACAGCCAGAATGCCGAGGTACTTGAGCGCCGGGTTGGGCTTGTGCATCACGTGGTCGGCCTCTTCGCCGCCCGCGCCGAAGGAGTAGGCCAGCATGCCGCCGGCGAAGATCGCGGGCAGTCCGGCGCCCAGGACCAGACCCACTACGAGCACCGTGAAAATGCTCTCCAAGTACTTCATCGATGTGTCCTTCGCTCAGATCGGAGGGGCGCGGGGTCAGACCGAGGTCTTGGCGGGCTTGGCTGTCCTTGGCCGCTGCGCGGACCTCGGCGGGCACCACGGAGTTGGTCGACGTGTCCCAATCGGCGTTGACGTTCTTGCTGTCGACCTTCTGCTGCTGGGCGCGCCACCACATGTAGAAGGACAGGCCGACCAGGATCACGAAGATGATCCCGTCGCCCGCCAGCTGCGAGGAGGTGAGGCTCTTCACCGCGTCGGACAGCCAGTAGGACAGGGCGCCGACCAGTGCGGCGGCCGGAAGGGTGACCAGCCAGGCCACCGCCATGCGGCCGGCGACCGACCAGCGGACCTCGGCGCCGGGCTTGCCGACCCCGCTGCCCAGGATCGACCCGGTGGCGACGTGGGTGGTCGACAGCGCCATGCCGGCGGCGCTGGAGCTGACAGGATGATCGCGGCCGACGATGCCTCGGCGGCCAGGCCCTGCGGCGACTCGATCTCGACCAGGCCCTTGCCCAGGGTGCGGATGACCCGCCAGCCGCCGATGTAGGTGCCCAGGCCGATCGCCAACGCACAGCTGAAGATGATCCAGAACGGCAGACCCTGCTCCTTCACATCACCGGTCAGGTGCCCGGTGGTGATCAGCGCGAGCGCGATGACGCCCATCGTCTTCTGCGCGTCGTTGGTGCCGTGGGCGAGCGCGACCAGCGACGCGGTGGCGATCTGACCCCAGCGGAAGCCCTCCTCGCGGCGGCGCGCCAGGACCTTGCGGGTGATCCGGTACACCAGCCAGGTGCCGCATGCGGCGACGAGGCCGGCGATCACGGGTGCGGCGACCGCCGGGATGAGCACCTTCTCGGTGACGCCCTTCCAGTTGACGCCTGCCATGCCGAGCGCGGCCAGGCCGGCGCCGATCAGACCGCCGAACAGCGCGTGCGACGAGCTGGACGGGATGCCGAACAGCCAGGTCAGCAGGTTCCACAGGATGCCGCCGATCAGACCGGCGAAGATGATCGTCAGGCCCATGGAGGCGTCGATACCCGGCAAAAGTGCCCCGGTCTTGGCGTCCTGCACCTTGAGAACGGAGGTCGTGACGGTGACGGCGACCTCGACCGAGAGGAAGGCGCCGACCAGGTTCAGGACGCCGGCCAGCAGCACGGCGGTCTTGGGCTTCAGCGCGCCGGTGGCGATCGACGTCGCCATCGCGTTTCCGGTGTCGTGGAACCCGTTGGTGAAGTCAAATGCCAGTGCCGTTGCGATCAGCAGCACCAGAATGATCATCTCCGCGCTCATGGTGATGATTCTGCGGGGCCATCAGGCACTTTGACCAGTTGCCGAAGGTCACACAAACCGGGTCAACCTGGCAATTTACTGATGCTCCGTAGGAGTTCATCGGCTGTTCACCCGATGGTCCCCCAAGGGTTCGTTAATCCTGGCTGCGGCGTGGGTACCCGGACCCGGCGGTATGACAGCACGACGACTACCATCCAGATGTCCAGTTGGCGCGTTCGTACGCCCCGATTCGGGAGATGTCGCGGTGAACAAATTTCTCACCAAGATCGTGGCGTGGATCACCGCCGGCTACCCCGAGGGCGTACCCGGACCGGATCGGGTTCCGCTGTTCGCCCTGTTAAGGCGGCGGTTGACCGACGAGGAGGTCGTTACCGTCGCGCAGCAGCTGATCGAACGCGGCGAATTCGACCACGTCGACATCGGGGTGATCATCACCCAGATCACCGATGAGCTGCCCGCGCCGGACGACATCGAGCGGGTGCGGGCTAAACTGGCTGCCCACGGCTGGCCGCTCGACGACCCGCGCGACAGCGAGGAAGCCGGATAGCCACCCTTCGCGCACTCGCCATCCCGCCCGGTCCGTCTGCGTTGTCGCTGCTGGCCGCATTCGAGGGCGTGTTGGACGGGCGCGATGCGCCACTGGCCCCGATCCCCGCCGGCGACCTCCGCGAGAGCGAACTGCTGACGACCGCGTTGCGGGTCGGTGAGGAGATCGACGACGACATCGCACTGGTGGTGTCCACGTCGGGCACCACCGGACCGCCCAAGGGCGCGATGCTGACACCGGCCGCGCTGATCGCCAGCGCATCGGCCACCCACGACCGGCTCGGCGGCCCAGGGACCTGGCTGTTGGCGCTGCCGGCCCACCACATCGCCGGGATGCAGGTGCTGGTGCGCAGCATCCTGGCCGGGACCGTCCCGGTGGAGATGGACGTCTCAGCGGGCTTCGATCCCGCCGAATTGCCAACGGCGGTAGCACAATTGGGGTTCGGCCGCCGGTACGCGTCCGTGGTGGCGACACAACTGGCGAAGGCGTTGCTCGACCCTGAGGCCACCGCCGCCCTGGCCGAACTCGACGCGGTGCTGCTCGGCGGCGGCCCGGCGCCGCGGCCGGTGATCGAGGGCGCAACGGCCGCGGGCATCGTGGTCGTGCGCACCTACGGCTCGAGCGAGACCGCGGGCGGCTGCGTCTACAACGGGGTGCCACTGGACGGCGTCAACGTCCGCCTGGACGAAACCGATGAGGGCCGCATCATCCTCGGCGGGGCCACCCTGGCCAAGGGTTACCGCAACCCGCCCGACCCGGACCCGTTCGCCGAGCCCGGCTGGTTTCGCACCGACGACCTGGGCAGCGTCGACGAATCGGGCCGGCTCACGGTGTCGGGCCGCGTCGACGAAGCCATCAGCACCGGCGGTCTGACGGTGATGCCCGCGCCCGTGGAGGCGGTGCTGGCCCGCCACCCCGCGGTGGCGGATTGCGCGGTGTTCGGACTCGACGACGATCGCCTCGGCGAGCGGGTGGTGGCGGCGGTCATATTGACACCGGGTTCCGCAGAACCCACGCTTGACGACATCAAGGCCTACCTGGCGCAATCGCTGGATGCCACCGCGGCGCCGCGGGAGCTGCACATCGTCGATGAGCTGCCCCGGCGCGGTATCGGGAAAATCGACCGCCGAGCGCTCCGACAGCGCTTCTCCGACGGCGGCGATCTGCCCGGCGGCTACGGCTGGTGAACACCCCCACACAGAGGAGACTCAGACCCATGGGTGAATTGAAGTTTCTCGAACTGCACGGAAACCGACTGGCCTACCGCGACGAGGGTCAGGGTGACGCGATCCTGCTGCTGCACGGCATGGCGGGCAGCTCGGAGACCTGGCGGTCGGTGATCCGGCCGCTCTCGCGCAAGTACCGCGTCATCGCACCCGACCTGCTCGGTCACGGCCAGTCCGCCAAACCACGCAGCGACTATTCGTTGGGGGCGTTCGCGGTGCTGCTGCGCGATCTGCTGGACGAACTCGGGGTGGCCCGGGCCACGATCGTCGGGCACTCGCTCGGCGGCGGCGTGGCCATGCAGTTCGTCTATCAACATCCGGACTACTGCGAGCGGCTGGTGCTGATCGGCAGCGGCGGCCTGGGGCCGGATGTGGGCTGGACGCTGCGGCTGCTGTCGGCACCCGGCGCCGAGCTGATCATGCCGATCATCGCGCCGCCGCCAGTCTTGACCGCCGGGGAGAAGGTGCGGTCCTGGTTCGCCAAGATGGGCATCGAGTCCCCTCGTGGCGCGGAGATCTGGAACGCCTACAGCTCGTTCGCGGACGCCGAAACCCGGCAGGCGTTCCTGCGCACGCTGCGCTCCGTCGTCGACTACCGCGGTCAGTCGGTCAGCGCGCTCAACCGGCTCAACGTCCGGGCCGACATGCCGATCATGGCCATCTGGGGCGAACAGGACGCCATCATCCCGGTCCAGCACGCCTTCGCCGCGCTCGAGGCGCGCCCAGACGCCCGCGTCGAGGTGATGCCCGGCGTCGGGCACTTCCCTCAGGTGGAGCGGCCCACCGAGGTGGTGGACCTGATCGACGACTTCATCAGCAGCCAGCAGGCCGCCGACATCGAACAGCCCGCGACCCAGGTGTGATCGAGCGGTTCGCGGCCGCACCGGTAGCCCGGCTGGCCACCGTCACCGCCGACGGTCGTCCCCATCTGGTGCCGGTGGTGTTCGCGGCCGACGGCGAGGTGATCTACACCGCGATCGACGCCAAACCCAAGTCGACGCAGCGGCTTCGGCGGCTGGCCAACATCGAGGCCAACCCGCACATCAGCATTCTGGTCGACCATTACGCCGACGACTGGTCGCAGCTGTGGTGGGTGCGCGCCGACGGCACCGCGACGATCCACCACACCGGACCGGAGCTGACGCGCGGGTACGAGCTACTGCGCGCGAAATACCCGCAGTACCAGACGGTTCAACTCACCGGGCCGGTGATCGTGGTGAGGGTCGATCGGTGGTCGTCGTGGTCCGGGTGAGCCGCCCGTAGGCTGGCTTCTTGTGAGCATCGGTCGCAAAGAGGCGGTGGCGGTCACCGTCGGGGTGCTGCTCGTCGTCGCCGCCTTCGTCGTGCCGTACCTGCACCTGGGCATCGTCACGCCGCTGGTCAAGATGAGTCCCCAGCAGATCCGTGACTTCGCTGACGCCGCCCCCATCTTCGGCTGGTGGAACGCCCACGTCGGGATGGGGCACCGTGCCGGCGATCCTCATCGGCGCGGCCACCGTGCTGTGGGGTGCCTCGATCGCGCACCGGCTGGGGTGGCGTTCGCTGACCTTGGTCACCTGGGCGACGTCGTGCGCGTGGGCGTTCGCACTGGCCATGGTCGACGGCTGGCAGCGCGGCTTCGCCGGACGGCTGACGGCGAAACACGAATATCTGCGCCAGGTTCCGACCGTCACCGACATTCCGCAGGCGGTGCGGACGTTCTCCGACCGCATCCTCGACTTCCAGCCCAACTCGTGGATCACCCACGTCTCGGGTCACCCGCCCGGCGCGCTGCTGACGTTCGTGTGGCTGGACCGGATCGGACTCGGCGGCGGCGCCTGGGCCGGATTGCTCTGTCTGCTGGCGGGTTCCAGTGCGGCGGCGGCGGTGATCGTCGCCGTCCGCGCGCTGGCGGACGAGCCGACCGCCCGGCTGGTGGCGCCCTTCGTGGCGGTGGCGCCGACGGCGATCTGGATCGCGGTTTCGGCCGACGGCTACTTCGCCGGCGTCGCCGCCTGGGGTATCGCGATGCTGGCCTTGGCGGTTAGCGGATCGGTGCGCCGGCCCGCGGTGGCAGCGGTGGGCGCCGGTCTGCTGCTGGGCTGGGCGATCTTCCTCAACTACGGGCTGGCGTTGATGGCGCTGCCGGCGATCGCGGTGCTGATCTGCGCTTCGAGTTGGCGGGCCGCACTGCGCACCCTCGCCCCGGCGGTGCTCGCCGCGCTGGTCGTGGTGGTGGCGTTCCTGATCGCCGGGTTCTGGTGGTTCGACGGCTACACCCTTGTCCAGCAGCGCTACTGGCAGGGCATCGCGCAGAACCGGCCGTTCCAATACTGGGGCTGGGCGAACTTCGCCTCGGTGGTGTGCGCGGTAGGGCTGGGGACCGTCGCCGGGATCGGCCGGGTGTTCGACATCGCCGCGATCAAACGGCGCTCCGGATTGCATCTTCTGGTGCTGGCCGCTCTGGCCGCGATCGTGTTCGCCGACCTCTCGATGTTGTCCAAGGCTGAGACCGAACGAATCTGGCTACCGTTCGAGGTCTGGCTGACCGCTGCCGGAGCCCTGCTTCCGGTCCGCTCCCAACGATGGTGGCTGGGCCTCAACGTGATCGGCGCCGTGGCGCTGAACCACTTTGTTCTGACCAATTGGTAGCGCGCGGTCCCCGACGATGTACAGCAGTGCGGCACCCCAGACGACGGCGAGTGCGATCCAGAACCCGGCCTGGTAGTTGCGATCCAGCACGGTCACATTGTCCAGGTGCAGTCCTGGCTTGGAGTAGACCGGAACGGCGAGTGCCACCAGTACGACCGAGCACAACGCGGCCACCAGAACCGGTGTCCACCATCGGTGCGGCAGGACACGCCGGCCGGCGAACCCCAGTGCCACACACACCGGGGCGAACACCGCATCGTGCAGCAGCACCCCGATCAGCGCCCACGCCACGATCCGGATGATCACCTCGGTCGAGTTGTCCAGCAGCAACACCACACCGTAGACGCCGACGGCGATGCCGGCGGCGATCAGCGCGGCTCGAGTCGCGGTCACTGGATGACCTCGATTCGGGTCAACCACTTCGTCTGCAGCACACCGGGTCTCGTCGGCGCGATCAACCGGCCGGGTAACCGTGGTCGATGTCGAGCGGCTGGCCGTTGAGCTGCAACGCGATCAGCGTCTGCGAGTCTCGGGCATGCCGGGCCGGAAGCACGGTGCGCGAATAGGGTCCCGGCGGTTCCAGCGAGATCATCCGGACGTCGGAGTCCGGCGACGCGCCGACGGCCTTGACCAGATCGGCCAGCACCACACCGGTCCAGTCGGCGGTGGCGCTCCACCCCTCGACACACGCGATCGGCAGCCGGTGGGTGGCCTGCGGCAGGGCGGAAAGCTCGGCCAGGGTGAACGCCTTGCTGGTGTCGCCGTGGCTGACGGTCAGGCGGTAGTCGGGCGACCGGGCGCTGCGAAGCACACCGGCCGCGAATGCCGAGCGGTTCACCGGGACACCCTGCGGGCCCTTCCCGGATCGCGGCGCCAACACCGACGCATGCCGGAACCACGAAATCGTCTGTCCGGCAGTGAGAACTGTGGCGACGCCGACGGCCAGCCAGGTGCCGTTGAGCACGGCCCGGCGAGTCGGTCCCTTCAGTTCGCCGGTCGGGATCTGGTCGAGTGGCTCGCCGAGCGCGCGCCGGATGATCGGCAGCTTGACCCCGATGTGCACCAACACCGCGCCGGCGGCGACATATGCCATGGCGTAGTGACTGGTGGTGAAGAAGAACTTGAACGCGTACCACTGGGCGATGTTCATGATCCCGGTGGACAGCTGAAAGATGATCGACGCCGAACAGGACCAGGATAGAGGCACGCTCGATCTGGCGGGTCAGCCCGCCGATGATGGGACGCTCGAACAGCTTCGGATAGACCGACCACAGTTTGACCAGCAGCAGCGGGATCGCGGCGATGCCGGCGATGACATGAAGACCCTGGGTGAACTGATAGAGCCAGACCGGACGGGTCGGCCAGAAGAACCACGGCTGCGGGTGCTGGATGAAGTGGCTGATCAGGCCGGTGACGAAGCAGATCGTGACCGCGACGCCGAGTGCCAGCCCGACCCGGGCCGTCACCGCGGTGCCACGCAGGGAGACCTTCGTGGGCGTGCTCATGGTGTCGTCATTTCAGCGCGAGTGTAGCCACGACGCGGTCGCCGATCGGATGAATTTTGAGCAACACGAGACCGACTTCTTCGGCCAGTGCCGCGGCGCAGTCCACTCCCACCGACGCCCACCGGAACCAGGGTCCGATGCTGTGGGAGGACTCCAGCCGCACCCAGCTCGAACGCACCCCCACCAGTCCGGTGTCGAACTCGGCGACGCAGCGCCCGCCGCCGCTGAGCAGTTCGGCGGCGCGGCGCAGCACCCGCCACGGGTCGCCGCCGAGGCCGACGTTTCCGTCGGCGAGCAGCACCGTCTGCCAGCGGCCGGTGCCGGGCAGCGGGTCGAACAGGTCGCGCAGCAGCACGGGTGCGCCGTTGCGCCGGGCCAGGCCGACCGCCGTCTCCGACTGGTCGACGCCCAGGGCGGGAATGCCGCGCTGAACCAGATGCGCCACCAAACGCCCTGGGCCACAACCCAAGTCGATGGTCGGCCCCTCGCACAGGTCCACGACGGCCCGGTCGAAGTGTGGGTCGGCCCGTGGCCGCCGAGCCAGCTGTGCACCGGTAGCCGATGCACCCGACCGTCGTCGTGCCGCAGCCAACATCGTTCACCGCTCAACGCCCGGTCATAGAGCTGTCCCAGCATGTCAAACTCCCGCTCTGCGAGTGGTGGCCACAAACCGACTGGACGGCCCGCACCGGGTGCGGACCGCCTCGATGTCGTCGACGGTGTCGACATCATGGAGCTCCTCTACGAGTGTTACTGCCACACCCGTGTTCTGTAGCGCCCGAAGCGTTACAGCGCCGGTGTCGGAGCGCGACATCGGCACGTCGAGCAGACACTGTGCGGTCGCCGCATCGGCGACGCCCAGCACCCACCACCCGCCGTCGCGCGCCATGCCCAGCAGGGCGGGCGCTGTCGTCAGTGCGCGGCGCGCAGTCGGTGAGCAGTCCGGCGGTCACCTGCGGGGTGTCCATCCCGATCTGGAGAACCGGGCGGCCGGACACCGCGGCGTCGGCGTGGGCGTTGGCCAGCCGCTCGGCGAAGTCGTCGCCACGCTGGTCGATGACGGTGAAGGAGCCGAGCCGGTCGCGGATGGCCGCCGCAGCGGCACGCGTTGTCCAGGTCGCCGGTCATCGCGACGACCCGGGCTGCGACCGGGGTGGCGGCCACGGCGTCGAGGGTGTCCAGCAGCGCGGCGGCGGCGATGTCGGCGGCGGCGTCGTCGCCGAGCGTCGCCGCCAGCCGGGTTTTGGCCAACCCCGGGACCGGCGCCTTCGCCACCACCAGCACGGTCACCGGAATCTGCTGCGGTGGTCCGTCACGAAATCGCCTTCCAGAAGTCGACAGCGGCGGTGAAGCTTCCGCGCACCGACCCGCTGACCTTCGACGTGCCACCGAAGCGCGGACCGTAGTCGACGTCTACCTCCACGACCCGCCAACCGGCGGCCGCGGCGCGGACCAGCAGTTCGACCGGGTACCCCGATCGGCGGTCGGTCACTCCCAGGCCCAGCAGCGCATCGCGGCGCGCCACCCGCATCGGAGCGATGTCATGGACGGCCAGGTTGTGCCGCGCTGCGCAGCCGCCAGGACACCGCGGCGGTTCCCAACCGCGCATGCCAGGGCCATTTCAGCCCGCGAACCGGCGCGTCGACGTCCGGTCACCATGTCGGCGCCCCGCTCGAGTTCGGCCACCAGCCTGGGCAGATCCGCCGGGTCCAGCGAACCGTCACCGTCGAGGACCGCCACGATGGGTGTGGTCGCGCCGACAACACCGGCGTGCACCGCCGAGCCGTATCCGGGCCGGGACTCGCTGACCACGTCGGCGCCGTGGCGGCGCGCGACCTCGGCCGTGGCGTCGGTGCTGTTGTTGTCGACCACCAGCGCGCGGTAGCCGGCCGGGACTGCGGTGAGCACGGTGGGCAGCGACTCGGCCTCGTTGAGGCAGGGCAGCACCACCGTGACCGGACAGTCGGGCATACCTGCAGACATTAGGGCAGCATTCCCCGGCGCGTGCGCCACCGAATGACAAAAGGGTGACGTTGGTGCAGGTCGGGGCTGGTGACCGCTACTCTCTGTAGTGTGCCGACCCGTGTTCTGATCGCCGATGACGACACCGTCGTGCGTGATGTCGTGCGCCGATACCTGGAGCGCGACGGCCTCGAGGTCGCCGTGGCCGGCGACGGGAACGAGGCGCTGCGGGTGCTCGGCACCGAGCGGATCGACGTCGCGGTCCTCGACGTGATGATGCCCGGACCCAACGGCCTGTCCCTGTGCCGAACCCTGCGTCAGGGCGGCGACTTCAGCGTGCCGGTGATCCTGCTGACCGCACTCGGCGAAGAGGACGACCGCATCGCCGGGCTCGAGGCCGGCGCGGACGACTACCTGACCAAGCCGTTCAGCCCCGCGAGCTGGCGTTGCGGGTGCGGTCGGTGCTGCGCCGGGCCCCGGCGCCGACGTCGGCGCTGCCGCTTGGAGATCACCGTCGGCGATCTGACGGTCTCGACGGCCGCGCGTGCGGTCACCGTCAACGGCCGGCCGGTGGGGCTGACCAACCGGGAATTCGATCTGCTGCTGTTCTTCTTGACCCATACCGACACGGTGTTCTCGCGCGAGGAACTCCTGCAGCAGGTGTGGCATTGGGATTTCGGTGACTTGTCGACGGTGACGGTGCACGTCAAGCGATTGCGATCCAAGCTTGGCGAGCACCACCGCGTACAGACGGTGTGGGGCCGTGGGTACCTGTGGCGCGGTGAAGCCGGCGGCGGTGATCGTGCCACCGCATGACCTAGTCGAAATCGCGCTACTCGCCCTTGCCTGCTCACTGCCGGTGGTACTGGTCGGCGGCCTGATCATCCGGCTGGCCCGGTCGTGGTCGCTGACGGTCAGCATGGTGGCCCTGGTGCTGATCCCGACGTTGGCCACGTTCTCCGGCGTGATCGGCGCCAGCGGCTTCATGATCACCGGCACCTTCCAGCGGATCGCCGTCGTGCTGGTCATCGTGTCGGTGGTGACCCTGCCCGCCGCCGTGATGCTGGCCCGCTACCAGGCCCGACGCATGGTGTGGGAGCAGGAGATCCGCGAATCCGAGCGGGCCGCCGAACAGTCGCGACGGCAGCTGGTGGCCTTCGTCAGCCATGATCTGCGCACGCCGCTGGCGGGCATCCGGGCGCTCGCCGAGGCGATCGCCGACGGCGTGGTCGGTCCGGACGAAGTGACGCTTGCAAGCCAAACACATCGAGCAGGAGTCGATTCGGCTGTCCGAGATGGTCGACGACCTGTTCGAGATGTCGAAGATCAACGCCGGTGCGGTGTATGCGCCGTACGAGCGGGTGGCGCTGGACGAGGTCGTCGACGATGTGCTGGCCGCCCACCGGATCACCGCCGAACGTGCCGGGGTCGCCCTGGAGGCGTCGCTGCCGCCGAAGCCGGTGCGGGTGATCGGCAGCGACCGCGCACTGGTGCGGGTGCTGTCCAATCTCGTCGCCAACGCGATCGCGCACACTCCGTCGGGCGGTTCGGTCAAGCTGGCGCTGGGATCCGATGAGAACGGCGCCTGGGCGCGGGTGGACGACACCGGCGTCGGGATCGACCAGGCTGATCTGCCACGCGTGTTCGATGTTGCTTACCGCGGTTCGAATGACCGTGTGCCACGGTCGGATTCGTCGCTACCGAGTGGCTCCGGGCTGGGACTGGCCATCGCGGCCGGACTGGTGCAGGCGCATCGCGGCACGCTCTCGGCGCACAACCTCGCGCACGGGGCACGTTTCGAGGTCCGGCTGCCACTGGCCGCCGACGACTGAATCGCGTCAGTCGTCCTCGAGGATCAGCGCCCCTTCCGGGCAGGCGGCGACGCCGGCGCGGGTCAGCTGCTCATCATCGGGGTCGACGTCGTGTTCTTCCAGGGTCGAATAGCCCGCGCCGTCGATGGGAAACAGCTCCGGACTCACCGCAAAGCACTGGGCATGCCCGACACATGCGGAGCGGTCAAGACGAACCCGCACTTTGGCACTCATGCCATGGAACGGTAGCCGGGACCGCTACGACACCAGCTTCTCGGGTTGGTGGAAGTCGTTGGTGCCGCCGGTGAGCGGCAGTTGCGGTGGTGGGATCCAGTGGGTGTCGCCGTTGGCGAGTTTTCTTGTGGTCCAGCCTTGGTCGAGTAGTTGGTGATGCGGTGTGCAGGCGAAGGTGAGCTGATCGATGTCGGTCTTCCCGCCGCTGGCCCAGTCCTGGACGTGGTGGACTTCGGAGAGGTAGCCGGGCGCGTGGCAGCCGGGTGCGGTGCAGCCGCGATCTTTCGCGTGCAGGACGATGCGCTGGTCGGGGGTGGCGATACGTTTGGTGCGCCCCAACCACAACGGGCGCCCGGTCGCCTTGTCGAAGATGCTCAGGTAGTGCCAGGCGTGGGCGGCCATCCGGATCAGATCCGAGATCGGCAGTAGCGTGCCGGCAGCGGTGACCGCGTGCCCGGCCTTGTCCTGGAGGTCCTGCAAGGTGGCGGTCACGATCACGGTGACCGGTAAGCCGCGGTGGGTGCCCAACTCCGGATCGCCCAACCGGCTACGCACCAGGGCGGCCAGCGCGTCGTGCTGGCGTTGGCCGTGACTACGTAGGTCGCGAAGCGCGACGTCCTCGGACGGCTCACCGGTCAAGACCGGTGTTTGGTCGTCGGGGTTGCCCATGCCGGGGGCGGCGAATTTGGCCAGCCAGGCATCGAACATGGCCCGCAACTCCGGGGTCGCGATCAGCTTGCCGGTGCTCATGCCGTCAGGCCGCTGACCGCCGCACCACACGAATCCGCGCTGGCGGGCCCGGTCCTCATCAGAGAACGTGCCGTCGGGATTGATGGTCAACGCCAACCGTTCGGCGACTTTCTCCAACTGATCCGGGCGCAGGCTGGTCGCGTGCGAGGCCAAGGACCGCTCAGCTTTGGCGACCTCGACCGGGCCGACGTGCCCGGGTAGGTCGCGGAAGAACTTCTGGATGACCTTCAGGTGCTCGCCGTCGAGCACTCCGGCGTTCCAGGCCGCGGCGGTGGCCGGCAGCTGCGGGGGCAACGGTTCCCCGGTCAGGCTGACCCGCGGGCCCAGCTGTTCGGCATCGCGCAGGCGTCGCCGCGCCTCGGCACGGCTGATCCGCAACAGGTCGGCGAGCACGAGGTAGACCGGCGGGCACCCCTGGATGTGCTCCAGGTGAGCGACCACGGCATGGGACAGGGCGACCTGGCGGCGCCGCGCGGTCTCCAACCGCTCGAGGACCTCGAAACGCCTCACCGGCGCCAAAGACTCGACGTCGACCGCGGCCAGTGCCTCGACGGCGCCGTCGAGGCTGTCCAACAGAGCATCAATCGAACTCATGTTCGAATGCTACGACAACCCTACGACAAGAATCAGTCCTCGAGGGATTTACACAGTCGCTCAGCAGCGGCCAGATAGTCCTCGATGAACTCCAGCACGACCTCACGGGCCGGCTTCACCTTGTTCATCAACCCCACCCCCTGACCGACGAAGTACGTCGCCAACGATTGCGCGCCGGGGTGACCGCTCTCCGCGAGGCGATCGATGCGGCGCAGCACCGGCTCGGAGATCATCGACTGCAGCGGCAAGGGCAACGGCTGTCGCCCACCCTGGCTGGGCGCCCAGGCTTGGGTCCAGTCCGAAACCAGCTGCCGCGAGGGCTTTCCGGTGCGCCCGGCGGACCGCACCGTGTCCCGCGACGTCGCCGCCAGCATCTTCTGCTTGGTGTGCGGTGCGGTCTCGGCCTCCTCCGTCGTCAGCCACACCGAGCCCGTCCAGGCACCCGCCGCGCCCAACGCCACCGACGCCGCCATCTGCCGGCCCGTCACGATCCCGCCGGCCGCCAGCACCGGCACGGAACTGCCCATCGCCTCGATCGCTTCGATCACCTCCGGGATGAGCACCAGCGTCGTCACCTCGCCGCAGTGGCCGCCCGCCTCGGTGCCCTGCGCGACGATCAAGTCCACTCCCGCGTTCACCTGCTTGACCGCGTGCTCCTTGGCGCCGACGAGCGCCGCGACCGGAATCCCGGTCCGCTTGCCGGCCTCGATCATGTAATCGGGTGGCACACCAAGGGCATTGGCCATCAACTTGATCGGATGACTCAGGGAGACCTCCAGCAGGCTCTCCCCCGTGTCACCGCTCAATGAGGACGCCGCCATCCGCACATCGGAATCGACGTCGATGTCGTGGGCGGCCAGCAGTTCGTCGATGAACGTGCGGAAGTCGTCCGGAATCCGGTCGGCGAGCTGGCCGAAGGACAGGTTCTCGCCCTTGCCCTCGAACTTGGCGGGCACGATGATGTCCACGCCGTACGGCTTGCCCTTCACCTGCTCGTCGATCCAGGTCAGCTCCTGGTCGAGCTGATCCGGCCGGTACGCCGTTCCGCCCAGGACGCCGAACCCGCCGGCGTTGGTCACCGCCGCGACGACGTCCCGGCAGTGGCTGAACGCGAACAGCGGGAACTCGATGCCGAATTGATCACAGATCTCAGTCTTCACACGCCCAGTATCGTCAGCGCCCGCAACGGCGCGAACGCGAACTCCCGCAATCCCTGCTCGGGGGTGATCGCCGCCGGAGAATCCGAGCAGCTCCCGCGCACCGGCCGGGTCGGCGACGATGTGTCGCACGTCGCCGCTGCGGTACTGGCCGCGTGACTACCGGGCGCCGGCCCGCCGCGGGCCTCGCACAGCTGCGAGGCCACCTCCATGATCGAGATCGGGCGCCCCGAGCACACATTGGCGGCCAGGAAGCCGCCGTGCGTCCGCGCGGACCGCGGCGACGTTGGCGGCCGCGACGTCGTCGACGTGGACGAAGTCGCGCATCTGCCCGCCGTCTTCGAAAACCCTTGGGGGCTCACCCTTCTCGAGGGACGAGCGGAAGATCGCCGCGACCCCGGAGTACGGGGTGTCCCGCGGCATGCCCGGGCCGTAGACATTGTGGTAGCGCAACGCCACCACCGAACCGCCCGCCGGACTCCGCCCACGCCAGCGCGTAGTGCTCCTGCGCGGTCTTGCTGGCCGCATAGAGACTGCGCGGGCGCAACGGAGCGTCCTCGTCGACCAGCCGCCAGTCCAGCTCCTCGCCCCCGATCGGGCAGCGGTGCTCGAACACCCCCGCGTCGAGATCCGCGCGGGCGCGCGGCAACGGGTCGACGACGCCGTGCTCCGGACACTCGTAGCCGCCCTGCCCGTAGACCACCATCGACGACGCCAGCACCAGCCGCTGCATCCCGGCGGCGAACATCTGCGCCAGCAGCACCGCGGTCCCGTAGTCGTTGTGGCTGGCGTAGGACGGCGCGTCGGCGGCGTTGACACCGGCCCCGACGACCGCGGCCTGATGGCAGACGACGTCGATCCCGTCCAGCAGCGGCGCCAGCGCGTCGGCGTCGCGCACGTCGACCCGGCGGCAGCTCGGCGGGCAAGCTCCGCGCCCGGTCCGTGCGCGGCGTCGAGCATGGCGTCCACCGCGACGACCTCGTGCCCGTCGGCGAGCAGCGCCGCCCAGACCCGGCCGCCGATGAACCCGGCTGCGCCGGTGAGCAGCACCCTCACGGCAGGTCGAACGGCAGCTCGACGCCCTCGTGCGGCCAGGCAGTGCGTGCAGACCCGCTCGGAGGCCACCTGGTCGATGGCCTCGTGCACCAGCTTCTTGAACGGGCCCAGGTTCTTCTCGAACTCGGCGAACACGTCGACCGCCCGAACCCCGGCCCCGACGTCGATACCGGCATCCAGGTCAGTCACCAAAGCGATTGCGGCATAACACATCTCCAGCTCGCGGGCCAGCACCGCCTCCGGGTAGCCGGTCATGTTCACCAGCGTGAAGCCCTGGCGCGCGAACCAGCTGCTCTCGGCGCGAGTGGAGAACCGCGGCCCCTGGATCACCACCATCGTGCCGCCGTCGATCACGCCGGGCAGGTCGGCGGCCGCGGCGCGCAGCGTCGGGCAGTACGGGTCGGCGAATCCGACGTGGATGCCGCCGGAGTCGAAGTAGGTGTCGGCCCGGCCGCTGGTGCGGTCGACCAGCTGATCGGGCACCACGATGGCGCCCGGGCCGAGGTCGTGCGGTGAGGCTGCCCACCGCGCACGGGCCGAACACCCGCCGCACCCCCAGCGCGCGCAGCGCCCACATGTTGGCGCGGTACGGCACGGTGTGCGGCGAGAACTCGTGGCTCAGGCCGTGCCGGGGCAGGAACGCGACCTCGTGCTCGCCGACCCGGCCCGACGGTGATCGGCGCGCTCGGCTCCCCGTACGGGGTGTCGAGGTTGATGCTGCGCGCGTCCGAACCGAAGAAGGTGTAGAAGCCGCTACCACCGATGACTCCGATCATCCGACCATTGTGAGGCCATCGGCTCCGGCCGGCTCAGCGAGTCTGCAGTGCGACGATGGCGGGCATGGCGAGCTTCGCGCAGTGGGTCGAGGGCGCCCGCCCGCGGACTCTGCCCAACGCGATCGCCCCGGTGATCGCCGGCACCGGCGCGGCGGCCTGGCTGGACGCCGCCGTGTGGTGGAAGGCCCTGCTGGCGCTGACCGTCTCGATGGCGCTGATCATCGGCGTCAACTTCGCCAACGACTACTCCGACGGCATCCGCGGCACCGACGACGAGCGCGCCGGACCGCTGCGGCTGGTCGGCTCCAAGCTCGCGACACCGCGGGCCGTGCTGACCGCGGCGGTGATCAGCCTCGGCGTCGGCGCCGTCGCCGGCCTGGCGCTGGCCGTCGTCAGCGCGCCGTGGCTGATCGGCGTCGGCGTCGTCTGCATCGCCGGCGCCTGGCTGTACACCGGCGGGTCACGGCCCTACGGCTACGCCGGGCTCGGCGAGGTCGCGGTGTTCGTGTTCTTCGGCCTGGTCGCGGTGCTGGGCACGCAGTACACCCAGGCGTTGCGGGTCGACTGGGTCGGCCTGGCGCTGGCCGTGGCGACGGGCGCGCTGTCGTCGGCGGTGCTGGTGGCCAACAACCTGCGCGACATCCCCACCGACACCGTCGCGCGGAAGATGACGCTGGCGGTGCGGCTCGGCGACGGCCGCACCCGGGTGCTGTACCAGTCGCTGCTGGCGGTGGCCGCGGTGCTGACCCTGGTGCTGATGCTGGCGACGCCCTGGGCGCGGCCGGTTTGGTGGCCGCTCCCCTGGCGCTGCGCGCGGCCGGGCCGGTGCGGCGCGGGCTCGGCGGCCGCGAGCTCATCCCGGTGCTGCGCGACACCGGGCTGACGATGCTGGTCTGGTCGGTCGCGGTAGCCTGGCGCTGGCGTTCGGTTAGCCGTCCTTCGGCGGTGTCTGGCCGCGCAGCCTGGCCTGCAGCTGCTCGCGATCGGCGCGGCGGCGTTCGTCGACGGCGGCGATGCCCGGCGGTGGCACGCCGGCGCAGCGGGGCGAGCACCCAGATGCTCAGCGGCAGCGCGATCACGATCGCGAACAGCAGCGCCACCACGAGCGGCAACTGCTGGATCCCGACCAACCGCGCCGCGTAGAAGATCACCGCCGTCAGGCCACCACCAGCACAATGCGCGCCAGCGTGTACAGAACGACGTCGAAGATCATGCGTCCCGTCGAGCCGGCCGCCTCTTTGTCTGACACGGCGCCGAGCCTACCGACGCGCGTATATTCAGACAAAGGAGGTTCCCGTGCTCTACCTGCTTCTCATTCTGATCCTGGCCGCGCTGGTGTACATCGGCTGTGCGGGCCGTGCGAGCTTCAGCCAGCCGGTCCAAGACGCGCGTCATCGGTCCCGACGACGATCCGGAATTCCTCTGGCGGCTCAGTCGCGACGACAACAACCCGCGTTAGGCCAGCCGGGCGTCGGGCTGCGCCGCGGGAAAACCGTCGGCGACCACGGCCGCCAATTCGACCAGTGCCTCCCGCGTCTTCGGCTTGAGCCGCGTCCAGATCGATCTCCGCACCCTCTTCGAGATGCGGGTCGAACGGCACCAGCAACACCGCCCGGCACCGCCGCGAGAAGTGGTCGACGACCTTCTGCATGTCGACCTTGCCCGAGCGCGGCCGTACCGCATTGATCACACACACCGAGTTGCGCACCAGGTCGTCGTGGCCGTGCGCGTCGAGCCAGTCCAGCGTCGCCGAGGCGCTGCGGGCACCGTCCACCGAACCCGAGCTCACCACGATCAGGGTGTCGGCCTTGGACAGCACCGCCGACATCGCCGAGTGCATCAGCCCGGTGCCGCAGTCGGTCAGCACCAGGCTGTAGAACCGCTCCAGCACCTCCAGCGCACCGGCGTAGTCCTCCGCGCTGAAGGCCTGCGACACGGCCGGATCGCTCTCCGAAGCCAGCACCTCGAGCCGGCTCGGCCCTTGCGACGTGTAGCGCCGGACATCGCTGTAGCGCTCGATGCCCTCGGCGTCGCGCAGCAGGTGACGCACGGTCGCCGGCGTCTCCAGCGGCACCTTCTGGCTCAGCGTGCCGCGGTCGGGGTTGGCGTCCACCGCGACGACCCGGTCACCGCGGATCGAGGCGAACGTCCCGCCCAGCGTGGCGGTGATCGTCGTCTTGCCGACACCGCCCTTCAGCGACAGCAGCGCGATCTTGTAGCAGCCCGGCAGCGGCCGATTCACCTGGGCGGCCAGGATGCTGTAGCGGGTCGCCCGCGGACCGTCGCCGACGTTGATCAGCTTGCCCGACGCCACATACAGCCACTTGCGCCAGCCGCTGGTGGGCGCGGGCTTGACCGGTTTCAGCAGCGCGCTGGTGGACAGGTCGGGGTACGGCGTGGGTGGCACGGTGGGCCGGTACGACGGCACGGCGGGCTCGACGGCCTGCCGGCTGTGGTACGCCGCCGCGGGGATCGGATCCAGCGGGATGCCGGTTGGCGGGGTGGCGGCGAACCAGTCCGGTTGCGGCTCCGCCGCGGTCAGGCCGGGTCGGTGAACCGCTGCTCAGAGCGGAAAACCGTTGGTGGGCCGGTCAGTTCATGGTTGTGCTGGGACTGGGAATCGGACTCGGACACGGGCACTTCCCCCTGAAGTCGCTTGGGTCGAGTGGTTTACGTGGCGCCGTCACAACCCTAGCCGACTCGCTCAGCCGACTCCGGCGTAGGAGTGCAGACCGACGGTCACCAGGTTGATGAAGAACAGGTTGAACACCATCGCGACGAAGCCGACGACGTTGATCCACGCGGCTTTCTTGTCCCGCCAGCCCGCGGTCGACCGGGCATGCAGATAGGCGGCGTAGACCACCCAGGCGATGAACGACACCGTCTCCTTGGGATCCCAGCCCCAGTACCGGCCCCAGGCCTCCTCGGCCCAGATGGCGCCGAAGATCACGCCGAACCCGAACATCGGGAACGCGAAAATCGTGGTGCGGTAGGCGATTCGGTCCAGGGTCTGGGCGTCGGGCAGCTTGGCGACGATGCGCGCGAGTCGCACCTTGCGCGCCGGGTTCACCGAAGCGGGACATCTTCAGCAGGAACAGGATGCTGGCCACGCCGGCGACCAGGAACACCCCGGAGCCCAGGCTGACCACCGACACGTGGATCGGCAGCCAGTACGACTGCAGCGCGGGCATCACCGGCGCGGCGTTGGTGTACAGCCACTTGCCCGACACGGCCAGCAGGATCAGCACCGGAACCAGCACGAACACCCACAGCGCGCGGTACTGCGGCTTGCGCAGCACGATCGCCGCGGCCACCAGACCGCAGAACAGGTCAGGTTGATGAACTCGTACATGTTGCCCCACGGCACCCGCACGGTGGCCAGGCCGCGCAGCACGATGCAGGCGAACAGCAGCGCGATGCCGACGTACACCAGCGCCAGGCCGGCCTTGCCGAGCCGCTCGTCGAGCGAGCGGGCGGGTTCGTCGACGACGACGCCGGGCCGGTTGCTGTCGGCGGTCGACCGCGGCACCGGCCGCGACCAGCTCGCGGGCCTCGACCTTGCGCCCGCGGCTGTAGGCCAGCTCGACGGCGAGCAGCAGCAGCGCCGCGACCAGGACGATGATCGAGGACGTGAACGCCCAGTCCGAGTAGCGGGCCAGCCCGATGTCGATGTGCTCGGTATTCACCTTCAGACCTTCTCTTTCGACGGCGCCGCGGCCGGCATGTCCGTCAGCAACCGCTCGGTGAGCTTCTCGAACTCGCTGCCCCAGCCCGAGTTGTCGGTACGGGCCAGCCCGCCCAGCTCGATGTTCACGGTACCGGGCACCGATGACGCTGGAGATCCTGGACCCAGACCCGGCGCCGGCGCACGATCAGCGACACCAGCAGCCCGCCCATCATCGTCATCGCGAACACCAGCACCCACACCTGGCCGGGGTCGTGCGAGACCTGCAGGTTGACGAACGGGGTCGCGCCGTCGAAACGGACCACGGTGCCGTCGTCGAGGCGGACGTCCTCGCCCTGGCGCAGGTTGATCCGCTTGACCTTGGTGAGCCGCTTCTGCTCGATCAGCCGGTGGTCGAGGGTGAACAGCGACTGCGGGCGGCCGGTGTCCAGCCCGGTGTCGCCGCGGTAGATGTCGATGGCCACGGCGGGGTCGTTGAGCGCCGGGTACTCGACGACAGCAGGGTGCCGTCGAGGTCCGCGGTGGGCGCGAACAGACCCATGATCGCCAGCTGGTGCTTGCGGCGCTCGTCGGCGTCGGGGTACATCCCGCCCGGCGGGTCGACCCGGATGACACCCGAGGACAGCAGGCTGCGCGGATCGTCGGGACGCCACTGCACGGTCTGGGTGCGCTTCTGCCCGTTCGGGAAGGTCACGGTGAACGTCGGCGCGTAGCCGTGGCCCTGCAGGTAGACCCGGTCGCCGCCGATGCGCAGCGGGTGGTTGACCTCGAGTCGGTACGGCCGCCAGGTGCCGGTCGCCAGGTCGTCGCCGGCCTGATAGTCGATGTTCGACGCGAACGACGTGGCCTGCCCGTTCGGCAGGTAGCGGGCCTGGAAATCGTTGACCCGCACGCACATCGGATACAGCGACGTGCCGTCCACGCTGTTGCCGGCCCGGAACGAGTCGAACGCCGCCGGCGAGGCCGAGCAGAAGCCCGGCCCGCCGTCGGCGATGACGATGACGTTGCCCTCGTAGCCGAACAGCTTGCCGGCGGCGATGGCGACCAGCAGTCCCAGCAGCGAGAAGTGGAAGACGATGTTGCCGAACTCGCGCAGGTAGCCTTTCTCCGCGGAGATCTCGGTGGCGTCGCCGTCCTGGCGGGTGGTGCGCCGCCAGCCGCGAAGTCGTTGGGAGATGGCGCCGGCGACCGGCTCGGATCGCCCGACGACCTCGGCTTCGGCGTACTTCGGCAGCCGGCTGAGGTTGCGCGGCGCGGGCACCGGCGTCGCGCGCAGGCTGCGGGCGTGTTCGATCATCCGCGGGGTCAGGCAGCCGACCAGTGAGATGAACAGCAGCGCGTAGATCGCGGTGAACCAGAAGCTGGAGAACACGTCGAAGAACTGCAGCCGGTCCAGCCACGGCCCGATGACCGGGTGCTCGGCGATGTACTGCTCGACCTTGGCCTCGTTGAGGCTGCGCTGCGGCAGCAGCGCACCGGGCACCGCCGCCAGTGCCAGCAGGAACAGCAGGACCAGCGCGGTGCCCATCGAGGTCAACGCGCGCCACAGGTTGCGGGCCAGGCCGGATCACCTCAGATCGGCAGCCTGACGTCGGAGACGAAGGCGTCGCGCACCCAGGACACGAAGTCGTTCCACACGCCGGTGACCAGCGCGATGCCGACGGCGATCAGCAGCACGCCGCCGAAGATCTGGATGGCGCGGGTGTGGCGGCGCAGCCAGCCGAATCCATTGACGGCCCAGCCGGATCCCAGCGCCAGCAGCACGAACGGGATACCCAGGCCGAGGCAGTAGGCGATCACCAGCAGGACGCCGCGCGCCACGTTGGCGCCGTCGGTGGCCGAGGCCACGGTGATGACGCCGGTCAGCGTCGGGCCCAGGCACGGCGTCCACCCGAGCGCGAACACCGCGCCCAGCAGCGGCGCCCCCGCCGACACCGGCCAGCCGGGCCGGGGCGAACCGGGCCTGGCGCTGCAGCGCGGGGATGAACCCGATGAACACCAGGCCCATGACGATGGTCAGCGCACCGCCGACACGTTGCAGCAGAAGCTGATTGGTGATGAGCGTGGTGGTCATCCCGAGCACGGCGACGGTGCCCAGCACGAACACTGCGGTGAAGCCGGCGACGAACAACAGCGCCGACCCGGCGACCCGCCAGCGCTGGGTGCGCAGCGCCACCTGCCCCGTCGCGGCGTGCACGTCGTCGACTCCGACGACGGCCGCCAGATACGACAGGTAACCGGGCACCAGCGGCACCACGCAGGGCGAGGCGAACGACACCAGGCCGGCGAGCACACAAACGCCGACGGCCAGCAGCAGCGGCCCGGCCGCCGCGGTCTGCGCGAAACCCGTCATGGCTTGACCGGTTCCGGCGCCGGTTCGGCGGCCAGGCGCTGCACGACGGGCAGCAGGTCCTCGGCCAGCAATTCCCGCAGGAACACCGCCGCCACCCGGTGTTCGCGGTCGAGCACCACGGTCGACGGGATGACCGTGGTGGGGTACTTCCCGCCGAACGCGATCATCGTGCGCATCGCCGGGTCGTAGATCGACGGATAGCTGACCTTGCGGTCGGCGACGAAATCGCGGGCGGCGTCGATGTCGTTGTCGCGGACGTCGATTCCCAGGAAGGCCACCCCCTGGTCACGGGTGGCGCTCGTAGACCTTCTCCAGCTGGCCGATCTCGGACCGACAGGGTCCGCACCACTGACCCCACACGTTGATCACCACGACCTTGCCGGCGAAGTCGTTGAGCGACAGCGTCTTCGCCGGGTCCATCAGGTCCGGCCCGGATATCGGTCCCGGCTGCCGCGGCTGGCGGGCGGATCGTAGACGATGTCGGTCTTGCCACCGGGGGCGACGAACTCGAAGGTGCCGCCCTGGGCGACGGCGTCGTCACCGGTGGAGCAGCCGGCCAACATCGCCGCCGCCACACCATCGTGACCACCACACCGCCTCACTCCGCCAGCCGGCTCCCGGTACTGCCAGTCGACCAGCTCGTCGCCGTCGAAGACGAAGGTGGTCAGCGATGCCAGGCTGCACATCCGCTTGCGCGGGTCGTGCGGAAGGCGCTTGCCGGTCATGTGACCGCCGCAGCGATCTCCACGGGCAGTTGATGGCTGACGCACACCACCTCGTGGCCGGCGCCGATGATGCGGGCCTGTTCGACGGCCGTGCGCATGCGGGCGGCGACCTCCACATAAGGCTCACCCCAGGACGGCCTGAGCGGGTTGCGCAGGTATTTCCAGTTGCGTGGGTCGCGCAGCGCGCCGTCACCGGGTGAAACTCGTTTTCCCTCAAAGACGTTCAGGGACTCGATGAGGTCCGGATTGGAGTCGATCGTCAGGCCGTGATGCGTTGCGATCGGCGCGGCGGTCTCCTGTGCCCGCTCCAGCGGTGAGGCGATGACGGCGACGATGTCGTTGTCCGCCAGGGCTTCGGCCACCGCCTTGGCCTGCGCGCGTCCCCGGTCGGACAGATAGAACCCGGGTAGGCGCCCGTAGAGGATTTCCTCCGGGTTGTACACCTCGCCGTGGCGCATCACATGCACTTTCGTCGAGCGCCTTCGCGCCACTCAGGCTCCTCGGCCTCGCCTCAGCGGCCGCCTTCGCCGCGGCCGGCAGGGCGGTGGCGATCCGATCGAACGCGTCGTCGTCGAGCACGGCCGAGACGAACCACGTCTCGAAGGCGCTCGGCGGCGCGTAGACACCGGAGTCGAGCAGGGCGTGGAAGAACGCCGGGAACCGCCAGGTCTGGCTGGCCCGGGCGGCGGCGAAGTCGGTCACCGGCTCGTCGGCGAAGAACACCGAGAGGAAGTTGCCGGCCCGCGGAACCTGATGGGCGACACCGGCTTCGGTCAGCGCATCGGAGAGCAGGCCGGCCAGCCGGTCGGCGTTGGCGTTCAGCGCGGCGTACACCGCGTCGTCGGCGTGGCGCAGCGTCGTCAGCCCGGCTGCCACGGCGACGGGGTTACCCGACAAGGTGCCCGCCTGGTACACCGGACCCAGCGGGGCCAGCCGCTCCATCACGTCGGCGCGGCCTCCGAACGCGGCGGCGGGCAGACCGCCGCTCATCACCTTGCCGAACGTGAACAGGTCGGCGTCGACGGGATCGATCCCGTACCAACCGGATCGGCTCATCCGGAAGCCGGTCATCACTTCGTCGATGATCAGCAGCGCACCGTACTGGGCGGTGATCCGGCGCAGCGCCGCGTTGTAACCGGGCAGCGGCGCGACCGCGCCCATGTTGCCGGGACAGGCCTCGGTGATCACCGCGGCGATGGTGTCGCCGAACCGGGCGAACGACTCCTCGACTGCGGCCACGTCGTTGTAGGGCAGCACGATCGTGTCGGCGGCGGTGGCACCGGTCACGCCGGGCGAGGACGGCAACCCCAGAGTCGCCACCCCGGAGCCTGCGTCGGCCAGCAGGGCGTCGACGTGGCCGTGGTAGCAGCCGGAGAACTTGACGACCTTGGACCGGCCGGTGAAGCCGCGGGCCAGTCGCACCGCGCTCATCGTTGCCTCGGTGCCGGAGTTGACCAGCCGCACCCGTTGCACCGGATCGACGCGGTCGATGATCTCGGCGGCCAGTTCGGTCTCGCCGGGGGTCGGGGCGCCGAAGGACAAGCCGTGCGCGGCGGCCTGCTGCACGGCCTCGACGACGGCCGGGTGGGCGTGGCCCAGGATCATCGGGCCCCAGGAGCACACCAGGTCGACGTAGCGGTTGCCGTCGGCGTCGGTCAGCCAGTAGCCCTGCGCCGAGGTGATGTAGCGCGGCGTGCCACCGACGGAGTTGAACGCGCGCACCGGGGAGTTCACCCCGCCCGGGATGACCGCGCAGGCGTCGGCGAACAGCTTCGCCGAAACCTGGTCCCTGCTGCTCATGGCCACCAGTCTCCCAGCCCGGGCGCGGCGGTCAACTACAGGGTGTAGTTACTGTTGCGGGCCTCACACCGGTGTCAGGCTGAACACCGGGTGGTCGGCCGGATCAGGCAGTTTGGCGAAGTAGCCGTCGACGGTTTTGCCGGCCTTGGCCCGGTAGGCCGTCAGTACGGGGTCGCGCTGCGCGACCGGGATCTCGGCCGCGGTGAACCGTGCCGCTCCGACCTTCGTCGTCAGGGTGACGGTGGGGTTGGCACGGACGTTGCGCACCCACTGCGATTCCCCACGGGTGGATACCAGGTAGCGGGTGCCGTCGACGTCGACGGTGATCACCGGGATCTCCTGCTGCGCCCCGCTGGCGCGGGCGGTCAGCGTCAGCCTCTCGGTGCCCGAGACGCCGGTCGCCATCGCGATCTTGTTGAAAACCTTGGCGGTGAACCAGGGCGGCTTGAGGTAGGCCATGAGGGAGAGTTTGATCGGGTGATGCAGTTACCGCAATGGTTGGCCCGGTTCAACCGCCACGTCACCAACCCGATCCAGCGAATGTGGGCGGGCTTCATCCCGACGATGGGCATTCTCGAGCATGCCGGGCGGCGCTCCGGCAAGCGCTACCGCACGCCGCTGACGGTGTTCTCCACCCACGAGGGGGTGGCGATCCTGCTCACCTACGGACCCGACCGGGACTGGCTGAAGAACATCACCGCCGCGGGAGGTGGACGGCTCAAGCGATACGGCCGGACATTCGCAGTAGCCGAACCCCGGGTGATGACGAAAGCCGAAGCGGCCGAACATGTTTCGGGGCTGTGGCGACCGATCTTCGCGGCGCTGCCGTTCGAGAGCGCGGTGCTGCTCAGGCGGACCTGACGTCTGCGGGTTGCACGCGGGCCGGCAGGCGCCGCTTCAGTTTCGCGATCCGCAGCAGCTGAATGGTGAGGTTGGTGCCGGCCAACATGGGGATCAGCCCGATGAAGGTCCGGATCGACGGCGCACGTCCGTGCAACTGTTCGAGGCTGCCGAACACATAGATGCATCCGACCCCGATGATCGCGAACGGGATGCAGAACGCCAGGAACGACCGCCGGTCGGTGATGACCTGATTCGCGTAGGCCAATTCCTCGGCCGACATCGGCTCACGCTTGCGCACCTTCCGCAGAATGGTGCTGAGGCTGCCGACCTGTTCGCTCATCGCGCTGGGCTCGCGGCGCAGCATCCGCGCCACCAAGACGAAAGCGCATGCGGCGAAGACGAATACGGCCGCGTACGAGATCAGGGTCAGCACGCCCCACATGCTCTGCGCCATCACAACTCCTCGTCCTCCCACAGCAGCAGCTGGCGAACCGAGGCCCGGGTGCCGTACGGCCGGAGCATCTGGCTGGCGGGCCGGGGCCGAACGCGTTGGGGCCACCAGAACCAGCGGCCGAGCAGCGCCGCGATCGAGGGGGTCATGAACGAGCGCACGATCAGGGTGTCGAACAGCAGGCCGAGCGCGATGGTGGTGCCGACCTGGGCGATGGCACGGAGATCGCTGAACGCGAAGGCGGCCATGGTGGCGGCGAACACCAGACCGGCGGAGGTGACCACCGAACCGGTGCCGACCATGCCGCGAATGATGCCGGTGTTCAGCCCGGCGTGGATCTCCTCCCTGAACCTGGAGATCAACAACAGGTTGTAGTCCGAGCCCACGGCCAGCAACAGGATGATCGACAGCGCGAGCACGATCCAGTACAGCGGGGTGCCCAGGATGTCCTGCCACAGCAGCACCGACAGCCCGAACGAGGCGCCCAGCGACAGCGCCACGGTGCCCACGATGACCAGAGCGGCCACCAGGCTCCGGGTGACGAACACCATGATGAGCAGGATCAGGCTCAGCGCGGAGATCGCGGCGATCATCAGGTCGTATTTCGCGCCTTCGCTGATGTCTTTGTAGGTCGCCGCCGTGCCGCCCAGGTAGATGTTGGAATTTCCCAGCGGGGTGCCCTTGACCGCGTCTTTGGCGGAGTTGCGGATGGCGGCGACGTGGGCGATACCGTCCGGGGTTGCCGGGTCGCCGTCATGGGTGATGATCATCCGGGCGGCCTTGCCGTCCGGGGACAGGAACAGCCGCAGTCCGCGCTGGAACTCGGGGTTGGTGAACACCTCCGGTGGCAGGTAGAACGAATCGTCGCTCTTGGCGGCGTCGAAGGCCTGCCCCATCGCCGTCGCGTTCTGCAGGTTCGCCTCGCTGTTGGCGGCGATCCCGGAGTTGGTCGCGTAGTTCGTCATCGCCAGGTCACGATTGGCCTCCTGGCTGGCGATCTGCTTGGGGATCAGCGCCAGCAATTGCGGCTGCAGAGCGGTCAGCTTGTCCAGACTGGCGGTGACGTTTCCCAACTGATCGGTGAGCGCGTCGAGTCCGTCGAGCGCGTCGAAAACCGACCGCAACGCCGCGCACGCCGGGATGTCGTAGCAGTGCGGCTCCCAGTAGAAGTAGTTGCGCAGCGGCCGGAGGAAGTCGTCGAAGTTGGCGATCTTGTTGCGCAGATCCTGCGCGATCTCCACGGTCTGGTGAAACGCCCGAGCCTGTTCATCGGTGGCGGCGTTGGCCTGCTGCTGCAGCGCGAGCTGCTGTCTGAGGGTGTCGATGGAGGTGTCGATCTCGGTGACCTGTTTGAGGATGTCGGCGGCACGGGCCTGCTGGAACGGCAGGTTCTCGATCTGGCCGATGCTCTGCGCGCTGAGCTGGAAACCGAGCGACGTGTGGTCCAGCGGGGTGCCCAGCGGCCGGGTGATGGATTGCACCTCCGCGATGCCCGGCGTGTGGAAGACCGCGCGGGCCACCCGTTCCAGCAGGATCATGTCGGCCGGGTTGCGCATGTCGTGGTCGGCTTCGATCATCAGCAGCTCCGGGTTGAGCCGGGCCTGGGAGAAGTGCCGTTCCGCGGCGGCGTAGCCGGCGACGGCCGGCGCGCTGCCGGGCAGATACCGCCGCTGGTCGTAGCTGGTCTTGTAGCCGGGCAGCGCGAGCAGGCCGATCAGGGCGACCCCGATGCTCACCAGCAGGACGGGCCCGGGCCAGCGCACCACCGCGGTACCGATGCGTCGCCACGTCCGGGTGCGCATCGAACGGCGCGGTTCCAGCAGACCGAACAGCGACGCGACGGTCAGCACGGCGGGCGCCAGGGTCAGCGCGGCCACCAACGCGACCAGCACGCCGATCGCGGCCGGGGGACCCATGCTGTGGAAGTACGGCAACCTGGTGAAGCTCAGGCACAACACCGCGCCGACCACCGTCAGCCCCGAGCCCAGGATCACGTGCGCGGTGCTGCGATACATCGTGTAGAAGGCGGTTTCGCGGCTCTCGCCCAGCTGGCGCGCCTCGTGATAACGGCCCACCAGAAAGATGGCGTAGTCGGTTCCCGCGGCGATCACCAGCAGCGTCAGCAGGTTCGTCGCGAACGTCGACAGGCCGATGACGCCGGAATCGGCCAGCAGGCTGACGATGCCCCGGGCCGCCGACAGTTCGACGAGGACCGTCAGCAGCGTCACCACCGCGGCCGAGATGGACCGGTAGATGAACAGCAGCATGGTCATGATCACCGCGATGGTAATGACGGTGACCTTGCCGATACCCCTGCTGCCGACCGAGAGCTGGTCGGCGAACAGCGGCGCCGCGCCGGTGACGTAGGTCTTCACCCCCGGTGGCGGCGGCGTATGGTCCACGACGTCCCGCACGGCGTCCACCGACTGCAGTGAAAGTGAATCCCCTTGGTTACCAGCCAGATTCACCTGGACGTAGGCGGCCTTGCCGTCGTCGCTCTGGGCCGCCCCCGCGGTCAGGGGATCGCCCCAGAAGTCCTGGATGTGCTGCACGTGCGTGGTGTCGGCGTTCAGCTTGCGGACCAGGTCGTCGTAGTACCGGTGGGCGTCCACGCCGAGCGGCTGCTCGCCTTCCAGCACGATCATCGCGACGCTGTCCGAGTCGAACTCGTGAAACACCTTGCCCATCCGCATCATCGCCTTCAGCGAGGGCGAGTCCGCGGAGATCAACGAGACGTTGTGGGCCTTGCCGACGTCCTCCAGCTGTGGCACGAAGACATTGGTCGTCGCCGCGATGAGCAGCCACACCAAGACGATGGGCACCGAGGCCCACCGGATGCCGCGGGCGATCCGGTGCACCGCCGAGGATTCCTCGGTCTGAAGCTCGCTCACCCGGACTTCTCCAGACAGTAGGTGTAGGCATTCAGCGTGGTCACGGTTCGCTCGTCCTTCACCGCGCCGTCGATCGTGATACGGCACCCGAGCGAATCGCTGTTCCCCTGGGCCACAACATTGGTGAAGACCGCGGGCTGGGTGGTGGTGACGTCGTAGGACCACGGCAGCGGGGCGTGGTCGACCCGCTGTGGTTGTGCGTTGACGTCCAGGTAGCTGATGGTGGCCTGAGCGCCGGGATCACCGAATACTTCGATGACGACGTGCTTGGGCGTGGACGCGGTGGCGTTGTTCGGAAGTGCGCCGCCGGCCGACACGTCGTGGTTCGACCCGAAGATGCCGTGCAGCCGGTAGACGGCGAATCCCGCCACCGCGATCACCACCACGGCGACCACCAGCGTCCACCTGCGCGCGAGCCGCTTCACGGCCCGAGCTCGCCACGTAGGTAGTGCTGGAAGGTGGTCCCCAGATCGGCGACCACACTGTCGCGGGGGCGCTTGGCCAACGGTTGCAGGGCGACCACGTAGCGCGCCATGGTGAAGCCGACGATCTGGGACATCACCAAGCCCGCACGGTACTGGGCATCCTCCACCCCGAGCCGCTCGGCGATGGGCATCAGCACGTTGCGGGTCAGGAACTCGCGGACCAGCGCGGCGGCCGCGGGTTCGGAGGTGGCGGCGCGAATCATGCTCAGCATGGGGCGTCGGCGGCGCTCGTCGTCGAGGATGTCGACCAGGGCGGCGGCCAGCCGCCGGCCGACCAGTGCCTGGTCACCGGTCACGACCGTCTCGATGAGCGAGGGCGGGTCCAGGGGGAGCTCGACGACGGCCAGGAACAGTTCCCACTTGGTGCCGAAGAAGTGGGTCACCAGTGCGGGGTCGACTTCGGCCTGCTTGGCGATCGACCGGATGGAGGTGCGGTCATACCCGAGTTCAGCGAACTGCTTTCGGGCCGCGTCCTCGATCAGCGCGCGCGTGGTGGTGGTTCCCGGTCGTCGCCCGGAGTGGATGCGCCTGGTCGCCAAACCGGACCTCCCTCACCCTCGGCACTGAATTCAGCGTGCAATGAATTCTACGTGTGAGGAATTCTAACGAGGGTCCGCCCGGTGAGCAAGAGCAACGACACGGCCGACATGCTCTGTGCCCGCGTCCGCGCGACAAATGGAATCGCGCCCACCGTTGTCGCTGCGAGGCGGGCAAAAGCCCGGCCCTAGTGGAAACGCTTCAGCCGCAGGCTGTTCGCCACGACCAGCACCGAGGACAGCGCCATCGCCGCACCGGCGATCATCGGGTTCAGCAGACCCAGCGCCGCCAGCGGGATCGCCGCGGTGTTGTAGCCGAACGCCCAGAACAGGTTCTGCTTGATGATCCGCAGCGTGCGCGCGGAGAGCCGCAGTGCGGTCGGCACCGTGCGCAGATCGCCGCGCACCAGGGTGATGTCGCCGGCCTCGATCGCGGCGTCGGTGCCGGTGCCCATCGCCATGCCGATGTCGGCGGTGGCCAGCGCGACCGAGTCGTTGACGCCGTCGCCCACCATCGCCACCCGCCGGCCGTGGAACTGCAGGTTCTTGATGACGTCGGCCTTCTCGGAAGGCAGCACGCCGGCGATGACGTCCGCGGCGTCGATGCCCACTTCGGCGGCCACCCGGGTGGCGACGGCCGGGCTGTCGCCGGTGAGCAGCATCGGGGTGATCCCCATCCGCTTCAACTCGGCGACGGCGTCGGCGCTGGTCGGTTTGACCGCGTCCGCGAGCCGGATCACTCCGCGCGAGCGGCCGTCCCACGTCACCGCCACGCTGGTACGACCGTCGGAATCGGCGGCCCGGGCCACCTGTACCGCCACCCCGTCGACGACGCCCCGCACCCCGGTACCGGGGTCGTTGGTGAAATCGCGCACCACCGCGACCGTCAGCCCACGCTCGCGGGCCGCGGCGACGATCGCCGCCGCCACCGGATGCTCGGACGCCGCCTCCACCGCCGCCGCCCGGGCCAGCAGGGTGTCACCGTCCTCCCCGGGTTCGGGCTCGACGCCGGACACGCTCATGGCGCCCGACGTCACCGTGCCGGTCTTGTCCATCACGACGGTGTCGATGCCGCGGACGGTTTCGAGCACCTGCGGCTCCTTGATCAGCACGCCCAGTTGCGCACCGCGGCCGGTGCCGACCAGGATCGCGGTCGGCGTGGCCAGACCCAGCGCGCAGGGGCAGGCGATGATCAGCACGGCGACGGCCGCGGTGAACGCTGCGGTGGCGGGCTGACCGGCGAGCAGCCACGCGCCCAGTGTCACCGCCGCGATGACGAGGACAACCGGCACGAACACCGCCGACACCCGGTCGGCCAGGCGTTGGATGGAGGCCTTGCCGCTCTGCGCGTCGGAGACCATCCGGGCCATCCTGGCCAGTTGGGTGTCCGCGCCTACATTCTTGGCGCGCACCAGGATTCGGCCGTAGGTGTTGACCGCGCCGCCGAGCACCTCGGCGCCGGGGCCGACATCGACCGGTACCGACTCCCCCGTCATCGCCGAGGTGTCCAGTGCCGAGGCGCCGTCGACCACGACGCCGTCGGTGGCCACCCGCTCGCCTGGGCGCACCACGATCACGTCGCCCACCCTCAGTTCGGCGGCGGGAATCCGGACCTCCGTGTCGTCGCGCACGACGGTGGCGTCCTTGGCGCCGAGCGACAGCAGCGCCTGCAGTGCCGCTCCGGCCGCGCGTTTGGCCTTGGCCTCCGCGTAGCGACCGCCCAGCAGGAAGATCGTGACGGCGGCGGCCACCTCGAAGTACAGATGGCCGCTGTGGGTGAACACCGCGATCACCGACCAGACATAGGCGGCCAGCGTGCCGATCGACACCAGCGTGTCCATGGTCGAGGAGCCATGCCGGGCGCTGTTGATCGCGGCCTTGTGGAAGGGGTAGCCGCCCCAGAACACGATCGGCGTCGTCAGCGCCAGCACCAGCCACTGCCAGCCGGGGAACTGCCACGGCATGACCATCGACAGCGCCAGCACGGGCAGCGCGAGCACGCCGATCCGATGAGCCGCGGCCGCAAGGCTGCTCGCCGGCACGTCGTGATCCATGTGGCTTTCACGTGGCCGGAATGGTCGATGACCGATGCGTGGTAGCCCGTGGACTCGACCGCGCGAACCAGGTCATGCCTCCGAGACACTGCGGACCGTGCTCGACGTGGGCCTGCTCGACGGCGAAGTTCACCGTCGCCTGCACGCCGTCCAGGCCGTTGAGGCCGCGTTCGATCTTCGCCGCACAAGATGCGCAGCTCATGCCGCTCAACTTGAGATCGGTGGTCGTCATGCCGCCAACTATACCCCTAGGGGGTATATTGTCCAGGGTGCTGTGGCGGAGGACACTGGCGATATGACGCTGACGCGCGCCGATGAGCGGCTCGCCCCGGCGGAGCGCAAGTCGCGTGCGCTGCGTCGACTCCGACGTGCACCCGGTGCCCCGCCGCGGGGTGCTGCTGGAGTACATCCCCGAGCCGTGGCGCAGCACGTACTTCATGTCGCACCCGGTCGGGGAGAAGATCTACTACGACGCCCCCGACTACGCACACGCCTACGCCATGCGGGTCGACACCTTTCCTCCCGACGGGGAGTTCGCCGGCAGCGACCCGGACATGGCGTTTCGCCAGCTCATCATGGAGGCCGGCGCCGACATCGCGATCCTCGAACCGCTGGCCGGCGGCGCGAGGCTGGCCGAAGCCGCCCAGGCCTCGGCGATCGCCACCAACCTGTGGCTGGCCGAGCACTGGCTGGACAGCCGCAACAACTGGCACGAACGCTGGCGCGGCTCCATCTCGGTGGCCATCGAGGACCCGGCGGGTGCGGCCCGCGAGATCGACAACTGGGCCGGGCACCCCTACATGTCGCAGATCCTGATCAAGGCCGAACCCCGGCCGTCGTGGGGCGATCCGAAATACGACCCGATCTGGGCAGGCCGCCACCCGACACGACATCACCGTGAGTTGCCATCTGGCCCGCGGGCAGTACGAGAACCTGCCCATCCCGCCGGTCGGTCTCCCCAGCTACAACCACGACTTCATGGTCACCTACTCGCTGTTGGCCGCCAACCAGGTGATGAGCCTGGTGTTCGACGGGGTCTTCGACCGCTACCCCACACTGCGGGTCGTTTTCGTCGAGCACGCCTTCAACTGGATCCTGCCGCTGATGTGGCGGATGGACGCCATCTACGCAGCGCGCAAGTCGGGAATGGACATCAAGCGCAAACCGAGCGAGTACGTCAAGGACCACATCAAGTTCACCACCCAGCCGCTGGACTACCCCGAAGACAAGACCGAACTGCTGCGGGCCTTCGAGTGGATGGAATGCGAGAAGATCCTGCTGTTCTCCTCGGACTACCCGCACTGGACGTTCGACGACCCGCGCTGGCTGGTCAAGCATCTGCCCGAGCATGCCCGCGACGCCGTCATGTGGCGCAACGGCATCCAGACGTACAAACTGCCCGACACGGTCCCGGTCCTGGAGGGTCAGACGCGGGTGTTCTGAGCCCACTGACGGTTTCGGGCTCGCACCAGCCCGGCCAGCCCGAGGACCAGCAGCACACCGGCAGTGGTCGCGAGCGCGAGCGTCAGCACCATCATCGGCGCGTGATAGATCACCGAGGTCGTGGCCGGCTGCCCGTCGGCGACGGGCGCCACGTCGACGGTCGCGGTAACCCGTAGCCAGCTCAGGGCTGCTCCGATCGCCGCCAGCCCGGCGAGGACCAGCTGCACGATGTGCCTCACGGCGTCGTATCCGGGGTGTCGCCGTCGACCAGCCGGGTCAGCACGGCGCGCAGGTCGTGGTGCTTGCGGGCCCAGGCCTGCGCGGTCCGCTTGTGGGTGAGCTCCAGGCCGATTCCGGTCCGCCCGCGGGGCACGCCGTTCAGCTCGCCGAGCGCCCGGGCGGACTGCCATTTCTCGGCATCGCGAGCGCTGGCCTTCAGCTGAGCCTCGGGCAGCACCCGCACGATGCTGCTCACCTGGATGGTCTCGGTGCCCTCGCGCAGGAAGTCGCGGGTGAGCTCGACGCTGGTGTGGATCCGGGCCGCCTTGACCTGCAGGGTGAGGAAGCCCGTGACGAGGACGAAGAACACCATCGGCACGAACCACTGGACACCCATGCCGCCCTTGAGCTGGATCAGCAGCATCGACAGCGCCGACAGCGGCCCGGCCAGCAGCCAGTACCAGCTGGCGCCGTTCTCGAAGTAGAGCACCTCGGGCGCGGGCACCGGCTGCTCGCCCGGCTGGCCGAGCTGTTCGTCCTCAGGCATCGAGGTCGGCCTGCCCGTCGGGATCGAACCAGCTCGCCGCGACCGGACGCAAGATCAAGGTCGACGCCACCAGCAGCAGGATCATGATGACCAGCCACAGCAAGCCGCGGCTCATCAGCGAGAACACGGCCAGCAGCAGGACCAGCGCCACCGACAACGCAACCGCGGCGCGACGGAAGCGGGCGTCCCCGAGACGGGTCCGGCCCGCGAAGAAGCCCACTGCGAGTCCGCTGAACACCCACAGCGCACCGGCGCCGCGGAAGAAGCCCGGAATCGCCGCCGGGGACAGGATCAGGGTCAGCCCGGTCAGGATCAGCCCTATCGCCGCCAGGAGCCACAGCCAGAAGGCGACGGTGACCAACCGCGGTCTCGGTTCGGTTGGGGTCATGGTCGGGCCAGCCTAACGGTCATCGGGTGAAGAACCCGTGCCCGTCCTGCCGGTGCAGCAGGTAGATGCCGCCGCCGATGAGCACCGATCCGACGATGCCGGTGACCGCGAACACCACGGCCGCCACCGGCTGCCGCGCAACGGTGAACAGGCTCGCCATGGTGTAGATGATCGAGGCGATCCCGCCGCCGGTGAGCAGCGTGCGCGTCCAGCGGTACCCGGACCGCATCAACAACAGGAAGGTCAGCACGAGCGCGCCCAGCATCACCGAGAACATGACGGTGATGCCCAGCACCAGGATCGGCGTGTGCTTGGGGGAGGCCGTGAACGCGTCCACCAGGTAGCCGGTGATCATCAGCGGCAAGCGCGATCAGCCACAGCCAGAATCCGGTCTCCACATCCTCCGGGCGTGCGGGTGCTCCGGTCGGCGGCTCCTGGCTCACGCCAGCCAGCCCGCCACGTCGGCCGCCCAGTAGGTCAGCACGATGTCGGCGCCGGCGCGGCGGATGCAGGTCAGCGACTCCAGGGCGGCGGCGCGGCCGTCGATCCAGCCGTTCGCGGCGGCGGCGCTGATCATCGCGTACTCCCCCGACACCTGGTAGGCGGCCACCGGGACCGGCGAGATGTCGGCGGCCGCCCGCACGATGTCGAGGTAGGCCATCGCGGGCTTGACCATCACGATGTCGGCGCCCTCGTCGAGGTCGAGTGCGATCTCGCGCAGCGCCTCCCGCGCATTGCCGCTGTCCTGCTGATAGGTGCGCCGGTCGCCCTGCAGGCTGGAGGCCACCGCCTCGCGGAACGGGCCGTAGAACGCCGAGGCGAACTTGGCCGCGTAGGCCAGGATCACCACGTCGGTGAAACCCGCTGCGTCCAGACCGTCGCGGATCGCGGCCACCTGGCCGTCCATCATGCCGCTCGGCCCGACCACGTGCGCACCCGATTCCGCCTGTGCGACAGCCAGTTTCACGTACTGGGCAGTTGGTGGCGTCGTTATCGACCCGGCCGCGGGCGTCCAGCACGCCGCAGTGCCCGTGGTCGGTGAACTCGTCGAGGCAGGTGTCGGCCATGAGCACGGTGGCGTCGCCGAGGTCTTTGGCGAGATCACGCAGCGCGACGTTGAGGATTCCGTCGGGGTCCACCCCGCACGAGCCGACGGCGTCCTTGTCGTCGTCGCGCGGGACACCGAACAGCATCAGCCCGCCGACGCCGGCGTCCACGGCGTCGGCGGCCGCACGGCGCAGCGAGTCACGCGTGTGCTGAACCACACCCGGCATCGACGCGATCGGCCGCGGCTCCGAAATCCCGTCGGCGACGAACATCGGCAGCACCAGATGCCTTGGCTCCAAGGATGTTTGCGCGACCAGCCGACGCAGTGCCGGAGTCGACCTCAGGCGGCGCGGACGTTGCGTGGGGAAACCGGGCATGGCATGCCTTCTTCCGCTAACGGCGTCGGCTCTTCTTGCGCGGCGGCGGCAGCGCACCCTCGGCACGCAGCCGGGCCGCATGCTCGGCCAGCGCGTCGACCAGCGGGCCGACCGCGGCCGTCTCGGGCTGCACATCGACCCGCAGACCGAATTCCGCTGCGGTCTCGGCGGTCTTGGGCCCGATGCACGCCACGATGGTGCGGGCGTGCGGCTTTCCGGCGATACCGACGAGGTTGCGCACCGTGGAGCTGGAGGTGAAGCAGACGGCGTCGAAACCGCCGCGTCTTGATCATCTCCCGGGTCTCGGCCGGCGGCGGCGCCGCGCGCACGGTGCGGTAGGCGGTGACGTCCTCGATCTCCCAGCCGCGGTCCCGCAGACCCTCGGCCAGCGTCTCGGTGGCGATGTCGGCGCGCGGCAGCAGCACCCGGTTGACCGGATCGAAAATGCTGTCGTACTCCGGGAATTCGTCGAGCAGGCCCAGCGAGGACTGCTCGCCGGACGGCACCAGCTCCGGGCTGACACCGAACGCGCGCACCCGGTCGGCAGTCGCCTCACCGACGCAGGCGATCTTCACACCCGAGAACGCGCGGGCGTCCAGGCCGAACTCGCCGAACTTCTCCCACACCGCACGCACCGCGTTGGTGGAGGTGAACACCACCCACTGGTAGCGGCCGTCCACCAAACCCTTGACCGCCCTTTCCATCTGGGCGGGGCTGCGCGGCGGCTCGACGGCGATGGTCGGCACCTCGACGGGCAGCGCGCCATGGCCCACCAGCCGGTCGCTCATCTCTCCGGCCTGGTCCTTGGTACGCGGCACCAGCACGGTCCAGCCGTACAGGGCGCGGCTCTCCCACCAGTTCAGCTTGGCCCGATGCGCGACCGTCTTGCCGATCGTGACCACCAGCGTGCCGGTCAGCGGGCCGGCCGGGTCGGTGCCGCCGGCCAGGGTGGCCCGGTCGGTGAGCCCGGTCAGCGTGGTCTCGACCGAACGCTGCGCGCAGGTGGTGCCGTTGGCGGTCACCACGCACGGGGTGTTCTCGGCCAGCCCGTACTCGATCAGGGTCCGGGCCGCATCCGGCACGTGCGAGGCGGTGGCGGTGAGGATCAGCGGGCCGGGCGCGGCGGCCAGGGCCGCCCAGTCGACCTCGCCGCGAACGTCGGCGACGGTGTGCGCCGAACCCAGCGGCAGACCCGCGTACGTCGGGACGGCACTGGTACCGGGCAGGCCGGGGACGATCTCGAACTCCATGTGGCTGCGCGCCACGGCGTTGACCTCGGTGATCACCGAGTCCACCGACAGCGGGTCACCGGCGACCAGGCGCACCACGTCGAAACCTGCCCTGGCCTCGGCGAGCAGCGTCTTGGCCACCTCGGCCGGGTCGCCGAGGGCGGGGCGGATGTCGGGTCCGACGGACACCACCGGCGGTGCGATCTCGTCGCCCACGGCGCCGTCCGCCTCGGCCTGGCGCGCAGCGTCGGCGCGGGCCGGTCCGGCCGCCGGGGGAAGGTCGGTGCCGACGGCGTTCAGCACGGGCTGCGGTACGTCGGGGTCGGTGAACACCAGCGCAGCATTACCGAGGACCGTGCGCGCCCGCGTCGTCAGCAGGCCGGGATCCCCCGGGCCCGACCCGACGAACGTGATGCGTCCCGGCTTGGCCTTGCGGCCCCGCCCGCTTCCGTGCCCAGTCATCTCTCACTCCCGCTCTCAGCCGTCGACATGACCTCGCGCGCTCCGAGTTCGAACAACTCCGCGGCCACCGAGAGCCCCAGCTCTACGGACCGGCCGGGGGTGCCGATACCGGACGCACGGATCACGTCGGATCCGTCTGCCGCCGCCACGCACGCGCGCAACGACAGTTCGTCGAAGACGTTGCCGTCCTCATCGATGGACTCGACCACCTCGGCGATCGCGCCCACCGGTGCGGAACAACCCGCCTCCAGTTCGGCCAGCAGGGTTCGCTCGGCGGTGACCGCGGCGCGGGTGTCGGCGTCGTCCAACTCCGCCAACAGCGCCACCAGCCCGGTGTCGCCGGCGCGGCACTCCACCGCCAGCGCACCTTGAGCCGGCGCTGGCAACATCTGCACCGGCTCCAGCGTCTCGGTGACATCGCCGAGGCGACCGATGCGGGCCAGACCCGCTCGGGCCACCACGATGGCGTCGAGATCACCGCTGCTTACCCTGTTCAACCTGGTATCTAGGTTGCCTCGTAGGGGGCGGATTTCCAAACCGAGACCCAGTGCTTTAAGCTGCGCCGCCCTGCGCACGGACGATGTGCCGATCACCGATCCGGCTGGCAACTCTCCCAGCACCATGCCGTCGCGGGCCACCAGCGCGTCGCGGGCGTCCTCGCGACGGGGGATGGCGGCGATCACGAACCGCCCGTCGGGAGCGGTCGGCAAATCCTTGTACGAATGCACGGCCATGTCGACCCGGCCATCGTGCGATGGCTTCTCGCAGCGCCGCGGTGAAGACCCCGACCCCGATGTCGGCGATCGGCTGGTCCGACCGGTCGCCGTCGGTGCTGATGATGACCAGCTCGGCGCGGCGCCCGCGCTCGATGAGTCGATCCCTGATGGTCCCGGCCTGAGTAGTCGCCAGCAGGCTGCCCCGGGTGCCGATCCGGATCAGGGCGTCGCCGCTGTCAGCCAACCGTGCTACTCGGCGCCGTCGGGCTGGATGATGTCGAATTCCGTTGCCAGCAGCGGAAGTTCGCCTGCGGCGACGGCATCGACGGCCTGCGGATCGAGTTCGAACAGTTCACGCAGGGCCTCGGCGTAGGTGTCGCCACCGGGCGCGCTGGCCAGCTGCTTCACCCGCACCGTCGGCGCATGCAGCAGCTTGTCGACCACCCGGCGGACAGTGCGTGCGACCTCGCCGCGCTGGCTGTCGTCCAGACCCGGCAACCGGTTCTCCAGGCGCAGCAACTCGGCCTCGACGACGTCGGCGGCGCGCTGCCGCAGCGCGGTGACGGTGGGGGTGACCTCGGCCATCCGCTGGCCCGCCAGATAGGCAGCAACCTCGGCGGCGACGATCTGGCGGGCAGCCTCGGCGTCGGTGGCGGCCGCGCGGGCCGACGGCTCCCGCTGGACGCGCTCCATGTCGATCACCGACACCCCCGGCAGCCCGGCCACGGCCGGGTCGACGTCACGGGGCATGCCCAGATCGCACAGCACGAGGGGCTGCGAGGTCTCGTCGCGCTGGGCGGTGGCCAAGGCGTGGTGCACGTCGGCCAGCGACACCACCGGGCGCACCGCGCCGGTGCAGCTGACCACGACGTCGGCGCCGGCCATCGCGACCGAAAGCTGGTCCAGCGTCATCGCCTCCGCGCCCACCCCGTGCTCGCGGATGTTCGCGGCGAGGCGCTGTGCGCGCGGCAGCGACCGGTTGACGACGTTGATGTTGCTGACCCCGGCGCGGACCAGATGCGCCACCGACAACCCGCCCATCGAGCCGGCGCCGACGACCGCGGCCGTCCGGCCGGCCAGCCCGTTGTGCCAGGCGTGCGCCGGCGATACCCAGCGCGACGGACACCACGGAGGCACCGGCGGCGTCGATCGAGGTCTCGGCGTGCACCCGCTTACCCACCGACAGGGCCCGCTGGGCGAGGTCGTGCAGCACCCGGCCGACGGTCTGGTTCGACTCGGCCGAGGCATAGGCGCGGCGGACCTGGCCGAGTACCTGCTGCTCGCCGATGACGGCGCTGTCCAGCCCGGAGGCCACCGCGAAGAGATGCTCGACGGCGGCCTCGCTGTAGCGGACGTAGGCGTACTTGGTCAGATCGCCCATCGACATACCGGAATGGTCGGCGAGCACCTGGCCGATCACCGACAGGCCGCCGTGGAAGGCGTCGACCACCGCGTAGACCTCGACCCGGTTGCACGTGGCCAGCACCATGGCCTCGGTCACCAGCGGCGACTGCAACACCTGATCGACGATCTTGGCCTGATCGGATTCATCGGTGGAGAGCTGCTCGAGGACCGACACCGGCGCGCTGCGATGCGACACCCCGAAGAGCAGGACGCTCACGGCACGATCACCTGGCCCGCTCCCTTGCTGCGACGGAATGCTCGGTTAGTGAAACTTACTTCCACGGTAATCGCTGCACAGGCGGCTCACCAAATTCGGTCCAAGTTCATCGATCGGCCAGATCCGCCCGCAACCGGGGCTCGTCGACGTCCCAGTAGCTGTGCTCCCGGCCGTCGAGCAGAACCACTGGCAGCCGGTCGCCGAACTCGGCCCTCAACGCGGGGTTTCCGGCCGCCGCGGCGGCGTCCACGTCGGTGCTCGTGAGATCGAAGCCCAGCTCTGCGGCCAGCTGCGCCAGCCGGCCGTGAACCCGGTCGCAGATGGAGCAACCGGAGCGGGTCAACAGCTCGACATGGGCGCGGCTCATGCCCGACAGTCTGGCAGCCCTGGATAGGCTGAGCCCATGGGTTCCGGGGACGACGACCAGGAACTGGCTGACGTTCACGCGGAGCAGGCAGCGGGCCAGGCGAGCGCCGAGCGGGCGGTGGACGACCTGGTGGCCGAGCAGGCCAGCGCGGTGGCCCGCGACGCCAGCGCGGCAGCGCGCCGCGAACCCGACCCGCAGGCACCGATGGCCACTCCCGCGCCACCGCCCGCCGACCTGACCGCCGCGGCTTTCTTCGACGTCGACAACACCCTGGTGCACGGCTCGTCACTGGTGCACTTCAGCCGCGGGCTGGCCGCCCGCAAGTACTTCACCTACGGCGACCTGGCGAAGTTCATCTATGCGCAGGCAAAGTTCCAGCTGACCGGGCGGGAGAACAGCGACGACGTGGCCGCCGGCCGACGCAAGGCGCTGGCGTTCATCGAGGGCCGTTCGACCGCCGAGCTCGTCGAGGTCGGCGAGGAGATCTACGACGAGATCATCGCCGACAAGATCTGGCCCGGCACCCGCGCGCTGGCCCAGATGCACCTCGACGCCGGCCAGCAGGTCTGGCTGGTCACCGCCACCCCCTACGAGCTGGCCGAGACCATCGCCCGGCGGCTGGGGTTCACCGGCGCGCTGGGCACCGTCGCCGAATCCGTCGACGGGGTGTTCACCGGGCGGCTGGTCGGCGACATCCTGCACGGGGTGGGCAAGGCGCACGCCGTGCGCGCGCTGGCGATCCGCGAGGGCCTGAACCTCAAGCGCTGCACCGCCTACTCCGACAGCTACAACGACGTGCCGATGCTCTCGCTGGTCGGCACCGCTGTCGCCATCAACCCCGACGCCGACCTGCGCGAGCTGGCCCGCGAGCGGGGCTGGGAAATCCGTGATTTCCGCACCGCCCGCAAGGCCGCCCGCATCGGCGTGCCGTCGGCGCTGGCCCTCGGCGCGGTCGGCGGAGCGCTGGCCGCAGCGGTGTCCCGCCGCGGTGAGCACCGCTGAATCCGCCCGCCCAGGGTGAAACCACAGCGAAGAATCGTGCCACCGCCTTCGGCGTCGGCCACAAAAACGGCTACTGAACAGCTGATAGGCTTCGCCGCGTGTCAATTGCCAGCGACATCATCGGCACCCACTTCCGCTATCCGGAGTACTACCTGGTCGGTCGCGAGAAGATCCGCGAGTACGCCAAGGCCGTCATGTCCGACGATCCGTTGCACCTCAGCGACGAGGCGGCCGAGGCCGCCGGCTACCCCGGACTGGTGGCCCCGCTGACGTTCATCGCGATCGCGGGCCGGCAGGTGCAACTGGAGATCTTCAAGTCCTTCGACGTCGGGATCAACCTCGCCCGGGTGATCCACCGCGACCAGAAGATCCTGTTCCACCGCCCGATATTCGCCGGCGACAAGTTGTTCTTCGACTCGTATCTCGACTCGGTGCTGGAATCGCACGGCACGGTGATCAGCGAACTGCGCAGCGAAGTGACCGACGAGAACGGCGAACCGGTGATGACCACCATCGTCACCATGATCGGCGAGGCGTCCGGCTCCGAGGAGACCAACGCGCAGATCGCCGCCATCGCGGCGCGCGCACTGCAGCGTCAGAGCACCAACTGATCAGCCGAAGAACATGTTCCGGCGCTGACTGAGCAGCTGGTACAGCGTCGCCTGGATGGTCTCGCGCACCTGGTCGGTGAGGTCGAAGGTGACCATCGGATCGTCGGCTGCGGATTCGTCGTACGAGGCGGTCTCGATGGGCGTCCCAAAAGCGATGTGCCACTTGGACGGAAGCGGAACGAGTCCGAGCGGGCCTGCCAGCGGGAACAGCGGCGTGATCGGGAAGTACGGCAGACCGAGCACGCGGGCCAACAGCTTGAGGTCGGCCACCATCGGGTAGATCTCCTCGGACCCGACGATCGAGCACGGCACGATCGGGGCGCCGGTGCGCAGCGCCGCCGAGACGAACCCGCCGCGGCCGAACCGTTGCAGCTTGTACCGGTCGCGGAAGTGCTTGCCCAGACCCTTGTACCCCTCGGGGAACACCGCGGTCAGCTCTCCGGCCGCCAGCAGGCGGTGCGCGTCGACGGTGCTGGCCATGGTGTGACCGGCCTTGCGGGCGATCGGACCCATCATCGGCATGTCGAAAACCATGTCGGCCGCCAGCAGGCGCAGGTCGCGGTTGGCCGGGTGGTGGTCGTGCACCGCGACCGAGAGCATCAGCCCGTCGAACGGCAGCGTGCCGGCGTGGTTGGCGACCACGAGGGCCGACCCGTCCGCCGGCAGATTCTCGATGCCACTGACCTCGACGCGGAACCAGTTCTGGAAGAAGACGCGCAACATCGGGAGCACGACTGCGTTGTTGAATTGCGGATCGAAGCCGAATTCGTCGACGTTGTAGTCGCCGGTCAACCGTTTCCGTAGGAAATCGGCGACCGCACCGATGCGCTGCGCGAGTTCGTTGGGCGCATCCCCGGCCGTTCCGGACGCCGCCGGGCCACCGCGGCGATCGTCGATCTCGCGGACGACGGCGGCAATCTCCTCGGCGGAGGCGCGGGTACCGGGATCCGACAGCAGCGAGGGATGTCGGCGGGCGGCATCAGCGCGCTGCGAGGCACGCCGAGCCGCCGCAGCTCGACTCGAATTCGAGTGCAGCGGAATGACTTTGGCCTTCGACTCGCCCGCCACTTCAGGTTCCCTCTTCCCCACCTAGATTTCTTCAGCTTCCCCAGCGCTGCGCCACTGCGACCGCGCGACTCTCCACAGAGCGTACCCATTCCGGCCCGATGATCGGAGTCAATCCCCGACCCCGCACATAGTCGTCGAAGGCCTCCACCGTGGTCCACTTCGGCGCGAACCCCAACTCGGTCCGCATCCGGGTGGTGTCCATGACGCGGCCGTAGCTCAGATAGTCGAGCTGATCGCGGCTGAGCTCAGTGTTGCGGGTGGCCTTGCGCAGCGACTCCAGTGCCACCACGCCGATCTTCGGCACCGGAACGGCGACCCGCCCTGAGCGGCGGATGGCCTGCGACATCATGATGATCCCGCTCGCGCCGATGTTGAACGTGCCGGCCTTGCCGGCCATGGTGGCGCGTTCGAGCGCGCCGAGCGCGTCCTGTTCGTGCAGCAGCTGCAGTCGCGCGTCGTGGCCCAGCACCGTGGGCACCAGCGGACCCGCCAGGTAGCGGGACAGGGCGGTGTCCATGCCCGGTCCGATCATGTTGGCCAGTCGCAGGATGGTGACCGCGATGTCGGGCCGGCGCCGGCCGAGCCCGCGGGCGTAGCCCTCGATGTCGATGCTGTCGCGGGCGAAGCCGTCCCGGGGTGGGCGCCGGGCACTGCGGTCCTCGGCGTAGACCACCGGGTCGTGCGGGTGGGAGCCGTACACCTCGGAGGTGGACTTGAGGACGACCCGCCGCACCGATGGCGCCTTCTGGCAGGCGGCGAAGAGCTGCATGGCCCCCATCACGTTGATCTCCTTCAACGTGGCGCGCCCGCCCGAACGCGGCGCGTAGGAGGCGGCGGCCGCGTGCACGACGGTGTCGACGTCGCCGTTGCGGATCACCTTGGCGATGAACGGGTTGCGGATGTCGGCGCGAACGAACTCGGCCCGGCCCATCCGCCGCAGCATGTCCTTGCTCGGCGCGATCGCGTCCACGGCGATGACCCTGTTGATCATCGGGTTCTGCACCAGCCGTGCGGTCAGGTAGCCGCCCAGAAACCGGCATGCGCCAGTAACCAGCACCACCTTGGGGTAGTGCAGTGAATTATCAGCGGAACCGTCGGATTCCATCAGCTCACCCTAGGGCACCGGCGCCAGCCGGGCAGGGTGGCTACTTGCCGAGTTTTCTGCGCTGAACCCGGGTACGACGCAGCAGCTTGCGGTGCTTCTTCTTCGACATGCGCTTACGCCGCTTCTTGATGACTGAACCCATGAACTCCGCTACCTAAAGTTTTTCCCAGCAGCCCGCGCAACGCCGGGCCCTCTTGTGTCCCGGTCACCTTACCCAAGTGGGCGGGAGGAACGGAAAACGCCTGTCCTGCCGGGGCGCCTAGCCGGCGTCGAAGTACGACGTCTCCAGCAGGTCGTGGACGGCCTTGGCATGCACCCGGAACGACCGCCCCACCCGGACTGCGGGCAGTTCGCCGTTGTGCACCAGCCGGTAGACCGTCATCTTGCTGACGCGCATCAGAGCGGCCACCTCGGCGACGGTGAGAAATTGAGCTCTGACGGCCGGCTGACCGTCGGCGCTACCGGCATCGCGCGCCGATTTCCCGCCAGCCGAATCCCGCGCCGATGGCCCGTTCATAGACGTCATCGCAACCCAATCCGTCAGGCACGGGCAGTTCCAGCGGCTTCCCCACCGCTGGCACCCACCCGCACATACACGAGGAGAATAGCGTGGCAGATGGGGTTACTGCGACGGGTGTGGGTCAATCAGTTCAAAATTCATGAACTACTCTGATGTAATTCCTAGCTGCTCAGAGCGTGTTTTTGCGGCATCCACGGCGGCGGTCACCGCCGCGCGCACCCCACCTCGCTCCAGTTCCCGCAGGCCAGCGGCCGTGGTGCCGGCCGGCGACGTGACCATCGCGCGCAGCCGGGCGGGGGTGGTGTCCAGGCCGCTGTCGGTGCCGCCCGCCCGCTCCTCGTCGATGCGCTCGAGCAGCATCGCGGCCGAACCGGCCATGGTCTGAGCCACCAGATCGGTCGCGACCGCCCGGTGCAGACCGTTGGCGACCGCCCCGTCCACCAAAGCCTCGACGAAAAGGTAGAAGTACGCCGGGCCCGAACCGGAGACCGCGGTGACCGCGTCGAGCTGGCTTTCCGGGACCGTGAGCACCGCACCGACGGACTCGAACAGCGTCGAGGCCTGGGCCAGGTGCTCGGCCGTGGCGAAGCGGCCCTTCGCGAGCGCGCTGACGCCCGCGCCGACCAGAGCGGGGGCGTTCGGCATCACCCGGATCACGGGCGCGCCGGCGGGCAGCCGCGACTCGTAGAAGCCGGTGGTGATACCCGCGACGACGCTGATGAGGACCTGCTCGACGGTGTCGCTCTCGGCCTGGGTCGAGATCTCGGCGATCTCGTCGACGACGGACTCGGCGTCTGCTGGCTTGACCGCGACGATGACGTAATCGGCGTTCTCGACCGCTTCGGCGATCGTCGACAACCGGATGGAGTACTTCTCCGACAGGTAGGCGGCGCGTTCTGCCATCCGCTCGGCAACCACGAGGTCCTTGACCTGTCGTCCCGCGCGAAGCAGCCCCGCGAGGAGCGCCTCGCCCATACCGCCGCCGCCGATGATCGCGATTCTGGCCATGTCCGCAAACCCTACTTCCCGGGCACCAGGGCGAGTTGTCGTGTCTGGACGATGACGCGCCCGGCGCTGTCGACGACGGTGTGATCCTCGTCGAACCAGTCCTGCCCGATCTGCGTCGTCGTGCAGAGCACCCGAAGCCAGCCGTCGGCCGGCAGCCCGCGTAGATAGGCGGTCAGTTGCACGGTCGGCGCCCAGCCGCGACGGCCGACCGCGTAGCAGACCGGCACCGAGATGTCCCCCGCCATCAAGGCGAACAGGACGTCGACCTCGCCCTCCTTGGGCCGCACCCAGATCTTGAACACCGGGGCGCCGTCGTCGGTGACCGTCTCGGTCAGCTCCGGCCGGATGTCGCAGCCGCCGGCCAGGTTGTTGATCGCGGCCGCCGGGTGACCCGGGCCGATGGGCTCCACCCCGGCCGGCGGCTCCGGGCTCATCAGCGTGGTCACCGGATTGGCCGACAGCAGCGGGGCGACCAGATGCTCCGGCTCGCCCAGTGTCACCGCGGCGCGCACACACACCCGCTCACCCTGCGCCAGCTCCACGTCGACCAGACCGATCCGCCGGCCGCGCTTGCGCACGTTCGTGACCAGACACACCGGGCCCGGGTCGGGTGCGGCAAGGTAGTCCGCCGACACCGCGACCGGTTCGAAAGCTGGATCGCCGGAATCGATCCCCGAGTCGCTGCGCTCCTGCCCGCCGGTGTCGTACACCTCGCGAGCCGCCTTGGCGCACAGAGCCAGCATCACCCCGCCGTGCACCTTGGGCCCAATCGTCCAGTGCGCGTTGAGGTCTCCCTCGAACTGCCCGGGCGCGCCCTCGACCGGGCGCAACACCATGGCGTCGCTGAAGCGGGGGGTCACCGGATCCATGCTTCGGCAGGCTGTGTGACACCTCGAGACAACAAGACGGTCCGATCGGACTCAGGATGCCAATCGAGCGCAGCCTCGGTCACTGAACAGTCGAACGGCGAGGCGAAGCTACGACCGTTGCAATCCGCCCAGCTCGGAAACGGATCCTTCCTGCCAATTGCCTTCTTCACCAACCACTTCGCCACCTGCGACGCGTAGAGCGATCGAAGTGACCGAGGCTTGCGGAGAATCGGATTGGCCGACGCCCGCGCGACCTCATCCAGGTACTCCTCGGCGGTGATGCATCCAGGGCTCGACAGGTTGAAGCAGCGTCCCTCGATCCCGGGTCGATCGAGAGCCCTGGCGAAAGCGTCGGCGACGTCGTCGACGAGCACGATGGGAAGCTTGCTGCGCCCACTGCCCCAATGCAGTGCCACGTTCGGATGCGGCCAGGAGGCAATGCCGGCGTGGGAGGGATCCGCACCGACACCGAGCACGATGGCCGGACGGATGATGACGACGGGAAACCCCGCGTCGCGGTGGCGCTCGAGCAGATAGTTCTCGATCTCGGCCTTGGCCCGGGCATAGGTGGACGTTGCGACCACTCCCGGACTCGCCGGCGTTGCCTCGGTTATCGTTCGCGACGCATCGCCCGCATCGAAGATCGCAATTGACGACGCATAGATGAATCGACCGATGTGCGCGTCCGCACAGAGATCGACGAAACGCTTTGTCGGTTCGACCTCGAGGCGAAGTACGTCGTCCCACGTGCCCCCGACGGATTTGGCCAGGTGATAGACGACGTCGATGTCAGCCAGGTACGGCAGTAGCTCGTCTGGCCGTTCGAGATCCCCCTGGACCACGTCGACGCTGGGCAGGTCTGCGAACCGGGAGCGCGCCGACTCCGGGCGCCGGGCGACGACGCGGGTGTACACACCCTGGGCCGCGAGACGGCGGACCAACGCGCTGCCGATGAATCCCGTCCCGCCGAGGACCAGCGCCCGCGGCTGTGTCGGATCGGCCGCCGCGCCTTTTTCCCGCACCTGGGCGACGCCCGTCGGTTGTGCGGGGTCGGGGAGCCGGGCGGCGTCCGCGATGTCCTCGCCCAGTGAGACGACGCGCAACGCCAACTCGGGGCTCAGGCGCCGGTCGAGCGCTCGCCGCTGCCTGCGATCAGCGGCGAACTGGGCAATCGCCCGCTCAACGCTCCGCTCGAAGGGAGCGCCGTTCTTCGAGCGGACCTTTCCGGCCACGGTTTCGACCAGGGTGCCGACGGCGCCCCGCGCGTACGCACTCGCCGAGTGAAGGCCTTGCTCGGCGGCTTCGACGTAGTCCGGCGCGAACGAACGAGTGTTGACGACGACGGTGTTGTGGAGGAAGTCGGCCACGACCGAACCCGTGGTGCCGCGGACGTGGACGAAAGATTCGCTGTAGGCGTCTTCGAACGAGATATCGAACCGCACCGGAACGTCGCCGGATCTGCCCAGCACGTCCCATTGCCGAAAGAAGCGCACACCGTTGGGCAGATCCTGTGGCCGTGCTGTCGTCACATGCTCTACGTCAATCGACGGCACCAGATCGAGCGCACTCGCGAACGGGTGTGGGGCTACCTCGAAGAGAATGTTGCGCGACGCGCGCATCGCCCAGGGCTGGATGTCGTTGGCCCGCAATGGCGGGTACGGCCGTCGGTAGCACACGTCGATTGAGCGCAGGGCGCCGATCGCGCCGCCGTCAACGGCCGATTTGAGCTTTTCCCAGATCGGATAGAACAGGAAGTTCTGACTGGTTCCCAGCAAAACGCCGGTTTCGTTGGCCGCTGAAATGAGGCTGCGTGCGTCCGATGACTGGTCGCACATCGGCTTCTCGAGCAATACGTCGATGCCGGCCGCCACGAGCGGCTTCGCCACGGCGAAGTGGACGTTGGGCGGGGTGAGTACGTGTGCCACATCAGGTTTGAGTGCCACCAGATCGTCCAGGTCGGCGACGACCGCCTCGACCCCCGGACGTGATGCGAACGCCTCGGCCACAGCCGGGTTGACATCGCACCCGATTATCGCGTCGGCGCCGAGCATGCGGACTGCCTGATAGTGAAGATCTGCGATGTAACCCAGGCCGACGAGTGCGACACGCATGTTTGCGAACCCTACAGGCAGCGGTCCTGTCAGCCCCTCAGGCGGACCCGTCGGCGGGCGATACCTCCGCACCCTGCCCCCGCGCGGACCGAACGACAGCCACGCCCATGTCGAACAGGTCGCGAGCGGTGAACCGGAGCGCGACGAGGTAGACCACCAACCCGGCCAGGAAGGTGATGGCGAGTATCGCTATCGACGGCAGCGATACCAGCATTCGCCCGCCCACCCATATGACCGCGCCCATGATCAATGCCGCCGGCATCGGTCTCAATACCGACCTGAAAGTGGCTCGATAGGAAATGCCGGCCACCCTTCGCAGCAGCACCGCATTCGCGGTGAACGGCGCGATCTCCAGAAGCACCAGCGCCAACGCCACCATCACGATGCTGTGTCCGGCCGCCCACCACACCGCCGGAATCAGCAGGGCCAGCCGTCCGGTTGAGAGGTAGACGATGATCCCCGGTCGCCCAATGGCCTTGAACAAATCGCCGGCGTGATGCGTCATGGACATGAACAGGACGTAGAAGGACAGCACCGCCAGCGCTGGTGCGGCGGCGGCGTATTTACTCCCGTACATCGTGTCAATCACCGCGGGCGCGGCAGCGGCCAGGGCGAGGCTGATCGGTGCAGTCAGTGCCATCGCCGCCGTCGTCACCTCCAGGTAGTGCTCATTGAGCACTTGGCGAGAATGCTGCAGCCGCGACAGCGCACTGACAAGCACGTCGCTGATGACGATGCACAGGCTCAATACGAGGAGTTCGGGGAGCCGGTATGCAAGGGTGTACAGACCAAGTTGGGTGTCTCCCAGTCGCATTCCGATGAAGAAGTAGTCCGTGTTGAACATCGCGTACGCCAGCAACGTGACCGCGGTGAGTGAGGTTCCGAACCGAATGAGATCCCGGGCTTCGTGCCGGTCGAACCCGAATGTCACCGGAGCGCGGGCGACCCACCAGTACAGCACCGTGGTGACGGCGGCGCCGACGAGCTGGCCGTAGACGAGGCTCCATACGCCCAGTCCCGCCGCGGCCAATGCGATGGTCAGCCCGGCTCTGACCATCGCACCCAGGAACACGGGCCACAGTCGCTGCCGGAAGTCGAGGTCGCGACGCAGTCGAGCGTCGGGGAATACCCCGAGCGCCGAAATGACCAGTCCGATCGCCAGTACCTGAATCAGCGGCGTCAAGTCCGGTTGGTGCAGCACCGCTGCGCCTAAGGGTGCGAGCGCCGCGAGAGTTACGCCCGCGAGCACGCCGGTGATCACCGTCAGGGTGAGACCGGTTGGCGCAAAACGTTTCCAGTCACCGCGACGTTGGACCAGCGCCAGCCCGACGCCGAGATCCTTCATGTAGTCGAAGATGTTGGCGAATAACATTGCCAGGGCGAAGACGCCGAAATCGGCGGGTGTGAGCAGCCTCGCCACCACGACGGTCATGATGAGGGTCGAACTCTTGCCCAGTCCCCAGACGAGATAGTTCCATGCACTCTGCCGCCCGGTGGCGGGCGCCGAATCCTTCGCCGCTGAGGGCGTTTCCTCATTGTCGGGGATCATCTCGCCGGCTGGTTTGGGGTTCCCCTCCTCCTGCACCACCTGCAAATCCCCAATCAGCCACGAGTCGCCGCGTTTTCCCGGTCATCCTAGAACTCGGGAACCGAATCTCCCCGGCTTTCAACCTCGACTAGCAGCGAGCCGGAGCCGCGGGGATCGTGCGTTTCTTCATCTGAGGAGGTGGGTGCGGGCGAACTGCAGCGACTCGGCGAGCAGCTCCTCCCGCTCGGCCTTGCTGCGGGCACTCGAGGTGGTGACCTCGAGGATGACGTGGCCGGCGAAGTCGCTGCCGGCCAGCATCTGACACACCTCCACCGTGGGCTGAGTGCCCCGCCCGGGCACCAGATGCTCGTCGGTGGAGGCGCCGTTGCCGTCGCACAGGTGCAGGTGCACTAGGCCGGCGCCCATCCGGCGAGCCATGTCCAGCGCGTCGGTGCCCGCGGTCGCGGTGTGCGACAGATCCAGCGTGTAGTGCGCGTGGTCGCCGTCCAGCGGGTCGTAGGACGGGGCGAACGCCGAGACACCGACACCGGGCCTGCCCCCGCGCTTGCGCATCCGCTCGATCGACGGCAGACCCGTGCCGAAGAACCGGTCGGCGCGGAAGGGGAACATGTTCTCCACCGCGACCAGCACGTCACTGCGGGTCTCCAGTTCGGCGACCTGATCGCTGAACCCGTCGGCATAGCGGCGCTGCCAGCGAAACGGCGGATGCACCACCACGGTCTGGGCTCCGAGCCGCTCAGCGGCCTGCACGCTGCGCGTCAGCTTCGGGATGGGGTTGGCGCCCCAGACCCGCTGGGAGATCAGCAGGCACGGCGCATGGACCGACAGTACGGGCATGTTGTAGCGGCGGGACAGCTTGGCGATGGCGCCGACGTCTTGGCTGACCGTCTCGGCCCACACCATCAACTCGACACCGTCGTACCCGAGATCGGCGGCGTACTCGAAGGCGGCCTCGGTCCTCAAGGGATAAACCGAGGCCGTCGAGAGACCGACCTTGATGGCTGGGCGCACGGACGATCAGGTCGACTGCAGCAGCGCCAGCGGCCCGAGAGTGACCAGCGCGCCGACCGCAACAGCGATCAGCGTGCTGGCGATGTCCTCGGTCTTGCGGACCACCCGAACGGCGACGACCAGTCCCAGGATCACCAGGACCGAGAGCACCAGGGCCACGATGTTGTTCCACCGCCAGAGCTGATCGAAGGCGACGAAGAGCCCGGCACCGAATGCGACCGCCAGGATCGACTGCAGCACCACCAGGCCACCCCGGGCCAGTGCGGCGAGCTTGCCGCCGTGCAGGCGGCTTTCTCGGTGGCGCTTCTCGACCGCCGGTTCGGCGTCCACCGCCACCGCGCCGCCGGCGTGATCCTCGTCGGCCTCCGACACGACGCCGCGGCGGGCCAGGTCGTCGGCGACGGTCTGGCCGCCGAACAGGGTGCCGCCCGACGACCGGAGGTAGGACTGCAGTTCGGCGGTGCCGTCGGCCTGCTCCTCGGCGGCCAGATCGAGCAGCGTGCCGGAGTCGTCCACGGGGTCGAACGTCATCTGCTCGGCCCCGGACTCGGCCGCGCCCACCTCGCGCGGGCTGCTCGGGCCGGCCGGCGCCGCGGCCGGGGGTCGTAGCTGCGTTCCGGGCCCTTTTCCCGCCGCGGCGTGGGGTCGTCGGCGAGTTCCGGCGGCGCTCGGAACGGCCGCTCGGGTTCGCGGCTCTGGCTCCGGCTCGGGTTCGGGTTGCGGTTCGACGGAGCGGCGGGTGGCCGGCGGGTGCCGTCCGGTTCCGGCGGCGCCGTGGGCCTCGTTCGTGGGCCTCTTCGTGCGGTTCCTCGGCCGCACTCGGCAGGACGGGAATCTCGCCGGTGCGCACGATCGGGATCTCGCCGGTCAGCTCGGCCACTGTCACCGCGTCGCTGTTGCCACGCCGACGCCGCCGGCGTCCGCCGACCGGCGGCGAACCGATGGTGCCGTTCTTGGCCAGCAACTCGGCCACCGAGATGGGCCGGGAGGGGTGTTCGTCTGGTGTCGTCATCGTGTGTCGCCTCTCGATCGGTCGAAGCCCGCCGTCAAATCCTGGCTCTTAGCATCTCCCACCGGGTCTCGACCAAAGCGGTTCCGTCGGCTTCGCTGTCGAGTCGGCGCAGGATGATGCCTTCGCGAAGCGCCCACGGACAGATGTCCACGGATTCCAACGACAGTGCTCGCATACTCGCCTCCGCCACCAGAGCACCGGCCACGATCTGTGGCGCCCGCTCGGCGCTGACTCCCTCCAACTCGGCACGGTCTGCCGTGGTCATCCTAGAGATGAACGCTATGAGCTGGCGCAGCCCATTGGCCGTGAGTGTTCTCTTGACCCGGGGACCGGCGGCCGACGGCGCCGCGCCGGTGAGCCGGGCCAGGGAGCGGAAGGTCTTGGAGGTGGCGACCGCCAGGTCCGGCGCGCCCGCCTTGAGCACGGTCGTCGCGGCCTCGGCAGACCTCGTTGTCCAGCCAGTCCCGCAGCATGGCCACCCGGCGGCGGCCCGGCGGGTCGTCGGGCAGCCACTCCCGGGTCAGCCGGCCGGCGCCCAGCGGCAGCGACAGGGCGACCTCGGGGGCCTCGTCGACGCCGTTGGACAGCTCCAGCGACCCGCCGCCGATGTCGATGTTGATGATCCGGCCCGCGCTCCAGCCGTACCAGCGCCGCACCGCCAGGAAGGTCAGCCGGGACTCGTCGACGCCGGAGAGCACCTGCAGGGTGACACCCGTCTCGGCCAGCACCCGGGCCAGCACGTCCTCGGAGTTCTTGGCGTCGCGGACCGCCGAGGTGGCGAACGCCATCAGGTCGGCGCAGCCCGAGCTGGCGGCGATCTTGGCGAACTCGTCAACCGTGGCGATCAGCTTGTCGGCGCCACGGCGGGTGAGCTTGCCGGAGTCGTCGATCGCCTCGGCGAGCCGCAGCGCCGCCTTGGTCGAACTCATCGGCGTCGGGTGCCCACCGCGATGTGCATCGACCACCAGCAGGTGAACCGTGTTGCTGCCCACGTCGAGCACGCCTAATCGCACGTGACCAACCTAGCGGGCGGGCTATGGGTGGGAGGAACTTCGTCTACCGTTGAACTCCGTGACACATGGGCACCCCGGCGAGGTGGAACTCGACTTTCCGCGGGAATGGGTGGAGTTCTACGACCCCGACAATCCCGAGCATCTGATCGCCGCCGACCTGACCTGGCTGCTCTCGCACTGGACGTGTGTGTTCGGCACGCCCGCCTGCAAGGGCACCGTCGAAGGTCGACCCGATGACGGTTGTTGCTCGCACGGGGCCTTCCTGTCCGACGACGACGACCGCGCCCGGCTCGACGACGCCGTCGCGCAGCTGACCGATGCCGACTGGCAGTTCCGCGACCGGGGGCTGGGCCGCAAGGGCTACCTCGAGATGGACGAGTACGACGACAAGCCCAACCTGCGCACGCGGAAGTACAAGGGCGCCTGCATCTTTCTCAACCGGCCCGGCTTCAGCGGCGGTATCGGCTGTGCGCTGCACAGCAAGGCGCTCAAGCTCGGCGTCGAGCCGCTGACCATGAAACCCGACGTCTGCTGGCAGCTGCCCATCCGGCGCGCCCAGGAATGGATCACCCGGCCCGACGGCAGCGAGATCCTCAAGACCACGATCACCGAGTACGACCGCCGCGGCTGGGGCTCCGGCGGTGAAGACCTGCACTGGTACTGCACCGGCGACCCGGCCGCACACGTCGGCGCCAAACAGGTGTGGCAGTCCTATGGCCCCGAACTGACCGAGCTGCTCGGCGAGAAGGCCTATGCCGAGCTGGCCGCCATGTGTAAACGGCGCAGCGGATTCCCGTTGGTGGCGGTGCATCCGGCGACCCGCGCCGCCCAATAATTTGCCCATATCGCCCGAGCGCGACGTCAAGTTGTGACGGATTCGGCGCGCGTGCCCTCGCGATCAGAGTTGAGCGGTGGGTTAACCTCGCGTAAATTAGACGCGTCGCCGGAATCCGCCAAAGGAGGCTGATCTTTCGCCTATGACGCGCAGCATCTCCGATAACGCTAGTCAAGCCGAGGAAACTCGTTCGGTCCGTTTTCGCCAGGATGGTGCACTCCCGACATCGGACGACGGGCAGCTCGGTCCACTGGATCTCGGACTGCGGCGCTCCGCGAGCGAAACCCAGCACTTGCGGTACACCAGAGAACTCCTCGTCAGTGATGCTCTCATTATTTGCGGAGCAGTGGCGGTCGCTGCTCTGATCCGCGTCGCGGGCGGCTCTCATACCACCGGCTTCCCGTGGACCACCTCCACCGCGGTCGGCTACACGGTGGTTTCCGGCGTCCTGGCGTCGCTGTGGATGGTGTTCCTGGCACTGGGCGGAAGCCGGTCCCGGCGGGTGGTGGGTCGCGGCATCGAGGAGTACGCCAACATCGCGCTGACCACGCTGCAGCTGTTCGGCCTGATCGCGATCGTGGCCTTGCTGCTTCAGATCGACATCTCGCGCAGCTACCTGGCCGTCGCTCTGCCGCTGGGCATGGTGGGGCTGATGTGCGGCCGCAAGTACTGGCGCTCGGTGGCCGACAATCGGCGCAGTCGCGGCGATGACCGGACCTCGGTGCTCGTGGTGGGTAACCGGGCTGCGGCCCGCGAGATGGCGGCAACCTTCGCCCGGGAGCCCGAAGCGGGCTACTGGGTGGCCGGCATCTGCACCCCCACCGGCCCCACCGCAGGCCAGGAATTCATCGCGGTCGGCGGCCGGGACATCCCGGTCGTGGGCGTCGACGAGGCGATCGTCGACGCGGTGCGCCGTACCGGTGTCAGCACCGTGGCGATCACCGCCACCGGCCAACTGCACCCGACCGAGGTCCGCACACTGATCTGGGAACTCGACCCCCTGGGCGTCGATCTCATCGTCGCCCCAGGTCTCGTCGACGTCGCCGACCACCGGCTGCACACCCGCGCGATCGGCGGGATGGCCGTCCTGGAGGTGAGCAAGCCGCAGTACAACCGGGCGAACTCGCTGGCCAAGCGGGCGTTCGATCTGGTGTTCGCCACCCTGGCACTGATCGTTGCCGCACCGCTGATGGTCCTCGCCGCGGTGGGGGTGCTGCTCAGCGGTCCGGGACCGATCTTCTACACCTCCGAGCGCATCGGATTGAACGGCGCCACCTTCAAGATGATCAAGTTCCGCAGCATGCGACACGGCGCCGACGAACACGTCGGAAAGCTGATCGAGGCCAGCGGCGACGAGAACCCGCTGTTCTTCAAGGTGAAGGACGACCCTCGGGTCACTCCGTTCGGCCGGATCCTGCGCAAGTTCAGCATCGACGAGTTGCCGCAGTTCTTCAACGTGCTGCGCGGCGAGATGAGCGTGGTGGGTCCGCGTCCGCAGGTCCGGCGGGAAGTCGACTCCTACGACGACCTGGTCCGCCGCCGGCTCGCCGTCAAACCGGGGCTCACCGGCCTGTGGCAGGTCAGCGGCCGGTCAGACCTGCGCACCGAGGATGCCGTCCGGTTGGACCTGACCTACGTGGAGAACTGGTCGGCGATCCAGGACCTGATGATCATCGCCAAAACCATCAAGACCGTTCTGCGCAGCCACGGCGCCTACTGACCGGCGAGTAGCCCACCCAGCACAGCCGCCGACTGCTGCAGGTCGAACTCCCGGGTTACCAGAGCGCGGCCGGCTTCTTCGAAGGCGATCGTCTCGTCGCCGAGTTCCACCATCGCCGCCAGGGTGGCGTTGAGGTCGGCGGCATCGCCGGGGACCGACAACAGGCCGGTGACCCCGTCGACAACGAGCTCAGGAATCCCGGACAGGGCGGTCGACACCGTGGGCACGCCGCTCGCCAGCGCTTCCATCAGGGCCACCGGCAGGCCCTCCATCTGACCGTCGTCGGCGATGATGCTCGGCAGCACGAACAGGTCGGCGTCGGCCAGCGCCGCGCGAACCTCGTCCTCGCTGCGGCTACCGAGGAAACGCACCCGCCGGCCCAGCCCGAGGCGATGGGCCAGTTCTTCGAGATCGCCGCGCAGCACGCCGTCGCCGATGATATCGAGCGTGATCCGGTCGACGCCCGCACCGCCGATCGCCAGTGCCTGGAGCAGTATCGCGTGTCCCTTGTAGGCCTGCAGCGACGCGATCACCAAGGCCCGCACCGGGCCGTCGGCGGGGATGGAGCGCGGACGGAACGGATACGATGCCGTGTCGATTCCCATGTGCACCACGTGGATTGGTGTGCGTGCGGGGTTGTGCTGCTCCAACAGCCTGCGGTTGAACTCGGAAATGGTGACCACGAAACGGGCTTCGGCGATCTTGCGGTCCAACATCGAGGTATCGACGTAGATGTCATGGGCGTGCGCGGTGAAACTGTATGACGTGCCGACCAGCCGGGCACACACCCACGCGGCCAGAGCCGGGTAGGTGGCGAAGTGCGCATGGATATGCGGCGGGCGCTCCCGGCGCGCGAGATCCCTGGCGTGTGCACATCCCAACACCACCGTCGCCAATGCGCGCGCCAACAGCGTCGGGTGGCGGCGGTAGCCTGCGATCACTGCGCCCAGCACCGAGGCCAGCGCGCGCGGGCGGGTGGCGGCGGCCCATCCGAAGCCCGCGAGCGCTGCCCTGCCGGATGGGCGGATCAGCCGCTCGTCCCAGCCCCGCGCGATGTCGTGAACCACCGTGTCCGGCGAGGGGAACAGTGACCTCAGTTCGAGGTCGAAGCTGCCGCTGCGATCCAGTGCGTCCAGCTCGCGAACGATGAACGTCTCGGTGGTGAGGGGAAATCGCGACACGATGTAGACAACGTCGGCTCGGCTCAACGTCGGTCACCCATCGCCTCGAGGTAGAGCGTCCGCAACCGGTCCAGCCAGACCGCGGCCGAGAATTCGCTGCAGGCGCGCTCGCGGGCCGCCGCGCCCAGCTGCTGCCCGAGTCGGCGGTCACCGAGCAGTCGGCAGACCGCCGCAGCCAGGCCGTGTTCGTCGCCCGGCTCGAACAGCAGTCCGGTGCTGTTGTCGAGCACGATGTCGGAGATGCCGCCAACCCGCGACGCGGCAATAGGCCGAGCGGTGGCAGACGCCTCGATGAGCACCGTCGGCAGGTTCTCCCCGTAGATGGACGGGGCCAGCACGACGTCGGCTGCCCGGTAGACCCGCGGCATGTCGGTGCGCACGCCGGCGAAAATCACCGAGTCCTCGAGCGCGAGGTCGCTGACCAGGGTGCGCAATTCGGGCTCCAGTGCACCACCACCGACCAGCACGAGCACGGCGTCGGGAAAGGTGTGCCGAACCTGCGGCCAGGCCCGGATCGCGACCGGAATCCCTTTGAATTCACGAAAGGCCCCGGGCAACACCACCATCGGTCCGGACCCGCCCCCCAGCTCGGCGCGCACCGCCGGGTCGGCCGGGCCGGGCGTGAAGTTCGTCAGGTCGATTCCGTTGTGTAGCACCGACCAGTTGCGGGGCAGCCGGCGCGGTCGGTACCTCTCCTGGAAGGAGCGGAGCGACGCCTCCGAGACGAACAGCGCCCGGTAGGACCGGGTGGCGGCCTCCACGGCCAGCCGCTCGCGCCAGACCGCCCGCCCGGACAGCGGGAGCACCACGTGGTGAAACGTGCACACCGCGGGCGTTCGAGCCAGCGCGGCAGCCGGAACCGCAAGCGTCATCGCCATTTCCAGGTGCGCGTGCACGATGTCGTAGCCGCCGTGCCGAATCAACTTGCTGAGCCGGGGCAGCGCGGCCGGATCGAACAATCGGCGGATGCCGAGCGACCGGGTGGCGATACCGGCCTCGGCGAGGATGCTCATGGTCTTCTCGGAGTTGGACTCCTCGGGGGACACACTCACGACGTCCATCTCGACGTCGCTGTCGCGAGCGGCCGCGATCATCGGCGCCAGCAGTGTTTCGGCACCACCCATGCGGAATGCGTCGATGAGCACGAGCGTGCGAATTCTGGTTGTCACGCCAGTACCCTCAATTTCTCCCACGGGACATTCTCCATTGCGTCGTAGTCCCAACGGAATCCGGCCTTGGTATAGGTTTCGCCGAGCGTTCCCGGCGCCGCCGAGGTGTCGAGCTCGAAGCTGACGCTGAGCGAAGTGCCCCCGACGTCCATGATGTACCCGCCATAGCGCTGCATCGCGGTCGCGACGGCCAGCACGCCGGGGCTCAGGTTCAGTTTGGTGAGGTCTATCGAGGGGTCCAGCTGCAGCAGCGTCCCCTCGGGAAGACAGTCATCACGAACCGATGTTCCGTCGCTCTTGAGCGCCGGCGGTTGAAAAGTGGTGCACGCATTGTTGGTCTGCAGCGCCAGCGCGTGGCTGATGGTTCCGGACTGGATGTCGGAAATCCGGATAACGCCGCCGAGTCGCGAGGCACCCGAACCGGTGGACATCCCGCCCCAGCCCGATCCATGCAGACTGTTGACCGCTCCGAAGCTGGCCGACCACTCATTGCCGTTGCGGACGGCGCGCCAGAATTCGAAGATCGTTCCGTTCGCCGCGTCGATAGTCACCATGGCGCCATCGGAGCCCGCATTGGCCTTGGCGTCCTTCGGAATCAGTACCGGCCAGCCCGCGAACGGGCAGATCATTCCCCAGTAGACGGTGCATTTGACGGTGTACGACGGGGTTTCAGGCGTCACGTTGTAAATCGGGACCCCGTACTGAATCAGGTTGGCGTTGAGGGCCGGCTGGTGCTGCACCGAGGCGATCATCGCCTGGCTGTTGGGATTCACGTTCGCCCCCGACGGGATGAGCTGACGCCACGGGCTGCTCGCGGAGAAGGGACTGGCCGGTGCCGCCGGCTTTTTCGAGCATCCCGGCAATCCGGACACGGCGATGATCGCCGCTATCACCGTTATGAAGACGGCGAGTTGTCGGCTAGCTGCGGGTGGCGACATTCCCGCCTCCAGCAGTATCCAACGCCTCCGACACCGTCGCGGCCGCGGTCGACCAGGCCTCCGCCACGCTCCTCTCGCCCGCCGTGCCGAGCCGGGCGGCCAACTGCGGGTCCGCGAGCAGCTTCAGCAACGCGCTTGCCAGCTCCGCACTGTTGCCCGGCTCTACCAGCAGCCCGGTCACCCCGTCCTGCACCGCTTCCGGCAGATCGCCGATAGCTGTGGCAACCACCGGCCTTCCGAATGTGTAGGCCAGGTGGGCCACACCGCTCTGGGTGGCACGAATGTACGGGGTGACCACCAACCGGGCTGAATCGAGTAGCGGCGCAACACCCTCGACCGGCACGTATCCGGGGCGGGCATCGACATTGCCGACCTCGCGCGCGCGTTCGAGCACGTGGTCGATGTCGAGGTCAGCACCCACCGCACCGGCCATGATCAACCGCGCCTGCGGCAGTTCCGCCCGTACCAGGGCAAACGCGTCGAGCAGAACCTCGATGCCCTTGTACTTCGTCCACACCCCGAAAAAGAGTGCGACAGGACCGGTCTCACTCACCCGCCGCACGCTGACCTCGGCACCGCGCAACTCCCGCTCGGACCCGTGGGGAATCACATACACCGGGCAGCGCGGCCGCCAGTGCTCGATCGCAAGCTCCCTGGTTCTGGGACCCAACGTGAAAGCCACATCGAGGCTCCGCCAGGCCGCGCCGAACGCCCCGATGACCAAGCCGCCGGTCTTGGGCGAGCTGGTGTCCTTGGCATCCGATCGCGGCAGCGGCTCGTGCGCGATCAATCCGAACAGTGTGCCGGGCAAAAGCTTTGACAGCATCACGATGAACATCGGCTCGAAGCTGAATCGCCAGTTCGACCACATTGCCGCGCCGGGACGAATCACCAGCAGTCGCGCGCTCAGCACGAGCCAGGCCAGAACCAGCTGCCCGGCCCGCAGTACCCGGCGAAGCTTGACGAAGATTCGCGAATGAGTGGCGGTTTCACCAGGGTGCCAGGTCGGCAGTACGGCACGGACCCGGAACCCGGGCTGCGAGGAAGCCAACTCGGGCCTGGGTCCGGTCCACAATTCCACCGACTCGCCCCGGGCGGCGAGTGAGTTGCCCAAGTGGACGGCGAATTGGAACAAACCGCCGGACGGCGACATCTCGATGAGAACGATCAGCCTTCCGAAATTGCGCGTCACGAGATCCCTTGTGGCATGCGATCCATGACCTCCGCGTCCTCGGTGCGGCGCCTCGCCGTCGCCCAGCTCAGCAGCAGGCCGCTGACGACTGCGGTTCCGGCGCCGATGGCGCCTCCGATGAGGGGAATTGCACCCGAGTGCCGGTTCGTCGGCGCGATTCCCATGCTGCCGACCGTATCAAGCGAATATTGCTGGTAGCCAATGGAACTGTTCAGCAAACTATCGCCGTGCGCGGCCGCAACCTGCAATTGATCTCGGGCCTGGGTCGCGGTGTCGGCGGTTGCGGTGAAGTCGATCAGTCCGCGCACTGGATCCGCAGTGACCCGCACGGGCGTCTGCTGGTCGTCCATCATGATCGCGACGGTGGGCAACATTTCGATCCGGGACCGGACATCGAGCGCGTAGGCATACCAGCCGTTGATCGGCCCGACGGGTACCAGCGTCATCCGCTGGATAGCGGTGACGCCCGGAGAGCTGGCGGCCGTGACGAAGAGCCACACCGCGGCGAGGCCGATGCCCACCGCGGTCGCCCAGACGGCGACTCCGTGCCGCAATGTCCGCAGTGCGTCGGCAGGAGGCGGCCAGGCCGGCGCGAGTCCTGCCGCCAGGGCCAGGGCGACTCCCAACGTGCGCAGGTACGTCAGATGCAGGGCGATGCTCGACACCGACCAACCGATGACCGCCGCCAGGGCCGCTGCGGCCAGTATCCGATCGCGGGAACGCGGAGCGACGATGATCGCCAGCACCGCCACGGTGAGGAAGCCGAGGATCATCACCAGCCACCCCACGAGTCCCAGGATGCCCGACTCGGCAGCGAACTCCAGGTAGAGGTTGTGCGGCGCGTCGGTCGGCTCGCGCACCGCCAAGGGCACCCGGCCCGCGAAGTTCACCACCTGCCCGGGAAAGGTGCCCGGGCCGAATCCGAAGTACGGTCGCTCCTCGAACATCATTCCAGCTTCCTGCTGCGCGGCGACCCGGCCGAGCACCGAGGGGTCGACGTGCCCGTTCGCCTGGCCGCGGACGATGTCTTCCAGCGCCACCACCAATCGATTTCCGACGCCCGGAACCAGCATCAACCCGGCCACGACCGGCAGCATGAGAAGTCCGCGTCTGATGAAGGAGCGGCCGGAGGCGATGAACCAGACCACCATCGCGATACCGGCCGCCACGAACGTGCCCCGGGACTGGGTCAGGTAGATGCCTGCGAGTTGGGCGACGATGGTCGCCGCCCAGCCGGCCGCCACCAGGCGCCGATCGGATCGCAGCGCCCGGGTCAGCAATGCGGCGGCCAGTGGCAGGCCCATGATCAGGTGGCGGCCCCAGAAATTCGAGTCGGGCAGCGGACCGCCGAACCGTAGTGTGGTGGTGCCCTCGCCGGAAGCCTCCGTCAGCGTTGAGAACCCGCCGAACGACGCGGTGCCGTTGAACGCGTACTGGTCGACCACGGTCAACAGCGACAGCACCGCGAACGGGATGACGACGGCGGCGGCCACCGTCCAGGGCCGGGCGCTGATCCGGACGAGCAGCAGGAGCACGAGCGTGAAGGTGAGGTCGATCGTGGTGCGGCGCAGCGAACCGATCGAGGCCACCCGGTCGACACTGCCGATGACGGCGACCGCCTGCGTCGCCAAGAAGAAGGCCACCAACCCGGCACAGACTGCGATCCAACCGTTCAGCCGCGATCGCACCTCGGGGTCGCGCAGCGCCAGGGCAATGGTGAGCACACCGAGGAACCCCGACGCCATGAAGAGCGGCAGACCGGTTTTCGGAGCGAGTACCCCCGAGGTGTCGGTGACTTCGAGGACGACCATGATGGCCAGCGTCACCACCGGACTGCGGGCAGCGGCCACCACGGCGATCGCCCCGATCGGCGCGGCGATCAGGAATGCGGGTTTCTGCCCGCCGAGTACGAGGACGGCGCCCAACGTAGCCGCCCCAGCGGCCAGCAACGTCCACGCGACCTCACCGGAAGGCCACCTGTTCCGGGTGAGGACCGTCATGAACGGGCGAGCGTGTCTTCGTCAGTGGAGTCGGTGGAGTTGGTGCTCGACGCCGCCTGCGCACCACGCGACCGACGTGTGTAGAACCACCCGGCACCGGCGCCGAGCAGCAACCCGCCCAGGGCCCCGGCAGCCGCTATCTGAACGCGGCTGGGCATCGGAACCGGGGTGACCCCGCCGCCTTTCGGCGGCCAGAGCACCTTCACGGAGTACGGCGCCGCAAGCGAGCTCACCTGCGGGGTGGCGGTGTTCAGGACTTCGTTCAGCGCCGTCTCGGCGGCGGCCGCGGAGCCCGCCGTGACCTTGACCGTCAGGAGGGTGGTCTCGGGCAGCGCGGCCGCGGTGAGGGTCAGTTGGCGCTGGGGAACCTTGGCCGCGCCGGCCGCCGGGGTGAGCCAGCGCTCATCGCCGTAGACGACCGCCGCCGTTCGGGTGACCTGACCGCGGGTGAGCACGTCCCAGAAACCGGACGCCTCGACCAGGGTGAGATCGGGCGACGGCAGCAGCGCGACATTCGCCGAGGCCGTGTAGCGACTCGCACCCGGGACCAGAAGGAAGCCAGCTACGGCACCGAGAAGGGCCCCGACTAGCGCGAATACGGCAATCGTGATGCGGTGGTTCGTCATGAATCCCCTTTGGCGGTGGAGGGCACTGGTGCCGGGGTCCGGATCAACCGACCCCGATCACCGTGGTTGCCGCGGTAACCAGGTGCTGTGTCGTGAAGCGTAGTTGGGCAGGAACGATTACGACGTTTTACTGAGATCGGAATGGTCGGTCGCAGCGCAGGCTCCAGGTACTCACGGTTCGGCCCGGGGGCCGGTTTTTCCGCGTGTCAGGCTACAACTACCCCGGCAAGCAGTCGCGCGTTTGCCGATCGCGCTGCACGGGTGACGTTCGGCGCCCAACACGGTTTGTCAGGGAGATGCGCTAGCTTGGCGGGAACAGCGCAATAGTGAACTGTGGAGCGCGCCGCTCATCGACACCGTCGCATTCGAGTCGAAAAGGGGTCCGAAGTGGTGACCGAACCCGTGCCCGGCGAGGAGCCGTTGGTCACCGTCATCATCCCTGCCCGCAACGAGGAGGCGACGATCGGCGCGGCGATCGACTCGATCCGCGACCAGAGCTATCGCAACCTGCAGATCGTCGTCGTCGACGGGGCGTCGACGGACGGCACCGCCGAGATCATCAAACGGAAGGTGGTCGAGGATCCCCGGGTCGAGTTGGTGACGAACCCGCGCGCCAACATCCCGTCGTCGCTCAACCTTGCGACGGCAGCCGCTCGAGGGGTCTGGTTGGTCCGGGTCGACGCACATTCCACGGTGAGTCCGACATACGTCGCGCAACTGGTCGCACACCTGCAGGTGGGGAGCTGGGGCGGCGTCGGTGGCCGCAAGGACGGGGTCGGCTACACGCCCGCGGGCCGCGCGATCGCCGCGGTGATGAGCAGCAAGTTCGGTGTCGGCAATTCCAAATACCACCACGCGATGGACGTCGAAGAGGTCGACCACGTGCCGTTCGGGGCGTATCCGGTGGCCGTCATCCGTGAACTCGGGGGCTGGGACGAGGAGTTGACCGCCAACGAGGACTTCGAGTTCGACTATCGCCTGCGCCAGTCCGGGCGCAGGCTGCTCCTGGACCCGAAGATCGTCATCGACTGGGACTGCCGTCAGTCCGTCGCGAACCTCTTCCGGCAGTACCTGCGGTACGGCCGGGGCAAGTCCGACGTCGTGCTGCTGCATCCGACCTCGATTCAACCCCGCCATCTCGCGGCCGCGGGGCTGGCACCGTGGCTGGCACTGGCGGCGCTGGTCGGTCTGCGCCGGCCCGAGCTGGGCCTGCTGATGGTGAGTCCCTACGTCACGGCGGTGACCGTCGCATCGGTGCAAACCGTCGGACGCGTGGACGATGCCGCCCGAAAGTACGTCCCGGGCGCGTTTCTCGCCATGCACATCGGGTGGAGCATCGGCATCTGGGCGCAACTGGCCGCCCGGTTGTGGACGCGGCTTTACCGGCCGGGTCGTCAGCCCTCGAGCTTGTAGCCCAGGCCCCGCACCGTTACCAGGTGCACCGGGTTGGCCGGGTCGGCCTCGATCTTCGACCGCAGCCGCTTGACGTGCACGTCGAGCGTCTTGGTGTCCCCGACGTAGTCCGCGCCCCACACCCTGTCGATCAACTGGCCCCGGGTGAGCACCCGTCCGCTGTTGCGCATCAGATACTCGAGCAGGTCGAACTCCTTGAGTGGCAACGTGATCGGCTCACCACCGACGGTCACGACGTGCCGCTCGACGTCCATCCGAACCGGACCCGCCTCCAGGATGCCGTCACCGATCGAGGCTTCGTCGCTCTCGGTGCCGCGCCGAAGCACCGCGCGGATCCGGGCGATCAGCTCGCGGGCGGAGTAGGGCTTGGTGACGTAGTCGTCGGCGCCGAGTTCGAGGCCCACGACCTTGTCGATCTCGCTGTCGCGGGCCGTCACCATGATGACGGGCACGCTGGAGCGGGCGCGCAGCTGCTTGCACACGTCGGTGCCGGTCATCCCGGGCAACATCAGGTCGAGCAGCACGATGTCCGCGCCGGCCCGGTCGAACTCCGCCAGCGCCGAGGGACCGTCGACGGCCACGGTGGCCTCGAACCCCTCCTTGCGCAGCAGAAAAGCCAGCGGGTCGGCCAGGGACTCCTCGTCCTCCACGATCAAAACGTTGGTCATTGGCGTAGTGCCTCCTCGTGATGGGCCGGTCGACCGGCAGGGTGGTCTGTGGTGTCGGCTGAGCGTTCGGCCGGTTCGACTTGGTCGTTGAAGTGGGCGTCGTCGGGATCGTCGGGGTTGGAATAGGCGGGAATGGACAGGGTGAACGTCGAACCCGTACCGGGCTGGCTCCACAGCCGGATGCCGCCGTTGTGGTTGGCCGCGACGTGTTTGACGATGGCCAGCCCGAGGCCGGTGCCACCGGTGGCCCGCGAGCGGGCCTTGTCGACGCGGAAGAACCGCTCGAACACCCGCTCCTGGTCGGCGCGCGCGATCCCGATGCCGCGGTCTGTGACGGCGATCTCGATGTTGTCCCCGCGGCGGCGCCGGCTGATCGAGACCTTCGAGCCGTTCGGCGAATAGGCGATCGCGTTGGAGATGAGGTTGGCCAGGGCGGTGACCAACAGCGACTGGTCTCCCCGCACGTGGAAACCGGTCGGCGCGTCGGTCGTCACCGTGATGTCGGCATTGTCGGCGGCCACCTTGTGACGCGAAATCGCTTCGCTCACAACGGTGTCCACGTCCACCGTCTCCAGGCTGGGAAGCCTCTCGGCACCCTGGAGCCGGGACAGCTCGATCAGTTCGCCCACCATGCTGGCCAGCCGTTGCGACTCGGTGAGGATCTTCTCGCCGAAGCGGTGCACCGTGTCGGGATCGTCGGCGGATTCGAGCAGCGCCTCGGCCAGCACGCCCATCGCGGCGACAGGCGTCTTGAGCTCGTGGCTGACGTTGGCGACGAAGTCGCGCCGGCTGGCCTCCATGCGGGCCTGTTCGGACTGGTCGTCGAGGTAGATCACGGCGAAGCGGGGATCCTGGCTGCTGAGCATCCGGACGTGGCCGCGCACCGACAAGCCCGAGCGTCCGGTGGCCGGACGTCGCGGCGGCGACAGGTCGACTTCGACGTCCTCTCCGGTGGTCAGGGTGTGCTGGGCGGCCTTCCAGGCCCGTTCGTCGAGCAGCCGGTCACGCACCAGGCCGAGCTCCGTGGCCCGTTCGTTGATGAAGACGACGTCGCGCAGGCCGTCGACCACGATCATTCCGATCGGCGCGAGCGACACCACGTGCTGCAGCATCTGCGAGACGGTGATCCCGGTTTGCGCGATCGCCCGGCGCTGCTTGCGTTCCTGGATGCGCGGCGTGAGACGGGCGCCGAGGCCAAGCCCGATCGCGAGCGCCACCAGCGCCGCGACGGTGGCCAGTAGAGCCACCGAAACAACACTCACGCGAAAATCGTACGCATCGAGTGAACGTCATCCCAGCAGCGTGCGGCCAATTCGGGACACGTCACATTCCGCCGCGGAGATGTTCCGCGGCTGTTAACCCTGCGTTCGCCCACGGTGGGGCGGTCAAGGACTATCTGGGCGACTATTTGGCGCCCTGACTGGCCACCGCGGCGGCTCCGGCCGCGGCAGCCTGCGGATCGAGGTAGGTGCCGCCTGCCACCAGCGGCGTGAGGTCAGCGCCCAGGTCGTAGCGCAGCGGAATCCCGGTCGGGATGTTCAGCCCGACCACGTCCTCGTCGGACATGCCGTCGAGGTATTTCACCAGCGCCCGCAGCGAGTTGCCGTGCGCGACGATCAGCACCGTCTTGCCCGCCTCGAGGTCCGGCACGACGGTCTCGGTGAAATAGGGCACGAACCGGGCCACTACATCGGCCAGGCACTCGGTCAGCGGACCGCCGCCGATGTCGGCGTACCGGGGGTCGCCGTCCTGGCTGTAGGTGCTGCCGGCCTCGATGGGCGGCGGCGGGGTGTCGTAGCTTCGCCGCCACTTCATGAACTGCTCGTCGCCGTACTTGGCCTTGGTCTCGGCCTTGTCCAGCCCCTGCAGGGCGCCGTAGTGGCGCTCGTTGAGGCGCCAGCTGCGATGCACCGGGATCCAGTGCCGGTCGGCCTTGTCCAGCGCCAGGTTCGCCGTGGTGATGGCCCGGCGCAGCAGCGAGGTGTACAGAACGTCGGGTTGGCGGTCCAGCTCCCTGATGAGCTCGCCGGCCCGGGCCGCCTCGGTCCGGCCCTTGTCGGTCAGGTCGACGTCCACCCAACCTGTGAACAGGTTGAGCGCGTTCCATTCGCTCTCGCCGTGGCGAAGCAGGATCAGCGTGCTTGTCGACGCCCCGGAGTCAGCCATGCCGGAATCCTCTCACGACCGCGGCGGCTCGTCTTGGTCCTCGTCGTCGATGAGATGTGTGAACGCTTCCAGGTTCTTCAGCGACTCGCCGCGCGCCACCCGCCACGCCCACTCCCGCTGGATGGACGACTTGAAGCCCAGCTCCAGCAGGGTGTTGAAGTCGGTGTCCACCGCCTCCAGGACCTGGCCGAGCACCCGGTCGAGCTCGGCGGCGGTGACCGCTTCCAGCGCGATGCGCCCGACCAGATAGATGTCGCCGATGTTGTCCAGGGTGTAGGCCACCCCGTAGAGCCGCCGATTGCGTTTCAGCAGAAACCGGTAGACGCCTTCGTGGTTCTCGTCGGGCCTGCGGCACACGAAGGCCTCGACGCGCACCGAGTGCTCGCCGATGGTGAGGATCGTGTTGGTCTTGAGCCTGCGCTCACCGGGCAGCTCAACGATCAGCCCGGGCAACCCGCCGTGGGCGCCTTCGTGGCGGGTGTAGGCGAGGTCGTGCTCGTTGAGGGTGTCCTCGATGACCTGCTGGACGCCTGCCGAGGCCCTCATGCCCGCACCCCGCGACGCTTCGTCCAGCGCCGGCCGTTGCGCCGGGCCAGCAGGTCCCGGGCGGCGCTGCGCTGGTGGGTGTTGCCGTAGTCGGTGATGGCCCGTCCGTAACTGGCGAGCAACGCGTCGACGGTGTTGTCCCAGGAGAACCGCCGGGCGTGCTCGACGGCGCCGCGGCTCAGCGCGGCCGGGTCGCGGTCCAGCAGCGCGGCCATGGCGTCGGCCCACTGGCCGGGGTCATGCCCGGGCACCAGGGCGCCGCTGCGCCCGTCGGCCACCGCCACCGGCAGCCCGCCGACCGCGGCGGCGACCACGGGGGTGCCGCAGGCCTGGGCCTCGACCGCGACCAGACCGAACGATTCGGAGTAGCTGGGCACGGCCACCAGATCGGCGGCCCGGTAGACGTTCACCAGCTGATCCCGCGACTGCGGCGGCAGGAAGGTCACCCGGTCGGCGATACCCAGTTCTTCTGCCAACCCGACCAGGGCGTCCGGGGCGGCCAGCCCGCTGCCGGAGGGGCCGCCGGCCACCAGCACCCGCACGCCGGGGAGTTTCGCGGCCGCGGCCAACAACACATCGGGGGCCTTCAGCGGCTGGATGCGGCCGACGAACGCGACGATCCGCTCCCCCGGATCGAGTCCCAGCGCGATCCGCGCCGCGGTCCTGTCGCCCGGTGTGAAGGTCTGCAGATCGACACCGGGGTGCGCGACGTCGATGCGGCCAGGATCGGCGTGATGCAGCGAAACCAGTTGGCGCGCTTCGTCTTCGGTGTTGACGATGAGCCGATCCGCCTCGTCGACCACCTGCTGCTCGCCGACCGCGCGCAGCGGCGGCTCGGGGGCGTCGCCCTCGGCGAGCGAGGCGTTCTTCACCGCGGCCAGCGTGTGCGCGGTGTGCACCAGCGGCACTGCCCAGCGATCGCGGGCCAGCCAGCCGACCTGACCGGACAGCCAGTAATGGGAGTGGACGATGTCGTAGTGGCCGGGCTCGTGGTTGGCCTCGGCGCGCAGCACGCCCGCGGTGAAAGCGCACAGCTGGGTCGGCAGGTCGTTCTTGTCCAGACCCTCGAAGGGTCCGGCCACCACGTTGCGGACGAGCACCCCGGGGGCCACCCGCACCAGCGGCGGATCGGCCGACGTGGTGGCCCTGGTGAAGATCTCCACCTCGACCCCGCGGCGCGCCATGTGCAGCGCGGTCTGCAGCACATAGACGTTCATCCCGCCGGCGTCACCGGTACCGGGCTGGGCCAGCGGCGAGGTGTGCACTGAGAGCACCGCCACCCGACGTGGCACGACATCGGTGGGTCCTTCGGTCAGTTCCCGGTCGCGCCGCACGTCTCCATCTTTACACCGCGGCGGCCGGACCCCCGACCTGCGTCCGCCGCAGCGCGTTGATCGGGTTGGCGTACAGCCCGCCCAGTGACACGATGCCCGCGCCGGCCTCCTGCACCCGGTTGCCGAACATCGTCACCCGCAGGTCGCGGGCCGGCAGGATCGAGCGGTCGGCGAACGCCGACTCGACGTGCCGCATGCCTTCGGGGTACTCGGTGAACCCTTGCCCGCCGACCACCAGATCGTCGGGGTTGAGCATGTCGCGCAGCAGTGCGACGGCGCCGCCGAGCACGTCGGCCCGCTCGGTGAGCAGCTCGCGGGCGCTGACCGCGGCCGGCTGATCGCCCTGGCGGGCGACGCGCAGCAGCGCCTGCATCGACGTACGCGGCCCGGAGTCCGGCACGATCCGCCTGCTGCGAGCGGCCGCCAGCACGGCCTCGTCGCTGACCGTCGACTCCAGGCGGCCGCTGCCGCCGAGCAGTTCCGAGCTCACCGGCAGGCCGGCGATGGTGCCGGGACCGCTGGCCGGGGTGTGCACCCGCCCGCCGATGACCAGGGCGAAGCCGACCGTCTCCCGGACATAGACATAGAGGCTGCTCGACGCCGGGGTCGGCGCCCGCCGCATGCCGAGCAGCAGTTCGGCGCCGGCCATCGCGTCCACGTGCGAGGCCACCGAGACCGGCAGCCCCAGGTTGTCGGCCAGTACCGGGCCGACCGGGGCCTGCGACCAGCCGAGCCGGCCGTGGTCGACCACCCCGGTCGTCCCGTCCACCACTCCGCCGATGGCGACGCCGACCCACAACGGGCGGCGTCGGTGCCAACGACTCAGGTAGCGGCGGGCACTGCCGGCCAGCGATGCCAATGCGGCGGCCTGGCCGCCGCGCGGCGTGGGGGTCTCGACCGCGTCGAGGGTGCGCCCGAACAGGTCGGTGGCCACGATGCTGGTGGTGCGGGCCCCGATGTGGATGCCGAGGGTCAGGTACGGCTCGTGGTTGACCTCGACCGGGACGCGGGGGCGCCCGATGGCGCCGGACAGCGCCAGGTCGCCGCGCTCACGGAGCAGTCCGGCGTCGAGCAGTGTGGTGACCTGCCGGTTGACCGTGGCGATCGACAGCTTGGTGACCTGCGCGATGACATCGCGCGCGATGGGCCCGCGCTGGCGCACTGCGGCGAACACCGATGCCGTTGCGGCCTCGGGGATCTGCAGGGATGGGGCGACGACGTGGTGGCGGGTCCGCAGCGGATGGGCGAGGGAGGTGGCGCGCATCGGTGGTGTCCTTCTCGAGTCGGGCGGGGGCTGGACCACGCCGGCGACGGGAGCGGAACTGGTGAGAACGTCCGGGTCGGGTCAGGCGCAGCTGGTCGCGTGGCAACAACACGCGCAGCGCGCGACCAGAGTGCTGGTCACACCGATTCGGAACACGGGGAAAATTTAGCACGCTTACTAGAGTTGGTGCGATGACGACTTCAGACGCGCACTCCCGCGTGGCCGTGGTCACCGGTGCCAGCGCGGGCATCGGCGAGGCGACGGCGAAAACCCTTGCCGCCCAAGGCTTCCACGTGATCGCCGTGGCGCGGCGTGCCGATCGCATCCGACGATTGGCCGACGAGATCGGCGGCACCGCCGTCGTGGCGGACGTCACAGACGACGCCGCGGTCGAGGCGCTCGCCGCCGGGCTGAGCCGGGTCGACGTGCTGATCAACAACGCCGGCGGCGCCAGGGGGCTCGAGCCGGTCGCCGAGGCGAACCTGGAGAACTGGCGCTGGATGTGGGAGACCAACGTCATCGGGACACTGCGGGTGACCCGGGCGCTGCTGCCCAAGCTCATCGAGTCGGGCAATGGCCTGATCGTCACGGTCACGTCGATCGCCGCGATGGAGGTCTACGACGGCGGCAGTGGCTATACCGCCGCCAAGCACGCGCAGGGCGCGCTGCATCGCACGTTGCGCGGTGAACTTCTGGGCAAGCCCGTTCGGCTGACCGAGATCGCGCCGGGCGCGGTCCAGACCGAGTTCTCGCTGGTGCGATTCGGTGGTGACGAGCAGCGCGCGGACGCGGTCTACACCGGAATCACGCCGCTGGCTGCCGCGGACGTCGCCGAGGTCATCGGGTTCGTCGCCTCGCGCCCGTCGCACGTCAACCTCGACCAGATCATCATCCGGCCGCGCGACCAGGCCAGCGCGAGCCGGTTCAACCGCCGGGGTTAGGCGGCGCGGACGTCGTCGTAGTCGTCGGTCGTCGTCGTCGTGGTTGTTGTCGTGGGTGTGCCCGACAACGTCGGGGCGTCGGCCGGCGTGACCGGAGCGGTGCTCGGGATGTTCGACGGTGACTCGCCGGACAGGGCGGACATGGATTTCCACTCGTCCCAGTCCACCGCCCAGTCCCAGATGTCGCCGTCGGCGTAGGACAGCTGGATCGAGGTTCCGGTCACCTCGACGGGGTCGCCGTAGATGGCGGTGCTGAAGTACCTCTCGGCATCCGATGTCGACAGGTTGATGCAGCCGTTGGTGACGTTGGTGTTGCCCTGCGCGCCGGCGCTGTTGGGGTTGGCGTGGATGAACTCGCCGTTGTTGGAGATGCGCACCGCCCAGCGCTCGTGCACGTTGCTGTAACCGGCGGCCGGGTTGGACATGTAGAAGTCGGCGTATTTCTCGCTGACCACGTGGATGCCGCTGCGGGTCACGTTGCGGGGCAGGTCGGCCTCGCCGTAGCTGCACGGCAGCGTCATGATCACGCCGTCGTCGGTGATCACCTGGATCTGGTGCGACGACGCCTCGGCCTTGACCACCTGGCGACGCCCGATGGCGAAGTCCAGGGTGGAGTCCGCCGCCCCGTAGGCGTCCTCGGCGAACTGCACGCCGTAATGCCGCGCGTCGACGTGCACGGTGGTTCCGGGCTGGAAGTACTCCCGGGTGCGCCAGTGCAGCCGCGACCCCTGGGACTCGTCGGGCAGCCACGCCCAACTGCCCTCGGTGGGCGGATTCGTGGTGACGGTCAGTGCCTTCTCGACGGCGGGCCGGTACTGGTCGTCGATGGCGGCGTCGAACTGCAGGATGATCGGCGCCGCGATGCCGACGGTCTGCCCGTCCGAGAGCTGGAACTGCCCGTTGACCTGCGTCGTCGGGGCGATGGTGGCGAAGCCGCCGGTGACCGCAACGGCCTGCCCGTCGCGGCCGACCACCGAACCGGTCCAGGTGTAGGCCGTGCCGTAGCCCAGCGGTTCGGTGGCGGTGAACGCGGTGCGGTCGCGGTTCAGCGTGCCGGCGACGGGCTTGCCCTCGGCGTTGGCCAGAAGGATCCGCTGAAACCAGCCGTCCTTGACCACCAGGCTCACCGGAGCCGTGGGCAGCACGTCCTTGGCGGCGTTGTCCGGCGCGAAGGTCAGGGCGGGTTTGGGCGGCGGCGTGTTGGCCTGCGACCCCTTGCCCGAACCGCCGAAGCACGCGGCGAGCGCGCCGGGGGCGACGACGCCGAGCCCCAATGCCGCCAGCGCTCGTCGCCGGTTGACCGGCGGCAGACTGTTGGCGGGGCTCACGTCAATCAAAGATAGGCGAAATCAGGCGTTCGGGGCGAAACGCCGAGCTACAGCACGCAGCCGACCAGCACCGGTTCCGGTATCAGGGTGATGCCGAACACGTCGCGGACCCCGTCCCGCACCGTCCGCGCCAGCGTCAGCACGTCGGCGGTGGTCGCCGTCCCGCGGTTGGTCAGGGCCAGGGCGTGTTTGGTGGACAGCCGGCAGGCCGCGCCCGAATCGGGGTAGCCCTTGCCGAAGCCGGCGTGCTCGACCAGCCAGCCGGCGGCGAGCTTGACTCCGTCGGGGGCCGGGTAGTGCGGCACCGGGCCGGCGTGGCCGGCCTGCAGCCGCTCGAACTGCTCGGGCGCCACCACGGGATTGGTGAAGAACGAACCGACACTCCAGGTGTCCGGGTCCTCGTCGTCGAGCACCATGCCTTTTCGGCTGCGCAGCGCCAGCACCGTGCGGCGCACCTCGGCCGGCTCGGCCCGCTCACCCACCGCGACGCCGAGGGCGGTGGTCAGCTCGCCGTAGCGCAGCGGGGCCGACCGGCCGGACTCGTCGAGGGCGAACTCGACCTCCAGCACGACCGCGGCATCGGAGTTCTTCAAGACGCTGTGGCGGTAGCCGAACCCCAGTTCGGTCCCGGGCAGCCAGCGCGCCTCGGCGGTGTGCCGGTCCAGCAGCCGCACCCGGGTCAGGGTGTCGGCGACCTCCACGCCGTAGGCGCCGACGTTCTGGACCGGGGTCGCGCCGGCCGAACCCGGGATTCCCGACAGACATTCGAGCCCGCCCAACCCGGCCGAGACCGCGGCCCGGACCACGTCGTCCCAGCCGGCACCGGCCTCCGCCCGCAGCAGCGAACCGTCGATGCGGACGGCCGTGGTGGCCAGCCGGACGACGGTGAGGTCGGTCAGGTCGTCGGCGATCACCACGTTGGAACCGCCCGCCAGCACCAAGGGCGGGCCATCGCCCGCCCGGTCGAGGGCGGCCAGCGTCGTAACGATCTGCTCGGTGGTGGTGCAGGTGATGAGGCGGCGCGCGACCGGGCCGACCCGCAGCGTGGTCAGCGGCGCCAGCGACACGTCGTACTCGACCGTCGCGCCCCCGAATCCAGTGGTGACCACGTCCGGTAACGGTAGCCTCACCACCTATGCCGCGCTCATTCGACATGGCCACCGACTACGAGGGCAGCGTCGAACAGGTCCACCAGGCATTTCGCGACGAGCAGTACTGGCTGGCCCGGCTGGCCGACTCCGGCGCCGACGACGCCACGCTGGACTCGATGCAACTGGGGACCGACGGCAGCGTGGACGTGGTGACGACGCAGATCCTGCGGGTCGACCGGTTGCCCGCGGTGGTCACCCAGTTTCATCGCGGGGACCTTCGGATTCAGCGTGAAGAGAGCTGGTCGGCGCTGCTCGACGGCCGGGCCAACGGCACGGTCAACGGCGCGATCGCGGGGGCACCGGTCGCATTGACCGGCGACGCCGAGCTCGCTCCCGTGAATGCGAACGCCCGGTTGGCTTTTCGCGCCACCGTCGAGGTCCGCATCCCGCTGGTCGGCGCCAAGGTGGAGAACTTCATCGGAAACCAGCTCGTCGAACTGCTGATCGCCGAGCAGCGGTTCACCACCCTGTGGATCGCCGAGAACTTCTGACCGCGCAGGTAGCGTGTGGCCATGCCCCGCAGCGTGGACCACACCGTGAGCCTCGACGTGCCCGTCGACGTGCTCTATCAGCGCTTCACCACCGTGGAGTACTGGGAGGACCTGGTCGGCTTCTGGAAGTCGTGCAACCTCGACACGGAGCTCAGGGAGCTCAAGACCGGCGACAGCGGCACCGACGTGCACTTCGCCCACATCATGACCGCCAAGGACCTGCCGTCGATCGCCCGCAAAGTCGTTCCGGGAAAGTTCGTCGTCATGCGCGAACAGCACTTCGACCCCTTCGACGCATCGGCGGAGCGCGCGGGCGGTCGCTACACCGCACGGGTTTCGGCACCGGTCGACATCGCCGGACAGTGCTCGCTGTCCAGTACCGCCACGGGCAGCCAGCTGCAGCTGACCAGCTCCTGCCGGATCAAGGTGCCGATCATCGGCGGCAAGCTCGAGCCGCTGCTGGCCACCGCGGTGAAGAACCTGTTCACCACCGAAGGCAATTTCACCGTCGAATGGATCGCCGGCCATAGCTAGTCCCGGGCGCCCGGTCGGCATCCCGACCCGGGGAACCACCGGCGCCAATCGGCTACGTCGCGCCGACCGCTGGCTGGTGCACTCGCCGCAAGTCCGGGCGGTGCTGCAGTCCGCCACGGATCCGGTGGTCGTCGACCTCGGCTATGGGCGGCTGCCGGTCACCACCCTGGAACTGGCGCAACGTCTGCACCCGGTACGGCCCGACGTCCGCGTCGTCGGCCTCGAGATCGACCCGGAGCGGGTGGCTGCCGCTCGCAGCGCGCAGTCCGGCGCCGTCGAGTTCCGGTCCGGCGGCTTCGAACTCGCCGGACTGCACCCGGTCCTGGTGCGGGCCTTCAACGTATTGCGGCAGTACCCGGAGGACGCCGTCGCCGCGGCGTGGCAACAGATGCAGTCCCGGCTGGCGCCGGGCGGACTGATCGTCGACGGCACCTGCGACGAGCTGGGCAGGCGCAGCAGCTGGGTGTTGCTGGACTGCGACGGGCCGGTGAGCCTGACGCTGGCCTGCGATCCCCGCCACATCGAGCGACCATCCGACTTGGCCGAACGACTACCGAAAGTGCTTATCCACCACAATGTTCCGGGTCAACCGATCCATGATCTGCTGGGCGCCGCCGACCACGCCTGGGCCGCGGCGGCCGGGCAGTCGGTGTTCGGTCCCCGCGCCCGCTGGCGGGCGACGCTGGCGGCGCTGGACGCCGCGGGTATACCGATCGAACCGCAGCGCCGCAGCGTGCGGGACGCGGTGCTGACCGTGCCGTGGGCGACGGTGGCACCGCAGGCGGCCATCTAGGCTGGGGAACATGCGAGTCGCGCTGGCGCAGATCCTGTCCAGCACCGAACCCGCGGCGAACCTGGCGCTGGTCGAGGATTACACGCGGCAGGCGGCCGAGGCCGGTGCGACGCTGGTGGTGTTCCCCGAAGGCACCATGTGCCGGTTCGGGGTGCCGCTGGCGCCCGTCGCCGAGCCCCTCGACGGACCCTGGGCCGACGGCGTCCGCCGGATCGCCGCCGACACCGGGGTCACGGTGCTGGCGGGGATGTTCACCCCGGTCCCGGACGGCCGCGTCACCAACACGCTGCTGGCCGTCGGACCCGGCGTCGACGCGCACTACGACAAGATCCACCTCTACGACGCGTTCGGCTTCACCGAGTCGTCGGGTGTCGCCGCGGGGCGTCAACCGGTGGTGATCACCGTCGACGGCATCGGGGTCGGACTGACGCTGTGCTACGACATCCGCTTCCCGTCGCTCTACACCGAGCTGGCGGATCGGGGTGCCGCGGTGATCGCCGTCGGCGCCTCCTGGGGCGCCGGACCGGGCAAGCTCGATCAGTGGACCTTGCTGGCCCGCGCCAGGGCCCTGGACTCGACCTGCTTCATCGCCGCGGCCGGGCAGGCCTATCCCGGCCGGGAGCTGGCCACCTCGTCCAAGGCCCCGACCGGTGTCGGTGGCAGTCTGGTGGCCTCCCCGCTGGGTGAGATCGTGGCGTCGGCGGATGCGGATCAGGAACTTGTGGTGGCCGATATCGACACCGCCGGCATCGCCCAGGTCCGCGAGACCCTCGCGGTGCTGCGTAACCGCTCAGAGTTCGCACATATTGATAAGGCAGAATCGCCCGGGTGACGAATCCGCCACAGGGTCCCGGCCGTCCTGTCGGTCCGGGAGAGCCCACCGAGTGGGCCCGCCCGGCGGCCCCGCCGCAGGGACCGCCCGATCAACCCACCCGGCAATTCAACCCGTCCCGGCAGCCCGATGGACGCCGCGACCCAGCACATCCCCCGGTCGGAGCCCCCTCCCGAAGAGGCCCAGCCCTCCCGGGCCCGCCCGGCTGCGGTTCCTGCGCGACCCGCTGTCGATCGTGCTGGTGCTCGTCATCGTCGTGGCCGTCGCTCTCGCCGGACTGCTGGGCGCCGAACTGTACGTCCGGCACCGCGCCGATTCGGTGGTGGCGAACGCGGTCTCGTGCGTGGTGCAGGACCAGGCCAAGGTGTCCTTCGGCATGCGCCCGTTCCTGTTGCAGCACCTGGCCCGGCACTACGACAACATCTCCGTGGAGACCGCCGGCAATCAGATCCGGCGAGGCCAAGGGCATGAAGCTCAACCTGCAGCTCAACGACATCCAGCTGAACAAGACCGCGGACTCGGCCGGCACCATGGGTGCCCTGGACGCCACGATCACCTGGTCCAGCGACGGCATCAAGCAGACCGTGCAGGACGCGATCCCGTTCCTGGGTGGTCTGGTCAGCGGGGTGTCCACCAGACCGTCCGACGGCACCATCGAGATTCAGGGCGGCATCGGCACGGTGACGGCCAAGCCGGAGGTGTCCAACGGCGGCCTGACGCTGCAGGTGGTCGACCTGACCGGGCTGGGCTTCAGCCTGCCGCGGGAGACGGTGCAGCCGGCGCTGGACGCGTTCACCTCCACCCTGACCAAGAACCTGCCGATGGGCATTCACGCCGACAGCGTCGCGGTGACCGACACCGGAGTGACGGCGAAGTTCATCACCCGCGACGCGACCATTCCCAACGGTCAAGAAGACCCCTGCTTCGCGGGGCTGTAAGGCTCAGGTCAGACCGTCGAGCACCGCACTGGTGCCGGACAGGCCCAGCCGGGTGGCACCGGCGTCGAGCATCGCGATGGCGTGCTCGGCGGTGCGGATACCGCCACTGGCCTTGACGCCCAGTCGGCCGCCGACGGTGTCGGCCATCAGCGCGACCGCCGGGACGGATGCCCCGCCCGCGGGGTGAAAGCCGGTGGAGGTCTTGACGAAGTCGGCGCCGGCGTCCTCGGCGGCTCGGCACACCGCGACCAGCGTGCGATCGTCGGCGAGGCTGAGCAGCGCGGCGGATTCGACGATCACCTTGAGCACCGCGTCCGGGATCGCCGCCCGGACCATCGCGACGTCGGCGGCGACGGCGGCGAAGTCGCCGGCCAGCGCGGCGCCGATGTCGATGACCATGTCGACCTCGTGAGCGCCCGACTCGACGGCCAGCGCCGCCTCCGCGCCTTGACGGCCGGCAGATGCTTACCGGACGGGAAGCCCGCGACGCAGGCGATGGTGAGCGCGGCGGGCTGGGCTGCCGCGGCCCGGACGGCCGCCGGAACCATCGACGGCGACACACAGACGGCGAACACACCCAGCTGGAGCGCCTCGGTGACCAGGGCGGCGACGTCGGCCTCGGTGGCCTCGGGCTTGAGCAGCGTGTGGTCGACGAGTGCGGCCACGGCAGATCGGGAGAACTCCATCAGGACGGCTCTTCACCGCCGCCCGGGTTGCAGTTCGGCGTCGACCATCGCCTGGCCGCCGACGACGGGGCGCCACGGTTCCAGGTTCCAGCTGGTCTTGCCCGGCTGCGCGATCTCGGCGAAGCGCCAGTGGCAGACGAACTGGGCGCGCATGCCGGCGGTGTCGGCACCCGGTGCCAGCGTGAGCACCTCGCCCCAGGCCTCGTCGGCCTCCCACGGCGGCTTGTTCAGCCGGCTGGAGGCGACCCGGCCGGCCACCGTCGGGTAGACCCTCAGCCTGGCCAGCCCGTCGAAGTCCACCCACGTCGCGTGGTCGATGAACGGGGGGGCCGGATCGGAGTTGGCCGATGCCGGAGCGGCCAGGCCCACGGCGACGGGGATCGCGGCGATCGCGGCCAGCAGCGGCGCGCGCGGCGATCAGTGCGATTTTCCCTGGATCTCGAGCAGCTTGGGCCGCACGTCGACGAGGTACACGCCGGCGGCGACGGCCGAGATGGCCACCCCGGTGACGCCCAGCACCCAGGACAGCAGGGCTGCCGCGCCCGAGGATGACCAGCCAGACGGGCTTTGTCAGCTTCCCTGCGGCGGTATAAGCGTCCGGCCGTTGCATCGCTGCGTGGACGAAGGCGTACACATTCATCGCGAACACCGCGACCGACAAAACGAAGAGGACGGTACCCACAAGCTGGTTCACAGTGAGCAAGCCTATGCGGGTACCGTCCCCGGGTCGAACTGTCTTACTTCTGGGTGACCTTCTTGGCCGGAGCCTTCTTGGCCGGAGCCTTCTTGGCGGCAGCCTTGGCCGGGGCCTTCTTGACGGCGGCCTTCTTGGCCGGAGCCTTCTTGGCCGGAGCCTTCGTGGGCAGATCGACGCCGACCAGCTTGGCGGCGCGCTCGCCGACGGCGCGGGTCTGCGACGAGACGTTGCCCAGCGCTTCCTGGGTCAGCTCCACGGCCTGGTCGACGTAACCCTCGGCACGCGCGGCCGCATCCTTGAACTCAGGCTGGCTGCGGAGCCGCTCCAGAGCGGCCTCGCCGCGCTCGACGAGGCTGTTGTAGGTCGCGGTGGCGTCCTCGACGAAGCCCTCGGCGGCCTTGCGCAGCTCCTCGGTGGTGAGCTTGCCGCGCAGTTCGCCGGTGCGCTTGGGCAGGTCTTCCTGCAGCTTGGTCAGCGCGGCGCGACGCTCTTCGACGCGGGTGCTGGCCTCGGTGCGGGCATCCTCAGCGCGGTCGCGGAGGCTCACGAGGATCTCGTTCACGGTGGCCAGGGCCAGGTCGGCAGCGCCGACAGCCGCGAGCAGCGGTGCCTTCAGGTCCTCGATGTTGTTGTTCTCAGCCATGACAATGGCTCCTTTCCGTTTCAGACATTCTTCTTGTTGTGACGTGATTTTCGATGTGGTTGTGACGCGGTCAATCAGTCGGCGGCTCCTCACGCGCACCCTCGTTCTGCTGACAGAAGGACGTGTAGATATCGAGCAGAACCTGCTTCTGGCGCTCGCTGATCGCGGTGTCGCCGATGATCGCGTGATGCACCTGACTCGCCTCTCGCGGTTCGAGAATTCCGGCCCGCACGTAGAGCACTTCGGCTGACATCCGCAGCGCCTTGGCGATCTGGCTCAGTACCTCGGCCGAGGGCTTGCGCAGCCCTCGTTCGATCTGACTCAGATAGGGATTACTGACACCGGCTTTCTCGGCCAGCTGTCGCACCGATACCTGAGCGGCTTCCCGCTGCGATCGGATGAAGCTGCCGATGTCGAGTGCGGCGTTGCTGACCACAGCGGCCAGATCTGCGTCCTGTGCCATGGTCTTCACCTCCTCGCGCAATGGGTCATCCGGTACGAACGGATTTCACACTACGCCGGGGTGCTAGCTTTTGCAAGCACTAGTTAGCGCAGGTCAGAATATGATTTGCGCCACTGTGTAGATCGCCAGGCCGGCCAGCGCGCCCACCACGGTACCGTTGATCCGGATGAACTGCAGGTCCCGTCCGACGTGCAGTTCGATGCGCTCGCTGGCCTCCTCGGCGTCCCAGCGCTCGATCGTGTCGGTGATGATCGTGGTGATCTCCGCGCCGTACTGGCCGACCAGGTGCTGCGCACCGCGCACGATCCAGTTGTCCACCTTGTCGCGCAGTTCGACGTCGTCGCGCAGCGACTCCCCAATGTGCACAACGGAATCCGCGATCCGGGCGCGCAGAGTGCTCGACGGGTCGTCCACGCCCTCGATCACCAAGCGCTTCAACGTCTTCCACGCCGTCTCGGCCGCCCGGGTCACCTCGTCGCGGGCCATGAGCTGTTCCTTGACCGTCTCGGCCCGGGCGATGGTGGCGTCGTCGTTCTGCAGGTCGGCGGCGAACTCGAACAGGAATCGCGTAGCCGATTGACGCAGTTCATGATTCGGGTTACGGCGGACCTTGTCGGTGAAGTCCATCAGCTCGCGGTGGATGCGGTCACCGACCAGCTGGTCGACGAAGCGCGGCGACCAGGTCGGCGAGTCCCGGGTGACCACCCGTTCGATGGTCTCGCCGGCGTTCAGCGACCACTCGAAGGCCCGGTCGCACAGCAGCTGGATCAGCGCCTCCTGGCGGTTCTCGGCCAGCAGTTGGCCCAGCACCCGGCCCACCGGCGGCCCCCACTGCGGCTCCGCGACCCGTTTGATGATGGTGCGGTCGATGACCTGCTGAATGTCCTCGTCGTTGAGCAACTCCACCACGACACGCAGGACGGTGCCGGCCTCGTCGGCCACCCGGTCGGCGTGCGCCGGCTCCGAGAGCCACTTGCCGAGTCGGCCCGCCACGTGCGCGTCGCGCAGCTTGGTCTCCACCACGGCCGGGGACAGGAAGTTCTCCCGTACGAACATTCCCAGACCCTCGCCGAGCTGGTCCTTCTTGCGCTTGATGATGGCGGTGTGCGGAATCTTCAGGCCCAGCGGGTGGCGGAACAGCGCCGTGACGGCGAACCAGTCAGCCAGGGCGCCCACCATGCCCGCCTCGGCGGCCGCCCCCACATAGCCGATCCAGGCCGGTCCGCCCTGGGCCTGGCCCCACCTGCAGGCCAGGAAGATGATCGTCGCGCCGATCAGGAAGCCCAGCGCGACGGCCTTCATCCGGCGCAGTCCGCGCCGCCGCTCGGCGTCCGCCGCCGAGTCCGCACCGGCGAACGACTCGGCGAAGGAGGCGCCCGCCCGGATCACCCCGGCCGGCAAAGCCGGAAGGTCCTGTCTGTGTGCCACTCCACCATCATCCGCTATGTCGCGACCCAGTTAATGTGACCTTGCCGTCAAGACAGGCCTGTTGCATGGGCAACGGATCGCCGGGGTGGCCGTAGAATCCAGGAGAACAAGGGGAACGGACTCCGCGATAGTGGCACAGCAGATCAGCCCAGCCCTGGATAAAACCGGGGTGAAAACCGACGGCCGTAAACGCCGCTGGCATCAGCACAAGGTGGAACGACGCACTGAGCTGGTGGACGGCGCGCTGGAGGCTATCCGCCAACGCGGACGCGACGTCAGCATGGACGAGATAGCTGCGGAGATCGGTGTCTCCAAGACCGTTCTCTACCGCTATTTCGTCGACAAGAACGACCTCACCACCGCGGTGATGATGCGGTTCGCGCAAACGACGCTGATCCCGAACATGGCCGCGGCGCTGTCGTCGAACCTGGACGGTTTCGACCTGACCCGCGAGATCATCCGCGTCTACGTCGAGACCGTCGCCAGCGAGCCCGAGCCCTACCGATTTGTCATGGCAAACAGTTCGGCCAGCAAAAACAAGGTCGTCGCGGATTCGGAGCGAATCATCGCGCGGATGCTCGCGGTGATGCTGCGCCGGCGCATGCAGATGGTCGGGATGGACACCCACGGGGTGGAGCCGTGGTCGTACCTGATCGTCGGCGGGGTGCAGCTTGCGACCCACTCCTGGATGTCGAATCAGCGCACCACGTCCGACGAGCTCATCGACTACCTGACGATGCTGTGCTGGAACGCCCTGTGCGGCATCGTCGAGGCCGGCGGCTCGCTGGAGAAGTTCAACTCCCAGCCGCACCCCTCGCCGATCGTGCCGTCCACGCTGTAATCGGTAATAGTGTTCTCGGCTATGGCCGAGCTGCCCGCCGAGTGGACCCACGAACCGCACAAGATCCTCCAGTTCCGTCCCGGCGACAAGATCGCCGACATCGACACCGACTCCAGCCCCGGATACACCGGTTCGAAGGACGGCTCCGAAGCCGTCCAGACCGAGCGCAACGAGCGTTTCGCCGGTCTGCAGGAGATGCTGTACGCCAACGGCAAGGCGGGTGACAACCGCTCGCTGCTGCTGGTGCTGCAGGGCATGGACACCGCGGGCAAGGGCAGCATCGTCAAGCACGTCGTGGGGGCGGGCAACCCGATGGGCATCCGCTACACCAGCTTCGGCGTGCCGACCGAGGAGGAACGGGCCCACCACTACCTGTGGCGGATCCGCAAGGCCCTGCCGCCGCCCGGGCACATCGGCGTCTTCGACCGGTCCCACTACGAGGATGTGCTGGTGGTGCGGGTGCACGACCTGGTGCCACGCGAGGTGTGGGAACCGCGCTATGACGAGATCAACGCCTTCGAGGCCGAACTCGTCGACTCGGGCACGACGGTGGTCAAGGTCGCGATGTTCGTCTCGCTCGACGAGCAGAAGCGCAGGCTGGCCGAACGGCTCGAGCGGCCCGACCGGTACTGGAAGTACAACCCCGGTGACCTCGACGAACGCAAGCTGTGGCCGGCGTACCAGGAGGCCTACCAGGCCGTGCTGGACCGGACGTCGACGGAGCACGCGCCCTGGTTCGTGGTTCCGTGCGACAAGAAGTGGTACACCCGGCTGGCCGTCAACGAGCTGCTCATCGAGGCCCTGAAGAGCATCAAGCTGACGTGGCCGCCAGCCGATTTCGACGTCGAGGAGGAGAAGAAGAAGCTGGCCGGGGCCTGAGCCGTCTCAGGACTTGACGAGGGTGAACTGACCGATGTTCGTGATGCCGCGGCGGAAGAAGTCCGCGCAGCCGGTCAGGTACTTCATGTAGCGCTCGTAGACCTCGTCTGAGGTGATCTTCACCGCTTCGTCGTGGTGGGCGATCAGATTATCGGCCCACATGTCCAGAGTGCGGGCGTAGTGCTGCTGCAGCAGATGCACCCGCTCGAGGGTGAAGCCGGAATCGGCGGCCAGCTGTTCGATGTCCTCCACCGCGGGTAGCTGCCCACCGGGGAAGATCTCGGTGCCGATGAAACGCATGAACTTCAGGTCGCTGATGGTGAGCTTGATCCCGTTGTCGCGGAAGTGTTTCTGGGTGTGCGCGAGGATCGTGTGCAGCAGCATGCGGCCGTCGCCGGGGAGCACCTTGTAGGCCTTCTCGAAGAACAGCGGGTACCGCTCGGCCTTGAACGCCTCGAAGGCGCCGATGCTGACGATGCGGTCGACGGGCTCGTCGAACTCCTCCCAGCCCTGCATCCGGACCTCCACCGAGCGGGAGGTGTCCAGTTTGGCCAGGCGCCGGCGGGCAAACTCCGACTGGTTGCGGCTCAGTGTGATGCCGATGACATTGACGTCGTACTTCTGCACGGCCAGCTCCAGCGCGCCGCCCCAGCCGCAGCCGACGTCCAACAGCGTCATGCCGGGCTCGAGGTCGAGCTTGCCGAGTGCCAGGTCGAACTTCGCGAGTTGGGACTCGTCCAGCCCCATGTCCTCGTTCTCGTAGTAACCGCAGGTGTAGCCCATCGTGGGCCCGAGGAACAGAGCGAAGAAGTCGTCGGAAACGTCGTAGATCGACTGAGATTCCTCGTAGTAAGGAGTCAGATCCGATTCGACGCCCGCCATCATCTCTACCCTTCGACCACGCCCCCAAAGGCCCCTGCTGAGAGGCAGCGTAGCTAACGAGCTTGTTAATTGCACATACGGCACGGCTCAGTAGGTGTAGAAACCTTTGCCCGACTTCTTCCCGAGCAGGCCGGCCTCGACCATGCGCAGCAACAACGGCGGCGGCGCATAGTGCGGGTCCTTTAGCTCGTCGAACATCGAGTCGGCGATCAACTTCATGGTGTCCAGGCCGATCAGGTCGCTCAGCCGCAGCGGACCCATCGGATGCGACAGCCCCGCCACCACGGCCGTGTCGATGTCTTCGACGGTGGCGAGGCCGGCCTCGGCCATCCGGATCGCCGCGAGCAGGTAGGGCACCAGCAGCGCGTTGACGACGAAGCCCGACCGGTCGCTGCACCGCACGACCTTCTTGCCCAGCACCCCGGTCGCGAACTCCTCGGTGCGCTGCAGTGCGCCCTCGGAGGTGACGAGCGTGCTCACCAGCTCCACCAGCGGCAGCACCGGTACCGGGTTGAAGAAGTGCAGTCCGAGCACTCGGCTCGGATTCTTCGTTGCCGCAGCGATTTTCATGATCGGGATGCTCGAGGTGTTGGATGCCAGCACCGCGTCCGGATCGGTGATGAGCTCGTCGAGCCGGGCGAAGATCTTGCCCTTGACCGCCTCGTCCTCGACGACCGCCTCGATCACCAGCTGGCGGTCCGCCAGGTCGGCGAGATCGGTGGTGTAGCTCAGGCGGCCAAGCGCGGCGTCGCGATCGCCCTCGCTCAGCTTGCCCTTGCTCGTCGCGCGCTCCAGCGATCCGGTGAGGCGCTTGCGGGCCGCCTCAGCCAGCTCCTCGGTCGGCTCGAAGACGATCACGTTCGCACCGGCCTTCGCCGACACCTCGGCGATCCCCGAGCCCATCTGACCGCCACCGACGACGCCTACCCGTTCAATGCTCACAATCTCTCCCTTACACAGCATCAGGCCCCGCCCAATATAAGGACGGGGCCTGATGTCAGCGTCAGCGGCTCAGTGACTTTGTCCGATTTTCACTTCGCTTCGCTCAGTGACTTCGGCCGATTTTCCACTTCGCGTCGCTCAGTGGATCAGTGGAACTGGCCCTCTTCGGTCGAGCCGGTCAGCGCGGTGGTCGAGCTGGTGGGGTCGACGGTGGTGGCGATCCGGTCGAAGTAACCGGCGCCGACCTCGCGCTGGTGCTTGGTGGCGGTGTAACCGCGCTCCTCGGCGGCGAACTCGCGCTCCTGCAGCTCCACGTAGGCGCTCATCTGGTTGCGGGCGTAGCCGTAGGCCAGATCGAACATCGAGTAGTTGAGGGCGTGGAAGCCGGCGAGGGTGATGAACTGGAACTTGAAGCCCATGGCGCCGAGCTCCTTCTGGAACTTGGCGATGGTCGAGTCGTCCAGGTGCTTGCGCCAGTTGAAGGACGGCGAGCAGTTGTACGCCAGCATCTGGTCGGGGAACTCCGACTTGACGCCCTCAGCGAACTTGCGGGCCAGCTCCAGGTCCGGGGTGCCGGTCTCCATCCAGATCAGGTCGGAGTACGGCGCGTAGGCCTTGGCGCGGGCGATGCACGGCTCGAGGCCGTTGTTGACCCGGTAGAAGCCTTCCTTGGTCCGCTCACCGGTGATGAACGGCTGGTCGCGCTCGTCGACGTCGGAGGTGATCAGGGTGGCCGCTTCGGCGTCGGTGCGGGCGATGACCACGGTCGGCACGTCGGCCACGTCGGCCGCGAGCCGGGCCGACGTCAGCGTGCGGATGTGCTGCTGGGTGGGGATCAGCACCTTTCCGCCCAGGTGGCCGCACTTCTTCTCGGAGGCCAGCTGGTCCTCCCAGTGCGAACCCGCGACACCGGCGGCGATCATGGCCTTCTGCAGCTCGTAGACGTTGAGCGCGCCGCCGAATCCGGCCTCGCCGTCGGCGACGATCGGGGCCAGCCAGTTCTCCACCGACTTGTCGCCCTCGACCGTGGCGATCTGGTCGGCACGAAGCAGCGCGTTGTTGATCCGGCGGACGACCTGGGGAACCGAGTTGGCGGGGTACAGGCTCTGGTCAGGGTAAGTGTGGCCGGACAGGTTCGCGTCACCGGCGACCTGCCAGCCCGACAGGTAGATCGCCTTCAGGCCGGCGCGGACCTGCTGGACGGCCATGTTGCCGGTCAGCGCGCCGAGCGCGTTGACGAACTCGAGATCGTGCAGCTGGCTCCAGAGCACCTCGGCGCCGCGACGGGCCAGGGTGGCTTCCTCGACGACGGTGCCCTGCAGCGCGACGACGTCGGCCGGCGTGTAGGTGCGGGTGATGCCCTTCCAGCGGGGGTTGGTGTCCCAGTCGCGCTGGATCTCTTGGGGGGTCTTCGGCTTGCCAACGTTGGACATCGGGCTGCTCCTTGTTAACGTCACGTAGTTTTCGCGGGTGTACCGACCCGAGCATGCCTCGCGGCATCAGTGCAGTTCAAGGCGTTGACAATGCCAATTTTCGCCAACGAGCGACGAGACTTTGCAAATTTTGCGAAGACGGTGCGCGGCTTGAACGGTTCAGAAGTTACCGCCCGGTAGCGACTTTTCGCTGGTCAGTACGCTCGTACTGTTAACCGGCTCGTCTCAGAGCGGAAAGATCGACGCAACGGCTTTGACCTCGTCGCCGACCACATATGTGAGCGTTCTAACAGTGCGGTCGGCCAGTTCCGGACCGAACTTGTCGGTGGAACCCGGCGGATACACGTGGGCGAGAACCTCGAGTTTGTCGCCGAGCGCCACCGGAAGGTCGTGCTCGATGGTCACGCGCAACGGTGCGTCGAACAGCTCGGGGTAGGGAGCGAGGAACTCCTCGACGACCTTCCAGTACACCGAGTTGTTGACGTGATCGAACAGGTCGATGTCGCTCACCCGGATCGGGAAGTCCCGAATCTCGTTGGCGTCCTCGCGGAACCCGGCTGTCAGATACGCCTTCCAGCGCAGCCGGTCGACGTCCGTGGTGCGTTGCAGTGACTCGATGAAGTCGTCCGAGATGCGGGCCGGGCCCTGGGTCTCCCGGTTGATGTTGATCCAGAACGCCTCGGACTCGATGAGCCCGCCCTTGCGACCGTCGATGCGCACCCGCATCTCGCACCAGCGGTTGGACGTGCCCGAACACCAGCGGCGCATTCGCAACATGTCCTGGAACTCGATGGGGCGGACGAGATCCACCATCGTGCGGCGCACGATCCAGAGTGGGTGCGTCGCCTCCTGGCCCATCTCCCGCAGCTGGTCCTGGCCGATGTCCTGAATGTGGCGGCACGCGGCGTCGAGGCGAAGACGCCCGACGCGGTCGATGTCGCCGACCCGCAGCGGCCACTCCCGGTCGAACACGTCGGGGTGCGGGTCGGGCACCGGCATCAACGCCTTTGCCAAACCGCTGCCGGCGCCGCCTTTGTCGCTGCTCATACCTCTCCCGTGCACCCCGTCCCTGGACGCGATCATGCCAAAGGCCCCGCTGTATGCCAATCACCGCCTCGTTGCAAACAGTGCGAAGTAGACCTTCGCAGAAGGTCGTAGGGTGGACGGGTGGCCAAGACATTCGTCGGCTCCCGGGTGCGACAGCTGCGCGGCGAACGTGGGTTCAGTCAGGCCGCGCTGGCGCAGATGCTCGAGATCTCGCCGAGCTACCTCAACCAGATCGAGCACGACGCCCGTCCGCTGACCGTCGCGGTGCTGCTGCGCATCACCGAGGTGTTCGGGGTGGACGCCACGTTCTTCGCCTCCCAGGACGACACCCGGCTGGTCGCCGAACTGCGCGAGGTGGCGATGGACCGCGACCTCGGCCTGGACGTCGACATGACCGAGGTGGCCGAGATGGTCGGCACTCATCCCGCCATCGCCCGGGCGATGGTCAACCTGCACCGGCGCTACCGGATCACCACCGCGCAGTTGGCCGAGGCCACCGAGGACAGGTTCAACCTCAACACCGGAGGCAGCGGCACCGGGTCGATCACGATGCCGCACGAAGAGGTTCGCGACTTCTTCTATCAGCGGCAGAACTACCTGCACGAGCTGGACACCGCGGCCGAGGATCTGACCGTCCGCATGCGGATGCACCGCGCCGAGTTGGCCCGTGAGCTGTCGGACCGGTTGACGATGGTGCACGGCGTGCACATCATCCGCCGGATCGATCTCGGCGACACCGTGCTGCACCGCTACGACCCGGCGTCGCGAACCCTCGAGATCAGCAACCACCTGTCGTCGGGTCAGCAGGTCTTCAGGATGGCGACCGAGCTGGCGTATCTCGAGTTCGGCGACCTGATCGACGCACAGGTCGAGGAGGGCAAGTTCACCAGCGACGAGTCCCGCCGGCTCGCCCGGCTCGGGCTGGCCAACTACTTCGCCGCCGCCACTGTGCTGCCCTACCGGCAGTTCCACGACGTGAGCGACAACTTCCGCTACGACATCGAACGTCTCTCGGCCTTCTACCAGGTGAGCTTCGAGACCGTCTGCCACCGGCTCTCGACGCTGCAGCGGCCGTCGATGCGCGGCGTCCCGTTCTCGTTCGTCCGGGTAGATCGGGCCGGGAACATGTCGAAGCGGCAGTCCGCCACCGGCTTTCACTTCTCGTCATCGGGCGGCACGTGCCCGCTGTGGAACGTGTACGAGACGTTCGCCAACCCCGGCAAGATCGGAGTGCAGATTGCGCAGATGCCCGACGGGCGCAACTACATGTGGGTGGCCCGCACTGTGGAGCGCCGGGCGGCGCGATACGGCCAGCCAGGCAAGACCTTCGCCATCGGCCTCGGCTGCGAGATCCGCCACGCCAACCGGCTGGTGTACTCCGAGGGCCTGGACCTGTCGTCGGACAACGCGACCCCGATCGGCGCCGGCTGCCGGGTGTGCGAGCGGGACAACTGCCCGCAGCGCGCGTTTCCGGCACTGGGCCGCGCGCTGGACATCGACGAGCACCGCAGCACCGTGTCGCCCTATCTGGTCAAGGAATCCTGATGCCGCCACTGGAGCGCATGCCGCAAGGCCGCCGTCGCGAGCTGGGTCTGGTGAACTCCGTTATCGCCCGCTTTGCGGCGCGCTCGATCCGAGCGCCGAAGATGCACCTGTTCACCACGCTCGGCCAGCACCGGCTGCTGTTCCTGTCGTTCCTGCCGTACTCCGGCGTACTGCTCAACTGGGGCAAGTTACCCAAGCGCGACAAGGAACTGGTGATCCTGCGGGTGGGCCACCTGCGCGGGTCGGAGTACGAACTGCAGCAGCATCGCCGGCTGGCCCGCTCCCGCGGGGTGGACAAGGCGTTGCAGGACAGAATCTTTGACGGGCCGGGAGCCGAGGGGCTGACCGACCGGCAGCGCACCCTGCTGAAGTCGGTGGACGAGTTCGTGCTCGGCCGGGACCTGTCCGACGAGACGTTCGCCGAGCTGTCCGGCCACCTCGACCGGCGACAGATCATCGAATTCTGCGCACTGGCAGGCCATTACGATGCGATCGCAGCGATCCTGGCGACGCTGCGCGTTCCGATGGACTTTCCCGACTAGAACGGCGGCGGCGCTAGAGGTACGTCACCCCGAGCACGATCAGCGTGAAGATCACCGGCGAGATCGGCAGGCAGGCCAGGAAAGCCGCCCACACCAAGCGTTTCCGCTGATACATCCGCCACGCCAGATAACCGACCCCGATCGCGGCGAGGAAGATCAGCACGGACAGGATCAGCACCCAGAAGTTCACCCGGTACGCCGATGTCGCGATCGAGATACCGATCAGCCACAGGATGTGGCCGATCACGAAGCCGCCGATCCCGGCGACGACCGTCGACGGCCTCAAAAGTTGATCATGTGGCCGGCGAGGCCGTGGAAGCATTCCTGGAGCGCCTCCGACAGCGTCGGGTGGGTGTGCACGTTGCGGGTCAGCTCGTTGACCGTCAGATCCCACTTCTGGGCCAGCGTCAGCTCCGGCAGCAACTCGGAGACGTCGGGGCCGATGAGGTGGCCGCCGAGCAGCTCGCCGTACTTGCCGTCCGCGATGACCTTGACGAACCCGGTCGGGTCGGCCAGTCCGTGGGCCTTGCCGTTGGCGGTGAACGGGAACTTCGCCACCTTCACGTCGTAGCCCTCGTCCCGGGCCTGCTCCTCGGTCAGGCCGAAGCTGGCGACCTGCGGCTGGCAGAACGTCGCGCGCGGCAGCATCCGGTAGTCACCCAGCGGCAGCGTCTCGGCACCGGCGATGGTCTCGGCGGCCACCACACCCATCGCCTCGGCGACGTGGGCCAACTGCAGCTTGGCGGTGACATCGCCGATCGCGTAGATGTGCGGGACGTTGGTGCGCATGTAGTCGTCGATGCCGATGGCACGGCGTTCGGTCAGCTGCACACCCGCCGCATCCAGTCCGAAGCCGTCGACGTTCGGGGCGAACCCGATGGCCTGCATCACCTTGTCGGCCTTGAGTTCCTCGGACTTGCCGTCCTTGCTGACGGTGACAACGACGGTCCCGTCAGCTTCGTTATCAGTGATGGACTCGACCTTGGTGCCGGTGAGGATCTTGACACCCAGCTTCTTGAACTGCTTCTCGATCTCTTTGGAGACCTCGGCGTCCTCGTTCGGCAGCGCCCGCGGCAGGAACTCGACGATCGTGACCTCCACGCCGTAGTTCTTCATCACGTACGCGAATTCCATGCCGATCGCCCCCGCACCGGCGATGACGATCGACCCGGGCAGCTCCCGCGACAGGATCTGCTCTTCGTAGGTCACGACGTTGTCCGACAGCGACGTGCCCGGCACCAACCGGGTGCTGCTGCCGGTGGCGATGATCGCGTTGTCGAAGGTGACGGTCTCGGCTGCCACCGTCGTTGAGCGCCACCTCGATGGTGTTGGCGTCGGTGAACTTGCCGTAGCCCTGGATTTCGGTGATCTTGTTCTTCTTCATCAGGAAGTGCACGCCGGCCACCCGGCCGTCGGCGACCTTGCGGCTGCGGTCGAAGGCGGCGCCGTAGTCGAAGGTCGCCTCTCCGCTGATGCCGAACGTCTTCGCGTCCTTGGTGAAGATGTGCGCCAGTTCCGCATTGCGCAGCAGCGCCTTCGACGGGATACAGCCGACATTGAGGCACACCCCGCCCCAATACTTCGGCTCGATGATGGCGGTGTTCAGGCCGAGTTGGGCCGCCCGAATCGCCGCGACGTATCCGCCGGGGCCCGCTCCGAGAACGACGACGTCATAGTGAGTCACGCTCGCTACCCTAGCGTTAGCCGATTGCCGGGCGAGCGATCCATTCGAAGAAATACGCACCGTGCAGCACGGCGGCACCGGCGGTGCTGGCCAGGGGCGCGGACATCAACGCGATCGCCAACGCCGTCACCGGTGGCCGGTTCTGCACCATCGAGGTGAGCAGTGCGGCCACCGTGCACACGATGAGATAGATCAGCACGGCGAACACCGCCACCGTCTTGTGCAGCGAGCTGTACCACCAGAAGTAGAAGCCCAGCCCGGCCGCTGCGGCGAGCACCCACACCGCCGCCACGATGAAGACGAACTGCCACCGCCCCATGTACAGGCCCGGCTCCGCGACGACGGTCGGCTGGGCCGGCACCGCGACGGGTTCGGCGTGGCCGTTGACCGGGCGCAGGAAGGCGTCGGTGTCGAAGTTGTGCAACGCGCTGGAGCCCAACGGCTGCAGCGGGCCGGGATGCGGACCGGTGTCGAAGATCGGCGCCGGATGCGGCTCGGTCGACGGCATCGAGCTCTGCTCAGCCATGGGAGGCCACCTGGACGACGAGCAGCACACCGAGCCAGCCCGGCGCCATCGCCAGGATGAACGCTCCGAGCGCGGTCATCCAGCGCCGGCCCGACAACAGGATGACGAGCATGCCGACGATGCTGGGGACACCGACCACCAGTCCGACCACCAGATCCGGTCGAATCTTCGCATCGACCGCCAGGGTGGCCAGGATGGCAGCGACCTGGCCGGTGGCACAACCGACCAGCAACGCGCTTGTGAGCAGCCATGCCCGAGGCAGGGGTATCACACTTAAGACCATAACCGGCCGAAGCCGGACTATGGCTGAACGACTCCGGCGCGCCGACCAGGGATTGCGCACGCGTCAGCCGCCTCGGCAATGACGACGTCCGTCTGCGCGACAGGGCGCAGACCCCGTTCGTAGTCGGCTCCGGTGAGCGGCGGTGCAGAGGCCAGCAACTGGTTCTCGTCGTCGGTGTAGGCGCGGCCGCGGCTGAGGAAGCGCACGCCGTCGGGCGTTTCGAGGCTGAATCCCCCACCGCGGCCAGGCACCACGTCGATGATCAGCTGGGTGTGTTTCCAGGTCTCGAATTGCGGTCCGGATATCCACACCGGAGATCCCTCGAGGACGCCGAGCAGGACGTCCCGGTCGCCGACGATGAACTCCCCGTCGGGGTAACACATCGGTGAGGACCCGTCGCAGCAGCCGCCGGACTGGTGGAACATAACCGGTCCGTGCCGCTCCTGCAGGCTGTGCAGGAGCTCGGCGGCCGCGGCGGTGATGAGCGCCCGCGGCGGGGCCTCGCTCGTCATGGTCAGAAGAATCCCTGTGCCTTGTTGCTGTAGGAGACGAGCAGGTTCTTGGTCTGCTGGTAGTGGTCGAGCATCATCTTGTGGTTCTCGCGGCCGATACCGGACTGCTTGTAGCCGCCGAACGCGGCGTGCGCGGGATACATGTGATAGCAGTTCGTCCACACCCGGCCGGCCTTGATGTCGCGCCCGGCTCGATAGGCGGTGTTGCCGTCCCGGCTCCACACCCCGGCGCCGAGGCCGTAGAGGGTGTCGTTGGCAATCCGGATCGCGTCGTCGTAATCGGTGAACGACGTCACCGACACCACCGGGCCGAAGATCTCCTCCTGGAAGATCCGCATCGAGTTCTCGCCGGCGAAGATCGTCGGCTGCACGTAGTAGCCACCGGCAAGGTCACCGCCCAACTCGGCGCGCTCCCCGCCGGTGATGACGGTGGCGCCCTCGCTCTTGCCGATCTCGATGTAGGACAGGATCTTCTCCAGCTGATCGTTGGAGGCCTGCGCGCCGATCATCGTCTCGGTGTCCAACGGATCGCCCTGGCGCACCGCCTTGGTGCGGATGGCCGCCATGGCGAGGAACTCGTCGTAGATGTCGGCCTGGACCAGGCTGCGGGACGGGCAGGTGCACACCTCGCCCTGATTGAGGGCGAACATGGTGAACCCCTCCAGAGCCTTGTCCTGGAAGTCGTCGTTGGCGGCCAGCACGTCGGAGAAGAAGATGTTGGGGCTCTTGCCGCCCAGCTCCAGGGTGACCGGGATCAGGTTCTGCGAGGCGTACTGCATGATCAGGCGCCCCGTGGTGGTCTCCCCGGTGAACGCGATCTTGGCGATGCGGTTACTGGAGGCCAACGGCTTGCCCGCCTCCACCCCGAAACCGTTGACCACGTTGACCACACCCGCGGGCAACAGGTCGGCGATCAACGACATCAGATACAGGATCGAGGCCGGGGTCTGCTCGGCCGGCTTGAGCACCACCGCGTTCCCGGCGGCCAGCGCCGGCGCCAGCTTCCACACCGCCATCAGGATCGGGAAGTTCCACGGGATGATCTGGCCCACCACCCCCAGCGGCTCGTGGAAGTGATAGGCGACCGTGTCGACGTCGACCTCGGACAGGGAACCTTCCTGGGCGCGGATCGCCGCGGCGAAGTACCGGAAATGGTCGACAGCCAACGGGATGTCGGCATTCAGCGTCTCCCGGATCGGCTTGCCGTTGTCCCACGACTCGGCCAGCGCGATCGACTCGAGGTTGGCCTCGATCCGGTCGGCGATCTTGTTCAGGATCACCGCCCGCTCGGCCGGCGACGTCTTGCCCCATGCCGGTGCGGCGCCGTGCGCGGCGTCCAGCGCCTTCTCGATGTCGGCCTCCGTCGAGCGGGCCACCTCGCAGAACGTCTCACCGGTCACCGGCGTCGGGTTGCCGAAATACTGCCCGTCCGCGGGAGCCACCCACTCTCCGCCGATGAAGTTCTCGTAGCGGGACTCGAAGGACATCGGCGCACCCGCTGCGCCCGGACGTGTGTAGACGGCCATCAGTGACTCCTGTGCTCTTCGCGGCGGTGTAACACAGCTCACAATACCGGTGCGGCCACAATGGCTGCCATGGCGGACGACCCGTATCTATGGCTGGAAGACATCGGCGGCGATGAAGCCCTGGATTGGGTGCGCCGGCACAACGAACCGACCATCGCGGAGTTGCGCGACGAGCGGTTCGAGCAGATGCGGTCCGAGGCGCTGGAGGTGCTCGACACCGATGCGCGGATCCCCTACGTGCGGCGGCGCGGCGAGTACCTGTACAACTTCTGGCGCGACGCCGCCAACCCGCGCGGGCTGTGGCGGCGCACCACGTTGGACAGCTACCGAAGCGAAGAGCCGGACTGGGACGTCGTCATCGACGTCGACGACCTGGCCCGCGCCGACGGCGAGAACTGGGTGTGGGCCGGTGCCGATGTCATCGAACCCGACCACACCCGGGCGCTGGTCAGCCTGTCGCGGGGCGGCTCGGACGCCGCGATCGTTCGCGAATTCGACATGACGGCAAGAGAATTCGTGGCCGACGGGTTCGAACTGCCGGAAGCCAAGTCGCAGGTGGCGTGGGAGGACCACGACACGGTGCTGGTCGGCACCGACTTCGGCCCTGACTCGATGACGGAGTCCGGGTACCCGAGGATCGTCAAGCGTTGGCGGCGTGGCCAACCCCTGTCGGAGGCGAGCACGGTGTTCACCGGACCCATCACCGACGTGATCGTCTCGGCGTCGGTGGACCGCACCCCCGGGTACGAGCGGACTCTGTTGTATCGGGCCGTCGACTTCTTCAACGACCAGGTGTACCAACTGCGCGACGGCGAACTGGTGCGGATCGACGCTCCCACCGATGCCACCGTGTCGGTGCACCGCGACTGGCTGCTGATCGAGTTGCGCACCGACTGGTACACCGCCTCGGCGCGGCACCGGGCGGGTTCGCTGATCGCGGCGCCCTATACCGACTTCATCGACGGCACAGCGGATTTGAGCGTTGTCTTCGAGCCTGACGAGCACACCTGCCTGCATCAGTACGCCTGGACCCGCGACCGCCTGTTGATGGTCACGCTGGCCGATGTCGCGAGCCGGGTCGAGGTGGTCACGCCGGGCACCTGGAAACGTGAGCCGGTGGCCGGCCTCGAGGACGGCAGCACCACCGTCGTCGTCGCGACCGACGACACGGGTGACGAGATCTTCCTCGACTCGAGCGGATTCCTGACTCCGTCGCGGCTGCTGCACGGCACCGCCGACGGCACGCTCTCCGAGATCAAGCGCGCGCCGTCGTTCTTCGACGCCGCGGATCTCGAAGTGTCGCAACACTTTGCGACCTCAGACGACGGGACGGCGGTGCCCTATTTCGTCGTGGGGCACAAACACGATCAGGCACCGGGTCCGACGCTGCTGGGCGGCTACGGCGGGTTCGAGGTGGCCCGGACGCCGGGATACGACGGGGTGCTGGGCCGGTTGTGGCTGTCCCGCGGCGGAACCTACGTGTTGGCCAACATCCGCGGGGGCGGCGAGTACGGGCCGGGCTGGCATACCCAGGCCATGCGCGAGGGACGGCACAAGGTGGCCGAGGACTTCGCCGCCGTGGCGCGCGACCTGGTCCAGCGGGGCATCACCTCGGTGCCGCAACTCGGTGCGCAGGGCGGCAGCAACGGCGGACTGCTGATGGGCATCATGCTGACGAAGTACCCCGACCTGTTCGGGGCGCTGGTGTGCCAGGTGCCGCTGCTGGACATGAGGCGCTTCCATCTGCTGCTGGCCGGGGCGTCGTGGGTGGCCGAGTACGGGGACCCGGACAACCCCGAGGACTGGGAGTTCATCTCGCAGTACTCGCCCTACCAACATGTTTCGGGCGACGAGCCCTATCCCCCGGTGCTGATCACGACGTCGACGCGGGATGACCGGGTGCACCCCGGCCACGCCCGGAAGATGACGGCCGCACTCGAAGAGGCCGGACAGAAGGTCTGGTACTACGAGAACATCGAAGGCGGGCACGCCGGGGCGGCCGACAACGCGCAGACCGCCTTCAAGTCGGCGTTGAGCTACTCGTTCCTGCACCGCATGCTCGGTGATCGACTGAACTGACCCGCGCCCCTTGACCACCTGGGCCGAAGTCACTTCACTGCGATGATGGACGCCAACAATCCTGAGTTCGAGACCCTGCTCTACGCCACCGACGGCCCGATCGCCACCATCACCCTCAACCGGCCTGATCACCTCAACACCATCGTTCCGCCGATGCCCGACGAGATCGAGGCGGCCGTCGGCCTGGCCGAACGCGACCCGTCGGTCAAGGTCATCGTGCTGCGCGGCGCGGGCCGGGCGTTCTCCGCCGGCTACGACTTCGGCGGCGGCTTCCAGCACTGGGGCGAGTCGATGATGACCGACGGCCGCTGGGACCCGGGCAAGGACTTCGCGATGATCACCTCCCGGGAGACCGGGCCGACCCAGAAGTTCATGGCGATCTGGCGTGCGTCCAAGCCGGTGATCGCGCAGGTACACGGCTGGTGTGTCGGCGGGGCCAGCGACTACGCGCTGTGCGCCGACCTGGTGATCGCAAGCGAGGACGCCGTGATCGGCACCCCGTACAGCCGGATGTGGGGCGCGTACCTGACCGGGATGTGGCTGTACCGACTGAGTTTGAGCAAGGTCAAATGGCACTCCCTCACCGGTCGGCCGCTCACCGGTGTCCAGGCCGCCGCCGTGGAACTGGTCAACGAGGCGGTGCCGTTCGCCGAGCTGGAGGCCCGCGTCCACGAGATCGCCACCGAGTTGGCGCGAATTCCGTTGTCGCAGTTACAGGCCCAGAAGCTGATCGTCAACCAGGCCTACGAGAACATGGGACTGGCGAGCACGCAGACGCTCGGCGGCATCCTCGACGGCTTGATGCGCAACACCCCCGAGGCGCTCGACTTCATTCAGACCGCGGAGCAGCAGGGCGTCCGGGCGGCGATCGAACGGCGGGACGGGCCCTGGGGCGACTACAGCCAGGCCCCGCGCGAACAGCGCCCCGACCCGTCGCACGTCATCGAGCCCTAGGGAGTCTTCGCCAGGCTGGCCAACAGCGACACGATGACACCGATGAGCACCAGTCCGCCGCCGACGATCAGCGTGACGTTGAGCCACTGATGCATGCTGGCCTCGGCCGTGCTCACCATCGCATCGGCGACCCGGCGGATGTCCCCGGTGGTGTTGATGAGCGCGTCATTGACGTAACGCCGGCCGAATTCGATTCCGGCCCAACCGGCGGCGCCCACCAGCAGGCCCGAAACCCCCAGCGCCGCCAGTGTTTTTCCGCGACTGCGGGCGACGAAGAGGGTCAACAACGCGCACACCCCGGCCAGCACGGCCAGGCCGACACTGACCCACGGCCCCCACGTGGCCAACGGCCGCAGCTTGCCGGGTCGCAGTCCCTGCGGAACGTTGTCGGTCAGCGGCACCGCCAACGTCGACGGCACCTCGATTCCGTAACCGTTGAGCGTGGCGCGGAAGGACGAGTCGGCCAGCATGGGTGTCAGGTCGAGCTGCCAGCGGCCCGAGGCGTCGGTGCCCTGCACGGCGTTGCTGAACAGCCATCGGTGCGCCAGCCGGTTGGCCTGGGCGAACTGGTTGGGGAACGCTGAGCTGCGGGTGTAGATCGACGCCGCACCGACGAGCTCACCGGTGCCGACGTCGTAGCCGCTCCCGGCGACCATCGTCTTCAGCTGGCCACCGAGTTCGCCGGCCATGGCGTCCTGCAGCGGCGACGTCGTCGCGGCCTTCTGGGCCAACGCCGCGTAACCGTCTTCGTCGACGAGGTGCTGCTGAACCCACGCCGCCGGCACGGCGGCCACCAGCAGGACGGTCGTGACGAGCCACATCAGCATCGTCGCGACGAACCGCACGCGTCCTCCTCCGCCGGGGACGCGCGCGCTACTCCGCCAGTGCGCGACCCACGATCAACGGGTCGGCCTGGCCGACCACCTCGTGATCCTTGTTGTCGTAGTCGAACTTACCCAGGACATGCCGCATCGCGTTGATGCGGGCGCGTTTCTTGTCGTTGCTCTTGACGACGGTCCACGGCGCGATCTCGGTGTCCGTCCAGGCGAACATGTCTTCCTTGGCGGCGGTGTACTCGTCCCACTTGTCCAGCGACGCGAGATCGGTGGGCGAGAGCTTCCACTGCCGGACGGGGTCCACCTGCCGGATGGTGAACCGGGTCCGTTGCTCGGCCGCCGACACCGAGAACCACAGCTTGGTCAGGCTGATCCCGTCGTTGACCAGCATCTGCTCGAACAGCGGTGCCTGACGGATGAACTCGGCGTGCTGTTTGGGGCTGCAGAACCCCATCACCCGCTCGACACCGGCGCGGTTGTACCAGGACCGGTCGAACATCACGATCTCACCGGCGGACGGCAGGTGGTTGACGTAGCGCTGGAAGTACCACTGGGTGCGTTCCTTCTCGGTCGGCTTCTCCAGTGCGACCACGCGGGCGCCGCGCGGATTGAGGTGCTCCATGAACCGTTTGATGGTGCCGCCCTTGCCCGCGGCGTCACGGCCCTCGAACACCACAACGTGCCGATGGCCGTTCGCCTGCGTCCACTTCTGCAGCTTCAGCAGCTCGATCTGCAGCAGGCGCTTCTGCTCCTCGTACTCGGCGCGCGACATGCGTGCGTCGTACGGGTAGTTCTCCCGCCAGGTGTCGACGGCCAGACCGGCGGCGTCGAGCAGCACCGGGTCATCGTCGTCGTCGTCGACGAAGGTGAAATCGGACAAGGCTGACACGCGCGGAAAATAACCTCTCGACGCGACCACCGGGTGAAGCCGGGATGAACGGCAGGTGCGTCAGGTTCGTCGGCGGTCCACGACGGTCGCCGCGATGCACACCAGCGAGGTGCCCAGCAGCACCGCACCGACGGCGTCGGTGAAGTAGTGGTAAGTCACCGACTGCCCCAACACACCCAGCAGTCCGAACACGACGGAACCGAGCACCACCCACACCCCCGCGCCGACGACCAGGATGACCATCCCCAGCACCACCACCATCAACGTGGTGTGCCCGCTGGGATAGGCCAGACCGTCGCCCTTCCACCGCCCGAACAATCCCTTGCACACCCGCGCCAGCTGCACCGCCACCACCGGGGTCAGTACCGCGACCACCGCCAGCAGCCAGCGCCGCCGATACAGCGCAAGCGCGACGGTGGCCACCAGGATGGCGCCGACCGTCCGGTAGTCGGTGAAGAACAGCAGCCACCGCGCCGCGCTACCGCGGGCCTGCTGGAACCAGTCGTCGATCGGGGTCGACCCGTCGCCGACCGCCCATCCCAGCAGCACCATCAACGGCAGCCCGACAGCCGGCCACCACAGGATCGCCTTCACAGGTCAGCGCGCGATGCCCCGGACGTAGGCCGCCTGGCCGAGATGCTGCGCGCAGTCGTCGACGATGCTGACCAGCCGGGCACTCGCCGTGACGGGCGGGTCCCAGTTGTCGTCGACGACGCGCGCCAGCTCCTCGGGGGTGATGCCGGCGATGTACTCCAGCGACGCCTTGTGGACGGCGTGGAAGTAGCCCGGCCAGCAGATCGGCCGGGCGCGCGCACCTTGCCGACGTCCTCGGGGATGTGCCGTAACCGTGCGCGTCCCGCGGCAGATCCAGGTCGAAGCGGTCCACCCAGCCACCGCTGAACCACACCTGATCGATGCCCGCAGATCTGGGCCAGCTGGGCGTCCTGCACCCGGGCGCTGTGCCAGAGCAGCCAGGCGATGCTGTTGGCGGACGGGGTGGGCCGGAAGAACGAGATCTCGTCGGTCAGGTCGTCGGTCAGGTCCTGGACGTGCTCGATGAGGCGGGTGAACGCATCCCGCAGGAGTTCACGGGCGGCGGTGGCATCCGAGGAGGAATCGGCCATGGTCCGACGCTACGCGGAGTTGGTCGGGACCTGGGCCGCGGGTTGTGCGCCGTGGAAGACCGCCTCGACGTTGTTGCCGTCGGGGTCGCGCACGAACGCGCCGTAGTACCCGGGGTGGTACTCCGGCCAGAGCCGCGGCGCGTGCAGCGATTCGGCGCCGAGGCTCACCGCGGTGTCATGGAACGCCCGACCGCGTCTCTCGTCGGCCGCCGCGAAGGCGACGTGGATCTCGCGGTTGGGTCCCATGCCGGTGCCGTCGGCGATCCAGAACGCGGGATGACCGTCGCGGCCGTACCCGATGGCCGGGCCGACGTCCATCACCCGCAGATAGCCCAGCACCCCGAGCACCCGGTCGTAGAACTCCTGCGACGTGGCGTAGTCGGCGCAGTTGATTCCGAAGTGATCGATCACAGCTCCATCGTGGCAGGCGTCCGCGACGTAATCTGGCGTTCCATGAGTTATGACCTGGTCATCCGCAACGGCACCATCGTCGACGGCCTGGGTGGCGAGCCTTACCAAGGCGACGTCGCCGTGTCCGACGGCGTCATCGTCGCGGTCGGCGCCGTCGACGGGCCAGGCGCGCGCGAGATCGACGCCACCGGACTGCTCGTCACGCCCGGGTTCGTCGACCTGCACACCCACTACGACGGCCAGGCCATCTGGTCGGACCGGATGTACGCCGTCGTCGTCGCACGGCGTCACCACGGCGCTGATGGGCAACTGCGGCGTCGGCTTCGCGCCGTGCCGCCCCGAGGACCATGACGTGCTCGTCGACGTCATGGCCGGTGTCGAGGACATCCCGGGCGTGGTGATGACCGACGGGCTGCCGTGGGACTGGGAGACCTTCCCGCAGTACCTCGACGCTCTGGAGTCGCGGCGACGGGATATCGACGTGGCGGCCTACCTGCCGCATTCGCCGCTGCGGGTGTACGTCATGGGTCAGCGCGGCGCCGACCGCGAGCCGGCGACCGCCGAGGATCTGGCCCTGATGCGCAAGCTGGCCGCCGAGGCCGATCGAGGTCGGGCGCCCTGGGCGTGTCGTCGTCGCGGTTCGCGTTCCACAAGACCGGCAGCGGCGAAGCCGATCCCGAGTTACGAGGCGGCTACGACGAGATCGCCGCCATCGCAGCCGGAGTTGCCGACGCCGGTGGCGGGCTGATGCAGTTCATCCCCGACATCCCGGCCGGCGGCTACGAGAACGTGCTGCGGCAGGTGTTCGAGGTGGCCACCGACGCGGGACTGCCCGTCACGTTCTCGTTGACGCCGGCAACTGCGGTGATCCATCTGGCCGGGCGCGGTCAACCTGATCGAGAAGTTCAACTCGGCGGGCGCGGACATCACCGCGCAGGTGTTCGCCCGCCCATCGGGCTGGTGATCGGGCTGGAGCTCACCGCCAATCCGTTCGTGCTCTACCCGAGCTATCAGGAGATCGCCGACCTGCCGCTGGCCAGCGGGTGGCCAGATGCGCAAACCCGAAGTGCGGGCACGCATCCTGGCCGACAAGCCGGGCGAGGGCCATCCGTTCATGTACTTCGCCCAGGCATGGGAGTGGATCTTCCCGTTGAACGATCCGGCCAACTACGAGCCGACGCGCGAGGACAGCATGCTGGCCCGCGCGCGCGCCCGTGGCGTCAGCCCGATGGAGGAGGCCTACGACCGGCTGCTCGAGGACGACGGGCACGCGATGATGTTCGTGGCGCTGAGCCAACTTCGAGAACAACTCGCTGGACACCGTCGGGCCAGCTGATCCGGCGCGACGACGTGGTGCTGGGGCTCGGCGACGGCGGTGCGCACTACGGGATGATCTGCGACGCCAGCTATCCGACGTTCATGCTGGCGCACTGGGCGCGCGACCGGGCTTCAGGCCGGCTGAGCGTCGCCGAGGCGGTGCGGCAGGCTGACGTCGGTGCCGGCCCGGGTCGGCGGACTGGCCGATCGCGGACGAATCGCCCTGGGCTACAAGGCCGATCTGAACGTCATCGATCACGCCGCGGCTGACACTGCACCGGCCGGTGATCGTCCATGACCTGCCCGGCGGTGGGCCGTCGACTCGACCAGAGCGCCGACGGCTACGTCGCGACGGTCGTCTCCGGTCGAGGTGATCGCCGAGAACGGTGTGCCGACGGACGGCGCGGCCGGGCAAGCTCATTCGCGGCCGCCAGAGCGCGCCGGCATCGTGAGTGTCCCGGTCGACCTCGACCAGCTCGCGGAGGCGTTGGCCGACTTCACGTTCGCCTACCTGATCACCGTCGGCGACGATTTCCGCGCGCACGCGGTGGCGGTGGACCCGGTGTTGGCCGACGGCGTGCTTCGACGTCGGCGCGATCGGGCGGCAGCACCCGCCGCAACGCTGGGGCGCACGCCGACGTCACGCTGGTGTGGCCGCCGGCCGAGCCGGGCGGGTACAGCCTGATCGTCGACGGCCGCGGGGCGTGTCGCTTCCGACGAATCGCCGCTGGTCGGTCGTGCCCGGCCGAGCGGTGCTGCACCGCAAGGCGAACGGACTGCCAGCCCCTCTGCACTCTTGGCTCGAGTGTGCAATTTCGTGCGCAAAACGCCGCCGAGGGCGGATGCGATTGCACAATCACCACATTTGTGGACATCCTCGAGTCGAGAAGCGCGGTCCCGACGCGCTCGAGAACCAGTCGCGGCTTGTTGTGCAGCATGTCGCCGACTCACTCTGACGTCGACCCAGCCCAGCTCCAACAATTTCGCATATCGCTCGATGTCCTTGGTCCGCTGCTTAGGATCCGTCCAATGCTGGGCACCGTCGAAGTCCACGCCCACGCGCCACTCCGGCCAGCCCATGTCGAGCCTGGCGATCACGACGCCATCCTGATCGCTGACACGGACCTGCGTCTGCGGCTGCGGAAGGCCACTGCTCACCAACAACAGTCGGGTCAGCGATTCGTAAGGTGACTCCGATCCGCCGTCGACCGCATTCGAGCACTTGACGTAGCTGTCTGATCCCGCGAACGCCGGGGTGAGCCGCCATGACGACGCGAACCTCGTCCGCTTTGACGTCGGTGGCGTTCATGAGCGCGTCGACCCGCTGGACGGCTGATGTGAAGTCGAGCCGGCGACCGAGATCGAACGCGGTGCGTGCGGGCGTAGTGAGGTGCAGCCCACCTACCGCCTGACATCTCACGCGGCAGGAGCTGCGGAGTGAACCACGATCCCTGGCGGCGGACGGCGGTTGTCGTACACCAACTCAGCAGGCATATCGGCGTCAATCCATCTGGCGCCCAATACCGTTGATGCGGACAGCCCAGCAGAACGCCTCTCCGGGCCGACCACAGCCACGCCGCCCGCGCGCGGTCGGCCGCTGAGATCTCCACGCCTCGTCGGCGCCCAGACTCCGGGGTAGACCGCGGCATGAAATCGCGGCTCAACTCGCGGAACGGTCAGCGCATCCGCGGCCAGCGCCTCGGCCGCGACGAACGGCCAAGGGATGGTCTCCATGCGGGCAGAATGCCAGCACGCCGGCCCAGCACGTCTTCACTCGTCCACATGGCGGTCGCGAGTGTGCAGTCCGATACGCCGCGGACGGCGTGTCGGGAACGAAATCACACATCGACGACAGCAAAGTGCCCGGCTCGCTAGGCGAGCCGGGCACTTTCGTCTGGACAGACTTAGAAGTCCATGCCGCCCATGCCACCGGTCGGGTCGCCCGCGGGTGCGGCGGCCTTCTCCGGCTTGTCGGCGACGACGGCCTCGGTCGTCAGGAACAGCGCCGCGATGGACGCCGCGTTCTGCAGCGCCGAGCGGGTGACCTTGACCGGGTCGGCGACGCCGGCCTTGAGCAGGTCCTCGTACTCGTTGGTCGCGGCATTCAGGCCGGTGCCGGACGGGGAGTTGCGCACCTTCTCGGCGACAACACCCGGCTCCAGGCCGGCATTGAAGGCGATCTGCTTCAGCGGGGCCTCGAGCGCAACGCGCACGATGTTGGCACCGGTGGCCTCGTCGCCGGCGAGCTTGAGCTCGTCGAGCGCCGGAGCCGCCTGCAGCAGAGCCACGCCGCCACCGGCGACGATGCCCTCTTCGACCGCGGCCTTGGCGTTGCGGACCGCGTCCTCGATGCGGTGCTTGCGCTCCTTGAGCTCCACCTCGGTGGCAGCTCCGGCCTTGATCACCGCAACACCGCCGGCCAGCTTGGCCAGGCGCTCCTGCAGCTTCTCGCGGTCGTAGTCGGAGTCGCTGTTCTCGATCTCGCTGCGGATCTGGGCCACCCGGCCGGCGATGGCGTCGGAGTCACCGGCGCCCTCGACGATGGTGGTCTCGTCCTTGGTGACGACGATCTTGCGGGCCTGGCCCAGCAGCGCAGACGTCGGCGGTCTCCAGGGACAGCCCGACCTCTTCGCTGACGACCTGGCCACCGGTGAGGATCGCCATGTCCTGCAGCATCGCCTTGCGGCGGTCACCGAAGCCCGGGGCCTTGACGGCGACGGACTTGAAGGTGCCGCGGATCTTGTTGACCACCAGGGTGGACAGGGCCTCGCCCTCGACGTCCTCGGCGATGATCAGCAGCGGCTTGCCGGACTGGATGACCTTCTCCAGCAGGGGCAGCAGATCCTTGACGGTCGAGATCTTCGAGCTGACCAGCAGGATGTAGGGATCCTCCAGGACGGCTTCCTGACGCTCGGCGTCGGTCACGAAGTAACCCGAGATGTAGCCCTTGTCGAAGCGCATACCCTCGGTGAGCTCCAGCTGCAGGCCGAAGGTGTTGGACTCCTCGACGGTGATGACACCCTCGTTGCCGACCTTGTCCATGGCCTCGGCGATCAGGTCGCCGATGGTCTGGTCGCCGGCGGAGATGCCGGCAGTCGCAGCGATCTGCTCCTTGGTCTCGACCTCCTTGGCGCTCTTCAGCAGCGTCTCGGTGATCTTGTCGACGGCCTTCTCGATGCCGCGCTTCAGGCCGAGCGGGTTGGCGCCGGCAGCGACGTTGCGCAGACCTTCGCGAACCAGAGCCTGGGCCAGAACGGTAGCGGTGGTGGTGCCGTCGCCGGCGACGTCGTCGGTCTTCTTGGCGACCTCTTTGACCAGCTCAGCGCCGATCTTCTCGTAGGGGTCCTCCAGCTCGATCTCCTTGGCGATGGATACACCATCGTTGGTGATCGTGGGGGCGCCCCACTTCTTCTCCAGGACGACGTTGCGACCCTTGGGGCCCAACGTGACCTTTACCGCGTCGGCGAGGGCGTTCAGGCCCCGCTCGAGACCGCGGCGGGCCTCTTCGTCATACGCAATAATCTTGGACATTGCGAAGTGAATCCTCCGATTAGGGGGTGACACGTCTTTGGTCGGACGCAGTGCCCGCGACGGACGACCGAGGCTGTGTTCGGCTTCGGTCTCACTGTCCCGACCTAGCACTCACTCGTCGCGAGTGCCAACGTCATTCTTAGCACTCGGCCATGGCGAGTGCAAGATTGTTCGCCCTTGGTGGACACGGCCCGGGCACGGCAGACTGGAGGTGATGTCATTCGTCGTGCCGCCCTATCCCCCGCCCCGCTACACCGATGACCACCGGGAGGTGAGCGCGCGGCTCCGGCGCAGGCACCGAACCCGCCGGACTACGACGACCTTCGGACTGGTGAAGTACCAGCTACCTGGCCGACCAGCAGGGCACCGACGGCGACTTCGGGCTGTATCGCGTCGAGATCGCGGCCCGGGGCGGCGGTCCCGGGCCCGCATTTCCACCGCGCCATGTCCGAGGCCTTCTTCGTCCTGTCCGGCGCGATGACGCTCTACAACGGCACCGACTGGGTCGACGCGGGCGCCCAATGACTTCCTCTACGTTCCGCCCGGTGGCATCCACGGCTTCCGTAACGAGGCCGACGAGCCCGCCTCGGTTCTGATGCTGTTCGCCCCGGGAGCGCCCCGGGAGTACTACTTCGAGGGATTGGCCACGCTCGAGCGAGCTCACCGACGACGAGCGTCGCGAGTTCTTCATCCGCAACGACAACTTCTTCGTCTGACGACACGCCGAGCCGAAGATGCCTGAGCGGATCCGCTTGGGCTAGAGTCCATCTCGGTCAGGAAGGAGTCCCACGGGTGCGGGCAGTGGATGCGCCCAGCACCCAATTGCGGGGCTGGCAGCGGCGGGCTTTGGTGCGCTATCTGACCGCCAAGCCACGCGACTTCCTGGCGGTGGCGACCCCGGGCGCCGGCAAGACGACGTTCGCCCTGCGCATTGTCGCCGAGCTGCTGGCCGAGGGCACCGTCGACACCGTCACCGTCGTCGTCCCCACCGAGCACCTCAAGATCCAGTGGGCGCAGGCCGCGGCCCGGCAGGGCATCGCGCTGGATCCCAGATTCTCCAACTCGAACTCGCAGACCTCCAGCGAGTACCACGGTGTCGTCGTCACCTACGCGCAGGTCGCCAGCCACCCGGCCCGGCATCGGGTGCGCACCGAGAACCGCAAGACGCTCGTCGTCTTCGACGAGATCCACCATGGCGGCGACGCCAAGAGTTGGGGCGACGCAATCCGGGAGGCGTTCGACGACGCCACCCGCCGGCTCGCCCTGACCGGCACCCCGTTCCGCAGCGACGACAGCCGCGATCCCGTTCGTCACCTACGAGACCGGGCCCGACGGCTTCGCCCGATCCAAAGCCGACCACACCTACGGCTACACCGAGGCACTCGCCGACGGCGTGGTGCGGCCGGTGATGTTCATGGCCTACTCCGGCGAGGCCCGCTGGCGCGACAGCGCCGGCGAAGAACACGCCGCCCGGCTCGGCGAGCCGCTGACCGCCGAGCAGACCGCACGGGCGTGGAAGACCGCGCTCAACCCGGCCGGCGAGTGGATGCCCGCGGTGATCGCCGCGGCCGACACCCGGCTGCGCGGGCTGCGCGAGCACGTACCCGACGCCGGCGGCATGATCATCGCCTCCGACCAGACGGCCGCGCGGGCCTACGCCGAGTTGCTGCGCACGATCACCGGCGAGGCGCCGACGGTGGTGCTCTCCGACGACCCCGGCTCCTCGGAGCGCATCTCGACAGTTCGCCGAGGGGACGTCGAGCTGGCTGGTGGCGGTGCGGATGGTGTCCGAAGGCGTGGACGTGCCGCGGATGGCGGTAGGCGTCTACGCCACCAGCGCGTCGACGCCGCTGTTCTTCGCGCAGGCGATCGGCCGGTTCGTGCGCTCGCGGCGCCCCGGCGAGACCGCCAGCATCTTCTTGCCCTCGGTGCCCGACCTGCTGCTGTTGGCCAGCGAGATGGAAGCGCAGCGCAACCACGTGCTGGGCAAGCCGCACCGGGAGACTCTCGAGGACCCGCTCGAAGCCGAACTGGCCGCCCAGAACCGGGACGAGCCCGACGACCGGGAGAACAAGATCGAGTACCTGGGCGCCGACGCCGAGCTCGACCAGGTGATCTTCGACGGGTCGTCGTTCGGGACGGCGACGCCGGCCGGCAGCGACGAGGAGGCCGACTACCTCGGCATCCCCGGGCTACTCGACGCCGAGTCGATGCGAGATCTGTTGCGGCGCAGGCAGGAGGAGCAGCTGACGAAGCGGACCGCGTCGGGCGAGACGCCGCGGATGTCGACGCACGGGCAGTTGCGCGAGTTGCGCAGCCAGCTCAACGCGCTGGTGTCGGTGGCGCATCACCGCACCGGACGGTCGCACGGCTGGATCCACAACGAGTTGCGCCGCCGCTGCGGCGGCCCGCCGATTGCCGCGGCGACGAGCGAGCAGTTGCGCGCCCGCATCGAAGCGATCCGGGAGCTGCGGGCCTAACGCGAGGTGCTGCGCCAGCTCCGCCAGGTGTTTCAGCGAGTTGTCCAGGTGCTGCCGGTGGAACGGCGGGAACGCGATGTGTTCGCGCAACTCGGGCCGCACCGCCGACCAGTCGTAGGTCAGCGTGACCTCGGTCTGGTCGTCGCCCACCGGGCGCAGGTCGTAGCGCCAGATCCAGCCGCCGAGTTCGAGGTTCGCATCGTCGGGGCCCATGCCGGGCTGCCAGGAGATGGCGTGCGGGGGCGCGAACTCCTCGACCAGGTTCGCCATCTCGTAGTCGTGGTCGGGATGGTTGTCGTGGTACATCGGCCATCCGGAAGATCTGTCCGCTTCGGCTCAGCGGCGTGGGGTCCAGCGGTTGACGCACCCAGCCGGTGCCGTCGATCGCCTCATGGGTGGTCGGGTCGGCCAGCACCGCGAACACGGCGTCTGCGGGCGCATGGACAGTGGTACGGCATTGCATGGTTTCTTCGGTCATGCCGGGGTAGACCGCCACGCACCGGGAAACTCATCGCCCTACAGGCCTAGTAGGGCCGGCAGGTCCGCAACCGAATCGATGACGTGGTTGGGCTGCATCGCGAATTCGTCGGCGGCCCAACGATCCAGCGTGTCCTGCCGGAACTTGCCGGTGCGCACCAGCACACCGGTCATGCCGACGACCTGAGCGGCCAGCACGTCGTTGTTGAGGTCGTCGCCCACCATGTACATCTCGTCGGGTTCCACCCCGAGGCGGGCGGCGGCCGCGACGAACCCCGCGGGCGCCGGCTTGCCGACGGCGGTGGCCTTGCGGCCCGAGGTCTCCTCCATCCCGAGCAGGTACATGCCGGTGTCGATGCGCAGCCCATCGGTGGTGGTCCACGCGGTGCTGCGGTGCATCGCCACCACCGGCACCCCCTGGGTCATCCACTCATAGACCCGGCTCAGCGTCACATGGCTGTACTCGGGCCCGGCGCCGCCGAGCAGCACCACATCGGGGGTCTCGGGCGGCCGGCCGTCGTCGAACGCAAGAGAGTCGACGATGTCGATGCCGGGCATGTCGTCGGTGATGTCGCCGTTGTTGACCAGGAAGCAGCGGGCGCCGGGATAGTTGGCGCGGACATATTCGGCGGTCAGCGCCGCCGCGGTGGTCACCTCGTCGGGGCGCACGGCCATGCCGGCGGCGTTCAGCTCCGCGGCGATCTGCTCGGCGGGTGCGGGTGGTGGTGTTGGTGAGGTACGAGCAGGCGATCTGGTTGTCGGCCAGCACCTGCAGCGCCGCGGCGGCGCCGGCGATCGGTTTCCACGAGGTCACCAGGACGCCATCGATGTCGAAGAGCACCCCACCGATAGCCATGGTGCGACAGTAAACGGCCGCCGATCCGATGCAACTTTTCAGCCCGTATCGTCGAGAGCCATGAGCGCCAGCAGATGGACCGCGGCCGACGTCCCGGACCAGACCGGGCGCACCGCCGTCGTCACCGGTGCCAACTCGGGTATCGGCTACGAGGCGGCCGCGGTGCTCGCCGCACGCGGCGCGCAGGTGGTGATGGCGATTCGCAACCTCGACAAGGGCGCAGCGGCCCGGGACCGGATCGTCGCCGCCAGCCCGGGCGCCGAGGTGACGCTGCAGGAGCTCGACCTCACGTCACTGGATTCGGTGAGCGCGGCCGCCGAGGCGCTGCGGACGGCCTACCCGCGCATCGATCTGCTGGTCAACAACGCCGGGGTGATGTGGACCCCGAAGGAGACCACCAAGGACGGTTTCGAGCTCCAGTTCGGCACCAACCATCTCGGGCATTTCGCGCTGACCGGCCTGCTGCTGGAGCATCTGCTCGCGGTGCCGGGATCGCGGGTGGTGGTCGTGAGCAGCCTGGCCCACAAGCTGCTCGCCGACATCCACTTCGACGATCTGCAGTGGGAGCACCGCTACAGCCGGATCGCGGCCTACGGCCAGTCGAAGCTGGCGAACCTGCTGTTCACCTACGAGCTGCAGCGCCGGCTCGCGGGGCGCGACGAGCCGACCATCGCGGTGGCGGCCCACCCGGGCGGCTCCTACACCGAGCTGGCCCGCAACGTGCCGACCATCCTGCATCCCGCCTACCGCATCGTCGGTCCGCTGGTGTTCCAGAGCGCCGCGATGGGCGCACTGCCGACGCTGCGGGCCGCCACCGATCCGGACGTCCACGGCGGGCAGTACTACGGCCCCGACGGGATCGGCGAACAGCGCGGCAACCCCAAGCTCGTGCAGTCCAGCCCCCGCTCGCACGACCCGGAGTTGGCGCGGCGGCTGTGGACGGTGTCCGAAGAGCTCACCGGCGTGACGTTCCCGATCTGATGCGCAGCGTCGAAGAACACCAGCGGGTGGTCGCCGAACTGATCGCCGCGCGGCCAGCGCAGCGGGTCGGCCTGGTCGAGGCCGAGGGGCTGGTGCTGGCGGCCGACGTCGATGCGCCGTTGTCATTGCCGATGTTCGACAACTCCGCGATGGACGGCTACGCGGTGCACGCCGCCGACGTCGCCGGCGCAACGGCCGAGCATCCGGTGAGACTGCCGGTGGCCGAGGACATTCCGGCCGGGCGCACCGACGCGCTCACGCTGGCGCCCGGGCACCGCGCACCGGATCATGACCGGCGCCCCGCTGCCGGCGGGAGCGACCGCGATCGTCCCGGTCGAAGCCACCGACGCCGGGACAGAGCGCGTCGAGATCCGCATCGCCGTCGAAGGACGGCCAGCACATCCGGCGGGCCGGTGAGGACGTGACCGCCGGGACGACGGTGCTGCGCGCCGGTCAGCTGACCACCCCGGCCGCGCTCGGTCTGGCTGCCGCGCTCGGCATCGGCGAGCTGACGATCGTTCCGCGCCAGCGCGTCCTGGTGATGTCCACCGGCTCGGAGCTGGTGTCGGCCGGCACCGAGCTCAAGCCCGGTCAGATCTACGAGTCCAACGCGATCATGCTCGCGGCGGCGGTGCGGGAGGCCGGTGGCGAGGTCGTCGCGATGCCGACCTCCAGCGACGACGTCACCCAGTTCCGGGCGATGCTGGACGGCTATCAGGGCCAGGCCGACCTCATCATCACCTCCGGCGGGGTCAGTGCCGGCGCCTACGAGGTGGTCAAGGACGCCTTCGGGGCGGGTGCGGTCGACTTCGTCAAGGTCGCCATGCAGCCCGGGATGCCGCAGGGCGCCGGGCGCTTGAACGGCTGCCCCATCATCACGCTGCCCGGCAACCCGGTGAGCGCGCTGGTGTCCTTCGAGGTGTTCGTCCGGCCGGCCCTGCGCGCCGCGATGGGCCTGCCCCAGCCGTTGCGGCCGCGGCGCAGCGCCGTGCTGACCGAGGACCTGACCTCACCGGGCGGAAAGCGGCAGTTCCGCCGCGGGGTCTACGACGAGGCCGCGGGGACCGTCACCACGTACGGCCCGCCCGCCTCGCACCATCTGCGCTGGCTGGCCTCGGCGAACTGCCTGCTCGAGATCGACGAGGACGTCACCCGGATAGCGGCCGGAGAACAGGTTCTGGTGTGGGACCTGTCCTCGGGTGGCCGCCCGTAGAATCACGCCGATGGCCAGACGCCCCCGCTCCGCGGAAGACAACATGAAGTCCGGCCCACAGCGGCTGCTGGCGCTGGTGCGCTCGTCGGTTCCGCCCATGCACCCCGCCGGTCTGCCGTTCGTTTCGGCGGGCCTGGCGGTGGCCGCCCTGGGCCGCAGGAACCGCTGGGTGCGTGGTGCCGGACTGGCCACCGCCGGCGCCAACGCGGCGTTCTTCCGCCATCCGCCGCGCACACCGCCGACCCGCCCCGGCGTGGTGGTGGCCCCGGCCGACGGGCTGATCTGCCTGGTCGAAGCGGCCGAGCCCCCGCCTGAACTGGGCCTGGCCAGTGGTCCGGTGCCGCGGGTGAGCATCTTCCTGTCGCTGCTGGACGCCCACGTCCAGCGCGTGCCGATCGGTGGCGAGGTGCTCGCGGTGGCACACCGGCCCGGTCGTTTCCATTCCGCGGACCTGGCGGCGGCCAGTGAGGACAATGAACGCAACAGTGTGCTGATCCGCACGCCGGAAGGACATGAAGTGGTGGTCGTACAGATCGCCGGCCTGATCGCACGCCGCATCATCTGCGATCTGCACGCCGGCGACACGGTCGGCATCGGTGACACCTACGGGTTGATCCGGTTCGGCTCCCGGTTGGACACCTACCTGCCCGCCGGTGCGCAGGTGCTCGTCGAGCCGGGCCAGCGGGCCCTCGCCGGGGAAACGGTATTGGCGCAGCTGCCGTGACCAAACCGCGCATCCGGTCCCGCAGGGGACTGCGCATTCTGCCCAGCGCGACGACCGTGCTGGCCATCTGCGCCGGCCTGACGTCGATCAAGTTCGCACTGGACGGGCGCCCGCATATCGCGCTGGCGCTGATCGGGGCCGCCGCCGTGCTGGATGGCATCGACGGTGGCATCGCCCGGGCCCTGCAGGCGCAGTCCCCGATGGGCGCCGAGATCGACTCGCTGGCCGATGCGGTCAACTTCGGCGTCGCGCCGGCTCTGGTCGTCTATGTGACGCTGCTTCCGACCTCGCCCGTCGGCTGGATGTTCGTGTTGCTCTACGCGGTATGCGTCGTGTTGCGGCTGGCACGATTCAACGCGCTGCTCGACGACGACACCCGCCCGGCGTACACCAGGGAGTACTTCGTCGGCATGCCCGCGCCGTGCGGTGCGGTGGGCTCGATCGGCCCACTCGCCGCGATGCTGCAGTTCGGCGACGGCTGGTGGACATCGACATGGTTCGTCTGCGCGTGGCTGGCGGCCAACTCGATTCTGCTGGTGAGCCGTGTGCCCACCCTGGCGCTGAAGTCCGTGTCCGTGCCGGCCAATGCCGCGCCGATCCTGCTGGTGCTGGTGGCGGTCGCCGCCGCCGGGCTGCTGCTGTTCCCCTACGTGCTGGTGCTGCTGATCATCGCCGGCTATCTGATCATCATGCCGTTCACCATCCGCAGCCAGCGCTGGGTGGCCGCGCGCCCGGAGACCTGGGATTCCAAACCCGGGCAACGCCGCGCGGCGCGGCGGGCCATCCGCCGCGCCGAGCATCCCAACCGGCGCCGATCCGTCAGCCGCCTCGGCCTGCGCAAGCCCGGCGGCTGACCGATGTCCGAATCGACCGTCGCCGGCTCCCCCGCGCCAGCGTCCAGGCTGACGCTGACCGCACGGCTGAACACCTCCGCGCTGGACTCGCGCCGCGGCGTGGTCCGGCTGCACCCGGAGGCCATCGCCGCGCTCGGCATCCGGGAGTGGGACGCGGTGTCGCTCACCGGATCCCGCACCACCGCCGCGGTGGCCGGCGTGGCGCCGGCGGGCACCCCGGCGGGAACCGCCCTGCTCGACGACGTGACGCTGTCCAACGCCGGACTGCGGGAGGACACCACGGTCTTGGTGTCACCGGTGACGGTGTACGGCGCGAGGTCGGTGACGTTGAGCGGTTCGACGCTGGCGACCAGGTCGGTGTCCTCGGCGACGCTGCGTCAGGCGCTGCTGGGCAAGGTGATGACGGTCGGCGACACGGTGTCGCTGCTGCCGCGCGACCTGGGTCCCGGAACGTCGACGTCGGAGGCCAGTGCCGCGCTGGCGTCGTCGGTGGGCATCACCTGGACCTCGGAACTGCTGACGGTCACCGGCACCGATCCGGCGGGACCGGTGAGCGTGCAACCGAACTCGTCGGTCACCTGGAGTGACGGGGTCACACCCGCCACCGGACCGGGCTGCGGCCGCGGCGGTGAGCCCGCCGATGCAGTGGCCCGAGGCGCCGCCGGTGTCGATCGACGACCTCAAGGGCCAGCATGTGCAGGCGGGCCGGCTCGCCGAATGGCTCAAGCTCGCGCTCGACGAACCGGCGCTGCTCGAAAAGCTCGGCGCCAAGCCGAATCTCGGGGTCCTGATCACCGGACCGGCCGGGGTCGGCAAGGCCACCCTGGTGCGTGCGGTGTGCGCCGGGCGGCGGCTGGTCGAACTCGACGGACCCGACGTGGGGGCGTTGACGGCACAGGACCGGCACAAGGCCGTCGCCGACGCGGTCAGCACCGTCGGCAGCGGCGGCGGCGTGCTGCTGATCACCGACATCGACGCCCTGCTGCCGACTCCCGCCGAACCGGTGGCCACCATGATTCTGGGCGAGCTTCGCAAGGCGGTCGCCGCGCCCGGCGTGGTGTTCATCGCGACTTCGCAGCAGCCCGACGCCGTCGACCCGCGGCTGCGGGCCCCGGATCTGTGCGACCGCGAACTCGGGCTGAGCCTGCCCGACGGCGCCACCCGCAAGGCGCTGCTCGAGGTGATGCTCCGCGATGTCCCGGCCGACGACCTTGCGCTGGACGAGATCGCTGATCGCACACCGGGATTCGTGCGCGCCGATCTGGCCGCCCTGGTGCGCGAGGCGGCCTTGCGGGCGGCGGCACGCGCCAGTGAGGACGGCAAGCCGCCGGCGCTGACCCAGGAGGACATCAAGGGCGCGCTGACGGTCATCCGGCCGCTGTCGCGGTCGGCCACCGAAGAGGTCTCGGTCGGCTCGGTGACACTGGAGGACGTCGGCGACATGGTCGACACCAAGGCCGCGCTGACTGAGGCGGTGCTCTGGCCGCTGCAGCATCCGGACACCTTCGCCCGCTTGGGCGTCGATCCACCGAAGGGCGTGCTGCTCTACGGCCCGCCGGGTTGCGGGAAGACGTTCGTGGTACGCGCGCTCGCGAGTTCGGGCCGGCTCAGTGTGCACGCCGTCAAGGGCGCCGAGCTTATGGACAAGTGGGTCGGCTCGTCGGAGAAGGCCGTGCGCGAGTTATTCCGGCGGGCAAGGGATTCAGCGCCGTCGCTGGTCTTCCTCGACGAGATCGACGCGCTGGCGCCGCGCCGCGGGCAGAGTTTCGACTCGGGTGTGACCGACCGGGTGGTGGCCTCGCTGCTCACCGAGATGGACGGCATCGAGCCGCTGCGCGACGTCGTCGTGCTCGGTGCCACCAACCGCCCCGACCTGATCGATCCGGCACTGCTGCGGCCGGGCCGGCTGGAGAAACTGGTCTTCGTCGAACCGCCGGATGCCGACGCTCGCCGCGAGATCCTGCGTACCGCAGGCAAATCGGTGCCGCTCAGCGCCGACGTGGATCTGGACGCACTGGCCACCGAGCTGGACGGCTACAGCGCCGCCGACTGCGTGGCCTTGCTGCGCGAGGCCGCGCTGACCGCGATGCGCCGCTCGATCGACGCCGCCGACGTCACTGCCGAGGACGTGGCGAAGGCCCGCGATGCGGTGCGGCCGTCACTCGATCCGGTTCAGATCGAGTCGCTGCGCGCCTTCGCGGCCGGTCACTGAAAGTTCAAGCGCGCTCGGCGATCTCGGCGAGCCGGTCCATCGACGCCCGCAGACCGCTCGGCCGTGGTGGCCCGGGCCCGCTCCAGTCGGCCGGGGTCGGTGAGACGGGTCCAGTCGTAGGTGTGGGCGACCCGGGTGCGGCCGGCGTCCACCGGCTCGAGCTCCCAGCGCCACAGGTGCCCCGGCGGCGCCGCGCCCGGCTCGGCGGGCCGCCAGGCGATCAGCCTGCCCTCGTCGAACTCCACCACGTGGTTCTCCCGTACCGCGCCGTAGTTCAGCGTCATGCTGAACACCTCTCCGACCCCGCGCACCCGGTGGCCGGCCGGCGCCTGACCCAGGTTGTCGTTGCCGTCCCACTCCGGCTGGCGGGCCGGGTCGGCGATGAGTTCGAAGATCACCGCGGCCGGCGCGGCGATCTCGCGGGTGGCGCTGACGACTCGGGACGGTTCGGGCATGCCCAATTCAACAACACCCTTGACAGTCCACTATTGACATGTCACGGTTGGACTATGAACTCTTCTCCCACCTCCGTCCTGGTCGGCGACCGGGACCGCGAAGACACCGCGAACGTCCTGGGCCAGGCGCTGGCTCAGGGATACCTCGACATGGTCGAGTACGAACGGCGGGTGCAGGCCGGCTTCGCCGCGCATACCGCCGACGAATTGCGCCGGCTGGTCAGCGACCTGCCGGTGGCCCGGCTGCGCCGCAGTGACCCGCGCCGGGCCGCGGCCCGCGCCAAGGCCGCGCGGCTGTCGGTCCGCCTGCACCTGGCGGCCTATCTGGCGATGGTCGTGATCGTGCTCGCGGTGTGGCTGGCCGTCGGGCTCTCCTCGGGCACCTGGTACTTCTGGCCGATCTGGCCGATCCTCGGTGCCGGTATCGGCCTCGCCGGCCACGCCGTCCCGCTACGGCTGATCGCCGGTCAGCAATGCCCGCACCGCGGTCTCCAGGTCGCCGGGCAGCCAGGATGGCACGTGCCCGGCATGCCTGCGCACCGCTGAGTACGGCAGATCGACGACGGCCCGGGTCACCGCGTCGACCGACCGCGGATCGTCGGCGCCGTACAGTTCGGTCGCGAACTCGCGGATCCGCGCGGACAGCGGGACGTTGCGGGTCCTGATGGCCTCGGCCAGTTCGCCGCCGGTGTCCGCGTCGATCAGATCCGCGGGCCGGATGGTCACGAGCAGTCGTGCGTCGTCGCCGAACTCGCGGGCGAAGTCGATCGCTGACACCGCCATCGCGACCGCGCTCTCCAGCGATGAGTCGGCGCCGGCCGCCATGGCCCGGGACTGGAACCGGTCCAGCGCGCGTAGCCAGGTCGCCGACAGGATGCCGTCCCGGTTGCCGAAGCGGTGATAGAGGGTGCCCACCGGAGCACCGCTGGCCTCGGCGATCGCCGCGACGCCGGCCACCCGCGGCCCGCCGCGCAGGACCAGGTCGCGGGCCGCGTCGAGAATCACATCGGTTTCGTGCTTCCGCGGAGGTGCCACGATCTAGTACAGTCCTTCTATATGGAGCGATTACCCTATATCGATGAGCATGCCATAACCGTGCCGGCTGACCCGGCAACAACCTGGGCGGCGCTGTTGCGCGTGATATGCCGCGACCCCGCCGATCCGACGACCGTCCCGTTCGGATTCGTCCTCGATGCGGCGACCCCGCCCGAACGCCTCGCCCTCAAAGGACGACACCCCTTCGCGGTCTACAAGCTGATCTTCGAACTCGACCCATGTCCCGGCGGTGGCACCCGGGTGGCCGCGCAGACCTGGGCAGCCTTCCCCGGCATCCGCGGCAGGCTCTACCGGGCCATGGTGATCGGTTCGGGCGGGCACCGGATCGTCGTGCGCCGGATGCTGAGAAACATTGCTGCGCAAGCGGACTCACATTCCGTGCGCAGCGCGTGAGTAGACGCGCGGCAAGGGCTGGGGATTTCACTTCCGCGTCAACAACGTAGACTGGCGGCAAGACCAGGCCCTTACCAAGGCTGACACCCCGACCGACCCCCAGATCGGAGTGCCATGCTCGTCGTCCTACTCGCGCATGCGATCGCCGCCGCCGTGGCGCCGGTCCTCGTGCACCGCTGGGGACGGCTGGCGTTCTATCCACTGGCGCTGGTGCCGGCACTCTCGCTGGTCTGGGTGGCGCTGCACTGGCCGTCCGGGGACGGCGCCGCCGAGTCGCTGCACATCCCGTGGGTGAGCGAACTGTCGATGAACATCGACCTGCGCTTCGACACCCTGGCCGCGATCATGAGCGTGCTCGTGCTGGGCATCGGCGCGCTCGTGCTGTTCTACTGCGGCGAGTACTTCCACCACCACGACGGGCACACCGAAAACCGGCTGCCCAGCTTCGCCGCCGAGCTCGTCGCCTTCTCCGGCGCCATGTTCGGCCTGGTGATCAGCGACAACATGCTGCTGCTCTACACGTTCTGGGAACTCACCACGGTGCTGTCGTTCCTGCTCGTCGGCCACTACGCGGAGCGGGCGACCAGCCGCCGGGCCGCCATGCAGGCCCTGCTGGTCACCACAGCCGGCGGGCTGGCGATGCTGACCGGCATCATCATCCTCGGCCACGCCGCGGGAACGTTCCTGCTCTCCGAACTGGTGGCCGCGCCGCCGCACGGCGTCGCCGTCGCGGTGGCGATCGTGCTGGTGCTCATCGGGGCGCTGTCCAAATCGGCGATCGTGCCGTTCCACTTCTGGTTGCCCGGCGCCATGGCCGCCCCGACCCCGGTCAGCGCGTACCTGCACGCCGCGGCGATGGTGAAGGCCGGCGTCTACCTGATCGCCCGGCTGGCGCCCGGGTTCGCCCACTCCCCCGGCTGGCATCCGACCGTCATCACCCTGGGCCTGGCCACCATGCTGCTGGCCGGCTGGCGCGCGGTGCGCGAGTACGACCTCAAACTCATCCTGGCGTTCGGCACCGTCAGTCAGCTCGGCTTCATCACGATCATGGTCGGCGGCGGCGGCCAGGACATGATGCTGGCCGGCCTGGCGATGCTGTGCGCGCACGCCCTGTTCAAGGCGACCCTGTTCATGGTCGTCGGCGTCATCGACCATTCGACCGGCACCCGTGACATCCGCCGGCTGGCCTGGCTCGGCAGCCGGCTGCCGGGGCTGTTCGTCATCGCCGCCGCGGCGACCGCCAGCATGGCGGCGCTACCGCCGTTCCTGGGCTTCATCGCCAAGGAAGCCGATTTCGAGGCCATCGCGCACAGCGCCTCACTCGGCAGCTGGGCGCCCGTGGTGCTGGTCGGTGTGGTGACCGGCTCGGTATTCACCACCATCTACAGCCTGCGATTCCTGTGGGGTGCGTTCGCGCGCAAGGGTTTTCATGGTCCGACCATCCTGGTGGCCAACCTGCACCGACCACACGTGGCGTTCCTGGTGGCGCCGGCGCTGCTGGCGGTGGCGGGTCTGGCGTTCGGTCTGGCGCCGGGCCGCCTCGACGACACGCTGGACGACTACGCCGACACCCTTCCCGCGGCCGGTTCCGCGGACGGGCACTACACGCTCGAACTCTGGCACGGCTTCAACCTTCCGCTGCTGTTGTCGGTGGTGGTCCTCGCCGTCGGCGCCGCGGCGTTCTTCGGCCGCAACCGGCTGACCCGGGTGCGGGACTCCACCTGGCTGCCGCTAGGCAACGCCGACCGCATCTACGACGCCGTCATCAGGGGCGCCGATGTGGCCTCGGTGCGGTTGACCGCCGTCACCCAGCGCGGCTCGGTCCCGGCGACCCAGGCGGTGATCCTGTCCACCCTGGTTCTGTTCCCGATGGCGGTGCTCCTGCTCGGGACGCGCAACCGCCCCGACGTCCGGCCGTGGGACTCGCTGATCCAGCCGGTGGTCGGGCTGCTGATCCTGGCGGCCGCGATCGCGGCCACGATCATGCGCAACCGGTTGGCGGCGGTGCTGCTGGTCGGCATCACCGGCTACGGCTGCGGCGCGATCTTCGCCTTCCACGGCGCGCCCGACCTGGCCCTGACCCAGTTCCTGGTGGAGACACTGACGCTGGTGATCTTCGTGCTGGTGTTGCGCACCCTGCCCGCCGAGGCCGACGAGCCCAGCGTCGGACGGTTCCGGCTGCCCAGAGCGCTGCTCGCCGTCGCGGTCGGCGTGACGGTAACCACCCTGGCGGCCTTCGCGATGGCGGCGCGCACCACCCGACCGATCGCCGACCTGCTGCCCGACGCCGCCTACTTCCGCGGGCACGGCGCCAACACCGTCAACGTGCTGCTGGTCGACATCCGCGCCTGGGACACCCTGGGCGAGATCTCGGTGCTGGTGGTCGCCGCCACCGGAGTGGCGTCGCTGGTGTTCCGGCACCAGCGCTTCGGGTCGGCGCCCCGGGTGCCGCTGAACGCCCAGCCCGCCGGCCAGCCCGACATCGGGGTCGTGCCCGCATCGTCCTACAGTCCGGCGGTCGGCGACACGACGTGGCTGAGGGGCAGCGAGATGCGCGACCCTCGCAACCGCTCGCTGGTTCTCGAAGTCGCCACCCGGATGATCTTCCCGCTGATCATGGTGCTGTCGGCGTACTTCTTCTTCACCGGGCACAACACTCCGGGTGGCGGGTTCGCCGGCGGCCTGACCGCGGGGCTCGCCCTGGTGCTGCGCTACCTGGCCGGCGGCCGCTACGAACTCGGCGAGACGCTGCCGCTGGACGCCGGCAAGATCCTCGGCGCCGGGCTGGCACTGTCGGCCGGCACCGCCGTGGGCTCGATGCTGGTCGGCGCCCCGGCGCTGTCGTCGGCGGTCATCACGCTGCACCTGCCGTTGCTCGGCACGGTCAAGGTGGTCACCGCCCTGTTCTTCGACCTGGGCGTCTACCTGATCGTGGTGGGCCTGGTGCTCGACGTGCTGCGCAGTCTCGGCGCGCGGATCGACGACGAGATGATCGCGGCCGCGGCGAGCGCCCCGCCGACGGCGAAGGCGCAGGCCTCATGACGACCTATCTCGTTCCGCTGGTCATCATCGGTGGCCTCACCAGCTGCGGGGTGTACCTGCTGCTGTCGCGAAACCTCACCCGGATGTTGTTGGGGCTGCTGCTCGTCGGCAACGCCGTCAATCTGCTGATCCTCACCGTCGGCGGGCCGTCCGGCAATCCGCCGGTACGGGGCCGCACCAGCGGCTCGGAGACGCACACCGCGGATCCGCTGGCGCAGGGGATGATCCTGACCGCGATCGTCATCGCCATGGGCATCGCCGCGTTCGTCCTGGCGCTGACCTACCGCTCGTTCCGGCTGACCACCGAGGAGGAAGTGGTCAACGACCCCGAGGACACCCGGGTGTCGAAACTGACCGACGAGCAGGCCTCCTCGATCGACGAGGACTGGGGCACGAACATGCCACGGCCCGACACCGAAGCGCCCGACGAGCTGGACGCGCTGCCGGGTCACGAGGGGTCGCGATGAGCCTAACCGCAGTCCTGATGCCGTTGCCGGTGCTGATCCCGCTGACGGCCGCCGCGCTGACCCTGATCGCCGGACGCAAACCCCGCCTGCAGCGGCTGATCGCGCTGGTGGCGCTGAGCGCGGTCCTGGCGGTGTGCGCGGTCCTGGTGCATCTCACCGACCGCTACGGCACGCAGGCGCTACAGGTCGGCGGCTGGGGGCCGACCGACGCCGGGCTGGGCCCGCTGGGAATCACCCTGGTGGCCGACCGGCTCTCGGCGCTGATGCTGGTGGTGTCCTCGATCGTGCTGCTCGCCGTGGTGTTCTACGCCATCGGGCAGGGCATCCGCGACGGCGACGACCGTCAGCCGGTGTCGATCTTCCTGCCGACCTACCTGGTGCTGTCCGCCGGGGTGTGCACGGCGTTCCTGGCCGGCGACCTGTTCAACCTCTACGTCGGCTTCGAGGTGCTGCTGTCGGCGAGTTTCGTGCTGCTGACCATCGGCGCCAGCAAGGAGCGGGTGCGGGCGGGCATCTCCTACGTGATGGTCTCGATGGTCTCCTCGCTGATCTTCCTGCTCGGCCTGGCGCTGATCTACGCCGCGGCCGGGACGCTGAACATGGCCGAGCTGTCGGTGCGGCTGCAGGACATCAGCGGCGGCACCCGCAGCGCGCTGTTCGCGGTACTGCTGGTGGCGTTCGGCATCAAGGCCGCGGTGTTCCCGCTGTCGACCTGGCTGCCCGACTCCTATCCCACCGCGCCCGCGCCCGTCACCGCGGTGTTCGCCGGGCTGCTGACCAAAGTCGGTGTCTACGCGATCATCCGGGCGCACTCGCTGCTGTTCCCCAGCGGCGGACTGGATCCGGTCCTGCTCGTCGCGGCCCTGCTGACCATGCTGGTCGGCATCCTCGGTGCGATCGCGCAGAGCGACATCAAGCGATTGCTTTCGTTCACGCTAGTCAGCCATATCGGCTACATGGTGTTCGGCATCGCGCTGTCCAGCCAACTCGGCATGTCGGGCGCGATCTACTATGTGGCCCACCACATCATCGTGCAGACCACACTGTTCCTCGTCGTGGGTCTCATCGAACGCCAGGCGGGTGCGTCGACACTACGCCGCCTCGGTGGCCTGGCAGCCGCCAGCCCATTGCTGGCGTTCGTCTTCCTGGTTCCGGCGCTGAATCTCGGTGGAATTCCACCCTTCTCGGGTTTCATCGGCAAGGTGGCACTGCTGGAGGCCGGCACCCAGGACGGTTCGGTGCTGGCCTGGCTGCTGGTGGGCGGCGGGGTGCTGACGAGCCTGCTGACGCTCTACGTGGTGTCGCGGGTGTGGACCAAGGCGTTCTGGCGTGCGCGGGTGGACGCGCCCGAAGGTGAACTGTCCGACGCCGCACCGTCGGCACTGCTCGACGAGGCCGAGGACGTCTCGTTCGACGACCGCGGTGACGTCGGGCGAATGCCCGTCGGAATGGTCCTCGCGACAATGGGTTTGATCGCCGTCGGGTTGGCGCTCACGGTTGCGGCCGGACCGATCTTCGGATACAGCGACCGCGCCGCCGCCGAAGTGCTCGATCGCGGGCAGTACATCAGCGCGGTGTTGGGCGGCCACCCATGAGGAAGTGGGCGACTCCGAATCTGGACGGTGTGCTGGCTCGTGCTGGTGTGGCTTCTGTTGTGGGGCAACGTCTCGGTGGCCAACGTGCTGTCCGGCATCGTCCTCGCCCTGCTGATCACGCTGCTGTTCCCGCTGCCGGCCGTGCCGGTGCAGGGCAGGGTGCATCCGTTGTCGCTGGCGCGACTGGTGCTGAAGGTGGCGTGGTGGCTGGTGCAGAGTTCGGTGCAGGTGGCGTGGTTGGCGATCCGTCCCGGCCGCCCGCCGCTGTCCGCGGTGCTGCGGGCCCGGCTCGCGCTGAAGTCGGATCTGGTGCTGGCGCTTGCGGTCAACATCATGAACCTCACCCCGGGAACGATCGTGCTGGAGATCGACCAGACCCGCCGGCTGGTCTACGTCCACGTGCTCGACGTCGGCTCAACCCGGTCGGTCGACCGGTTCTACCACCAGGTGGCCAGGCTGGAACGCCTGCTGGTGGCGTCATTCGAGCGTGACTCCGAATGGCGTGCAACCGAATCCGAGGAGGCGCAGCCGTGACGGCGGTATGGGTGATCGCTGGCGTGATGCTGGTCGCGGCGGCGACGGTGACGATGGTGCGGCTGCTGGCCGGTCCCAGCACCCTGGACCGACTGGTCGCCGTCGACACCCTCGTGGCGGTGACGATGTGCGGTGTCGGCACCTGGGCCGCCTTCAGTCTCGACACCACAGTGACCTACAGCCTGGCGGCGCTGTCGCTGATCAGTTTCGTCGGCTCGGTGAGCGTCGCACGCTTCCGCGTGCCCGACGTCAGGGGCGAGCCGACGATGAACATCCTCGACCTCGCTGGCTGCCGTGCTGGTGCTCCGCGGCTCCGCGCTGGCGTTGACGGCGGCCATCGGCGTGGTCCGCTTTCCGGACACGTTGACGCGGATGCACGCCGCGACCAAACCGCAGGTGCTGGGACTACTGCTGGTGCTCGGCGGTGCGGCGATCCGGCTGCGCGGCAACATCGACGTCGGAATGATCGTCGCTGACCGCCATGTTCACCATGATCACAGCGCCGGTGGTGGCGCAGCGGGTCGGCCAACTGGCCTACCGTGAACGGAACATCCGCGACGACCTGCTGACCCGGGACGAGATGCGCGAACGACAGCGACGGGACGGAGGACTCGGGCTCACGAGGCGAAGGGGGCGCGGGTCCCGCCCGCGAGTGACTTTCGACCCTGACCTTCGTCAGCGCTCGTCCGACACTATGGAGCCAGCCGTCAGCTGACGATCCTCTGTGAGGTGAGGAGATTGTCCTTGACAGTGTCAGCGACCGCCGCACATCACGGTCTAGCAGCACATGAGGTGGTCCTGCTACTGCAGACCGATCCACACCACGGGTTGTCAGACGCTGAGGCAGCGGCACGACTGGAAACATTCGGACCCAACACATTACCGCCCCCCGCGGGCGCAGGTTTGCTCGTCCGTGTGTTGCGGCAGTTCCACCATCCGTTGATCTACGTGCTGTTGGTCGCCGGGATCATCACCGCTGGGCTGCGTGAATTCATCGACTCCGCAGTCATCTTCGGCGTGGTACTGATCAACGCCGTCGTGGGGTTCATACAGGAATCGAAGGCGGAGTCCGCGCTGGAAAGCCTACGGTCCCTGGTGCAGACCGACGCCAAAGTCATCCGCGGCGGCCGCGAGCACACCGTGGCATCCGACTGCCTGGTTCCCGGTGATCTGGTACTGCTGGACGCCGGCGACAAGGTACCCGCTGACCTTCGGGTGCTGCGAGCAACCGAGCTGAGGATCAACGAGTCTGCGCTGACCGGTGAGTCGGCGGCAGTCCACAAAGACGAGCTCGTCGTACCGGACGCCGCGCCGGTGGCCGACCGGCGCAACATGGCCTATTCCGGCACCCTGGTGACCGGGGGCGGCGGCACCGGGGTGGTCGTCACGACGGGCGCCGAGACCGAGGTCGGTGAGATCCATCGCCTCGTCGGTGCCGCCGATACTCTCTCGACGCCGTTGACGGCAGAACTCGCCCGGTTCAGCAAGATCCTGACGGTCGGCATCCTGGGTCTGGCCGCACTCACATTCGGCGTGGGTCTGCTGCGTCGTCAAGATGCGCGTCGAGACGTTCACCGCAGCGATCGCGTTGGCGGTCGGAGCCATCCCCGAGGGACTGCCGGCAGCCGTCACGATCACGCTGGCCATCGGTGTCGCGCGAATGGCCAAGCGCCGCGCCGTTATCCGGCGTCTACCGGCGGTGGAAACGCTGGGTAGCACCACAGTCATCTGCACCGACAAAACCGGAACCCTAACCGAAAACCAGATGACGGTACAGGTGATCTGGACACCTGCGGGTCTTGTCGAGACAACCGGCACCGGGTACACGCCGGAGGGCTCCCTTTCCGAAATCCATGGAACCCCGGTGGAGGTGGATACCGACAGGGCGCTGCACTGGTCGCTGTTGGCCGGAGCTTGCTGCAATGATGCGGCTCTGACCAGGGACGGGGGGCGGTGGGAAGTTGTCGGTGACCCAACCGAAGGTGCGATGTTGGCCGTCGCCGCCAAAGGCGGCCTGGACAGAGACAGGCTCGCCGCCACGCTACCGCGGGTGGCAGTCATCCCGTTCAGCTCCGAACGCCAGTACATGGCCACCTTCCATCGCGACGGTGGCGGCGACCATGTCGTGCTCGCCAAGGGAGCGGTTGAGCGGGTCCTGGAGCTGTGCAACACGCAGATGAGCACAGACGGCATAGCGCAGCCACTGGCACGCGCCGAGGTTGCGCGCGTCGCCGAGATGCTGAGCGGACGCGGTCTACGGGTTCTGGCCACTGGCGTTCGTGCCGCCAGCGGTCCGAACGACTTCGGGGAGGAAGCGTTGCCGGGCTCGCTGACGTTCACCGGGTTACAGGCGATGCTCGATCCGCCGCGAGCGGCTGCAGCCCCAGCGGTGGCCGCATGCCACACCGCAGGCATCGCAGTCAAGATGATCACCGGCGATCACGCGGGCACCGCAGCCTCGATCGCCACCAAGGTCGGACTACTCGACGACGGTGAACCCGAATCGGGTGCGGTGCTCACCGGCGCCGATCTGGCTGTGCTGGACGCGGAGGATTTCCCGGACGCGGTGGACGGGGCAACCGTACTCGCCAGGGTCTCACCCGAGCAGAAGCTGCGACTGGTGGAGGCGTTACAGGCCAAGGGGCACGTGGTGGCGATGACCGGCGACGGCGTCAACGACGCGCCGGCGTTGCGGCAGGCCAATATTGGCGTCGCGATGGGCCTCGGCGGCACCGAGGTCGCCAAGGACGCCGCCGACATGGTGCTGACCGACGACGATTTCGCCACGATCGAGGCTGCGGTCGAAGAAGGCCGAGGCGTATTCGACAACCTCACCAAATTCATCACCTGGACCCTGCCCACCAATATCGGTGAGGGCCTCGTCATCCTGGCGGCCATCGCGTTCGGCACCGCGCTGCCGATCCTGCCCACCCAGATTCTCTGGATCAACATGACCACGGCCGTGGCGCTCGGCCTCATGCTCGCCTTCGAACCCAAAGAAGCCGGCATCATGACCCGCCCGCCGCGCGACCCCGGGCAGCCGCTGTTGACCCGCAGCCTGGTGACGCGAATCCTGCTCGTCTCGGCAACGATGATCGCCAGCACGTGGTGGTTGTTCGAATGGGAGCTCAGCCGGGGCGCCAGCCTGGCCGAAGCCCGGACCGTGGCGCTGAACCTCTTCGTGGTCATCGAGGCGTTCTACTTGTTCAGTTGCAGATCGATGTCCTATTCGGCCTGGCGGATCGGCATCTTCAGCAACCGCTGGATCATTCTCGGCGTAACCGCACAAGCCCTCGGTCAGCTCGCCATCACCTATCTGCCGGCAATGAACACCATCTTCGGCACCGCACCCATCGACGCCGCTGCGTGGCTACGTATCTTCGCCATCGCCTTCGCGACCAGCGTCGTCGTCGCCATCGACAAGCGGCTGCGCCGACCGCGCGATTCGATGCCGACACTGCAGACGATCAGTAGTGTCGTTCTCAGCGGCGACACCGAGGGGACGGATCGGGAGTCATGAGCCGAACCGACGACGACAGCTGGGACATCACCGAGGGCGTGGGCGCGACCGCGCTGAGCGTGGCCCGGGCCCGGGTCGCCGAGACCGACAGCCGAGCGCCCGCTCTACACCGACCCGTACGCCCACTTCTTCATCGAGGCGGCCATCGAAGCGGGCTGGAAGTCGCCGTTCGGCGAGGATGCCGAGCGCATGCAGGCGATGTCGGCCTATATCGCCTCGCGTACCAAGCACATTCGACGACTTCTTCACCACGGCCGGCGCCAACGGTCTCGACCAGGTCGTCATCCTGGCCGCCGGGTTGGACACCCGCGCGTGGCGGCTGCCGTGGATCAGCGGCACCAGAGTCTACGAACTCGACCAGCCCAAGGTGCTGGAGTTCAAGCAGCGGGTTCTGGCCGCGCACGGCGCCCGACCGGCCACCGGTTACGTCGCGGTGCCGATCGATCTGCGCCAGGACTGGCCGGAAGCCTTGCGCCACGCAGGTTTCGACGCGTCGACTCCCACCGCATGGTCGGCCGAGGGCTTGTTGCCCTACCTCCGCCGCAGACCAGGACCTGCTGTTCGAACGCATCGACAACCTCAGCGCCGTGGGCAGCCGCCTCGACGTGGAGGCGTTCGGTCCCGACTTCTACTCCGCCGACGGGCTGGCCCGCCGCCGGGCGCGCATGCAGCGGGCGCGCGAGGCCGCCCGCGCAGCCGGCCGCGCGGAAGTTCCCGACCCGAGCCGGCTGTGGTATCTCGAACCCCGCACCGACGTCGCGCAGTGGCTGGCCGAGCGCGGCTGGGAGGTCAGCACGATCGACGCACCCGACCTGATGGCGCACTATCAGCGGCCGGCACCCGACGGCCTCGAGGACCCGGTACCCGACACGACGTTCGTCGACGCCCAGAAGTCCTGACGGCAGCGCTCAGGCCAGCAGCGGGTCGATCGCGGAGCGCGGCACCAGTACCTGCATCGGCGCCGGCCGCCTCGGGCAGCAGCAGACCCTGGCTGAAGAAGAAGACTCCGTGCGGTATGGCTGACCCGTAGGTGGTCGAGGTGATGTCCAGGGCGTACGGCATGTCCCGGGCCGCAGAGGACTTGGCGACGCGAGGAATTGGTCGCGGGTCTGCGTGACGAATTCGGTGATCGACCATCCGCATGTCGGAATCCCGTCGAATCTGCTGTGATACCCCGACTGACGACAAACATAAGCCACGGCGCCGCGCGCACAATGGGGGTCTCGAGGGAAGGGGAATTTCGATGATCGAAGTCTGTCCGGACATGCCGGCGGGGGTCGACGGGCATCCGCGTGTCGGGCCGAGTCGGTGGTGAAGACCTACATGAGTTCAAGCCGGCGATGCAGAAGCTGCTCGATACCGACGAGATCAGGATGGTGGAGGTCATCGCCTCCGACTATGAGGGCTTCGGCCCCGGCGGGTTGGTCGAGGACCTGAAGCTGGGCTTGGGCGCGCTGTTCCAGCGTCATTCTGAAGTTCAAGCGGGTGGCCGTGGTGTCCGACAAGGAATGGGTCGCCCACACGTCTGCATGCGCTCGCCTGGATGGTCCCCGGCGAGCTCGCGATCTTCGGCTTCGACGAACTCGAGCGCGCCAAAGAATGGGCCGCCGGCTGAGCGCAGACTCACTCCTCGGACGGCCAACTGGAATTCGACCATCGCCGAGACGGTTTCGATCGCATCGGTCAGCACGTCGACCCGCTCGGCCAGGGTCGGCGCGCACAGCACCGCATAGCGGTCGGCCTGGCCCATCGGGACGCGGGCGGCCAGCGCGTAGAGGTGGAGCGACGGGTCGTCGGCGACATCGGCCGCCACCGCCAGGGCGTCGGCTCGCAGCGTGGCGCCACGGGCGGCGGCGACCATCTCGATACAGCGCCAGGATCCGGTCGACGACCTCCCCGATGCGTTCGTGGGTCACCGGCGGGCCGGTCTCGTCGGGCCAGGCGCTGCACGGCGGCGCGGGGATAGGGATCGTCGGGCAGCCACTCCTGCACCCGGATTCGTTCTCCGACGACGGCCTGCAGCTCGTACAGACCCATACCGAGGTCGGCGTACTCGGCGATGTGCGCCAGCGCCCCGACATCACCGCGCACGTCGCCGCCGCCGACCTCCCGGCCGCGGGTGATCAGCACGACGCCGAACGCGGGGTCGCTCATCCCCAGGCAGTCCTCGCACCAGACTGGGAATAGCGCGGTTCGAAGATCCGCAGCGGCAGCACCTCGCCGGGCAGCAGCGCCGACTGCAGCGGGAACATCGGCTGCCCGGTCATCTCCTACCGCATGCCCTGGCCCATGATGATGTCCTTGACCGGTGCGCTCGGGTCGACGAAGGTGCACAGCGCGCCCGCCACTCCCACCCAGATCTCGGGGTTGACGGCGATGAGCTTGTTGCCGTCCTCGCCGATCGCCGTGATCACCTCGCGGCGGGTGGCCTCGTCCATGACCAGGTATTGCCGGCAGGTGGTGCTGAGCAGGTCGGCGGGCGCCAGGGCCTTGCCCGCCTGGCCCGGTGCGGCCACCGGCGTGCCGCTGATCTCGTTTGGCACAGCCCGCGACGGCAACGCGACGGCGACGGCCATCACCAGCGCGACGAGCGCGGCCCGCGTGCTCCGGTGCGTGCTCAAGCTGCCTCCCAGATGTCGGACTAGATTTCCAACTCGCCGACCAACGAGTCGACCACCGCGCGCAGGTCCCCGCCGTTCTCCTCGGCGACCCGGCGCTGCCGTTGATAGGACGCACCGCGCCGGGGGATGTCGGCGACCGCCGCCAGTTCCTCGGCGCATCCGCAGCGACTCGGCCACCGGCTGAAGTCGGGTCAGCACGTCGTCGAGGTCCTCGGTGACCAGCCGCTCGTTGCTGTCGGCGTCGAGGATGATGATCGCGTCCAGCCCGTAGCGGGCGGCGCGCCACTTGTTCTCCTGCACGTGCCACGGCGGCATCACGGGCAGCTGCTCACCGGCGTCGAGGCGGCGGTCCAGGTCGACGATCAGGCAGTGCGTCAGCGCCACCAGGGCCGAGAGCTCGCGCAGGTTGGACACGCCGTCGAAGATGCGCACCTCGACGGTGCCCAGGTGCGGGGAAGGCCGGATGTCCCAGCGGATTTCGTTGATGTGATCGATGATGCCCGTCTTCTTCTGATCGTGCACGAACCGTTCGAACTCATGCCAGGTCTGGAACTGGAACGGCAGGCCCGGCGGTGGGCAGCTGCTGGAACATCATCGCCCGGTTGCTGGCGTACCCGGTGTCCTCGCCGGCCCAGAACGGGCGAGGACGCCGAGAGCGCCAGCAGGTGCGGGTAGTGGTTGAGCAGCGAGGAGATGATCGGCATCACCTTGTGCGCCGAGGAGACGCCGACGTGGACGTGCACACCCCAGATCAGCATCTGGCGTCCCCACCACTGGGTGCGTTTGATCAGCTCGGCGTAGCGCGGCGCGTCGGTGAGCTTCTGCGTCGACCACTGGGCGAACGGGTGGGTGCCCGCGCAGAACAACTCCATGCCGCGCTCGCTGACGATCTCGTGTCGTCGAGATCAGGGTGGAGCGCAGATCGGCCATCGCCTCGTCGACCGTGTCGCAGATGCCGGTGACGACCTCGATGGTGTTGCGCAGCAATTCCTTGTGCACGTGCGGGCTCTCGCCGACGTCGGCGATCACCGCGGCAGCTTCGTTGCTCAGGTCCGCGGTGGCGACGTCGACGAGAGCGAACTCCCACTCGACGCCGAGCGTGGGCCGCGGCGACCCGGCGAAGTCGATGCGGCGAGCCGCGTCTGCCGGGCTGTGTGCCTAGCCGGTGCCGATGACACCGCACGCCACCCGCTTGCCGGCGTCGCCGGTGGCCATCGTGGTTGCGTCCGGGCCAGGCGCGCCGCCGTTGATCTGCTGGTAGCGCGAGGGCGGGATGTTGGCGAAGTTGTCGGCGTCGGCGTGGATGATGATCGCCGTCTTGGCGCCGGCCAGCAGGTCGTCTTTGGTGAAGGCGTCGGTGGTGGTCACCAGCATGCGCGGTGCCGTCCTGGCGGACCTGCAGCGAGGTCAGGTCGCCGCTGGCCGGGTGGCCGCTGTGGCCGGGGACCTGGAAGTGCCCGCCTGCGGAGAGGAAGTCCCCGGGCGCGCCGCCGGCCGGCGCGACGGAGTTGGGCTCGCACTTGCCGACCGAGTGGATGTGCAGGCCGTGGAAGCCCGGCGCGAGCAGGCCACCGCGCCGTGGTCTGCACGGTGACGGTGGCGAAGCCGTCCTTGAACTCGAAGGTGGCCGCCGCGACCTGGGTGCCGTCGGCTGTCTTGAGCTGAGCGGTCAGGGTGTCGCCGGCCTCCGCGGCACCTGCGCCCTCGGCGGTTCCGGCGCGCCGAAGGCGCCGGCGATCCCGTCCAGATCGGCGGGCGTGGTGCCGGGTTGGGTGGCGACGGGCTCGTTCGGGCTGCAGGCGCTCAGCAACGCGACGGGAGCGACGAACAGGACGGCGGCGGCAGTTTTCAGCTGGCTGACGGGCTTAACCATGCCCGTGAGCCTAACTGGTCACCAGAACAATCACGCCCGGTGGTTGCTCGGCGATTTCCGGAATTCGTGGTTGCACCGGTGCGTCGAGCACCTTGCCGACCGCCTCGGCGGCCGCCTGCTCGCCCTCGGTGGTGCCGAAGTACACCGTCGTCGCCGTCACTTCCGGGGCGGTGAGGTTGCCGGTCTCGGTGACGTTCCAGCCCGCTTCACGCAGCCGGTCACCGGTGCGGCCGGCCACCCCTTCGTCGGCGCTGATGTTGAAGACGCGCACGTCAGCCTTGGCGACCGGGGGCGTCGTGGTCTTGGACGTGGTGGGGGTGACGGTGCTGACCGACGTCGTCGTCGCTGGAGTCGTCGCCCGAGCCCATGGCCTGGAATCCGACCAGCAGAAAGATCACGCCCAGGAACAGCAGCACCATCACCATGGCGCGCAGGGGCAGCCCGGAAGAGTCGGGAACGCGCTCATTCATCGCGCCCACTGTAACCAGAGGGGGGAGTCAACGGCGAAATCCTCAGGGAACGTCTCAGGGAACGTCGAAGCCCAGCCGACGCGCGGCGCGGGCCTTCTGCCGGCTGGCCCGCAGCCGTCGGAGCCGCTTGACCAGCATCGGGTCCGCAGCGAGCGCCTCGGGGCGGTCGACCAGCGCGTTCAGCACCTGGTAGTAGCGCGTCGCCGACATCGAGAACAGGTCCTTGATGGCTTCTTCCTTCGCGCCGGCGTACTTCCACCATTGCCGCTCGAACGCCAGGATGTCGTACTCGCGGCGGCTCAGACCGTCCGGCAGGTCAGCGTCGTCATTTGACCGCTCGGCCCGTGCGATGGCGCCGTCCATGTCGATCTGTGGGACCTTTCCACGTTCTGCACTGACATCCGGCGTGGTTCGGCGCTCATTCAATCACGCCGACCAGCGTTGGGACGGCACCAATGCCCGCGCGTCGGCTGACTTAAGCTTGCCGGTCATGGCCGTCAGACCAATTGTGATCCTGGGTGATCCCGTTCTGCACACCCCGACCAGCCCGGTGCCGGTCGGCGCCGGACGGATCACTGCCCGCCGATGTGGTCGATCTCATCAAGGACATGTACGACACGATGGACGCCGCCAATGGAGTCGGCTTGGCGGCCAACCAGATCGGGGTCGGCCTGCGCCTGTTCGTCTTCGACTGCGCCGACGACCGCGGCTTTGTCGACGCGCCGCCGCGGCGTCGTGATCAATCCGGTGCTGGAGACCTCCGAGATTCCCGAGACGATGCCCGACCCGGACAACGACGACGAGGGCTGCCTGTCGGTGCCGGGCGAATCGTTCCCGTGCGGACGGGCGTCGTGGGCGCGGGTGACCGGGCTGGACGCCGACGGGGCGGCCGGTCACGCTGGAGGGCCACGGCCTGTTCGCCCGCATGCTGCAGCACGAGACCGGACACCTCGACGGCTTCCTGTACGTGGACAAGCTGATCGGCCGGCACGCCCGCGCGGCCAAGACGCGCCGTCAAGTCGAACGGCTGGGGCGTGCCCGGGTTGTCGTGGACGCCGGGCGAGGTGCCCGACCCGTTCGGTCACTGAGCCGATGCCCGACGACGCCGTCGGTCGGCAGCCCGGGTGAGCATCCGCCACCGGCTGCCCGGCCGGGCGAGTTCACCGACGTCATCGGCCAGTGATGGCCACCGACCCGGACATCGTGCTGCGCACCAAGTCCGGTGAGCTGGCGGCGATCTCGCCCGCCGATGTCGTGGCGGTGCGCGAGCTCAGCCACCGGCCGGTGCGGGCCTCGGAGATCCGCGCGCTGGAACACGCGGCCGCGCTGGCCTGGCCGGGAACCGAACAGCACTGGCAGGACGGCTGGCTGCTGCGGGCCGGCGGCGGCTACACCAGCCGCGCGAATTCCGCTGTGCCGCTGGATTTCTCGGCCACCCTGGCGGCCCTGCCGGCGATCGTCGACTGGTACGGCGGCGGGGGCTCGCCGCCGTGGCTGGCCCTGCCGGAGCGGCTGATGCCGGTGCGCGCCGCCGGCGTCAAGCACACCCGGGTGATGGTCGCCGACCTGGCGGCGGGCCCGATCGGCGTCGAGGCGGCCTTGCTCGAGCGGCCCGACGCGGCGTGGCTGGCGCGCTACGGCCGCGACGTTCCGGCCGAGGTGCTGAGCGCCGTCGTCGACGGCGAGGTGGCGTTCGCCACGGTGGCCGGCGCCGCGGTGGGACGCGGCGCGGTGACGACGGCGCCCGACGGCATCCGCTGGCTGGGCATCTCGGCGGTCCACGTCGCCGAGGAGCACCGCAGGCAGGGCCACGCCCGCGCGCTGTGCCAGGCGCTGTCGACCTGGGGCGCGGGGCACGGCGCCACCCGGGTCTACGTGCAGGTCGCTGACCGACAACACCGCGGCGATCACGCTGTACTCCTCGCTCGGTTTCGGTCTGCATCACCACCACCGCTACGTCGATGCCCGTCGATCTGGCCGCACGTACGCTGTAGGCCATGCCCGCCGACGTCCTGCGCCTGGCCACCTGGAACGTGAATTCGATTCGCGCCAGGGTGGACCGGGTCGTCGACTGGATGCAGCGCGGCGACGTCGACGTGCTGGCGATGCAGGAGACCAAGTGCACCGACGACCAGTTCCCGGCGATGCCGTTCCTCGGTGGCCGGCTACGAGGTGGTGCACTGCGGACTCAACCAGTGGAACGGGGTGGCGATCGCCTCGCGCGTCGGCCTCGACGATGTGCAGGTCGGGTTTCGAGGGTCAGCCGATCGTGGAGCAAGGACGGCGACGGACCGCCGCAGTCCGAGGCCCGCGCACTGGGGCCACCTGCGCCGGCGTGCGGGTGTGGAGCCTGTACGTGCCGAACGGCCGCACGCTGGCCGATCCGCACTACCAGTACAAGCTGGAATGGCTTGCCGCGCTTCGTGAGACGGCCGGGTCGTGGCTGCAGCGGGATCCGGACGCGCAGATCGCGCTCGTCGGCGACTGGAACATCGCACCCGCCGACGAGGACGTCTGGGACATGGCGGTCTTCCAGCGAGTCCACGCATGTCTCCGAGCCGGAGCGCAAGGCGTTCAACGCGATCGTCGACACCCGGTTCGCCGACGTGGTCCGGCCGTTCACGCCCGGGCCGGGGGTGTACACCTACTGGGACTACACCCAGCTGCGCGTTCCCCAAGCGCCAGGGCATGCGCATCGACTTCATCCTCGGCTCACCGGGTCTGGCGCAGCGGGTGGTGCACGCCGAGATCGTGCGCGAGGAGCGAAAAGGGGCGCGCCAGAGATCAAGCGACCGGTGCGGCGCCTAGCGATCGATGCCGCCGGTGCTGCGAGTAGGCGACGTGGCTTCGCCGCGAGGGCTCGGCTCGCTGACCTTCACCAGCATCTTGCCGATGTTGGCGCCGGTGAACAGACCGTTGAGCGCGTCGACGCAGGACTCGAGTGCCCTCGAAGACCGTCTCCCGGTGGATGAGCTTGCCCTCGGCGTCCCAGCGGCGCAGGTCGGCGTAGGCCTCGTCGAACCGGTCCCACATGTCCAGCGCGTTGAACCCCTGCATGGACGCCGTCCTGCGACAGCAGGTTGACGTAGTTCGCCGGCCCGGGGTGCTCACCGGTCAGGTAGCTGGAGATGACCCCGCACAGCACCACCCGCGCCTTGGGGCGCGAGCCGTCCCAGTACGGCGTCGAGGATCGGGCCGCCGACGTTGTCGAAGTAGACGTTGACGCCCTTGGGGCAGTGCCGCTTGAGTTCGGCCCGCAGGTCGTCGTTCTTGTAGTCGATGCAGGCGTCGAATCCGAAGTCCTCGACCACCGCCCGGCACTTGTCCGGACCGCCGGCGATGCCCACCACCCGGGCGCCGGCGATTTTGGCGATCTGGCCGGCGATCGACCCGGTGGCGCCTGCCGCGGCCGAAACCACCACGGTCTCACCGGCCCGGGGCCGGCCGATGTCGGTCATCCCGAAGTACGCGGTGGCGCCGGTCGGGCCGTGCAACGCTCATGATCGCCAGCGGGTCGGTCTCGCCCGGGGACGGGCGTGCTGAACACGTCGTCGCGGATGATCACGTAGTCCTGGAACCCGGTCAGCGTCGTGACGATGTCACCGACCTCGAACGCGTCGCAGCGCGATGCGACGACCTCGCCGATCCCGGCGGCCCGGATGACCTCGCCGAGCTGCACCGGCGGCAGGTAGCCCGGCTGGTCGTTGAGCCACGTCCGCGCGGCGGCGTCCAGTCCGACGTAGGTGGTGCGCAGCAGCGCCTCGCCCTCGGCCGAGCTCGGGCGCCGGGGTCGTCACCAGCTCGGTGTCGTCGGGCTGCACGAGCCCGGTCGGGCGTCGTCGCAGCAGGATCTGGCGGTTGTCAGCGCGGGCACGGACAGTGAAACTACCGGAGGCACCGGAAGTTTCGTGGGCGGTTCCCGCTTCAGCCGTGGATGACGGCCACGCTGAGAGCGATGCCGAAGACGACGGACGGCACCGCCATGGCGGCGAGGAATCCGAGTCCGAACCGACGACCACCGGCGGTGAACGCCAGCACGATCTTGACCAGCAGATTGGACCCGAGCGCGGCAGCGACCGAGACCAGCGCGGTGTCGACGGTGATATCGCCCTTCGCGGCGAGACTGGCCGCGGCGACGGAACCGGCGTGGGCGTCGGCGAGACCCGCGGCGAATGCGGCGAGCACCGCACCCCGGGGACCGAGCACATCAGCACCCCAGCGCCCGACAAGCAACGCGATGGTCAACACCGCGGCCAAGATCAGGGCAGGACGCAAGGCGAAGGGCCGGCTCGCCGGTGCCGGCCGGGCCTCGTCACCGTCGGCAGCACCCTCCTGATGACCCCGCGACGCGCCCCGATAGACAAGTGCGGCAATAGCACAAGAGCACGATCAGCCCGGCGAAGACCGGCAGCCAGAGCCGGCGCAGCACTTCGATGTCGACGAGTCCGAGCACGATGAGCAGTTGCACGAAGGTGGCGAGGCTGGCGAGCAGCGCGCCCGCGAGAGGCCCGCGCGTGCCAGCGGCCGTTCGGCTTAATCTGCCCATCGACGCGGTCGTGGCAGTGGCGGAGACGAAACCGCCGGCCAAGCCGGTGACGAGCAGGCCGCGTTCGCGGGCCGAGGGCCCGAACACCGATGTAACCGACCCAGCCGATCCCGGTGAGCAGCACGACGAGAAGCCAGATCTTCGCCGGATTGAGCACGCCGTACGGCCCAATCGGCTGATCGGGCAGCAGCGGCAGGACGACGAAGGCCACCACGAAAAACTTGATGGCGTCCTCCATCTCGACCTCGCTGACGATCTTGCGAGCGAAGCGATGGATGCGGGTCTTGGAAATCAGCAAGCCCACGACGATCACAGCGAGGGCCACGGACAGTGCCGGCCGACTGTAGGCAAGCGCACCGAGAAGGTAGGCGACGAGTGCGGCGATCTCCGTCGTGGTGCCCGGGTCCTCGTCGCTGGTGCGAAAGTAGGCGAACGCCAACAGCGCCCCGAAGACAACCAGTCCGACCACCACAGCCCAGGTGTCGAAGCTCGCGGCGACGGCCCCGGCTAGGGCCAGCAGTGCGAACGAGCGGGAGCCAGCAGACAGTTCTCGGTGGTGGCTACGTTCGCGCTCGAAGCCGAGCAACAAGCCGATGGCCAGCGCGACCAAGAACGGCTGGATCTGCTGCCAGTCCACCACGACCTCCTCACCACCGAACCAACAGCGAGCATTGTGTTCCGATATCGGGGGATTCGGCCAGGGCCCTTCGGCACCAGCCTGGGGGAGGGCTACGCCGCCGCGGATTCGTTCTCGACGTCGACGTCGACGTCGCTGCCGCCGTAGCGGCCCGGGTTGAACAGCGAGGCGATACCGCCGATCACCATCATCACCGCCGCCGCGCCGAACACCACCACCAGACCGGAGTGGAACGGCTCGGTGATCAGGCTCGGGAAGAACGTCTTGCCGGTCAGCACGTCGACGTTGACGCCGGGCTGTTGCAGCGCGTTGAAGGGCTCCAGCAGCTCGGCGATCGGGTTGTAGCCCAGGAACGCCGCGAACAGGCTGCCCACCGGGGGCATGTTGGCCACCTCGTTGGCCACCGACGCCGAGACGCCCTGCTGCTGCAGACCGGTGCTCATCGCGGCGGGCAGGGTGTGGGCCAGCCCGACGATCATCAGCGAGAAGAAGATGCCGATCGACAACGACGAGCCGGCGTTGAAGAACGTCGCGCGAACTCCGGAGGCCGCACCGCGCTGGGACGCCGGGACGCTGGACATGATGGCGGCGGTGTTGGGCGCGGTGAAGATGCCGCCGCCGAGGCCGTTGAGGAACACCAGCACCGCGAACACCCAGTAGTTGAAGTTCACCGGGATCATCAGCAGCGCCACGAACGTCAGCGCCATCAGCACCATGCCGCCGACGGTGAACGGCCGGGCCCCGAACCGGTCGGCCAGCGAGCCGGCGATCGGTGCGGCGGCCAGGAAGCCGAAGGTCGCTGGCAGCAGGTAGATGCCGGCCCACAGCGGGGTGGACTCAAAGCTGTAGCCGTGCAAGGGAAGCCAGATGCCCTGCAGCCAGATGATCAGCATGAACTGCAGCCCGCCGCGGCCCACCGACGACATCAGCCCGGCCAGGTTGCCCATGCCGAAGGCCGCCGAGCGGAACAACCGGATGTCGACCATCGGCTGCGCCACCCGCAGTTCGATGAAGCAGAACGCCACCAGCAGCAGCAGCCCGCCGATGATCGAACCGAGCACCAAGGGGTTGGTCCACCCGGTGGTGCGGTCGCCGTACGGCTGGATGCCGTAGGTGATGCCGATCAGCAACACGGTCAGGCCCGACGCCGAAGCTCAGCGTGCCCGCCCAGTCCATCCGCCCGGGGGTGCGCACGCCGAGTTCCCTCAGCGAGCGCACGCTCCAGATGGTGCCGATGATGCCGATCGGCACGCCGACCCAGAAGATGGCCTGCCAGTGGATCTCGGAGAGCACGCCGCCGATCAGCAGGCCCAGGAACGAGCCGGCCACCGCGGCGACCATGTTGACGCCCAGCGCCATGCCGCGCTGGTTGGAGGGGAACGCGTCGGTGAGGATCGCCGAGGACGACGACATCAGCATCGCCCCGCCGACTCCCTGGATCACCCGCCAGCCGATCAGCCAGATCGCCCCGCCGTCGAGGTGGAACGGGTCGAAGGACAGCGCGATGGCGGCCAGGGTGAAGACGACGAAGCCGATGTTGTAGATCTTCACCCGGCCGAACATGTCGCCGAGCCGGCCGAACGGCACCACCAGCACGGCGGTCACCACCAGGTAGCCCATCAGCATCCACAGCAGGTAGCTGACGTTGCCGGGGGCCAGCGGGTTCAGCCCGATGCCGCGGAAGATGGCGGGCAGCGAGATCAGCACGATCGAGGCGTTGATGGTGGCCAGCAGGATGCCCAACGTGGTGTTGGACAGCACGACCCACTTGTAGTGCGGGTGGTCGTGGTCCATCCGGCGCCGGCGGCGGTCCGTCTCGGCGAGTGCGGCGTCCGGTGTGGGCGGGATCTCGGTTTCGTCATCTCGGCTTCGGTGGTCACGGGAGCACTCTCGTTTCGTGCGCAATCAGTTACGTGGCATGCAGGAGGCGCCGACGGCGCAATAACGCATATGTTAGCTATACAAATCAACGGTGGCCAATCGTTATTCCCCGCGCTGCGTCATCCGGGGTCCGACTCTGGAAAGCTCGTCGCCGTGAACTTCCTGCCACTGACCCCGCCGCGCCAGACCCCGCTGCGGGTGCTGACGATCGCCGGCTCGGACTCCGGCGGCGGCGCCGGCATCCAGGCCGACATGCGCACCTTCGCGCTGCTGGGTGTGCACTCACTGGTCGCCGTCACCGCCGTGACCGTCCAGAACTCGTTGGGCGTCAAGGGTTTCCACGAGATTCCCACCGACGTCATCGCCGGCCAGATCGAGGCGGTGGCCACCGACATCGGGGTCCAGGCCGCCAAGACCGGCATGCTGGCGTCCTCGGCGATCATCGAGACGGTGGCCGGCACCTGGCGCGATCTCGGGCTGGCCGGCACCGTGCCGTTCGTCGTCGACCCGGTGTGCGCCTCGATGCACGGCGACCCGCTGCTGCACCCGTCGGCGCTGGACACCCTGCGCACCGAACTGTTCCCGCTGGCCAGCCTGGTCACGCCCAACCTCGACGAGGTGCGCCTGCTCGTCGGAATCGACGTCGTCGACTCCGAATCCCAGCGCGACGCCGCCAAGGCGCTGCACGCGCTCGGGCCGGCCTGGGCGCTGGTGAAGGGCGGCCACCTGCGCGGGGCGGCACACAGCCCGGACCTGCTCTACAACGGCACCGACTTCCACGAGTTCGACGCGCCGCGGATCGACACCGTCCACGACCACGGCGCCGGCGACACCCTGGGCGCGGCCACCGCGTGCGCCCTGGCGCACGGTTACGCGATGCCCGAGGCCGTCGCGTTCGGCAAGGCCTGGGTCACCGAATGCCTGCGCGCCGCCTACCCGCTCGGCGGCGGGCACGGGCCGGTGTCGGCGCTGTTCCGGCTGCAGCAGTGAGCGACCTCGGCCGCCATCGCCGGCGTCGCCCACCGACCCGGCGGGCACGCCGGCCGGTGTGGTGCGTGCTCACCCACGGCGCCGGCGGCAGCCGGGAGTCCCCGCTGCTGATCCGCATCTGCGACGAGTGGGCGCGGCGGGGCTGGCTCGCGGTGCGCTACAACCTGCCCTACCGCCGCCGTCGCCCGAAGGGACCGCCGTCGGGATCGGCCGCCGGCGACCGCGACGGCATCGTCGAGGCCCTGGCGCTGGCCCGCACCCTGGCCGACGGGCCGGTGATCGCCGGTGGGCACTCCTACGGCGGCCGGCAGACCTCGATGGTGGTCGCCGAGCATCCCGGCCTGGTCGACGTGCTGACCCTGTTCTCCTATCCCCTGCATCCGCCCGGCAAGCCGGAGCGGCTGCGCACCGAGCACTTCCCCGCCATCACCGCGCCCACGGTGTTCACCCAGGGCACCGCCGACCCGTTCGGCACCATCGACGAGCTTGCGCCTCGGCCGTCGGGCCTGATCGGAGCACCCACCGCAATCGTCGAGGTCACCGGCGCCCGCCACGATCTCGGCTCGAAGACCCTCGACGTCGCCCGCCCTCGCGGTCGACGCGGCGATTCGAATGCGCTGACCTGCTCCGGTACGGTCGGCACATGGCCGAGCATCAACTCGACGCGATCATCGTCGGCGCCGGTTTCGGCGGAATCGGCGCGGCGATCCAGCTCAAGCGGCTGGGCTACGACAACTTCGTTCTCCTCGAGCGCGAGGACGATCTGGGCGGCACCTGGTACGTCAACCACTACCCCGGCCTGACCGTCGACGTCCCCACCACCACCTACTCCTACTTCTTCGAGCCCAACCCGAACTGGTCGCGGCTGTTCTCCACCGGTGCGGAGATCAAGCAGTACGCCGACGACGTCGCCGACAAGTACGACGTCCGCCGCCACATCCGGTTCAACACGACCGTCGAGGGCGCCCGGTGGGACGAGGACGCCAAGCTGTGGCGGGTGGCGCTGGCCGGCGGGGACACCCTGACCGCGCAGTACCTGATCACCGCGACCGGCTTCCTGTCCCAGCCGCAGACTCCGGAGATCCCGGGCATCGACGAGCTTCGAGGGCACGATCATCCACACCGCCGAGTGGGATGACGCCTACGACCCGACCAACCACCGCATCGCGGTCATCGGCACCGGCGCCACCGCCGTCCAGCTCATCCCCGAACTCGCCAAGGCCGCGGCCGACCTGACGGTCTATCAGCGCACCCCGATCTGGGTGGTGCCCAAGATCGACGTGCCGTTCTCCGAGCGGGCCAAGCGGCTGTTCGCCCGGCTGCCGATCACCCAGCGAGCCATCCGGGTCGTCACCGACGCGATCTACGAGTTCATGGTCGCCGTCGCGGTGGTGCGCCACCGGACCTTCCGCGGCCGGCCCAACATCTCCGCCGCCGACCTGGCCAAGATGTACCGGTTCGTCACGATCCGCGACAAGGACCTGCGCCGCCGGCTGACTCCCGACTACGACTTCGGCTGCAAGCGGCCGACGTTCTCCAACAGCTACTACCGGACGTTCACCAAACCCAACGTGCACCTGCAGGACAGCGGTATCGACCACGGATCGAGCCGGACGGCATCGTCGCCAACGACGGCACCAAGGCCGTCATCGACACCCTGGTGCTGGCAACCGGTTTCGACCTGTGGGAGGCGAACTTCCCGGCCATCGAGGTGATCGGGCGCGACGGCCGCAACCTCGGGAAGTGGTGGCGCGAAACGCGATTCCAGGCCTACCAGGGCGTGTCGGTGCCGTACTTCCCCAACTTCCTCAGCCTGGCCAGCCCGTACGCGTTCCTGGGCCTGAACTTCTTCAACACGATGGAGTACCAGATGCGGCACATGGACCGGTTGTTCGGCGAGGTCAAGCGCCGCGGCGCGAGCACCTTCGAGGTCACCGAGGAAGCCAACAGCCGCTATCTGGACCGGATGACCGAGCTGCTCGGCGATTCGTTGTTCACCCGCGGCAACTGCGCGTCGGCGCGGTCGTACTATTTCAATCCCAGTGGTGAGGCGACCCTGCTGCGACCGATGTCGACGCGGGCCGCGGTGCGAGAGGCGTCCGAGTATCCCTTGAGCGACTACCACATCAGTTAGCCGAAAGGACTTCGATGTCTGCAGCGGGACGCTTGATCCAGATCGCCGGACTCGGCGTGGCGGCCACCGGACTGTCGCACTTCGTCCGCCCGGCGATGTTCGAGTCGGTCACCGCGTCGGCGTTCCCGGAGAACACGCTGCAGCACACCTACATCAACGGCGGCATCGAAACCGCCATCGGGCTGGGGCTGATCGCGCCCCAGACCCGCAAGCTGGCGGTGGCCGGATTGCTGGGCTACGGCGCCTATCTCGGGATCAGCGTCGCCCGCAACGCCGCTGAGGCCAAGGTCACAAAAACAACAAGTTTTACGGCAACGTCAGAATTTTCCCTTACCCTGAGACGGCACGGCGACGTAGGTCGTTGGCGAGGATGCCACGCTGAACTGGGTCGGGGAAACCGTGCCGGACCGGCGTAGGCGCGGAATTCCGCTCCCACGCCGGTCCGCATTAATTTCCGGTGCCATGCCCGAACGTCCACAGCTGAAGCGCCGGCTCGGCATCGTCGACGCCGTCGTCATCGGGCTGGGCTCGATGATCGGGGCCGGCATCTTCGTGGCCCTCGGCCCGGCCGCGGCCGCCGCCGGCTGCGCACTGTTCGTCGGCCTCGCGGTGGCCGCGGTGGTCGCCTACTGCAACGCGACGTCGTCGGCGCGGCTGGCCGCCCGCTATCCGCAGTCCGGCGGTACCTACGTCTACGGCCGCGAACGGCTCGGCGGGTTCTGGGGTTATCTGGCGGGCTGGAGCTTCATCGTCGGCAAGACCGCCTCGTGCGCGGCGATGGCGTTGACCGTCGGCGTCTACGTGTGGCCGGAGTACGCGCATGCGCGTCGCGGTCGCCGCGGTGACGGCGCTGACCGCGGTGAACTATCGCGGCATCCAGAAGTCGGCGTTGCTGACCCGGATCATCGTCGCGACGTCGTGCTCGCGGTGCTGGCCGGCGTGGTGGTGATCGTGGCGAGTTCCGGTCACGCCGACGCGGAGCTGGTGCGGGTGACCGGTGCCAGGTCGCCGGTGTGCTGCAGGCGGCCGGGCTGTTGTTCTTCGCGTTCGCCGGTTACGCCCGCATCGCCACGCTCGGCGAGGAGGTGCGCGACCCGGCCCGGACCATTCCACGGGCGATCCCGATCGCGCTTGGCGATCACCCTGGTGGTGTATGCGACGGTCGCGGTCACGGTGCTCGCGGTGCTCGGTGCCGCACGGATTGGCGAGTGCCTCCGCGCCGTTGGCCGACGCGGTGCGCGCCGCCGGGGTGCCCGGGTTCGAACCGGCGGTGCGGGCCGGGGCGGCCGTGGCGGCGCTGGGCTCGCTGCTGTCACTGATCCTCGGGGTGTCGACGGACCACGCTGGCGATGGCCCGCGACCGGCATCTGCCGGCCGCCCTGGCCGCGGTGCATCCGCGGTTCGCGGTGCCGCACCGCGCCGAGGTCGCGGTCGGCGTCGTCGTCGCGGTGCTGGCGGCGGTGGCCGATGTCCGTGGGGTGATCGGGTTCTCGTCGTTCGCGGTGCTGGTCTACTACGCGATCGCCAACGCGGCGGCGTGGACGCTCGGGCGCGCGGCTGATCCCCGCGGTGGGGTTGGCCGGATGTCTGGTGCTGGCGTTGGCACTGCCGTTGACCTCGGTGCGTGGCGGGCGCCGGTGTGCTGGCGGTCGGGGCGCTGATCTACGCGGTGCGCCGGTTGCGGTAGCACGTCGCACCGCAATCGGTTGAGTTGCCGACCGTGATCCCCCTGACCTGGCGGCAGGTCGAGAGCCGCCCCGACGACGACTTCGTGGTCGCCCCCGACGAACGGCTGAGCTGGCCGCGCACGCTGGGCATCGGGGCCCAGCACGTGGTGGCGATGTTCGGTGCGACGTTCCTGGTGCCGGTGCTGACCGGATTTCCGCCGGCCACCACGCTGCTGTTCTCCGGCGTCGGCACGCTGGCGTTCCTGGTGATCACCGGCAACCGGCTGCCGAGCTACCTCGGCTCGAGTTTCTCGGTGATCGCCCCGGTGACGGCGGCGGTGGCCTCCCGCGGGGCCGGCAGTGCGCTCGGCGGGTTGGTGGCGGTCGGCGTCCTGCTGATCGCGATCGGCCTGACCGTGCAGCTGCTCGGCACACACTGGATCGAGGTGACCCTGCCACCGGTGGTCACCGGCGCGATCGTCGCGCTGATCGGGTTCAACCTGGCGCCGGCGGCCAAGACCAACTTCACCAAGGGCCCGGTGGTCGCCATCGTCACGCTGGTGCTGCTGGTGGCCTCGCTGGCGTTCTTCCGCGGGATCATCGGCCGACTGGCGATCTTCCTCGCGGTGGTCGGCGGGTACCTGCTGGCACTGGCGCTCGGCGATGTCGACACCTCGGGCATCGCCGCCGCCGACTGGGTGGGCCTGCCGAAGTTTCAGACGCCGACGTTCACCCCGGCGGTGCTGCCGATGTTCCTGCCCGCGGTGATCGCGCTGGTGGCCGAGAACATCGGCCACGTGAAGTCGGTCGGACAGATGACCGGCGTGGACGTCGACCCACTCACCGGCCGGGCGCTGGCCGCCGACGGATTCGCGACGGTACTGGCCGGTCTTGGCGGCGGTTCGGCCACCACCACCTACGCCGAGAACATCGGCGTGATGGCCGCGACCCGGGTGTACTCCACCGCGGCGTACTGGGTCGCGGGCGCGGTCGCCATCGGGTTGTCGTTGTGCCCCAAGGTCGGTGCGGTGATCTCGGCCATCCCGCCGGGCGTGCTGGGCGGTGCGACCGTGGTGCTCTACGGCCTGGTCGGCGTGCTGGGCATCCGGATCTGGCTGACCAACCACGTCGACTTCGGCAAGCCGATCAACCAGATGACCGCCGCGATCGCGCTGATCATCGGGATCGCCGACTTCACCTGGACGATCCGCGGTCTGGAGTTCAGCGGCATCGCGCTCGGCTCGATCGCCGCGCTGGTGATCTACCACGGGATGCGGGCGCTCACCGCGCTGCGCGGAGCGCGGACACCGGCCTGATGCTCGCGATCGTCGACCGGCTCTATGCGGAATTCGCCGGCTACCCGTGCCCGGCGGAGGTGTGGGTGTGCGAGCAGTGCGGCCCGGAGTGGAGCGCGCAGGACATCCGCCGCGCGCCGCTGCGGTCGCTGTCGCTGCTGCAGCTGGAAGCCATCCATGTGATGACGTTGGACGACAACGATTTTCGGCACTTCTTCCCGCGCCTCGTCGAGGCACTCCTGAGCCGGGAGTCGCCCGTGTTCGCCTTCGACCTGGCCCGGCTGCGGGGCCGCACCACGACGTGGCCGCCGGCCGAGTCCGCACTGGTGCGCCAACTCGTCGACGACCTGTGGCACGCACTGCTCGGCGCCTATCCGGCGGCGCTCGGTTACTTCTCCGACGCTCCGACGCTGATCGACTTCACCTACTGGTGCGATCAGCCGGTCCGGCCCTTCCTGGACCACTGGCGGAGCGTGGAAACCGACTCGGCCGCCCAGCATCTCGCCGATCTCGTCGACTACTTCTACACCGTCGGCGAACCGGCCGAGCCCGCACTCACCGCCGAGGTACGCACCTGGTTACGTCAACCCGCCATCGGCGAGCGACTGCGCGCCGCGGGATGCGCCGGCGCCCACGAACTCTGGACGGTGTGCAACCCGACCTGACCCTCAGGGCTCGCTGACGACGTGGCGGGTTCTGTCCTCGCGCAACGGCATTCCGTTGCGGCCGGTGATGTCCTGGGCGTAGAGGCCGACCGCGTAGGCCGCTCCCGCGCCCTGGATGCCGAGTGCCGTGCGGTCGATCTTGTCCAGGGTGTCGGTGGCCTTGTGATAGTTCGGGTCGAACGGCGCGTTGGCGGTGCCGCCCCACAGCTTCGCCTGTTCGTCGGTCTTGTTCTCCTCCGCCCCGGAGAACAGGCCGCCGGATGGGACACCGGCCCGGGTGAACGCGTCGTAGTCGGACCGGCCGTCGAAAGAGGTGTCCTGCGAAGGCTTTCCGGCCGATTTCAGGTACGCAACGAGGGTGCGTTCGATCCCCGGGGATCCCTCCGGGACCCGCGGGACGCCCTCGCCGTTGCCCGGCGCGGTGGACTGGTCCCCGTCGTAGGTGAAGTAGCCGGGATTCGGTGAGCCGATCATGTCGAAGTTCAGGTACAGCGCGATGTCCTTGAGCTGCTCGACGCCGAGTGACTCGATGTACTTCGTCGAGCCCACCGTCCCCAGCTCCTCGGCTCCCCAGAACGCGAACCGCACCGCGTTCTTCACATCGGGCGAACTGCCCAGTTGCACCGCGGTTTCCAGCACCGCCGCGACGCCGGAGCCGTTGTCGTTGATGCCCGGGCCCGCCGGCACGCTGTCGAGGTGCGCGCCGACCATCACCACGTCGGCGGCCGAACCCGTCTTGGTCTGCGCGATCACGTTGCGCGCGGTGTAGTTCGAGGTCTTCGCATCGAGCTTGAGGGTGGTGGGACCGGGCTTGGCCCGCAGCCGGGCCCCGTCGGACTTGGTGACGCTGACCACCGGAATCTTGACGTCGGTGACCGCGCCGAGGGTGCCGCCGGCCATCTCCTCGTCGGCGTTGTTGGCGACGACCATCGCGACGGCGCCCTTCTCGGCGGCGATGGCCTGCTTCTCGGAGAACGGGCAGCTGCCGCGGTCGACGAGTACCACCGCACCCTTGACCGGGAGCCCGTCATAGTCGGCCGCCGCACACCCCGGAGTCTCGTCGGCCGGGGCCGCGACGAGTGGCCCGCTGACGCCCTCGGGCGGCGTGGCCGCGCTGTACTCCAGGACCCGCGCCTCGACCGTCGTGCCGCCGACGGTCAGTACCGGCTTCTCGGACTCGAAGATCTTGGTCTGGAACTCGGGAATCTGGACGTCGAAGCCCTTGCCACGCAGCACGCCGGCGACGTAGTCGACGCTGGCATCGAAGCCCGGGGTGCCCACGGCCCTGGTGCCGTTGTTCGCGTTGGCGATGTCCTGCAGTTTCGCCAGGTGGGCGAGCATGGCGTCCGCGGTGACCCGGCCCTGCAGTGCGGCACCGAACTCCGCGGCCGGTTTCGGCGCGGTGACCGGCTCGGATGTGGTGGCCGACCGGCTGCAACCCGCCATCGCGATGGCCACCGCGACCACGGAGAGCCAGGCGGCCACGGGCAGGTATGTGCGCTTCACCGCGCCCAGGTTAGCCGCTGGGGCGAACACCCTGGTCACGCCCCGCGCGACCACCGGATCATGGCGACGATCGGACCTGGGTATCGGGCTGCGGAGCCACCGCATCCGGCTGGACGGGCATCCCGCCGGGTAGCCGGCTCAAGCCGATACATGTACCGCTATTCGTCCCGTCACAGGGAACACCACGAATCTCAGGGAGCTCATCGGGCCCACGCTGGTTGACCTGCGCCTGCGGCGGGTCGATCGACGGTAAGCAGCCGTCGAAGTAGATCTGCGTCACCTCGCTGGTCTGGCAGGCGTCCGCAGTGTGGTCGACGAGCGGTGCCGACCTGATGCCGACCGCCGCCGGCATAGCTGCCATGGCTGCGAACACACTGCTGATGAGCGCGAGGCGCTTCACGGAGAAACTCACAAACAACACTTCCTCATCACTAGCTCCGGAATTTCGACCAGTCGGCTGTGTCCCCAATGCTTAGTTGGGCTAAACCTTGTGTTCGCAGGTTCGCCTGGCGGCGTGTCGAGGTGACCACCGCCACCCCGCGCCGCCCATAGGTGACCTCGACGGAAGTGTTTGGTGGTCGGTCTTCCACGAATTCGGTCCGAAGGTCGGCCCCGGCGGCCGGCCGTCACCGGCGAACGTGCAGATCGCGGAGGAGGACATGGGCCGCTACGTCAACAGCTTTCAGTGGCGCGGCGACCCGCCCCGCTGAGGCTGCGTCCGCACCGTTCGACAACGAGGTCGGCGACGGCACGCATGCCGGCGGCGTTGGGGTGGAACGGCTTGGGCTTCCACGGCAGCAGTGAGCCCGCACCGATGGTCCAGGGATCGGCGGACCACGCATGGTGGCCGGCGCTGGCTTCGGCGGCGCCCACCACTTCGCAGCCGGTCGCGCGAGCCGCCTCGGCGGTCAGCGCGGCAAGCCGGGCCGCGACGTGGCGGCCCAGGTCCGCGACGTCGTCGGACAGCGGCGGTGCGGGGGTGCCGGCCGGCGGCAGCAGGGTCAGGTAGTCGACGAACATGATCCGCGCCCGCGGCGAGCGAGTCCGCAGGCTCTCGCCGACCCGGTGCAGCGATGCGCCGACGTCGTCGAGAGCCCGATCCCGCGCGACCGGGTCGAGCAGATCGCGCAGCGCACCGCCGAGCACCGGGAGCATCCGCAGCACCGGCGGCAGGGTCGCGGCGAACAGCAGCGGCACGTAGCCGACGTCATTGCCGCCGACGGTGACGGTCACCAGGTCCTCGGTGCCGTCCAGCGCGTCGACCTGCGGCGGCGCACCGTGCTGCGGGTCCTGCAGGACGTTCGCGGTCGTCGCACCGGAATACGTCACGTCGACCAGATCGCAGCCGAGCCGTTCGGCGACCAGGTGCGGGTAGTTGCGTGCGGAGCGCCCCGCGAAGAAAGGCGCGCCCGGTGCGCCGGGCTTGATGCCCGGACCGGCAGCCATCGAACTGCCCAGCGCGACGTACCGTCACACCACGCTCGGGCTCGACGCCTGGGCCCAGAACCGCTTCGGGATCCGGCCGGCGTGGCGGGCCAGATAGCCGGCGGTCGACGGCGGCCGACATCGCGGCGGCCATCGCGGCCGGGTCGGCGGCCCGGGTCACCGCGCTGGCCAAAAGCACCGCGTCGCAACCCAACTCCATCGCCAGCGCGGCATCGCTGGCGGTGCCGATCCCGGCGTCCAGGATCACCGGCACGCCGGCGGCGGCGACGATCATCTCGATGTTGTGCGGGTTGGAGATGCCCAGGCCGGTGCCGATCGGCGAGCCCAGCGGCATCACCGCCGCGCAGCCGGTGTCCTCGAGGCGGCGGGCCAGCACCGGATCGTCGTTGGTGTAGGGCAGCACCACGAACCCGTCGTCGACCAACTGTTCTGCGGCGCGGACCAATTCGACGCGCGTCGGGCAGCAGGGTCCGTTCGTCGGCGATCACCTCGAGCTTGACCCAGTCGGTGCCCAGCGCCTCGCGGGCCAGCTGAGCGGTCAGCACGGCCTCGGCGGCGCCGCGGCAGCCCGCGGTGTTGGGCAGCGGCGTGATATCCAGTCGCGCAAGCAGATCCAGCACCCCGGTGCCGCCCTCGGCATCGACCCGGCGCATCGCCACGGTCGTCAACTCGGTGCCCGACGCCACCAGCGCCTCCTCCAGCACCGCGAGATTGGGCGCACCGCCGGTGCCCAGGATCAGCCGCGAGCCGAACGTCCGGCCCGCGATCGTCAACTGCCCCATCGAATCACCCACCCTGCACCGCCGTCACCACCTCGACCCGCGCACCCGCGGGCACTGCCGACTTCCACTGCGACCGCGGCACCACCGACCAGTTGACCGCGACCGCGATGCCCTTCTCCCCGAAGCCCAGCCGCTCCAGCAGCGCCGCCACCGTGGTGCCGTCGTCCACCTCGACGTCCTCGTCGTTGACCGTCACCTTCACGCCCGCGCCTCCACCAGGAGTTCGGCGGCGATCCGTTCGGCGGTCCACGGCGCCAGCAGGAATCCCGAGCGGCCGTGCCCGGTGGCCACCAGGGTGCGCTCGTCGAGCCGGCCGACGATCGGCACGTTGTCCGGAGTCATCGGCCGCAACCCGGCCGCGCATTCGGCGAATTCGTACTCGCCGAGCGCGGGCATCACCGCGCAGGCGTCGTCGAGCAGTTCTCGCACGCCGGTCACCGACGGCGCGGTGTCGCGGCCGTGTTCGTACTGCGTCGCACCGACCACGACGCCGTCGGCGCGCGGCACCAGATACACCTGGCGGCCGTGCACCCGCGCGCGAACCACCCGCTGCGGCAACGGCATACAGCCGCGCCGCCAGCGCAGCCGCAGCACCTCACCCTTGACCGGGCGGACCGGCAGCCCGGGCCACAGCGCCGGCGCGTCGATACCGTTGGCGATCACCACGGTGTCACGCCGTCGCGGGCCTGCTCCAGCGTCTCGACCGGTCCGGCCCAGCGCACCCCGAGCTGCTGCGCAGTGCGTCCGCCAGCGCGTCGACGAGCATGCGGTTGTCGACGGCCAACTCGTCGGTGGCGCGGAATCCGTGCCGAATGCCTTGCGCCAGAAGCGGTTCGATGTCGCGCGCGGCGGTGGTCATGGCCACCGGATGTCCCTGGGCGGCCAACCACTCGCCGACGGTGCGCAGGTCGGCGGCATCGGCCCGGTCGACGGCCACCACCAGCGACTCGCGGGCGGTCACCACCTCCGGCGGCAGGCCGTCGAGGAACCCGCCGTGCCACAGCCGCAGCGACTCCAGGCCCAGTTGCAGCAGCTTCTCCTCGCCCGGCCAGGCCTCGCTGTGCGGTGCCAGCATGCCACCGCCCACCCAGGACGCCCCGTGCTGACCGCTGCGGTGCACCCGCACCGACCAGCCCGGCCTGCGCCGCGCGCCGCGCCACCGCAAGACCGATGACGCCGCCCCCGATGACGGCCAGCGATTCCTCTGACATGTCCCTTTCGCTTCCTTCGCCGGCATGACCCGGATCAGGTGTGTGACGGTCTGGAGGGTGTGGCGCCCCACTCTCAGCCCCGCTCCCGGGACTCCCGTGCCGACCCTCCACGCTAGCCGCTACCGTCGCGGTGTGCACGAACCTCGCTCCAAGCTTGCTGCGGCTCGGCTGTATCTGTGCACCGACGCCCGCCGGGAGCGCGGCGACCTGGCCGAGTTCGCCGACGCGGCGCTGGCCGGCGGTGTCGACATCATCCAACTGCGCGACAAGGGCTCTCCCGGCGAGCAGCGGTTCGGCCCGCTGGAGGCCCGCGGTGAGCTGGCCGCGCTGGAGATCCTGGCCGACGCCGCCCGGCGGCACGGCGCGCTGCTGGCGGTCAACGACCGCGCCGACATCGCCCGCGCGGCGGGCGCCGACGTGCTGCATCTGGGCCAGGACGACCTGCCGCTGGAGGCGGCCCGCGACATCGTCGGACCGGGGACGCTGATCGGCCGGTCCACCCACGAGACCGGGGAGGCGTCCCGCGCGCTGATGGAGGACGTCGACTACTTCTGCGTCGGCCCGTGCTGGCCGACACCCACCAAGCCGGGCCGCCCCGCGCCCGGACTGGACCTGGTCCGCGCGGTGGCCGACGATGCACGCCGACAAGCCGTGGTTCGCGATCGGCGGCATCGACGAGCAACGTCTGCCCGAGGTGCTCGCTGCCGGCGCCCGCCGGATCGTCGTGGTCCGGGCGATCACCGCCGCCGAGGATCCCGGCGCCGCGGCCCGCCGGCTCAGTTCGGCGCTGGCTGCCGCGGACTGATCTCGGCGCGGCACCAGGCGAACACCCCGCGGGTGATCTCGACGGTGTGCGGCAGCGGCTGGCCGCATTCGTCGTGCTCGTGCGGGCTCAACAGGCTGGTGATGCGCAGACTCTCCCAGCTGGCCGCGAAGCCGGGATGCAGCGGCAGGTCGGCAACCTCGTCCTCGCCCACCCAGCGCAGTTCGGAGCTCTCCCGGTTGGGCACGGTGTCCAGCAGGGTCGGCGCGTCGGCGACGACGGTGGTGTAGGTCCAGGACGTGCCGCCGGTGCCGGCGATCTCGGCGGTCACGACCTTGGCGCGGACCCAGACATGCTCGGCGGCCAGCCCGGCCTCCTCGTGGGCCTCCCGGACCGCGGCCTCCTCGGCCGTCTCGTGGCTGTCGCGGGCGCCGCCCGGCAGCGCCCAGGTGCCGCCCTGATGACTCCAGGGGGCGCGGTGTTGCAGCAGGACCGCGGGTGTTCCGTCCGGCCGCGGAGCGCGCAACAAAAGTCCGGCGGCGCCGTGCCGGCCCCAGTACGGCGTGCCGGTGTCAGACACCACCCAGCCGTCACCGTCGCCTCGCACGCGTTCAGGATAAGCACGCCACGCGCCCGCTCGTTGGTCGATCCTGCCCCATCTGTCACAGGTGCTCTTAGAATTCACTCATAGATTGCGAAAGGGATCCCGGCGAAGGGAATGAGGTCCGCGCGAGGTGACCGTTGAGCTGGCGCATCCGTCGACCGAGCCGTTGCCGTCACGGTCGCCGACCAGCCTGCCCACCCGCGCTGGTGGTTCGCCAGAACAACGCCGGGCCGCATCCTGACGATCGGGGTCATCCTGGCCACCCTCGGCGTCCTCAGCGCGTTCGCGACGTCCACCACGATCAACGATCGCCAGCATCAGCTGACCACCGTGCTGAACCACACCGAGCCGCTGGCGTTCGCGGCCGGCCAGCTGTACACGACGCTGTCGGTGGCCGACGCCGCGGCCGCGACGGCGTTCATCGCCGGATCCGAGCCGCGCGCGGTGCGGCAACGCTACGAACAGGCGATCACCGACGCGGCCGTCGCGGTGACCCGGGCGTCCAGCGGGCTGACCGACGAGCCACTGGTGGAACTGCTGGGCCGGATCAACGCCCAGCTGGCCGTCTACACCGGCCTGATCGAGACCGCGCGCACCAACAACCGGATGGGCAACCCGGTCGGCTCGTCGTACCTGTCGGAGGCCTCGGCGCTGATGCAGCAGTCGATCCTGCCCGAGGCGCAGCGGCTCTACGAGCAGACCTCGGCCCGGGTGGACGCCGAGACCACCGCCTCGACCCGGATCCCCGCGCCGGTGATCGTCGTGGTCGTCACGACCCTGGCTGTTCGGCGCGTTCGCCCACCGCTGGCTGGCCCGGCGCACCCGGCGCCGGATCAACGTCGGGCTGATCGCCGGCGGGCTGGCCATCCTGGTCATGATCATCTGGGTGGGTACGGCGCTGACGATCTCCACCGCCGGTAGCCGCTCCGCCAAGAACACCGCGGCCGAGTCGCTGAAAACGGTGACTAACCTGGCGATCACCGCCCAGCAGGCGCGCGCCGACGAGACGCTGTCGCTGATCCGGCGCGGTGACGAAGACGTCCGCAAGCGTTCCTACTACCAGCGCGTCGACACCATGCATCAGCAGCTCACCGAATACCTGGCCCGCAACGACGCCATCGACAAGTCCGACCTGGCCGACGCCGACCAGCTGCTGATGAAGTGGCGGGCCGGCCGACGAGCGGATCAACGCCTACATCGCGGTGGGCAACTACCAGGCCGCCACCCAGGTGGCGCTGGGCACCGGCGAGGACGACTCCACCCCGGCGTTCGACAAGCTCGACGAGGCGCTGTCCAACGGCATCCGGGAGAGCCGCAACCAATTGCGCAACGACATCCTCAGCGCCCGCCGGGTGCTGTCGGGCGCGACGGTCGGCGGCGTGGTGCTGTCGGTCGGGGCGGCGCTGGCGGTGGCGCTGGGCCTGTGGCCGAGGCTGAGCGAGTACCGGTGAACGGCTGACAAGCTCGCCTGCATCGCCGATCATCGCGGCGACACTGCTCAGTGGTTGCGGTCAGACGCAGTCCGTCGTCCCCCCGCCGGTTCCCACCCTGGCGCCGCCCACCCCGGCGGGCATGGAGGAGCTCTCCCCCGAGCCGCCGAAGCCACCCGACACCGGCGACAACGACTGCGACCGCACCGCGAGCCTGCGGCCGTTCCCCGACAAGGCGCAGGCCGATGCCGCGGTGGCCGCCATCCGCGCCCGCGGCCGGCTGATCGTCGGGCTGGACATCGGCAGCAATCTGTTCTCCTTCCGCGACCCGATCACCGGTGAGATCACCGGCTTCGACGTCGACATCGCCGGAGAGGTGGCCCGCGACATCTTCGGCACGCCCTCCCAGGTGGAGTACCGCATCCTGTCCTCGGCCGACCGGATCACCGCGCTGCAGGAGAACACCGTCGACATCGTTGTCAAGACCATGACGATCACCTGCGAGCGCCGCAAGCTGGTGAACTTCTCCACGGTGTACTTCAATGCCTACCAACGCATCCTGGCTCCCCGGGAGTCGCCGATCGCGCAGGCGTCGGACCTGTCGGGCAAGCGGGTGTGCGTGGCGCGGGGCACCACCTCGCTCGATCGGGTGCAGCAGATCGCGCCGCCGCCGATCATCGTGACGGTGGTGACGTGGGCCGACTGCCTGGTCGCCCTGCAGCAGCGCGAGGTCGACGCGGTCAGCACCGACGACTCGATCCTGGCGGGTCTGGTGGCCCAGGATCCCTACCTGCACATCATCGGGCCGAACATGGCCCAGGAGCCGTATGGCATCGGCATCAACCTGGCGAACACCCCCTGGTCCGCTTCGTCAACGGCACACTCGACCGGATCCGCCGGGACGGAACGTGGAACACGTTGTACCGCAAGTGGTTGACGGTGCTGGGTCCGGCACCGGCACCGCCCGCCCCGAGGTATGTGGACTGATGGGCGGCCCGGACACCCCGGACGTCGACGTCGGCACGCAGCCGGCGCGGCCCGACGAGCTCGGCATGGACTCGACGTCGACGGTGCGGCCGATGGCCACCCAGGCGATCTTCCGGCCGCACTTCGACGACGACGACGACCCGTCCGGCGGAACGGCGACCACCGAACCCGACGAACTGCACCACACCACGGTGGCCCGGCTCCTCTCGCCGACCCGCCGCCTCGGTGGTGGGCTGGTCGAGATTCCCCGGGTTCCCGAGATCGACCCGATCGCGGCGTTGATGACCAATCCGGTTGTCGCCGAGGCGAAACGGTTCTGCTGGAACTGCGGACGCCCGGTGGGCCGCTCGAGTCGAGGACGGTGCGGCACAGTCCGAGGGCTGGTGTCCGCACTGCGGCAGCGCCTATTCGTTCGTGCCGCAGCTGAACCCGGGCGACATGGTCGCCGACCAGTACGAGATCAAGGGCTGCGTCGCGCACGGCGGGCTGGGCTGGGTGTACCTGGCCGTCGACCACAACGTCAACGAGCGACCGGTGGTGCTCAAGGGTCTGGTGCATTCCGGCGACGCCGAGGCGCAGGCCATCGCCATGGCCGAGCGGCAGTTCCTGGCCGAGGTCGGCCACCCGTCGATCGTGAAGATCTTCAACTTCGTCGAGCATCCCGACTCCCACGGCGAGCCGGTCGGCTACATCGTGATGGAGTACGTCGGCGGGACCTCCCTCAAACCGCCATCCCGGGCACAAGCTTCTCGGTGTCCGAGGCGATCGCCTACATGCTGGAGATCCTGCCCGCGCTGGCGTATCTGCACTCGATCGGCTTGTGCTACAACGACCTCAAGCCGGAGAACATCATGGTCACCGAGGAACAGCTCAAGCTGATCGACCTCGGTGCGGTGTCGCGGATCAACTCGTTCGGTTACCTCTACGGCACACCGGGCTACCAGGCCCCGGAGATCGTGCGCACCGGCCCCACCATTGCCAGTGACATCTACACCGTGGGCCGCACGCTGGCGGCGCTGACGCTGAACCTGCGCACCCGCAACGGCCGCTACGTCGACGGGCTGCCCGACGACGATCCGGTGCTGCAGCAGCTACGACTCGTTCGGCCGGCTGCTGCGCCGCGCCATCGACCCCGATCCGCGGCGGCGCTTCCCCAGCGCGGAGGAGATGTCCTCGCAGCTGCTCGGCGTGCTGCGGGAAGTGGTCGCCGAGGACACCGGCACGCCGCGGCCCGGCCTGTCGACCGTGTTCACCCGAACCCGGTCGACCTTCGGCGTGGAGTTGCTCGTGGCGCACACCGACGTCTACCTCGACGGGCTGGCGCACGCCGAGAAACTGACCGCCACCGAGATCGTCACCGCGCTTGCCGGTGCCGCTGGTGGACCCCGCCGACGTGGCGGCGACGGTGCTCTCGGCGACCGTGCTGTCCCAGCCGGTGCAGACGCTGGACTCGTTGCGCGCCGCCCGGCACGGCGGGCTGGACTCCGAAGGCGTGGACCTCAAGGAGTCGGTGGAGCTGCCACTGATGGAGGTGCGCGCTCTGCTGGACCTCGGTGACGTCGCGAAGGCCAACCGCAAACTCGAAGACCTCGCCGAGCGGGTGGGCTGGCGCTGGCGGCTGGTCTGGTTCAAGGCCGTCTCGGAACTGTTGACCGGTGACTACGACTCGGCGACAAAGCATTTCACCGAGGTGCTGGACACCTTTCCCGGCGAGCTGGCGCCGAAACTGGCACTGGCCGCGACCGCCGAACTGGCCGGCACCTCCGACGAGCGGCCGTTCTACAAGACCGTGTGGCACACCGACAACAACATGATCTCGGCCGGGTTCGGCCTGGCCCGGGCGCAGTCGGTCGAGGGCGAGCGCGCCGCTGCGGTCAACACTCTCGACGAAGTGCCGGCGAGCTCACGGCATTTCACCACCGCCCGACTGACGAGCGCGGTGACGCTGCTGTCCGGCCGCTCGGCGCACGAGCTGACCGAGGAGCAGATCCGCGACGCGGCGCGGCGGGTCGAGGCACTCCCCGACACCGAGCCGCGGGTGTTGCAGATCCGCGCGCTGGTGCTGGGCACCGCGATGGACTGGATCGGCGAGCACACCGCCAGTACCAACCACATCCTCGGCTTCCCGTTCACCGAGCACGGTCTGCGGCTCGGTGTCGAAGCGTCGCTGCGCAGCCTGGCCCGGGTGGCCGGCAGCCAGGCGCACCGCTACGCGCTGGTCGACATGGCCAACAACGTCCGCCCGACGAGCACGTTCTAGGACGGTCATCGAGCGTGCGCTGAGGATCCCGGCGGTGCAACCAGGGCGGTGAATCGCCGATAATTGCGCCCCAGGTGCACATTCGGCTCCGTCACCGCACAATCGATTGCCGCTCGGCGATTGCCCGGCGCACACGGCGCAGGATGTCGACGGGGTGGTCTTCGGCGACGACCCGGATCAGCAGCCACCCGATTTCCTCAACCAGCTCCCGTCGGCGGATGTCACGAACGTACTGCCGCCGATCGGTGCGGTGTTGGTCACCGTCGTACTCCACGCCGACCAACAGCTCCGGCCACCCCATGTCCAAATAAGCCACTACTGCACCGTCGTCGGCGTAAACGGGGACCTGCGTCTTCGGCCGTGGAAATCCTCCTCGGATGAGCAGCAGCCTCAGGTAGGTCTCCTGCGGCGACTCAGCTCCCCGGTCGACGAGTCGGACAACAGACTCCAGTTGGCGCAGCCCGCGGGTGCCAGGATGACGGGAGGCGACCCTCAGCACCTCATCGACTCCGAAGTTCGTGGCTCTGGCCAACGCGTCGAGGCGCGCAACCGCGCAGTTCACGCTGTCGCGGCGGCCCAGATCGAATGCTGTCCTGGCCGGGGTCGTCACCCTTTTGCCGGCGATCTGCTGAACCTCGTCGAAGTGGACTTGCAACCGGCGGGTCACCACGCCGCGAGGTGCGCGCGGATTCGCGTGAATAAGCTCAACCGGAACATCGCCGGAAATCCATTTGGCGCCATGGATGACCGCTGCCGACAGCCCAGCGATCGTAGCTTCGCGGTGTGACCACAACCATGCCGCAGCGATCCGATCGTGGACCGTCGGCGTGCACTCGCGCGGCAGATAGACGTCGGGAAAGACCGGCCGGAACCGAGTGCGCAGCTGATGACGACTCAGGAACCCACCAGCCAGGGCCTCGCTGCCCACGAAAGGCTCACTGCCCCCCTGCCACACATCGGCAAGGCTTACACGTCGCCGCCATGGCAGGCGACGGCTATCCACACCTACAGCACGGTCAGGCACGCCCGCGCGATCGCCAGCTCCTCGTTGGTCGGGATCACCAGCACCGTGGTCGGCGACTTGTCGGCGGAGATCCGGCGCGCGCCGGTCGCCGGGCTGTCGTTGAGATGCTCGTCGATCTCGATCCCCAGCGGCGCCAGCCCGCTCAGCGCGTCACGCCGGACGCGGGCGTCGTGCTCCCCGACCCCGGCGGTGAAGGTGATCACGTCGGTGTGGCCGAGTATCGCGAGGTATGCGCCGATGTACTTACGCAACCGGTGGATGTAGACGTCGTAGGCCAACTGCGCTGCCTCGTCCCCGGATTCGATGCGCTTGTGCAGCAGCCGGAAGTCGATCTCGCCGCCGAGCCCGAGCATCCCGGAGTGCCGGTTGAGCATGGTCTCGATGTCCTCGACGCCCATGTCGGCCACCCGCGACAGGTAACTGATGATGCCGGGGTCGATGTCGCCGGAGCGGGTGCCCATGACCAGCCCCTCCATCGGGGTCATCCCCATCGAGGTGTCGACCGGGCGCCCGCCGGCGATCGGCCGACGCCGACGCCCCGTTGCCCAGATGCAGCACGATCTGGTTCAGCGACTCCAGCGGGACTCCGAGGAACTCCGCGGCCTGGCCGCTGACGTACTGGTGCGAGGTGCCGTGAAACCCGTACCGGCGGATCTGCGAATCGGGTGGCCAGGTCGCGGTCGATCGCATAGGTCGCCGCCGCCGCGGGCAGGTCGTGGAAGAACGCGGTGTCGAACACCGCGATGTGCGGCAGGTCGGGCAGCACTCGGCGGGCCACCTCGATGCCCAGCACCGCCGGCGGGTTGTGCAGCGGAGCCAATGCCGACAGCTCCCGCAACTGCTCGAGGACCGCATCGTCGACGATCGTGGGCCGGTACAGGGTCTGCCCGCCGTGCACCACCCGGTGCCCGACCGCCACCAGGCCTAGGCTGTCCAGCTCCTGCCCGTCCTCGGCCAACCGGTCGAACGCCAGTCGCAGCGCCGCCTCGTGATCGGCGACCCCGCCGTCCTCGCCGATCCGCTCCACGATGCCGTGCGCCAGCGAGACGCCGGTATCCGGTTCGACGAGTTGGTATTTCAGCGACGACGAGCCGGAGTTGAGCACCAGGACGGTGGCCGTGCGCGAAGTCCGACGGCTCGGTATTCCCCTGGGCCTGGATCGCGGTGATCGCGACGGTGTTGACGATGTCCTCGACGAGCGCACCCCGCGACAGGTCGTTGACCGGCTTGTTGAGGCCCTGCAGCACCGGCCCGATGGCGATGGCACCCGCGCTGCGCTGCACGGCCTTGTAGGTGTTGTTACCGGTGTTGAGGTCCGGGAAGATCAACACGGTCGCACGTCCGGCGACATCGGACCCGGGCATCTTGGCGGCCGCCACGGTCGGGTCGACGGCCGCGTCGTACTGGATCGGGCCTTCCACCAACAGGCTCGGCTCACGTTGCCGCACGAGTTCGGTTGCGGCGCGCACCTTTTCCACCCCTGACGCCGCTGCCGGACGTGCCGGTGGAGTAGGACAGCATCGCCACCCGCGGGCTCGATGCCGAACTGCGCCGCGGTGCGCGCCGAACTGATCGCGATGTCGGCGAGTTGTTCGGCGGTCGGGGTCGGGCACGATCGCGCAGTCACCGTAGGCCAGCACCCGGTCGGCCAGGCACATCAGGAAGATGGACGACACCGTCGACACGTCGGGCTGGGTCTTGATGATCTCGAAGGCCGGCCGCACGGTGTGCGCGGTGGTGTGGGCGGCGCCCGAGACCATCCCGTCGACGATGTCGTTGTGCACCAGCATGGTTCCGAAGTACGACACGTCGTGGATGATCTCGCGGGCCTGCTCCAGGGTGACACCCTTGCTCTTGCGCAGCTCGGCGTATTGGGCGGCGAACTCGTCGCAGAGGTCGCTGGTGCGCGGGTTCAGTACCTGCGCAGCGGTGAGGTCGACACCGAGTTCGGCGGCGCGGGAACGCACTCCGGCACTCCTCGCCGAGGATCGTCAGGTCGGCCACCCCGCGGCGGAGCAGCCGCCCGGCGGCGCGGAGAATGCGGTCTTCGTCGCCCTCGGGTAACACGATGCGCTTGCGGTGGGCGCGGGCACGTTCCATCAGCTGATGGGTGAACATCTGCGGCGTGGTCACCGTCGGAATGGGAATGGCCAACCGCTCCAGCAGGTCCGCGATGTCGACGTAGCGGTCCATCAGCGCGATCGCGGTGTCGATCTTGCGCTGCGAGGTCGCCGTCACCCGACCTCTGGCGCCGGCCACCGCACTGGCGGTCTCGAACGTGCCCAGGTCGGTGGCCGACGATCGGCAGCCGCAGGCCCAGGCCGGTGACGAGCTCCGCGATCGAGCGGTTGAGCGCCAGGCCGCCGTTGAGGATGACCGCCGACAGTGACGGAAAGCCCTCCGCGGCATGGGCACTCGCGACGGCAAGCACGACATCGGAGCGGTCGCCCGGGGTGATGACCGCGACACCTTCGGTCAGCCGCTCCACGACGTGTTCGGCGGTCATGCCCGCGACCAGGATCCCCATCACCTCGCGGGCCAGCAGCGACTCGTCGCCGTGCACCAGCGTCCCGTCGACGGCGCCGCACAGATCGGCAACGGTCGGCGCCACCAGCAGCGGCTCCTCGGGCAGCACGTAGACGTGCGGGCCGAGGCCCTTGCACGCCGCCGCGACGGCGGCCATCTGCGCGGGCTCACAGCGGTTGGCCACCACCGCGGCGGTGTACGCGTGCTGGGTGGCCAGTTCGGCCAGGCACAGCTCGACGACCTGGGCCACCTCGACTGGCGTGCGGTCCCGGGCCCGCACCGACAGCACCACCGGCGCACCGAGATTGACCGCGATACGCGCGTTGACGCTCAGCTCAGTGGGGGTGGCGACGTCGGTGTAGTCCGAGCCGACGATCACCACCGCGTCGCAGCGGGCCGCCATCGCGTGGTAGCGGTCGACGATGTCGGCGATCGCCGCCTCGGGATCCTCGTGCAGTTGCTGGTAGCTGACGCCGACGCAGTCCTCATAGGCCAGGCCGGCGTTGCTGTGGGCAAGCAGCAGTTCCAGGATGTAGTCGCGGTCCTCGCGCCGGGTGATCGGGCGGAACACGCCGACCCGGGGCACCGTCGCGGTCAGCCGGTGCAGGATGCCCAGCGCAACGGTGGACTTGCCGGTGTCCCCTTCCGGGGACGCAACGTAGATCGAGGTCGCGGTGCGCGCGGCGGTCACGGGTTCAGCTTGTCGCAGAGCGGCTTGCTTCGGAAGTTCTTTCCGGAGACGTCACAGCGGCGCGGGCCGTCTCCGTCGCCAACGCCATAGCGCGGCAGCGAGGCCGGCGGCAACGGCGGCGGCTCCGGCGCCGATCCCTATCCAGCCCCACAGCCCAAGGCCCGAGGATTCGGGTGCTTCGGTCTGGGTTCGGATCGTCAGGTCGGCCGGGGTGCCCGCCGCGCCCGCGACCAGTACATCGCCGGTCAGCTGGGACCAACCGCTCTCCAGGCCGTCGATGTAGTCGAGCAGCGGGTTCACCAGGCTCCAGGCGGCAGTGGTGGTGATCAGCACGACGGTGCGATTGCGAGCCGGATCGGCGAATGTCTGGATGGACCCCAGCCCACTGTCGATTTCGGCGCGAAGCTGTTTCGGCAGATCCACGGTGATGGACGAACCATCGCCGCTCAGCGGGGGGTTCAACGAGGTTTTCTTGAGCGTGGCCGAGTTGGCGACGATGAGCGCAGGCTTGGGTGACTCTGCCGCAGCCTTTATGTCGACGACCTGGGGGTTGAGGGGCGTCTTCGTAAGGCGAGCGATGTCAGCGACCACCCGGGCGGCGTAGCCGAGTTGGTCGGGCGCGGTCCCGTCGAACGCGACGAGGAAGTCCGGGCTGAATTCAGAGGGTAGCGAGCCGAATCCTTCGGGGGCCGGACCACCACGGCGGATGGTCATCGTTGAACGGGGGTCGATCTGGAAAGTCAGCGGCGCGATCATCGGACCGCAGTCCTGCCGGGGAGTGAAGGCCAGCGCGAACGTGAGATTGACTCGTTCAGCCAACGTCTGACCGGCAAGGTCGAAGGTCGCGTTGAGGTGGCCATTCTGATCCAGGGGGCTGGTGAAAACCACAACGTCGTTGGCGCGTATGACGACACTGGCGGCGTCCGCCTTCGCCACGGGCGTGTAGTCGGCCAGAAGGTTCACCCGGATGCTGTCTATTCGCCCGACGCCCAAAGCACTTCGAACAACTGCCAATCCCAGAGTGCCGGTCGGGAGGACCGAAATGCTTCCCTTCAGGTTCAGCTGCCCGAAGGTGGGTGTGTCGCCGACGGACAACGCGCTCGACCCGGGCTGGTCAACCCGTGCCGATGTCGTCTGCGCCAATGCCTGAAGGTTGTTGTCGAGCAATGACACCTGGCTCGATAGCTCGTCCCCGCGGCCGGACACCCGAAGATAGGCACCCGCACTGCCAGGGTTCACAACTTCGAGTCCTGCGGTGCCCCGCTCGACCTCGACGGCACGAGTCAGGGGTGCTGACGCCGGCGGCACTCCCCCGCGCGGTTGATTTTCGACGGTGATGGCAACGGGCTGCGGGGCGTAGTTCCGTGCCAGCGTGGATGCCAGCGTCAAAACAGATTGTCGCTCTGCGTTGTCGGCGTCACTGGGTGCGTAGATCGTCACTCGCTCCAGCACTGGAGGGAAGAATGTCGCAATCGTCGTCGGCGCCGGCTCTATACCACCGAAATCGACGGCCAGATCGCTGACGGTCAGTTGCGGCGTCGGGCCGCAGATCTGGCCGGTGGGATCGAACTGTCGCAGTGTGAAGGACAAATTGATCGCGGAGTCGTCGACGCGCGCTGCCGAGATGTCGACATCGAGCGGCGTCGTCGTCGGGGCTCCGGAAGGCGGCAGGTTCACCGTCGCGAGGAAAGCGCCACGAGGGTCGTCGATCTCGAGGTATGCCCCGCCGATATTGGCAGGCGGATGGATCATTCCGCGCAGCCGTACCGCGTTCAGCCCTGTCGGCAGTGGGATAGCGAATGCCTGGTTGATATTCGGTGCGGAGAAACTCAGCTGCCGGGGCAGACCGAGGGTGGTCCAGGCGAGGGTGACACCAGGTGCACCATCCGGCAAGTCCGCACTATAGGGCCCGGGATGGGCGGAGGCCGGGGCCGCCGTCACCGCGAACGCCATCATGAACACCAACACGCGTGTCATCAACCCTGCTACCGCGCGACACCTACCGTTCCAGCCTCGGAAGGGTCGCATCGGAACGGCCGCGCAGACCGCTGCGGGCGACTGGGACCGCCGTGTGCTGGACGATGAATGTGAACTGACCGGATACACCGTGTTCCGTTTTCCAATCCTGGGCCTTCGGGGTTCCACTCTGGCGACGGACTATACCGCTACCAGCGCGTTTCAATGTGAGACACGAGTTCCTCCGATGAATTGGCACTCAAATTACTGGGCAACGGCTCATTCCACTCGAAGCAGCGGTACCGGCCTCGTCGGCTGGGCGCCGCTCGAAATACCGATCACAAGGTGAGCCAGGTCTAAGACGATGATCGTCCCGCATCAATGTAAATTACATCGCTGTCTGGCGTAAGGTGAGCGCCATTCTGACACACGCGCCCTTAACAAACACCCGCCATCAAGAGACGTGAATCCCTGAGGACGGAGCACATAATCCTTGTCTGCCAATGCGACGGAAGCATCAGCGGAATCCTTCACGACTATCGCAGCGTTCGATGCCCGTGCATGGTTCCTCCGACTGGCCGCGGTGGCAGCCGTCGGTATTTGCATCGGCGCGATCATCGGTGGCGCGTTGTTTCAGGTGTTGAGTTCCGCCACAACCGCAACCGCCTTCATCCGAATCACGCAACCCCCCGATCTGGTAGCGATCGCGGGCGGCGCCGGTCAGACGACGCCGAATACCATGGACAACAACGAGCGATACGTTGCCGGTGAAGTCTCCTATCTGTCCGGGCAAGGATTCGCCCAATCGGTAGGGCAGAAGTTGGGCAAGCCCGGGCTTGCCGAGTTCAAAGTGATCCAGGATGGGCGTTCGTCAGTCGTGGCCATCAGTAGTACCTCGAATTCGGCCAGCGACGCTTTGCGGATCGTCCAGACCGCGATCGATCTGTATGGGCAACAGCTGGCGCAGCGAACAGACCACCAGATGCAGGTCATACTTCCGGCTCTCGCGCAATGGGAGCAGAACGCCGACGACGCACCGAACGGCCCGAACGCGCAGGGGATTCGGCAGCTGCGCGATCACGTTCTGCTTCAAGGAACCGCGTCGAGCATCGTCACGATGATCCAGCCGCCGACCGCGGGTGAGCCCACGTCGCGGCAGTGGCTGACCGGTGCGCTGTTGGGCGCACTGTCGGGAGGGGCACTGGCTCTCGTCTCACTGATCGGGTACAGGCGGCGAACCGGCTGGATAAAGCCGGGTCCCGAAATCGCGGACGCGGTCGACGGCGTGGTGGTGCCTGTCGTCTCCCTCCGCCACCCAACCCGCCAGCAGTGGGGTGATGCACAGGCCGCACTGGCACGAACGCTGTACAGCCAATTGCCTCCGCAGACCCCGGGCCAAACAATCGTTGTAATCGGGGCTTCTTCGAAGTCGGGAACGGCTCTAGTCGCATCCCTTCTCGAACACGCTGCCGCCGAGAACGGTCCCACCGATGCGCTCACGTTGGCAAGGGACCACCTGCCGACGCACCGACCGCCTGACCAGACGACAGTCATCGTCGATGCCGGTGTGATCGGAGAGTCGAAATCAACCATGCAAGCAGTCCGTGTCGCGAGCGACCTTGTTGTGGTAGCCCGGCTCGGAATCGACACCGACGCCCAAATTCGACTAGTGCATTCGGCAACAAAGGGCATCGACGCTCCATTGCTGGCCGTGTTCACTTCCGGTCCCGGAGGATATCTGCCGGCATGGTGGGCCAAACTGCGAGCGCGGCGATGAACCGCGCCGAGCAGTCGAATGACGGGCCGAGCCCATCGGTCTCGAGGACGTCAGGGGAAAACCCACCGTGATTGCGATCGTCCACGAACGCCTGACCCAGATTGCCGGCTCCGAGCATGTCGTCGCCCAACTCGCGGAGGAATGGCAGGACGCGGCGATCTACGTGCCGATCGTGGATGCCCGCGTGTCCTCAGCATTCGCAAGCCGGGTCCGCACCGGTCCCCTCTCGCTGGCATACCGATTCCTAGGCCGCCGCACCTACGCGCCGCTGCTTCCTCTGGCACCGGCCTGGTTCAAGAGATGCGACTTCGGTGCGGCGGAAGCGGTGGTGATAAGTCATCATGCATTCGCCGTCGCCGCCGTCGAGGCCGCCGGGCCACGGCCGACGATCGCCTACGTGCACTCACCCGCGCGCTGGGCCTGGGACACCGGCGTGCGTGAGGCGGATGCGCATTCATTCCCGGGCCGGATGGCACTGAAAGCTCTTGCGCAGCTGGCCATGACCACCGAATTGCAGGCTGCCGACAGAATCACCACGGTAGTGGCCAACAGTACCGCGGTTGCGGATCGAATACGCCGGTGTTGGAAGCGAGACGCACAGGTGGTTCACCACCGGTCGACACCGGGTTCTACACTCCCGCGCCGGCACAACCAGCCGAGGATTTCTTCCTTCTTGCCGGTCGCCTCGTTGCCTACAAGCGGCCGGACATAGCGGTCGCAGCCGCAGCGGCGGCTGGTGTGAAATTGGTGGTTGCAGGTGAGGGCCGCGAGTTCGATCGCTGCAGGAAAGCTGCTCAAGGACAAGACATCACCTTCTTGGGGTACGTCTCGGATGACGAAATGCGAAACCTGATGCGCAGGGCCAAAGCGTTCGTCATGCCCGGTGAGGAAGATTTCGGGATAACACCCGTCGAGGCCATGGCGTGCGGCACGCCTGTCATCGCTCTCGGCTGCGGCGGCGTCTTGGACAGCGTCATCGACGGCGTCACCGGCAGTCTGATACCCCAGGGGGACGACGAGTCGGTGATCGACAGCTTTGCAGAGAAATTCACGGTCTTCGATCGAAATTCGTTCGACCCGGCGACGATCCGGAGTCACGCAGAGAAGTTCGGACGACATGAGTTCAGGCGCAACATTGCCCGCGTCGTCACCCAGACCATCGGTGGCGAAACGCTTGGCTGAGAAACATGTTCATGCCGTGGTGCAGGTCCTTGCGGGACTCGCGCTGAACGTGTTCCCAGCGATTTTCATTGCGATTTACGCCCGGGTAGCGCCGATCGGGGTTCAAGGCCTGCTTGCCCTGTCGCTTACTTTGGGTGTGTACGTGGCTCAGCTGGTCAACGCGTTCATCGTGGAAGGGCGTCTCGCCACGCCTGGCGCCGAACACCACGTAAGTCTCCCCGCGGGGATCGCCGCACTTAGCATCGCGTCTGGGGCGCTACTCGTGTTCGGACCGGTCGTGGCCAGCCCGATCGTGTTGGTGGCCAGCACGATCGGGCTGATGTCCGGCCTTCTGATCGGACGCTCTATCGGGGTAGTCAGCGGCCTGTGGAAAAGAGAGGCTCTCGCGGCAAGCATTCTGATCTGCGCGAGTCTGATTGCTCTCGTGCTGGCAATCCATCACAGCCAGCATGGTGTGCGGGTGCTCGCGGCGGGAGCTGTGGCGGCCGCCTTGACGCGTTACTGGCCGCGCAGATCAGGTATCGCCCAGGAACGCCTCCAGACGTTCGCCGGTCTGCCTGGGTCACCGGGGAGACAGCGGTGATCGGCGTCGTGCAGCCCACGATCGCCTCTGTGGTGCTGGGTTTACTGGGGCCGACTGCCTCGGTCGCATTTCGGGTCGTGTCAACTGTTTCTGGGGCAGTTGAACCGATTCTGGCCTACGGACGGTACCGTCTGCTGGCTCACGGCCACAAAGGCGAAGTCGCAGCATTCGCCGCGATCTTCCTGACCGGGATGATGATCGTTCTCGCAGCGGCCTTCCTGGGCCTCGGGAGGCTGGTTTTCGGACCGGCGTGGAACGACGTGGGAGTCGTCGCTCTACTTCTAGCCTGCCTGTGGAAGGGGTTCACTTTTCTCTCTACGATACCCTTCGCCGCTCTTCGCAAAGCGGGCGCGACGGCCACCGTATTCTGGATTCGCGCCGCAAGTACGTTGGTCTACCTCGCAATCGGTCTCGCGTTCCTGGTGGCCTGGCGGACCAACGTTGCTATCTTCGCCGCATTTCTTCTCGCCGAGATGCTCACCGCGCTCCTCTACCACAATGTCGCGACGAAAGGTGCCCCCGACTACGACGTGCGCCTGAGGAATGCGGCGCACCGGACTCGAGCATGGCTGCGTCCGATGCATGATTCGGCAGGCTCGGATGACGACGAGCGGCCCTGACATCCCGACGCCGTCGAAGACCGGCGGTGTTGCTCCGGGAATGCCGCGGCGATGGTGGCTAACGCCCCCGTTCTTGATTCTGGCACCCGCCGCTCTGTCATTTGCCGCGTGGGGATTTCTCTACATCCGACTCAGGCTCGGATACGAGCAGGCCCTGCGCGAGAATCTCACCGGCTTCGCCATCCCTGCCACACCCAGCGCCAAGGCTCTTCTGCTCCTGCTCCTATGGTACGGAGCGGTCGCCTCGATATCTGCACTGGGCTGGCGGCTGGGTTCCGACAAGCAACCGAACCACACCGTTGCCGCACTGACCGGCACCGCACGCTTCCGGCGCTACTACTTCTTGCTCATTTTGACGGCCGCCGCACTCGGCGTCGGGTACTCCTACTACCGGATCGCAAGCACCGTTTCGATACTCAGTACCCTCCAAGGCCAGACCGGCAACGATTTCAGCGACGCACTGTCTGCATCCGCTGGCCCACAGACACTGCGGTATGCGACGATTCTCGCTGCGCCGCTAGGCGTCTACCTGTGGCGCAAGAAGGAGATTGGCTGGCCGTTTGCAGCCGTCGCGACCGTCCTACTGGTCTTGAACGCAATGATTACGTCGCGTTTGGCATTGATGATGGCCGCATTTGTCTACCTTTCGATGTGGTTGGCTGACACGAGCATCAAGAAGAGAACCACTCGACGGCACACCGCCAGATGGCTCGGAGTAGCCGCCCTGCTACTCGCCATGTTCGCGGTTCTGACCGCGCTCAACTTCTTTCGTAACGCCAACTTCTATCGCGAAGAGGGCATATCGAACCCCCTCTCGATGAACCTGTATCAGACCGCTGCGTACCTGGCAGTGCCCGCACAGGTTTCCATTGGCGTCGCCGACGCAATCATGACCGGAGCCTGGGAGGTGCGTGGCGATCCGCTGGATTCGCTGCAAACCATTCAGCCGACCTTTCTACAGTCCAACAAGGTCAGCAAGTCGGCAGGGAAGGACCCGGAGTTCTACGGTTCTGCTGTCTCATTCATGCGAAGTTTCGTCACGAATTCGGCATTCGCCGACATTTATGCCTACTACGGTCTGTGGGGCTGGCTTTACACGACCGCTCTCTACGGAGTCGCCGGTTACCTTTATGGAGTACTGCAGCGCTTTGTGGCTGTTATCGCCGGATCAGCGGGAGTGTTGGCATACGCGTACTTCGAGGTTTGGCGCACCGAGATGCTCAACGACGGCATTCTCATTTTCCTGCTACTGCTGACGTTGGGTTCTGCGACCACGGCGGCGTGGCTGGCGCGCCGGACATCACGGCCGAGCGCTCAACGTGGAGCAGATGACGTCGACGGCGGTGGTGAATTGAAGCCGGCATTGCCGAGCAGTGACGTGCGACCAGCCCCGCGCCGCTAACGCCACCCTGGCGTCGTGGTCCAGGCAGTAAAGGCGAAGCAGTCGTGCGAGACCCTCATAGTCGCGCGGGTCGAAGTACTCGGCGCCGTCCCCACACGTTTCCCGCAGCGACGGAATCTCGGAGGCGAGTACCCCGGTGCCCGATGCCATCGCCTCAAGGGGTGGCATGCCTACGCCTTCGACCAGCGAGGGCATGACCAATAGGTCCGCGCCGGCAACCAGCGACCGCAGCGCACCGAAATCAAGCGGCCCGGTGACCTGAACGGAGTCCCCCAATTCGGCGACGAGTGGCCGGATGAACGCGTCAAGAGTGCGTAAATTTTGCGCACCGCCGGCGATCACCAGCTTCTGCGGGATCGTGCCCACAACCTCGCGAAAGGCATTGAGCAACACGGGCAAATTCTTGTGAGGCTGCATGTTGCCGACATAGACGATGTACGGTCGGCGCGCCGGTGACAGATCGGGGTCGGCTGGGGCCAGCCACACCTCGTCGACTGGATGGGGCGCAACAATCACCGGCGCCGAATGGGACAAAATCCGCAGGCAGTCCGCCGTCGATTCCGAAGCCGCAAAGATCTGGCGGCTGCGCCGCGCGTCGAGTTCGAGCATCAAGCGCGCGTATGTTCGTCTCGTCCATCCCTGACCGCTGATCCGCTTCGGAAGGAGGTGGATCGCGTCGTGCACAGTGACGAACAATAAGGTGTGCCGATCGCGCCGCCGCAAAAGCGTAAGCGGAAGGGGATAATGCGGCAGCCAAACAGCGCGTGGCCTCACTCGACCAAACGCGTCGCGCCAGCACTTCTGCTCATCAAGCGAGTACATCCGAGCGCCGGCAGGTCGGGAATATATGAGGTGCGTTCGGCTATCCACCTTCGGAGCGTTTTCCCGATCCACCAGAATAGCAAGATACAATTGGCATTCGGCCATCTTCTCCTGCAGGAGTGGTATCTGTTTGCCGATATACGTGCCTATACCGCTCTGCCGGATATGCCGAGCATCAAAAAGGAGGTCGACTGCTCGGCCTTCTCCAACTTCGGCAGAATTCATGGACGCCTCGCGCTGGCCAGCCGTACGGAGGGCCGCAGCTCGCACTGCGCCGATCCACCGATAGCGCACGAATTTCGCATCAGGCAGGCAAACCTACCCGCGGCGAAAGGGTAGTGCAACGAACCCGACGGCCGGTACCATCGCTAACGCCTGTCGCGTCGTCACCCGGAACCTATTTCACCGGACTTCGTCTGCAGCGGGAAAGGGGTTACATGCCTTCTCACACGGTTACGGCCGGCTATTGGCCCCGCATGGATCCCGAGGTTGCTGGAAGCAAAGACTTCCAATCATTACGGCGGGTCCGTTCCCGAGCGCCGCTGCGGCTGGGCCTTGCCGGTGGCGGCACCGACGTATCGCCCTATTGCGATATCTACGGTGGCATCGTGCTTAATGGCACCATCGACCGGTATTGCTACACCACACTCGAAGCGACGGCAGATGGCTCTGTCGTCTTCAATGCTGCCGATATCGATGCGATCGACAACCTGACGAATGAGCCAGACTCGGAAGCGTCGACGCCCTTGAACCTTCATCGAACCATCTACGATCGGCTGACACGGGAGTTCAAACTCGGCAAGCCCGGGCTTTCCGTGACCACCGCTTCCGACGCGCCGCCGGGATCCGGATTGGGATCATCGTCGACGCTAGTGGTGTCCGTCGTCGAAGCTTTTCGGGAATTCTTCGGCCTACCACTCGGAGAGTACGACGTGGCGCGCATTGCATTTGAGATCGAGCGTGAAGACTACGGTCAGGCAGGAGGGAGCCAGGACCAGTACGCCGCCACATTCGGCGGGTTCAACGTCATGGAGTTTGGGCCCGAAGGTCGCGTGATCGTGAATCCACTGCGAATAAAGGCCGCAACAGTGCTCGAATTGGAGGCATCGGTTGTGCTGTTTCACACCGGAGTGTCGCGCGACTCGGCCAAGATCATCGAACGTCAAACCGCCTACATATCATCCGAATCGTTGCCACAACTGGCCGCTACCCATGAACTGAAGAAGGAAGCCATCGCCATGAAGGAGGCGCTGCTGAGAGGCGATCTGGCGCAGTTTGCTGAGGTCCTCGATCGCAGCTGGCAAGCGAAAAAACAACTGGCCGAAGGGATTTCCAACCCTGAGATAGACCACTACTTCGAGGCCGCGAAGCAGGCTGGTGCCACGGCGGGGAAGATGTCAGGCGCGGGCGGCGGCGGCTACCTGATGTTTCTGACGGATCCAGTCCGGCGTCCGGCGGTTGTACGAGCACTCGAGCAGATGCGTGCCGGCATGGTTCAGCCCGTACACTTCGTGTCAGAAGGAGCGGTGGCGTGGACGCTGCGGTGAATCCTGAGGTGTCGACGTTCATCGATGGCGAGATAGCGAAGACCCGGGCGGGGATCGACGAGTTGGCCACACCTGAATATGCTCTCTGCCTTAGCCGCATTTCCGGCGTGATCGCCGACTCCATACGTTCCGGCGGGAAGGTCATGTTCTGCGGGAACGGCGGATCCGCTGCGGACTCGCAGCACCTCGCCGCCGAATTGGTTGGGCGACAAAATTATGACCGCGAAGCGGCCGCTGGTCTGGCCCTCAGCGTAGATACCTCCGCTCTGACCGCCATCGGCAACGACTACGGGTTCGAGTCGATTTTCTCGCGTCAGGTCGAAGGTCTTGGCAATGCCGGTGACGTTCTCATCGGCATCTCCACGTCTGGGCGATCGGTCAATGTGGTTCGGGCACTTCACGCCGCGCAGGTGAAAGGCATCACAACCGTGGCATTTACCGGCCGCGCACCGAGGGACATGGAAATCGCCGAGTACCGACTTTCCGTACCGGCCGATCAGACTCCGAAGATCCAGGAGCTTCACATCGTCTGTGGTCACATCATTTTCGCGCTCGTCGAGCGCGACCTCTTTCCTCAGCGTGAACAGTGCACGCGTTGATCCGAGCATTTGACTCGCCTGGTGACCGATGATTCGGTACATCGGCTGCGAAGCCCGGCCGGACCCGCGGCCGGCGTTATTCCTCGACCGGGATGGCGTATTGAACCGACGTGTAGTCGACGGCTACGTGGTCACGGCGGATCAGTTCGAACCACTCGACATTGCAGTGGACGCGGCGATCGCCGCCCAGCGGTTGGATGCTGCGGTGGTTGTCGTCACGAACCAGGGCTGCATAGCAACTCGGCGAGCTACCGAGTCCCAGGTCATGGGCATCAACGCCGTTCTGCTTGCCCAACTGAGCCAGCACGGTATTCATGTTGACGCCATCTTACGTCTGCCCACACCACCCGAAGTCTCCCGACCCTGCACAGCGCGAGTGCCATTGCCGCAAGCCGAAACCGGGTCTGATCATCCGTGCCGCATACGACCTCAACCTGGACTTGGCGGAATCTGTCTTGATCGGCGACCAGCCGTCGGACATTTCAGCCGCCGTGAGCGCCGGAATCCCCGAGGAACGGGCGTTGCTGGTCGAAGAGGGTTCAACGACAGACTTTGCCCGGCTTATCTACGAGTGCTGGGCAGTCGATAGACCCTGAGTACATCCGTAATGTAGAGATCTGGCTGTCAGCACAGTTCCACGCGATTCCGGACGAGAGATGGTTCGATCGAAAATGTTTTGACGACCACGGGCGAAGGGCGACTCGGGTGAGCACAGACGGCATCGTCGGGACGCGCGGCAATGGTGACACGGACCGGCGTCCATGTGATGGGCGCATGTAGCCAACTGACTTTCAATTCGTCGATCACGCCATCTGAATTCACGAACAACGCACACGGCGGGGCCGCATCCTTACTCGCGCCTGTGATGCTCAATTCCAACCGGTCGACAACGAAACCCACGCTGCCAGTTGCCGAAAAGAGAGTCTGCGCACTTGAATGAGTGACCTTCAGGGCATCTAGAACCATGCCGACCGCATTTGCGTACCCGACTCCGCCATTTCCGCCACTCTTCGAAGTCGCTTCGACTGTGCACCCGAAGAGGTTGAAGCCGGTGACTCGATCGCTGGTGGCCGACTCTGCCCGCACCGACCAATTGCTGCAATTCCGAAGCGTGGCGTTGGCCAGGCTTACGTCGAAATCGGAGAACCGGGGGTCGCCGGTCGTCGGCCGCGCCAGGAGATGAATGCCCATTTCACAGGCTTCGACCCGGATGTCATTCATTCGCACGCCGCGAGAAGCGACGTAGCGCCAGGCGGTCTTCGGCCCCACCACCGGCGCCGAGTCGACCATAACGCCCGACCCATCACGTTTTCCAACGACGCTCACTCGGGTGAGGGACATACGGTTTACTCCGGCCAGTCGCACCCCATTGGCGCGGCCACCCGACACAGTGACGTTTGCGATCGTCGAATCGGCGTTGGACCACTCGGTCAAGGCCGGGAATGCGAAGGTCTCAGCTGCGGCGTCGAACGTCGGGCTGTCTGCGTAGTAGGTGACGAATGCCAGTCCGTCGTCACCGGTGTCTTGTCCGGAGTAGTTGTCGACCTTCACGGCTCTGCAGGCATTGAGATGCAAACCGTCCGCCGAGGATTCCAACACACGCAGGTCAGCGATATTGACTTCGGACACTCCGGTCAGCATCACCCCGGCCTGCGGGCTGGCTCTTACTTCGCAACCGGACATCCGGACATCGTTCACAGGGGCGGGTGGACCGCTCCAGCCGATCGGTGGCTGCTCGACATCAGATGGATACCCAACGATCCTGATTCCGTCGCCCATCGACCGGGCTGTCCTTCTCACCCAACGAATCTTGATGTTGCGAAGGGAGATTCGGGACGCGGGACCACGAATGACAATGGCGTGGCTTGTGCCATGGTTGTCTTGGTCTAGGTTGTCCATCAGTAACTCTGCGCCGACATCGAATTCGATGTCGAGATCCGACAGCCCGGTGATCGAAATGGCGGCGAAACCTGGGGGATGATGCTGGAGGAACCGGTAGGTTCCCGGGGGGAACCGCAAGACGCTTCCGGGCCTGAGTGCTTTGACCGCGGATTGGATCGCCAAGGATTCATCTGCGACACCGTCGCCCCGAGCACCGTAATGCCGCACATCCACGACGTGCCGACCCTGGCCCACATCGCAGGCAGCCACCATAACCAGCGGAAGAATCGAGAGGGCGCGACGCCTCGAGATCCTCACCGCCAATTCCTAGGGAAGTCCCGCGATGACGCGAAGGACTCAATGATTAGCGCAATCACGACCCCAGTTTGCGCAGCCGCGGCGCCAGGTCCTTCTCGAACAGTTCGAGGAACCGGCGCTGATCGTGGCCGGGAGCGTGGAAGACCAGGTGATTGAGCCCGTACTTGAGGTAATCGGCGACCTTCTCGACGGCCTCGTCCGGATCGGAGGCGACGATCCAGCGCTTGGCGACCTGCTCGATGGGCAGCTCGTTGGCCGCCTTCTCCATCTCCATCGGGTCGTGAATGCTGTGCTTCTGCTCGGCGGTCAGCGACAGCGGCGCCCAGAACCGCGTATTCTCCAGCGCCAGTTCAGGATCGGTGTCGTAGGAGATCTTGATCTCGATCATCTTGTCGATGTCGTCGACATCGCGGTCGGCCGCCGCGGCACCCTCGATGACGGCGGGCAGCAGCTTCTCGGTGTAGAGCTCCTCGCCCTTGCCCGAGGTGCAGATGAATCCGTCGCCCGCCCGGCCCGCGTACTTGGCCACCGCCGGGCCGCCCGCCGCGATGTACACCGGCACGCCGCCCTCCGGCACGTCGTAGATGGAGGCGCCCCTGAGGTGGTAGTAGTCGCCGTCGAAGTCGACCCGGTCGCCGCGCCACAGTTCGCGCATCAGCCGCACCGACTCGCGCAGCCGGGCGAAGCGCTCCTTGAACTCCGGCCACTCGCCGATATAGCCGGTGGCGATCTCGTTGAGCGCCTCGCCGGTACCGACCCCGAGGAACACCCGGTCGGGATACAGGCACGCCATGGTCGCGAACGCCTGCGCGATCACCGCGGGGTTGTAGCGGAAGGTCGGCGTCAGCACCGACGTGCCCAGGACGCAGCCGCTCGGTGCGCTCGCCGACGGCGGTCATCCAGGCCAGGGAGAACGGGGCGTGGCCGCCTTCGTGGCGCCACGGCTGGAAGTGGTCGCTGACCGTCGCACTGTCCATCCCGTGCGCCTCGGCCAGTACTGCCAGCTCCACCAACTCGCGGGGCGCGAACTGCTCCGCCGACGCCTTGTATCCCAATTTCAGTTCAGCCACGTCCTCGTTTCTACTCCAGTCCCGTCAGCGGTGCTGCGGCGCGTGCCTAGACTCGCGGCATGGCTCCGGTGCTGACCGCCGTCACCGACCACGTTCACGTGGCCAAGACGCCGCTGGTCAACTGGACCCTTGTCGCCGGCGAGAGCGGCGTGATGCTGATCGACGCCGGGTTTCCGGGCAGCCGTGACGATGTGCTGACATCACTGCGCGGGCTCGGCTTCGGCCCGACAGACGTGCAGGCGATCCTGTTGACCCACGCCCACATCGACCACTTCGGCTCGGCGATCTGGTTCGCCGAAACCCACGGCACTCCGGTGTACTGCCACGCCGACGAGGTCGGTCACTCCACCCGCGAGTATCTGCAGCAGGCCTCACCGGTGGACCTCGTGGCGCACGCCTGGCAGCCGCGCTGGGTCAAGTGGTCGCTGGAGATCGCGCGCAAGGGCGCCCTGGTGCGTGCGGGCATCCCCACCACCGAGGCGCTCACCGAGGACGTGGCCGAGTCGCTGCCCGGCCGTCCGCTGGCCGTCCCGACGCCGGGGCACACCAGCGGGCACTGCTCCTACCTCGTCGACGGTGTCCTGGTCACCGGTGACGCCCTGGTGACCGGTCATCCGGTGGCGCCGCGCAGCGGACCTCAGTTGCTGCCCACGGTGTTCAACCACAGCCAGGTCGACTGTGTGCGAAGCCTGGCGGCGCTGGCCATGCTGGAGACCGACGTGCTGATCCCCGGCCACGGCGACGTGTGGCGCGGTCCTATCCGGGAAGCTGTCCGTCAGGCCATACCGGCCTGATCGCCCAGTGCGGCAAGGCTTTTGACGAAGGCGATCGGATACACCTCGCCGTCGGCGGAAAGCGGCTCATCCAACCGGTCGTAACCAGCGCTCTCGTACAGTGCCTCGGCTTCGGGCTGCCGATCTCCGGTGGTCAGATAGACGCGGCGGTAGCCCAGCCGGATGATCTCCGCCTCCAGTTCGCCGAGCAGCGCCCTGGCGTACCCGCGCTGCCGGTGGCTGCTGTCGGTCCAGATCCGCTTGAGTTCGGCGGTGTCGGCGTCGAAGCGGCGAAACGCGCCGCCGGTCACCGGCTGCCCGTCGAGCAGTCCGATGAGCATTCCGCCCGACGGTGGGCCGAACTCCGCCGCCGGGTACCCCCGCAGCCAGCTCAACACTCTCTCCTCGGTGCCGTCGTAGCGTGTGGCGTACTCGACGGCCAGCTCGGCGATCAGCGGCTGCGCCAGCTCGTCGTCCGGATGGACGGCGACGAAGCGGAGGCGGGACACGCCGTCATTGTGTCCACCGTTCCGCGGAAATTGACACTGTAAGTTCGGCGCCGCGTGCTGGAGACCCCGCCGGAGAGCTAGTCCAGCGCCGGCACCTGGTCGCCCGGCCGGTAGGCCTCGACCGCACTCGATGCGCTCGAGCAGGCGATCGGGCCCGATGGTGTAGACCGCGCCGGCCTCCCCGCCGGTTCCCACCAGGGCCAGGCTGACCGACTCCGGGAAGTCGTCGTCGTCGCCGGCGGTCCCGAACCAGATCCGCGTCATCGGTTCCACCGACTCGTCGTCGAACTCGGTGAGCGAGGGCTCGTAGAACCAGCTGGCCAGGCCCTCGGCGGAGAACTCGGCGTCGAACACCCACCCGCGGGAGGTGACCCACTCGTCGAACTTGCGGGCCGCCTCGACGAGTTCGGCGACGTCGGGGTCCACCTCAGCGTCCGAGTTACCCACGCCGAGAATGGTTTCCGCGACATCGTTCGGCGGGAGCCCGGCGTCGCCCTGCTCGACCAGCGCGTCGAGCACCGCGTCGGGAATCCACCGGGAGTCGCGGGCGACCTGCCGCTTCTTGCGACGGGCCTTCTTGGCATCCGATTTGCGCGACACGCTCAGCCCAGCGCGCGATCCAGGTCGGCGATGAGGTCGTCGGTGCCCTCCAGTCCGACCGAGACCCGCACCACGCCGTCGCCGAGCCCGATCGCGGCCCGGCCCTCGGGGCCCATCGCCCGGTGGGTGGTGGTGGCGGGGTGGGTGATCAGCGACTTGGCGTCGCCGAGGTTGTTGGAGATGTCGATCAGGGCCAGCTTGTCCAGCACCTCGAACGCGCGTTGTTTGGCGGCGCCCTCGGCGGCCTCGAGCTCGAAGGTGACGACGGTGCCGCCGCCGCTCATCTGCCGCTTGGCCAAGTCATGCTGCGGATGCGACGGCAGGAAGGGGTAGCGCACCCACCGCACCGCCGGGTGAGCCTCGAGGAACTCGGCGATCCGGTGCGCCGAGGAGTTGCTGTAGTTCACCCGAACGGCCAGCGTCTCAAGGCCTTTCAGCAGCACCCAGGCGTTGAAGGCGCTCAGCGCGGGCCCGGTGTGGCGCATCAGCTTCTGCACCGGGCCGTCGATGTACTCCTTGTCGCCGAGGATCGCCCCACCGAGCACCCGGCCCTGCCCGTCGATGTGCTTGGTGCCCGAGTAGATCACCACGTCGGCACCCAGCGGTATGCCCTGTTGCAGCAGCGGGGTGGCGAAGACGTTGTCCAGCACCACCTTTGCTCCGGCGGCGTGCGCCAGATCGGAGACAGCGGCGATGTCGACCAGCTGTTGCATCGGGTTCGACGGCGTTTCGAAGAACACCGCCTGGGCGGGTTTCGCCAGCGCCGCCTCCCACTGCCCGAGGTCGTCGCCGTCGACGAAGTCGACCTCGACACCCCAGCGGGGCAGGATCTCGCTGCACACCACGAAACAGGAACCGAACAGGCTGCGGGCGGCCACCAACCGGTCGCCGGCGCCCAGCAGCGCGCCCAGCGAGGTGAACACCGCCGCCATTCCCGAGGCGGTGGCGAAGGCAGCCGGGGCGCCCTCGATGAGGCGCAGCCGCTCCTCGAACATCGAGATCGTCGGGTTTCCGTAGCGGGAGTAGACGTAGCGGTCCACCTCGCCGGTGAACGCCTTCTCAGCCTCGGCGGCGCTGCCGTAGACGTATCCCGACGTCAGGTACAGCGCCTCGGCGGTTTCCTCGAAACCCGACCGCAGCAGGCCGCCGCGGACCCCGATGGTGGCCTGGCTGACCCCGTCGGGCAGGGGCGCCGGGATGCGCACCGACGGAACGTCGTGCGGGTCGGGACCGGTCATGACTGTTTCCAGGGCAGGCCCAGAGCGCGCCAGCCACCGGACCCGCGGTGTCCCTGCTCGTCGAGTTGCCCCTCGAAGCCGTCGAGCATGTTGTACGACGGTGCGATGCCCGCCGCGGTGGCGGCCTCGGCCGCCGGGATGGACCGGTTGCCCGAGCGGCACAGGAAGACCACCGGGCGCTCGCCCGGAGTGACGCCCGCCGAGATCAGGTCGTCGACGAAGTTGTCGTTGTGTTGCCCGTTGCTGTGGTTCCACTCGACGTACACGACGTCGCGGCCCAGCCCGGACAGATCGGGCCCGCCGACGAAGCGCCATTCGGCATCGGTCCGGCAGTCCACCAGCACCGCGTCGGGGTCCTCGCTGAGCAACGTCCAGCTCTGCTCGGGCGTGATGTCTCCTGCGTAACTCACGCGCGTGAGTCTCCCACAGCTAGCCGGGCCCGGGCGAACAGACCTTCCAGTCGCCGCCCTCGCGGGCGAACACCATCGGCGCGGTGATCTTGTCGTCCGGCGTGCGCTCGAAGTGGTAGGTGACCGTCGCGGTGGCGCGCTCGCCGTTGATGGCCACCCCGGTCACGTCGTCGACGTAACGGGCTCCCTTGGCGGTGGCCGACCGTTGTTGGCGGGCAAGCACTTCGGCCTCCACGCCCTGCTCGGCCGCACAGGTGTAGGTGCGGAAATCTGGATAGTTGCCGCGCTGCAGCGCGTCGTTCTGCCCGACCGCGGCCCGCCCGACCCGCAGCTCGTCGGTCAGCCCGTCGCCGCGGGTGAGCGTCCAGATCCCGAAGGCGATCAGGACGATCACAACCACCCCCAGCGCGATGAGGATCGGCATCGGCGGTGCCCCGGTCCTGCTGTTCGGACGGCTCGCTCACGGGTGCCACAGCTTCCGTAGCGCGGTCGACGCCTGCCGTACCCGGTCCCGCGCGGCCGTCACGTCGGCGCGCGGTGGCCAGCGCCAGCCCCAGCCGGCGCCGGGCCGAGCCCTCGTGGCTGCCGAACACCCGCACATCACTCTCGGGAACCGCGAGCACGGCGGCCAGCACACCGGACGCGTCCGGCCTCTCCTCGAGCGGCCCGGTCGTCTCGTCCGCCGACTCGGCGCCGGAGTACCACACCTCGGTGGCGCCGGGCGAGATCATGATGGTGTCGACCGGCAGGCCCAGAACGGCCCGCGCATGCAGCTCGAACTCGGAGAGCCGCTGGCTGCGCAGTGTCACCAGGCCGCTGTCGTGCGGGCGCACGCTGACATCGGAGAAGTACACCTCGTCACCCCGGACCAGCACCTCCACACCGAACACGCCGCGGCCGCCCAGAGCCCGGACCATCCGCGCGGCCACCGACTTCGCCGCGCCCAGCGCGGCCTCGCTCATCTGTTGCGGTTGCCACGACTCCAGCACGCCACCGTCGACCTGGCGATGCCCGATCGGCTCGCAGAAGTGCAGCGCCGGGCCGGCCGGGCCCGTCGGTGTGCACGGTCAGCAGCGTCACCGCGTAGTCGATCTCGACGACGGTCTCGGCCAGCACCCGGTTGTGCGTCACCCGGCCGCCGGCGGCGATCGCACGCTGCCACGCCGGCTCGACGTCCTCGGGGCGCAGGAGCACCGACTGACCCTTCGCCCGGCACACCGATGACCGGCTTGACGACCAGCGGGAAACCGGCGTGATCGGCGATCGCCGTCAGCTCCGCCACCGAACCGGCGAACCAGAACGGGGCGGTGGGCAGGCCCAGCTCGTCGGCGGCCAGCCGGCGCATACCCTCGCGGTCCAGACTCAGCCGGGTGGCCCGCACACTGGGCACCACCTCGGTGGAACCGCTCTCGGCGGCGGCGGTCAGCGCGTCGATCGCCACGGCGTTGGTGTCGACCACCACGTAGGTCGGCTGCACCCGGCCGATGACAGCGGTCAGCTCGTCGGGGTCGGTCATCTTCACCACCAGCGCCTCGTCGGCGGCGCCGTGGGCCGGTGCGTCGGCGTAGCGGTCGACGGCGATCACCGTGGCGCCGAGTCGCTGGAAGGCCAGCACCAGTTCGCGGCTCAACTCCCCGGAGCCCAGCAGCAGCACGCGCACGCCTTGATCCGCCATGGTGCCCAAGGATAGGTGGGCTCAGCCGCGGGCCGGCCAGTGCCAGGGCGGCTCGTCGAGCAGTCCCTGGCCGACGATCGAGGTCTGGCCCTGCTCCTTGGCCAGCCGGATGGTGTTGACGCCGTCGCCCTGATCCTGATGTTGCAGGGCTTCGACCAACGGCGCCGAATGCGTGACCACGATCATCTGCGAGCTCACCGAGGCCCGGCTGATCAGCTCCGCGAGTGCCACCACCAGGTCCGGATGCAGGCTGGCCTCGGGCTCGTTGAGCACGGTCACCTCGGCCGGCCTCGGTGTCAGCAAGGCGGCGACCCACAGCAGGTAGCGCAGGGTGCCGTCGGACAGTTCGGCGGCGGTCAACGCGCGCAGCATTCCCGGCTGACGCAGCGTCACCTCGAAGCGCCCGTCGCCGACCCCGATCTCCACCCGGCTGCCGGGGAACGCCTCGTCCACGGCTCGGGCCAGTTCCGCGGCGTCGCCGATCTCGGCGATGGTCTGCCAGGCCGCCGCCAGATCGCTGCCGTCGTGGCTCATGACGACCGTGCGGGTTCCGACCTGGGGCCGGCGTGCCGGGGCGTCGACGTCGGTGCGGACGTGGTCGTAGAACCGCCACGACCGCATCCGTTCGCGTTGCGCGAGGAGCTCGGGGGCGCCCTGCGGATCGGCGAGTTCGCTGAGCATGCTGTCGAACGGTCGCAGCGCCGTGGCGGCGGTCTGCCACCCGCCGTGGCCGTCGCGGATCCGGACGACCGGGCCGGACCGCGCCACCAATACCGCCGACGGCCGCAACGCGCGGCCCGCCCACACCGCCTCCGACTTGATCTCCGGATCCAGGGCGAACGCGGTTTCGGTCTCCTGCGGCAGCCCGAGGTCGACGGCGTAGCCGAAGCCGTCGCCGGCGTATCCGAGCTTGAGGCTGACTGGACCCGTGCGTCCGGGCCCGGCCCACATGGTCGAGCTCAGCCCGCCCTCGCGCGCCAACGCGTTGACCGCGCCGTTGCGCGCCGAATCGGCCAACAGTCGCAACGCCCGGTAGAGGCTGGACTTTCCGCTTCCGTTCGGCCCGGTGACCACGTTGCACCGGGCCAGTGGCACCACCAACCGGCGCAGCGACCGGTAGTTCTCCACGGCGACGGTGTCGAGCACGGGGCAAACCTAACCAGGCGGTGCCGACAGGTCGGTGCGGAAGCTTCGCATCGCGGCGAGGACCGCGCCGAAGACCCGATGTGCCGCCGCGAGGTCCTCATCGGGCAGGTCGGCCATGGCGTGATGGGTGTGGCCGGCCAGCGGCGTGAAGAACTGCCGGCCCACCTCGATGCCGTGGTCGGCGTAGCGCAGGATCACCTTGCGGCGGTCGCCGGGATCGGAGACCCGCCGGAGGTGGCCCGGACTCGATCATCCGCTCGACGAGGTAGGTGATCGCCGCCCCGGACATGCCCATCCGGGACCGCAGGTCGCCGGCGGTCAGCGGGGTGCCTGCGTTCTCGGCGACCATGATGTGCACCAGCGCCCGGAAGTCGTTGGCCGAGAGGTCGTGCGACGCCCGCGAATACCCGGCCGATCTGGTCGGACTCCGCCGACAGCGCCTGGACGTCGGCCACCACGGAGGACTCCAGCGCCGCCCGTGATCCGTAGTCCATGATTCACCAGCATATCCGTTAAGTAGATGAAATGTTAAGTAAAGTGAATCTATAGTGGGCTGGCATGCATCGCACGCCCGTCCATCGCCGGCCTACCTGGGACCGCATCGGCGAACTGGTCGCCGAGCCGCTTCTCCTGGGCCCTGGCACTGCTCGTCGCGCTTCTGGGCGGCGGCGCTGATGGGTCTGGCGCCGCAGGACGCCTCCGCCGAGCAGTCACCGGTGTCGCTGCCGCCGACCGCCGAGTCGGCGCAGGTCGCCGCGCTGCTGCGCGCAGTTCCCCGGCGGCGACCAGGCGCCGGTCATCCTCGTCGTCACCCGCGCTGACGGCGGCCGCGCTGTCTCCGGCCGACCTGACCGCCGCCGAGCAGGCCCGCGACCGCATGGCTCGAAGTCGGCCGGCGGCGGCGCCCCGCCGATCCCGGTCATGCCGTCCGCCGACGGCAAGGCGGCGCTGGTCCCGGTGCCCGTGAGCTCGACGCTGTCCGGTTTCGCGCTCAACGACATGGTGAAGGCACTGCGCGACGCCGCGAAGGACGGACTGCCCGCGGGCCTGGTGGTCAACGTGACCGGCGGACCGGCGTTCGGCGCCGACATCGCCAACGCGTTCTCCGGCGCCAACATCACGCTGCTGGCCGTGACCGGCGCGGTCGTCGCCCTGCTGCTGATCGTGACCTACCGCTCCCCGGTGCTGTGGCTGGTGCCGCTGCTGGTGATCGCCTTCGCCGACCGGGTGGCGGCGGTACTCGGATCGACGCATCGCGCGAGGCGACCGGGATGACCGCCGACGGCTCGACATCCGGCATCACCAGCGTGCTGGTGTTCGGCGCGGGCACCAACTATGCGCTGCTGCTGATCTCGCGCTACCGAGCGAACGGAGCTGCGGCCGGCGACACGCACAACTCACCGCCAGGCACTGCAGACCGCGGTGCGCTACGCGGGCCCGGCGATCGTGGCCAGCAACGCCACCGTGGTGCTGGCCCTGCTGACCCTGCTGTTCGCCTCCTCGCCGAGCACCCGCAGCCTGGGCGTGCAGGCCGCCTCCGGACTGCTGATCGCCGCCGTCTTCGTGCTGCTGGTGCTGCCGCCGCTGCTGGCATTGTTCGGACCGAAGTTGTTCTGGCCCTTCGTTCCCCGGGCCGGCACCGAGGAGATCACCACCACCGGGGCGTGGCACCGCGTCGCCGACTGGGTGTCCGGCCACGCCGGCCGGGTGGCAGCGGCGGCCGATCGCGGTGCTGGCCGTGCTGGCCACCGGGCTGCATCGCAACCCCGGTGGGGCTGAACCAGATCGACCAGTTCCGCGTCGACGCCGACTCGGTCACCGGATACCAGACCCTGGCCGCCCACTTCCCCGGCGGCCTGACCGATCCCACCCGCGTGATCGCCCCCACCGCCAAGGCCGACGCCGTCACCCAGGCCATCAGCGCCACCCCCGGCGTCGTCTCGGCGACCCCAGCCGGTCAGTCCGCCACCGGGCCTGACCCAGTGGCAGGTCGTCATCGACGCCGCCCCGGCCTCGCAGGCCGCCTTCGACACCATCGCCACGCTGCGCGCGTCGGTGCACGGACGCCGACCGCGGCGCACTCGTCGGCGGCTCCGACGCGCAGGCACTGGATGCCAAGAACGCCGCCATCCACGACCGGTGGGTGGTGATCCCGGCGATCCTGGTGGTGGTGCTGGCGGTGCTGTTCCTCCTGCTGCGGGCAGTCCTGGCGCCGCTCGGTGCTGGTCGCCGCGACGGTGCTGTCCACGATGGCCGCACTCGGCCTGGGCGGCTGGGTGAGCGTGCACCTGCTGGGCTTCCCCGCCCTGGACAACACCACCCCGCTGTTCGCGTTCCTGTTCCTGGTCGCCCTCGGGGTGGACTACACGATCTTCCTGGTCACCCGGGCCCGCGAGGAGACCCCGGCCTACGGCACCCGCGGCGGCATCGTGCGCGCGGTGTCGGCCACCGGGGCGGTCATCACCAGCGCAGGCATCGTGCTGGCCGCGGTGTTCGCGGTGCTCGGTGTGCTGCCGCTGATCGTGCTGACCCAACTGGGCATCATCGTCGGCCTCGGCATCCTGCTGGACACCTTCGTGGTGCGCACGGTGGTGATCCCGGCGCTGTTCACTTTGATCGGGCCGAAGATCTGGTGGCCCGCCCTGGAGCCCGACGCGTAGCGTCGTGTGATGACACCCGCGCCGACGCTGCCGCCACTGCACATGCGGCGCAACGGCTTCGACCCCACACCCGCAGCTGGGCGAGATCCGGACGGCGCCGGCGTGATCACCGTCGTCAACGCGTTCGGCATGCGGTGTACCTGATCACCCGCCACGACGACATCAAGGCCGTCGCTGTCCGACCACGAGCGGTTCTCCAACGCGAGACCCGACGCTGGCCGAGGCCCGGACCGGCAACCTGCTGGGCCTCGACCCGCCGGAGCACACCCGGCTGCGCCGCATGCTCACCGGCGAGTTCACCATGCGCCGGATGAAACGGCTGGAACCGCGCATCGTCGAGATCGTCGACGCCCAGCTCGACGCGATGGCCGCCGCCGGGCCGCCGGCGACCTGGTCGAAGGCTTCGCGCTGCCCATCCCGTCGCTGGTGATCTGCGAGCTGCTCGGGGTGCCCTACAGCGATCGCGACGACTTCCAGCGCCGCAGCGCCCGCCAACTCGACCTGTCCATCCCGATGACCGGAACGGCTCGAGCTGCAGGAGCAGAGCCGCGCGTACATGCAGTCGCTGGTCACGCGGCGCACAGGCGCGACCCGCGCGACGACATGCTCGGGAATGCTGGTCCGCGAGCACGGTGCCGAACTCACCGACACCGAACTGGTCGGGATCGCCGGGCTGCTTCTGCTCGCCGGCCACGAAACCACGTCCAACATGCTGGGGCTGGGCACGCTGGCGCTGCTGCGCCACCCCGATCAGCTGGCGGCGGTGCGCGACGACCCCGACGCGGTGGCGCCGGCGGTGGAGGAACTGCTGCGCTGGCTGTCGATCGTGCACAGCGCGATTCCGCGGATCACCACCACCGAGGTCGAGGTCGCGGGCGTCACCATCCCGGCCGGGCAGCTGGTGCTGATGTCGCTGGCGTCGGGCAACCGGGACCCGGCCTTCATCGACGCACCCCGATGATCCTCGATATCACCCGAGGAGGCGTTGGGCCACTTGGCATTCGGGCACGGCGTGCACCACTGCCTCGGGGCGCCGCTGGCCCGGATGGAGATGCGGATCGCGTTCCCCGCGCTGCTGCGCGGTTTCCGCGACTCGCGCTCGCCGAGCCCTTCGAGCAGGTGGACTTCCGGCTCGTTCCACTTCATCTACGGACTGCGGTCCCTGGAGGTGACCTGGTGAGAATCACTGCCGACGACGAACTGTGCATCGCCGCGGGCAACTGTGTCATGGTGGCCGCCGAGGTGTTCGACCAGGACGACGACGGCATCGTCGTCCTGCTCACCGACGAGGTCGGCGGAGACGCACCTCGAACAGGTCCGCGAAGCGGTCGAACTGTGCCCGTCACAGGCGCTGAAGCTGGTGGAGGATTGACCAGCCTGCTCAGTGGTGCGGGTTCTCCTCGCGGTGCCGCTCGAAGACGCCGGCGCGTGCCAGCAGCAGCACGCTGACGACCAGCACCCACGCCGGGAACACCATCGTCAGCCACATGCTCACGTCGCTGGCGATCAGCAGCGCCACGCCATCACGTAGGTGCTCAGGGCCAGCCACCGCGGCATCAAGCCGGTCCGCAGCCAGATGGTGGCCAGCGACATCATGAACACCGCCGCCATCCGCAGCGCGTAGGTCTTGGACAGGGTCAACAGCAGCATCCGGCCGAACGAGGCCACATCGGTGTGCGCCGCCGATTCGCCCAACGCGTTGCTGCTGGCGGCCAGCCCGGCACCGACCGCGGACGCGGCGAACATCATCGCCAGGAACAGGATTCCGCTGCCGAGGAACACCGTGGAGAAGAACTTGTCCTCCATGCCGGCCGAATCCGTCCCGCAGGACGCCGATGAACCACAGGAAGCTGATCCCGGCGAACGGCATCAGGACCGCTGCCACCTCGATGCGGCGGCTGCCCACCTCCAGCCACTGCGAGCCCGGCGCGGCGCCTTCGGGCAGTGCGGTGCGGACCAGGATCAGGACGGCCGCGAAAAGAAGGCGAACAGGACGCCGGCCGCCGCCGCGGCCCGCGGGGTTCTCAACTTCTGGATGCGGCTGGAGGCGCTGTGCTCGGTCACGCCGACATCGTGGCAGAACTCAGGGCTGGCCGGGCAGAAGACGCACCATCAGACCGTTGGCCTCCGCGAGCAGCGTGCCGTCGGGGTCGGTGAGTTCGGCGTTGACGAAGGCCTTGCGGCCCTCGGCCTCCCTCAGCCAGCCGCGCGCAGTCAGCGGCACGTCGATCGGGGTGACGTTGCGGTAGTCGACGTGCAGGAAAGCCGTCCGGCTGATGGGCCGGCCGGTGGCGTGGATGACCATTCCGAACACGGAGTCGAACAGCAGCGGCAGCACCCCGCCGTGTACCGCGTAGTTGCCGCCGACGTGGAAGCGGCTGAACTGCACGGTCAACGCGACGGCGTCGGCGGTCGAACTCACTGCACGCGATACGGCGGCATCAGCAGGCTGCCCGCACCCGGCAGGCTCGGCACCCGGTTCGCCGGGCCGACCCCCTCGCCGGCTTCGAACGGGGCGAGCAGCGCCACGAGCTCCTCGACACGATCGGCGGCGGCGTCCCAGGTCTGCCGGTCGGGGTCGGCCGACACCGCGAGGTCCTGAGCGCGGCGCATCGCGGTCAGGAAGCGACCGAACCCCGGGCCGGGCCGCGCGGGCTCGAACTGCGGGAAGCCGCCGTGGCTGGGCGTAGTCCGGGTCGGCAAGGCTCTCGGGTCGGTCATGCCAGGACGTCGCGGCGCACGATGGTCTGGTCCCGGCCCGGCCCTACTCCGATGCACGAAACATGCGCTCCGGCAAGCTCTTCCAACCGCAACACGTAGTCGCGGGCCTTGGCGGGTAGGTCGTCGAACTCCCGCGCGCCGGAGATGTCCTCCCACCAGCCGGGCAGTTCCTCGTAGATCGGCACGGCGCGGGCGATGTCGCTCTGGGTCATCGGCATGTCGTCGGTGCGCCGGCCGTCGATCGCTGTAGCCGACACAGACCGGCACCGTCTGCAGGCTGGACAGCACGTCCAGCTTGGTCAGGAAGTAGTCGGTGATCCCGTTGACCCGGGTCGCGTAGCGGGCGATCACGGCGTCGAACCAGCCGCAGCGCCGCCGACGGCCGGTGGTGACCCCTACCTCGCCGCCGGTCTTGGCCAGGTACTCGCCGCTCTCGTCGAACAGCTCGGTGGGGAACGGACCCGACCCCACCCGGGTGGTGTAGGCCTTGAGGATTCCCAGCACCGTCGTGATGCGGGTGGGCCCGATACCCGAGCCCACCGCAGCCCCGCCGGCGGTGGGATTGGACGACGTCACGTAGGGATAGGTGCCGTGGTCGACGTCGAGCAGGGTGCCCTGCGAGCCTTCCAGCAGCACCGTCTCGCCGGCTTCGAGCGCGTTGTTGAGCAGCAGCCGGGTGTCGGCGATGCGGTGCCGGAAACCCTCGGCCTGCGCCAGCAGCGTCTCGACGACCTCATGCGGGTCCAGAGCCTTGCGGTTGTAGATCTTGACCAGCACCTGGTTCTTGAACTCCAGGGCGGCGTCCACCTTGGCGGCCAGTGAATCCTCGTCGAGCACGTCGGCGACCCGGATGCCGATGCGGGCGATCTTGTCCTGGTAGCAGGGGCCGATACCCCGGCCGGTGGTGCCGATCTTCTTGCTGCCCATGTAGCGCTCGGTGACCTTGTCGATGGCCACGTGGTACGGCATCAGCAGATGGGCATCGGCCGAGATCAGCAACCGTGAGGTGTCCACCCCGCGGTCGTCGAGGCCGCGGAGCTCGGTGAGCAGCACGCCGGGGTCGACCACCACGCCGTTGCCGATCACATTGGTCACCCCGGCCGTCAGGATGCCCGACGGGATCAGGTGCAGGGCGAAATGCTCCCCCGTCGGCAGCACCACGGTGTGCCCCGCGTTGTTGCCGCCCTGATAGCGCACCACCCACTGCACGCGCCCACCGAGAAGGTCGGTGGCTTTTCCTTTGCCCTCGTCACCCCATTGGGCGCCGATGAGGACGATTGCCGGCATGGCGTAATCTCCCGCCTGATCTGCATAAAAACACTGTCCAGCCGGTGACCCACCCTATCGGAGCGCAGGCAAAGGAGTGTCGTTGACCACCGCCGATATTGCTGTGTTGCGCTTCGGGCGCGCCCGGCTACCCGCCGACCTGGCCGCCCTGGCCCCCCGAACGGTGACGGGCCCGGCCGACATCGACGCCGCTGTCGGTGCCGCTGCCAGGCTGGTCGTCGTCGGCACCGACACCGATCTGGCCGCGGTGCTGACCCGGCTGATGCGTGCGGATCGGCTCGACATCGAGGTCGCGCACGTGCGGGGCAGGCTCAGCGCGCGGCGAGCCAGAACCGGCGTGGCCCAACGCGTCCCGCTGATCCGCGACGACTCCGGGACGGTGGTCGTCGGCGCCGCGTTCTGGCTCCCGCCCGGCGATGACCGGACGCTGCGGGGCGAGGCCGTCGTCGACGACGACGTGCTGTTCGACGGCGAGGTGACCGGTGTGCGGATCGAGCCGATCGCCACGATGCCCGGCCTGCGTGCCGCTGTCCTGTCGGGACGCATGCGGCCGCGGCGCTGGCTGACCGGGCGGGCCGTGCAACTGGGCACCACCGCGGCGCGGGTGGTCCGCGACGGGGTGGCGAGCCCGCGCGAGGCCCGGCGCTCGACGTTCTACCGGCATACGACGGGCTGGCTTCGGGTCGGTTGAGGCCGCCCGCGTGCGATCATTCCGCGGATGTGGTGGTTCTACACGGTGATCCTGGGCATGTCGTTCGCGCAGGTCCTGCAGGAACTCGCGCTCGTCGTGCGTGAGCGGTCCAGGGACCGGACGCGGAAGCCCTACGTGCCGGCGATGTTGTGGCAGGTCTTCCTGCTGGCGCTCATCGTGGAGGTGTGGCTGGCCGCCACCTACTACCGCGACACCGTCACGCAGATCTCGATTCTGGAACTGCTGGCGTTCCTGCTGGTCCCCGCGGGCATCCTGGTGATGTCCTTCCTGCTGCCCGAGGCGCAGCACGATCGCGACCGCCACGGTGACCCGTCGCAGGCGTTCGCCCAGTTCCGGTCGCTCTTCTTCGGGGTCCTGATCGCGATCGTCGCCGTCAACCTGCTGCACGGGTTCCTGATCGGCCAGCAGGGCTGGGACGCCGACCTGCTGTTCCAGTGCCTGATCATCGCCGGAGCGGTCGCCGGGCTGTTCCTGCGCAGCACCGTCGCCGACGTCGTGCTCGCCGTCGTGATGATCGGCGTCGTCGCCGCGTACATCGGGGTCGCCTACTCGACCGTCCTGGTCGACGGCACCGGGTAGTTTCGTGGCGTGAACGTCCGCCCCCTGCGCCAGTCGGTGCGTCCGAGCCCGGTTTTCCTGGTCATCGTCGCCGTCACGGTGCTCGGCGGGGTCATCGCGTGGCTGGCCGCGGGCACTGTGCGGCCGCTGGCCTACGTCGGCGTGTTCACCTTCGTCATCGCCGGCTGGCTGGTGTCGCTGTGCCTGCACGAGTTCGGCCATGCCTACACCGCCTGGCGTTTCGGCGACCACGACGTCCCAGTGCGGGGCTATTTGACGCTCAACCCGCTGAAGTACTCCAGCCCGCTGCTCTCTCTGGGCCTGCCGCTGCTGTTCATCGCCTTGGGCGGGATCGGCCTGCCCGGCGGCGCGGTGTACGTGCGCACATCGTTCATGACCGACCGCCAGCGCACGCTGGTGAACCTGGCCGGTCCGTCTGCCAACCTGGTGCTGGCGGTGGTGCTGCTGGCGGCCACCCGGCTGCTCTACGACCCGAACCACGGGGTGTTCTGGTCGGGCGTGGCCTTCCTGGGCTTCCTGCAGATCACGGCGCTGCTGCTGAACTTGCTGCCGATCCCGGGCCTGGACGGCTATGGCGCGCTGGAACCCCACCTGAGTCCGGAAACCCAGCGCGCCGTGCAACCGGCCAAGCAGTGGGGATTCCTGATCCTGCTGGTCCTGCTGCTCGCACCGGCGCTGAACGGCTGGTTCTTCTCGGTGGTCTACTGGTTCTTCGACCTGTCCGGGGTGCCGAGCTTCCTGGCCGGGGTGGGCGGGCAACTGACCCGATTCTGGTCCGCCTGGATGTGAAGCCCGGTCGGCAGCGGACCCCTCGACACCGCTGCCCTACCGGGCCACCGCCATACCCCCGTAGGCATTACGAACATACCGAGTTGTATGTGCATGAGCAAGGGACCTAAGGCCCATGTGGCGGTGCTGTCAGTTACTTGGGGGCGGCCAGCCAGTCGCTGAGTGCCGGGTCCACAATGCGCCGGATGCCGGCCGCGGCACGGTCCCAGCGTCGTCGCGCCCGGGACTTGTCGCTGTCGACGAAAGCGGGGATCAGGATGCCGCGCAGCGTGTCCATGGCGGTGTAGACGAAGTCGAGCATCGGCTGGTGAAGTTCGTGCGGCACCGACTCCAGGACCGCTGCCGTCACCGCACTTGCCATGATGGGTGAGTACTTGGCGACCTCGCGAGCCAGCAGCGGATCGGTGCGCCCGGCCACCCAAAGTTCAACTATGGGAACGAATCCCCACGCATGATGGGTGTCCCACAGCAGATCGAGAACAGCGCCGATCGGGTCGTCGACCGCCGTCAGGTCCTGGCTGAAATCGGCCACCACGGTAGCGACGGTCCGGGCCGTCATGTGGTGCATGGCCGCCGTCATCAACTCCTGCTTCGAACCGAAGTGGTGTACCTGCGCACCCCGGGTGAGTCCCGCCTCCTCGGCGATCCGGGGTGTCGTGGTGCCGGCGTAGCCGTACTTCGTCAGGCAGGTGACGGTGGCGTCCAGGATGCGCGCACGCGTGGCGGCGCTGCGCTGCTCCTGGGTTCGGCGTGGCGATGACGCGGACGTCGGCACGGGCTGAATCCTACTCATGGAATGTTTTCAACCGAAGTTACCTACCGCACAGTATGCAATAGTGCCGCACCCGATGCCATCGGACCGGGTCGACCGTGGGACAGCGGTCCGGCCACCCCGGTCCCGCCGGGTCCGCTTGCAATACATGCGCGTCTCTGCATATATTTCCCCTATGGGTGCCGGACACGACCACAGCCACGGGGATGGCGATACCCGGGTGAGCCGGATGCTCATCGCAGCCGGGATCCTGACCGTCTTCTTCGCCATCGAGCTCACAACCGCATTGCTGATCGGCTCGATCGCGCTGCTGGCCGACGCCGGGCACATGCTGACCGACCTGGTGGCGATGTTCATGGGGCTGACCGCCGTCCTGCTCGCGCGCCACGGGCCGGCCTCGGCCGCACGTACCTACGGCTGGCACCGCGCCGAGGTGTTCACCGCCGTCGCCAACGCCGTGCTGCTGATCGGCGTCGCCGGATTCATCCTCTACGAGGCATTCGAGCGTCTCAGCGACGCGCCGGAGATCCCGGGGGTGCCGATGATCGTCGTCGCGATCGCCGGTCTGGTCGCCAACGCAGCCGTCGTAATGCTGCTGCGCTCACAGTCCGAGAGCAGCCTGGCGGTCAAGGGCGCCTACATGGAGGTCGTAGCCGACACTGTCGGCAGCATCGGCGTGCTGATAGCCGGCATCGTCACGGTCACCACGCACTGGCCGTACGCCGACGTGGTGGTGGCGGTGTTCGTGGCGCTGTGGGTGCTGCCCCGGGCGGTTGCGCTGGCCCGCGCGGCGCTGCGCATCCTGTCGGAGTCGTCGCCGAGCCATATCGACGTCGACGAGTTGCGCACGGCGCTGGCCGCCGTGGACGGCGTCACCGAGGTTCACGACCTGCACGTCTGGACGCTGGTTCCGGGCAAGGACATGGTGACCGCGCACCTGACCAGCACCGGCGACTCGGACCGGGTCCTCGACGACGCCCGTGCCGTGCTGTCCGCCCGCGGCCTCGACCACGCGACCGTCCAGGTCGAACCGCCCGGATGCGCCGACGACTGCCCTGGTCAGACGGACTGGTGAGGCCCTAGCTCAGGCCCAGTTCGACCCGGGCCGCGGGATCGCAGTCGTCGAGCAGGTCCGAGCAGCGGGCGAACTCCTCGGTTTCCCCGATCGTGTCGGCGGCGCGGGCCAGTGCGGCGACACAGCGCAGGAAACCCCGGTTGGGTTCGTGGCGGTAGGGCACCGGCCCGAAGCCCTTCCAGCCGTTGCGGCGCAGCTGATCCAGCCCGCGGTGATATCCGGTGCGGGCATAGGCGTAGGCGGTGATCGCCTTGTCCTCGGCCAGCGCCTCCTCGGCCAGCGCGGCCCACGCCACCGAGGACGACGGGTGCGCGGCGGCCACGATCGCCGGATTCTCGCCGGCCTCGAGCTCGGCTTCCGCCTCGCTGTCACCGGGTAGCAGGACTGGTTTCGGTCCGAGCAGATCACCAAACGACGTCATCAGCCCATTGTGCCGGTGCCGTCGTCAGCCAGTGGCCACACCCAGGCGCTAGGGTCATTGGCACCAACTCTCGAGGAGGACCGCAGCACGCCATGTCGAACCCGTCCGGGACCGACCACGACGACTCCGCCGAACCCGCCGAACCCTCCCCGCCCGACGATCAGGCGGTCGACGACCCCACCGTGGCGGCCAAGGTTCCCACCGAACGCCGTTTCACCGCACCGGGATTCGACGCCGGCTCGACCCAGATCATCGACCGGCCGCCGCCGGATCCCGAGACCGAGGTCTTCGCCACACCCACCGAGGTCTTCCCGGTGGCCGACGGGGGGCGCATCGCCACCCCACAGGCCATTCCCCCGCGCGGCGAGCCGACGGCGCGCCGGCGCAGCTGGGCCTGGGTCATCGCCGCCATCCTGGCGATCGCCGCGCTGGCCGCCCTGGCGGCGCTGGTGACGATCCTGTTGACGCGCGACGACGCACCCAAGGTCTCGCAAGAGGCGATGGTGCGGACCACCATCCAGAACTACGACAAGGCCCTCCAGAACGGTGACCTGCCGACGTTGCGCGGTATCACCTGCGGCCAGACCCGGGACAGCTACGTGCGCTACGACGACCGGGCGTGGGCCGACACCCATGCCCGGGTGGCGGCGGCGCGGCAGTACCCGGTGGTCGCCAGCATCGACGAGGTGGTGGTCAACGGGGAGCACGCGGAGGCCAACGTCACCTCGTTCATGGCGTTCGATCCGTCGATCCGCTCCACCCGCAGCTTCGATCTGCAGTTCCGCGACAACCAGTGGAAGATCTGTCAGGCGTCCTAGCCCGCTGAGCCTGAATTGCCGGCTTCACTCCGTTCAGCCGGCTGAGCCTGAATTGCCGGCTTCACTCCGTTCAGCCGGCTGACACCGAACGGCCCGCGCTGTGCAGGTCGTTGCACGCCTCCACGACCCGCTCCGACATGCCGGCCTCGGCCTTCTTCAGGTAGCTCCGCGGGTCGTAGACCTTCTTGTTGCCGACCTCGCCGTCGATCTTGAGCACACCGTCGTAGTTGCTGAACATGTGCCCGGCGAGCGGGCGGGTGAACGCGTACTGGGTGTCGGTGTCGACGTTCATCTTCACCACGCCGTAGTTCAGCGCATCCTCGATCTCCGACTTCAACGAGCCCGAGCCGCCGTGGAACACGAAGTCGAAGGGCTTGGAGCCCTCCGCCAGCCCGAGCTTGGCCGACGCGACGCGCTGCCCCTCGGCCAGCACCTCGGGCTTGAGCACCACGTTGCCCGGCTTGTAGACGCCGTGGACGTTGCCGAACGTGGCGGCCAGCAGGTACTTGCCGTGCTCGCCCGCGCCGAGCGCGGCGATCGTCTTCTCGAAGTCCTCGGAGCTGGTGTACAGCTTCTCGTTGATCTCGGCCTCGACGCCGTCCTCCTCGCCGCCGACCACACCGATCTCGACCTCGAGGATGATCTTGGCGGCAGCGGCCTGCTTCAGCAGCTCCTGGGCGATCGAAAGATTCTCGTCGATCGGCACCGCCGATCCGTCCCACATGTGCGACTGGAACAGCGGGTTGCGGCCCTTCGCGACCCGCTCCGCCGAGATGGCCAGCAGGGGCCGCACATAGGTGTCGAGCTTGTCCTTCGGGCAGTGGTCGGTGTGCAGCGCCACGGTGATCGGGTACCGATCGGCGATCACGTGCGCGAACTCAGCCAGCGCCACGGCGCCGGTCACCATGTCCTTGACGCCCAGCCCGGACGCGAATTCCGCACCGCCGGTGGAGAATTGGATGATGCCGTCACTGCCGGCATCGGCGAATCCCTTGATGGCCGCGTTGACGCTCTCCGAGCCGACGCAGTTGATCGCCGGGAATGCGAACGAGTGCTCCTTGGCGCGGCCCAGCATCTCCGCGTAGACCTCTGGCGTGGCGATGGGCATGGAACTTCCTCTCCTGATCCGGCTGTCCTGGGCAGTATCTCAAATCGCGACCTTTTCGGTGCCCGCAGGCCCAAACGGTATGTTTGGCCCTCATGACCACGACGGTGATGGCTCTGCCGAGCATCATGGACCCGATGTACTGGCTCGGCGAGGGCGGGCCGTTCGCCTCCGCGGTGCTTCCGGGCATTCTGATCATCGTCTTCATCGAGACGGGCCTGCTGTTCCCACTGCTGCCCGGCGACTCGCTGCTGTTCACCGGCGGGCTGCTGGCCGCGGCCCCGCATCCGCCGGTCAACATCTGGGTTCTGGTGATCTGCGTGTCCGCGGTGGCGGTGCTCGGTGACCAGTGCGCGTACTTCATCGGACGACGGATCGGGCCGGCGTTGTTCGACAAGGAGGACTCCCGCTTCTTCAAGAAGCACTACGTGACGGAGTCGCACGCCTTCTTCGAGAAGCACGGGCCGAAGACGATCATCCTGGCCAGGTTCGTGCCGATCGTGCGGACGTTCACCCCGGTGCTGGCCGGGGTGTCCTACATGCGTTATCCGCTGTTCCTCGGCTTCGACATCGTCGGCGGCATCGCCTGGGGCACGGGCGTGACGCTGCTGGGCTACTTCCTCGGCAACATCCCGTTCGTCAAGAACCACCTCGAACTGATGATCCTGCTGATCGTCTTCCTGTCGATCCTGCCCGGCGTGGTCACGGTGGGACGCAACCTACTGGCGCGGCGGCGCGCCGGGGACGAGAACCACTCCTAGGTTCACGGCCACGAGCTGGGCGCCGGACCCGCGGGGGGCATCGGCTTCAGGTTGTCGCCCGGCATCTGCGAGTTCTGCAGGCCGGCCATGCACAGACCCAGCCGGCCTGGCAGACACATGCCGCCGGTGCCGGTGATCCCGAGCGTGGTCTGCGCCTGCGACCAGCACACCCCGGTCCGTGGATCGTAGGACTGACCGGACGTACAGGCCGCGTGCGCGGACGGCGCGGTCACCACAGGTGCCGCCATCAGCACTGCGCCGCAGAGCAAGGTCAGGAGGAAACCTGGTGCCGTGATTCGGATCTTCATGTCGATGCTTCTCCGTCGGTAAGCGGGCTGGTCTCGGGAAGAGCGAACGATCACGCCGGCGGGGTGATCTTCGTCTTCTCGTCGATCAGATTGGCGGCGTCCAAGATGACGTCCTGCTGCCCGTCGAGGGCATCGGCATTCAGCTGCACCGCGAACAGCCCGTCCTTGGCGGGGATCACGACCGTCTTCTGTGCCGCGACGCGTTGCTTACCGTCGTGGGTGTAGGTGCCGGCGGACTGGACCGCATCGAAACCGGACAACGAGGTCTTCTCGGGCTCACCCAGCGGTTTGAAATCGGGCAGGTCCTGGAACTGGTTCGGAGCGAGCTCGAGAATCTTCGCCGCGTCGACGTTGCCGGTCAGCTTCACCGCGATGGCGTACATGATCGGCGGGTCGTTGGGGTCGATCGGCTTGTCGTAGACGATGGCGCCGTAAGCCCAGTCAGGCGTTTTGTCGCCGGCAGGACTCCAGCCCGGCGGGAAGGGAAAGTCGAAGTTCGGCGTGCCCGGATCGTTGGGTTTGAACGGCACTTCGGCGATGTTGTTCTGCGTGATGTACTCGTTGATCGTCATCTTCGGCCCAGCGGCCGCCGCAGTGGTCGACGCGGCCGCGGACGTGGATGCCGATGCCGCACTCGAGGTGCTGGATTCCGTCGCGCTCTTGGAGCCACAACCAACGAGCGCGATGCTCAAGGCAACCGCGGTGACCCCCGCGGTCACCGCCGTGATGTTCTTCATCAGGTCGCCTTCTCCTTCGGTCGTTCGCCCTGCAGAGAGCGTAGTGAGTCAGGCGCTGACGCGAAGGGAAATCACCGATGCTCCGGTACCGTCGGCCGCTGTGTCAGTCCAGACCACAGCAGCCCAGGTGCTCACCGAGGTGGCCAAGTTCCCGCTCCGCATCGGATCGCACGCCGTCGGCGGGTCCATCCGCACCGGGCTACACCTCAGCGAGAAGGTATTCACAACGGGCGTGGCGGTCGGCGAAGAAGTCGAACGCCCCGCCGTGGCCGCAATGCGCGCCGCCGGTATCGAAGTGGAGTCGCTTCACACGCACGGCGGCCAGAAGGTCGACTATGACTTCTTCGCCGGCGTCACGCCCGAAATCCTCACGCCCGGAGGCACATTGCCGGGTGCGAACGAGTGGGACCGGCCGCTGTCGGCCGCCCACCCCAATCCGGTGATCCTGCTGCACGGCACGGCCGGCGGGGCGCAGACCAACTGGGGCGCATACGTGCCACTGCTGGTAGAGCAGGGCTTCTCGCCATTCACGTTGACGTTCGGCGCCGTGACGACAGCACCCTGGCCACTGTCAGCACTGGGTGGCATGGCACCGATCGAGGACTCAGCGGCCGAGTTCGGAGCGTTCGCCGACAAAGTGCTCGGCGCCACCGGGGCGCAGCGCATCGACGTCGTCGGACATTCCCAAGGGACCCTGGTGCCGGACTATTACGCGAAGTTCCTCGGCGGCAAGGACAAGATCGAGCGGTACGTCTCGCTGGCACCGCTGTGGCAGGGCACCGAAGTGTTCACCAACAAGCTCGCCGGCCCCGTCGAATTCCATATCGCTCTCGACGTGGCCCACCACGTGCACTTTGCCTCTGCACAGCAGATGATTCGTGGCTCGGAGTTCATCGAGAAGCTGAACACCGGTGGCAGTCCTTATGTTCGGGGCATCCGCTATGTGAACATCTCCACCCGCTACGACGAATTCGTCCGTCCGTATACGAGCGGCCAGGTACCCGGCGGCGCCGACGACGACGTCATCAACGTCGTCGTGCAGGACACCTGCGCTCACGACTTCAGCGACCACCTCGCCATCGCCGGTTCGCGCCGCGCCGCCACGATGGTGCTCAACGCACTCGACGGCAGCGATGACCCCGCACAGGGTCCGCGCGAGGTGCCCTCGGAGACGGTGCCACCGATCTTCGGGTGAGTTCGGCTCGCATCACGGCGCTCAGCGAGTGCGGTGCCGTCGCCGCGCCAGGAGTACCAGGATCAGCAGTACCAGGGCGGCACCGCCGAGGACCGCATACTTCTTCAGCGCCCCGCCACCGGTCAGTTCGAGCAGGTCGATCGGTTCGGGTTCGGGTACCGGCAGTACCCGCGGCGACGGGAGGGCTTCCGTGGCGGCCGGCTCGGCGGGGGCGGCCGGCGCGTGGCCCTCTGCCAGCTTCGCCTCCAGCGTGTCGACGAACTGTCCGAGTAGCTTCTCCGACACCTGCTGGAGCATGCCGCTGCCGAACTGGGCCAGCTTGCCGACGACCTTGAGGTCGGTGTCGACGGTGACCCGGGTGCGGTCGCCGGCCTCATGCAGTTGCAGGGTGACGGTGGCCGAGGCGTTTCCGCTCCCTCGTGTCTCCTTTCCCCGGCCGTCGATGAGCGCGCGGTGGTCCGTCGCGTCGCGCTCGACGAAATGAACCTTACCGGTGAACTCGCTGGTGACCGGCCCGACCTTGACCTTGACCTTGCCGAGGAAATCGTCACCCTCCTGGCCCACCAGCTGCGCGCCCGGCATCAACGGGATCACCTGCTCCATATCGGTCAAGACCTCCCAGGCCTTGTCGATCGGAGCTCTGACGGTGAACTCGTTGGCGATCTTCATGGGCTCTCCTCAATCCGGTGGCCAATTGGTCGGGACAATCAGTGAACTGCCGGTTCGCGTTTCAGCCGCGTCACAAGTGACTTAAGTGATCGCTCAACTGTCCTGGCGAAGACGAGTTGCCGTCGTCGTCGTGGTGAATGCGGCCCCCGGTTTCCGACAGTGGGCGCCCGCCGCCGCCCCACTGCCGCGCGATGATCTCCGCCGCAATCGACACCGCGGTCTCCTCCGGGGTTCGGGCCCCGAGGTCCAGTCCGATCGGGCTGGCCAGCCGGCTCAGCTCGGCCTCGGACAGCCCGGCGTCCCGCAGCCGCGACAACCGGTCGGCATGGCTGCGGCGGGAACCCATCGCGCCGACGTAGCCGACGTCGAGCCGCAATGCGACCTCCAGCAGTGGCACGTCGAACTTGACGTCGTGGGTCAGCACGCAGATCACGGTGCGGCCGTCGACGGCGCCCGCATCCGCCTGCGCGGACAGGTAGCGGTGCGGCCAATCGACCACCACCTCGAGAGCGCTCGGAAACCGCGCCGGGGTCGCGAACACCGGCCGGGCGTCGCACACGGTGACGCGGTATCCCAGAAACGATCCCTGCTGGGCCACCGCGGCCGCGAAGTCGATGGCGCCGAAGACCAGCATCCGCGGTCGCGGCGCATGGCTGGCGACGAACACCTCCATGCCCTCGCCGCGGCGCTGGCCGTCCGGGCCGTAGGTCAGGACCTCGCTGCGGCCGGCCGCCAGCAGACCGCGGGCATCGTCGGTGACCGCAGCGTCGGCGCGATCCGAGCCGAGCGTGCCCGCGGCGGTTTCCGGGCCGATGACCAGCCGGCGGCCCACCATGGCCGGGTCCAGGTGGGTGATGACGGTGGCGACCGCGACCGGCTGGTGTCCGGCGATGTCGTCGATGACGGCGCCGAGCTCTGGGAAGGTGGCCTGCGACACCGGCTCGACGAAGATGTCCAGGATTCCCCCGCACGTCAGCCCGACGGCGAATGCGTCGTCGTCGCTGACCCCGTAGCGCTCCAGTCGTGGGATGCCGGTACCGGCCACCTCGGTGGCCGACTCGTAGACCGCACCCTCCACGCAACCACCCGACACCGAACCGCTGACCGAGCCGTCGGGCGCCACCACCATGGCCGCACCCGGCTGGCGCGGAGCCGAGCGGAAGGTGCGCACGACGGTGCCCACCCCGGCGGTTCCGCCGGCCCGCCAGATCGCCCCGAGTTCGGCGAGCACGTCCTGCACGCCATCAAAACTAGGCTCAATTCGTGACACCGGCGCAGCTTCGGGCCTTCTCCGCCGTGGTTCGGCTGGGTTCGGTGCATGCCGCTGCGGCCGAACTCGGCGTCTCCGACGCGGGCATCTCGATGCACGTCGCGCAGTTGCGCAAGGAGCTCGACGACCCGTTGTTCAGCCGGACCCACGCCGGGTTGGCGTTCACGCCGGGCGGGTTGCGGCTGGCCAGCCGGGCCATCGAGATCCTGGGGCTGCAGCAGCAGACCGCCATCGAGGTCACCGAGGCGGCGCACGGCCGCCGGCTGCTGCGGATCGCTGCGTCGAGTGCGTTCGCCGAGCACGCCGCACCCGGTCTGATCGAGCTGTTCTCGTCGCGGGCCGACGACCCGTCGGTGGAGCTGAGCGTGCATCCGACGGGCCGGTTCCGCGACCTCATCGAGTCGCGGGCGGTGGACATCGCCCTGGGTCCGGCCATCGCCGGTGCCGGCGCCGAGATCGTGGTGCGGCCGTTCCTGAAGTACCAGATCATCACCGTCGCCGCGGCGGCCAGCCCGCTGGCGGCCGGCACCCCTTCGCCGGCGCTGCTGCGCGAGCAGCAGTGGATGCTGGGGCCGTCGGCGGGCAGTGTCGACGGCGAGATCGCCACGCTGATGCGCAATCTCGCGATCCCGGAGAGCGCTCAACGCATCTTCCAGAGCGATGCGGCCGCGCTCGAGGAGGTGCAGCGCGTCGGCGGGGTGACCCCGACCGTCGGGTTCGCCGTCGCCAAGGACCTCTCGGCGGGGCGACTGGTCCACATGAAAGGGGCCCGCCTGCAGTTGTCGGGGGAATGGTGCGCGTCGACGCGGCCGCCGGCCGCCCGCCAACCCGCCGTGACGGAACTGCTGAAATTCATCACGACGCCGCGGTGCACGCAGGCGATGATCCGCGGAACGGGCGTGGGCGTCACCCGATTCCGGCCCAAGGTTCACGTCACGCTGTGGAGCTGAGGGTCGTTCCCGCCGAGATCGACGCCAGCGTGACGGTCACCCGAACTTTCGCGCGCCTACGTCGATCTCGACGAACCTGTCGGTGGCCTCGGCAAGCATCCGACCATGCGCGAGATCTTCGTCGGCAGCGAAGCGATCGGTTCGGGCAGACTCACCGAGCACGAACTGCGTCGCTGGTATCGAGCCCTCTACCGCGACGTATACCTACCGAAGGCGGTGAACCCCTCGCTGCGGGATCGCACTGAGGGGGCGTTCCTGTGGTCGAAGCGCCGGGCGGTGATAGCCGGCGTCGCGGCCGCGGCCCTGCACGGCGCTCAGTGGGTCGACGCGAGCCACCCGGTCGAGTTGATCGCCCCCAGCGCTCGACGACACCAGGGCCTGATAGTCCGGAACGAGACCCTCGCCGCGGGCGAGGTGACCAAGGTGGCTGGACTTCCGGTGACCACACCCACGCGCACAGCGTTCGACCTGGGCCGGCATCTGCCGACGGACCAAGCGATTGCGCGTATCGACGCACTGCTGTGGGCGATCCGCTTTCCCGTCAACGACGTGATGGCGTTAGCACAGCACCACCGCGGCGCCCGTGGCGTACGAAAGCTCAGATCAGTACTGCCGCTCGTCGATGGTGGTGCGGCCTCGCCCAAGGAGACGTGGCTGAGGTTGCTCGTGGTCCGCGCCGGCTTTCCGCCGCCGACCACTCAAATTCCGGTGATGGATGGATGGCGGTTGCTCGCTGTACTCGACATGGGTTGGGAGGACATCAAAGTCGCGGTCGAGTACGACGGCGACCATCACCGGACCAACCGCGCCCAATACGCGAAAGACCAGCGCCGGATACGCGAACTGGAACGTCTGGGCTGGACCATCATTCGGGTCATCGCCGAAGACCGGCCGGATGATGTTCTGCGGCGCGTGCGCGAGGCGATCCGTCGTCGGACGAACGCACCGAGATCGACGGTAGCGTGACCGCCACTCGAACTTCGCCGCGCTAGCGTCGATCTCAGCGCCGACGACCGGCCTCCAAGGCCCGGATCAGGCTGGCCGAGTCCCACGGTCCCTTGTGCCGGACTCCGTTGACGAAGAACGTGGGCGTCGCGTTGAGGTCCATCACCTCGGCGTCCTGCGCATCGTCCTCGACGCGGTGCAGGACCTTGGGTGAGTGCAGGTCCTCGTCGAATCTGGCGATGTCGCAGCCGGCCTGGTCGGCGTAGCGGTAGATGTCCTGCCATTCCAGGTGGTCCTGGAACGTGAACATCAGCGGGGCGATGTCGAAGAACTTGCCCTGCAGCGCGGCCGCTTCACTGGCCCGCGCGGCGTCCATGGCGCGCGGGTGCACCCGCTCGAGTGGGAAATGCCGCCACGCGTAACACAATTCGTCGCCGAAGTACGCCCGCACCTCGTCGATCGACCCGGTGGCCCGGCTGCAGAACGGGCACTCGAAGTCGCCGTACTCCACCAGCGTCAGCGGCGCATCCGCCGGGCCGCGGATATGGTCGCGGTCCGGCTCGATCGACCGGACCAGCTTCAGCCCCACGGCAACCGGCGGACTGAGCCGGTCGGCGATCCGGAAGAACGCCCAGCCCAGCGCGAAGGCGATGACGGAGGCGGCCAGCACACCGACGCGGGCCAGGTCGGCCGAACGCGGGTCGTCGATGGCGATGTCGACGATGAACAGCGAGATGGTGAACCCGATCCCGGACAGCGCCGCCCCGCCGGCCACCCGGCGCAGGGTCAGCCCCGGCGAGAGCCGGCCCAGCCCGGTGCGCTGCACCAGCCAGGTGGCGCCGGTGATGCCGATCAGCTTGCCCGCCACCAGGCCCACCACCACGCCCCAGGTCAGCGGCGAGCGGGCGGCGTCGATCATGGTCTGCGAGTCCAGGTGGACGCCGGCATTGGCCAGCGCGAAGATCGGCAGCACACCGAAGGACACATACGGGCTGAAGCCGGTCAGTAGCCGTTCGTTGATGGAGATCGAATCTCGCAGACTGCGCGACGCGGCGCGGGCGTACTCGGAGTTCGGCGACTGCCGGAACGCGCGGATCACCTCGACGGCCGCCTCCACCCGTTGGCGCTCCGGGGTGAACACCGGGATCAGCAGCGCCACCGCCACGCCAGCCGAGCGTGGGGTGCACCCCACCGGCATACAGCGCCAGCCAGAGGCCAACGCCGAGAAGCGAATACGCCGGGCCGCGGCCGCCCGCGGGCAGGTACTGCACAGCGAACAGAGCCAGCAGCAGCACCGCCGCGACGACCAGGGGCAGCACCCGGATCGTCTCGGAGTAGAACACCGCGATAGCGATCAGCGCGCCGATGTCGTCGACGACCGCCAGCGTCAGCAGGAACGTGCGCAACCGGGCCGGATACTTGGGCGCGATGATCGCCAGCGCACCCACCAGGAATGCGGTGTCGGTGGAGATCACCACGCCCCAGGCGCGGGCATCGTCACCGGAGGGGTTGAACAGCAGGAAGATCACCGCGGGCAACGTCAGCCCGGCGATCGCGGCGATCACCGGCACCGCGGCACGCGACCGCTCGGTCAACTCGCCGATCGTGAACTGGGCCTTGACTTCCAGGCCGACGATGAAGAAGAAGAACGCCATCAATCCGTCGTTGACGATCTCCTTGACGGTCAGCTCGCCGTGCGCGTCGCCGAAGCTCAGTCCGACATGGGTGCCCCAGAACTGCGAATAGCTGTCAGCCCAAGGCGAATTCGCCCATACGATGGCGGCCACCGTGAACGCCAACAGCAGTGCCGCCGCGGCGTTCTCGCCGAAGCGTTTGGCGGTCGGGTCGCGGCCCAGCCGGCTCTTGCTCACGCTGACTGTGACACCGCGTGCGCGGCCTCCATGAGCATCCAGCCCGACAACTGCACGGACAATCACGTTCGGGAATCTCCGACGAGTTGACCGCACCCGCGACGAACTGCGCCCCTTTACCGCCGGCGGTCGGCACCTCGGCGGTGCGGTCCCAGAACGCGGCGAACAGCGGCAGGCCGTCCACGGTCTGGCGGTTGTCCCACGCCGCCTCGGCCGAGGCCAGCACGACCGTGCGCGCGGTATCCCGCGCGGCGGCATCCTCGGCGGAGTCGCCCGGCAGGTCGGTCGCGGCCAGCGCCGAGGTAGCGGGCGGTGACACCGGAGAACAGTCCGCCGTCGCCGCCCCCGGCGCCCATGATCACGCCGCCGGGCGCCATGTGCTCGCTGATCGCCGACACCAGTCGCCGCACCCGCGCCGGATGCCGATCGTCGTTGGTGCGCACCGAAAGCTCGGTCTCCAGGCCCACCACCACCCCCTGGCAGTAGGTGTACTGCGCGCGGACCAGCGAGCCCGCCTTGATGCCGTCGAACACCAGATGGGTATCGGGGTCGATCAGCGTCTCGTCGATCCAGTCGGCCATCTGCTGTGCCCGGCGTAGACGATCGTCGTAGCGGGCCAGGAAGATTCCCGCCGGGCCGTTGGCCGGGTGCGTTGAAGAACTGGTCCTGCTTGCGCCACGGGATGCCGCCGCCGTCCTCGGGCACCCAGGAGTTGACGAACTGCTCGGCCAGCGTCCTCAGCGCCCGCGGCCGTTCGATCCCGGCCAGCCGTCCGGCGCGCTCCAGCGCGAGCGCCAGCCACGCCATGTCGTCGTAGTAGCTGTTGGTCCAGCGGCCGTTGTTGCGGATCCGGTGGCCGCGGATCTGCCGGGTGATCCTCGTCAGCCGCGCCGGCTGCGGATCGCGGACCTGCGCGTCGACCAGGCAGTCCAGCAGGTGTGCCTGCCACCAGTAATGCCAGGTGCCGAAGTTGCGGTCGCGGCGGGTGGGCGGCCATCCGACCACCCCGAGCTGGGTGCCCGGCACCTGCCAGAGCCGTCGCAGATGTCGCTTCTCGATCGCGGCCTCGGCGCTGGCCGCCCGATTCGCCCAAAGCTGGTCCATAGAACTGAATCCTGCCCTACCAGGCGTTGGAAAGATCGGCCCATTGCCTGATCCAGGTGTGCATGGCGATTCCCGCGGCGACCGCCGCGTTCACGCTGCGGGTGGAGCCGAACTGGGCGATCGACACGGTGAGCGCTGCGCCGGCGGCGGCGGCCGGGGAGATGCCCGGCCCTTCCTGGCCGAAGATCAGCAGGCAGTCGCGGGGCAGCGGGGTGTTCTCCAGCCGCACCGCACCCGGGACGTTGTCGACGGCGACCACGGTCAGGCCGGCCGCGGCGGCGGAGGTCAGCAGCTCCTCGGTGCTGCCGTGGTGGACCAGATGCTGATAGCGGTCGGTGACCATGGCGCCCCGGCGGTTCCAGCGCCGCCGGCCGACGATGTGGACGGTGTCGACGGCGAAGGCGTTCGCGGTGCGGACCACGGCGCCGATGTTGGCGTCGTTGCCGAAGTTCTCGATGGCGATGTGCAGCCGGTGTCGCCGCAGGTCGATGTCGGCGATGATCGCCTCGCGCGTCCAGTACCGGTAGGCGTCGACGACGTTGCGCGCGTCGCCGTCCCGCAGCAGGTCCGGGTCGTAGCGCGGATCGGTCGGCAGCGCCCCCTGCCACGGCCCGACCCCGGGCGTCTGCCCCCACTCGGTAGGGCCGGGGGCGTCCGGCTCGGTCATGGCTCACCCACAGGCGCTATGGGATTGCGAGTGCCGGCGATCATCACCTGTAGGTTCTCACGGCCGCTGGAGGTGGCGGCCGCAACGCGCGCCCACGTCGTGGTGCATTAGCGACACGTCGTGGCGCACAATGACCCGGTGACCGCACCAGCTGAGCCCGGCGCACAGCGTCGCCTCGACACCCTGGTCACCTCGGTCGCCACCAAGCTGATGGCCGTCAACGCCGCGACCTCGGCGGCCGTGAGCGCCGAAGTGCTGGCCGAGCTGGTCGCGTACTTCGAGGTCGACGTCAGTTTCCTGCGGCACAACGACCACCGCATCCGCGCGACAAAGCTGGTCGCGGAGTGGCCGCCGCGACCGGAGATCCCCGATCCGGACCCGCTGGGCGTCGTCTACTTCGCCGACGCCGACCCGATCTTCGCCGCCGCCGAGCACGCCAAGGAGGCGGTGTTCTTCCGGCCCGAACCCGCGCCCGTCGACGACGACTATCAGCGCCGCATCGAGGAGGGCAGCGGTGTCGTGCTGCCGTCGCTGGCATCGGTACCGCTGCTGTCCGGCGACGTGACGACGGGTGCGCTGGGGTTCATCAAGTTCGGGATCAAGGACTGGTCCCCCGAAGAACTCAACGCGCTCAAGGCGATCGCCTCGTTGTTCGCCCAGGTGCAGGCCCGCGTGGTCGCCGAGGATCAGCTGCGGTACCTGGCCGAGCACGACGACCTGACCGGACTGTCCAACCGCCGCGCGCTGCTGGCACACCTCGACGACCGGTTGCGGGCCGGAGCGCCCGGCCCGGTGTCGGCGCTGTTCCTGGATCTGGACCGGCTCAAGGCGATCAACGACTACCTGGGTCACCACGCCGGAGACTGGTTCATCCAGGTGTTCGCCGACCGGCTTCGGGAGGAGACCTCCGACACCGACGTGATCGCCCGCCTCGGCGGCGACGAGTTCGTGGTGGTTCCCAGCGCGACACTGGACGCCGAGGCCGCGGAGCAGCTGGCGGTCCGGCTCCAGTCCTCACTTCGCGAGCGGGTCGCAATCGGCGGCGAATTGCTCACCCGCACAGTCAGTATCGGTGTGGCTCTCGGTCAGCCCGGACCGGACTCGGCATCGGAACTGTTGCGCCGTGCCGACCACGCCGTGATGAGCGCCAAGAACTCCGGTGGCAACAAGATCGCGGTGTTCACCGGCGAGATGTCGCTCAAGAGCGATTTCCGCAACGACATCGAGCTGCACCTGCAGGACGTCATCGACAGTGGCTCGCTCTTCTTGCACTACCTGCCCGAGGTCGACATGCGTACCGGCAGGATTCTCGCGACCGAGGCACTCGTGCGCTGGCAGCATCCCACGCGCGGGCTGCTGCTGCCCGACTCGTTCATCAACGTCGCCGAATCCATCAACCTGGCAGGCGAATTGGGCCGCTGGGTGATGCGCGCGGCATGTGCCGAGTTCGGCCGCTGGCAACGCAGCGGGATCGGTGCCGATGCGGTGTTGCGCATCAACGTCTCCCCCGTGCAACTGGTCACCGAAGGCTTCGTCGCCAGCGTCGCCGAGACGATCGACGAATTCGGTCTCGACAGCAAGTCGGTGTGTCTGGAGATCACCGAAAGCGTTGTGGTCCAAGACATCGAAACCACCCGGATCACTCTGGCCCGTCTCAAGGAGGTCGGCGTACAGATCGCCATCGACGACTTCGGAACCGGCTACAGCGTTCTGACACATCTGAAGTCGCTACCGGTGGACACGCTGAAGATCGACCGGGGCTTCGTGCGCGATCTCGGCTCCAACCCGGGCGATCTGGCCATCGTCCGTGCTGTCATCGCGTTGGCCGAAGCGTTCAACCTGGAATTGGTGGCCGAGGGAGTCGAATCGGCCGATGCGGCCCGGACGTTGCTTCAGCACGGCTGCTACCGGGCACAGGGCTTCTTGCTGTCCCGCCCGGTCAGTGGCGCAGTGATGGCCGAGCTTCTCACCAAACAGTCAGTGCCAGTGGACTTTTAGCGCGGATTCAGCAATGCGACTCGGCCGAACCGACCGGCCGTACAGGCCACGACCGCGACGTCGGCGACCGTGTCACGCAGGTCCGGCTGGACCGGCCATTGCGGGGCGCCCGGCACAGATCTGGTCGACATCGCCACCCCCCAGGCGGCACGCACCAGTGTCTCCCCCGACGGTGTGGTCAGTGCGGCGCCCGCCACCCGTCCGTTCTCGAAGATCAACCGCCGCACGGTGGAATCGGTGTCGCGGGCGATGCCGCGCTCACGCGCATGGGCGTCCAGCCACTCGATCAGCGCCGGACCCACCTCGTCGGCGCCCGCCCGAAAGGTGCCGACCGACGCCGCCTGAACGATCTCGTCGCCGTCGGTACGCATGGCGGTCCGGTCCGACTCCGGGATCTGGGTGTAGAGCACCCCGAACGGCGACGCGACGCAGTGCGCCGCGAAATCGCGCAGGCGCGACCCGATGAACGGCTCGATCGTGGCGCGGCGATCGGTGGCGGCGGCCTGCACCGGTTCGGCCCGGATGACCGGCAGTTCCAGATCCGTGTCCACCGGGGTGATCGGCCCCAGGTCCTCGGTCATCGCACTCAGGTAGGCGAGGGTCTCGGCGTCGCGGACATCGACCGGGGCGGCGGCATCCGCCATCAGGACGTCGGCGTCCGAGGCGGCGCACGCGATGGCGTGGGCCAGCACCCCGGGCCCGGAGCCGACGCACAGCACGTCGACCTCGTCGTCCCAGTCCACCTCCGACGTCCATCCCCCGGCATCGGGGCGCACCGGAGTTTGCACATCGCGAACCCTACATACTTTTCCGCTGTTCTGATGTCAGCTGCACGGCGTGCAGTATTCTCAAGTCCCCGTGACAAAGCCAGGCGAGACCTCCGCGGATTCGACGCGCGCGCAGATCATCCGCGCCGCGTGCCGTCAGTTCGCCACGAACGCCTACAGCGCGGTGAGCCTGGACGACATCCTGGCCGACGCAGAGGTGACCAAGGGCGCCCTGTACTTCCACTTCCGGTCCAAACACGCGCTGGCCGAGGCTATCATCGATGCGCGCGTCGACGCGATGCGATCGGCGCTCACCGACCTGCTGAGCCGCCGAATGTCGGGGCTGGAGAACATCATCGACATGGTGTACCTGGTCGGCGCCCAGGAATTCAACACCGAACTGGGCCGGGCCGGCCTGAACCTGATGGACGGCATCGGCCGGATCGAAGGCATGCAGTCGGCCAGGGTCGGCGAATGGACGGCAGCCATGACCGCGGTGGTGCAACGCGCCGTCGAGGAGGGCGACATCCGCGCCGACCTGGACGCCGAGGATGTGGCTCGGCTGATCATCGCGGTGTACACCGGCACCCGGGTGCTGACCGACGTGACCGACGCCCCGCAGTTCCTGCACCACATGGCAAAGAACTGGGATCTGGTCCTGCCGGCAATCGTCAACCCGGAACGGCTCGGCTACCTGACCGAATTCATCCGCCGCCGAACCGCCCACGCACTGCGGGAGTGGAAGCGGGCCGAAGCACCGTCGTCCTGACCAGAGACCGGGCGACGCTCACCCGGTAGACCCACAGGGAAGGTGTAGCCGATATGGCCCGCCAGGCACGCGCCGAGGTGACGCGGCAGAGGATCGTCGACGCCGCCGTCGACCTGTTCAGCGAAGTCGGTTTTGCATCCACGGGACTGGGTGAGATCGTCGAGCGCGCGGAGATCACCAAGGGCGCGTTGTACTACCATTTCGACTCTCGTGAAGCGCTCGCCACGGCCATCATCGAAGACGCCACCGGCCGCGTCATCGGAGCGTTCGCCGACATCGCCCGGTCGTCCTCCCCCGCACTGGAGAACATGATCCACGGTTCGTTCGTCGTGCTCGGGATGATCGCCCACGACAAGACCGCGCGAATCGGGCGCCAGTTGGCGCGGGCGCTGGGACAGTTCAGCGCCGCCGGCGCCGAGACCTATGCCGACTGGACGACGGTGGTGAGCGCCCAGTCCCGCCGGGCTTCCGAGGAGGGCGACCTGCGGCCCGCCCTCGACGCCGACGTCGTCGCCGAGACCATCATCGCCACCCTGCTCGGTGTCGAGCAGTTGTCCGCCGCGATCTCGCAGGGCACCGACATGATCGTCCGGCTGACCCACTCCTGGGAACTGCTGCTGCCGGGCATCGCCAACAAGGACTCGCTTTCGTACTTCCAGCAGTTCCTGGCACGCGAGGCCATGCGCTATAAGAAGCCCGACCTGACCGTAGGGTGACCGAAATAGGTTGGCCGAAGCTACTTTTCAGCCAGCCACAGTTGCTCGGTGAGATCCTGGAAGGTCGCCAGCGCCACCGGGTCGTCGCCGCGCAGCAAGGCCGACCGGCTGAGTCGGGCGCGCACGGTGGAGCCGTCGGAATGCCGCAATTGCACGGTCCGATCGGCGTGTTCGCGCACCACCGACACAATGGACTCGTCGGGCGCGGAGCTGAAGATGTCCTGGAACTTGATCGCCAGCACGTCCTCGACCGGATGACCCAGCATCACGCCGAAGGCGCTGTTGGCGAACAGGATCGTGCCGTCCTCGGCCACCGCCAGGACTGGTACGGGCAACCGTTCGAGCACGACCAGGGCAGGTAGCTGCTGCAGTGTCTCCATGGGTGAGCGGCTGGTCTGCCCCTCGCGCCGCCGGTCCACGATCCGATTATCGCCCGGCTCAGGCATCCGCGAGGCCCAAGTCGGCCAGACCGAGCAGGCTGCGGTACGGCACCCCGTCGGCCTCGATCGCCTCCGCCGCCCCGGTGGCCCGGTCCACGACCGTGGCGACGCCGACAACCGTCCCGCCCGCCTCCCGGACGGCGTGCACCGCGGTCAGGGCGGAACTGCCCGTCGTGCTGGTGTCCTCGACCACCAGCACCCGCTTACCGGCCACCTCGCTGCCTTCGATAAGTCGCTGCATCCCATGGGCTTTCACCGCCTTGCGGACCACGAACGCATCGATCGGCCGGCCGGGGCCGTGCATGATCGCGGTCGCCACCGGGTCGGCGCCCAGGGTCAGACCACCCACGGCCGAGTAGACCCAGTCATCGGTGAGCTCACGCATCAGCCGCCCGATCAGCGGTGCCGCCCGGTGGTGCAGGGTGGCGCGACGCAGATCGACGTAGTAGTCGGCTTCCTTGCCCGACGACAGGGTGACCCGCCCGAACACCACCGAGAGCTGGCGGACCAGGTCGGCCAGTTCGGTGCGGTCTGCGGAGCTGATCTCAGGTGCGGCCACGACCACGTCCTATTCTTTTGCGTCCCATGGTGTCGGTGAGTGCGCGGAGCAGCCCGCGCGGAACCATTCGCAGGGCGCCGGTGAGCACCTTGTACTGCAACCCGGGCACGCTGATCACCTTGCCCTTCGCCACGTCGGCCAGGCTCTCGGCGACCACGTCGTCGACGTCGAGCCACAGCAGCCCGGGAATCGACGCCGTGTCCAGGCCGGCGCGCTGATGGAAGTCGGTGTGCACGAAGCCGGGGCACACCGCATGCACGTGCACCCCGGTGCCTGCCAGATCGTTGGCCAGCCCCTCGGTGAACGCCACCACCCAGGTCTTCGACGCCGAGTACGTCGCCCCGCGGCCGGGCACCAGCCCGGCCACGCTGGCGATGTTGACGACCCGGCCCGAACCGGCCGCCAGCATCGGTGGCAACGCCGCGCGGGTCAGGTGCAGCACCGCGGTGACATTGACGTCCAACTGCGCCTGCAGTTTTACGGGGTCCTCGGTCCAGAAATCACCGGAGGTGCCGAACCCGGCGTTGTTGACCAGCACCTGCACCCCGGCGGCCAGTCGGTCGGCCACCTTGGCGCGGTCGGCGGCATCGGCGAGATCGGCGGGCAGCACCTCGACATCGATCCCGTCGGCCGCCCGGAGCCCGGCGGCAAGCTCGTCGAGCCGGGCGATGTCCCGGGCGACCAGGACCAGGTCGTAGCCGTCGCGCGCGTAACGATGGGCATAGCCGGCGCCCAGGCCCGAAGTGGGCCCGGTGATCATGGCGACAGGGCGGGACACGCCGAAACCCTATCGGTTCAGCGCTGGAAGTTGGGAGCCTGCGTGCCGGTGCGCGGTTGTTGCGGCCGCAACGGGGGCGGGACCTCGGCCCGGCCGGGGGGCAGTTCCCGGCGCCCGGCGGGAGCCAGCGGCCGTCCGGGCGACGCGTTGCGCCGACCCGTCGACTGCGGCAGCGCCGCCTGCGCGGGGAGCGGCGGGAGCACCCGCAGCAGATCGTTGAACTGCCGCACCGTGCGCAGACCCTCGTCCCATTGGGCGCGGCTGGACGAGATCGGCATGGACACCAGGGTCCAGTTCTGCTCGTTCCACATGATCTCGGCGCAGTCGGGCGCGGTGTGGGCGAAGGTGACCATGCGGCGGTCGCAGGCGCGCCGGGCGGCATCGAGGTTGCTCGAGTAGACCATCCGCGGGCCGATCGCGCCGAGCAGCCAGATGTCGTCTTCCCGCGGCTCCTTGACGCCCTTGAGGCGCAGATCCATGACCACGTTCGTGCCGACCTTGCGGTGCAGTGCGATGACGGTGGCGACGTCCTCGAGGTCGAAGATGTAGACCGCTTCGCCGCGGATCTGGCCGAGCACCACGTTGCGGGCGGCGACATCGCCGACGGTGGACATCACGCCGCGATTCCAGCGGTCGACGATCTCGGTGGACTCGGGCTCGTAGTCGAAGCCGTGCGACCGCGCCCATGACTTGCGGCGACGGCCCAGTCCGCGCCGACGGCCGATGTCGACATACAGCAACACGGCCGCACCCACGAAACAGAGTGCAGACAGCGTGAACCAGAACGGGACCATTACGCCTAGCCTATCTGCTCACTGGTGCTTAACGAGAATTCCGCGAGGTCACAACCAGATCACACCTCGTCACTATCGAAAACCCCCGCACCGGGCGGGGTACGGGGGTTTTCGGCCTCGCCCCCGTCCGACGGTCTTCGCGCAAGCGCTCATCCCCGTCCGACGGTCTTCGCGCAAGCGCTCATCCCAGAATGAGCGATTCGCCGTCTGGGGACACATTCACCGGCACGACGTCACCGTCGTGCACCTCGCCGGCCAGCAGCATCTTGGCGAGCTGGTCGCCGATGGCCTGCTGCACGAGCCGCCGCAGCGGCCGGGCGCCGTAGACCGGGTCGAACCCGCGATCGGCAAGCCACTTCTTGGCCGGCAGCGACACCTCCAACTCCAGGCGACGCTGCGAGAGCCGCTTGGCGAGCTGCTCCAGCTGGATGTCGACGATCTGCACCAGCTCCTCGGGCTTGAGGCCCTCGAAGATCAGCACGTCGTCGAGCCGGTTGATGAACTCGGGTTTGAACGCCGAGCGAACCGCCGCCATCACCTGCTCCTCGGTGCCACCCGAGCCCAGGTTGGACGTCAGGATGAGGATGGTGTTGCGGAAGTCCACCGTGCGGCCCTGCCCGTCGGTGAGCCGGCCCTCGTCGAGCACTTGCAGCAGCACGTCGAACACATCCGGGTGCGCCTTCTCGACCTCGTCGAACAGCACCACCGTGTACGGCCGTCGCCGCACCGCCTCGGTCAGCTGACCGCCCTGGTCGTAGCCGATGTAGCCGGGAGGGGCACCGACCAGGCGGGCCACCGAGTGCTTCTCGCCATACTCGCTCATGTCGATGCGGACCATCGCCCGCTCGTCGTCGAACAGGAAGTCGGCCAGCGCCTTGGCCAGCTCGGTCTTGCCCACGCCGGTCGGACCGAGGAACAGGAACGATCCGGTCGGCCGGTTCGGGTCGGCGACGCCGGCCCGGCTGCGCCGGACCGCGTCGGACACGGCCTGCACGGCTTTCTTCTGACCGACGACCCGCCTTGCCGAGTTCGTCCTCCATGCGCAGCAGCTTGGCCGTCTCACCCTCGAGCAGCCGGCCGGCCGGTATGCCGGTCCACGACGCCACCACGTCGGCGATGTCGTCGGGTCCAACCTCCTCCTTGAGCATGACGTTGGCCTGCGCCTCCGCCTGGGGCAGCGCGGCGTCCAGCTTCTTCTCCACCTCGGGGATCCGGCCGTACCGCAGCTCGGCGGCCTTGGCCAGGTCGCCGTCGCGCTCGGCCCGCTCGGACTCGCCGCGCAGATGGTCGAGTTCCTCCTTCAGGTCACGCACGATGTCGATGGCGTTCTTCTCGTTCTGCCATCGGGTGGTGAGCTCGGCGAGCTTCTCGCGCAGGTCGGCCAGTTCGGCGCGCAGCTTCTCGAGACGCTCCTTCGAGGCCGCGTCCTCCTCCTTGGCCAGCGCCATCTCCTCGATCTCGAGGCGGCGCACCAGCCGCTCGACCTCGTCGATCTCGACGGGCCGGGAGTCGATCTCCATCCGCAGCCGCGACCCGGCCTCGTCGACCAGGTCGATCGCCTTGTCCGGCAGGAAGCGGCTGGTGATGTAGCGGTCGGACAGCGTGGCCGCCGCCACCAGCGCGGAGTCGGTGATCCGGACGCCGTGATGCACCTCGTAGCGGTCCTTCAGGCCGCGCAGGATGCCGACGGTGTCCTCCACCGACGGCTCGCCGACGAACACCTGCTGGAAGCGACGCTCGAGCGCGGCGTCCTTCTCGATGTACTTGCGGTACTCCTCGAGCGTGGTGGCACCGACCATCCGCAACTCGCCGCGCGCCAGCATCGGCTTGATCATGTTGCCGGCGTCCATCGCGCCCTCACCGGTCGCACCCGCACCCACGATGGTGTGCAGCTCGTCGATGAAGGTGATGATCTGTCCGGCCGAGTTCTTGATGTCGTCGAGGACGGCCTTGAGGCGTTCCTCGAACTCGCCGCGGTACTTCGCGCCGGCCACCATGGAGCCCATGTCGAGGGAGACCACGGTCTTGTCGCGCAGGCTCTCCGGTACGTCGCCGGCCACGATGCGCTGGGCCAGGCCCTCGACGATCGCGGTCTTGCCGACGCCGGGCTCGCCGATCAGCACCGGGTTGTTCTTGGTCCGGCGGCTCAGCACCTGGATGACTCGGCGAATCTCGTTGTCGCGTCCGATGACCGGGTCGAGTTCGCCTTCGCGGGCACGAGCGGTCAGGTCGGTGGAGTACTTCTCCAGCGCCTGGTAGCTGGCCTCGGGATCCGGGCTGGTGACCCGTGCGCTGCCGCGGACCTTCACGAACGCGTCGCGCAGGGCCTGCGGTGAGGCGCCGTGTCCGGTGAGCAGCTTGGCGACGTCGGAGTCGCCGGTGGCCAGTCCGACCATCAGGTGCTCGGTGGAGACGTACTCGTCGTCCATCTCGGTGGCCAGCTGCTGGGCGGCGGTGATCGCCGCCAGCGACTCCCGCGACAACTGCGGCTGCGAGGTCGCCCCGCTGCTCGTCGGCAGCCGGTCGACCATGCGCTCGGCCTCCGCGCGGATCGTGGCCGGGTCCACGCCGACCGCCTCGAGCAGCGGCGGGGCGATGCCGTCGGCCTGGGTGAGCAGCGCCAACAGCAGATGAGCGGGCCTGATCTCCGGGTTACCGGCCGCACTGGCGGCCTGCAGCGCGGCGGTCAGGGCCGCCTGGGTCTTGGTGGTCGGGTTGAAAGAGTCCACGACACCTCCATTTCGTCTAGAGAAAGCTTGTCGCGAGTTACAACGCCGTCAAACTTGAGTCTGTTCCGCTCAAGTTTACTGAATTTTGCCGTCCCGTCGATAGGGACTTCGGACACCTGTTTTCCCCAACTATTCGAACATATGATCGACTGATGGGCGAGCTCGCGTCGATCGGCTACAACGGCCAGCCGGTCCGGCCGCCGTTCCGGCCGGTGCGCCCACCGCTGACCGTGCTCGTCGACCTCACCGTGCTGTTCCCCCGCGAACCGCACCGGACCGGGCGCTACCACCCGCACGGCCTGCAGATGCACAAGGTCGTGAAGGCGAAGCTCAGCTGCTGGGGGCTGTGCGAACAGGGCGACTGGTGGGGCCTGGTCACCTACCACCTCGCCTACGGCTCCAAGAGCAAGGCGGTGACGCACTGGGTGCCGGCGTGGACGCTCAAACTCAAGCATCAGGGCCGCGCGTAGTCCCAGTACTGCGGCCATCGGACGGCGCGGGCACCGCACGCGAACACCGTCGGCACACCGCTCGGAGGTCACGGTCAGCCGGCGCCTGACCACCAGATCGGCTGTCGCAGAAAAGTATTCCGCGCGCGCGCAGGTTGGGCGGCCATGGCGGTGAAGTCCGGGAGTCGTTCGTCGGATGAAAGATCGTGATGGCGGTCGCAGCGGCCACCGCCATCACGGACGGGTGAGGTATTCAGTACGCCCCGGCGTTCGGCGACGACGTCGTGGCGTACGGGTTGAAGATGGTGGTCGACGGGGACGGCGTCGACGACGAAGGTTCCGAGGACGACGTTTCCGACGACGATGGCGATGGCTCTTCGATCGCCGAGGCACTCTCGGTCGGTTCGCGACGAGGCGGCGTGGTGGTCGTCGTCGTCAGCCCCGTGGTGGGCGCCGACGGTGCTGGCGGCGGCGCGAACGTCGTCGGCGTCGCCGAGCGGGTGACCGGTACGACCGGTGCCGGCAGGTGCCCGCGGGAGCGGTGCGAGGTGTGGATCACGGCGATCACCAGGATCACAATCAGCAGCACGGCAGCGACACCCGAGACGTACAGAAGCACGCGTTCGCGCCTGTTGGCCTCCACGCGCAGAGATAGTACGGTCAGCGCGTGGCCGAAAGCGTGGGTTCGGAATTCGCGGAACTGATCCCACTCGCGCTGGTCATCGCCACTTCGCCGCTGTCGATCATCCCGGCATCCTGATGCTGCACACGCCGCGGCCGCGGCCGACGAGCATGGCGTTCCTGCTGGGCTGGATCGTCGGCATCGCCGGACTGACCGCGGCGCTGCTGGCGCTATCGAATGCGCTCGGCGGGCTCAGCAAGCAACCGACCTGGGCGCCCTACGTGCGCATCGTCATCGGTGTGGCGCTGATCGCGTTCGGGCTCTACCGATGGTTCACCCGCAACCGCTCGGCCCACGCGCCGGACTGGATGAAGTCGATGACCAGCATCGGGCCGGGCCGGGCATTCGTCACCGCCGTGGTTCTGGTGGTCGTCAACCCCAAGGTCCTGTTCATGTGCGCCGCAGCCGGTTTGGCGATCGGCACGGCGGGCCTGGGCGTCAGCGGAGCGTGGATCGCGGTGGCCGCGTTCACCGCGATGGCGGCCTCATCGGTGGCGCTGCCGGTGCTGGCCTACGCCGTAGCGGGCGAGAGGCTCGACGAGCCGCTGACCAGGCTGAAGAACTGGATGGAGGAGCAGCACGCCGTCCTGGTGGCCGCCATCCTCGTCATCATCGGACTGCATGGTGCTGTACAAGGGCATTCACGGCCTGTAGCCCTCGGGCGGCCGGTGCCGGCGCGGTCGCGCCTAAGATCGGGCACCGTGGGGCTTGAGGATCGCGACGCACTGCGGTTGCTGCAGGCTGCGATCGATCCGCGATCCCCCTCCGATGACCTGATCCGGCGCATCTACACGCACTGGTTCGCCATCGACACCACGGTGCGCGACCTGTTTCCGCCCGACCTGGACCAGCAGCGGGCCGCGTTCGGCGAGGCCATGCACTGGGTGCTGGGCGAGTTGGTGGCCCAGCGGTCGCAGGAGCCGGTGGCATTCCTCGCGCAGCTCGGCCGCGACCATCGGAAATACGGTGTGAACCAAGCACCATTACGAGACGATGCGGCGGGCCTGGTACGCCGCCATGCGGAGCGGTCTGGCCGACCACTGGACCGCTGCCGTCGACGAGGCCGCCGTCGCGGCGATCAACCTCATCACCGGCATCATGTCGGGTGCCGCCGACGCCGAGGACGGGCCCGCCTGGTGGGACGGCACCGTGCTCGAGCACCACCGGGTCTCGCGCGACATCGCCGTGGTGCGGCTGCGCCTGGACCGGCCGATGCCCTATCACCCCGGGCAGTACGTCAACGTCCAGATTCCCCAGTGGCCGCGTCGGTGGCGTTACCTGTCCCCGGCCATGCCGTCGGATCCGGACGGGTTCATCGAGTTCCACATCCGCTCGGTCACCGGCGGCATGGTCAGCTCCACGATCGTCGGCGAGACACGGCCCGGCGACCGGTGGCGGATGTCGAGCCCACACGGCGCCCTGCACGTCGACCGGGACGGCGGTGACGTCCTGATGGTCGCCGGCAGCACCGGCCTGGCCCCGTTGCGCACGCTGATCATGGATCTGGCCCGGTTCGGGGTGAACCCCCGGGTGCATCTGTTCTTCGGTGCCCGCTACCCCTGCGAGCTCTACGACCTGCCGAACGCTGTGGGAGATCGCGAGCACCAACCCCTGGCTGTCGGTGTCACCGGTGTCGGAGTACCCGAACGACCCGCCGTGGGCGGCGGACTACCCCGACGTCCAGCCGCCACGGGGACTGCATGTGCGCCAGGCCGGCCGACTGCCCGAGGTCGTCACCAGGTACGGCGGCTGGGGCGATCGCCAGATCCTGATCTGCGGGCGACCCGACATGGTGCGGGCCACCCGGGCGGCGCTGCTCGCCAAGGGCGCCCCCGCCGGCCGCATCCAGCACGACCCACTCGCGGGCTGAGGACCCGATCCGCGACATGTGTGACTTTCGTCCCTTTCTCGCACCCCTCCATGCGACAACGATCACTTACGGGATCAAGCAGTGAGGGGCTGTGATGATGCAAGCCGGTCCGGCTGAGGGCGCCGACCGCGAACCCGACACCATCGCATGGGGTTTCCTGTGCTCGCAGTATGTCGGGCGCAACTACTGGGATTGGCCGCTGGAACGGCGGCTCGATGCCTATCTTCGCCACCACAACCGTGAGGACATCCTCAACAACGGCGCCGCGTACGGCGCCGTAGTGGATCGGGTGATGGCGAACATGGGACGGGCTCGCCGTGACGGCGTGCTCACCCCGCCGCATGCCTAGGAGGCATTGAATGGACATCATCGGTAAGGGCGTGGGCGATCTGAAGTTGACACCCAACTTCACCGACTACGAGAAGACCCGCGAGTCGTTCACCTGGTCACAGGTGCCCGACCTGTGCGCCGGCATGGCCCGCTCGGCGACCGGACCCGGCTGCAACATCGCCTACGCCGCCGTGGACCGGCACGCCGGGGGTCCGCACGCCGACCGCACCGCCCTGCGCTTCGTCGCGGACGCACCCGATGCCGCCGAACTGGTGACGCACGACATCAGCTACGCCGAGTTGGGCCGGCTGACCCGGCGATTCACCAACGTCCTCCGCGGCCTGGGGATCGGCAAGGGCGACCGGGTGTTCGTGATCATGGGACGGGTTCCGGAGCTCTACATCAGCATGCTCGGGGCGCTGCGCAACGGCAGCGTGGTGTCGCCGCTGTTCTCAGCATTCGGCCCGGAGCCGATCGCCACCCGCGTCACCATCGGAGCGGCCGAACGTGCTGGTGACCACCGCGGCGATCTACAAACGTAAGATCGCGAAGATCCGCGACGAGCTGACCTCGGTCAAGCACGTGCTGATCGTCGGATGACGACGCCGACATACCGGGCACCCTGAACTTCCACCGGCTGATGGACGACGCGCCGACGAGGACGCGCCGATCGAGCCCACGACCGCCGACGACCCGTCGCTGTTGCATTTCACCAGCGGCACCACCGGTACACCCAAGGGCGCACAGCACGTGCACGGCGCGGTCGCCATGCACTACATCACCGGGCGCTATGCGCTCGACCTTCACGATGGTGACATCTACTGGTGCACAGCCGATCCCGGCTGGGTCACCGGAACCTCCTACGGGATCATCTCGCCGTTGCTGCACGGGGTCACCTCGATCATCGACGAGGCCGAGTTCGACGCCGAACGCTGGTACCGGATCCTGCAGGACGAGGAAGTCAGCGTCTGGTACACCGCGCCGACGGCCATCCGGATGCTGATCAAGGCCGGCCCGGAGCTGCCGGCCAAGTACCGCTTCCCGCACCTGCGGTTCATCGCCAGCGTCGGCGAGCCGCTCAACGCCGAGGCGGTGTGGTGGGGAAAACGCGTGCTGGGCTTGCCGATTCACGACAACTGGTGGCAGACCGAGACCGGCGGCATCATGGTCGCGAACACCCCGGCCTTCGACATCAAGCCCGGGTCGATGGGGCGCCCGCTGCCGGGCGTGCGGGCCTGTGTGGTCGAGCACGACCAGGACACCGGGGCGGTGCGCGTCATCGACGAACCCGACGTCGAAGGGGAGCTGGCGCTGCGGCTGGGCTGGCCGTCGATGTTCCGCGGCTACCTCAACCAGGAGGAGCGCTACCGCAAGTCCTTCCACGCCGATCCCGATGGCGACCTGTACCTGTCAGGCGATCTGGTCAAGCGCGACGCCGACGGCTACCTCTGGTTCGTCGGACGCGCCGACGACGTCATCAAGGCCTCGGGACACCTGATCGGGCCGTTCGAGGTGGAGAACGTCCTGACCGACCATCCCGCCGTCGCCGAGGCCGCGGTCATCGGCAAGCCCGACCCGACCTACGGCGAACTGGTGAAGGCGTTCGTCACGCTGAAGTCCGGCTACACCGGCGACGAGGCGCTGCGCCGCGACCTGATGGGCCACGCCCGCAAGCGGCTCGGGGCGGCGGTGGCGCCCAAGGAGATCGACTTCGTCGACTCGCTGCCGCACACCCGCTCGGGCAAGATCATGCGCCGGCTGCTCAAGGCGCGCGAGCTCGGACTGCCCGAGGGTGACATCTCGACCGTGGAGACCCCGGCAGGGGTGACGGCGTGACCGAGGCCGGTCTGGAGCGCGACGCTACTGACCGACATGATCCGGGTGCGGCGCATGGAGGAGAAGTGCGCCGAGATGTACAGCGCCGGAAAGATTCGCGGCTTCCTGCATCTCTACGTCGGCGAAGAAGCAGTGGCGGCGGGGTCCTTGAGGGTGCTCGGCCCGCAGGACGCGGTGATCGCCACCTACCGGGAACATGCCCACGCGCTGCTGCGCGGGATCCCGATGGCCAAGATCATGGCCGAGATGTTCGGCAAGCAGGAAGGCTGTTCGGGGGGACGCGGCGGCTCGATGCACCTGTTCGACGCCGGCCGGCGGTTCTACGGCGGCAACGCGATCGTCGCCGGCGGGCTGCCGACCGCTGCCGGGCTGGCTTTCGCCGACGCGCAGCTGAAGCGAAATCAGGTGTCCGCCTGTTACTTCGGTGACGGCGCGATCGCCGAGGGCGCCTTCCACGAGACGATGAACATGGCCGAACTGTGGAAGCTGCCGGTGCTGTTCTGTTGTGAGAACAACCGCTACGCGATGGGCACCTCGATCGACCGTGAGCTCTCGGACACCGACCTGTGCATCCTGGCCGATTCCTACCGGGTGCCGTCGGCGAGCACCGACGGCATGGACGTGCTCGCCTGCCACGAGGCCATGCAGGCTGCGGTCGAGCACGTCCGAACCGAGGGCGGGCCGTTCTTCCTCGAGTTCAAGACCTACCGGTTCCGGCCGCACTCGATGTTCGATCCGGAGCTCTACCGCGACAAGGCCGAGGTGGAGAAGTGGAAGGAGCACGACCCGATCACGTCGTTCACCGACAAGTGCCTGGCCGAGGGCCTGCTGAGCGCCGAGGACATCGCCGCGATCGAGCAAGCGGTGGCCGATGAGGTGGCCGATGCCGTCGCTTTCGCCGAGGCGGGAACGCTGGAGAGCGTGGACGGCCTCGCCCGAGACGTGATGACATCACCTATGGCGGAGGCGGTCTCGTGAAGGCGAACTATCGCGGCGCGGTCCACGACGCGATCGCCGAGGCCATGCGCGCCGACGACCGGGTGGTCCTGCTCGGTGAGGACGTCGGCCGCTACGGCGGCACCTATGCGGTGTCGAAGGGACTGCTCGAGGAGTTCGGACCGGAGCGCATCCGCGACACCCCGATCTCGGAACTGGGCTTCGTCGGCATCGGGATCGGCGCGGCCCTCAACGGCCTGCGTCCCATCGTCGAGATCATGACGGTGAACTTCAGCCTGCTGGCGCTGGATCAGATCGTCAACACCGCGGCGCCCCTTCGGCACATGTCCAACGGGCAGTTCTCGGTCCCGCTGGTGATCCGGATGGCCACCGGCGCGGGCCGGCAACTGGCCGCGCAGCATTCGCACAGCCTGGAGAACTGGTACGCCCACATCCCCGGCATCACGGTGCTGGCTCCCGCCACGGTGGCCGACGCCTACGGGATGCTGCGCACCGCGCTGACCAACCCCGACCCGGTGATCATCTTCGAGCACGTCGGGCTCTACAACACCTCGACCGACCTCGACGAACTGGTGCCCACCGACATCACCCGGGCGGCATTGCGCCGCAACGGAACCGACGCGACTCTGATCACCTACGGCGGAAGTCTGCCCAAGGTTCTCGACGCCGCCGAGCAGCTCGCCCAGACCGGAATCGACTGCGCGGTCGTCGATCTGCGGGTGCTACGGCCGCTGGATGACGCGACGATCCTGGAGTCGGTGCGCAATACACACCGCGCGGTGATCGTGGACGAGGGCTGGCGCACCGGAAGCCTGGCCGCCGAGATCAGCGCCCGCATCGTCGAGGGCGCGTTCTACGATCTCGACGCGCCCGTCGGCCGGGTCTGCTCCGTCGAGGTGCCGATCCCCTACGCCAAACACCTCGAACAGGCGGCGCTGCCGCAACCCGACAAGATCGTGGCCGCCGTGCGCGCACTGTTCGGAGCGACCGGCGGGCAGGAGCGCAGCGACCGGGGAATGGACACAGCATGATCGAGTTCGCGATGCCGGCCCTGGGCGCCGACATGGACGAGGGCACCCTCAACGAGTGGCTGGTCAAACCCGGCGACACCGTCACCCGCGGGCAGATCGTCGCGGTGGTCGAAACCACCAAGGCCGCAGTGGAAATCGAGTGCTGGCACGAAGGCGTTGTCGGTGAGCTGCTGGTTCCGGTCGGGCAGACCGTCGCCGTCGGCACCCCACTGGCGACGCTGCTGGAAGCCGGCGAGACGGCCGGCCCGCGTGCGGTGGCCCCCGCCGCCACCACCGAGGCCCCGCAGCAGGAAGCCCCGGCCAACGTGCCCCTGGCCACACCTGCGGCCACGGCGCCATCGCCGGTGGGGCACCGGTTGTGGGTGTCCCCCGTCGCACGGCGAACGGCGTTGTCGCTGGGCGTCGACCTGAAGGCCGTCACGGGAACCGGCCCGCAGGGCGCGATCACCCTGCACGACGTCGAGCATTCCGCCGCCACGGCCCACCACGAGCAGCCCAAGCCCGCGCCGGCGCCTAAACCGGCGGTCTCGGCCGAGCCGAAGTCCGCCGCCGAGAAGGCCCGCGAGCGCGGGGCGGCGATGCGCGCGTCGATCGCCGCGGCGATGAGCCGGTCGAAGCGGGAGATTCCGCATTACTACCTGGCCGACGAGGTCATCCTCGACACGGCGCTGAACTGGCTCACCGAGCAGAACGCCGGCATGCCGATCACCGAGCGGATGCTGGCGGCGGTGCTGCAACTCAAGGCGGTCGCACTCGCCGCCCAGCGGTTCACGGAGTTCAACGGCTTCTGGCGCGACGACGGCTTCGAGGCCTCCCCACAAGTCCATGTGGGCGTGGCGATCTCGCTGCGCGGCGGGGGCCTGGTTGCCCCGGCGATCCACGACGTCAACGAGAAGAAGCTCGACGAGCTGATGCGCGACCTGACCGATCTGGTGGCCCGCGCCCGGGCCGGGTCGCTGCGCAGTTCGGAGATGTCCGACCCGACCATCACCCTGACCAACCTCGGCGACAAGGGCGTCGACGCCGTCTTCGGCGTCATCTATCCGCCGCAGGTGGCGATCGTCGGCTTCGGCAAGGCCGCCCAACGGGTGGTCGTGGTCGACGGCGGAATCCGGGTGGCCACGACGGTTCAGTGCAGCCTGGCGGCCGACCACCGTTCCAGCGACGGCGCGCGCGGCGCGCTGTTCCTGGCCGAGATCAACCGGCTGCTGCAGCAGCCCGAAGAACTGTGACCTTGCTGGAGAAGGAGACTGACATGAGTATCCGCGATGAGGTGGTGGCGGAGCTGCTCGCGATCGCCCCCGAGATCGAGGAGGGCGACCTGTCCGACAGCGAGCTTCTCCGCGACCAGGTCGACCTGGACTCGATGGACTGGCTCAACTTCCTGGTGCGGCTGCACAAACGCTTCGAGGTCGACATTCCCGAGTCGGAGTACAAGTCCCTGCGCACGATCAACGATCTGACGAGTTACATCGACTCACACCGCTAGAATTCGACGATGGCACAGTTGCCCGCCGTCGTTCTCAAAGACCCGTCCTCTGCGCTGTCCGCCACCTTCGTCCCGTCTGCGGGCATGGTGTGCACCTCGCTGTCGGACGACGGGGTGGAACTTCTCGGCCAGCGCCGTGGCCTGCAGGCCTACCTGGCGAGCGGCAAGACGATGGGCATCCCCATTCTGTATCCGTGGGCAAACCGGTTGAGCGCCAACGGCTATGCCCTCGACGGCGGCGCGGTGACGCTGACACCCGGAGTGGGCGGCGCGCGCTCCGACGAGCACGGCCTGGTGATCCACGGGGTGCTGGCCGCCTATCCCGGCTGGTTGGTCACCGAACAGTCCGACAACCAGCTCACCGCGGACCTCGACTACGGCGGTCAACCGCGGCTGCTGGCCAGCTTTCCGTTCCCGCACGTGGTGACGCTCGACATCACGCTGGCCGATCGCGCGCTGACCGTGGAGACCACGGTGACCCCGACCACCTCGGCGTCGGTGCCGCTGTGCTTCGGCTTCCACCCTTACCTGCGAATCCCGGACGTCCCCCGGTCGCAATGGATATTCGAGACCCCGCCGCTGCGCCATCTGCCAGTGGACAACTGGGGCATCCCGACCGGCGCCGTCGAAGACTGGCCGGCATCCTCGGATGAGTTGGGCGACAAGACTTTCGACGACGGCTTCGACGAAGTGCCGCCGGGTGCGGTGTTCGCGCTGTCCGGCGGCGGCCGGCGCATCGAGGTGGTGTTCGACCAGGGCTTCCCGGCGGCGCAGATCTTCGCCCCGAGCAACGATGACGTGGTCGGCATCGAGCCGATGGCGGCCCCCACCAACGCGTTGCGCAAGGGCACCTACAGCGTTGCGGTGCCGGGACGCCCGGCGGTGTCGGCATTCACCATCCGGGTCAATTAGCCGCGCCGGGTCCGATTTCGCCGCTTCGCTTGGCTCAGCGCCGGGGCTTCCAGACCACCAGCGCCGTGCTCTTCGGCATGACGGCCAGATCCCGACGGGGCCTGGCGCGCAACGACTCCAGCTCCTGCGCCATCTCCGAGAGCCGGGACTGCAACGCCTCGACCTGATTGGTCAGCTCGATGATGCGCTTGATCCCGGCGAGGTTGACGCCCTCGTCCTGGGACAACCGCTGCACCTCGCGCAGCAACTCCACGTCACGTTCCGAATAGCGCCGTCCGCCACCGGAACTGCGCTCCGGACTGACCAGGCCGAGCCGGTCGTAGGTGCGCAGGGTCTGCGCATGCATACCGGCCAGCTCGGCGGCCACCGAGATCAAGAAGGTCCGCGACTCGCGGGGGTTGGTGGCCGCACTCATGCCCGGTTACCCGCCCATCCGGCGCGCGGGTCGAATCCACTGGACCGCTCGGCGGCGGCGTAGGCCTCGAGTGCCTCCAGCGCCGACCCCTCCAGGGTGGGCGGCACCGCGACCTTGACGGTGACCAGCAGATCGCCGTGACCGCCGCTGCGCTTGGGAACGCCACGTCCACGCACCCGCAGGATGCGGCCGTCGGCGGTGCCCTTGGGCACCCGCACACCGACCTTGCCCTCCAGAGTGGGCACCGAAAGCGTTGTCCCCAAGGCTAACTCGGTGAAGCTCACCGGCACGGTCACGGTCAGGTCGTCGCCGTCGCGGCCGAACACCTTGTCGGGCCGCACGTGGACGGTGACGTACAGGTCGCCCGACGGGGCGCCCCGTAGGCCCGCCTCGCCCTGGCCGGCCAGCCGGATGCGCTGACCGTCCTCGACACCCGGGGGGATCCGCACGTTGATCGTGCGGGTGCGGGTGGTGACACCCGTGCCCCGGCACTCGTCGCAGGGATGCTCGATGATCGAGCCGCTGCCACGGCACTCGGTGCACGGCTCGGAGAAGCCGAACGCGCCCTGATTGCGGTTGATCATCCCCGAGCCGTTACAGCTCGGGCAGACCTTCGGGCTGGTGCCGGGACGGGCGCCGCTGCCATGACAGTTGGTGCACGGCGCGGGACTGGTGAGCCGCAACGGCATGGCGACACCCTTGGTCGCCTCGAGGAAGTCGAGATCGGTCTCGGTCTCCAGGTCCTTGCCGCGACGCGGCCGGCTCGGCCGCGGCGGGGCGCCACGACCGAACAACCCACCGAACAGGTCGCCGATGTTCGTACCGCCGGTCTGGCCGGCCGCGTCGAACAGGTCATTGAGGTTGAACTCGGAGCTGTCGCCCGCGTTGAACCCGCCGCCGCCGCCACCCGCCGTTGTAGCGGCGGCCGTAGCCCCCGCCGGCGAACAGCCGGCGGGTCTCGTCGTACTCCTTGCGCTTGGCCGGATCGGACAGCACGTCGCGCGCCTCACCGACCTCCTTGTACCGCTCGTCGGCTTTTGCGTTGTCCGGGTTGCGGTCGGGATGATTCTCGGCGAGCAGCTTTCGCGATACCCGCTTGATCTCATCCTCGCTGGCGTCAGAGGAGACGCCGAGCACCTTGTAGAAGTCTTTTTCGACCCATTCTCGTTGAACCATGCCGCGTCACCTCCTCACCATTGTCGCGGTTATGAATCTGATTCTGCGTTCTGCGAGCCGGAATGCTCCCCGTTGGAGGGCGTGTCGGCCGCCGGCGAATCGTCGACGGTGTCGACCACTCCGACCAACGCGTGCCGAAGCACCTGCTCGCCGAGTTTGTAGCCCTGCCGCATGACGTTGCCGACCACCGGCTTCGAGCCCTCACCCTCGTGCTGCACGGCTTCGTGCAGCGACGGGTCGAAATCGTCGCCCTCGGCGCCGAACGCCGTGAGGCCCAGCCCGGTCAGCGCGGCCGTCAGCTTGTCGGCGACCGAGCGCAGCGGCCCGGTCTCGAGATCGCCGTGGGCGCGGGCACGGTCGAGGTCGTCGAGCACGGTGAGCAACTGGCTCACCACGACGGCCTTGGACCGCTCGGCGGCCACCTGCTGGTCACGCAGTGCTCGCTTGCGGTAGTTGGCGAAGTCGGCCTGCACACGCTGCAGGTCCGCGGTGAGCTCGGCAACCTTGTCCTCCGACTCGGCGCCCGCCGGCGCGGACGCCCTCGGCGCCGGCCCACCAGGGGCCGGGCCTTGGGTATATCCCGGGTCGCTTCGCTCCTGCCCGCCGGAGGCAGCGCGCACTTCCCCGGTCTCCGGGTCGATACGGCGCTTGTCGGTGACGGTTACCGGTTCCTCCGGATCGCCGTTCACGGGTGGGGTCACTTGTTCTCCTGATCGTCTTCAACGACTTCGGCATCCACCACATCGTCGTTCGACGGTCCGCCCGCATCGCCGCCACCGGCGGCCTGCTCGGCCTGAGTCGCCTCGTAGATCGCCTGACCCAGGGCCTGGCTCTCTTCGCCGAGCTTCTCCATCGCGGACTTGATCGCCCCGATGTCGGAGCCGTTCAACGCCGTCTTGGCGTCCTCGATGGCGGAGTCGACCTTGACCAGGGTGTCCTCGGGGACCTTCGACCCGCCCTCAGCGTCGCGCTGGTCCTTGACGAACTTCTCCGTCTGGTAGACCAGCGACTCGGCCTGGTTGCGGACGTCGGCCTCTTCGCGACGCTTCCGGTCCTCGTCGGCGTGTGCTTCGGCGTCCTTGATCATCCGGTCGATCTCCTCCTTGGACAGGCCGGAGCCTTCCTGGATCTTGATCGTGTTCTCCTTGCCGGTGCCCTTGTCCTTGGCGGTCACGTGCACGATGCCGTTGGCGTCGATGTCGAAGATCACCTCGATCTGGGGCACGCCGCGCGGAGCCGGCGGGATTCCGGTCAGCTCGAAGCTGCCGAGCAGCTTGTTGTGCGCCGCGATCTCACGCTCACCCTGATAGACCTGGATCTGCACCGACGGCTGGTTGTCGTCGGCGGTGGTAAAGGTCTCCGACCGCTTGGTCGGGATCGTGGTGTTGCGCTCGATGAGCTTGGTCATCACGCCGCCCTTGGTCTCGATGCCGAGGCTCAGCGGGGTGACATCGAGCAGCAGGACGTCCTTGACCTCGCCCTTGAGCACGCCGGCCTGCAGGGCCGCGCCGACCGCGACGACCTCGTCGGGGTTGACGCCCTTGTTGGGCTCCTTGCCGCCGGTCATCTCCTTGACCAGGTCCGAGACCGCGGGCATGCGGGTCGAACCACCGACGAGCACCACGTGGTCGATGTCGGACACCGGAATGCCGGCGTCCTTGATGACCGACTGGAACGGCGCCCGGGTGCGGTCCAGCAGATCTTGAGTGATCTTCTGGAACTCGGCGCGGGTCAGCTGCTCGTCGAGGAACAGCGGGTTCTTGTCCGCGTCGACCGTGATGTAGGGCAGGTTGATCGAGGTGCTCTGGCTCGAGCTGAGCTCGATCTTGGCCTTCTCGGCGGCTTCACGAAGCCGCTGCATGGCCATCTTGTCCTTGGTCAGGTCGATTCCCGCCGAGGCCTTGAACTTGTCGACCAGCCACTCGACGATCCGGTCGTCCCAGTCGTCGCCACCGAGGTGGTTGTCGCCCGAGGTCGCGCGGACCTCGACGACACCGTCGCCGATCTCCAGCAGCGAGACGTCGAACGTGCCGCCACCGAGGTCGAAGACCAGGATGGTCTGTTCCTTGCTGCCCTTGTCCAAGCCGTAGGCCAGGGCCGCGGCGGTGGGTTCGTTGACGATGCGCAGCACGTTGAGCCCGGCGATCTGGCCGGCCTCCTTGGTGGCCTGGCGCTGGGCGTCGTTGAAGTAGGCGGGCACGGTGATGACCGCGTCGGCGATGTCCTCGCCGAGGTAGCTCTCTGCGTCACGCTTGAGCTTCATCAGCACGCGGGCGCTGATCTCCTGCGCGGTGTAGTCCTTGCCGTCGATTTCGACGGACCAGTCGGTGCCCATGTGCCGCTTGACCGAACGGATGGTCCGGTCGACGTTGGTCACTGCCTGGTTCTTGGCGGGCTGGCCGACCAGCACTTCGCCGTTGCGTGCAAAGGCAACCACCGACGGCGTGGTGCGGGAGCCTTCGGAGTTGGCGACCACGACCGGGTCGCCACCCTCGAGCACCGCAACGACGGAGTTAGTGGTCCCGAGGTCGATACCGACCGCACGAGCCATGTTGATTTCCTCCTGATAGACGTTTCTGGTCTGAGCGGACCAGGCTCAAGTCTGCTGGATCGCCAGTTGCCTGTCAACCCAGAGTTGAGCCTTGTTCACTCAAGTGTCGTAAGCGTCAACGGGGCCGCATGGGGATTTGTTCCCGACGACCGATCGAAGGTTCGACACCGCCGTATCGTCGTGGGCTGTGGACCTCGACTCGACGCTGCGTCCGCACGCCGATGCACTGCTCGCCCCGGGCGAGCAGCTGTGGGGCTTCTGCGTCGCGACACAGGTGGGCGTGTTCACCGGCCGGCAGGTCCTGCTCGTCGTCACCGATGGCCGGTTGGTCGTCCAGCCCCTGAACCGCAGGCTCGAACCCGACGACGACCCGATCTCGTTGCCGCCCGAACGGATCGCCAGCGCGTCCGTCGACGGCGCCGGAGGCGGGTGGGTGAACGTCGGGATGGCCGTCATGGACGGCGCCGCGGTGACCCTGAAGGTCCGCACCACGGATCGGAAGAAGCTGAAGCTGATGCTGATGCGCGGCACCGGATTGTTCGGAGAGCTCGGCGGCGGCTCGACGCAGCGCGCCGGTGTCGAGGCGCTGGCCGCCTGGTTCGCCCGACACCCCACCTAGTCCCGCTCCGGCCTGGTTGGATGATCTGATTGCCACCGGGTGAACGACGGGAGAAGACACGGTGAACGACCACGAGCCTGAGAAGCACGTCCGGAGATCCCGCCGCTTCGTCCTCGGTGCGCTGCCGGCGGTGGCACTGGCCGCGGCCGCGTGCGGCTCGAAACAGTCGGCCGACGAGGGCACCAAGGCGCCTCTCCCCCCGCCGCCCAGGCCGGCGACACCCGACGAGGCGGTCAAAGTCCTGATGGAGGGCAACGCCCGGTTCGCCTCCGCCCAACCACAGATCCGCGACACGGCTGAGATCGACCGCCTGTGGAAGGGCATCACGAACGGCCAGGAACCCTTCGCCATGGTGCTCGGGTGCGCCGACAGCCGGCTGGCACCGGAACTCATCTTCGATCAGTTCGTCGGCGACGTCTTCGTCGTCCGCGAGGCGGGCAACATCGCCGAGTCGCCCACCAATCTCGGCAGCCTCGAGTTCGGGCATGCGGTGCTGAAGGCCAAAGCCCTTGTGGTGCTGGGTCATTCGGGATGCGGCGCGGTCAAATCGGCGTTCGAGAACGCCACCCCCGGTGGAAACATCCAGTCGATCATCGACGCCATCAGACCCGGCATCGCCGGTGCGCGCGACGTCGAGGACGCCACCGCCCGCAACGTCGGCGCGGTGATCGAGCACGTGCGCGCCAAGAGCACCCTGCTCGCCGACGCGGAGAAAGCCGGCGCACTGAAGATCGTCGGCGGCGTCTACGACATCGCGACCGCGGTCGTGCGTCTGCTCTAGCGGCTCGACAACCGCCGCGCGACCTCGCCGTACCGTTCGAACCGCTCGGCGTCGCTGACCGCGTTGTACAACACGATGCGGGTGGCGACGCCCCCGTACTTCGCGCTCAGTGCGTCGGCCAAACCGTCCCACGTCGTCTCGGTGACGAACGCGGCGATGTGGTCGTCGCTGATCTGCGCCGCCATCCCGGCGACGTCACCGGCCTTCTGCTTCTCCCGGATTCGGGCCGTGGTGCCCTCGAATCCGGCCTCGTCCCAGATGAACGCATAATTGGGGGTGCTGCCGTAGAAGCTCAGGCTGGCCCGCACGAGTTCCCGCTCGGCGCTGCGCTCCTCGTCGGTATCGCCCACGATGGTCATCACCGGCACGATCACGGCGATGTCGGCCGCCGGGCGCCCCGCACGCGCGGCTCCCGCCGCCACCTGCGGCAGGACGTGACGGGTCAGGTAGCCGGGTTCACCGATCGGGTGGACGTGCACGCCGTCGGCCACCTCACCGGCCATCCGCAGCATCCACGGATTGACCGCCGCGACGTCGACCTTGGGATCCGGCGCCTCGATTGGTCCCGGACTCCACTGCGGCGTGATGAAGTCCAGGTCGTAGAAGTCGCCGTGATGATCCAGCGTGCCGGTGCGGAAGGCGGCGAAGCAGGCCTTCACGGCGAGCACATAGTCGCGCAGGCGCGGACCGGGACGCTCGAACGCGACGCCGTAGCGGCGCACCACATGGGTGCGCACCTGGGTGCCGAGGCCGAGCCGGAACCGTCCGCCCGTCGCCTCCTGCAGTTCCCACGCGGTCGCGGCCGTGACGAAGGGGCTGCGCGGAAACGCCACCGCGACACCGGTGGAGAGCTCCAAACCCGGCGCGGCCTGGGATGCCACCGCGGCATTGAGGTACGGGGTGCGCCCGGTCTCGGTGAACAGCAGACCGGAGAATCCCGCCTTCTGGGTCCGGCTCGCCAGGCTGCCGATCCGGCCCAGCGGCAACGCGGTGGTCATCACGTCGACATGCACGGTCGGCAGACTACGCCGCCTCTGGTGCGGTCGGGCGCGCCGCTGAGCCATACTCGGCCGATGGGCACTTACGCCGTCACCGGCTCGGCATCCGGAATGGGGAAGGCCGTAGTGCAGAAGCTGCGGGCGAACGGTCACACCGTCATCGGGGTCGACATCAAGGAAGCCGAGGTGGTGGCCGACCTGTCCACCCCGGCCGGGCGCCGGGCGGCCGCCGACGACACGCTGGCCGCCTGCGGCGGGAAGCTCGACGGGGCGGTGCTGGCCGCGGGGCTCGGCCCCACCCCGGGTGCCGATCGCCCCCGCCTGATCACCCAGGTCAACTACTTCGGCGTCGTGCAGCTCCTGCAGGCCTGGCGACCCGCCCTGGCCGCGACCGAGGCCGCGAAGGTCGTCGTCTTCTCCAGCAACTCGACCACCACCATGCCCGCGGTGCCCGGCCGCGCGGTACGTGCCCTGCTGGCCGGCGACGGCGAGAAGGCCGTGCGAACGCTGCGGCTGTTCGCCCGGGCCGCACCCTCGATGGCCTACGGCGCGTCGAAGATCGCGGTCAGCCGCTGGGTGCGCCGGCATGCGGTCACGCGGGAGTGGGCCGGCGCGGGCATCCGCCTCAACGCCATTGCCCCGGGCGCGATCTTGACGCCGCTTCTGGAGAAGCAGCTCGCCACGCCGGCCGAAGCCAAGACCATCCACGCATTCCCGGTCCCGATCGGTGGCTTCGGCGACGCCGGGCAGTTGGCCGACTGGGTGGTGTTCATGCTGTCCGACGCGGCGCAATTCCTCTGCGGCAGCATCGTTTTCGTCGACGGTGGGTCCGACGCATACTTTCGTTCCGACGACTGGCCCAAGCCGGTGCCGGCCCGGCGGCTGGCCGGCTACCTGTGGCGGTTCGCGCGCTTCAAGAGCTACGGACGCATCGCGTAGGCCCCGTCGAACGCCCGGACCTGCTGCCACATCCGGTCGAAGCGCTCGGCGTCGGCCACCGGCTTGCGTACTGCTTCCAGCGCCCACTGCTGTTGCGCGGCAGTGGAACTCGACTTGCCATGTAAAGCCACCGCATAGCCGGAGAAGTCGCGGACCTGGACATCGAAGATCTGGTCGACGAGATCCTGCTCCAGGCCGAGCAGGTCGGCCTGCTCGAGAATCAGCTGGCCGTAGACGACGAGGGTGAACAGGTGGCCCAGCACCAGCATGAAGTCGAGGTCCTTCTGCTGATCGGCGGCCGGGGCGGCGGTGGAGAGCAGATCCCGCAACGCCTGCGCCTGCTCGTAGAACCGGGCGACATTCGGTATGTGGCAGGACTTCTCGTAGACCGGCGCCCAGTCGGCGAACTGTATCTTCGAAGCCCCTCCGACCGGGCCCTGGTCCCAGAAGAAGACATCGTCGGCCGCATCTGTGCGGGTGCCGATCTCGGGGTACTCCGCCGGGTTGAAGAGATAGTTCGGCATGAACTTCAGGATCTGCGCGACGTTGACATGCACGGTGCCCTCCAGGCGGGGCAGGGCACCAATCAGACGGGCAACCTCGGCGAAGTAGGTGTTGCGTTCGAAACCCTTGGCGGCAAGCACATCCCACAACAGGACGACCACCTTCTCACCTTCGGACGTCACCTTCGACTTGGTCACCGGATTGAACAGCAGATACCGCCGGTCCTGGAGGCTGGCGCTGCGGAAGTAGTCGATCGCCCGGTCGCTGAACAGCTTCATGGCCACCAGTCGTACGTAGGCATCGACGAAACTCGCGCGAACGTGCGGGAAGTCGGTGACCGGGTTGCCGTAGAGGATGCGGTTGTTGGCGTGGGTGATCGCTTCGTAGAAGGCGTGCTCGCACATTCCGATCGACGCCGTGCACAGGTTGAACTTGCCGACGTTGACGGTGTTGAGCGCGGCCGAGAACGCATCGGGACCGGTGCACAGGATGTCCTCCTCGCGCACCGGGTATTCGTCGAGACGGAAGTTGCTCACGTACATCTGGCCGTGGACGACATTGCCGATCAGCTCGTAGGAGGGGTGCGCACTGTCGGCCACGAACCACACGTAGCCCTCCGGGCCTTCCACGTCCGCGCGGCGGGAGAACACCGAGACCATTCCTGCCACGTTGCCGTTGCCGATGTAGTACTTCTCGCCGGATGCCCGGAACACGACGCCCTCCTCGTCACCGCCGGCCGCCGGGGTGAGGATCATGTCGGTGTTGTAGATGTCGGCGCCGTGGTCGCGTTCCGACAGCGCGAACGCCATCACCCCGCCCGCCTCCAGTTGGCCGGCCGCCCGCTCCTTGGCCTTGATGTTGTCGCTCTGCCAGATCGGGCCCAGGCCCAGGATGGTGACCTGCTCGGCGTACCAGTAGGACAGCCCGTAGAACCCGAGGATCTCGCTCAGGGCGGCATTGCGCGAGGTGTCCCACCGCTTGCTGTCGTCACCGATGCCGTACTCCGACGGGGTGAGGAACGTCGCGAAGATCCGCTCCCGGCCGATGAACTCCAGGAAGTCCGATACCCAGACCGCCTCCAGATCGTCCTGCAGCAGCCTGGTCTTCCCGCGCGCCTCGAACCAGTCGATGAGCGCCCGCAGCTGACGCCGCGTCTCGGGGTCGAAGTGCTGGGGGTCGTAGGTGTTCGGGTTGAACAACAGCCCGGGTGCGTGCGCCATGGCGGCCCTTTCGTCGGTGCGTCGAATCTAGCGCGACCGCCGACGGGAGAATCCGGTTCCCCGGCACGCTTGTCGCGCCACACCCGCGAGTCACTCCAGTCACTCCCATCACTGGATGCGTACCCTGGCTGGCGTGGGCATATCCAACGCCGTGCGGGTCGGTGTGGCAGTGGCATGGCTGGTGGTGGCCGGCGCGGCGGCCGCCGGGTGCAGCAATACCGTCGACGGCCGGGCGTTATGTCCGGGCTGTGCGGCCGGCACCGAGCCGAGCTTTCCCACCGGCCAGCCCACCCGCACGCCGCCGACCACCACCCGTGTCGTGCCACTGCCGCCACCCGGGACGCTGCCGCCCAGTTCCAGCGGCTACGTCTACATCGAGACCAAATCCGGCCTGACCCGCTGCCAGATCTCGGCGGACTCGGTCGGCTGCGAATCCGAGTTCAAGAACTCGCCGGTGGTCAACGGCGAGCCCGCCAACGGCGTCGAGGTCACCGCCGCCGGCAGCATGCGATGGCTGGTCGGCAACCTCGGCGACATCCCGACCACGACCTTGGACTACGCCACCTACCACGCCGTCGGCTGGACGATCGAGGCCGACAAAGACGGCACCCGATTCACCAACGACGCGACCGGCCACGGGATGTTCGTGAGCACCGAAGGGGTGGAGGTCTTCTAGGCTGCTGGGGTGGACTTCCGCGTTTTCGTCGAACCCCAGCAGGGCGCGAGTTACGACCAGCAGCTCGCCGTTGCCCAGGCCGCCGAATCCCTCGGCTATTCAGCGTTTTTCCGTTCCGATCACTACGTGGCCATGCGGGGTGACGGGCTGCCCGGCCCCACCGACTCCTGGGTCACGTTGGGCGGAATCGCCCGCGAGACGTCCTCGATCCGGCTCGGCACGCTGGTCACCTCGGCGACGTTCCGCCATCCCGGGCCACTGGCGATCTCGGTGGCCCAGGTGGATGCGATGAGCGCCGGAAGAGTGGAGTTCGGCGTCGGGGCGGGCTGGTTCGAGGCCGAGCACCTCGCGTATGCGATCCCCTTCCCCCGCTCGGGGAGCGATTCGACCGGCTCACCGAACAGCTCGAGATCATCACCGGGTTGTGGGACACCCCACCGGGAGACAGGTTCGACTACGCGGGCAGGCACTACACCGTCAAAGACTCACCGGCACTGCCCAAACCGGTGCAACGGCCACACCCGCCCATCATCATCGGCGGCCACGGGGCAAAGCGGACCCCCGCCCTGGCGGCGCGCTTCGCCGCCGAGTTCAACGCCGCGTTCGCGCCGCTGGATGTCGTCAAGACCCAGTACGAGCGGGTGCGCGCCGCCGTGGCGGAGGTGGGCCGGGCACCCGACGACATCACCTATTCCGCTGCGTTCGTGCTGTGCGCCGGCCGCAACGAGGCCGAGATCCAACGCCGGGCCGACGCGATCTTCCGCGATGTCGACGAGTTGCGCACGAACACGCCGTTGGTCGGTACCCCGGCCGAGATCGTGGACCGGTTGGCGCCTTTCGCCGAGGCCGGCGTGCAGCGGGTGTACCTCCAGGTGCTCGACCTCACCGACCTCGACCACGTGGAGCTGTTCGCCAACGAGGTCATCGGTCAACTCCGCTGATTATTAGGATCGGTAGCCGTGGCGCGACACGACCCGACCGGCCGGTCCGCCGATGACGTCCCCGCCGCGGCGCACGTGAGCGTGGAGTATCCGACCGATCCGCCCACCGATCCGGGCTTCGACCCGTTCGCCCCTGAGGCATTCCGGTTCCCCGAACGACCCTGGTATCGCAAGAAGCCGGCGATGGCCGCCCTCGGTGCCATCACCGCCGCCGTGCTGGCGATCATCGTCGCCGCGGTACTGCTCGTCGCTCTCGACTCCGGCGAGCCCGGCCGGTCCCCCGCCGACACGTCGACCACGCTCACCACGGTGCCGACCACCACCGCGCTCACCAGCACCAACTCGGAGCCGCCGCCTCCGCCTCCGCCCCCACCGTCGGACGGCCCACCGTCGGAGGGCCCGCCACCGGAAGGCCCGCCGCCACCGGCTGAGACCGGCAGCACCGAGGCGCCGCAGTACCCCCGCCAACCCCAGAACGACCGGCCGAACGTCACAACCCCGCAAACCAGGCCGCCGGACATCAGCGTGCGGCCCACCCACCGCCCCGCCTTCCCCAATCAATCCGGCTGAGGCCGAGCATTACTATCGGGAACTGTGGCGCGTAACGGTTCCCCCGACGACCCGGACAACTACTCCGAGAGTGAGCCCACCCAGTACGCGAACTACGGCGGTACCGGCGGTGAGGCCTACAGCGAATTCGACCAGCCGGTGTCGTTCGGCCCCCCGACGGGCTACGCGACCGGGCCCGGCCAGTACCCGGGCGAGCCGCCGACACCCTGGTACCGCAAGCCGGCGGCGCTGGTCGGGCTCGGCGTACTGACCGCCGCGGTGCTCGCCCTGCTTGTCTACGCGATCGTGAAGTTCACCGCCAACGACGCGACCAGCCCGGCCGGCACCTCCACCACCTCGTCGACGACGTCGGGGGCGGCGCCGTCGGCGTCGGTCGCCCCGGCCCCGGGCGAGACCACCCAGACCGTCACCGAATCGCCGACCACCACCTCGGCCGCCCCGACCACCAGCGAGGCGCCGACCACCACGACCACCACCGAGGCGCCCTCGACGAGCACGAGCACCAGTACCAGCACGAGCACAGCGGTGAGCACCTCGGTCAGCACCGTCACCGAAACCGTCACCACCACGCAGCGGCTGATCCCGACGTTGTTCCCCCGGCCGGGTGGCCAGTAACGGCTCAGTAGCCCCGCGCCGCGTACTGCGCCACCAGCGCCTCTGCGCTGCGCACGGCGGCACGGCAGGCTCTGGTGGTGAACGGATCGTTGAGCGGATGCTCAGCCCGGCGCCGCCAGCGCTGCGCTGCGGCGAACGCCGCGCGCGGGCCGTCGTAGGGGGCGTCGGGGGTCAACCCCAACCGGCTGGCCGGATCGGTGCCGCCGCCGCCGATGATTCGTCGCAGGGAAGCCATCTCGTCATTGGTCAATGTGGTTGGCCGCGAACGTAACTGGCTCAACAGTCGGAGTTCTTCGAAGGCGTGGGTATCGGCCAGCAGCGGGTCGATGTCGGCGATGATGCGCGGCGTTGCGCCGATGGGATGGGCTTGGACGAACCGGCGCAACGACACCAGCGCGGTGTGCGCCTTGAGCAGTTCGGAGCGCTGCGCGAACTGCTGGTCGATCACGTCGCGGAGCGCGACCAACCCGCTGCGTTCCAGCAGTTCGTCGGCCAGCGTGACCGAGTCGCGCACACCGGAGAGCAGCACCGCGATCGAGATCCGGATGCCGAACATGCCGAACCGGTCGAGCAGCTGGGCCCGGGTCCGCGCGTCGACCGGCAGCGCGGCGTCCTCGCGAACGAAGCGGTCCACGCTCAGCATCGCCTTGTTCAGTTCGGCGGGATCGACGCCGGCCAGCTTCTCCAGCGCCGCGAACTCGCTCTGGCGGAGCGTGCGCGCGGTCAGGGCGAGCAGCCCCGACACCGGAACCACCGCCTGGCAGATGCCCGTCCGGTCCAACTCGCCGGTGAAGCGCTCCGCGACGTCCTTGGCCGACATCATGGCGTCGAGGCGTCCCGCGCCGATCTCGTCGGCCCGCGAGGCCACCCCGATCACGCCGAGCGCACCCGTCGCGCCGCCGACCAGTTCGCCGATCTGCGTGAGAAGCGCGATGTCGGCCGCGTTGAGGGTGCGCAACAGGAACACGACGGCGTCCACCCGGGGGACGCCGTCCTCGGGTACCAGCAGCCGCAGAGTGCGCTGGGAGACGTCCCGGGACAGCGAGGACGTGCCGGGGGTGTCGATGATGGTCGCGTCGATGAGTTCGGCCGCCGGCCACTCGACGTCCAGATCGACGACATCGTTCGGGTCGAGAGCGCCGAAGTCGAAGCTCAGACCGCCGTCGCGCGCGATCGGAACGTTGGAGCGCCGCCCGCCGACGTGGTTGGCGGTCACCTTCGGCGTCGGCCCGTGCCGGAACCACGTCACGATGCGAGTGGCCTCGGTGGCGTCGGTCGGAGCGATGTTCTCGCCCACCAGCGCATTGACCAGTGTGGACTTGCCTGCCTTGAGGGTGCCCGCCAACGCGATCCGGATCGGCTGGTTCAGCCGCCCGGCGATGCGGTCGAGTTCGTTGAACACATCCGGGCGCTCCCGGTATCCCGGCTCGGCTCGATATGCACCAGCGGTGCCGCCGAGTATCGCGCGAACCTGATCCGTCGTGCTCATTGCTGGCAAAGTCTACGGTCCGGCGCTGTGCGGCCCGGACGGCTAGTATCTGCCGCCATGGCCCCGGACAAGCAGCCGTGGCATCGAACCTCGGCCGCCACCACGGCCGCGGGCCTGGTCGGACTGGCACTGGTCGCGGGTCTGGTGATGGTGGTGGTGCAGATGTCGAGCCGCTGGAGCACCACCGATTCCGACACCGTCCTGCCGCCGGGCACCCATCTGCCCGAGGCGCCCCACTTCAACGCCACCACCCCGACCGGGAGCTCGACGTCGTACACCACCAGCGTGCAGCTCTCGACCACGGACATCGGGTTGCCCACCGAGACCCCGTCGAGCAGCACCACGTCGAGCTCGGTATCGCCGACGACTGGGCCGACGCCCGGTTCGCCGACGCCGTCGACGGCGGTGGCACCGACATTCCCGGGCACTTTCCCGACGCGCGTCACTCATCCGCCGGGACCTCGTCTGGTGCCGGGACGGCCCTCGGGTTAAGAAGGGGCCGACAGCTTGTCGGCGTTGTCGATGACCTGGCCCAGGATGTTGAGCTGCCGCTCGAGTTCGCGAATCCGGTTGTTGCGCTCCGTCTCCTCCATGCGCGCGGCCGCGATGGTGGACTGCAGCGATTCGTTGAGCGAGCGGGTGGTCTGGTTGGCGATCTCGCGGTAGTGGTCGCGCAGCTGACGCTGGACGTTCTTGAGCCGGTCCCGGGACTCCTTGGTGACCACGAACAGCACGTCGTCGACGAACCGGCGCAGGTTGGTCTTGGCCTCGTTGCGCACCCGCATCATGCGGTTCTCCATGTCCTCCTTGTAGGCCTTGCGGCCCAGCAGGAGGCCCGCTCCCAGCGACAGCGGGTTGAACATGCCCAGGCCGGCCACCGAGGTCAGCATGCCGAACATCAGCACACCACCGTAGGAACCGCGCATGCTGGTGATCACCTTGTGGCCCTTGCCGATCGGCTTGGATTCCAGCCGGGCCAGCGACTTCAGCCGGCCGACGCCGGCGCGCATCTCCCGCGCGCTGACCTCCGGCATCTCGACCACGTCGAGGCCCGCTTCGACGAATGTGCGGGCCACCTCCTGCGCGAGCGCTTCGGCCCGCTGATAGGCCCAGACGAAGTTGTCGCCGACGGCGGTGGCGACGGCGTCCTCGACGTCCGCGCCGATCTCGGCCCAGTGCTGGGTGGGGTCGCAGGAGTCGATGACCTGTTCGCTGTGCTGGGTGATGGCCCGGAACCGGGCGCGTAGGTCGTGGTCGACGTCGGCGGTGAGGTCGGCGATGCCGTCGTTGAGAACCTGCTGCCACAGCGCGGTCTGCTGCAGCGCGTCCTGGGCTTCAGCCTTGCGCCGTTCGAGGTCCTCGGTGAGTCGTCGGCCCTGATCCGGATCGTTGAGCGCCGAGAGCTCCGAACCCACTGATAGGCTCAGATGTTCTGCAGCCGAACGGATTTCGTCGAGAACGTGGTCGCGTACCCGGTCGCTTTCGCGGGACAGCACCTTTTCGGACAGGAACTTCACGATCGCCGGAAAATTGGACTCCTCGTTGAGTTCCTTGTCGTTGAACTGGATCGCGTGGCTGCGCAGCAGCGACGAGGCCGCAATGATGGGCACGTCCAGGCCTGCGCGCTGCAGGTGGGCGGCGTTGGTGTCGACGATCTGGCGCCAGAACGGGTACAGGTCGGTCTTGGTCGCGATGATCGCGCCGACCGGACAGATCTCGTGGGCCTGCCGGATGAACCGCATCTCCGGTTCGGTGAACTCCTGGCTGGTGTCGCTGATCATCAGCATGGCGTCGGCGTCGGGCAGCAGCCCGAGGGTCGATGACAGGTGCGGCTGACCGTGCCCGCCCACGCCGGGGGTGTCGATGAACGCCAGCCCGCCCTTGAGCAGCGGGCTGGGTGCGCCCACTTCCACCCGAAGCACCTCGCGACCACCGGCCTGCGGGGCGCGCCGCAGGTCGTGGCGGATGTCGGCGACGGGGATGTCGACGGTCTGCGGCGGTACGTCCTCGCCGGCCGAGACCACCAGGCGCGCGCTCGGCTCGTCGGCATAGGTCACGATCGTGACCAGTGCGGTGGTCTCGTCGTCGCCGACGCGGGCCACCGGGACGTTCAGCAGCGAGTTGAGCAGTTGGCTCTTGCCCTGCTTGAGCTGGCCCGCGATCACCACCCGGATCTGCGGGTCGGTGATCCGCTCTCGGGCCACCGCCAGCCGGGCCGCCAGGTCGCCGCGATCATTGAGCCCGGCGATGGCGGCGGTGTGGTCGATCAGCTCGACGATCACGGTGACCCGGCGCGGGTCCTGCGGCTGCGTCACATGCCCTCCCTTGCGTTACCACGGTATGCGCACGAAACGGCGGGGACCTGTTCGGTCCCCGCCGCTCGCCGCTGCGGTCAGAATCCGAGCGCGTGGTTGCCGGACGCCAGCGCCATGTCGTGGCTGTTGTCGAGGTGGCTGTTCACCAGCGACGTGTCGTGGCTGTTGTCGAACAACGACGTGTTCTCGTGGGTCGACGTCTCCGTGACCGTGGTCTGGTGCACGGAGTTGTCGGAGTGATCCGACAGCGAGGTGACGGTGTGGCTCTCCGTCTGGGTGTTCGCCTGGGTATTCGTGGCCGGACTGGCCGAGTTGCCGCTCTGGCTGCTGATCACGGTGATGCCGCCGCCACCGGCGTTGCCGCCGGAGTTGTGGCCGCCGCCGAGGCCGATCAGGCTGCCGCCGCTGGCCGCCCCGCCACCATTGCCGGCGCTCGCGTCGACGTCGTGGAACACCGGGCCGCTGTTGTCGCTGATGACGCTGCTGCCGCCGGTGGCGGTGGTGCCGCTGTCGTCGATCTCGCCGTGCCCGATGGCGATGTTCGACCCGGTGCCCGCCCAGACGTGCCCGTTGTTGACGTCGTTGCCGTTGCCCAGCACCGCGCCGTCACCGCTGACGATGTCGCCGCTGCTGTCGCCGCCGACGACCACGCCACCGTTGGTGGCGGTGTTGCTGGTCTTGTCGCCGAGGGTGATGTCACCGAAGCCCAGGTTGAACGCACCCTGCTGGGCGTTGGCGCCGGCATCCTGACTCGGGCTCAGCAGCGAGGTGTCGTTGTGGCTGGCCAGGTCGGTCTGCGGCGCGAACGTCGGGGACGGTGCGAAGGTCGGCGCATAGGCCGGCGCGAACCCGTACTGGTTGGCGACGGCGCGCTGCAACCCGACGATCGGGTCGCCGCCGCCGAGCACCAGACCCGGGACGGCGGTGGCCGCGACCGCGGACACCTGGGCGGCCGTCACACCGGCCAGGCCGGCGTCGCGCAGGGACTGCTCGGGGGCCGCGACGAACGCGCGCGCGGCGTCCTCGCTGCGGAACAGGTCGAGGATCCAGTCGATGAGAGAGAGCATGTCGAACCCCTTCGGTGAGAGTCGCTCGCCGGTCCGTCCGGCGATCTGCAAGCCACGCTATGGGCGCCGAACGACGGTGGTAACGGGGCACGATCCCCTCCCTAGTGGGCCCCCACTAGGGACGTCGGATGCGGCCCGATAGGGGATTAGGGGATGGTGTCAGATACAGAACAACCCCGCGCCGGGTGACGCGGGGTTGTGCCGACCGCAGACTCAGAAGAGGTCGAAGCCGGGGTGCTCGGAGCCGGAGTGGGAGTCCGCGCCGGGATCGTGGACCCCGGTGTGCTCCCAGCCGCCCGGATCACCCCACTCGGGTGCTTGATGCTCGAGCGGCTGATGCCCGACGTCGCCGTCGGAGATCGGGGCCGGCGCATCCAACGGGTCCGGCTCCGCGAGGGCCGGATCGGCGATCACCGGGTGGTCGATGTCCGCCGGCTGAGTGATCACCCCGGCCAGTGCGGCCTGGGTGTCGTGCACGACCGAGGCGGGCAGGTGGGCGTCGAACGCGTCGAAGGCGGCGGTCGCCGCGCCGCTGGTCCACACGTTGCCGCCGTCGCCGCCGCCGACGGCAGGCGCCGCCATCGACATCGAGTCGGTGACCATGGGAATCAGGTTGTTGACGTCCGCGCTGGTCACGTCGGTCAGGTGGGCGTCGGCGATCGCACCGGCCGGGTCGGCGGCATAGCGGGCAGCGGCATCGGGGTCGCGTACCAGCGACATCACGAAGTCGAGCAACGAATTTGCCATGTCACGCCTTCTCCCCTATCAGCGATAGCACAGTGGAATCCCAGCTGTTGTCGTGAATGCTAGCGAGCGGCGGCCCGGCCGAGATCGGTGCGGAAGCCACCCTGCGACGCCCGCCGTTAGGGGGTGTGGCCTTAGGGGATTTCGCGACATTAGGGGTTCGTTCGCCCCGTTGGGCCGGACAGCCACTATGGTGAGGAACGGCCGACTACCGCCGGCCAGAAGGGACGTGCGAATTGAGTGAGTCGCTGGGGTTGTCGATCGGGACCGCCAACCTCGTTGCCGCCCGCCCCGGCCGGGCTCCGGTCACTCGCCGCGCGGTTCTGACGTTGTGGGAGAACCGGGCCGCCGAGGTCGGTGTCCCGTCCCAGAATCCCGAACTGACCAGCCCCAATCCCACCGAGGCCGGACTGGTGCTCCGCGGCTTCGTCGAACGCGTGGGTGATCCGGTGCCGTTGGTGGCCGCCGACGGCTCGCCGCACCGCGGCGAGGTGCTGGTCGCCGAAGCACTCGGTGCGATGGCCCGCTCGGTAGACGACGGGCAGCCGCTCTCGACGATCGTCGTCGCCGTGCCCGCCCACTGGGGCGCCGGGGCCGTCGGCGCGCTGCGCGGGGCATTGCGTTCGGTGCCGGCCCTGTCGCCGGACGGGGTGCCGCCCACGCTCGTCTCCGACGCCACCACCGCGCTCGCCGCATTGCAGGCCGACCCGGGCCTGCCCGGAACCGGCGTGGTGGCGTTGTGTGACTTCGGCGCCAGCGGAACCAACATCACCCTCGTCGACGCCGGCGCGGCGATGGCCCCGATCGGCGAGACCGTGCACTTCGCCGAGTTCTCCGGCGAGCAGATCGACCAGGCCCTGCTGCGGCACGTGATGACCGGCATCCGGGAGTCGGCGGACTTCGATCCCGCGGGCACCGCGGCGGTCGGCTCGCTGACCCGGCTCCGGGAGGAGTGCCGACTGGCCAAGGAACGGTTGTCCTCCGAGACGGCAACCGTGGTGCCGGCCGAGTTGCCCGGGTTCAACTCGGGCATCCGGGTCACCCGGGCCGAGCTCGAGCAGGTCATCGCCGAGCCGTTCGCCGGCTTCCTCGATGCCGTCGGTGATGCGCTGGAGCACAACCGAATTCCGGCGGTCAACCTCGCCGCGGTGGCCACAGTCGGCGGCGGCGCCGCCATACCGCTTGTCACTCAACAGCTTTCGGAGGAACTTCGCGTTCCGGTGATCACCACGGCGCTCCCGGGGCTCAACGCCTCGGTCGGCGCCGCGGTGATTGCGGCCCGCGGAGACGCACCGGATGCGCCGACCGGCATGGCGGTGGCCGCCGCCGACGCGCCCACCGGCCTGGCGCCGACTGCATGGGCGGCGGGCGCGGCCGGCGCCGCGGCGACCGAGTCCGCCACCGACGGCTCCCCATCGGCGACATTCCGAGCGCTGGCCTGGTCGCAGGATGACGCCCCCGGCGACGAGCCGGTGCCGTACTCCGGCGACGACTACACCTTCGATTACGCCCAGCAGCCCGGCGCGCAGGGCGTGACCGGCGTCCGGCCGATGGTGGAATTCGAGTCCGAGGACGCCGAGACCGACCTGATGGCGGGTGTGCCGCCCTGGTATCGCCGTCCGCCGCTGCTCTTCGGTCTCGCGGCAGCGGTGGCCGCAGTGGCGGTGGGTGGCCTGGCGATCACGCTGACCAGTGCCGACAGCACACCGACGACGACCACCACGCGAGTGACCAAGCCGGGCGAGCAGCCTAGCGATGTGCCCACCTCCAATGTCGTTCCGCCGCAGACGATCACCGTCACCGGCTCCAACGGCAGCCCCACGGTGTCGACCATCCCGCCGGCCACCACGACAACCCAGCCGACGACCACCGCTCCGACGACGACCACCACGACTCCCAGCACCACCACCACGACGACGACCACCACGACGACGACCACCACCACGACACCGCCGACCACCACGACGACGCCGCGGACCACCACGACCACTCAGCCGCCGACCACCACCACCACGGTCGCACCGCCGACCACGACGGTCGCGCCGCCCACCACCACGGTGGCGCCTCCGCCGACGACGACCCAGGCGGTGATCACCGGCGCCACTCAGCAGCCGACGACGCAGGCGGTGCTCACCGGCGCCACACCGCAGCAGCCCTTGACCACCGTGCCGGTAGCCGGGGGTTGACGCAGGCCGTGGCCGATCCCACGTCGGATCCCGCCCTGTCGCCCGCCGCGAGGGCGGCGGTCGGCGCGCTGGCCGCGGGACCGGTGAAACTCCTGGTCACCGGCGGGATCGGCAGCGGCAAGAGCACCGTGCTGGCCGCTGTTCGCGATGCGCTGCGCGCCGCGGGGATCCCCGTCGTCACCCGGCCGCCGCAGCCCGGAGATCCCGCCGAGGCGGCGGTTGTCATCGACGACGCGCAGCTGCTGAGCGGCGAGGAACTGCGCAGGCTGACCGAATTGGCCGGTGAGCAGTCCACGACCCTGGTGATCGCGACCGAGCCGCGCGACCACGACACCGACCTGCGAGCTCTGACCGTCGCGATCGAACGGCAGCGGCCCCGGGTCGCCCTGGGTCCGCTGTCAGCCGGAGAGACCGCCCGGCTGCTGGCCGACCCGTCGGGGCACCCACCACGCGGTGAACTTGTGACCAACCTTCTGGTCGCCACCGCCGGCATCCCGTTCCTGGTGGCCGCGGTCATCGCCGCGCCGCGGCCCCAGGCCGCCCCGGCGATCGCACAGGCGGCGCTGTTCGCGCTCATCGAACGATTGCGCCGGGTTGACGAGCCGGTGCTCGACGCGTTGCTGATCACCTCGCTGAGCTCGGAGTTAGGGCCCGCCGACGTGGCCGCCGCCCTCGGTGCGCCGTCCGAGGCGGCACACGCCCTCGTCGACCGCGCCCGCGCCACCGGCCTCATCGAGCCGTCGCACCCGCCGCGCTTTCTGCGACAGGTGCACCGAGCCGTCGCGCAGATCATCGGCACCGCCCGCCATCACGACCTGGAGGCGGCGTTGCTGCGCACCCAGGTCGAGATGTCAACGCTGTCAAACGAACTCGCGCTAGGCCTGGCCGAGCACGGCGTCCAGGACCAGCGGCTGGCCGACACCCTGCGCCGGCAGGCCGCCTCGGCGCGCAGCGACCCGGCCGTCGCCGCCCGGCTGTATCGCGCCGCCGTCGACGCCGGCGCCATCGAGCTGCGGGCGATGCTGGCCGATGCACTGGGCGCCTCCGGTGACTGCTCCGCAGCGGCGGCCCTGGCCGACGAGCTACTCGGCTCCGACGACCCCGCCGAACGGGCGACCGCCGTGCGGGTGGCCGCTGGTGTGGCCGCCCACGACGGCAACCTGGCGCAGGCCGCCGAACTGTTCACCTGGCTGGGTCCGGACCCCGACGCCGCCGTGAGCGCAGCGGCAGCCGTCGTGCTGACCGGTACCGGGAACGCGGTGGCCGCACGGGCGGCGCTGTCCGCCGCCAACGGGGGTCCGCCCACCGCCGCCGCCCGGGCCGCGCGCAGCCTGGCCGACGGGCTCCTGCTGACCGTCGAGGCGCCGTATCCGGGCGCGGCCGTCAAGCTCGGGCAGGCCATCGCCGTCGACTACCCGGCAGGCCAGGTCGTGCCGGACAGCGCCCCCGCGCTGACCACGCTCGTCGCGCTGCACGGCGGCGATCCGGTGCGGGCCCGCAGTGTCATCGGCAGAGCGGTGCGCACCGGTGGGGATGCGCTGTTCGAGCATCGCCACCGGTTGCTGCTCGCGTGGGTGAAGATGCAGGACGGCCGGCTGTCCGCGGCCGCTGCCGACGTGGCCGACCTCGACCGGTTGCACCGCCGGGACGCGCTCTGGGCGGCGGCGCTGCGGACCGCGATCGCGCGCCGGGGCGGTGACCCCGGTGCGGCGCAGAAGCATTGGTACGCGGCCATGGATGTGCTCGCCGAGTACTCGGTGGACCTGTTCTCCCTACTGCCCCTGGGCGAGCTGTGGATGGCTGCGGCCCGGATGCGCCAGCAGGATCGGCTGGCACCCGCGCTCGAACAGGCCTTCGCCGTTCTCGCCGCCCTCGGCGACCCGCCGTCGTGGACCGTGCCGCTGCACTGGGCGGGCGTGCACGCCGGGATCCTCGCCAATGACCCGGCCGCGGTGGCTCCGCACGGCCAGGCGCTGAAAGCGGCGGCATCCCACAGCCCGTTCGCCAGGGCGCTGGCCGGCGCCGGGCGCACCTGGCTGCGGGTCCTGGCCAACCAGGTCGATCCCGACGAGGTGGGGGCGGCCGCGCGCGCCCTGGCTCAGTTCGGTCTGACATCGGATGCCACCCGGCTGGCCGGGCAGGCGGCGCTGCAGGCGACGGACCCGAAGGTGTCGGGTCTGATGCTGCAACTGGCGCGCGATCTGAAACTGACCGCCTCGGACACCACCGAGGACGGCGTACCCGAGGCCGACGGATCAGGGTCGGCGGGATCCCGTGCGACGCGCCGGACGGTGTCTTCGCCGTTGTCCGACCGCGAACGGGAGGTCGCCGAGCTGCTCCTGCTGGGAATGCCGTACCGCGACATCGGAGCGCAGTTGTTCATCTCGGCGAAGACGGTCGAACACCACGTCGCGCGCATCCGGAGGCGTCTCGGCGCCGAATCGCGGTCGGAGATGTTGTCGATGCTGCGGGCGATGTTGGCGCCCGACGGCGCGGTGGTGCCGACGCCTTAGGCAGGTTAGGGCAACCTTTGTCGCGCGGCGGGCGGCGGAGGTGCCAGTATGAACAGGCGACCAGCATAAGTTACCGGCGAGTAACAACGCTTAAGTTACCTTCGAGTAACTTGTTCAACCAGGAGGCCCCCTGATGGATACGCATACGCTGATCAGACTCGTGGTGGGTCTGTCGATGACGGCAATCGTGCTGTTTTTCGCCGCCCGCCGTGTGCTGTGGCTCGTCTCACTGGTCCGTTCCGGCCAACCGGTGAGCGGTCGCACCAACGATATCGGCGAGCGCATCAAGACTCAGATCGTCGAGGTGTTCGGCCAGACCCGACTGCTGAAATGGTCCATTCCGGGCCTCGCGCACTTCTTCACCATGTGGGGCTTCTTCATCCTCATCACGGTCTACCTGGAGGCGTACGGCACGCTGTTCCAGCCGAACTTCCACATTCCGCTGGTGGGCCGCTGGGACGTGCTGGGCTTCCTGCAGGACTTCATCGCGCTGGCGGTACTGCTCGGCATCACCACCTTCGCGATCATCCGGCTGCGTTCGGAGCCAAAGGAATACGGTCGCTCGTCCCGGTTCTACGGTTCGCACACCGGCGGTGCCTGGCTGATTCTGTTCATGATCTTCCTCGTCATCTTCAGCTACGCGTTCTTCCGCGGTGCCGCGGTGAACACCGGCAACTTCCCCTACGGCTGGGGTGCCTTCTTCTCCCACGGCATGGGCTCGCTGCTGAGTCCCCTGGGCCACACCGCCAACGAGTGGATCGAGACCATCGCGCTACTGGCGCACATCGCGGTCGCGCTGATCTTCCTGCTGATCGTGCTGCATTCGAAGCACCTGCACATTTTCCTCGCGCCGGTCAACGTCACGTTCAAGCGCATGCCCGATGCGCTCGGCCCGCTGCTGCCCGTCGAGTACAAGGGCAAGCCGATCGACTTCGAGGATCCCGCCGAGGACGCCGTGCTGGGCCGCGGAAAGATCGAGGACTTCGGCTGGAAGGCCGTGCTCGACATGGCCACCTGTACCGAATGCGGACGCTGCCAGTCGCAGTGCCCGGCGTGGAACACCGGCAAGCCACTGTCGCCGAAGCTGGTGATCATGGACCTGCGTGACCACTTGTTCGCCAAGGCCCCGTACATCCTCGAGGAGAAACCGCGCCCGCTCGAGGGTCTGAACCTCGAGACCACCCACGAGGAGGCGCACCACGTGCCCGAGTCGGGCTTCGGCCGGGTGCCCGGCAGCGGCCCCGCACAGGCGCTGCGCCCGCTGGTCGGCACCGCGGAGCAACTCGGTGTGATCGACCCCGACGTGCTGTGGTCCTGCACCACCTGCGGAGCCTGCGTAGAGCAGTGCCCAGTCGACATCGAGCACATCGACCACATCGTCGACATGCGCCGCTACCAGGTGATGATGGAGTCCGAGTTCCCCAGCGAGCTCGGCGTGCTCTACAAGAACCTGGAGAGCAAGGGCAACCCCTGGGGGCAGAACGCCAAGGAGCGCCTCACCTGGATCGACGAGGTCGAGTTCGACGTCCCGGTCTACGGCAAGGACGTCGACTCCTTCGCCGGCTTCGAGTACCTGTTCTGGGTCGGCTGTGCCGGCGCCTACGAAGACCGCGCCAAGAAGACCACCAAGGCGGTCGCCGAACTGCTGTCGGCCGCCGGGGTGAAGTTCCTGGTGCTCGGCGACGGCGAGACCTGCACCGGCGACTCGGCTCGCCGGTCGGGCAACGAGTTCCTGTTCCAGCAGTTGGCCGCCCAGAACGTCGAGACACTCAACGGCGTCTTCGAGGGCGTGGAACGCGTCGACCGAAAGGTCGTCGCGACCTGCCCGCACTGCTTCAACACCCTCGGCCGGGAGTACCCGCAGGTGGGCGGCAGCTACACGGTGCTGCACCACACCCAGCTGCTGAACCGGCTGGTGCGCGACAAGAAGCTGGTGCCGGTCTCCCCGATGGAGGGCGGCAACCAGATCACTTATCACGACCCGTGCTACCTCGGCCGGCACAACAAGGTCTACGAGGCGCCCCGTGAGCTGATCGGTGCCTCGGGTGCGGCGCTGACCGAGATGCCGCGCCATGCCGACCGCGGCTTCTGCTGCGGCGCCGGCGGTGCGCGGATGTGGATGGAAGAGCACATCGGCAAGCGTGTGAACCACGAGCGGGTGGACGAGGCGCTGGCCACTGAGGCCTCGACGATCGCCACCGGTTGCCCGTTCTGCCGGGTGATGATCACCGACGGTGTCGGCGACCGCGGCAAGAGCGAGGATGTCGAGGTGGTCGACGTCGCGCAGCTGCTGCTCGGCGCGCTGGACCGCACCACGCTGACGCTGCCCGAGAAGGGCGCGGCCGCCAAGGCTGCTGCCGCCGCAGCCCCGGCCGAGGCGCCCGCTGCGCCCAAGGCCGAACCCACGCCGGCTGAGCCGGCCGCTGCGCCGTCCACCTCCGCTGCGCCATCGGCTCCGGCCACGGCGGCCGCTCCGGTGAAGGGCCTGGGCATCGCGGGCGGGGCCAAGCGCCCCGGCGCCAAGAAGACGGCTGCCGCTCAGGCAGAAGCCCCGACCGCTGAGGCTCCCGCCGCGCCGGTCAAGGGCCTCGGGATCGCCGCCGGCGCCAAGCGACCCGGCGCCAAGAAGGCGACCGACGCACCCCAGGCCGAGTCTGCCCCGGACAAAGCCGAAACGGTCGAGCCCGCGCAGCAGCCGGTCAAGGGCCTGGGCATCGCGCCCGGGGTCAAACGACCCGGCGCCAAGAAGGCGGCGACCCCCGCCGCTGCCGAAGCCACGCCCGAGCCCGTCGCCGCAGCGGCCGAGCCGGAAGCCAAGCCTGAGCCCGCCGCCGCCGAGGAGGGCAACGGTCAGTCCGAGGTGCCGCCGGTCAAGGGACTGGGCATCGCCAAGGGCGCGCGGCCCCCGGGCAAGAAGGCTTAGCCGACCTTCTGAAGCTGGAACTGGGCCTGGGTGACCTGACCGCCCGGGCAGTCGCCGTTGGAGTCGGCGGTGACGGTTCCCGCGAAGGTCGCGGCGTCGACCGAGTAGGCGATGCGCACCGGCGCGAAGCTGCCGTCGTCGCACACCACGCCGTCCGGCTTGGTCACCGTGAAGTTCCACCGGCCGCCGGTCAGGGTGGCGACGCTGGTCCAGCCGCGGTTGCTGTCGAGCCTGGCGGTACAGCCGTCGGTGGCGGTGACGCAGTTCGACGTCGCGGTGACGTAGGCGCCGTCGACGCCGTCGACGATGGCGTACCTACCGTTGAGCGGCGAAGGGTCGGCGTTCGCCGGCGCGCTGAAGCCCACCACCATGACGGCCGCGGCCGCGGTGGTGACCAATGTCGCCGCCAGTGCACAGGTACCGGTTCGTGTCATTTGATGCGCCTCCATGCTCGACTCAGCAAATTAGCAGCCTTTTCGCAGGGAATTGCGTAAGCCGCAGCCCAACCCCCGGTCGTGTCCGCGATGTCGCTCAATCGATTGCGGATGGTGACATGCGGCCAGCAAAATCAACGCCTGAGACGCGAGAAAATCGGTTTGCGCCGGGATGGGACAATTAGTCGCGTGACTGCCCATAAGTTGCCGTGGCACTGGACCACCCAGCACCCTCGCCCGCGCACGTTCGCGCAGTCGACCAAGCTGCAGGACGTCCTCTACGAGATCCGCGGCCCGGTCCACGACCACGCCGCCCGTCTGGAGGCCGAGGGTCACCGGATTCTCAAACTGAACATCGGCAACCCCGCCCCATTCGGCTTCGAGGCGCCGGACGTGATCATGCGAGACATGATCCAGGCGCTGCCGACCGCGCAGGGCTACTCCGACTCCAAGGGGATTCTCAGCGCGCGGCGCGCGGTGGTCACCCGCTACGAATTGGTGGACGGGTTCCCGCAATTCGACGTCGATTCGGTCTTCCTGGGCAACGGCGTCTCCGAGCTGATCACGATGACGCTGCAGGCGCTGCTGGACAACGGTGACCAGGTGCTGATCCCGGCACCCGACTATCCGCTGTGGACGGCGTCGGCGTCACTCGCCGGCGGCACCCCGGTGCACTACCTGTGCGACGAGACCAACGGCTGGCAGCCCGACATCGCCGACCTGGAGTCGAAGATCACCGAACGCACCAAGGCGCTCGTGGTGATCAACCCGAACAACCCCACCGGGGCGGTGTACAGCCGCGAGGTGCTGCAGCAGCTGGCCGACCTTGCCCGCAGGCATCAGTTGGTGCTCCTTGCCGACGAGATCTACGACAAGATCCTCTACGACGACGCCAAGCACATCAGCATGGCGTCGATAGCGCCTGACCTGCTGTGCTTGACGTACAACGGCCTGTCCAAGGCCTACCGGGTCGCCGGCTACCGGGCGGGTTGGCTGGTGATCAGCGGCCCGACCGAGCACGCCACCAGCTTCATCGAGGGCATCAGCCTGCTGGCCAACATGCGGCTGTGCCCCAACGTGCCCGCCCAGCACGCCATTCAGGTAGCCCTCGGCGGCCATCAGAGCATCGACGACCTGGTGCTGCCCGGCGGGCGGTTGCTCGAACAGCGCGACGTGGCCTGGTCTGCGCTCAACTCGATCCCCGGGGTGTCCTGCGTCAAGCCCGAGGGCGCGCTCTACGTGTTCCCCCGGCTGGACCCCGAGGTGTACGAGATCGCTGACGACGAGAAGCTGGTGCTGGATCTGCTTCTGCAGGAGAAGATCCTGGTCACCCAGGGCACCGGGTTCAACTGGCCGACGCCCGATCACCTGCGGATCGTGACGCTGCCGTGGGCGCGCGACCTCGCTAATGCCATCGAGCGGCTGGGGAACTTCCTGGTGAGCTACCGCCAGTAGCATTCCGGCGTGGCACACACGCACTTGCATTCGCACACCGGCCCGTCCCCGATGGGCCCGCTGGCAGCCAGGATCGTCGTCACCGCGCTGGCGGTGATCGGACTGGCGGTGATCATCGGGGCGGCGCTGCTCTGGCCCAGCGACAGCAAGGTCGACATCCCGTTGCCGTTCCAGAACAGTGCGGGCGGCGCGGTCACCACCGAGTCCGGACATGTGTTGTCCACCAGCCTGGCCGACTGCGGCAGCCCCTCGGCCGGCCAGGTCCTGACCGCCGCACCGTCGCCCGGGTTACCGGGCACGGGGAGCTGTGTGCAGTCGCTGGTCGCCATCGACAGCGGACCCAACAAGGACGCCAATACGCTGCTCGAGTTCTCCCCCGGTCCCGGACAGCCGAACCTGTTGGCGGGAGAGAACATTCGGATCTTCCGACAGGTCGATCAGCAGGGCGCCACGAGCTACGGCTTCTACGACTATGAGCGGACGTGGCCGTTGATCCTGCTCGCGGCGGCGTTCGCGATCGTCATCGTGGCGGTGGCCCGCTGGCGCGGCCTGCGGGCGATGATCGGCATCGTGGTCGCCTTCGTCGTGCTGGTGGTGTTCCTGCTGCCGGCCCTGCGGGACGGGGCCGCCGCGCTCCCCGTGACGCTGGTCGCCTCGGCCGCAATCCTTTTCGCGGTCCTGTACCTGGCCCACGGCGTGAGCCTGCGTACCAGCGCGGCACTGCTCGGCACCTTGACAGCGATGTTGCTTTCAGCCGGATTATCCTGGGCAGCTATAGAATTCGCGCACCTCACCGGGCTGTCGCAGGAGCAGAACAACGTGGTGGCGGCATCGATGGGCCACGTGTCGATCAAGGGCCTGCTGCTGGCCGGGTTCATCATCGGCTCGCTGGGCGTGCTCAACGACGTGACCATCACGCAGGCGTCGGCGGTCTTCGAGCTTGCCCACCTCGGTCACGGCTCGCGGCGGCAGATCTTCCTGCGCGCCATGCGCATCGGCAGCGACCACATCGCCAGCACGGTCTACACGCTGGTGCTGGCGTACGCCGGCAGCTCACTGTCGCTGCTGCTGTTGTTCAGCGTGGCCAATCGCTCGCTGGCCGACGTGCTGACCAGCGAGAGCGTGGCCATCGAGATCGCCCGCTCGGCGGTCGGGGGTATCGCGCTGGCACTCTCGGTGCCGCTGACCACCGGGATCGCCGCGGTGCTCGCCTCGCCTAGCGCGGCCGCTCCAGAAGATGCAGCAGGTACGCGCCATAGCCAGACTTGAGCAGCGTGTGCGCGCGGGCGGCGAGGTGGTCGTCGTCGATGAAGCCGGCCCGCCACGCCACCTCCTCGGGGCAGGAAACCTTGAGCCCCTGCCGCGCCTCGATGGTGCGGACGAAGTCGCTGGCGTCCAGGAGCGAGTCGAACGTGCCGGTGTCCAGCCAGGCGGTGCCGCGCGGCAGCACCTCGACCGTCAGCCGCTCCCGGTTGAGATAGATCTGGTTGACGTCGGTGATCTCCAACTCCCCGCGCGGAGACGGTCGCAATTCGCGGGCGATCTCGATGACGTCGTTGTCGTAGAAGTACAGGCCCGGCACCGCGTAGTTCGACTTCGGCGTGGCCGGCTTCTCCTCCAGTGACAAGGCCCTGCCGTCGGCGGAGAACTCGACCACGCCGTAGGACGCCGGGTTGGCGACCCAGTAGGCGAAGATGGCGCCGCCGTCGATATCGCTGAACCTGCGCAGGCTCGTGCCGACGCCCGGGCCGTAGAAGATGTTGTCGCCCAACACCAATGCCACCGGGCCGGTCCCGATGTGGTTGGCGCCGATGACGAACGCCTGCGCGAGCCCCTCGGGCCGGTCCTGGATCGCGTAGGTGATGCTGATGCCGAAGGCCGACCCGTCACCGAGCAGTCGTTCGAAGGCCGGAGCGTCCCAGGCCGTGGAGATCACCAACACGTCGCGGATGCCGGCCATGATCAGCGTCGAGAGCGGGTAGTAGATCATCGGCTTGTCGTAGACCGGGAGCAGTTGCTTACTGACGCCCTGAGTGATCGGGTAGAGCCGAGTGCCGGATCCCCCGGCCAGGATGATGCCCTTCATGCGCGTCACACCTGCAGGTCTTCGTCGGTCAGTTCGGTAGCGGACAGCGCCGCGACAAGGTCGTCGTGACGGAACACCGACGTGACGTGGTCGTGCACCACTCGGAACGCCGATGCGGCGGCGCTGACCTGACCCGGGTCGGTCTTCGACGTCAGCCGCTCCTCCACGACCACGACGCCGTCGTGATAGTAGATCTGGCCGACCTCGATGGTGGCCGCCAGGCGCTGCGCCCACTCCCGCAGCGCGCCATGCCCCTGGGCGGCGCCGTCGCTGTCACCGATCTCGATGTCGTCGCTGGACAGCGAGATCAAGGTGTCCAGGTCTGCGGTGTTCAGCGCGTCGTGCCAGGCGAGAACGGTCGCGATCTCCGAAGTGCTCATGGTCAGTCAAGTTACCGGCCTAGAACGGTGTGCGGGCCAACCAGGTGTCCCAGATCGCCGGATCACCGAAAATCTCCAGGCCCAACTCGGTTGCCGTCCCGCGGCGGACGATGGCCAACAGCAGGTCGCGGGCCGGCCCGCGCAGCGCGGTGGTGGCCTTGCCATGCTCGTGGTCGACGGCGATGCCGTCCGGGCGGCCGAGGATGGTCCACTCGCCGGCCTCGCCCAGACCCGGATCGGTGGCGTGCAGATGCAGGGACTGCCCGTCGCCCAGCGGGCGGTCACCGCCGGCAGGACCCTCCTCGTCGGCGCGGACGACGACTCGCTCGAGATACTCGCTGATGGCGTCGGCGGCCAGCGCGGGGTCGATGACGAACTCCCGGCCGAGGGCCAGGGCGGCGTCGGCACGGTGCACCGCGCATTCGTGCAGACGCCGACGAACCCACCATCTGGCCGGCCTCGGTCCGAGGAACGTCCACACCGGGGTCTCGGCGCCGGTGCGGTCGACGGCGTCGAGGAGTAGTTGCGCTCCCTCGTTCAACCAGAGGATCTCGTTGTCCCGGCCCTCGGGCGGCTTGCCCCCCGCCACCGTGCGGGGGTCGATGTAGTCGGCCGACTGTTCGGCGACGATCTGGGCACTCCAGCGATCACCGCGACCGACGTGGCGCATCAACTGGGCGAGCGTCCAGTCAGGGCAGGTCGGCACCGGGGTGGCGGGATCGGCGTCGCGCAGAAGCTCGCCGAACGTCGCGACTTCGGCGGTCAGCGCCGTTGCATGGTCCACGCTGACCGAACTTACGCCGCCCGCCAGTGCCGGGTCAGGCGACCCGGCGGCCCAGCGCGTAGACCTTCCACCCGGCATCGGACCATCGCTGGGCATCCAGGCAGTTGCGGCCGTCGACAACCACTCTCGAACGCACCGGCAGGGATGCGGGATCGAGGTCGACGAACTCGCGCCACTCGGTGAGCACCAGAACGGCGTCGGCCCGGTCGCAGGCCTCCAGCGCCGAGGTGGCGTAGTTCAGGGTGGGGAACAGCCGTTGGGAGTTCTCCATCGCCTTGGGGTCGAAGACGTTGACCGCGGCGCCGTTGAGCTGCAGCATCCCGGCGACGTTGAGTGCCGGGGAGTCGCGGACGTCGTCGGACTCGGGCTTGAACGCCGCGCCCAGCACCGCGATGTTGGCTCCCAGCAGCGAACCGCCGCAGGCTGTGGTGGCCAGTTCGACCATCCGGGTGCGACGGCGCATGTTGATGCTGTCCACTTCACGCAGGAACGTCAGGGCGTGGTTGGCGCCGAGTTCACCGGCGCGGGCCATGAACGCCCGGATGTCCTTGGGCAGACATCCGCCGCCGAATCCCAAGCCGGCATTGAGGAATCGCCTCCCGATCCGCGGGTCATACCCCAGCGCGTCGGCCAGCATTCCCACGTCGGCATCGGCGGCCTCGCACACCTCGGAGATGGCGTTGATGAACGAGATCTTGGTGGCCAGAAACGCGTTGGCCGACACCTTGACCAGTTCCGCGGTCTGCAGATCAGTGAGCAGGAACGGGATTCCGTCCTCCAGCAGGCTGGCGTACAGTTCACGCAGAGCGCCCTCGGCCCGGGTGGAATCCGGTTGCACCCCAACGACGATGCGGTCCGGGTGCAGGGTGTCGTGGACGGCGAACCCCTCTCGCAGGAACTCCGGGTTCCAGGCGATCTCCACATCCACGCCGTCGCGGACCAGACCTCGGGCCCGATTCGCCAGCTCGGCGGCGGTGCCGACCGGGACCGTCGATTTGCCGACGATCACCGACGGCCGGCTCAGTCGGGGTACCAACTCGTCGATGACGGAGTGCACATGGCGGAGGTCGGCCCCGTACTCGCCCTTCTTCTGTGGTGTTCCCACCCCCAGGAAATGAACGTCGGCGAAGTCGACGGCTAGATCGTAGTCGGTGGTGAACGTCAGTCGACCGGCAGAGAGATTGTCGCGCAACATCTTTGCCAGGCCCGGCTCGTAGAACGGGATGTCGCCCGCGGATAACTTGGCGATCTTGCCGGGATCGATGTCGACACCGAGCACCTCATGGCCCAGTTCGGCCATGCCCGCGGCATGGGTTGCGCCCAGATAGCCGGTGCCGAACACGGTGCATCGCATAGTCTAGGTATATGCGGCGCCGATGAGCTAACTGCATCGCGACACTGAGCGGCAGGCTAACGGCCGATGAACGGGCCGTCTGATCAGTGTGCGCTGCCGGGTGACATCGTCCAGAGCGGGCTCTGCGAACCACTCGAGCCACCGGAGCTCCCTGACCCGCTCGGAGCTGCTCGAATCGCCCGATCCGCCAGAGCCTCTGCCGCCGCCCCGCGAACTGCTCGACCCGGAGTCATCCGAGCCGTAGCCCCCGCCCGACCCGCCGGATCCTGCGGGCGGGGCCGGGTTACTCGGCGCCGGGGTCGTCGGCGGCGCTGACGGATAGGACGGAGGCTGCGACGGGTGCGACGGCGGCGCCTGCGACTGCGACGGCGGCGACGACGGGTACGACGGGTACGACGGGTACTGCGGCGGCGCAGACGGATACGACGGATATTGCGACGGGTACTGCTGCGAGGGGTACGGGTTGGTGCGGGTCGGCGGACGCAGGATCGGGGGCAGGATCGACCGCGGCAGCAGGATGACCGGTGCCGGTAGGACCGGAGCCGGGATGACGATTGGAACCGGTATCGGTGCCGGCGCGACCGGGGCCGGGGCGGGAGCCTCGGGGACGGGTGCCGGTGCGGCGGGTTCGGGGGCCGGAGCCTCCGGTGCGGGCGCCCTGGGCGCCGGGTTGACGAAAACCGTCCGCGGCGCCTGCTGCACCACAGGTATCGGTTCCTGGATGGTCTCGGCGGTCGACGGGGCCGGTGCGGGAACCTGGGCCTCCGCCGTGGCCGGCGCCTGGCTGCTCGGCACGATCACGCTCTCCCCAGGACTGGGCCGCTGATCCACGGTCGGGCCGGATGCTGACCGCCAGCGAGATCACCAGCGCGACGACTCCGACCACGAAGATCGAGGTGAGCGCGCTGCCGACCAGCAGGAAGGGCTTGCGATCGGGCTCCTCCGGATCGAGCCGGTCCTCGAACTCGATCGGCACGGGCGTCATAGCCGGGATCCTCGTCGTCGGGAACCTCGCTGTAGCCCAGCGGGGCCATGTACCCCGCGGCGGCCAGCTGGGTTGCCCCGGCGGCCATCTGGGTGTCGGCACCGGCCGCGTAGACCGCTCCGGCGGTGGTGCCGTCGCGATCCTGGGCGTAGCCCAGCCCGACTGTGGACGCCTCGTAGCGCGGTGCGGCCGCCGACGCCAGCGCGGCGCCGCGCGCCAATGCCAGATCGGCTTCGTCGGGTGCATGCACCGGCAGGGTGGTCTCCGCCGCGATCTGGGACTTCAATGCCACGACGTCGACGCCGGCACCGACCATGAACAGCCCCTGCGGCGGCTCGTCGAGGGCGTCCAGGCCGGCCACCATCGTCGAGAGCTCGGCCACCGCGTCGGGGGCGTGCAGGCTACGACTCTGCACGTTGACCACGGCGCCGTCGGCAGTCTGGACGACCGCCAGCGTGGCGGTGTCCCGCTCGAGAAACAGCAGGGCGGTGCGCTCGTAGCCGACGGTGCGCCCGACGGCCTGCGCCAGCGAACCCGCGGCATGCAGTTCCGAGACGAGGATGACGTCGTCGATGCGGTGCGCCGCCAGCGCGTCGCGGAGTTCCGCGGCGGCGCCGTGGTCAGTCCATGTCACCCCGGTGGAGATCAGATGATGGCCGCCCTCGGCCGCACTCTCCCGCGTTCCGAGGATCGCCGCGATCACTTGATCGGCGGCACTCTTGGTTGCCGCGTCGTTGTCTGCGGTGATGTCGAAGGTGTCGTGATCGACGGTGACACCGTCGGCCTTGTCGCCTTCGACCAGCACCATGCGGACCGTAGTGGGTGCCATAGACACACCAAGTACGATGTCCACTAGCCCTCCAAGGTTGTTTGCTGGCAGGCCCCGACCCGCTGGTGCGCTCCACGTCGCGTGAGCTGTCCAACTAGAGATTCATCGCCGCTGGTAGCGGCGTTGTTACAGCCGGACGGATTAGCTGGTGGGGCGCTGCTGACCCTGGTGGCCCGAGATTACCCGCCCGGCGGGGACTGGATGAAGTTCTGGTACGACCGCGACGGCGTGGGCCCGCGTTGACCCTGGTATTTCGACCCGACTTTGGCGCTGCCGTAGGGGTGTTCGGCCGGGCTGGTCAGTCGCAGCAGGCAGAGTTGGCCGATCTTCATCCCGGGCCACAACGTGATCGGCAGGTTGGCCACGTTGGACAGCTCGAGGGTGATGTGCCCAGAGAATCCGGGGTCGATGAAGCCGGCAGTGGAGTGGGTCAGCAGGCCGAGCCGACCCAGCGACGACTTACCCTCGAGTCGGCCGGCGAGGTCATCGGGCAGCGTGCAGCATTCCAGAGTCGAGCCGAGCACGAACTCGCCGGGATGCAGGACGAAGGGCTCGCCGTCGACGGCCTGGACGAGACTGGTGAGCTCGTCCTGGCGCTTGGCGGGGTCGATGTGGGTGTATCGGGTGTTGTTGAACACCCGGAACAGGTTGTCCAGCCGCACGTCCACGCTCGATGGCTGAACCAGAGTGTCATCGAACGGGTCGATACCCAGGCGTCCTGCGGCGATCTCGGCGCGGAGGTCACGGTCGGAGAGCAGCACCCGACGAGCCTATACGGGCTGCTTGGTATCCTTCCTCAGCACGTCATGCCGATGTAGTTCAATGGCAGAACATCAGCTTCCCAAGCTGAATACGCGGGTTCGATTCCCGTCATCGGCTCCCCGTTGAGCAGGTAGACATGTCTGCGTGAAGATCGACGGCTCGGTGGCGGTGGTCACGGGCGCGGGGTCGGGCATCGGCAGATCCATCGCGATGAGCCTGGCATCGGCCGGGGCCTCGGTTGTGGTGGGCGACATCGACGCAGCTTCTGCCGCCGAGACCGCTGAGATGACCGGGGGCGTCGCGGCTGCCGTGGACGCTGCCAACACGGACGGCATCGCGACACTGCTCGACACCGCGCGCCTGAGTTTCGGCCCGGTCGACATCTGGGTCGCCAATGCGGGCATCGCCGGCCAACTCGGCCTCGGCGACGACGAAGCCGCCTGGGATCGGATCATCGACATCAACCTGCGCGCCCACATCCGCGCAGCCAAAGCCGTTGTGCCGGAATGGCTTGAACGTGCCAGCGGACATTTCGTCGCCGTCGCCTCGGCGGCCGGCCTGCTGACCCAGCTCGGTGCTGCGCCGTACGCCGTGACCAAGCACGCCGCCGTCGGGTTCGCCGAATGGTTGGCAATCCGATACGGCGACAAGGGAATCGGTGTGAGCTGCGTGTGCCCGATGGGCGTGGACACACCACTGCTGCGCGGTATGTCAGAGTCGCCGGACGCGGAGATGCGGATGGCCGCCGCCGCCGTCACCAGCGCCGGCGCGGTGACCGACCCGGACACCGTGGCCGCCCTCGTGGTCCAGGCCATCGCCGACGGAACGTTCCTGGTGCTGCCGCACCCCGAAGTGCTGACCATGTATCGGCAGAAGGGCGCCGACTACGAGCGGTGGATCGCTGGGATGCGCCGCTATCAACGCACCCTGGGGTAACGGGTCCCAATCGCAGCACATTTCGCTGATTCGTCAATGGGTGTCTCTGCGGGGGCGCCGCTGTGTCTTCTAACTTGATTGGTCGCACCCGGATGCTGTCGCAACGCTGGTGACGTTCTAGCCACAAGCGGTGAGCTAGAGCAGTCCGAGTAGTTGCATGTCGGTGACGTATTTGGTGATGACGTCCGCGGTGACGTGCGGGATGTCGTTGTCGGGGCCGATCTTCGCTTCTTGGACCGCGGCACGGAATTGTCGGCGGGTGCGACAGGATCCCACGGTGGGCTCGGCGGCTGCGAGTCCTGGGGGCAGTTTAGCAGCAGCGAGTCCAGCATCTGCAGCACGGTGTTCTGGCGCTGATTTCGGGTAGCGCTTGCAGGCCGGTGTGGAAGCGCTGCAACCATTCCCCGAAGTCGTCGACGCGCTCGATGGGGTAGCCGGCCTCGATCAGCCAGTCCACGTACTCATCGATGCCGATGCCGTCATCGTGGGGGTTCATCACATGATAGGTGGCGAACCCGTCGGCCAGCCCGGCGCCCAGGGTGGCGATCGCCTCGGCCACGAAATCGACCGGCAGCCCGTCGAAATGCGCCCGCTGACGTTGACCCTGCTCGTCGAGCTGATAGAACGAGCCCGGGGCCACCCCGGTGAGCATCACGCTGTAGACCATCCGGGTCACCACGTCAGAGGTGTTGAGCTGACCGGCGAAACGGGGTATCGGCAAGGATCATCCCGGAGCGGAAGACCGCGACCGGCAACCCGCACAGATCGTGGGCCTCGCGCAGCAGGACCTCACCGGCCCACTTGCTGTTCGCGTAGCCGTTGGCGTAGCTGCCGTCATTGGCGCGGTGGGCGCTGATGACCCGGATGTCGGCATCCTCGGTGAACGGCGACGGCTCGATCTGGCGGCCCACATCGGCGGTCGAGACGTAGGCGTAGGCCTTGAGCTTGGTGGTCAGCGCGAACCGGATCAGCTCGGCGGTGCCGACTACGTTCGGGCCGAACAACTCGCTGTAGGGCAGCACGCCGTTGACCAGGGCGGCGGAGTCGACGATCAGATCGACAGTCTCGGCCAGGTCCTGCCAACGCTGCTCGTCGAGGCCGAGGTTGGCCTGGCCCTTGTCGCCGGCGATGACCTGCAACCGGCCGTCGGCGGCCAGCGCCCGGAAATGCGCGCAGCAACTCCGGGTCGCCGGTGTCGAAGGTGTCCTCGAGGCGGTGGCGGGCGGCCTCGTCGGAGCCGGCCCGCACCAGGCAGATCAGCGTCCCGTCGGTATCGGCGAATCGCGCCAGCCAGTCCAGGACCAGGTAGCGCCCAGGAAGCCGGTCGCCCCGGTCAGCAGCACCGTGGACGGCTCGCCGGTCGGCGCGGGCCAACGTCGGGGCCGCCGACAGGGTGGGGGCGTCGATGAACTTCTCCAGCCGTCAGATCGCTGGCATGAATCTCGGTGGCGTTGCGCCCGTGCACCGCCGCGAAGCTGGGCCCGTGCACGACGGCCGTCGAGGCAGCCTGACCTGCTGGCTCAAGCGCGTGCACCGAGGGCGCCTCGAACAGCGCGCGCACCGACAGGTCGGCATCCAGGGCGGCGTTGACCGCGGCGATCAGCCGCATCGCCGACAACGAATCCCCACCGAGGTCGAAGAACGAGTCGTCGACCCCGACCCGCTCCACACCGAGCACCTGGGCGTAGATCCCGGCCAGGATCTCCTCGACCGCGGTCGCCGGCGCCCGATACCGAGCCAGCACCGCTGGTATTCCGGTGCCGGCAACGCCCGGATGTCGAGTTTGCCGTTGACCGTCAACGGCAACGCCTCGAGCACCACCACCGCGGCCGGCACCATATAGCCCGGCAGCCGCTCCGCCAACGCTGCGCGCGGACCTCGACCGGGTCACGCGCGGTGCCGGTGATATACCCGACCAGACGCTTATCGCCGGGACGGTCCTCACGGGCGATCACCACCGCCTGCCCCACCCCCTCCAGCGCGGCCAGCGCCGCCTGGATCTCACCCAACTCGATGCGATACCCGCGGATCTTGACCTGCTCATCAGCACGCCCCACATACTGCAACTGCCCATCACGCACCCCAGCGCACCAAATCCCCGGTGCGATACATCCGCGACCCCGGCGCCCCGAACGGACACGCCACAAACCGCGACCCGGTCAACCCCGCCCGACGCACATACCCCACACCCACACCGCGCACCGGCCACATACAACTCACCGACCACCCCCACCGGCACCGGCACGCAACCAGCCATCCAGCACAAACAACGCCGCCCCCGCCACCGGCGACCCGATCGGCACCACATCGGACGCCCGCCACCAACGGCGCACTCATCGACGCATACACCGTGGTCTCGGTCGGGCCGTAGGCGTTGACCATCACCCGCCCCGGCGCCCACCGATCCACCACCTCGGCCGGGCACGCCTCACCAGCCACCATCAACGCCACCGACTCCAAACCCTCGCGGCGACAGCATCCCCACCGCCGAAGGGGTCTGGCTCAGCACGCTGACCTGTTCGGCGACCAGCAGAGCGTGCAAGTCCTCCGGTGAGCCGGCCACCTCCTCGGGCACCACCACCAGCCGCCCACCGTGCAGCAGCGCGCCCCAGATCTCCCACACCGAGACAGTCGAACGCCAACGAATGACACTGCGTCCACACCTGTCCCGGCCGCCAGGCAGGCCGGTATCAAGCGACTCCGAACAACTGGGTGACGTTGCGGTGGGTGACGGCCACCCCCTTCGGGCGTGCCGGTGGTGCCCGAGGTGTAGATGATGTAGGCGATGTCGTCGGGGGCCGGCGCCGGCAACGCGGTGCTCGGACTGGCGGCAATGCGCCGGATCATCGACATCGATGACCGCCACGTCCGCACCGTCCAGCCGCGCCCGCAACTCCGCGGTGGTGATCACCGCGACCGGGGCGGCATCAGCGAGCATGAACCCGATCCGGGCGTCGGGATGCGCCGGATCGATCGGCACATACGCCGCCCCGGTCTTGAGCACCGCCAGAATCGCCACGATCGCCTCAGCCGAACGCGGCAACAACAACGCCACACACTGACCCGGGCCCGCACCCCGCTCAACCAGCAAGTGCGCCAACCGATTCGCGGCCTCATCGAGCTCGCCGATACGTCACACGACCGGCCCTCGCAGGTGAGCGCCACCGCCTCCGGCGTGCGGGCCACCTGCGCGGCGAACAACTCCGGAATCGACACCGGCGACGACCGCGCGCCGGTCAGAGCACCGCCCGGTTACCGACCCCGATCCAGCCGGGCGTGCTCAGCCTCATCGAGCACATCGATCGACCGACAACCGCCGGGCCGGATCGGCCGTCATCGCCTCCAGCACCCGCCGCAACCGCCCGATCAGCGCCTCGATGCTCGGCCGCGTCGAACACATCGGTGTCGAATTCGACCCGCAGGCCCAGTTCCTCGCCCGGCATGGCCACCACCGTCAGCGGGTAGTGGTTGGATTCGCGGGCAGTGAAATCGGTGACGGCCAGGCCATGTTGCGCCCGAGAACGCGGCGGTGTCGATCGGATAGTTCTCGTAGACGAACAGGGTGTCGAACAGCTGGTCGTGACCGGTGATGCGGTGGATCTCGCTGAGCGCCAGATGCTGATGTTCGAGGGTGTCGTTGTGGGCGCGCTTGCAGCTGGCTCAGCAGCTCGGCGACCGTGGTCGTCGCGGTGATGGTCGCCCGCACCGGCACCGTGTTGATCAACAGCCCCACCATCGAGTCCGCGCCGGCCACCTCGGCGGGCCGCCCCGACACCGCGGTGCCGAAGACCACATCGCGCTGGCCGGTCAGCCACATCAGCACCTGCGCCCACGCCGGCCTGCAGCACCGTGTTGACCGTGGTGTGGCTGGGAGCGCGCCAGCTCGCACGAGCGCCCGCGTCGTCTCGGTCGGACACCCGAAACGATGCGACGCCCCGCCGCCCCAGGCCCACCCGGCCGGGCGGACCGACCAGGGTGGGGGTGTCAAAACCGGCGAGCACCTCGCGCCAGGCCGCGCTGGGCCGCCTCACGATCCCGATCGGCCAGCCAGCTGACAAACCTGCGATAGGGCACCGCCGCGGGCAGCCGCTGCCCGTAATAGCCGGCGAAGATCTCCTGCAGCAGGATCGGCAACGACCAGCCATCCAGCACGATGTGGTGATTGGTCAGCACAAACCGGTGCCGGTCGTGTGCGGTGCGGATCAACGCCGCCCGGAACGCCGGCTGGTCGGCCAGGTCGCACGACCGCGGCGCGTTCGGCGGCGCACAACTGCTCGATCTGATCATCGACGACTCGCACTGAGTTCCAGTCGACATGCCAACGGCGATCACGGGATCGGCCGGGATGATCTGCACCGGCTCGATCGAACTGCGTCACAGAACCGGGCCGCCAGATGGGGATGACGGTTGACCACCGTGTGCACCGCATCGCGCAGCCGGTGCGGGTCGAGCGGACCGGTCAACGTGATGTCCAGCTGCACCGCATACACATCGTCGCCGCGCCGCGAGCGACTGGCATGGAACAGCAGCCCCTGCTGCAGCGGGGTCAGCGGCAACACATCGGCGACCGCGGTATGCTCGGCTCAGCTCGTCGATCTGCTGCTGCGTCAGCCGGGCCGGCAGCGATATCCGAGGGGGTCAGCCCACCGCCACCGTTGCGCACGTGCGCGCAGATCCCGGCCAGCGCCTCGAACCACAACCGGCTCAGCCGGCCGACCTGCGCGCGATCCAGCACCGAGGTGCGCCCACGTCCAGACGGCCTGCAGCCACGGGCCGGCCTCGGTGTCCAACGGTGCCGGCGTTGAGCTCCACGGTGTGCGCCAACGGCATCGGGATCGCCGCGGCGGCAGCATCGGTGACCGACACGCCGTCCTGGCTCGATGCGCCACAAGTCATCGGAGAGTCTCACCCCGACGCCGAGTCGGCCCAGATAGTTGAACCCGATCACCGGATCCGGCCCGTCCAGATCAAGTCGGGGTTCAGATACCGCAGCAGACCGTAGGTCAGACCGTCGGGCAGGGCGCGCAGCTGTTCCTTGGCGTCCTTGATCACCGCCCCCAGCGCGGCTCCCCGGCGACCACCTGCGCCCAGTCCAGTCCACCGACGGTCAACGCCACCGGATACTTGGCGGTGAACCAGCCCACGGTGCGCGACAGGTCGACATCATCGGCGCCAGGTCCTCATCGCGCCCATGGCCCTCGACATCGATACCGATCGGAGCCCATCGGTAGCCCAGAAATTCGCGCCAACGCCAACCCGAATGCGATCAACAGAATGTCCTGCACACCGGCATGAAACGCCGCCGGCACCTCACCGATCAACCTGCCGGGTGGTCTCGACATCCAGTGACACCGACAGTTGCCCGGCGCTGGCATAGGTATCCCGATCCGGCTGCACCGCCGGCAGCAGCGCGACGGGGTCGCCGCCACCTGCCGCCACGCGTCGGCCTGCTCCACCACCTCGCGGCTGCGTGCATACTCGGCCAGCAGCGACGCCCATCGGGCAAACGACGTCCCGCCCGCCGGCAACGCCACCGGCTGCGCCGTTGCGATGCTGGGCCCAGGCAATATTGAGGTCTTCCAACAGGATTCGCCAGGACACCCCATCGACCGCCAGATGGTGAACGATCAACGCCAACTGGCCGGTATCGGCCGCCCACAGCGCGCTGAGCATCACCCCGGCCGCCGGATCCAACCGCGACCGCGCCGCCACCAACGCCGCATCGGACAACACATCCGCACGTCGGCACGCAATCGCCGGCATCGCACCGACCCCGGCTTCGGGCACCTGCAGCGACCATCCCCCGGCACCGTCGTCCTCGACCCGCAACCGCAAGCATGGCATGCCGATCCAGCAGGGCCTGCAACACCAGCCACCACGTCGGCCTCACCGACTCCGCCGGGGTCTGCACCACCACCGTCTGGTTGAACTGCTCGACCGGGCCGTCCACGTCGTGCAGCCACCGCATGATCGGAGTGGCCACCACCGGGCCCACACCCTCGTCGACCACACCTGCCTCGCCGATCGGCGACCACCGCCACCCGGGCCAGCCGCGGCCACGGTCTGCTCGACGAAAATATCACGCGGCCGACACGACCAGACCCGCCGCCCGCGCCCGCGCCACCACCTGCATCGACAAAATGCTGTCCCCGCCCAAGTCGAAGAACGAGTCATCGACCCCGACCCGCTCCACACCGAGCACCTGGGCATAGATCCCGGCCAGGATCTCCTCGACCGCCGTCGACGGCGCCCGATACTGATCGGCATCGCTGATATTCCGGTGCCGGCAACGCGCGGGTGTCGAGTTTGCCGTTGACCGTCAACGGCAACGCCTCGAGCACCACCACCGCCGCCGGCACCATATAGGCCGGCAACCGCTCGGCCAACGCGCCGCGACGCGACCGGTCCACCGGGTCGGCGGTCCCGGTGACATAGCCGACCAGCCGCTTATCACCGGGGCGGTCCTCGCGGGCGATCACCACCGCCTGCTCCACCCCGTCCAACCGGCCAGCGCCGCCTGGATCTCGCCCAACTCGATGCGATACCCGCGGATCTTGACCTGCTCATCAGCACGCCCCACATACTGCAACTGCCCATCAGCACCCCAGCGCACCAGATCCCCGGTGCGATACATCCGCGCCCCCGGCCCCCCGAACGGACACGCCACAAACCGCGACCCCGTCAACCCCGCCCGACCCACATACCCCACACCCACCCCGCCACCGGCCACATACAACTCCCCCACCACCCCCACCGGCACCGGGCGCAACCACCCATCGAGCACAAACAACGCCGCCCCCGCCACCGGCGCACCGATCGGCACCACACCGCCGACCCGCCGCCAGCGGCGCGCTCATCGAGGCATACACCGTGGTCTCGGTCGGACCGTAGGCGTTGACCATCACCCGCCCCGGCGCCCACCGATCCACCACCTCGGCCGGACACGCCTCACCGCCGACCAGCAACGCCACCGACTCCAACCCTCGCGCGAGAGCAGCCCCGACCGCCGACGGGGTCTGGGTCAGCACAGTGACCCGTTCGGCCACCAGCAAGGTCGTGGAAGTCGTCCGGAGAGCGCGCCACCGCCTCGGGCACCACCACCAGCCGGCCCCCGCCCAGCAGCGCACCCCAGATCTCCCACACCGAGAAGTCGAACGCCAGCGAATGACACTGCGTCCACACCTGCCCGGCCCGCGGCAGGCCGGCATCGAGGACTCCGAACAACTGGGTCACATTGTGGTGGGTGATGGCCACCCCCTTCGGGAACACCGGTGGTCCCCGAGGTGTAGATCAGATAAGCGATATCATCGGCCGCCGGGACCGGCAACGCCGTGCCGGGTTGCGGCGATGCCGGGATCATCGACATCGATGACCGCCACGCTCGACTCCGCCAACCGCGCCCGCAACTGCCGCGGTGGTGATCACCGCGACCGGTGCGGCATCGGCGAGCATGAACCCGACCCGGGCATCGGGCAGCGCCGGATCGATCGGCACATACGCCGCCCCGCGTCTTGAGCACCGCCAAGATCGCCACGATCGCCTCAGCCGAACGCGGCAACAACAACGCCACACACGCCCCGGGCCCGCACCCTGCTCAACCAGACAGTGCGCCAACCGATTCGACGCCTCATCAAGCTCGCCGATACGTCACGACACGCCCTCACAGCGTGATCGCCACCGCCTCCGGGCCCGCGCCACCTGCGCAGCGAACAACTCCGGAATCGACGACCGCCGACCGGCCGCGCCGGGTCAGCACCGCCCGATTACCCCACTCATCCAGCCGGCGCATGCTCAGCCTCATCAAGCACATCAATCGACGACAACCGCCGGCCCGGATCGGCGGCCATCGCCACCAACACCCGCCGCAACCGCTCGATCAGCAGCCTCGATGCTGGCGGCGTCGAACACATCGGTGCGGAACTCCACCGCCCCGCCGATCCCGGCGGGCTCGCCAGCCTCGGTGAAGCGTTCGGCCAACGAAAACGTCAAATCCATTCGGGCGGTGCGGGTGTCCGCCGGCAACGGGGTGACCTGCAGATCACCCAACGTCAGCCCGGCGGCGGGAGCTCGTCCTGGCAGTTCTGCCAGGCCAACATCACCTGCACCAGCGGGTGATGGGTCATGACTGCGGGTCGGGTTGAGCCGCTCCACCAGCACCTCGAACGGCACATCCTGATGCTCGAAGGCCGCCAGGCTGCGCTGCCGCACCTGAGCCAGCAACTCGGCCACCGTGGGATCGCCGGCCAGATCGACCCGCAACACCAACGTGTTGACGAAGAACCCGACCAGCTCATCGAGCGCGGGATCACGGCGTCCGGCGATCGGGAACCCCACCGCCACATCAGAGCTGCGCACTCAGCTTGGCCAACAACACCGCCAAGCGCGGCCTGCACCACCATGAAACTGGTCGCGTTGTGCTGCCCGCGCCACGCCGCGCACCCGCTGCTGCAACTCCGCCGGCCAGTCCACGGCCACACGTGGCACCACGGTAATCGGCCACCACCGGATACGGCCGATCCGTAGGCAACGCCAGCCGCTCCGGCATCCCGGCCAAGGCATCCTGCCAATAGGCCAACTGCGCGCCGATCACGACTGTCGCGGTCATCGAGGTCACCGAACTGCGCGCGCTGCCACAACGTGTAATCGACGTACTGCACCGCCAACGGCGCCCACCCCGGGGCCTGCCCAGCACACCGGGTGGCATACGCCACCCCCAGATCACGCACCAGCGGGGTGATCGACCAGCCATCGGCAGCGATATGGTGCACCACCCCCACCAACACATGCTCATCGTCGCCGACGCGGAAAAGCCGTGCCCGCAAAGGAATCTCGGTGGCCAAATCAAAGCTGTGCCGCGCCACCTCCTCGACAGCCTCACCGCAGCCGGGCCGCCGACCAGCCAGTGGCATCGACGACCTCCCACCCGAAATCGGCCCGCTCGGCCGGCACCACCACCTGCTGGGGGATCCCCTCGGGCGCCGGGAACACCGTGCGCAGGCTCTCGTGACGGCCCACCACATCGGCCAGCGCCGCCCCCAACGCCTCGACATCCAGAGCCCCGCTCAGCCGCAACGCCGACCGCCATGTTGTAAACCGGTGAGGGCCCCTGCAACTGGTCGAGGAACCACAACCGGCTCTGCGCAAACGACAACGGCACCACCGCCGGCCGCTGCCGCGCCACCAACGGCTCCAGCCACCCGCACCCCCAGCCGACTGCCACGAGGCGCCAACTGCGCAACCGTGGGCGCCTCGAACACCGCCCGCACCGAAACCTCGGCATCCAAGGCGGTGTTGATCGCGGCGACCAGCCGCATCGCCGACAACGAATCCCCACCCAGATCGAAGAACGAGTCATCGACCCCGACCCGCTCCACACCGAGCACCTGGGCATAGATCCCGGCCAGGATCTCCTCGACCGCCGTCGACCGGGGCCCGATACTGACCGACACCGGTGTATTCCGGAGCCGGCAGCGCCCGGGTGTCGAGTTTGCCGTTGACCGTCAACGGCAACGCCTCGAGCACCACCACCGCCGCCGGCACCATATAACCCGGCAACCGCTCAGCCAACGCGGCGCGCGAACCAGCCGGATCCACTGCGCCGCGATGGTCTCGGTCACATAGCCGACCAGCCGCTTGTCGCCGGGGCGGTCCTCACGGGCGATCACCACCGCCTGCTCCACCCCCTCCAACCCGGCCAGCGCCGCCTGGATCTCACCCAACTCGATGCGATACCCGCGGATCTTGACCTGCTCATCGGCGCGCCCCACATACTGCAGCTGCCCATCAGCACCCCACCGCACCAGATCCCCGGTGCGATACATCCGCGCCCCCGGACCCCCGAACGGACACGCCACAAACCGCGACCCGGTCAACCCCGCCCGACCCACATACCCCACACCCACACCGCCACCGGCCACATACAACTCACCGACCACCCCCGCCGGCACCGGACGCAACCACCCATCCAGCACAAACAACGCCGCCCCCGCCATCGGCGAACCGATCGGCACCACCCGCCGACCCGCCGCCAACGGCGCACTGATCGCCGCACACATCGTGGTCTCGGTCGGGCCGTAGGCGTTGATCATCACCCGCCCCGGCGCCCACCGATCCACCACCTCGGCCGGGCAGGCCTCACCGCCACCACCAACGCCACCGACTCCAAACCCTGCGGCGAGAACACCCCCACCGCCGACGGCAGTCTGGGTCAGCACCGTGACCTGCTCGGCGACCAGCAGGCGTGGAAGTCTTCCGGTGAGCGCGGCCACCTCCTCGGGCACCACCACCAGCCGCCCCCCGTGCAGCAGCGCACCCAAGATCTCCCACACCGAAAAGTCGAACGCCAGCGAGTGACACTGCGTCCACACCTGCCCGGCCGCCGCAGACCGGCGTCCAGTGAGTCGAACAACTGGGTGACGTTGCGATGGGTGACCGCCACCCCCTTCGGCACGCCGGTGGTTCCCGAGGTGTAGATGATGTAGGCGATGTCATCAGCAGCCGGCGACCGGCAGCGCGGTACTCGACTGGGCGTCAATGGCCGGATCATCGACATCGATGACCGCCAGCTCGCGACCGCGCCAACCGCTCCGGCAACTCCGCGGTGGTGATCACCGCGACCGGGGCGGCATCAGCGAGCATGAACCCGATCCGGGCGGCGGGATGCGCCGGATCGATCGGCACATACGCCGCCCCCGTCTTGAGCACCGCCAGGATCGCCACGATCGCCTCAGCCGACCGCGGCAACAACAACGCCACACACGTCCCGGGCCCGCACCCCGCTCAACCAGACAGTGCGCCAACCGATTCGAGGCCTCATCGAGCTCGCGATAAGGTCCACGACACGGCCCCCGCAGGTCGATCGCCACCGCCTCCGGGGTGCGCGCCACCTGCGCGGCGAACAACTCCGGAATCGACACCGCCGCCCACCGGCTCGTCAGCACCGCCCGGTTACCCCACCGATCCAGGCGGCGCATGCTCAGCCTCATCGAGCACATCAATCGCACGACAACCGCTGCGCCGGATCGGCCGCCACCGCCACCAACACCCGCCGCAACCGCTCGATGAGGAGCTCGATACTGGCCGGGTCGAACACATCGGTGCGGAACTCCACCGTCCCGGCGATCCCGGCCAGGTCCCCAGCCTCGGCTGAACCGCTCGCCATCGAGACCGTCAGATCCATCCGGGCGGTGTGAGTGTCGTAGCCAAAGGGGTGACCTCCAGATCACCCAACGCCAACCCGGCCGCGGGGTCGTTGCTGCCGGCGAAGTTCTGCCAGGCCAACGCCACCTGCACCAGCGGGTGATGGGTCATCGAGCGGGCCGGGTTGAGCCGCTCGACCAGCACCTCGAACGGCACATCCTGATGCTCGAAAGCGTCCAAACTGCGACGCCGGACCCGGGCCAGGACCTCGGCCACCGTGGGATCCCCACCCAGATCCACCCGCAACACCAACGTGTTGACGAAGAACCCGACCAGATCATCAAGAGCAGGATCACGACGCCCCGCGATCGGGAACCCCACCGCCACATCAGAACTGCCACTGAGCTTGGCCAACAACACCGCCAACGCGGCCTGCACCACCATGAAACTCGTCGCACCGCACTGCCCGGCCAGCGCCCGAACTTCTGCTGCAACTCCACCGGCCAGTCGAGATCCACCGTGGCACCCCGATAGTCCGCCACCACCGGATAGGGCCGATCCGTCGGCAACGCCACCCGCTCCGGCATCCCCGCCAAAACGTCTTCCCAATAGGCCAACTGGGCACCGATCACACTGAGCGGATCATCGAGATCACCGAACTGGGCACGCTGCCACAACGTGTAATCGGCGTACTGCACCGGCAACGGCGCCCAGCTCCGGGGCCTGCCCAGCCGCCCGGGCGGCATAAGCCACCCCCAGATCGCGCACCAACGGGGCGATCGACCACCCATCACCAGCGATATGGTGCACCACCCCCACCAACACATGCTCATCCTCACCGACACGGAAAAGGGTGGCCCGCAACGGAATCTCGGTAGCCAGATCAAAACTGTGCCGCGCCACCCCCGTGGCCGCCTCATGCAGCCGGGCCGGCGACCACCCGGTGGCATCAACCACCTCCCAACTCAAGGCGGCCCGCTCAGCCGGAACCACCACCTGCTGCGGGATCCCCCCGGAGCCACGAACACCGTACGCAGACTCTCGTGACGGCCCACCACATCACCGAGCGCCGCCCCCAACGCCCCAACATCGAGGCCCCCCGCAACCGCAACCCGAGCGGCATGTTGTACACCGGCGAAGGACCCTGCAACTGATCGATAAACCACAACCTGCTCTGCGCAAACGACAACGGCACCACCGCAGGACGCTCCTGCGCCATCAACGGCGCCACCACCCGCCCCCCAGCCTGCTGCCCATCGCCCCGCCAGCTGCGCCACCGTCGGCGCCTCAAACACCGCCCGCACCGGACCTCGGCATCCAGGGCGGCGTTGACCGCCGCGATCAGACGCATCGCCGACAACGAGTCCCCACCGAGATCGAAGAACGAATCATCGACCCCGACCCGATCCAACCCGAGCACCTGGGCATAGATCCCGGCCAAGATCTCCTCGACCGCTGTCGCCGGCGCCCGATAGTGACCCGCACCGGCATACTCCGGGGCCGGCAACGCCCGCTTGTCGAGTTTGCCGTTACCGTCAACGGCAACGCGCCAGCACCACCACCGCCGCCGGCACCATATAGGCCGGCAACCGCTCACCCAACGCCGCACGCACCACGACAGGATCCACCGCACGACTCGGTGAGATAACCGACCAGCCGCTTATCACCGGGGTGGTCCTCACGCGCGATCACCACCGCCTGCTCCACACCCTCCAAATCAGCCAACGCCGCCTGAATCTCACCCAACTCGATGCGATACCCGCGGATCTTGACCTGCTCATCGGCACGGCCCAGATACCGCAACTGCCCATCAGCACCCCAGGCCACCAGATCCCCGGTGCGATACATCCGCGACCCCGGCGCCCCGAACGGGCACGCCACAAACCGCGACGCCGTCAACCCCGCACGACGCACATAACCCACACCCACACCACGCCGGCCACATACAACTCACCGACCACCCCCACCGGCACCGGACGCAACCACCCATCCAGCACAAACAACGCCGCCCCCGGCACCGGCGACACCAATGGGCACCACATCCCGATCCGGCACCAACGGCTGGCTGATCGTCGCATACACCGTGGTCTCGGTCGGACCGTAAGCATTGATCATCACCCGCCCCGGCGCCCACCGATCCACCACCTCGGCCGGGCACGGCCTCAGCGGCGATCATCAACGACGCCGACTCCAAACCCTGCCGGAGACAGCACCCCGACCGCTGACGGCGTCTGGCTGAGCACCGTGACCTCCTCGGCGACCAACAGCGCATGCAGATCCTCCGGCGAACTCGTCACCTCCTCGCCACCACCACCAGCCGCCCACCATGCAGCAGCGCCCCCCAGATCTCCCACACCGAAAAGTCAAACGCCAACGAGTGACACTGCGCCCACACCTGCTGCGGCCGCCAGCAGACCGGCATCCAGCACTCCGAACAACTGCGTCACGTTCTGATGAGTGACCGCAACCCCCTTGGGCACACCCGTGGTACCCGAGGTGTAGATGATGTGAGCAACGTCATCAGGCGCCGGCATCGGCAGCGCGGTACTCGGGATTAGCGTCAATGCGCCGGATCCTCAACATCGATGACCGCCACCCCCGACCCCGCCAACCGCCCCGCAACTCCGCGGTGGTCATCACCGCGACCGGTGCGGCATCAGCGAGCATGAACCCGATCCGCGCATCAGGATGAGCCGGATCGATCGGCAAATACGCCGCCCCAGTCTTGAGCACCGCCAAAATCGCCACGATCGCCTCAGCCGAACGCGCAACAACAACGCCACAGACTCACCCGGACCCGCACCACACTCGACAAGACAAATGCGCCAACCGATTCGACGCCTCATCAAGCTCGGCGATAACGTCAAACACACGACCACCAGAGGTCAACGCCACCGCCTCCGGCGCACACACCACCTGCCCGGCGAACAACTCCGGAATCGACAGCAACACCCCCACCGACTCCGCCAGCACAGCACGATAACCCAACCATCCAGCCGGGCATGCTCAGCCACATCCAGCACATCAATCGACGACAACCGCGCACCCGGATCAGCCGCCATCACCACCAACACCCGCCCCAACCGCTCGATCAGGGGCTCGATACTGTGCGCGTCGAACACATCGGTGCGGAACTCCACCATTCCGCCGATCCCGGCAGGCCCCCCGGTCTCGTTGAAACGTTCGGCCAGCGAGAACACCAGATCCATCCGGGCAGTTTGAGTGTCGGTCGGAAAAGCGGTCGCCTGCAGATCACCCAGGCCAGCCCCGCCGCCGGATCGTCTGTAAGGTTCTGCCAGGCCAACATCACCTGTATCAGCGGGTGATGGGTCATCACGGGCCGGGTTGAGCCGCTCGACCAAAACCTCGAACGGCACATCCTGATGCTCAAAGGCGGCCAACTGCGGCGACGGACCTGGGCGAGCACCTCGGCGACCGTGGGATCCCCACCCAGATCGACCCGCAACACCAACGTGTTGACGAAGAACCCGACCAAATCATCGAGCGCAGGATCACGACGCCCCGCGATCGGGAACCCCACCGCCACATCAGAACTGCCACTGAGCTTGGCCAACAACACCGCCAACGCGGCCTGCACCACCATGAAAGTCGTCGTTTCGTACTGCGCGGCCAGCGCCCGAACCTTCTGCTGCAACTCCGCCGGCCAGTCCACCGCCACCGTCGCACCCCGATAATCCGCCACCACCGGATACGGCCGATCCGTGGGTAACGACACCCGCTCCGGCATCCCCGCCAAAGCGTCTTCCCAATAGGCCACCTGCGCACCGATACGGCTGAGCGGATCACGAGATCACCGAACTGGGCACGCTGCCACAACGTGTAATCGACATACTGCACCGGCAACGGCGCCCACACCGGGGCCTGCCCAGCGCACCGGGCGGCATAGGCCACCCCCAGATCGCCCACCAACGGGGTGATCGACCACCCATCACCTGCGATATGGTGCACCACCCCCACCAACACATGCTCATCCTCGCCGACACGGAAAAGCGTGGCCCGCAACGGAATCTCGGTGCCAGATCAAAACTGTGCCGCGCCACCCCCGATGGCGCCTCATGCAGCCGGGCCGGCGACCACCCCGTGGCATCAACGACCTCCCAACCCAGACGGCCTGCTCGGACGGCATCACCACCTGCGCGGGAACCCCCCCGGAAGCCACGAACACCGTGCGCAGGCTCTCGTGACGGCCCACCACATCACCCAACGCCGCCCCCAACGCCCCAACATCCAGATCCCGCGCAACCGCAACCCCACCGCCATGTTGTACACCGCCGAAGGACCCTGCAACTGATCGATAAACCACAACCTGCTCTGCGCAAACGACAACGGCACCACCGCAGGACGCGCCTGCACCGTCAACGGCGCCACCACCCGCCCCCCAGCATGACTGCCCATCCACCCAGCCAGCTGCGCCACCGTCGGCGCCTCAAACACCGCCCGCACCGACACCTCGACATCGAGGGCGGCGTTCACGGCAGCGATCAGACGCATCGCCGACAACGAATCCCCACCGAGGTCGAAGAACGAATCATCAACCCCGACCCGCTGCACACCGAGCACCTGGGCATAAATCCCAGCCAACACCTCTTCCACCGCCGTCGACGGCGCCCGATACTGACCCACACCGCCAAACTCCGGAGCCGGCAACGCCCGAACATCCAACTTGCCGTTCACCGTCAACGGCAACACATCGAGCACCACCACCGCCGCCGGCACCATATACCCCGGCAACCGCTCCGCCAACGCCCCACGAACCATGACAGGATCCACTGCACCAGAGATGGTTTCGGTCACATAACCGACAAGACGTTTATCACCGGGATGATCCTCACGGGCGATCACCGCCGCCTGCCCCACCCCCTCCAACGAAGCCAGAGCAGCCTGAACCTCACCCAACTCAATGCGATACCCGCGGATCTTGACCTGCTCATCAACCCGACCCACATACTGCAACTGCCCATCACCACCCCAGGTACCAAATCCCCGGTGCGATACATCCGCGACCCCGAACCCCCGAACGGACACGCCACAAACCGCGACCCGGTCAACCCCGCCCGATTCACATAACCCACACCCACACCGCCACCGGCCACATACAACTCACCGGCCACCCCCACCGGCACCGGACGCAACCACCCATCAAGGACAAACAAGCCCAGATGCTTCAGCGGCACCCCGATCGGGCTGCTGTTGACCTCGACGTCGTTGCCGACGATCTCCCGGAACGACGCGTGCACCGTCGTCTCGGTGATGCCATACATGTTGACCATCCGCGGCAGACCCGGATGCCGATGCATCCACGCCCCCAGCCGGCCGGCTCCAACGCCTCACCGCCGAACACCACGGTCTTCAGCTTCAGCTGCTCACCCAATTCGGGGTTCAGCGCATCGGCGGCCTGCAATACATCAAAAGCCGACGGGGTCTGACTGAGCATGCCCACCTGCTCGGCGACCAACAAGGCGTGCAACTCCTCCGAGGAACGCACCACCTCCTCGGGCACCACCACCAACCGGTCCCCGTGCAGCAGCGCCCCGAAGATCTCCCACACCGAAAAATCGAACGCCAGCGAGTGACACTGCGTCCACACCCGACCCAACGACAACTCCGAATCCAACGACGCCAACAATTGGGTGACGTTGCGATGCGGAATCGCCACCCCCTTCGGGGTGCCGGTGGTTCCCGAGGTGTAAATGATGTAAGCGATCCCATCAGCAGCCGGGATCGGCAGCGCGGTACTCGACGTGGCGGCAATGCCCGGATCATCAACGTCGATGACCGCCACCCCCGACTGCGCCAACCGCCCCCGCAACGCCGCGGTGGTGAGCACCGCGGCCGGGGCGGCATCAGCGAGCATGAACCCGAGGCGGGCATCGGGATGAGCCGGATCGATCGGCACATACGCCGCCCCACACTTGAGCACCGCCAAGATCGCCACGATCGCCTCGGCCGAACGCGGCAACAACAACGCCACACTCGACCCGGGCCCACACCCCGCTCAACCAGAAAGTGCGCCAACCGATTCGAAGCCTCATCAAGCTCGCCGTAACTCCACACACTCTCACCACAGGTGATCGCCACCACCCCCGGCGCCCGGGCCACCTGCACAGCGAACAACTCCGGAATCGACGGCAACACCCCCACCGGCTCACCGAGCACCGCCCGGTTACCCCACCGATCAAGCCGGCCATGCTCAGCCTCATCAAGCACATCAATCCCGACAACCGCTGCCCCGGATCAGC